>JAGBHM010000004.1 GCA_017935505.1 Bacteroidales bacterium | reverse complement strand
TGCTGTTGTTGCCGGAGAGGGCAGAGGGGCTCTCGCTTTCTGAACCGGCATTTGAATCTTTATATGGTTTTCCTTTTCCTGTGATGAACCAGTTTGCATTCAGGTGGGGGAATTTTGTACACAATTTAAATATGAAATCATAGCCTGGCTTGTTCCTTCCTGAGAGAATGTGGGACATGCCGGAACGCTGTACTCCGAGGATATCTGCCAATCGGGCAGGAGTGAGGTTCTCAAGGGTCAAAAATTGCTGTAAACGGGTATTCATAAATGTAAATCTAATTTTATACAAATGTATGTAAAATTTCTGTAACATTTGTAACCATACGGAGATAAATATATATCTCTGCCGTTACATGAGTAAATAAGGGTATTTTAATACAAATACCTTGTTATTAGCATTATATTGATTATTTGTCTCCGGATTGCTCGATTAATTATTATACTGTATTAATGGTTTATATAATATCAGTTAAATAGCTTGGAATTAAGCGTTTAAATACATATAAATCGGCCAAAAAGGGCCTTTTGGCAGGTTTGGAGGGTTATTTTACAGATATAATCTGTATCTTAACTTTATATAACAGACATAAATACCTGAGAATGCGATACTTATGTATGTTAATTTGTGAGAGATAATAAAAAGTTATAGCAGTAAAATTACAAAAGCGGCGAGGTTAGAAATGTAAAACGATATCGGGCTAAATTGAGTATAAATGTAAGCATGGTTGTTTATTAATGTGAATTACATTTGTAAACAAAAATTCAAATTTAAACGATTTTTACTTGTAGGTACATTTATATACCTTTGCACAAAATAATTGATTGTGGAGCCTAAAATTAAGATAGCCGATTTTACATATAATCTGCCCGAAGAGCGGATTGCCAAGTATCCCCTTGCTCAAAGGGATGATTCAAAACTTTTGATATTTGAAGGTGGAGATATAAGTGAACGCAAATTTTCAAATCTCAGCGCGATATTACCGTCGGGTTCAATGATGGTATTCAACAATACTAAAGTTGTGCCGGCCCGTCTTATGTTCAAAAAACCGTCGGGAGCAGTAATTGAAATATTTTGCCTTGAACCTGTAGAGCCTAATGATTATGCCTTATGCTTCTCTTCTGTAACGGAGTGTTCGTGGAATGTAGTTATAGGTAATGCCAAGCGCTGGAAGAGCGGAGAGGTGAATTTTTTGTGTGATGAGAGCCATCCTGGAGCTCTTGCACTCAATTTGCGGGCAGAACTTATATATAAAGGTGATAATAATGGCTCTGTGGTTAAATTCAAATGGGATTCTGGAGCCTCTTTCTCGGAAGTTCTTGACATTTGCGGACGTATTCCTATCCCTCCATACCTTAAAAGAGATACAGAATCTCTGGATCTGGAGCGTTACCAGACACTTTATGCGAAGGTGAAAGGCTCTGTTGCCGCACCTACTGCAGGGCTGCATTTTACTGAAAATGTGCTTGATAGCCTTGATAAGGCCGGTATAGTGCGTAATAATGTATGCCTGCATGTCGGCGCTGGTACATTTGTGCCGGTAAAGAGTGAACTGATCTCCGACCATAAGATGCATACTGAGCCTTTTTCTGTTACAAAGGAGTTTTTGGAGAGTTTGCTGGCGCTTGCACCCGACAAAAAGGTAATTGCGGTTGGTACAACCTCTACAAGGTGCCTTGAATCGTTGTATTTTCTTGGTGTACAGTGTATTAAGAATGGTTTTCCGACCTCAGTATCGCAGTGGGAACCATATTCGGAGGAGTTTGGATATACTTTAAAAGAGTCTTTGTCGGCACTCCTTAAGTATATGGAGCGGGAGAATCTGGCATCATTGACAGCTAGAACTGCCATAATTATAGTGCCATCATATAAATTTAGGGTTGTCGATATACTTGTAACCAACTTCCATCAGCCTCAGAGTACACTTCTGCTGCTGATTTCAGCTTTTACAGGAGGCGACAACTGGAAACGCATCTATGATTATGCGCTCAATAATGACTTCCGTTTCTTGAGTTATGGCGACAGTTCTGTGTTATTCAGGCAGTAATCCTAGTCGTAATCGCTCTTGTCAGACAAGTAATTGAGTATTTGTAGCGCCCATCCTACCATGAGAGGACCTGAGCCTATCATGTGTGGTGCTACATTATATAATTGTTGCTTGAATGCCTCGAGGTAGAACTCATCTTTCTGCATTTTGTATAGAATCCAGAGGTTTCTGGCCATTACAGAATTGGCGGAGTATCTCACATAGTCTATTACAGACTCTCTTTTGAATGGTGTAATATCTTCACTGCGAGGTGTTTTGCTGAACATTCCATTGTGCGATTGGTAATAGTTAAGCAATATGTAGGCTGTGTATTTGCTTATCAATTTTTCATATGTGCTCTTTTTGGTGTGCTTGTAGATATTGAGCAATGCATTCAAAAAGAATGTGTAATCAAGCAGCTGGGCGCTCTGATGTTCATTTTTATTGGTTGAAATGTATCGGTAGAGCTTGATCTTGTCCTCCTTCTGGTGTTGCAGAATATGCTCAATTATTCTCTCTGCAGCAGCGAGATATTCGGTCTTTTTCTCCTTTATATTATTTGCTATTATACATAAAGAAGTGGCATACATGCAGTTGTATGCGGTTATTATGCGGTTGTCGCGTATGGTCTCCTTGGCTTTGCCTCTTCTTATTTTTTTCAGAATCTCCCGCTCCTCTAGGGTGAGTGTGCGGAATTGTGGGGTGTTGTGTATGATTTGCTGGGCTTCTTTATCCAGATTCGGATCCATTCCCAGTGCTTGTGCTATTCTTTTGCCGTCATTGGCAAACGTGCTGTATATCTCCTTTAGGGAGTATCTGTAATATGAAGAGCTGCTGACATTGCATGAGAGTGTCATAGAGGTGGCATATCCTCCTTTTACAGACTTGAAAACACTCTCTATAAACTCTATTATTTCGATTGATGCACGCTTGTATATTGCGTTTTTAAAGTATTTATATCCAAATGAATATAAGACTGCAGCCTGAATGTTTTCTGAGAGTTGCTTTTCATATAGAGGCTCGCTGAACGTGGTGTTTGTGGCCTGCGAAAAGAGGCCTCCCTCTATCGGGTCGAATATTGCTGAATAATACACTTTGTCGAGGGCATTTTGCAGAAATTCCAGCTCTTCGCTCTTCTGGTAGAAATTGGAATATTTGAGCAGGAATACATAATATCTCGAATTTATTGTATATGGCGATATCCTCTCCCTTTTCCGGCTTGCTATATATCTTGTTGTCCAACTCCTTACATAGGCATGCAGAAGCTTGTCGGCAATGGGGTAGGGCTTCTCTTTTTTTGTCACTATTCCTGTCCCTTTCAGCCTTGTGGCAATATATTTTCCTGCTTTGTTCAGAAGATCCCGTTTCTCCTTGAATGAGTAAATTATATTGTTGGCAAGGTTAAGGAATTCTTCGGGGCTTGTATTTGAAAAAGAGGTAAATGGCTTGGCTCCCGGGAGAGAGAATATATTTATAGGTATTGTGTAGGTCTGTTCACTTATCACCAGCAGGTCCATTCCTACCAGCATAGCCTCTGGAACATCCTCCATATCAATTGCTATGGGTATGAAATTCTCATTTATTATATTCACAACACGCTCATCGCGGAAAAGGTTATAGGCCTTCTCCCTCTCTGCAATATTGCCTATATAGCCTATATGTATATATATGATGCGGTCTGTTTTCTGGGCGAAATTCAGGGTCCTTATATTGAACGGCATCCATTTGATACTTCCTTTGAAGAGCTCTTTAAGGTATGGCGAAGAGGTTTTGTGCATAAAATGTAGTAATTATTAACCGTTTTATTATTTTTGTAAAGATAAATAAACTTTCAATATGCTCGTCTGATGAGAATTCGTTCAGGGTACAAAACTGCGGTATACTATGCAGTTATAATATTTGCAGCACTTGTGGCCTATCATCTGTTTCCTGTTTGGGAAATAAATGATAAGGAGTCTGTGAGATTCTCACCTGTCCGTGTGGCCAAAGATATCAATATAATAAGCAAGAGGCCACACTCTATAGAACACCCGAAAGAGAGAAAAGTTGTGGGAGAGTATCTGTTTCATAGGCTCCAACAATTGGGTGGCTCGGTGCAAATATTTGAGTATGATTCTATTAAGTCGAGATTGGGAGGCTATTTTGATATAGCAAATATATATGCGTCATTTGATCCGCCTCAAGTGACAGACTCTACTCAATATCTTCTGCTTGTTGCCCATTACGATTCCAGATTTAGTGAGAAGGTGCTCAAAGATACTGTCTGTTCTTATGGCGCTGCCGATGACGGATATGGTCTTGGCGTGATTCTGGAGGGCATAAATCAGGCATTGAAGTACCGTGAATATTGGAAACAGGGCATAAAGGTGCTTTTTACAGATGCGGAGGAGAATGACCTCGATGGCATGAGGTGCATGTATGGACAGGACAGGCACATTGTGGAGAATGTGAATCTTGTAATGAATATAGAGGCCAGGGGTGTTAAGGGGCCAGCCCTCCTTTTTGAAGTCTCACCCGGCAATAGGGAGCTATTGGAGCTCTACAAGGAGGCGGAGCAGCCATATTCCTACTCTTTGACAACGCTCATATACAGCATGTTGCCCAATAGTACGGATTTTTCTGTAATAAAAGATTCCATTCCAGGATTCAATTTTGCGGTAATAGATAATCTTAAATATTATCATACAGATCGCGACAATTATTCTAACATATCGCTCAAATCATTGCAGCATTATGGACTGCAGCTGGAGCCGATGATATACAGATATCTGATTTCTTCCAAATACTCCGATCCCGACAGTTTCAGGAGTGAGAGTGATGACCTCTTTTTCACTTTACCCTCTCTGGGGCTGTTTGTCTTCTCAAAAACCGGTTACGTATTGCTGAATGTGGGCTTTGGAATATTGGCACTGTTGGCTGTAGCTTATCTGATATTTCTGAAGAGGATATCTGTTGCCGGAGTGGTTAAAAGCCTTAAATATGTGCTTTCATTCTTTATCTGTTCATTTGTTGCAGGAACGCTACTTGCCCTGTGTGCAGCCCTTATTAATG
The DNA here is from genome assembly GCA_017935505.1 of Bacteroidales bacterium. Lineage (GTDB taxonomy): Bacteria > Bacteroidota > Bacteroidia > Bacteroidales > UBA932 > Egerieousia. The sequence continues at coordinate 130,149 of JAGBHM010000004.1, read as the reverse complement.
GTGAAGAGTTTGGATTTACCTCTGTAAAGTATGTGGAGTATGACCATATAATGATGATAACCATGGAGCTCATTCTCTTCTTGTGGACACTGATCTTCTTTAGAATGAGGGAGAGAAGGGATGTGATGTTCTCTTACAGTTTCATGTTTGCCACCCAGCTTTTTATGCTGTTGCTCTCCTTAGTACTTTGCGTAACGGTACTTGAAAATTTCTTCCTGTTTGTGCCGTTTGCCGTCTCTTTGACCGCCTTTGTGGTTTCATTGTTGGTGAGGAATAAATTGGTTTACCTTCTCTCGGCTTTTATAATATCAGTAATGGGATTTTCATTCCTCTACTCTCTTATAACAGCATTGTCTTTTGGCTCATTTGGTATTTTATTGTCGCTTTCATGCTTGTATATCAATATATTGGTTGCGCAATATTACTGCTATAAAAGAAACTGTTTCATAATTTGAGCATTATTTTGTAGATTTGCATAAGTTTTATTGCATTACTATGGATATACACCAATTTGATGATATAAGACCATATACCGATTCAGAAGTGGCGGAGGCTGTAGAGAGAATTGCAGCAAATCCTCTTCTGGAAAATATATCTTCATATCTGTTTCCAGGGAAGGATCCTGCGGTTTTCAGACAATTGCTATTGTCCTGCAAAACTGTGGAGGATTTTCAGGTCAAGATAATGGCCCAGGTTGTGGCCAAGATTCTGTCGGGAACCTCAAAATCGCTTACAATAGGGGGAATCTCAAATTTTGAGGCAGGCAAGAAGTATCTGATTATCACAAATCATAGGGATATTGTACTTGATTCGGCAATAATACAGCTTGTGCTGCATAGGCATAATATTCAGACAACTGAAATTGCTGTTGGCGACAATCTGATATCTTCCTCTTTTATTGAGGATATCACCAGAACCAACAAGATGATAAAGGTAATGAGGAACATAACTCCGAGGGAGGTTTATGCGGCATCACAGAAATTGTCACAATATATAAGACAGAGTGTAGCCTCAAACAAAAGTTCCATCTGGATAGCCCAGCGTAACGGCCGAACCAAAGATGGTTGGGACATGACAGAGCAGGGAGTGCTTAAGATGTTGGATATGAGTGGAGAAGGAGATTTTGTGCAGAATTTTGGACAGCTCAGTATCATGCCGGCTTCCATCTCTTATGAGTTTGAACCTTGCGATGTGCTCAAAGCAGTTGAGCTCTATATCTCAAAGAGACGCAAATATGTAAAATCAAAGGATGAGGATCTGAATAGCATACTTACCGGAATTATGCAGTTCAAGGGCAATATCCATATTGAATTTACCGAACCGATAACAGGAGAGGAGTTGGCTGCAGCTGCAAGTCTCGATAAAAATGAGCGTTTCAAACATCTTGCCGGATGTATCGACAGGCGTATCTGCTCTACATACAAATTGTGGAAAAACAATTATATAGCAAAAGATATACTGTCGGGAAAAGGTGAGTATGCCGATAAATATACACAAGCAGACCGCAGTGCTTTTGAGGATTATCTGAAATACAAATTATCTTCTGTAGAGGTGGAGGGAGACATGTATGAATTGGAAAATATATTCCTCAATATCTATGCGAATCCGGTGGTGAACCGCCCTTAAGGTTGTACGGATTGTAATTGACCGGCTGTTTGCTGTAAAAAAATAGGGGATGACTGAAGAGCCATCCCCATTTTTTATCCTCTGATGAGAAGATTATTTACGATAATCGTAGAAACCTACACCAGTCTTGCGGCCGAGCTGGTTTGCACGTACCATTTTTCTCAATAGTGGATGAGGACGGTATTTGCTGTCGCCGAACTCATTGTAAAGAACCTCCATGATTGCAAGGCATACATCGAGACCGATAAGGTCACCGAGAGCCAAAGGTCCCATAGGGTGGTTTGCACCAAGTTTCATAGCCTCGTCGATCTCAGCAGCTGAAGCTACGCCCTCTGCAAATATTCCGATACCCTCATTTACCATAGGGATAAGGATTCTGTTAACAACAAAACCAGGAGCCTCGTTAACGCTTACAGGAGTTTTTCCAATCTGTTTTGCAATTTCGATGATTCTCTGGTGAACCTCTTCTGAAGTGAGCTGTCCTTTGATAACCTCAACAAGTTTCATCATAGGAACAGGATTGAAGAAGTGCATTCCGATAACTTTCTCAGGACGAGTGGTGTATGAAGCAACTTGAGTGATTGACAATGAAGATGTATTTGTTGCCAAAATTGCCTCAGGTTTGCAAATTTTATCCAAAGTTTTGAAGATCTCCTCTTTGATGGCCATATCTTCAGCAACAACTTCAACTACCAAATCAACATCTGCAAGATCCTCATAAACTTTAGTGTCTTTAATTCTTGCAAGAGATGCATCTCTGTCTGCAGCCTCCATTTTGCCCTTCTCAACCATTTTTGCAAGGCTCTTCTCAATTGAAGCGTGAGCCTTTGCCAAAGAGGCGTCTGAACGGCCTTTGATAATTACATCGTGTCCTGCTACTGCAAAAGTCTGGGCAATACCGTTACCCATTGTTCCGTTACCTACTACTGCAACTTTCATAGTGTTAATTTTTTAATATTGTTATAAGTTAATAGTATATCGTTATTTGTCTCTCTATTTGTTTTTATAGACAGCCTCGCGTTTTTCTAGGAATGCTGCCATTCCCTCTTTCTGGTCCTCTGTAGAGAAGCACAAACCAAAGAGATTGGCCTCAATTGCTATAGCTGAATCGAGGTCTGTCTGCATACCGCGGTTGATGGCCTCTTTGCTGTATTTCACTGCGATAGGGGCTTTCTTAGCTATTTTCTTAGCCATAGCCAAGGCTGAATCCATCAATGCCTCAGGCTCTACAACCTTATTTACAAGGCCAATTCTGTAGGCCTCCTCTGCATTGATGACATCTGCTGTGTAGATGAGCTCCTTTGCAACGCCCATTCCTACAATTCTTGGCAGACGTTGTGTGCCAGAAAATCCTGGAGTGATTCCCAGACCAACCTCAGGCTGTCCCATTTTGGCTTTGGCAGAGGCAATCCTTATATCACAGCACATTGCAAGCTCGCATCCTCCGCCGAGTGCAAATCCGTTGATGGCTGCGATTACAGGTTTGTCGAGCAATTCTATTTTTCTGAAGACTGCAGCACCTTTTTCTCCAAAGGCTTTGCCCTCTGCTGCATTCATTGTGCTCATCTGGGCAATATCTGCTCCGGCAACGAAGGCTTTGCCCTCTCCGGTGAGGATAACTGCAGATATGGAGTTGTCAGATGCTATTTCAGAAAATGCACAGTCGAGCTCCGAAAGCACTGTGGTGTTCAATGCATTCAGTGCTTGAGGATTGTTTATCTTGACAATGCAGATGTTCTCTTGTTTCTCAATTAAAAGTTTGGTGTACTCCATAGTTATATCGTTAAATAGTTAATATTGCATATTTTCTACTCTTCTTCTTTGAGCAGGTTTACATTCATTCGTGGTACAGGGAAATCAAATCCGTTTTTAGGCAGCTCCCTGTAGATGGTCTCATTGAAATAGTAGTATAGGGACCAGTAGTCTTCATTTTTTACCCAAGCCCTTACAGTGATGGTGATGGAACCGTTTCCGAGTGTGCTCAGTGCTATGAATGGGGCGGCCGGGGTGTCAAGTACCGATTTGTTCTCCTTCAGGATTCCGGCTATAAGCTCCTTTGCCCTCTCCAGGTCTGAGCCATATGGGATGTTTACGCTCCAGTCACATCTTCTTACCGAGGCTGTGGAGTAGTTGTTTATGGTGCCGCTCGAAAGGGCTCCGTTTGGCAAGGTGATTGTTCTGTTGTCTGGGGTCTTGAGCACGGTAGCTGTAATCTCTATCGACTCCACTGTGCCCTCGTAACCTTGTGCTTCGATGTAGTCTCCAACTTTGAACGGTTTGAATATCAATATCATGATTCCGCCTGAAAAGTTTTGGAGAGTGCCACTGAGCGCCATTCCAACCGCAAGACCTGATCCTGCTAGCAATGCTACAAAAGAGCTGGTATCAACTCCAAGTGTCTGGATTGTTATTACTATTAGCAGTACTGTCAGTGAAATGCTTGTGAAGCTCAATATGAAGGTGCTGAGCGAGTGTTCAATCTTTCTCTTCTCCAATACTGTTCCGATAATTTTCTTGATTCTCCTTATCAGCCATGCCCCGACGGTGTATATGATGATTGCCGCCAATATTTTTAGGCCGATATTTATACATTTCTCAACCAGAAAGGCAAACAGCTCCTCCTTTGGCATCTCTGCCAATTTGCCGATAGTCTCCTCTATCTGGACAATCGCTTTCGCTGTGGTGTCTGCTGTGCCTGTTGGAAGGCTCTGCAATAGGGTTGAAAAGGTCATTTTTACAAGAATTAAAAAACTTCTACAAAAGTATTAATAATAGTTCAAATATGGAGCTTTCGGCACAATAAATTTTTTATTGAAATATAACAAGATTGTTATTTGAAATGACATTTTATTTGTATAATTTTGCCCGTACTTAAGGTAAAATGTGAGTTATAGAGAAATAATATATATTTTTTTAAAAAAAATTCAACATGGACAAGAAAATTTCTTTGCAGGATGCCGTTTCAAAAGTCAAAGATGGCATGACAGTAATGGTTGGCGGCTTCTTGGCTGCAGGCAGCCCTATTACAATTCTTGATGAGCTTGCCAAAAGCGGAGTAAAGGACCTTACTCTTATTTGCAACGATACAGCTTATGCTGATGTGGCTCATGGCAAGTTGATTACCAACAAACAGGTTAAAAAAGTCATAGTGTCCCATATCGGAACAAATCCAAACACAAGCGAGCAGATGAACAGCGGTGAGCTGGAGATCGAATTCGCTCCGCAGGGAACATTGGCTGAGAGAGTGAGGGCAGCAGGTGCCGGCTTGGGAGGTGTGCTTACAACTACAGGTATGGGTACTGTTGTAGCTGAAGGCAAAGAGATTGTAAAGGTTGACGGTAAAGAGTATCTCCTTGAGAAACCTTTGAGAGCAGATATCGCATTGTTGGGCGCTACAATTGCTGACGAGGATGGAAACCTTGTATATGTAGGAACTACCCAGAACTTCAACCCATTGATGGCTACAGCTGCAGATGTTGTGATTGTAGAGGCTGAGAGGGTTGTGAAAGTTGGTGAGATCGCTCCTGAGCAGGTTCACACTCCTGCTATGTTTGTAGACTATATCTACGCGAAATAATAATAGTAATTAATGATATATTAAAAACAATTGACAATGACAAAGAAAGCTTTAATCAGAGTTAGAATGAGCTGCCACGATGCTCATTATGGTGGAAATCTTGTAGACGGTGCAAGAATGTTGAACCTTTTTGGTGATGTTGCTACTGAGCTTCTTATTATAAATGATGGTGATGAGGGTCTTTTCAAGGCTTATGACAGTGTAGAGTTCATGGCTCCTGTTTACGCAGGTGACTATATTGAGGCTACCGGAGAGATCGTTTCTACAGGAAACTCTTCAAGAAAGATGGTTTTTGAGGCTCGCAAAGTGATTGTTCCAAGACCTGATATTTCAGACTCAGCTGCTGATGTATTGGAGGAGCCAATCGTAGTTTGCAAAGCAAGCGGTACTTGCGTTGTTCCTGTTAAATGTCAAAGAAAAAAATAATTCGGATATAATATGGCTAAATTGATTATTACAGCTGCTATTTGCGGTGCTGAGGTAACCAAAGAGCAGAACCCTGCAGTTCCTTATACAGTAGAGGAGATTGTAAGGGAGGCTAAATCTGCTGTTGATGCAGGTGCTGCAATCGTTCACGTGCATGTTCGCGAGGATGACGGTACACCTACTCAAAGCAAAGAGCGTTTCAAAGTATGTATGGATGCCATCAAGGCTGCTTGTCCTGATGTAATCCTTATCCCTTCGACCGGTGGCGCTGTTGGTATGACAGCAGAGGAGCGTCTGCAGCCAACTGAGCTTTATCCTGAAATGGCAACTTTGGATTGCGGAACCTGTAACTTTGGCGACGATGTGTTTGAGAACACCATGCCTATGATGCGTGAGTTCGGCAAGAGAATGTTGGAGAACAATATCAAACCTGAGTACGAGTGTTTTGAGATGGGTCACTTGGATACAATTCTTGCTATGGCCAAGAAAGGCCAGGTTCCTGGTGCTCCTATGCAGTTCAACTTCGTATTGGGTGTTCCTGGCTGTACTCCTGCTACAGTTCAAAACCTTTGCTGGTTGGTAAATGCAATTCCAGCAGGTTCTACATGGACAGCAACAGGTATCGGCCGTCATGCTTTCACTTTAGCTGCTGCTGCAATTGCAATGGGCGGTAATGTGAGAGTAGGTTTTGAGGATAACCTCTACCTCGAAAAAGGTGTTCTTGCAAAATCAAATGGCGAATTGGTTGCAAAAGTTGCAAGAATAGCAAAAGAGATGGGCCGTGAGATCGCAACTCCTGCTGAGGCTCGTGAAATTTTAGGGTTGACAAAATAATAAACATTTAAAATACAACGATACAATGAAAAAAGGTAACAAATACGGTGTTCACCGCGTGATTGAACCAGTTGGCGTTCTTCCACAGCCAGCTAACAAAATTGACAACAACATGGACGAAATCTATGATAATGAGATCTTGATTGACGTTCAAACACTTAATATTGACTCAGCATCTTTCACAGATATCCACAACTATGCTAAACAACAGGCAGGCGAGGGTGCTACTGAAGAGCAAATCTTGGAAGAGGTTAAGAAAGAGATGTTCCTTAACGTAGAGTTGCAGGGTAAACATCGTAACCGTCGTACCGGTTCAGGTGGTATGCTACTTGGTAAAGTTGAGAAGATTGGTGACGCTCTTAAAGGTAAAATTGATCTTAAAGAGGGTGATCGCATTGCTACTCTAGTCTCTTTGTCACTTACTCCACTTAGAATTGATGAGATCCTTGAGATCCGTCCGGATGTGGATCAAGTTGATATTAAAGGTAAAGCTATCTTGTTTGAAAGCGGTATCTATGCTAAGATTCCAGATGATATGCCTGAGAAACTTGCATTGTCTGCTCTTGACGTAGCTGGTGCTCCTGCACAAACTGCAAAACTTTGCCAATATGGCCAGAATGTAGTTATCCTTGGTGCTGGTGGTAAATCAGGTATGCTTTGCTGCTACGAGGCTAAAAAACGTGTTGGTGTAACTGGTAAAGTTATTGGTTTGACAAACTCTCAAAGAAGTACACAGCGTATCAAAGATCTTGGCTTCTGTGATGTTGTAGAGAGCATCGGTGGCATGACTCCAGTTCAGGTTAATGAGCTTGTTTCAAAACTTACAAACGGCAAGATGGCAGATGTTACCATCAACTGTGTAAACGTTCCAGATCAGGAGATGACAGCTGTTCTTTGTACTAAAGATGATGGTGTTGTTTATTTCTTCTCTATGGCTACAAGCTTTACAAAAGCTGCTCTAGGTGCAGAGGGAATCGGCTCAGACGTTAATATGATTATCGGTAACGGTTACACTAAAGGTCACGCAGAATTTACTCTACAGGAGCTAAGAGAGTGTGAGGCTTTGAGAAAGATCTTTACTGAACTTTACGCTTAATTTTAAACTATTTAACAGACAAATATGGAATCAAGAAGATTTGAGTTGTTTCCAAATGTTACCGATGAGCAATGGAACGATTGGAAATGGCAGGTAAAAAATAGAATAGAGACTCTTGAGGATCTGAAGAAGTATGTTTCTCTTACTCCAGAAGAGGAGGAGGGTGTAAAGAAAACTCTTCAGACTTTGAGAATGGCAATCACTCCTTATTATGTAAGTTTGATTGACCCTAATAACCCTGATTGTCCTGTTAGAAAACAGGCTGTTCCTACAGGCAAGGAGACTTACCAGTCACCTGCAGACCTACTTGACCCTCTACACGAGGATGAGGATTCTCCAGTTCCTGGTCTTACCCACAGATATCCGGACAGAGTATTGCTCCTTATCACCGATATGTGTTCAATGTATTGCCGTCACTGTACCAGAAGACGTTTTGCTGGCCAGAAAGATGGTGAGAGCGCTATCGAGAGAATTGACAGGGCAATTGAGTATATTGCAAAAACTCCACAGGTACGTGACGTGCTCCTTTCAGGTGGTGACGCACTTATGGTAAGCGATGAGAGACTTGAGTACATCATTTCACGTTTGAGGCAGATCCCTCACGTTGAGATTGTTCGTATCGGTTCAAGAACTCCTGTTGTTTGTCCTCAGAGAATTACCGATGACCTGGTAAACATGCTTAAGAAATACCATCCAATATGGTTGAACACTCACTTCAACCATCCACAGGAGGTTACCAAAGAGGCTGCTGAGGCTTGTGCAAAATTGGCTAATGCAGGTATTCCTTTGGGTAACCAGACTGTTCTTCTAAGAGGTGTTAATGATTGCGTGAACACTATGAAGAAACTTATGCATGAGTTGGTTAAGATGAGGGTTAGACCTTACTATATCTACCAATGTGACCTTTCAATGGGTATCGAGCACTTCAGAACACCAGTTTCTAAAGGTATTGAGATCATTGAGGGCTTGAGAGGCCACACTTCAGGTTATGCAGTTCCTACATTTGTAGTTGATGCACCTGGTGGAGGTGGAAAGACTCCAGTTATGCCTCAGTATGTGATTTCACAGGCTCCTGGTAAAGTTGTATTGAGAAACTTTGAGGGTGTAATCACCACTTACACAGAGCCTACAGATTACAAGAACGAGTGCAACTGCCAGTATTGCCAGGCCAACAAGTCTAAATCTATTGAGGGCGTTTCTTCATTGCTTGAGGGCAGAGGTATGGCTATTGAGCCTTCTGTATTGAGCAGAAAAGAGAGATCTAAAAAATAGTCATTCATGTTATGCCATTCATTGACGAGATTTTAAAATACGACAGTTTGTCGATAGTTGGTCTTGAAAAGAATGTTGGCAAAACAGAGTGTCTGAATTATATCCTGTCAAGGTTACCGCTGGAAAAGAGAAGAGTGGCGGTAACCTCGATAGGTATAGATGGAGAGAATAAGGATCAGGTTACAGCAACTAAGAAACCTGAGATTTATTTGAGGGAAGGTGTCTATTTTTCCACAGCTGAGGCACATTACAGGAGCCGTAGGCTTGTGAGTGAGCTTGTGGAAATAACAAACGAACGCAGTTCTTTGGGCAGAATTGTTACAGGAAAGGTTATTGTGGGAGGAAAGGCTCTCATATCCGGCCCGTCGAGCGGTCCCTCTTTGAAAAGGTGGGTGAAATCGGCCAGGGATTTGGGTGTGGAGCTTACTATAATAGATGGTGCCATCTCGAGGTTGAGTTCGGCTTCACCTGCAATAAGCAAGGCTATGGTACTCTCTACAGGTGCAGCATATTCATCGAATATAAATACACTGGTGCAGAAGACCAGATTTGTTGTTGAGATGATTAATCTGCCTGAGGCTGATAAAGGTGTGGTTGAGGCTTTTGATCCGGTGGAATCCGGCGTGTGGGGGTTGGACGATGAGGGAGAGATTGTTGATTTCGGTCTCACATCATCGTTGTCGCTCTCAGCTGTTGACAAGGATATTACAGCAGGAATGAGGTATATTTTTGTGTCGGGTGCGCTCACAGACAGATTTTTGAATCTTGTGGCCAATTCTGGAAATATAAAGAGTGTGGTTCTGGTGGTGAGGGATTTTACAAAGATTTTTGTGAACGAGATGTTGTACAGAAATTTTGTATCGAGAGGGGGAAGAATAGTGGTTCTTCAAAAGAGCAGACTTGTAGCGGTTTGCGTAAATCCTACTGCTCCAAATGGTTATGTTTTGGATAGTGGGATATTGTGTGAAAAATTGCAGGAGGCTATAAAGCTTCCGGTTTATGATATAGTAAAGAACAGGTATGACTTTTAAGTCTGTATTGGACATAGATTGTGGCATACGGTTTATGTATGAAGATTTGGAGCTAAACTCCTCTTGTGCAAGGAAAATGCTGCTGGAGAGTGAGATGATGACCTCCAAGAGAGAGATAGATGTCTATTACGGCAAATTGAATGAGTTGTATACCAAAGATTTTAAGGCGATATCACTTAAACTGATGTGTCTTAAAGATATCCATACAACTATAAAGAGGCTTGGAGCGGGAGTTGTATTGGATGATATAGAGTTGTTTGAAATAAAATATCTGGCAATGATCTCGCAGGATGTAAGGAAACTGCTCTTGGAGCAGAGGATTACTGCTGTGAATTTGCCCGATTTGAAAAAAGTTGTTGAAATACTGGATCCCGACAGTCTGAATATTCCTTCGTTTTATGTATATGATTCATATTCAGAGCAATTGGCATATATACGAAAGGAGATGCGCAATATTTCCGGCTATGGAAAGGAGATAGGTGAGCAGGAGCGTGAACAGCTGCTGGAGCTTCAGAGACTCAATGATGAGCAGGAGTTCCAGATAAGGGAGAACTTGGTTGGAAAACTATTGGAATATGCCGCCAAACTGGAGCATGTGCTCAAAAGTCTGTCGCTGTTGGATATAATGATAGCCAAATGTGTGCAGATGAAACGGTTGGGTTTGTGTTTCCCATCTGTGGCAGAAGGAGTGGAAACATTCTACTGCAAGATGTTCAACCCTATGGTGAAGAAGGCTCTGGAGGAGGCTGGAAAGGAGTTCTGTCCGGTTGACATTGCATTCCAAAATGTGCCTGTAACAATTATAGGTGCCAATATGGGAGGTAAAACAGTTGTGCTTAAAACCTTGGCAGTGAATCAATTGCTTGCGCAATTTGGATTCGGCGTTGCGGCAGAGTGCTGTTGTGTGAATATTGTGGACAAGATAATGTTCTGCATTGGGGATGACCAGAATATGCAGAAGGGACTCTCTTCATTTGCAGCTGAGATGCTGGCGATAGACTCAGTTGTGAAGAGTATCCGCAAGGGGGAGAATATTCTTGCATTGATAGACGAGCCGGCAAGGACAACCAATCCTGTGGAGGGAACGGCACTTGTTGAAGGACTTCTTGAGGTGCTGCCTTCGAATGCAGGGGGGCTTGTATTGACAACACACTATAATATAAAGAATGATAAGGTGAAGAGATATCGTGTGAAGGGACTTGTGGATGGAGTGATGGACTATATGCTGGTGGAGGCTGAGAGTGGAGATGTTCCTCATGAAGCTGTAGCCATAGCAGAGAAGCTTGGTATAGACAGAGAGTGGATTGAATTGACCAGAAAACACTTAAATAACTAATAAAAATAATATGCAGAGTAAATTAGGATTAGATTTTAAAAAGGTTGAGCGCGCCAAAGGCTTGGCAAAAGAGATTGCCAATGAAGTTCAGTCTTTTGTAGAGTCTTACACTACTGTAGCTGTTGAGCGTACATTGTGCAGACTCATGGGCATTGATGGGGTAGATGCTAATGAAGTTCCGCTTCCTAATGTGGTTGTGGATGATTTGAAATCTAAAGGTGTTCTCAATCAGGGTGTTTTGTTCTATTTGGCCAACGCTATGGTCAATACAGGCATGACTCCTCAGCAAATTGCAGAAAAAGTTGCAGAGGGCTCTTTGGATCTCACCAAAGTTGAAGTGGCCGACAAGGCTGCCCTTGATAAAGTGCTTCAACCTGTTATAGATGAGAGTATCAATAAGATAAGGGCGAGAAGAGAGAGAAGGGAGCATTACCTGAATACAATCGGTGAGGGTGCAAAACCTTATCTATATGTAATTGTTGCTACCGGAAATATCTACGAAGATGCAGTACAGGCAGAGGCTGCTGCAAGACAAGGTGCTGATATTATTGCAGTTATCAGAACTACAGGCCAGAGTTTGCTTGATTATGTGCCATACGGTGTAACAACTGAGGGTTTTGGTGGTACTTACGCTACACAAGCCAACTTCAAGATTATGCGTGAGGCAATGGATAAAGTGGGCGAGGAGCTTGGCCGTTATATCAGAGTATGTAACTACTGTTCAGGTTTGTGTATGCCTGAGATTGCGATTATGGGTGCATTTGAGGGTTTGGATGTAATGTTGAATGATGCCCTTTACGGTATCCTCTTCCGCGATATCAACATGCAGAGAACTCTTATCGACCAGTATATGTCGAGAATAATCAACGGATTTGCAGGTGTCATCATCAACACTGGTGAGGATAACTACCTTACAACTGCAGATGCTGTTGAGGCTGCCCATACAGTTCTTGCTTCTGATCTGATTAACGAGCAGTTGGCACTGTTGGCAGGTCTTCCAGAGGAGCAGATGGGTCTTGGTCACGCATTTGAGATGGATCCTATGCTTGAGAACGGATTCCTTTATGAGCTTGCACAGGCACAGATGGCAAGGGAAATCTTCCCTAAAGCACCTCTTAAATATATGCCTCCTACAAAATTCATGACCGGAAATATCTTCAGAGGACATCTTCAGGATGCATTGTTCAATATGATCGGTATCTGGACAAGCCAGGGTCTGCAGCTTCTTGGTATGCCTACAGAGGCTATCCACACTCCATTCATGTCTGACCGTTTCCTCTCTATCGAGAATGCTAAATATATCTTCAACAATATGAAGAGCATCGGTGATGAGATGGAGTTCAAAGAGGGTGGAATTATCAGAAACAGAGCAAAAGAGGTTCTTGATAATGCAATTTCACTTCTTGAGCAGATGACATCTGAGGGATTGTTCAATGCTCTGGAGAAGGGTATCTTTGGTGATGTCAAGAGAAGCAGAGTTGGCGGTAAAGGTTTGGATGGTGTTGTTGAGAAGGGTGCCAACTATATGAATCCATTTATTAACTTAATGAAAGGGAGGAAATAACAATGGCAGGTGGATTATATTCAATGTCTGCAAAGGATTTTGATCAGACACTTGATTTGGCGAAAGTAAAACCATACGGTGATACAATGAATGACGGTAAAGTTCAGGTGAGCTTTACACTTCCTGTTCCTAACGGTGCAGAGGCAGAAGAGGCAGCAAAGCTTCTTATGAAAAAGATGGGTTTTGAGAATCCGCTTGTAGCATTTGCAAAAGAGCTTACTCCTGGATTCACATTCTTCAACTGCTATGGAAATCTTACCCATACAGTAGATTATTCAAACATTTATGTTCCTAAGGTAGAGAGTAATACCATGGATATGCATGAGTGTGACGAGTATATCAAGGAGAATATCGGACGTAAGATTGTTATGGTTGGTGCAAGTACCGGTACAGATGCCCACACTGTAGGTATTGATGCAATCATGAATATGAAGGGTTATGCTGGCCACTACGGCCTTGAGAGATATGATATGGTTGAGGCTTACAACTTGGGTAGCCAGGTTCCTAATGAGGAGTTCCTTGCAAAGGCTATCGAGTTAAAGGCTGATGCTATTCTTGTATCCCAGACAGTAACCCAGAAAGATGTACATATCCAGAACCTTACAGAGCTTATTGAGCTTATGGAGGCTGAGGGCTTGAGAGACAAGATGATTGTTGTATGCGGTGGCCCTAGAATAAGCCATGAGCTTGCAAAAGAGCTTGGTTATGATGCCGGTTTCGGTGCAAACACCTATGCAGACGATGTGGCATCTTATGTTGCTCAGGAGATGGTTAACAGAAACAAATAATTAACACAAAATATCATGGATAAAAATCAAATTAGAGAATTTATTGCCAAAAGGGCAGCTCTTGAGATTAAAGATGGTGATGTTGTGAATTTGGGTATAGGTTTGCCTACACTTATTCCAAACTACCTTCCAAAAGGCGTATCAGTTACTCTTCAATCTGAGAATGGTATGCTTGGTATGGGCCCAGAGCCTGAACAAGGAAAGGAGGATCCACACTTTGTAAATGCAGGTGGCGGATATATCACATATCAACCGGGTGCTTCTACATTTGATTCAGCAACTTCTTTTGGTATTATCAGAGGTGGTCATGTAAATGTGACTTTCCTTGGTGCATTGGAGGTTGATGAAGAGGGTAACTTGGCAAACTGGATGATTCCTGGTAAGAAAACCCCTGGTATGGGTGGCGCCATGGACCTTCTGGTTGGTGCGAAGAAGGTTATCCTTACAATGGAGCATACTGCAAAAGGCAATCACAAGATCTTGAAAAAGTGTAAATTGCCTTTGACTGCTGCCGGTCAGGTAAATATGATCATTACCGAGATGGGTGTAATGGAAATTACTCCAAAAGGTATTTTGCTTACAGAGATCAATCCTGAGTTTACTGTTGAGCAGGTTCAGGAGGCTACAGAGGCTACTCTTATTATTTCAGACAATTTAAAACAAGTTAACTTAAACTAAATACAAAATGAATTTTCAACTAACTAAAACACAGCAATTGTTCCAGCAAATGATCAGAGAGTTTGCTGAGAAAGAGGTAAAACCCCTTGCTGCTGAGGTAGATGATACCGAAAGATTCCCTATGGAAACCGTTGAAAAAATGGCTAAATTAGGTCTATTCGGTATTTACATCCCTAAAAATTATGGTGGTGCTGGTGGTGACCACATTATGTATTCTATAGCTGTAGAGGAGCTTTCAAGAGTATGTGCTACTACCGGTGTAATCCTTTCTGCACACACTTCTTTGTGTATGTCTCCAATCTGGGAGTTCGGTACTGAGGAGCAGAAACAGAAATACCTTCCAAAACTTGCCAGCGGTGAGTGGATTGGTGCTTTCGGTCTAACTGAGCCTAATGCAGGTACTGATGCTGCCGGTCAGCAGACAACTGCTGTTGAGGATGGTGATGATTATATCCTTAACGGTAGCAAAATCTTCATCACTAACGCAGGTCCTGCTCACGTGTATGTAGTTGCTACTATGACTGACAAATCTCTAGGAAACAAAGGTATTACCACTTTCATCGTTGAGGCTGGTACTCCTGGTTTCTCAATTGGTAAAAAAGAGCACAAACTAGGTATTAGAGGTTCTGCTACTTGCGAGCTTATTTTCGAGAACTGCCGCGTTCCTAAAGCTAACATGCTAGGTAAAATGGGTGAGGGCTTCAAAGTTGCTATGAAGACTCTTGACGGTGGCCGTATCGGTATTGCTTCTCAGGCTCTTGGTATCGCTCAAGGCGCTATGGATGAGACTGTTAAATATACTAAAGAGAGAAAACAGTTCGGTAAATCAATTTCTGCTTTCCAAAATACCCAGTTCCAGATGGCAGATCTTGAGACTAAAGTACAGGCAGCTCGTCTATTGGTTAGATCAGCAGCTTGGAAACAGGATCAGCACATGCCTTTCTCTGCTGATGCAGCTATGTGTAAATTGTTCGCTGCTGAGACTGCAATGGAGGTAACTACTAAAGCAGTTCAATTCCACGGCGGTTACGGTTACACAAGAGAGTATCCAGTTGAGAGAATGATGCGTGACGCTAAGATCACCGAGATTTATGAGGGAACTTCAGAGGTTCAGAGAATGGTAATTGCAGCAAAATTATTTAAATAGAATCACACAAATATGAAAATAGTAGTTTGTATTAAACAAGTACCGGATACTACAGTTATTAAAATTAACCCTGTAACAGGTACACTTATCCGTGATGGCGTTCCAAGCATTATGAACCCTGATGATAAAGGTGGCTTGGAGATGGCTCTTCAGTTGAAAGATCAGTATGGCGCTCATGTAACAGTTATTACAATGGGTCCTCCTCAAGCAGATGCTATCCTTAGAGAGGCATACGCTATGGGTGCTGACGAGGCTATTTTGCTAACAGGAAGAGAGTTTGGTGGTGCTGATACTTTGGCAACATCTCACACTATTGCTGCAGCTCTTAAGAACTTGGAGTATGATTTGATCATTGCAGGCCGTCAGGCTATTGATGGTGATACTGCACAGGTAGGTCCTCAAATTGCTGAGCACCTTGGTCTTCCACAGATTTCATATGTTGCAGGTCTTGAGTATAAAGATGGCAAATTCGTTGTTAAGAAAGAGACTGAGGAGGGTTACCAAATGTTGGAGGTAGCTGGTCCAGTTCTTCTTACAGCTCTTGCAAGCGGTTTCAAAGCCCGTTATATGAATGTAGCAGGTATCGTTGACGCATTTGACAAACCAGTAGCAGTTTGGGGTGTTGAGAAAGTTGATCTTCCTGTAGAGATGCTTGGTCTTAAAGGCTCAGGTACAAAAGTTTACAAATCATTCACTAAAGGCGTTAAAGCTGCAGGTGAGGTTCACGAGGTTGATGCAGAGCAAGCTGTTGGCTTGATCGTAAGCAAACTAAAAGAGAAATTTATTATCTAATCGCCAAAACTTAATAAGAAATGAATAAAAACGTATATGTATTCGCAGAGCAGAGAGAGGGTGTTATCCAACCTGTTGCTCTAGAGCTTATTGGCAAAGCAAGAGATTTGGCTGATGTTTTGGGCGATAAAGTAGTAGCTATTTTCGCTGGCCATAACATTGCAGACCAGGCTAATGAGCTTATTGCTTATGGTGCTGATGACGTTATCGTTGTTGATGCTCCTGAGCTAAAAGATTATGTAACTGAGCAATATACTCAAGCTGTATACCAAGTTATCACAGCTATGAACCCAGATATCGTTCTATTTGGTGCAACTACAATTGGTAGAGATTTGGCTCCAAGACTATCAGCTAGATTGGAGAAAGGTCTAACTGCAGACTGTACTAAATTGGAGATCTCAGATGGTTCTGATCCTAAATTGGCTGCCAGAAAATTGATGATGACCCGTCCTGCATTTGGCGGTAACCTTATGGCTACTATCGTTGCAGCTAAAGATGGTGTTCAGATGGCAACAGTTCGTCCAGGCGTTATGCAGAAAAAAGAGAAAGATGCTTCTAGAAAAGGTAATATAATTCCTTTCAACGTAGTATTCGATTCTTCTAAATTTGCTGTTAAATTGCTAGAGACTGTTAAAGCTGAGAAAGGTCTTGTTGACATTACTGAGGCTAAAGTACTAGTTTCTGGTGGTCGTGGTGTAGGTAACAAAGAGAACTTTGAGAAACTTACAGCTCTTGCTGGTGTTCTCGGTGGTGAGGTTTCTTCTTCACGTGCTATGGTTGACGCTGGCGTTATGGATCACGACAGACAAGTTGGTCAAACTGGTAAAACAGTTCGTCCAGACTTGTATCTTGCATGCGGTATCTCTGGTGCTATCCAGCACTTGGCAGGTATGGAAGAGTCTGAACTTATCATTGCAATCAACAAAGACAAATTTGCTCCTATCTTCCAGGTAGCTGATTTGGGAATCGTTGGCGATGCTAACAAGATTGTTCCTATGCTTACAGAGAGATTGGCAAAAGAGATCAAGAAATAGTGATCTGAAATATTGACCAATAAAGATCAGGCATCCGGAGAGAGTTGGTAAATCCAGCCTCCGGGTGCCTTTTTTATATATGTTTAAGAATAATACATTCCTTTTTGCAGTATCTTTGCATTCGGATAAAGTGTATTAAAATTATGGGAAAATTGATTGATTTGTCGGTGAAGCTAATTAGAAAATATCTTCCCGATCCATTTGTTTTTGCAATAATTCTTACAATAGTGGCAGCTTTGGCTGCAATGATCTCTACAGGACAGTCTCCTCTTGATGTGGTTGAAAACTGGGGTGGGGGAGTCTGGAGTCTGCTGGCCTTTTCGATGCAGATGGCTCTTGTGCTGGTATGCGGCTCTGCTCTGGCCGATGCTCCTCTGATAAAGAGAGGCTTGCGTAAAATAGCTGCATTTCCCAAGACTCCGGCTGCGGCCATAACTACCGTTACATTGGTAGCAAGTGTGGCATGCTGGATCAACTGGGGATTCGGCCTTATAGTTGGAGCCATATTTGCAAAGGAGATAGCGCGTGCCGTAAAAGGGGTGGATTACCGTCTGCTTATCGCATCTGCCTATAGCGGATTTGTGGTGTGGCACTCCGGCCTGTCAGCCTCAATACCTTTGGCAATGGCAACAGAGGGGGCCTCGTTGGTAGAGGTATCGCGTGGAACCATAACGTCGGCAATACCAATTTCCCAAACAATATTTGCTACATATAATCTTATTATAGTATTTCTGATAATTGCAGCACTTACCGTTGTGAATACACTTATGCACCCTTCTCCAGAGAAGGCGTTTATTGTAGATCCGGCTTTGTTGGGAGATGCTGAGGAGATTAAAGAGAACAATCTTTGTGGTGCAACTGGTGAAAAGGAGTGCAAGATAGAGTGGAAACTTACCCCTTCAGAAAAGCTGAACAACAGCATACTGCTATCGGGCATAATATCTGTAATGGGCTTGGGATATCTCATTATCAGACTCTTTGTGAATGGGGGAGGACTTGATTTGAACAGCGTGATCATGCTCTTCATGTTCCTTGGTATAATTCTGCATAAAACCCCGATAAAATATGTCAAGGCTGTTACAAATGCCTCTTCATCATGTGCCGGCATTTTGCTTCAATTTCCGTTTTATGCGGGAATTATGGGTATCATGACCTCTGCCTCAGCCGAAGGCGTTTCACTTGCAGGCCAGATAAGTGAGGCATGTGTCGCTATTTCAAATAAAACCACATTTCCTATGCTCACATTCTTGAGTGCAGGTATTGTAAATGTATTTGTGCCTAGTGGTGGCGGTCAATGGGCTGTTCAGGCTCCTATTATGCTGCCTGCCGGAATGCAGCTTGGTGTAGAGCCGGCAATTACCGGAATGGCAATTGCCTACGGTGATGCCTGGACAAATCTGATACAGCCGTTTTGGGCTCTTCCAGCCCTTGCAATTGCAAAACTTAATGCAAAAGACATTATGGGGTACTGTCTGATAGACCTCTTTGTTGTAGCCCTGATTGTGGTGCTTGGATTTTTGTTCCTGGTGTAGCTTTAAATGATACAGATAAAGTAAGCGGCTGGAGTTTCCAACCGCTTTTATTTTGCCCTTATGGCACTTTTTGGGATAATTCACTTCCCAATTATTTTGTTCCAAAGATTCTGTCTCCAGCATCTCCAAGGCCAGGAAGGATGTAATTCTTCTCATTAAGACCTTCATCGAGTGATGCCAGGTATATTTCAACATCGGGATAGGTCTCTTGAACTCTCTTTACCCCTTGTGGTGAGGCTACCAGACACATAAGTTTTATCTCCTTGAATCCGTCTTTCTTCAGACGCATTATTGCATCGCATGCGCTACCTCCGGTTGCAAGCATAGGGTCGGTAAGGATTACCAGCCTCTCTTTATTTGCAGGCATCTTGTAGTAGTAGAATATCGGTTCGCATGTGGTTTCATCCCTATAAAGGCCAATATGTCCCACACGTGCAGACGGGATAAGGTTCAACAAACCCTCCACCATACCAAGACCAGCCCTCAAAATAGGGGCAATTACAACCTTTTTGCCGGCAAGTTTCGGGGCCTCCATAGTTTGCAGAGGCGTTTCAATTGTCTTGTACTCCAATGGAAAATCGCGTGTGATTTCATACCCCATAAGCATGGAAATCTCCTTCAGTATCTTGCGGAATTCCATTGTGGAGGTCTTCTTGTTGCGCATAATGCTGAGTTTATGCAGAATCAGAGGATGGTTGATTATATGTAAGCTCATATTTCGTTATTTTAAATTATTTGTCTTCTTTACCTTCTTT
The DNA here is from genome assembly GCA_017935505.1 of Bacteroidales bacterium. Taxonomy (GTDB): domain Bacteria; phylum Bacteroidota; class Bacteroidia; order Bacteroidales; family UBA932; genus Egerieousia. Next base: position 110,661 of record JAGBHM010000004.1, on the reverse strand, counting down.
ACCTTTTGGTAGAATGAGATTCAATATTACACCTACAAGTGCAGACAAGCCTATACCGCCTATTGTAATGCTTCCAAAAACCATTTCTGCACCGCCTATGCCCAATGTGAGGATGAGGGATGCAATTACAAGATTGCGGGTATTGCCCATATCAACCTTGTTCTTTATTAGGGAATTTACACCTACAGAAGCAATTGTACCGAATAGAAGCAACATAATGCCGCCAAGAACGGCACTTGGAATAGTCTTGAGGATTGCGCTTATCTTTCCGAAAACTGAGAAAATGATGCCTACAACGGCTGCTATACGTATAACTGCAGGATCTGTAATCTTGGTAAGGGAGATGGCACCGGTAACCTCAGAATAAGTTGTAACAGGAGGACCGCCAATACATGATGCTGCAATACAGGCCAGTCCGTCGCCCAACATAGTGCGGTGCAGTCCAGGATCCTTTACAAAATCCTTCCCTGCTACCTCATTGATGGCATAAACATCACCTATATGTTCAATGACAGGGGCTATTGCTACAGGAACCATAAAGATAATGGCCTCCCATGAGAATTCTGGGCGTACAAATGCAGGAAGGGCAAACCAAGGCGCATCCACCACTGGCTGGAAATCTATCATTCCCAAGGCAATAGCCAGGCCATAACCCACCACTATTCCCGAAAATATTGGAATCAGGCGCAGCATCCCTTTTCCAAAAAGTGAAACCACGACAGTTGTTGCCAGAGTTACAAGAGCAAGGAGCCAGTTGCTTTTTGCCATATCCACACCGGTTCCGGCAAGAGAAAGACCTATGAGCATAATCACAGGACCAACCACAACAGGAGGGAAGAGTCTGGAAATAAACCCTACACCTCGGAATCTGACCAGTGCACTCATAATACCATAAACGATACCCACTGCGGCCAATCCCGACAAAGTTCCGGCCAGTCCGTACAACTCAGAAGCCTTTACGATTGGGGCGATGAAGGCAAAACTGCTCCCCAGAAAGATGGGAACCTTTCCCTTTGTAACCAGGTGAAAAATAAGTGTTCCAATTCCGGCGGTAAACAGCGCCACAGAGGGGTCCATGCCAACCAGCAGCGGTACAAGCACTGTTGCTCCAAATGCAACAAACAGAAACTGTGTACCCACCACCGCCTTCTGTACAGGATTAAGTTTTCGAGTGTCAGCCATGACCATACAAATTGAATGGTTTGAATTAGAACAAAGATAATAAAAAAAGTCCCTTTCCACGCGGGATAGGGACTTTACAATTATGTGTCGGGAAGATTATTTCCTTTCGCTCAGCTCATTTGCCTTGGCTACTGCCGGAATGATGTGAGGGAAGATGTACTCTTCTCCCAACTCCTGGGCAAATCCAACCTTATTGAGGTATGCAAGAACATTCTCATTTACACCGCTGAGGATTATCTGTACATTCTCTCTATTTGAGCGTTTCCAAAGGCTTCTCAAGTTGTTAAGACCTGTTGAATCCATGAACGGAACTTTCCTCATCCTTATGATACGCACCTTGATACCCTGTTTGCGCAAATCCCTGTCTATTTCGTCAAGTTTGCTGGCAAGTCCGAAGAAGAAAGGACCGTCGATCTCATATATCTCAACACCTGGTGCAATATCCAGATGCTCAGTATCTGCAAGCTGTGCAATCTCATCATTTTCAGTTCCGGCAACGCTGTCACCTTCAAGTACTTTTATTGATGAAGTTTCAGAGATACGTTTTACAAACAATATAATGGCCAATACAAGTCCCACTTCAATTGCAACAGTAAGGTCTATCACTACTGTAAGGAAGAAGGTGATGAGAAGCACCGAAACATCCATTTTATTTCCTTTTAGCAGGTATTTGAATGTTCTCCACTCACTCATATTGTATGCAACCATTACAAGGATTGCAGCCAGACATCCCAGTGGAATATAGACTGCATAAGGCATCAGGAAGAGGAAGATGAGCAGAAGTACAATAGCGTGTACAATACCTGCTACCGGAGATTTTCCGCCGTTATTGATATTTGCCATTGTTCTAGCCAATGCACCTGTTGCAGGAATACCGCCAAAGAATGGGGTAATTATATTTGCAATACCCTGACCAATAAGCTCTGTATTTGAGTTGTGTCTTTTTCCTGTAACACCATCGGCAACCATTGCTGCCAAAAGTGACTCGATAGCACACAGAAGTGCAATGGTGAATGCAGGCTGGAACATGCTTTGTACAGTATCCCAAGTGATATTTGGAGCTGTCGGTTTAGGTATTTCAATACCATTTGCCAGCTCAGGGAATTTGCTTCCGATTGTAGCGAACTCTATTCCGCAATATTTTGCCAGAATGATAGAGGCTCCGGTTCCAACTATTATAGCAATGAGCGAACCAGGCACTTTGTTGGTTACCTTAGGCCAGAATATAATAATGAGCAGACAGCCGAGGCTCAACAGGAACTCATTGAGATTGAATGTGCTGATGTGGCTGAAATATGCTCCCCATTGAGGGATGAACTCACTTGGAAGATTATCTATTGTAAGGCCGAGGAAATCCTTTACCTGGGTTGAGAATATTACAACAGCGATACCGCTGGTAAAACCAACCACAATAGGATAGGGGATGAACTTGATGATGCTTCCCAGCTTGAACACGCCCATAAGTACCAGTATGATACCGGCCAGAACAGTTGCTATGATCAATCCTGAGATGCCATATTGTGCAACAATTCCATATACAATTACAATGAATGCACCTGTAGGACCTCCAATCAAAAAGTGTGATCCACCAAGTAGTGATACAAGGAAACCCGCAACAACTGCAGTTATCAAACCTTGCTGAGGTGATACACCAGATGCGATACCGAATGCAATTGCAAGAGGAAGCGCAATGATACCAACTATGATACCGGCTATAAGGTCGGCCGTAAATGTCTGTTTATTGTAGTTGCCCTTTTTGAACAACTCAAGTATTTTGGGCTGGAAAACTTCAGCCAGATTGAATTTTGCCATATAAAACTTTTTTATCCGACAGTTTATTATTTGAACAGATTCAGAACTTTCTCAATAATCACAGCAGAATCTTCTGTACTTGAAATTACAAGATCCGGCTCTGCCTGTACATATTTGAATTCTCTCTTGAAACGTTTCTCACCACCTCCGGTAATATTGAGCATTACAACCTCATCTTTTGATATCTTACCGCTTGCAAGGGCCTTTTTAAGGCTTACAATGGCAACTCCTGCTGCAGGATGTACATCATTACCCTCTACCTTCTCAAAGAGCTGACAAGCCTCTCTGAGCTCCTCATTGGTGGCAAGTTCAATATCTCCGCCGGTAGCTTTTACCGCATCGTACAATCCTCCGGCAAGAGAGTATGGAGGCCTTCTGTTTGAAAGCACTTTTGCATCAATCTCCAGCGCACGTTTTACAGCATCCTCCTCATCATATTGGAGAAGAGCCCTGCTATCCTGTTTCCAGGCATCATACATAGGAGTGAAAGGAATGTTTTGTGATGGGATAAGCTTCATCAGGTGGTTGCCGAAACGGCCGTCTTCTATAAATCTCATGTTGGCCTCCCATGCTGCGATAGTTCCGGTACCGCTTCCGATAGCCTGGAAATAGCTGTCAGGAATGCGTCCGATATGTTCAACAGCAGAGAGAACAGTTGTACCCATACCGTCTCTGCGAGCCACATTCTTTGCACCGCCCTCTTCGAGGAATGCAGGAGACTCACAAACCTTTGCTCCGAGCTGGATTGCATCAAAGTAGTCTGTTCCGGCAGGTGTGCAGATGATCTTCACACATTTGTTGAGGGGTTTCTTAAACCAGAGGGCTCCCATATTTTCAAAAGGAACCGCTATTACAATAGGAATATTGTTGTCGGAACATACCTGAGCAAAAGCCCTTGCAGTATTTCCGGCTGAAGCAACAACAAGAATCTTCTTTTCATCTTTAGGAAGCCTTGCACATACGGAGTAGGCCTCTGTCTCCTTGAATGAACATGTGTACATTGTTGCCCCCTTCTCTGGCCAATAGCCTGAGAATGTGATATATAGGTTAGTAAGACCAAGCTCTTTGGCCAAACCTTCGCTTTTATATGTTACAGGTGCGCATGAACCCTCCAGCGCCCTTTGCACAGGGAGCCAGTCGGCAAATTTATAGAGTCCGAAGCTGTTATCTTTGAACTCAATCTGTTTTTTTGCATATACTGCTCTTATAAGTGATGGGGATGAGCACTCCTTATCACCAAGCAGCCATCCGCTGTCCGGGTAATTGCGGCCGGTGGCAACGGTCTGCAGGGTGTATTCTGTAGGTTTGATTTCCATAATTTTAAGTAGATTTAAAACGGGTGCAAAAGTAATCTATTTTACTGTTTTATGCAACCGTTGCAAATATTCTCTGCAACGGTTTGCGCAATGTCTACAACAGGTCTGGCAGATTGGTCTGAGAATGTTTTAAGACACAGAGGACATGCTGTGACAATCTTGTCAGGATTATTGTATGTGAGTATATTGAGCGATTCCTGTGTAATCTTTACTCTGTCGTTATAATTGAGTGTGAGGCTGCCCAAACTTCCTCCACAGCATATGCTCTCCTTCTTCTCTTTGCCTGCCTTCTTCAACTGCCCGATAGATTGCAGTACATTTCTCGGTTCATTGTAGATATTACAGCCTCTTCCAAGTTCGCAAGGGTCGTGGAAGACGAAGCTCTCCTCACTCTTGTTGAGTACAAGACGCTTCTGCTGGATCAGGTTGTTTATATACTGGGTATGGTGCAGAAGGGTAATTCCTTTCAGATTATACTCCTCTTTCAGCACTTTTAGACAGATTGGACACGACAGTACAACTGTCTTGCAGCCGCTCTCCATAATATTTTGTGTATTCTTTGCAATCACCTCTTTTGCCGCCTCTGTCTTTCCGGCCAGCATAAGCGGCCTTCCGCAACATACACCGCCATCTTTATCTGCAAAGAGATATTTTTCTCCTGCCGCTTCAAATATTTTTGTCATTGATTTGATGATGGCAGGGGTGAGGTGTGTCATACAGCCTGCAAAATAGAGTATGCCGTTATCGTCATTCTGAGGAGCTGCTGCGGTATGACCTGCAGTGCCGAGGAATTTGTAGTCATACGGCAGGGTGTTATTTACAACAGCTCTCTGAGCCTGTTTCAGACCACATGAATCTACCCCAACAGGACAAAGTGCAACACATTTGCCACACATCAGACATTTGTCGGCTATCTCATTGATTTTCTTTTTGTTATTTCTTCTTTGGAAACGTATGAAATATACAGAAGAGTATGGCAGATTCTTCTTTTGCACATTCATCGGACATGCATCAAGACATATTCCGCAACTTGAGCATGAGTAGATTTCGGCCTCCGCAACTCCTTTGCGTGGATGGTGTATCTTCAATCCTGCATTTCTGAGGAAAATGTAGAATGCTTCGGTAGGGATGTGCATATATCTGCTGAATGGCAATGCAAGGAAAAAGATTCCGAGAACTGTTGAGTATGCCCACCATGTAGGCATTATATTCATGTCGTTGCCAAGGAAACTTGCAAATAGCATATTGGTAGGCTTGGTAAGGAAGCTGCCGCCACTTATGCCTGCTGTAAATCCTTCGGCCAGAAGTCTTAATGGGAAAATAGACCAGAGGCAATATAATGCAACCCTATCTGCAAAGCATGGTTTGGTTGTCCTTCTCATTCCAAGCGCACGGGACCTTATCCTCTTGTACATGGCAAGTCCGATACCGCTGAGTATTACCAGAAGGAAGAAGTCCATCAAAAAGAAGAATACTGCACCTTTAAGTGTCTGGTTCTGCTCTGCAACAAAAAATCTGTAGAAGAGAGGGTAGTAGAGCGAACCGTTGCGCTGTGGCACAAACAGCATCACTTCAATATGTCCGATGACAATTATCATAAACCAGCCGAATGCAATGCTGGCATGCATGTAACCCAGCAACAGGTTGCGTTTGAATATTTTTATATGTAAAAGGCAATCGCAAATAATGTCCCTTATATTTTTGTACATTATCTTGGGATTTATAAGCGAAAGAGCCAGTTTCTTTCTGTCGGAGGCCGGCAGCGACATTATGACCTTTATCATTGCAATAAGCAGATATACAAGGATAAAGATCATTCCTATCATGAATGGCAGCACAAAATGGTCATAGCCACCTATAATTCTTTCTCTCATCTATTACTGTAAATTTTGCTGATTGATAATAATAAATGTCTCGTATTGATGGCTCTTGGGCATACCATGAAACATTTGCCGCACAACAGGCATGACTGTATATACTCCAGTGCCTCCTTCTCCTGACCATTTTGCAGATAGAGTATGGCGCTTCTCAAACTTGTTTTTGTGAATTTACCGGCAGTACAGCTGGCTGTACACGAGCCGCAGGCCATACATTTGAGCACATCTGGTTCCAGTTCAACAAGCCTGTTCCATTTTTCTATGTTGCGGTTGTTGAGATCAATTCTGGAACTTTTTGTCAAAGAATATCCGAAATTTGCCATTATTTCCTCTCTTTAAAATAGTTATGTATGGCGATAGCTGCAGCTCTCGCTTCGTGCAGAGTATCCGGCAATGTCTTGGGACCTGTACATGCGCCTGCATAGAAAATTCCCTTCTTGTCGCTCTGCTGCAGATGCAGTATCGAATCCTTGCAGGTGAAGAAACCATCATCATCCTTTTTGAGAGAGAGCATGTTTGCCACTTTGACTCCTGCCTGGCAATTTGTCATTCCGGCCATCAGAACAAGCAGGTCGAGAGTTACCTTTATCGGTTTTCCACTCAATGTATCCTCTGCCTTTACAATAAGCTGGCTGTTGATATCCTCTGCAACCTCAGAAACACGGCCCCTTATAAAACGTACGCCATACTCTTTCTGGGCACGCAGATAAAGATCTTCATAGCCTCGTCCGAACATCCTCAAATCCATATAGAAACAGAAGACTTCAGCATCAGGGAAGGCCTCTTTGGCTTCACATGCCTGTTTTACGGCAGTGGCACAGCATACTTTTGAGCAATATCTGTTTCCCGCTTTTTCATCTCTGGAACCGACACAGTGCACAAATCCGATTCTCTTTGGGGCCGCTGTAATACGACGGTCCTTACCGGTATTGAAGTAGTTTTCCAGGTCGGCATTGGTAATAACCTTGTCGTAGATGCCATATCCGTACTCCTCTTTCTTTTCGGCAGGGAAGAGGTCGAAGCCTGAGGCCATAAGGACCGCTGTTGCAAGAATTGTGATTCCGTTCGAGAGTATCACATTGTACTCCTTGTCGAGCTGGTTTATTGATTTTACCTCTGTATTAAGGAAGTATTTTACTCCGTTTATATTTGCAATTAATTGATCCAGAACCTCTTTAGCCTTTATTCCTTCCGGAAAGAGTCTGTCCCATTTTGCAAGATGGCCTCCCAATTGTGGCTCTCTTTCAACAAGTATTACATTGTATCCCATTTGGTGGAGCTGGGCAGAAGCCTCAAGACCACATGGGCCGCCTCCTATAATTATTACATTATTATTCATCTTAAGTTTGGTTAAATTTTACAGACATGCGCAAGTAGGAAGTTCCGGCCTACCCAGATCTTTGCCATTTATTCCTTTATATTTTTTCGACGGGTCATATGGTATTCCCATCTTGTCGAGGAGCGGTTCCACGCTTACCTGGTGTACCTGCAGGCCAAGATCCCAAGGGTCGTATCCCAATACAAGGCCGGCAACCTCTTCGTAGGTGAATACCGGAATACCGTGGCCATCCTTGCCGTAGGTCTTGCCCTCCATTTCAGATATTACATATTGCCATCTGTCGAGGAAGTATGGGCATCCAGGGCAATTGGTAATTATCATATCCGGTTTATACGGCTCCATCGATTCAAATTTTTTGTGTGTATTTGAAAGTGAGTAGCCGCGGTTGCTCTGTACAAGATATTGTCTGAATCCGAATCCGCAGCAATGCCTACGTTCAGGATAATCAATTACTTCGCCACCCCACGCCTCAATCATTCCGGCAAGTACATATGGATATTCGGCTCCTCCAAACCCTTTGGATGGGAACATCTTGGCATAGTGGCATCCGATATGTTCCACCACTCTGAGCGGCTCTCCGGTCTTTTTATTGATGAGCTTGAATTTTGCCTGCTGGGCAATTTGGTTCCTGAATTTGTAGATTATATCACTGGCATGGGCAAGATATTTTGGTTTTGCAAACTCCAATTTGCATGACTCCCACAGCTTCTCCTTTATTCTGGCCTCCAGTTCTGGAAACTCGCGCCATGTCTCAAGTGTCTCTGTATAGAGTCCGAATGAGGTTATGCATGAGCAGACATAGTTTTCATAGCCATATTTGTGCATCAGGGCAAACTGTCTGGCAATTATAGTCATTGCAGTCTCCTGAGGTATTGCATCCGAATGGTAGGCTATACCTCCGCATGTTGTATGGTGTTCCGACTCAAAGAAATCTTTATGCAACCTGTTTCTGGTAATGTCAAGAAAGGTCTGTTCTGATGCCGGAAAGAAGCTCTGCCTTATGCAGCTTCTTACATAAAAATAGTGGTCATCCGGAATATCTTTCTGATAATCAGACCATATCTTCTGTTTTCCTTCGTATATCATGATTCTAATGGTTCAAGTGATCTTTTTCAGTTTCTGTAAAGACTTTCATAAAATACTCCTCTTCGCTGAGTCCCAGCTCTTTGGCCTTTTCCATGGAGCATCTGTTGATAGTCTCTATCCTTTGTGTAGCGCCTGTTATGTCAAAAATGCGTTTAAGCTCGTCAAGGTCTTTTTGAGGAATTCTTCTCAATGCTCCGGTTCCGTCTCCGTCGAGATTGGCACCCATTCTGGCATAGATATCTTCCATATGTTTCTCCTGCCACTCCCATATTTTCCCGGCTTCCGGGTGGAGTGCAGAGGCAAATGTTCTCGGATATACACAGTAGCCATAATTGAGTATGTTGTCGCAAAGCACCTTTGTGAGTGCATATTGCTGGCGTCCTTTTTCTGATTCAGCAAAGTATCCCATCTCCATAGAGAGGCTTCTCAGTGCCATAATAACGAGCCCTGGTGCATTTTTTCTTGGACATCTTGTAATGCAGGACATGCACTCTCCACAATACCATATTGTCTCGCTTTTGAGCAGTTTTTCAATCTCTGCATCATCTTTGCTCTGGACAATGTCCACAATCTGCCTCGGGTCATATTGGTAAAATTCAGCTGCCGGACAGATAGCTGTGCAAGTGCCGCAGTTTATGCAGGCCTTCAATCCCTCCTTGATGCGGTAATCCTGGGTAAGTCTGTCGTACAATTTTCCCATTATAAATTCTTTTTATTATTTGCAAGTTGTTGTAAATCTGTATTTTCATTCATATTCTCGGCCATTTTGGTAAGCACTTTTATGAAGATATGCAGATCTTGTTTAGGAATATCCTTTATTATAAGGTCTACAGCATTCATGGCAATGTCTGTAACATTCTGCTGTATCTCTTTTGCATGCGGGGTTATTTCAATCAGGTTCTGGCGGCGGTCATCTTTATTTGCAACCCTTCTCACAAGGTTCTTTTTTTCAAGGCCGTCGAGCAGTTTTACAACAGAGTTCTTGTCTTTAAAGATTGTATCGGCAATTTTCTGTTGTGACATTTTTCCTTCATCCCAGATTGCATCCATTACAAGGAACTGTTCTGGCGTGAGGTTGTATCCCTCTTCTTGAAAAAATGCTGTAATGTACTGCTTGAAGCGGTTGTGCACCAGATTTAGGAACACACCGACCTGTTTGTTAAGTATCATATTATATAGTATAACCTTTTACTAATTTGCAAAAGTAGTCATTATTCTACAATAAAAAATAAAAACCGACAAATTTTGCTCTTATTGTGTATCTTTGTTCAAAAAGATATCATTATGGATGGATTATTGGTTGCAGTAATAGCTCTGGCTGTTGTTTCAGTTGTGGCGGTTGTGCTCCTGTTGCAGGTGCTCTCTGCATTGAGGGGACGCAATGCAGGTCTGGAGGAGAAGTTCAACTCTTTTGTAAAGGAGAGCAATGAGAACTCTGTCGGGTTCCAGAAGGAACTGAGAGATGGGTATGCAGTGGCACAGAAGGAGCTGAGAGAGGAGTTTTACAAGACTCAATCTTCTATGCGTGAGGAACTTATGAAGCAGTTTGCTTCAAATAGAGAGGGGCTTGAGAAGAGTTCCAGACTTATGAGTGATCTCCTTTCGGAGAGGGTTGCCAAGATGGAGCAGATGCAGAGTGAGAGGCTGCAGCAGGTGGAGAAGAGCCAGAAGGAGGCCTTTGCAGTGCTGGATAAAACTCAGAAGGAGAGTATGGAGTTGTTCGATAAAGGGTTAAGGGAGAGCCTAGAGCGTCTCGATAAAACTCAGAAGGAGAGCTTGGAAAGACTCGACAAAACTCAGAATGAACTGATCAAGAAGACCGATGAGAGGTTGGAGCATATAAGGGTTACAGTGGAGGAGAAACTCGACAAGACTCTGGCCGACAGACTTGGAAAGAGCTTTGAAACAGTTGGCAAGCAGCTCAATGAGGTGCAGCAGGGATTGGGCGAGATGAAGACTCTGGCCCAGGATGTGGGAGGCCTGAAAAAAGTGCTCGGCAATGTGAAGATGCGCGGCGGTTTGGGTGAGATACAGCTGCAGATGTTACTCGAAAATATACTCGCTCCAGACCAATATTCAGCCAATGTGGCCACCAAGAAGGGTAGTAGGGATGTTGTTGAGTTTGCAGTGAAACTCCCCGGCAGTAGTGATGATATTCCAAACATCTGGCTTCCGATAGATGCAAAATTTCCTAAGGATGTATATGAAAAATTGCAAGAGGCCTACGATTCTGGCGATCTGCCTGCAATTGAAACTGCCCAGAAAGAGCTGGAGGCGGCAATTAAATTGAATGCAAAGGATATCTCATCAAAATACATAGACACACCATACACTACCAATTTTGCAATTATGTTCCTTCCTTTTGAAGGTATATATGCAGAAGTTGTGCGTAGGGCAGATCTGCTGGAATATCTGCAGCGCAACTACAATATAATTGTTACCGGTCCTACAACTCTTGCAGCAATTCTTAACAGTTTGCAGATAGGTTTCAAGACTCTTGCCATACAGAAACGCAGCAGTGAGGTGTGGGAGACTTTGGGTGCTGTGAAGAGTGAGTTTGAAAAATTTGGTGGTATCCTTGAAAAGGCCAAAGATAAGATTCAGGGAGGTCTTAACGATATGGATTCGCTTGTAGGTGTAAGGACAAGGGCTATACAGAGGAAATTGCGTTCTGTGGAGAGCCTTGAAGCGGGGGAGAGCAGAAATCTGCTTGATATGGAGCTCTAGATTCTTCTCATGCAACTTGCAGATAAAGAAAAACGGCGCATTGCTAAGCAATGGCGCCGTTCTTTATTGTAAGTATCACATACCCTATATATATAAGTATAAAGAGGAGACCTTCAACTCTGTCGAGGGAGCGTTTCTTGAAGGTGAATGCAGTGATGAAGAGTAATATTGACGAGAGAATAAGGAATCCCAGATCCATCTGTCCGATATCGTTCATTCCGAGCGGATGAATAATGGCACTTCCTCCAAGTATCAGGAATATGTTTGAGACATTTGAGCCTATTACATTACCCAATGCCAGGTCGGTGTTCTTTTTTAATGCTGCAACAACACATGAAGCCAGTTCTGGCAGTGAAGTTCCTCCAGCCATGATTGTAACGGCAATTACAGCATCTGAAACACCAAGTATTTTGGCAAGGGAGCTTGCTGAAGCGACGAAAAGGTCACCTCCATATATAAGTCCTGCAAGTCCGCCCACAACCATTATGAGTGAGAGCCAGATTGGTTTTGGTTTGGCAGGGGTCTCTGCTGCACCATTCTGGGAAGTGGTTTCTGCTTGCAGCGGTTCTGCTCCGGCGCTCTGGGAAGAGTAAATTGTATATGCCATAAATACGGCAAACAGGCTGAGCAGCATAAGACCGTCGGTGCGGCTTACAATATTGGAAGCAGCTCCATCAAATAGAATGTCACTGCCGGCAAAGGCCAGTGTTAATGCTGCCAGCAATGCAAACGGAATATCCTTTTTTATATTATTGCTTGTGAGTGGAAGTGGCAATATGAGCGCTGTGACACCAAGAATCATCAGGGTGTTGAAGAGATTAGACCCGACAACATTGCCAACTGCAATATCTGCGTTTCCTTGAGCTGCAGAGAGAAAACTTACTACCATCTCCGGAGTGGATGTGCCTATTCCAACAATGGTCATTCCTATTATAAAATCGGATATGCCAAACCTCTTGGCGATGGCACTTGCACCGTCTACAAGATAATTTGCTCCAAGCAATATAAGAATAAGGCCTGCAATTAGTATAAGTATATCTATCATTTTTTTCTATTTAGAATGTTTTGTCCTTGATTGTGCAAATATAGCCATTTTACTTCAAAGGAGAGTGCTTCCAATATATTGATATATAATCTTAACTTTTTCTTATAAAAAAAGAGACCGGATCTCATCAATGTGATTCTGATCCGGTCTCTCTATTGTGTATGACTGTTTTATGAGTTGTACTCGTCCCAGCTCTTGATCTGTATCTTTTCCAATGGAATTGTACAGAATGCATTGATGAATGCGCTTGCAAGGCGGGCATTTGTGATGAGTGGAATGTTGAAGTCAACAGATGCTCGTCTAACTCTGTAACCGTTTTCAAGCTCAACTTGAGTGAGGTTCTTAGGTATATTCACAACCATATCAATCTTGCCGTTTTGGAGCATCTCCATAGCCTGTGGCTCCATTCCCGGTTCGCTTGGCCAATAAACTCTGGTTGCAGGGATATTATTCTCTACAAGGTATCTGTGGGAACCACCTGTTGCAAACAATTTATAACCTTTATCTGCAAGCAATTTTGCTGCACCCAGCAACTCTGCTTTTTGTTTGGCATCACCAGTTGAGAGAAGAATGTTCTTCTCAGGAATCTTGTAACCTACAGAAAGCATCGATTTCAGAATTGCTTCATTTGTATCATCTCCCAGACATCCAACCTCTCCAGTAGAGGCCATATCCACACCAAGGACAGGGTCTGCCTTTTGCAGACGTGAGAATGAGAACTGTGAAGCTTTAATTCCTACATAATCCAAATCAAAAGCACTCTTGTTAGGAGCCTCTACCTTTTCTCCTATCATTGCCTTTGTTGCTAGTTCTATAAGGTTGATTTTTAGAACTTTAGATACGAATGGGAAGCTTCTTGACGCTCTGAGGTTACATTCAATAACTTTAATGTCATTTTCTTTAGCCAGGAACTGAATATTGAAAGGACCTGTAATATTGAGGGCCTCAGCTATCTTACGGGCAATTTTCTTAATCCTGCGGGCTGTCTCCACATACAATTTTTGAGGAGGGAACTGAATGGTAGCATCTCCCGAGTGCACTCCTGCAAACTCAATATGTTCAGAAATGGCATAGGCAATAACCTCACCTTTATTGGCTACAGCATCAAATTCTATCTCTTTGGCATTTTGAATGAACTCACTCACAACTACCGGATGCTTTTTAGAAACATTTGCAGCCAGATTAAGGAATTGCTCCAATTCAACTTTGTTTGAGCAGACATTCATTGCTGCTCCCGACAATACATAAGAAGGCCTTACAAGTACAGGGAATCCAACTTTATCAACAAATTCGTACACATCAGACATTGTGGAAAGCTCTTTCCATTTTGGCTGGTCGATCTCCAATGTGTCGAGCATAGATGAGAATTTGTGTCTGTCCTCTGCATTGTCTATATATTTTGCTTGTGTGCCAAGTATATTTACACCACTTGCATCCAGTTTGAGTGCAAGGTTATTAGGTATCTGTCCTCCTACAGAGACTACCATTCCATGAGGATTCTCCAAATCATGGATATCCATTACACGTTCAAATGTGAGCTCATCAAAATAGAGTCTGTCGCACATGTCGTAGTCGGTAGAGACTGTTTCCGGATTGTAGTTTATCATCACACCGCGCCATCCGCATTTTTGGATAGTGGTAAGTGCATTTACGCTACACCAGTCAAACTCCACAGAACTGCCGATTCTATATGCACCTGAACCCAATACAATGATAGATTTCTTGTCATTTGCAAACTCAATATCATGTTTGTCTCCGCTGTATGACAAATAGAGGTAATTTATTTTTGCAGGGTATTCACCTCCCAAGGTGTCGATCTGTTTTACAACAGGGAGGATGTTGAGTGATTTTCGGTATTTTCTGATGGTGGCACTTCCCAAATCGGAATCCTGGGCTGTAAGCTCCTTCAGTACAAGTCTTGCAATCTGGAAATCTGAGAATCCCTGACGTTTTGCCTTTTTGAGAAGATCATAACCCAACTCTTCGGTACTGTTAAGGGCCATAAGCTCTTTACCGGTTATGATAATATTGTACAGTTTGTCCAGGAACCATTTGTCAATTTTTGTGAGATCATGAATCTGATCTACAGTATAACCAGCATTGAATGCTTTGGAAATTACAAATATACGGTTGTCTGTAGGCTGATTGAGGGCTTTCTCAATATCATTTACCACAATCTCTTTATTTGCAACAAAACCGTGTGCTCCCTGTCCGATCATCCTTATACCTTTTTGGATAACCTCCTCAAAAGTACGTCCGATAGACATGATTTCACCCACACTCTTCATTGAAGAACCAATCTCACGGCTTACACCATGGAATTTTGAAAGGTCCCAACGAGGCATTTTACATACTATATAGTCGCAAGAAGGCTCCATGAATGCCGGAGTAATGCCATTAGCAGAATTCTTGAGCTCAAATAGACCATAGCCCAAACCAATCTTTGCTGCGACAAATGCCAGTGGATAACCGGTTGCTTTAGAAGCCAATGCAGATGAACGGCTCAGACGGGCATTGATTTCAATTACCCTATAATCCTCACTCTCAGTGTCAAATGCATACTGTACATTACACTCACCAACAATACCGATATGTCTTACAATTCTGATTGCAATCTCTCTAAGTTTATGCAATTCTGAATTTGTAAGGGTCTGGCAAGGTGCAACTACAATACTTTCACCGGTATGTATTCCAAGAGGGTCGAAGTTCTCCATATTACAAACTGTAATACAGTTGTCATATTTGTCCCTTACAACCTCAAACTCTATCTCTTTCCAGCCTTTCAACGATTTCTCTACAAGAACCTGAGGGGAGAATGTAAATGACTTTTCTGCAAGTTTTACCAACTCCTCTTCATTGTTGCAAAAGCCCGAACCCAGGCCTCCAAGAGCATATGCAGCTCTTATGATAACAGGATAACCAAGTTCCTCTGCCGCTTTTTTTGCATCTTCCAGATTCTCTACAGCATGGCTCTTGATGGTTTTTACATCAATTTCATCCAATTTCTTTACAAACAACTCTCTGTCTTCGGTATCCATAATGGCTTGTACAGGAGTACCCAGCACTTGCAGATTATATTTCTCCAAAATGCCGGCCTTGTACAATTCTACACCGCAGTTAAGTGCTGTCTGACCTCCAAAAGCAAGCAATATTCCCTGAGGTTTCTCTTTTTTGATAACTTGCTCAACAAAATAGGGGGTAACAGGCAAGTAATAAATTTTATCTGCAACACCCTCGGAAGTCTGTACTGTTGCAATATTCGGATTTATAAGGATTGTCTCTATTCCCTCATCTTTCATGGCTTTGATAGCCTGAGAACCGGAATAATCAAACTCTCCGGCTTCACCAATTTTAAGCGCACCGGAACCCAATAGAAGTACTTTAGTAATTTTCTCCATTATATATTACAACATTTTAATAAACTCATCAAATAAAAACTCTACACCGTCTGGCTGGAACTGAATAGCAAAGAAAGGCTTGGTTTTGTGTCTGATTCCCTCATTGCTGCCATCATTCAAATTTTCGTACAACGGTTCCCATTCTGCATTGAGGGTTGATGCATCAATAGCATAACCATGATTTTGTGTAGTGATATAACAAGTGGTAGTTCCAACTTTTATAACAGGCTGGTTATGTGTTCTATGGCCTGATTTCAGCTTTATGGTTCCAGCTCCTGCAGCTTTGCCCAAAAGCTGGTTGCCCATGCAAATTCCAAAAATCGGTTTGTTCCTCTCCATTGCAACTTTTATGTTTTCTACTGCATCATTGCAATATTCAGGATTGCCCGGACCATTTGATATAATTAGGCCATCATACTCCAATTCGTTGAAATTATAATTCCAAGGAACTCTGATCACTTCAACATCTTTTTGTGCTAAAGTTCTGAGAATGCTGTTTTTAACGCCACAATCCAACAATACCACCTTCTTTCCACAACCTTGGTTATATTTTACAATCTCTTTACAACTTACTATGTCTACCTGATTTACCAAATTAGGATTTGAGCATGAAATTTCATTATCACAACCCTCAATCTCTATTTTTCCCATCATAGCTCCATTGTCTCTCAACACTTTTGTAAGTTCACGAGTGTCAATGCCGAAAATTCCGGGAATCTTCTCTTCTTTCAGCCATTGGTCAAGACTTTTTGATGCATTCCAGTGGCTATAATTAAAAGAATAGTCAGATATAATCAACGCTTTTACGTGAATTTTATCTGACTCAAAATATTTTGAAATGCCATTTTTTAATTCGTCTGCAGGAACTCCATAATTACCGACAATCGGATAGGTGACACATAACATCTGTCCTGAATAAGACGGATCAGTTAAACTTTCAGGATATCCAACCATTGCGGTACTGAATACTACTTCTCCGCATGCCGGCTGGTTATAGCCGAACGAATAGCCCTCAAACTCAAGGCCATTCTCCAAAATTAACTTAGCTTTTTTTATTGATTGCATCTTTATGAAGTATGAAGTTTACAAAATTGAGCAAAATTAATAAAAAAAGAGGGTTGCTGCAATAAAATGATATAAAAAACGACAGCTTTTTGCTGTCGTCCAATTAATTTTTACCAGATGGTTCAGGTTACATTCCTCTTGCAAAAATTGGCCACAAATCGCATTTGAGATTCTCCCAGCTGCTTCTTGTAGATGCCTCAAATTGTTGCGTGAACTGATTGACCATCTTTATGGCCTCATCTTTTTTACCCTCTTTAATCATCTGTGCGGCAACTGCTTCAACCTTTTTGCATTCTTCCATCATAAGTTTTTCATAATCAAGTACCAATGGTTCAAGAAGATGACGGGTCTTGTCCCAATTTATTGTTGCAATTCTATTGGTCTCCCTATATGACCAGACAGCCGCATCTTTTCTGTAACGGTGCTGTCCGCACACGTCAAATCCTTTAGGAAGCTCTGTCTCTCCGCAATAGATAGGGACGCGAGGAGTTTGTGCAGGGTTGTCGAATGCAAAGTATGCAACTCCTCCAATCTCATCAGGAAGCCAGTCTCTCAATTGTATAATGTGTGAGTATGAACACTGGATAACTGCAATTGTGCGGAATCTTTGTGCAGAGCCCGGTTTGATTTTGTTAAAGAGAGCTCTCAAATCGTTAGGCATGAATGTCGATACAGGGCATACAGTATCTTTGAAGTTTATATATTCGCCATTGTGCTGTCTCACTCTTCTGTCTACAACAACTTCAAGACCTTTCACCTGATCAAATTCTGTTCCCTCGTATGTTTGGCGATAGAGTGCGAACATGGTCTCAGGAGAGACTTTCTTGTCTGGTTTTACGGAGAAAGGAAGCTCATCTGCGTCATATTTCAAGCCGAGTGACGGAGCCAATGCATTGAGTACAAAGTACTCGCGTACGCTGAACGGTTTTTCGTCAGAAACCATCTTGTAGAATTTGAATTCACTTGTGCCATCCCAAAGACCCATGTGCATTGTCCTCTCCTTGAGGTCTGAAGCATACATGAAGTTGTCCGGATCATTGAAATCCACAACGCCAATTCTCGGGATGTTTGCAGAGATTCCCACATGGTCGTCAGGAATTCGCTGTGCAACCCATAAAGCACCTGGTTTGTCGAATTTTGAAGGTTTTTTCTTTTTGCCTTTTTCTGCCGGAGCATCTTTCTTAGGCATGTTGGTACCATATATTTCAAAGTGCCACACCTCATTTTTGTCTGCGATGGTGAGACATTCGCCATTATCTGCGTAACCAAACTCTTCGGCCAATGAGCCGATCAGTCTGATTGCTTCGCGTGCGGTTGTACATCTCTCCAGTGCAATTCTCTCCAGCTCCTCAATAAGGAAGAGGCCGTTTGTATCTTTTAGAGACCTTTTGCCCACAGTTGTGGTCTCTCCAATGGCGAGCTGTTTCTCATTCAGGCATGGGTAGGCTACATTAAGGAACGAGTATGTCTCACCCTCTTTTGCAGGGATGCGGCCCTTCTCCTTGAGTCCGCGCGGATCATGCGGCTCCTCAGTGTGAAGTGCTCCCCAATAGATAGGCTGGGTGTCACCTGCATTATATTTTTTGCGTTTTTCCATTGTCAGCCATGTGCGGTAGTTCGAATCACATGTGTGGGCTGTCATTACCGAACCGTCGGTGCTGGCTTTTTTACCCACCATAATGGAAGTACAGCTCTCAGCTTCATTTTCGTCGTAAGGATTGTATGCATATGGCTGGGCATAGGCAACAACTGCAAACCCTGCGAGCAGCAGTGTCAGTAGGCTTTTTCTTAAGTTCATAACTATAGGGTCTTAAAAGTTTTAAAAGATAAGGGTAATGGATACAAATATAAAAAATAAAGCCGTATATTAGTGGAAATATTCTATAATTATTTTTTGAATTATGTATATAGCCCTGGCTTTGATGTTTTTGGGCCTTCTGCTGGGAAGACTGCTGGGAGGCTTTGTGAAGGTGGAGCTGTCTAAATGCATTCTGGTTGTGATATCACTTCTGCTTATGGTGTTGGGTATTGAGCTGGGATTCAATGAACAGCTTGTCTCGAGGTTTGCCCATATCGGGGTTTCTGCGGCCGTATTATCGCTATGTGCGGTTTTGGGAAGTTGTGTTACAGCCGGAATATTCTATAAATATATAAAGGGGAGGGGTGGTGATGGCAGCTAGTATTATAATATTGTCATCGTTTGTTGTAGGGCTGTTTTTGGCGGTATTTGGGATAGTTCCGTCGGATTTTGATTTTTCTGCAATTTCAAAATATATCCTCTATCTGCTGATGTTCCTTGTGGGACTTAATTTGGGGTTGGATAAAGAGGTTGTGAAGACAATTAAATCGCAGCCCAAAAGGATGCTTCTTCTTCCGTTTTCAACAATGGCAGGTACATTTGCAGGTGCAGTGCTGGCTTGGGGAATTTTGAGGTTGGCCTCCTCTTTGGGAGCATTTGGAGGATTGGCGGAGACGGGGAGTCTGAGCCTTGCAGATTCGATCTCTGTAGGGGCCGGGTTTGGATATTACTCGTTGTCGAGCATATTCCTCAATGAGGCAAGAGGTGCGGAGATTGGAACAATTGCATTGGCTGCCAATATATTGAGGGAGCTGATAACCATTGCGTTTGCTCCGTTGATGGTGAGATTCTTCGGGAAACTTGCACCAATCTCCTCTGGAGGGGCAACATCAATGGATACCACATTGCCTATAATACAGAAAACTGCTGGGAATGAATATGTGCCGCTTTCTATATTCCACGGAGTTGTGGTAGACTTTTCTGTTCCTCTTTTTCTTACATTCTTTATATCTTTGGGTTAAATTATACATTTATGAAACGATACACTCCATTTACACTGTTCTGCACACTATTCCTCTCTATTTCAACACTTCTGCATGCTGCAGACTCCCTCTCTTTCTATGTGGTGAAGCTGCATCATGATATCGACAAAGCTGCTTTAAGAAGTATGAATAAGGGACTCGACGGTGCTTTGAAAGCAGGCGCAGACTACTGTATTATAGATATGAATACATATGGGGGAGCTGTAGATGTCGCAGACAGCATACGCAATGCAATTCTGAAGTTCCCGATACCTGTGGTGTCGTTTGTAAATGTGCAGGCAGCATCTGCCGGAGCACTTATCTCCATTGCTTGCGACTCAATATATATGACATCGGGCAGCTCAATTGGTGCCGCCACAGTTGTAAATGCCCAGGGAGAAGTCATGCCCGACAAATATCAGTCATTCATGCGTGCGATGATGCGCTCAACGGCAGAAAGTCACGGCAAGAAGAGATTTGTTACTGCCGATGGAGATACCGTTGAATTCTGGCACAGGGATCCTGCTGTTGCCCAGGCTATGGTGAGCAAGGACAGCGTACTTAGCTTTACCCCGACAGAGGCGGTTGAAAATGGTTATTGTGAGGGTATTGCGGCTGATATTGAGGAGGTTGTATCGATGATAGCAGAGGGAGACCATAAAATTGTCTACCATAAAGAGAGTGTTGTTGATAAAATTCTTGATTTTCTGCTCTCTCCTGCAGTACAGGGGCTGCTTCTGATGCTGATAATAGGTGGAATATATTTTGAAATGCAGAGTCCCGGCATTGGATTTCCGCTGATAGCTGCAATAACAGGCTCGGTGCTCTATTTTGCACCGCTGTACCTCGAAGGGCTGGTGCAGAACTGGGAGATGGTTGCATTTATTGCCGGAGTCATTCTGATGGGTGTCGAGATATTTGTTCTGCCCGGATTTGGAGTGGCCGGAGTCAGCGGCATTATCCTTATGATTGTGGGACTGGCTTTTGCCATGGTTGACAACGATCTGCTCTCATTCGACGGTAAATTGAATCTCAGGCCGGCTCTAAAACCATTTGCGATAGTTACTGTGAGCATGACCGCATCGCTCTTCGGCTCAATATATCTGGCTGCAAAACTTTATGGCACAAAGATGTTTTCGCGTATAGCACTCAAGAAGGATCTTACCAGTGAAGAGGGCTTTGTGGGGGTTGAGACAGACTCATTGCAGCATCTTGTTGGAAAGTATGGTATAGTTGTAACAGATCTGAAACCCTCTGGAACTGTGGAGGTTGAGGGTAAGAGATATTATGCGCAAATTAATTGCGGATTCGCTGCAAAAGGGGAGGAGATAGAGGTTTCAAGGGTTGAGCAGGGGATACTCTATTGTCGCAGAAAATAAGTAAGTATACATATATATAATAGAGAAAGAGGGCAGCATTATTTGCTGTCCTCTTCTATTATGCGTAGTAAGGCATCAATGGCCTCTTCTTGTGGCACAGAGCGCATTACCGGCTCTTTTCCTCTGTAAATTGCAACCTTACCTTTGCCCTCACCAACATATCCGTAATCGGCGTCAGCCATCTCTCCTGGACCATTTACAATACATCCCATAACGGCAATTCTCATCCCTTTAAGGTGTGATGTACGCTTTTTGACTTCGTTGAATGTCTCCTCCAGATTATATAGGGTTCTTCCACATCCCGGACATGCAATATATTCAGGTTTGGTAAATTTTCTTCTTGAGGCCTGCATCAGGTTATCCTTAAACTCTGCTATCTTCTCTGAATCATCTGCAAAGAGGTCTGAACCGATCTGGCAGCTTACAGAAAGGTCATCAATTTTTTTGTCGAGCAGAAGCGGTCCGAACAGTGATGAAGCCTTTATTATAAACTCATTCCAGCTCTTTTCCTCGAAATGGAAATGGGGAACCTTGCCGGATGATATCTGCTCTGTCACAACCTTTATATTATTGTGAAATTCGCCGTCTTTTTTGAAGTAGTCTGCAATTGTTTGAGCTGCAGGTATTTCATTTACAGGATTTTCTGTGAGTGATACACGGATAGTGTCACCAATGCCCTCTGAGAGAAGGGCACCTATGCCAACGGCAGATTTTATTCTTCCCATATCGCCGTTGCCGGCTTCTGTTACGCCAAGGTGAAGCGGAAATACCACACCTCTCTGTTCCATAGCCTCTTTGAGCAACCTGTATGCAGTGGCCATCACAATTGTATTGCTGGCTTTGAGCGAGACAACGACATTGTAGAAATCATTCTCCACGCACATCTCCAGCCACTCCATTACAGCCTCCTTCATGCCAAGAGGTGTATCACCGTAGAGATTTATTATCCTTTCGCCAAGAGAACCGTGGTTTAATCCAATTCTGACTGCAGTGCCATGCTCTTTACAGACCTCAATAAATTTGGCAAACTGACGTTTAGCCTCTTCATGCTCCTTCGCAAAATTGCCAGGGTTTATCCTCACTTTATCGGCTACGGATGCTGCAGCAATGGCTACATCTGAACTGAAATGGACATCTGCAACAAGCGGTGTTGTATAGCCCTCTTCCAGAAGTTGCCTCTTGATCTCTTTTAGAGCTTCAACCTCTTTCAACCCCTGAGTTGTGAGCCTTATTATCTTTGCACCTGCCCCAATCATCTCCTTGCACTGCTCTACAGATGGTGCAACATCCTGAGTATGGGTATTGCACATTGTTTGCACCACAATAGGGGAGTTGCCGCCTATTGTTATATCTTTTACCTTTACTTCCAAATTTCTCATTACAATGCCTGTTGTTTATTTTTTTTGCCGTCTCCAAGCCTGAAAAAGAGACCCAGACTGAATGTCAGCTGGTTGGCATGAGTATATGTCCAATGTTGTTCAGAATAGATTTTAGGGTCGCAGAAATGGGACATCGCATATCTGTAGTTGCACTCAAGGTGAAGCTCTACCGGCTTGAAAACCAGAGCAAGGCCTCCACCACCCATTATTCCTATACCGGCTTTGTTGGTTGTTTCAGGAATACCATCCTTAAGGCTTGTGGATGTTATGTAATATCCGTAGGGGCCCAGATTCAGCATCAGCCTCATCTTCCAGAAATCAACCCTGAACTGCGAAAGCAGCGGAAGCTGCACTGTCTGGTATCTCTGCTCTTCTTCAGATATTATATTGTCATCCTTATCTTTCATAATATCTGTATATCCTATTTCTGAATACTCCAGACCTGTCTGGAAGCCAAAGAAAGGCATGCTGTTCCACAGAGAATGGTAATATGTATAATATATACCAAAATTTATAGGACTCTTTATTCCGGTGTGGTCAACATCCTGGCTAAATCCAACCTTAGCAATTGAATATCCGGCCTTTATACCTATAAGATGCTGGGTGAGAACTGTACTGTCCTTTACCTTCATGGCAGCATCTTCAAATGATGTTTCGCTGAACTCCTTATAAATGTCAACTGTCTTCTTTTCTCCCTCTTTCTTCTTGTCATCAACATTTTGGGCAAAGACTGCAGAGGCAGCTGCCACAAAGAGTATCATGAGGGTTATTGATATGATTTTTTTTGCAGGCATCTCTATTGTAACGGTGTTGTGTTTTCGCTATTTTTACCATTGAACAGTATCTCCATATCTACTGTCTGCTCCAAATCGGTCCTCTCATCAAGTATTATGATATCTTCTCCATTCTCCAACATATAGAGACGTACTTTTTCAGGTTGTCTCTTCTCCAGAATGGAGCCTGGATCGAGCAGACCGTTATTGTTTTTATCCTCGGTTACCCTTATCGAGTAATTGCCTTTGTCGAGATAAGGGAAAAGGAGTATTGTATCACTGTTTATGATATATTTTCTGTACACTCTGTTCCTCTGGTCATTGACGAGCTCAACTATGTATCTGGCATTTACATTTACCATTTCGAGAGTTATTGAGCTAAGCTTGTCGTCGGTTGGGAGGATAAGTTTGTTGTAAGTGGAGTCATTGGTGAATCCGTTTATGTCCCTGAAAGTGGCATAAGGGATTATAAGTTCATAATCATTGCCGGGTTTGAAGTTCTCCTTTGGCTTCATGATATACTTTCTCACATTGGTACTGTCCTGGGTTATAATGAGTTCCTCATTGGTTACAATACCTCTTGGAGTACTCATTGTAAAGCGGATGGAGTCGAATCCGGCATAGGCAAGGGGTTCTGGAAATTCCAATACATAACCATTCTGCTCAACCATTTTGGCATCTGCGGAGAGTGTGAATTTCAGCAGATCCTCGCGCTCCCTCTTCTGCTGGTCCCTATTTTTCTCCTTTGCATTCTTGTCTTTCTCAAAAGGGGCCACAAGTTTGAGGTTTTCAACGGTAGGCACAAGTTTTCCAAGGCTGTCGGTCTTATGGTACTTTATGCCCAGATAAAGTGTGTCAGGGAGTTTGGATCCCTCGTTGATCCAAAATGAGAGGCTGTCGAAAGTATCATTGAATTGCTGGATTA
The DNA here is from genome assembly GCA_017935505.1 of Bacteroidales bacterium. GTDB lineage: Bacteria > Bacteroidota > Bacteroidia > Bacteroidales > UBA932 > Egerieousia. The sequence goes on along the minus strand of JAGBHM010000004.1, from coordinate 86,538 downwards.
TCTTTTCAGACTTGATGCCTTTTATTGAGAATGAATCTATAATCACATTTGGGGCTCCAAAGGTGATATATGCACCGCGTTTCGAAACTCTTTCGTATGATGAAATATACTGTGTAACAGGCTTTTCATTAAATATATACACATCCATTTCACTCGGACGCATAAGGCATGCAACAGTATCCTTCATATCATATATGGCCAATTGCGGCATTCCTTTGTGCATTACCACATACGGGGTTACAAGTGAATCTGAGAAACCTACAGATTCAACACCTGGCTCATACATGTTATTGTTGTTTTCATCTTTGAATGCGTATAAGGCATAGGGTACAGGTTTGAGATTTCTTATACAGAAATATCCCCATACATCACTCTTTGTTACAGCGCTCGGAAGAACTTTGAATACCGAAGAGTCCTCAGGCTGTTCATACAGGGCAACAGATATGCCCTCTATCGGGAGCAGTGTTGAGTAGTCGAGCACTGTACCGCTTACAAGCATGGAATCGACAGTGGCTCCAGTGGAGAAGCTGTATACATAATTCGGGAGTGGATTGCCCTCATTATTGTCTGCAAGCGCCATTCCGAAGTTCAAGGCATAGGTGCGGTTCGAATCCAGATCTTCCGGAAAAGTGATCACAACACTCTTGCCTCTGATTTTGGTCTCAGGCCTCTTTTTCTGTGGAGGCGAGAGGAATATATTCTTGCTGGCATCCTTCAACTGTACATACTCATCGAATGTCAATGTTACAGAGGTCTTGTGCACTGGAACATTGGTTGCGTTTGAATCAGGTATTGTTGCTGTAATTACTGGCGGAATTGTATCTTTCGGTCCGCCGGTAGGGGCACCTGTAGTATTTGCGCAAGACGATGTGTGGGTACAATAGAGGCCTATGAGCACTATCGGTACAATCTTGAATATGTTGTTCTTTATATATGAGATATATCTGTTCATAAAAACGGTCACTCTTTAATGTCAGTTCTGGTAGCACTCTCCACTCCCTTGATTTTGAGCATTCTCTTCATAATCATTTCCAGATCCTCGGTGTTGTGCACATAGAGGTCGATGTAACCTTCAAATATGCCGTCGTGTGTCTCAAAATGAATTTTCCTTATGTTCACACTCAATACGAGCGTAATGTATTTTGTTATTTCATTTACAATGCCGATGCGGTCTATTCCCTTAAGGCCGATTCTTGCAAGGAATGATAAGATGGTATGTTTGGTCCATTTTGCATTTACAATCTTTCCTCCCTGGCGAGAGGCAAGCGATATTGCATGAGGACACACCTTCTTGTGGATCACAACCTCATTGTTGTCATCGAGAAAACCTATTATAGGATCACCTGGAATAGGGTTGCAACACTCAGCGGCCTTGTAAGACAAGGTCTTGTCCAGAGGATTCTCCTCAAGCAGATAGTCCTTTTTCTTGTCAACCTTCGGACGTTTTGCCTCATTCTGTGTATCATCACCCTCCTGATCATCCTTCTCCTTGTCAGAATTGCCGAAAAAGAACTGTAGGTTCCAGAATTTTACAAACTTGTTCTCATTGTTCTTCTTCAGTACTTTTTCAAGTTCCGACAGATCGATAAGTCCTGTACCTATCTTATTATAGAGCTCATCCTTGTTGTTGAGGTTATATTCGAGCAGAAGTTTTTTGAAAACTCTGTTTTGAGGTGTTACGCCCAGCTTTGCAAGTGCTTGGTCCAAAGCGTGTTGTCCCTCTTTGATAGCGTTTTTGATATCTGCTTTCAAAGAGTCGTATATAAGCCTTTTGGCTTTTGTGGTGGTTACAAAATCGAGCCACTCGCGTTTGGGCTTCTGCGTTTCGGCTGTAATTATCTCCACCTGGTCTCCATTCTGGAGCACATGTGAAAGCGGCACCAGTTTGAGGTTTACCTTTGCCGCAATGGCCCTCTCTCCAATTTTTGAGTGGATGTAATATGCAAAATCGAGCGCAGTTGCACCTTTCTGCAGCTTTTTGGACTCTCCGGTAGGAGTGAATACATATATCTCTGAAGAGAGAAGACTTGCATGGAACTTGTCGAGGAATTCAAGAGCACTCACATCCGGATTCTCAAGAACCTCCCTTACCATGTTGAGCCAGTTGTCCAGTTCGCTTTCGTTTTTCTGGACACCTTTGTAGCTCCAGTGGGCTGCAAGTCCGCGTTCTGCAATCTCATCCATTCTTCTGGAGCGTATCTGCACCTCCATCCAGTTGCCCAATGTACTCATTAGGGTACAGTGAAGTGCCTCGTAACCATTTGATTTAGGACGTCCAACCCAGTCTCTCAACCTGTCGGGCTTAGAGATGTAATCTGCCGAGATGAGTGAGAATATATCATAACACTGCTGCCTCTCTGTTATGCCCTCCTTTGGTTCGAATATTATTCTGATGGCAAACAGATCGTATATCTGGTCGAACTGTATTCCCTTGTTCTGCATCTTCCTCCAGATGGAGTAGGGGGTCTTTGTCCTTTTGCTGATGGTAAATTTGTATCCCTCTTTCTTCAGTATTTTCTCGATAGGCTCGATGAAGCGGTCTATATCACAACTCTTCTCCTGGGTGTATATAGCAAGTTTCTTCTGGATGTAGGCGTAATCGTCAGGTTGTCTGAATCTTAGCCATATATTCTCCATCTCCGACTTTATGCTGTACAGACCCAGCCTGTGTGCCAGTGGAATGAAGATGTACATGGTTTCACTGAGAATCTTGTCCTTTTTGCGCTCCGGCATCGAATCGATTGTGCGGAGGTTGTGCAGCCTGTCTGCCAGTTTTATAAGGATGACCCTCACATCATCATTCAAAGTGAGGAGAATACGCTTGAAATTCTCGGCTTGCAGTGACTTTTCCTGATTTTCCGACAGTTTTGCATTTTTGTCACCACCTTGTGCCTTGTTGTGGTTGGTATCCATTGCCGACTTGATCTTTGTAAGTCCGTCGACCAATGATGCCACCTTCTCCCCAAAAAGCCTGGAGATATCTTCAACTGTATATTCGGTATCCTCCACAATGTCGTGAAGAAGGGCTGTAACGATTGATTTATATCCCAGACCAATCTCCTGTACCACTATTTTGGCTACAGCAATAGGGTGCAGTATATATGGCTCTCCTGAACGTCTCCTCACTCCTTTGTGCGCCTCATTGGCAAACTCAAAAGCGCGTACCACACCTTCGTACTCCTCTTTATTGGCGCACCGTTTCAGACTTGCAAGTCGTAATGACTCAAATTCTTTATAAATCAAATCGTTATCCTCTTTCGTGAACATAATCAGAATAATAAGTCTCGTTTACTGTTTTTTATGGCCTCTAATTTAGTGAGAATCTTTTGTTTTTGATCACTCTCCGGCATATTTTCCAAAGTTTTTGCAATCAGCCGGTAGCCTGTCTCTTTTGTCTTAGGACTCGAATAATCCTCCAGATATTCGGCCAATGTGAGCATGGCGTTAGGTGTGCAGAACTGCTTTATGAATCCAGGGATGGCAAACTCCATGAAGTGCTCTCCGGTCCTTCCCAATCTGTAGCATGAGGTACAGAAACTAGGGAGGAACTCCCTCTCCAGAAGCCAGCATATCACATCATCCAGCTCCCTTGTATCTCCAATCTGGAACTGCTCCTTGTTGAGCTCCTGAGCCTTGCCTTTATCTTTCTGATATCCTCCGATTTCGAGTTTTGTTCCTGCATCTATCTGTGAAACACCAAATTCAATTACTGCATCTCTGATCTCCTTGCTCTCACGTGCTGTCATTATAAGGCCAGTATAAGGAACTGCAAGCCTCAGAACGGCAACGAGCTGCTTGAACTGCTCGTCAGTAACCCTGTATGGAAGTTCTATGTTCAGATCCTGAGCCGGCTGTATTCTAGGGAAACTGATGGTATGAGGGCCCACTCCATGGGTTGTCTGGAGATGGATTGCATGTGATACAAGGCCGAGTACCTCAAAACGCCAGTCGTACAGTCCGAAGAGCGCACCTATGCCCATATCGTCAATTCCAGCCTCGAAAGCCCTGTCCATGGCATTCAGACGCCACATGTAATTGCCTTTTATTGTATCGGCAGGATGATATTTGGCATAAGTCTCCTTGTGATAGGTCTCCTGGAACACCTGGAATGTTCCGATTCCTGCCTCCTTTACAATCTTGTATCCCTCGATATCCAATGGGGCGGCATTGATATTTACACGTCTGATCTCTCCATTTCCCTTTTTTGTCGCATAACAGGTCCTTACACACTCTGCAATGAATTCGGGAGTATATTTTGGAGCTTCTCCGAATACCAGGATCAACCTTTTATGACCTTCATCTTCCAGGTTATATATTTCATTTACAAGCTCCTGATGGTTCAATGTTTTGCGGATAGTGCCTTTTGAACTGCTTCTGAAACCACAATATTTACAGTTGTTTACGCACAGGTTTCCAACATATAGCGGTGCAAACAGAACTATACGGTTGCCATAAATTGAGCGTTTCAGCTCACGTGCTGTGGCATACAGCTCCTCCAGCCCCTCCTTCGACTTGATGGCCAGCAATGCCGCAGTCTCCTCAACGGTAAGAGGCTGTTTGCGTCGGCTCTTTTCAAAAATCTCCCTGATTCTTACAGGGTCTTCCTTTGTATTTTCAATCAAGGAGTGCAGATAATCATCATTGATGAAATCTACAGCACCCTTGCTCAATTCCATATTCAATTTTATCTCCATATCTCTTCTGCTATTTTCCAATCCTGCTGTTATTGTTACTATTCTTAATATATCTGTCGGGATTGCCGTCTACATATTGGAAGGCATGGGAAACTTCTGCTCCTATCAATATTATCACCCAACTTACATTCATCCAGATGAGGAAGAGCGGAACGGCGGCAAATGCTCCGTAAACTGCATTTATCCTCGATACGAGAATCTGCGTCTCCATGTAGAGGTACTGCATTATTACAAAGGCTGCTGCCGCTATTATTGCCGCATTAAAGGCTGCTGAAAAATGAACCTTCACATTCGGAATATATTTGTACATCACTGTAAATGTGAAGAGTATTGTTGCATAGAACAGCATCCACTGCAGAACGAATCCTATTGACTCCATATGTCTGAGGCCAAAACCGATGTTGTTTATCTGGTTTGTAAAGACAGAGTATACCGACAAGAAAATGATGATGATGAATGGGGCTGTTATGAGTATTCCAAAATAATAGAGGAATCTCTTTGCAATGGAGCGCCCGCGTTCAACATTCCATATCTCATTAAAACTCTTCTCTATATTGAGAATCATCCATATTACGATCCACACAAAGAAGAGGAAACTTATTACTCCAAATATATCTTTCTGACCGCTCTCTATAATATTATTGGCAAATTGCAGCACCCAGTTTATCACCTCCTGACTTCCGGAAAAGTTCTCAAGCAGGAGCTCCTGCAGCTTCTTTTCAAACCCTATACCACCTGTAACTGCCAAAGCTACAGCCATAAATGGAACAACAGACATGGCCGCAAAGAAACTTAGGGAGACAGCATACAGTCCAAGTTTGTCGTTTCCCGATTTCTTTATGGTAATCAATGCCACCTTCAGATATTTGATAGCTCTTCTTTTTGCTTTGCCGAAATCATCAATATTGAGCTTCCATATATCCTCAGTAATGAACTTTACAAGCCATCTGTAAAATTCCTTTATCTCTTCTACCAGATCTTTCAAAATAGCAGTGCCTTTTATAGAGAACATTTATGCTCACTATTTGCGTAGTTTTGCCATAAATTTCTCAGAATCAATAATATATCTCGTGTGAGAGCCTTTGCCGATCTCTCCTTTATTGTCGTAGGCTGCAACATTGAATTTCACCCAATTGCCGTTAACCTCAATAACTTCCGCTATTGCCCATACTTCAGTTCCTGGCAAGCAGGCTCTCAGGTGCTGGACATTCAGTTCTGTACCTACGCTGTCGGAACCCTCCTTTTTAAGGAGTTCAAATGAGGCACACTCCATGAGGGCAATCATTCCGGGTGTTGCAAATACCTCAAGTGCTCCTGAACTATATGCTTTTGCAGTATCCTCTGCAGTAACTGTCATCTCTGCCCGGTTCTCCATTCCGGGTTTAATATTCTCTGCCATAATTATTACACTCTTATAATTTTGAAACAAGTTCTTCAACCATTGCGGCAACTGCCTCATCAACCTTCTCCGGTGAAACTGAGCCGAATGTTTCAGCTACAGTAGGCATCAGTTCAAATCCCGCATACTCCTCTGCAAACTTCTTGAGACATTTTACTCCTGCACCATTCCATGTAGATGTTCCAAATAGTGCAACTTTCTTCTCTTTTGGCTGCGACAAATCTATCTCATTGCACAAATGCTCCATCATAGGGTGCATTTTTGTATTGTAGGCACAGGTGCCAAGAACGAGGCCGCTGTACTTCCATATCTCGTTTAGAAGATATGACGCATGTGTTTTCGAAACATCAAATGTCCTTACAGGAATACCTCTGCTTCCAATCAGATTGCCGATATAGTCTGCCATCTGGGCTGTATTTCCATACATCGATGCATAGGCAATTACAACGCCCTTCTCAGCCTCATACCTGCTCCATTTGTCATAAAGTGATATTACCTTTTCCGGATTGTTCCAGATCAGGCCATGTGAAGGGGCTATCATCTTTACCGGTACACCTTGCAGTTTTGCAAGTGCTTTCTGCACCATATTGCTGTATTTTCCTACAATATTTGAGTAATATCTTCTCATCTCCGACAGATAGAATCCCTCAAAATCATTGTTTGTATCAAAAATGCCGCCGTCCAGGGTGCCAAAACCGCCAAATGCATCACAAGAGAAGAGTGTCTGTGTAGATGCCTCATATGTTACCATGGTCTCAGGCCAGTGTACCCAAGGAACAAGTACAAATTGCAGTGACGACTCACCCAATTCAAGTTTGTCACCATCCTTTACAAGAAGAAAACTCTCTTCGTCTGTTTTGTAGTAATGCTGCAGTATTTTGAATGTCTGGCAGTTGCCCACCAGCTTTACCTGAGGGAATGCAGCTCGCACAGCGGTAATCATGCTGGCATGGTCCGGTTCAAGATGGTTGATTACAAGGTAATCGAGCGGTTTTCCATTCAGGATTCTCAATATCTTTTCAATATAATCATTGCATGAACCCGCCTCTACGGTATCTATAAGGGCACTTTTTGTATCATTTATCAAATAAGAGTTGTAAGATACTCCGTAAGGAAGAGGCCAATTGTTCTCAAAAAGCTCCTTGCGTCTGTCATTCGTTCCTACATACCAGATTTTGTCTGTAATTCTGATCTCTTTCATAATTTTACATATTTAATTTAATATATCATTTCAAAACAGTGTCAAAAGGGGTTTGTTCTCGGTCAAAAGGTAGAGTTCATCTTCGCTTATTACCTGCACTCCCAATTTTTGGGCCTTCTGCATTTTGCTCTCTCCACTCTTCTCTCCGGCAACAAGGTAATCTGTGTTTTTTGATATGGAGCTGCCTATTTTTCCTCCGTGCGACTCGATATATTTCTTGAGCTCCTCCCTTGAAATTGAGAAGACTCCCGAAACAACCAGAGTCTTGCCTGTGAGCGTTTCGGAGAGGCTGCCTTTATGGTCCTGCTCCTCGCTGAATATCAGGCCTGCACTCCTTAACTCTTCAATCATCTTTATATGTGCGGGATTGGCAAAGTAACCCATTATGGAGTCTGCCAGTTTTTCTCCAACTTCTTCTGTTGCAAGCAGTTGCTCGCGGTCTGCCTGCATTAGGCTATCGATGTTGCCAAATCTGCCTGCAAGGTTTTTGGCGGTTGTCTCTCCGATGTATCTGATTCCCAACCCGAACAGTACCTTGTGGAAAGGATTTTGTTTGCTCTCCTCCAGTGAGTTCAGGAAGTTGGAGATTGACTTCTCTTTCCATTTGTCGAGTGTGGCCAGCTCTTTTGAGGTGAGTTTGTACAAATCACTCAATTCTTTAATATATCCTTTTGAATACAATTGCTCGATAGTTGCCTCTCCTGCATTGATATTCATTGCCTTACGGCTTATGAAATGGATGAATTTCCCCTTTTGCTGCATCGGACAGAAATCTGAGTTGGGGCAGAAAGACTTGGCTTCATCCTCATCCTTTACCAGAGGTGTGCCGCAATCCGGGCAGTTTTTCGGGAACTCAGCCTTTACAGCTTCCGGCAACCTTTTTCCAAATTCAACCCTTGTGATCTTTGGAATGATTTCGCCACCCTTCTCCACATATACATAATCTCCAAGATGTATATCGAGAGCCTCCATTTGCTCAGAATTGTGCAGTGAAGCTCTTTTTACAACTGTTCCCGACAGCTGTACCGGCTCCAGATTGGCTACAGGTGTTATGGCTCCGGTTCTTCCAACCTGATAATCAATTGACAACAGCTTTGTAAGGGCCTCTTCCGCCTTGAATTTATATGCTGTGGCCCAGCGTGGAGACTTGGCTGTGAAGCCAAGGCTGCGCTGCAGATCGAGCTGGTTAACCTTTATGACAATGCCGTCGGTTGCAAATGGAAGTGTTTTTCTGCGCGAATCCCATTCATTTATATATGCAGCAATCTCGTCAATGCTGTTGCACTCTTTTGAAAACTCCGAAACTGGAAGTCCCCATGATGCCGCCTCTTTCAAGGCCTCTGTGTGGGTCTTGAAATCTCTCTCCGGGGCAATCAGATGATAGAGGGTGCACTCCAGACCTCTGTCTGAAATCTGTTTGCTGTCCAATAGCTTAAGTGATCCTGCCGCAGCATTGCGCGGATTGGCGAAAGGAGGGTCCTCATCAAGTTCCCTCTGGTAGTTCAGCTTGTCAAATGCCACATAGGGCATAAAAATCTCACCCCTTATCTCAAACTCAGCAGGATATCCGCTGCCCTCTTTAAGTCTGTGCGGAATTGATGCTATCTGTCTCACATTCTGGGTGACATCATCACCTACAGTGCCGTCTCCACGGGTAAGTGCCCTCTCCAGAGAGCCGTTTACATAGGTGAGGCAGATTGCAGTACCGTCGAACTTTAGTTCGCAATTGTATGTCCAGCTCTTTTCTGTAGCCTTTGATATCCTCTCATTGAAGGCATAGAGTTCCTGAAGATCATAAGTATTTGATAAAGAGAGCATAGGATATTTGTGCCTGCATTGGGCAAAACCTTGCTGCACACCATCTGATGATAAATCGCTTCCTACTTTCTGGGTAGGGGAGTCTGCAGAGTAGCTCTCCGGATACATCTTTTCGAGCTGTTGCAGCTCATTCATAAGAATGTCATACTCAAAATCTGTAATTACCGGATTGTTCAGTACATAGTAATTGTGATTATGAGAATTCAGCTCTTTACGGAGCGTTTCTATGCGTTGTATGGCCTCTTTTTTCTTCACTGTCCAAAAAATAACTAACAAAAATACGCATAATTTTAATAAATGTAATAAATTTGCGGCCGGAAAGATAAACAGATCGTATTTATGATGAAAAAATCAATTGTAATTCTTACTGGCGGTGGTCCTGCACCTGGAATGAATACTGTTGTGGGCAGTATTGCAAAGACATTTATTCAGAATGATTATAGAGTGTTGGGTCTTCATGGTGGGTATAAAGGCCTTTTCTCACCAAATCCTAATTTCTGCGAATTGGACTTCGTCACAGCTGACTGGATTTTTAACAGAGGCGGTTCTTATCTGATGATGAGCCGTTACAAACCTACAGAGGTAGATTTTACAGACAACTTTAACCTTGACTTCTTTAAGAACAACAATATCCAACTTCTTGTAACAGTTGGAGGTGATGATACAGCTTCTACAGCCAACAGAATAGCAAAATTCCTTGAGGCCAAGAACTATCCTATCGCCAATATACATGTTCCTAAGACTATCGACAATGACCTTCCTCTTCCTCAGAATATCCCAACCTTCGGATATCACTCTGCAAAAGGAGAGGGTACCAAGATTGCGGCAACAATCTATGAGGATGCAAGAACAAGCGGAAACTGGTTTGTAGTCTCTGCAATGGGCCGTTCAGCAGGTCACCTGGCTTTGGGTATCGGAGCAACTTGCCATTATCCTATGATTGTAATCCCTGAGATGTTTAACAAGACAAAGATTACAGCGGAGAAGATCATCAACATGGCTATCTCTTCAATTATAAAGAGAAAGATTATGGGAATCAGCTATGGCGCAATCATGATCTCTGAGGGTGTGTTCCATGAACTCAGCCATGAGGAGCTTGAGGCAAGCGGCGTAAAATTCACATATGACGAGCATGGCCATCCTGAATTGGGTAAAGTTTCAAAAGCACAGCTCTTCAATGAGATGCTGGAGAACAAATTGAAAGTTTTGGGAATTTCTGTGAAATCACGTCCGGTTGAGATCGGTTATGAGGTAAGATGTGTGACTCCGTTTGCATATGACCTGATGTACTGCTCACAATTGGGTATGGGTGTTTACAAACTTTTCACTGAGGGTGTTACAGGCTGTATGGTTTATGTAGACCTTAACGGTAATGTGAAATCTTTGTATTTGAAGGATATGCAGGATCCTAATACCGGCAAGATTCCGCCTCGCGGAGTGAATATCCACACCGATAAAGTACAGCAGATTTTCGATAATCTTATGCACTATATTACCCCAGCTGATTATGAGGCTGCGAAGAAATATGTTGCAAATCCTGAGGATTTCGATTTCAGAAAAATACTTAACTGGTAATCTTATTGCCTGATGGCATCCAAGTTTATCATTTATCAATTATTGCTGAGAGTCTTTGGTAACACCAATGAAAATTGTGTTCCCGGAGGCTCTCTCCAATTGAATGGTACCGGAAAATTCAGTTCGGTAACAGGCTCTGTATTGCACAGCTTGAAAAGACTTGCTGTGACTCATGTGTGGTACACGGGTGTTATTGAACATGTTACAAAAACCTCTTTTGAGCAGTTTGCAATAGCGGCTGACAATCCTGAAGTGATAAAGGGTGAGGCCGGTTCTCCATATGCAATAAAAGATTATTACGATGTAAATCCCTATCTGGCAGATTCTGCAGAGGATAGGATGGATGAGTTCTGCGCGTTGGTAAAACGTACCCACTCATCTGGTTTAAAGGTTATTATAGATTTTATTCCCAATCATCTGGCCCGTGGGTATAACTCCGATTCAACACCTTCAGGGGTGGAACATTTCGGATGTGGTGATGATGTTTCGGTCTCTTTTTCCCCTCAGAATAATTTCTATTATTTACCCGGACAGGCTCTTGATCTGTCGGGTATAATCCAAGGACAGAAATATCTGGAGCAGCCTGCAAGGGCTACCGGAAATGACTGTTTTTCGGCAACTCCTGGCAGAAATGACTGGTATGAGACTGTAAAGCTCAACTATGGAGTGGACTATGCCAATGGTGGTGCAAAGTATTTTGAACCAAGGCCGAAAACCTGGGGAATGATGCTGGATGTGCTCCTTTTCTGGGCATCAAAAGGTGTTGACGGATTTCGTTGCGATATGGCAGAGATGGTTCCTGTCGAGTTCTGGAATTGGGCAATAGGGGAGGTGAAAAGGCGATATCCGCACATTATATTTATTGCTGAAGTTTACAATCCTCAGCAGTATGGCTCATATCTGAATGTAGGCGGATTTGATTATCTGTATGATAAAGTTGGCCTTTATGATAATCTGAAGGTTATAACACAGCGTTTTGCCGGCAAGGCTCCATGGTTCTCTCCTGCAAGTTCAATTACCGGAAACTGGCAATCTTTGGGAGATATGCAGCATTCAATGCTCAATTTTCTTGAAAATCATGATGAGCAGAGAGTTGCCTCAGATTTTAATATTGGAGATCCATTCAAGGCTATACCGGAGCTGACAGTATCCCTTATGCTCAATACTGCACCATTCATGCTCTATTTCGGGCAGGAATTTGGTGAAAGGGGAATGCTGGCTGAAGGTTTCAGTGGAGTAGATGGCAGAACTTCAATATTTGATTACTGTTCGGCGCCGTCGGTTGCAAGATGGCTTAAAGCTTTGGAATGCAGGGATTGCCAGGGACAGAACTCAGGTGTAACAGGTTTGTCGGCCTCAGAAAAGGGGTTGTATGAGCTCTATTGCAAGCTTATGCAGATTGCAATGGAGGAGAAGGCCATAAGGGAGGGAGCTACTTATGATCTGGAATATGCCAATTTTGATACTGCGGGATTCAATGCCAATGACAATTTTGTATTTGCCCGCAAAGCAAAGGATAGGGAAGAGTTTCTGCTTGTTGCCGCCGATTTTTCACAAACTGCAAAGAGCCTCAGTGTAAAACTTCCGGAGCATCTGTTTGATTTCTGGAGGTTGGCAGAGGGCGAATACTCTGCTGTAAGCCTCTTTGAAGATGAAGAGGCTTGTGCTGCCTCAGCCGCTGAAAAAGGTGGTGGAAAGGAGGTCGTAACCGTATCGCATGGCATTCATCTTGAGCGCAACGGGGAAGTGGAGCTCCCGGTTGGCAGGTACGGAGTTTCGATAGTTAAATTTGTGGGATAGAGCTACTTATACAAAAGTGGCGTATGCAGTGAACCATGCAGTTCATTCATACGCCACCGTTGGAATGTGATTTTGCAGTATCTATGCAAGAGGTTTACTGCAGTCTGCCAAGTGTTTTCTTGGCTTCGTTTTTAAGTTCCTGTGGAGCGTCGGATGCCATAATTCTCCTACAGGCCTGAGCTATCTCTTCATTTCTGTATGAATGGCGGTACCAGCCTAATGCCTCAGTTGCCCTGATTCTGAGCTCAACAGGTTGGGAAGCGTCTTCTACGAATGCAATTACCTGAGGAATAATGTAATGATAACGGTAATTCCTCAATGTTGCAATATTGAATTTTCTCTCTTCAAGTTTAACAGAACTGTCTGTAAGTACATTAAGAATTGCGTTTGCCCTTCTTTCTCCTCTGGTTCGTGTTGCAATCATCCCATTCATTCTCTCTTCGGCATTAAGGATATGCTTCTGCCGGGCAAACTGTTTGCGGATTTCTGCACAGACTTTATCAGCAGGGAAGAGGTTAAGATTTTCACCGGCACGATATGCGACACGTGCCGAAATCTTATCATTGATGACTGCATTTACAACTGCCGGAATAAGTTCATCATCTCCGCAAAGGCCGCTGTATTCCGAACAGAAACGGCGTACAAGTTCATAGCTGTCGTTGAATCCAAGGATTATGATCTCATTCAATTTGTCGGAGTTCATATTGAAAAGGGCCTTCAGACACTCCATTCTTACGCTGCCGAAAGGGGAGGTTTTGTACACTTCCATTGCAAGCTCTTCAATATTTTCATATTTATTGTCTGCCAATTTTCTGATGGCCATTGCCTGCCAGTCTGAACCTGTTGCTGCATATTTGTTGTTATTGAGAATATCCAGCCAATATGCATTGTTCTTTGCCTGATCAACAATTGCTCTGTTTATGTCAACCTCCGGAGTGGAAGTATTTGCAAACTTATATGTAGGGTCTCCAACAAGGTGCAGTCCCAAAAAGTTCTGTGCATGACGGCTCCATTGTCCGATGCGCAGACCGCTTGCCAGAAGGCCAAGGTATGCATTGGGATGTTTGTCCTGAATGCTGTTCAGTGTATTTCCTTGAGTGGCTACAGTATTGCCGTCGCAGAAAAGGTATCCGTTGGCTATACAGTCATCTCTATGGAAAGAGCCGTTGTAGCATGCGTCAAACATGATAAAACGCGGGTTTGGATTGCTTGCATAGATATCTTCGAGGTATATATCCATACTCTTCTGACGAACTCTGTCGGCATCTTTCTGTGCAGCAGTTGTATCAATCCAGCTTACAGGAACACCAAATTCGTCAGCCCACTTCTGCATGGCGGCACCTTTATCACCTCTTTCACGGGATACTTTTGAGCGGAGATACAGCCTGACCATCTCAATAGCTTCTTCTGTAGTTGCCGCATTCTGGTTGTCGTTCATGTATTGGCGGGTTTCGGACCCATGATGGTGGCCGAGTGCAATATCAAGAGTAGGACGGCGGAGATACTCAATAACATAATTCTTGACAGGGTATTGGGTCTCGAAATCTACAAATCTTGCGGTATTTCCGGTTGTAAACAATGAAGGTATCTGCTCTCTAAGAGTTACCTGTTCGCCGGACCATGCTTCTTTTGCCTCAGAGTTGTAGGCATGGCCACGGAATACAAACAGGTCATCGAGCCTGTTGTTCTCTGCATGTGCAGCCACAACCTTTGCAAGGTATTTCTCCAATTTATCATATTTGTTCTCACCGGTAGGGCGGATACGGCCGGTATAGATATCTGTAGATACTTTTTGGGGAGAATCTGCCCTCAAAGAGTAGTAATAGAAATGAGGAATCTCCTCATCCTGTTTGATGAAATCCCATTTCAGGTCAAAATCATCATAGAAACGGTCTGTACCGCAAGATGACTCTTTCCAGTCCTCAGTCTGGTCCATTTTGAATGCAGATGCAAAGTGTTGGGCATCGCGGGCCATAACAACTGGAATATCACCCACAAATACTGCACCTTCAAGAGGCATTTTGCCTTTTGAAAGCTCCATGAGCTGTGCCTTGATCTCATCGGGACAGCACCAATGGTCGGCTACGATATAGGTAGCCAAACCGTCGTTCTCAATTGCCTTTTTGTAAGCCTCTATGCTTGGGCGCACGGCTTCAAAAGTCTGTTGGTCTACAATAATTGCAAATGAGGTAGGGGTTTTAACCGACGGCTTGATTACGGTGCGCTTCGCCAATGAAATCATTGGCAGAAGCACCAGCACCATAAGCAACATGTTGATTTTGCGAATCATTGTCGTTTATTGATTAAAAGATTGTTATTTGACTCTGTTTATAGTTTGGATAAGCTCTTTGCGCAGCTCCTCCTCAATATCCTTGTTCTCGAGAATTTTCTTGCAGCCGTCGGAAATCTGTTGGCAGAACATCGATTTGTTGTACCAGCCCAACATCTCGGCAACATTTACTCTCAACTCGAGTTCCTGAGATTTGTCTGCGATAAGCTCCAGCATTCTGCCAATCTGGTCGTGGTAGTTGTGGTTTCTCATCCAGCGCGAAGCTGCAATACGCTCCCTGAGGGTTGCATTGTTATTGAACAGGGTAGAGGTGTACTCTCTCTTGAAGTTCTGCTGGAACTCTATCATATCCTCAACTCTTTTTACAGCAGCATCAACATCAAGGTCTGTGAAATCCTTTTTGACAACCTCGAGAGCCTCTCTCAACGATTTCTCAGGGAAAAGGGTCATGCATTTCTGCAAGTTGTAATTCAGGCGTTGGGACTCAGGATAGTTTGCAAAAGCATCAATAATGGTCTCAGACAATCTTGTATCACCGCTTCTCCATGCATAGTCTGCTGCGTTGCGGCGTGTAAGCTCGTAGCTGTCGTAGATACCGGTCTTGATAGCCTCAATGTAGTTGTCGTCGCGGAAGCGGCTCAACAGCTTGATGCACTCCATACGGGTTGTGCCGAATTTGCATCTCTTCATGTGGGCAAGGATATCAAATGATTCCAAAGCACCCATGTCGGTAAGTTTTCTCAAGGCAAGAGACTGGATGTCTGCATATGGAGACTCCAGAAGTGCCTCCCAGTATGCTGCGTCGTTTGCTTTTGCAACTGCATCACGGCGTAGGGTAGAGCCCTCCTGCTCGCGGAAGTGGAAGGTAGGGTCACCGATGATATGGCCCTCCAAAGAGGCAATCATGCGGTTGTATTCACCGATTCTCACACCATGGGAGATAAGACCTGCCATCTCGTATGTCCATCTGTCTTGGAGTACGTTTACAGTGTTACCCTGGCAAACAACAGTTCTGCCGTCGCCAAAAATATAGTAACCGGCAACATATCCCGGTCTGTGGAATGAACCGTTGTAGCAGGCATTGAACATTACAAATCTTGGAGTAGGTTTCAGTTTCTTGATATCGTCGAGGCTGAAAATGATAGGATCCGGATCGTTTTTGGCCAGTTCTACCTCCTCTTGATTCTCTTCAGCTCTTGCTTTGAAGAATTGCTCATTTACTCCATAATATTTGAAGAAATTCTTTCTGAACTCTTCTCTTTCTTCTTCAGACATCCATCTCAACTCTCCATTGATTTTTGAACGGAAAGAAGAAAGACGCTCTTCTGTTGAACTTACAGTCTCAGGAGAGCTGCCTGAAATGTGCTGTTTGTCAATAGAACCATGCTCGTTGAAGAAAAAGGCATCAATGCCCGGTCTCTCCAATTCGCTGAACAGCTGGTACTTCATATACTTGTCCATTCTGAAGTTGAGGTGCTTTTCAGAGTTGTGGCCATTTGCAAGGAACGGGAAGTTCTCATTCATTGCAATCTTCTCATCCTGCCATACAAGAAGACAGTCTCCGTTGTATCCATGGCCGGCAAATGTTACCATATTGTCGAGAAGCTCAGGATTCTTTTTGGCCTCAACAGCCTTTCTCAAATATTTTGCAATGGCCTCATATTTGTCGCCACCCAGCATGGGAGGGTAGAAGATACGGCCTGAGTAGAAGGTAGGGTTCAATGTTTGGGGAGAATCTTCTGTGAGTTTATACCAGAACTTCATAGGATTGACAGTGTCTTTCTGAATAAACTCAAACTCAAGGTGCAAATCGTCGTAGAAACGGTCTGAGGCAACAGAAGACTGGTCTTTATCAAATTTTTTCTCATCCATCTTAAAGGCTGTAGTCATGTGCTGTGCATTGCGCACCATTGCATAAGGCACATCGCCAATGAATACGACCCCCTCAAAGTTCTTTGCTTTTGCGTAAACTTTCCTGATCTGGGCCTTTACCTGATCTGGGTTTTCCCAAGTACCACATATAATGTAGGTAGAGAGCCCGTCGGCCTCAAGGGCATCCCTGTAGGCCAGAACCTCTGCATTGGCTTTTTCATATGTGATGTTGTCTATAACAATGGCAAACGAGTTGCTCTGCTTTGTAACAGGTTTTGTTACTTTGGCTTTTTGTGCAAATATCTGGCCTGTGCAGATGATAGCAGCAATTACAAGTAAAAATCTTTTCATACCCATTTCCATTATTTTTCTGATGAAACAAGATCAATAAGTTCCTGCTTGAATCTGGCGGCAAGATAGAAGTCCTTGTCGGCAAAATATTTTTCTATCTGCCCAAGTACAAGATCTTTGTCAAAGCATTGCAGGGATTTGGTTATGTTGAATTTGACACGCAGTGCAGAGTAGTCGGTTACATAAGAGTCAATCAGGTAGGGGATAAACTCTGTGTTGCAGCACAGGCCCATTCTGTGGACGGCTATTCTGCGGGTAAGCTCGTGGCTGTCGTTGGTTGCGGCTTTGAGGGCCTCGTGCCAGTTAGGATGGTTGAGTCTCTCCAGAAGCATCATTGCATTGTACCTTACAATTGCAAATGGAGACCCGACAACCTTTTTCAAAAGTATATCTTCTATTCCTTCATAGTTGTTGCATACAAGTTTGATAAGAGCCACATTCTGGTACTCGGGATTGTGGTGGTTCAGATGTTCAACCCAGAAACCGTTGTCATTTACAGCCATCATCCCGTTGATGTCGTGAGTGTGGTGATGTTCCTCTCCATGGTGTGCATGGCCGTGGGGAGCATGGAAATGGAATGTAGGATCTCCAAAGAGATGAGACTCGAGAGAGTTGTTGTATTTTGCCCAGTTCCCGAGTCTTATGCCCTGACCCAAAAGACCGAGAAGGCCGGTTGCGGATTTGTCCTGAACAACATTTGCACTGTTTGCAAATGAGGCAAGACATTTGCCGTCGGTCATGATATATTTGCCGGCAATAAAGTTGTCGTATCTGAAATCGCCATTGAAGCCGCAATCCATAATGACAAATCTTGCATTAGGAGAGATTGCGTTCACATCTTCTGTAAGAATACCGGTTCTGGCATCTTCAATGGAGTCTTTCCTTATCATTTCGGGAGTGTCGTAGCCGGCATACCATGCTGAATCCAATCCCCATTTTCCGACAAGTTCCAAAACCTTCTCTTTCTGCTCTTTTAGGTTTGACCTCATCATCTGTCTCAACTCATATTTGATGTACTCAGGATGCTCAATATCCATCTGGTTGGGAATGCCGGCCAGACATTGTCTGTCGGGCATGCCATGGCCATGGATGACCATGAAATCAAGATCAGGACGGCGAAGCTCCCTGATTACATAGTCTTTAGGGTATTTGTCCATTGAGAAGCGGATGAATTTGGCATTGTTGTATTTTGTAAATATGCCCGGGTATTGCTCATGAAGGATCTGCTGCTCGCTTCTCCATGCCTTGAGACACTCAGGACCTGCCCCGTAACCGGTATATGAAACGAATGAATCAAAGTGGTTGTGCTCTTTGTGCAATGCCACAGCCTTCTTCAAATATTTGCTTATCTGCCCGTATTTGTCTCCGTTGCCTGCAAGCGGTTTCAGACGTGCTGTGTAGATGTCGCTTCCGATATGTTGTTCTGAAACAGGTGAAAGCCGGCAGTAGAATTTCAGACCGTCGGTTGAATCTTTGATAAAGTCGAATTTGAGGTCGAAATCATCGTAGAAGCGGTCTGTAGGAACAGAAGCGGTGGTCAAGTGCTCTGCTTTTGTTGCCATTACAATTGGAATGTCTCCTACAAGGAATGCACCCTCCAATTTGTTGTTTTTGTAAAGTTCTTCAAGAACACTTCTTACCTCTTCTGGAGAGCACCAGTTGTCTGAAACAATGTAGGTTGGAAGACCCTCGCTCTCAACAACAGCCTTGTAACTGTCTATCTCGGCGCGGCACTTCTCCAAGGTAGTCTGGTCTACAACAACGGCAAAACTGGTCTTGCCCTCTATTGTAGGTTTCTCTATATTCCGGGCTGTTGCCGACAATGATGAAAACATTGCGGAAGCAACTGCAAACAGAGAGAAAATAGATGTTTTACGCTTCATCTTTTTGCTACTTGATATATTGTTGATATTTAGTAAATTAAATGATTTTATGCTTTGTGGTTATAAAAAGGGTGGCCGATATGACTTTTAGGCCACCCTTTAAAAATCCAATAATCAGTTCAAACAACGTTTTGGCAACCT
Source organism: Bacteroidales bacterium (assembly GCA_017935505.1). GTDB lineage: Bacteria > Bacteroidota > Bacteroidia > Bacteroidales > UBA932 > Egerieousia. The sequence goes on along the minus strand of JAGBHM010000004.1, from coordinate 67,514 downwards.
GTTAGAAAGCTATACCAAGTGTGAAGTTTGTAATTGTGCGGTTTGTGAACAGGTCAGTACCAGGTGTGTAATGATCCAATGCAACTGTAAGGAACAACGACATCGATTCATTTTTCCTGAATCCTGAATATGCGTATGAAAGTTCACCGCCAAACTTTGTATAATTGGTTGTCAAGTAGTTGAAATCCCTAAGTGTGAAGTCTGTCCATCCTGCATTTTCAGGTTGGGTGCCTTCACCCTCATACTTCATGAAAGCCTCACTGTTAGAAGAGAAGCCTCCGTTAAAGCTGATTGTCAATGAGTGGTTCTTTTTGAACGGGATATGGCGTGATGCAAATGCCCCGTAGATATTGTTGGTAACATCCTGGTTTGCCTGTGGCAAGTAGTAGCACCAGTCATTGGTTCTGTTTGCATAGTTTACGCCAAACCACCATTTGTAGACATTGCCGTCGTTGACAATATAATCCAGTTTTACCTCCTTGTCAACCTTTGAGGTATTGGATGTAGTGTATTTGGCATTAATAACCCAGCCATTGACCTCAATTGAACTGTCGAATTTCTGGTAATATTCAATGCCGTCTACACTTTTGTCCTGGTAAGAGGCATTAAGGGACAACATGTTTCCATTATTGAAAGTATAGTTGGCAACCAATTTGCCTGTATAGATATCCTCTTTTACTGTACCTATAATTTTTCTGAGATTTTCAGGATCTTCATGCAGCTGCTCATTATTGATATCTTCAACTCGCTGTTGATAGTTACCTGAAAGCAGGATGTTCCAATGGCTGTTCTTGAAGCCATACTGAACACCGCCACCCATTGCATGTGCATGGTAATATCTCTCTATGTAAAATATAGGATTTGCAGAGAACTCAGCCTCCTTGAAGAATCCCGGAGCTACGAAATCCCAAGCCCTTGATTGAAACAGGGTATTCATGATGGTTGCATCACCGTCCTCCCTTCTGTTATAGTAGTTATAGTCAAAACCGATATGGTGATTGCCGAAGCTCATTAACAATGAGGCGCCGATATCAAATTTTGAAACCTTCATCTCAGGTCTCGGGTCTACCTGTTTTGAAGATGTACCTGTCATATATGAACCGCTCAGACCAAGTGTAAGGAAGTTGAACAATTTTGGAGATGCCATCTTCATTGCAAGGTCGTACTGTTGTCTGATCCATTTTGATGAGTTGGTATCTGCCAACAAAAATGGTACATCCCTGAACGGGTCGTATGTCAAGCAGTTGAATTTTGCACCTTTAAGTACATCTCGTGTGTAGGAGATTTTGCCCCACATGAACATGTTGTTGACTTTTTCATAAATTCCGCCACCTTCAGATTGCAGTTTCAGTTGACTGTTGTTGTTTCCTGCCTGAATGAAATTGAAATCACCTTTATCTCTTGTATATCCTACAGAAGAAATGCTGTAGTGCTCAGATGCATCTACAACACCGGCTGCGGTATTGTTGGTATTGTTCATCCAGATATTCTGCATTTTAAGTTTTGCAACAGAAGCAGGTGTCTGATTCTCCTGAGCAAGAACCGGATTAAAGGCAGCTGCCGCCAAGAACAGGCAGCCTACTGTTTTAAATATATTCTTAATCATCACTTTCTGTTTTAGTTATTATTAGTACCGTCCCAAGCCGGAGCTTTTTGGCCATATCTTCTGATGACAGGGCCGGAAAGAGTCTCAAAGTCATTTGTAGAGTTGTTAGTGTCGGCATAAATAGGGGTGCCGTCGGCTCTCCTGTCTACAACCTTTCTTGAAACGACCTTAGCTTGGTAAATGGTACCGGCTGTTGCTGCTCCTGCATCTACAAATCCAGGGATACGTTTAAGGCCGAGCAGACTCAAGTCTTCCATACACTCAATGCCGTCAATTATCCAATTTGCCGGAATTCTGGCAAAATACACCATATCCACATCGCCTTCCTGAACCTGACAGTTCGGATTTTTTGCCGGCTTTTCATAAAAATTATCTGTTATGACTGTGCCGTCATCCGGTCTGAAGATACAGAGTGCAGGACCATAAACTGATGCCAGCCATTGGAAGCCATAGTTCATGTCGCAATAGAATATGTGCGGAAGATTTGGAACATCCGGATTGTCTCGGGATGCATTGCCGAACCAGCACTCCCAATTGGCAGAAGAGTTGTCTATTGTTATATCATTGCTGTCGGAAAGGTTTGTGAAGTGGTTTCTTGCCTCCTGCGCCAATACAACAGCTTCGCCTGGCTCTAAAGGATAGTCTGTTCCATTGCCGGGGAATTTCCATACCAAACGGGCATATACATAGTTGTTTATACCGTCTTCATCCGGCCATGTAGGCAGTGGAGTGTCAACGGATACAATGTTGGGATACATCTGCGCAAAACAGAGACCATCAAGGTACTCGGTTTTATCTCCATTATTATAAATGTGATAGGTCTGGTCCCTGAAATAATATGGTTGAGTTGACCCGTTATAATACATTTCACTGATAACAAGGGTTCCCAATTTTGCAGGTCTGATTATAACTTGTTTGTCGCTGCCGTCTGCAGCTGCCTCCTCTTTTGAAACAGGGCTGATCAATGATACTGAAGGCACTGTTGCATTCATCATATAGGTGTCATCACCATTCTTTATGCTGCCTGTTACAATAATTGAATAGTCGCCGGGGGCAATATGGGCAGATGCAATGCCATCGTTATCTGTTGTAACGGTAGTTATGGCATTTGTTCCCAAATTGAGGAAATTTACAGTAAGTCCTCCGGTAGGAAAGTTCGGATCAGGAACAACTGTGCCGCCTTTTTCCTGAAAAGCAGTTGTGGCATTGACTTTATATGCAACTTCAATTTTTCCGATAACAGGAACATCCTGTGCATTCTCCATTATTTTTACACATGAGGAGATAAGGGCAATTAAAGTTAAAGTGAATATTAATTTAAAAGTTTTTTTCATAACAGTATCTCCTTATATTATTTAATTGTGGCATTCAACTGCAATCCGAAGAAAAATCCTCCGCCACCCATACGGACATAGTAGCCCGGCTCAAGGGCAAGCTCCTGCAGACGGCTGCTGCGGAACATGTTTTGTGCAAAGAATGATATATTGAACAATTTTCCGAACTCTTTTGAGACATTGAGGCCAATGGTTAAAGTTGGCTTGAATACATTTTCCCTCTCATACAACGTATCCCAATTATATGAATCTTCTGTTGTCAAATACTGGAATCTGTCATAATTCGGATTGTCTTCATTAGCCCACTCTTTCTTGAAATTATACATCTGGCCGGCTTTGTACTCAACTCCGTCAATTACAGCATCTGTACGTGGTATCCACCATTTAGGAATGGTAAGCAATTCCCTGTCTGTTGTATAGACATCCCAGTTCTTTGATCTCCAGCTGATATGGGCAGTTGCAGAGATTACCAGACCAATCTGTGGAATATTGTGTACAGCTGTAATATTGGTAGCAGCATGCTCTGAATATGATACAGGGCTGATATCCAAATTGTCAAAGACACCTTTGTCTGAGTATCTTGAGAAATCTCCTGAGGCTCCTGCAGGTATTCTACCTGAGAATGAATATGTTTTGGTAGGCAGTGTTTTGGTGGTATAGACAGTACCGTCGAGCTGGAATGTAGTTCTGATGGCATCTATTCTGCCAAAATTGAACACATACTCTATACCGGTTCTTCTGTATCTGTCTCTGTTTCCCGGATTGTTGACAGAGATAAAGTATGCATTGTTTGCCTTTTCAGCAAGTACAGGCATGCCGTTCTCTCCAAGAATAAGGTTTGGTGCACCTGTTTCGGGATCAAACCCTTTTTGTACCTGTTTGTATTGGACATAATTTATCAGTCTCAAATCATCAGGGTCTGTATACATTCCGAATCCGTTGTTTACAACTTCCTGATAACCTACAATGGAGAAGTGCATTTTGCCGATATTTGCAGAGAGGCCAATCTCATATTTCTCTTGTCTCATCATCTCCAGTTCATCGGTTTTCCTATCCATTACATAGGTTGTAATTACCTGCATCTTCTTGTCATCCGGAATATTTGTAGAGAGTGCGTTGTCGAAGTTTATTGCATCGTAATATTTGCTGTCCGGATACAGATAGTACAGGGTAGGAGCTTTGCGGGTAATACCGTATGCTGCGTTGAGGCTCAATACATTTGGAACCAGTTCGTACGACAGGTTGAGACGAGGTGAGAGACCTCCTCCAAAATTGAATACATGGTCGTATCTCAAACCTGCAACCAGTTCCAATTTGCGTTTTGCAATGTCAACAGAGAATGTCTCCTGCAGATATGCACCAAACTGATTGAGGAAAGGAATATCCTTGAAAGCTCTCTCCCTGAGAGTTTCAACAACACTTCCGACACCAAGTCTTGCAGGTGGACACTCTATATCATATACTCTACCGTCTCCTAAGTTGCCATCGCTCTTGAAATCGGCACCAACAACAAGCCTGTGGTTTGTCCTGCCCCAGTCTCCGGCAAAATTGGCCTTGACTTTTGCAAATGTATTCAGCTCCTTGCCATAGATATTATATTGTGAAGTATAGGTTGACGGCAAAATCCATGCTTTTGCATAATCAATCTGTGAAGGATCATAGCTTGTAATCTGGTTGCCTTCCTGATCATAAACATGGCCATTGAGGATGCTAGACATAACGGAACCGTCTACTTTTGATGTTGAATATGGAGCATCGCCATTTCCGTTGATCAGATTTTCATAGAAGCTGTGACGGTTTGTATAGTTGAATGAGATATTATACTGTAAACTCTTGAAAAAGTCGGCATTGGCATTATATTGTCCATTATGTGTAAAACGGATGCCATAGTCTTTTTCATAGAAGATGTTTTTATCGGTTTCATCGGCAGGGTTAGGATAACCTCTATCGTATGTCCACAAGAAACTCAATGAGTTGTTTGTATAGAATTTGCCGAAAGTATTGGTATAACCGACTTTCGCAGTTACACGCTGATAGTAGTCGTAACCCTCTCTCGGTTCATCAACACTATACGCATAATCCACATTGTAATTGATGTTGCCGGCTTTATTTCCAAGCTTGAAACCTTGTGTTGCCGAAGCTGAATATACATTCGGATTTATATTCAATTTAATGGTAAGAGGCTGGAATCCGGCTTTTGCATTAACAATAACGGCGCCGGCAGTCATATCACCATACTCAACAGGAGCGATACCACGGATAACCTCAATGCTCTCTACATTGTTGGTGGTAATGGTTCTCAAATCGATACCGGTAGTAGGGGATACTGCACCGGTTTCACTTCCACTGCCTTGGCTCAGTACCTGCAGGTTGGCATTGTTTGACATAGGGGCGCCGTCCACGATTACGGCAGTACCCAAAGAACTTCCTCCACGCACAAATGCAGTTGATACACCTTGCAAATCTGGTTTCTGTTGGGAAGCTCCAGGCAGCAGGGACATGATGTCACCCAAAGATGTTGCCTGCAAGTGCTCCAGAGCATTCTTGTTGATAATTGAAGATGTTGCAGCACCTGCTTTTGAAACTTCAGCAGTTACTACAATCTCTTCCATGCGGAAGTTGGACTCCATGAGAACATATTCAAACTTGTTCTCTTTGCTGGCAAGTACATTCATGGTTGTATCCAGAGTCTGGTAACCCAAAGACTGGATCTGGATCTTATGTGCACCGGGAGTTACATTTGGAATGGAGAATGCACCATCGGCATCAGATGATACTGCAATACTGCTCTCCGGCAAAATTACAACAGCAAATGGAACGGTCTGTTTTTCACCTCCCCCTCCGGTTGTAGAGACAGAGAAGACTTGTCCGCTTACGTTTACTTTTGCCTTGCTTTGAGCACTGGCACTTATGCAATTTGCAAAAGCCAATGCTGCAAACAAACTGAAAATTAATAGCTTTTTCATAGGCATTCTTTTTAGTTATTGTATTATTTAAGTTAAATGATTTTACGGATGAAATAATCGCAAAACAGAAAAGGTGAGTGTATAAACACCACCACCCGCACTATAATGGCCTGAGGCAATATAGTACGGCATAAACGAGTTTTTGGATCTATATTATGAATGTACAGAGAACATCCGGTGCCGGGCACCACTGCCGGTAACGGTAATGGGATGTGTCGTAATTGTAGAAGAGCTCAATGTCGGCTCCAAAATATTGGCTTTCTGTGATTGTGTGCAAATCAACTGGCAGATACTGCAACAGCTCCACAATGTATTTGGCAGGTGCCTGAAGATTGTCTTCATTGCTGTACCATTGCGACTCCATTGTGTAGAGAAAGTCGGTGCAATGGCCTTTTGCCTTCTTTACAATGGTCATCTGTGATGATGAGCCGTCTTCATTTTGGCGTGATACCTCAGAGGCATCACGGTTGTGCTTCTCACAACCGGAAAATACGTAATGTTCCCAAGCGTTGATGATGGCGCATGTTGTATGATAGTGTTTTTTACAGCAGCAATGGTGCACAGTGAATCCTGATGAGCCAAAGATGTAGACCCATATTGTAAGTGCAAAAACAATATTTCTGATTGCTGTTTTCATACAAAACCAACCGTCCGAATTGGTATAGCCGGTACAAAGTTACAATTTATTTTTCAGAAAGAGATAGGAATGGCAACTATTTTTCAACTATTTATGCACAATTACTCCTCTGAAGTATTGCCGGATGCAACGAGATCGGCGGTGGCGGCGCTTATCAAACTGATGATGTCTGCTGCTTTTACCTTTATCTGCAGCCCTCTGACTCCTGCACTCAGATATATGTAACCGAATTGGGTGCAGGTGTGGTGGAACCATGTGGGAAACGGTTTCTTCATTCCGACAGGGGAGCAGCCTCCTCTTATATAACCTGTTGTGGGGAGCAGCTCTTTCATCGGAATCATCTCGGCTTTTTTATTGCCTGAGACTTTTGCCGCCTTCTTGAGGTCAACTTCGCAATTTCCTGGTATTACACATACAAAATGGCCCGTGCGGTCTCCCCGCAGCACCAAAGTCTTGAATACCTGTTCGATATTTTCATTCAGTTCCTTCGCTATATGTGTGGCGGCCAGATTGTTCTCATCAACTGTGTATGGAATGAGTTCATATGGGATTTTTTTGCTGTCAAGGATTCTGGCAACATTTGTCTTGTTGATTTTTGCCATGCTTCAGCTATTTTAAACTTTGTTTACAATCACGCTGCGCCTCGGCATATCTCAAGCAAGCTTGAGTTCTGCTCTCGGCTTGCAGTTTATTTTAAATTTCATTTACAATCACGCTGCGCCTCGGCATATCTTCAAGCAAGCTTGAGTTCTGCTCTCGGCTTGCAGTTTATTTTAACAATACGTTTTTTATATGGTCTGCAATTATCTCCACACACTTGTCGGTGCCGAGGACTGAAGAGTTGAGGCACAAGTCATAAGAGGTTGAGTGGCCCCAATTCTTGTAGGTGTAGAAATTGTAGTATTCTGCACGCTTCTTATCCTCTTTACGCATATATTCAACCAGTTCGTTATCCGACAGATTCTTGAAACCATCCATTTTTTTGCTCAGGCGCAGCCTTGCAACCCTGTCTGCATCATTTGCAGTGATGAATACACTCATGCAGCGTGGATGTTCCCTCAGAATATAGTCTGCACAGCGTCCTACAAATATTGCCGACTGCTTTGAGGCAATATCTCTGATGACCTCTCCTTGAATTCTGAAGAGTTCGGCCTCGTCGAGCACACTTCTGTTGCCTAGATTGTTGTAGGCTACACCCGAAAAGAGAAGGCCAAAGAGGCCACGGGCCGATTTGCGCGGGATTTCGTCTGCATTTTCAAATACCTCACAGCAGAGTCCGCTCTCTTTTGAGGCAATGTTTATCAACTCCTTGTCATATACCGGTATTCCGAATATTTCAGAGAGTTTTTTTGCTATTTCAAGACCGCCTGCCCCCAGCTGGCGTCCGATGGTTATATAATATTTAGATTCCATTGTTCTCTTTTTTGAATTTTTTAATCTGATGTATAAGCAGGAATCCTGCAATTATGCTCGACATGGCATCTGATATCGGCATGCTCCACCACACGCCCTTCACTCCCATGAATGTTGGGAGTATCAGAAGGCAAGGCAGCAGGAAGATCAGCTGTCGGGAGAGGGAGAGGAATATGGCCTTTCCAGCCATTCCTACACTCTGGAAAAAGTTTCCTGTAACCATCTGGAATCCTACAATAGGGAAGAATGCGAATATTATCATGATTCCCTCACGGCTTATGGCTATAAGCTGGGAGTCGGTTGTAAATATCTTTATAAATGTATTTGGGAATATTTCGGCAACAAGAAAACCGAAAGTGGTGATGCATGTTGCACATATTATGGTGGTAATGAGCACTCTGTGTACACGGTCAAACTTGCGTGCACCAAAATTGTAGCCAGCAATAGGCTGCATGCCCTGATTGAGGCCCATTACAATCATTACAAATATGAAGGCAATTCTGTTTATGATGCCATATGCACCTATGGCAAGGTCTCCTCCATGTCTCTGCAGCCCCTGATTGATTACAATTACAACCAGACAAGCCGCCATATTCATTGAAAATGGGGCAGCTCCGATGGAGAGTATATCTTTTACTATTCTCGGTACAAGTTTGTATGTGCCTTTGGCAAAATGCACTACATTGTTTTTGTTGGAGAACATCTTTGTAAGCCATATCAGGGCCAGTATCTGTGCTATGACAGTTGCAATGGCTGCTCCCCTGATACCCATATCAAATGCATATATGAAGATAGGGTCGAGGATTGTATTTATGATTACCGTAAATATAGTGGCAGCCATGGCCTGTTTAGGGAATCCTGATGCTCTCTGTACTGCGTTGAGACCTAAGTACATGTGTGTTACCACATTTCCCAGAAGGATTATCTCCATATACTCCCTTGCATAGGGGAGGGTCTGGTCACTGGCCCCGAAGAAGTAGAGGATCGGATTGAGAAATATGTAGACGGCAACCATATAGACAACACCTATAATGGTATTTAGTGTTACAACATTGCCCAAAACATTGCGGGCCATGTCGTAGTTTTTCTGTCCGAGCAATACCGAAATGGAAGTGGAGGCTCCCACACCAACAAGTGAGCCAAATGCTGCACCAAGGTTCATCAGTGGAAATGTGAGGGCCAGGCCTGCAATAGCCAGAGGACCAACACCATGACCAATAAATATGCTGTCTACCATATTGTAGAGCGAAGAGGCTGTCATGGCTATTATGGCAGGTATTGCATACTGGCGCAATAGTTTGGAGATCTTTTCTGTCCCCAATTCTGTAGGAATACCCGATTTTATACTCATGTCTTATCTTTTTGCAAAAATACTTAAAAAGGAGATTTTATGGCAAAATTTTCTGAATATATATTAACTTTACGGAAATAGTTTTGTTTACAAACCGCTGGACTTGATTTATATGGATTCTATTGAGATATCTCCTTTAACTGGCTTGAAAAGAACCAATTATACAGTACTTATGGAAAAGAGGATAAGGACGGTTCTTATGATATGCAGCAGCTATGATGCCTATATGCTTGAGGAGGACGGGCAGATAGAGATGCAGTTGTATAGGGAATATGTAGATTTGAATATAAGCAATCCTCCAAAATTTGTGTGGGTTACAACTACTGCGCAAGCTAAGGAGCTGCTCGACGGTGGAAATTCGTTTGATCTGATAATTAATATGTTCAATACGGCCGATACTGATGTTTTCAGGCTCTCGGCCTACTTGAAGAAGAAAGGATTGCAGACTCCGGTTGTTCTGCTTACAAATTTTTCGAAAGAGGTATTCAGAAGACTGGAGATGGAAGACCGCTCTGCTGTAGATTATATTTTCAGTTGGAATGGCAATGCAGATCTTATTCTGGCAATTATCAAACTTATTGAGGATAAGATGAATGCGGATGAGGATATAATACAGGCCGGAGTGCAGTGCATACTCCTTGTGGAGGACTCTGTAAGGTATTATTCTACATATTTGCCGACAATCTACAAACTTGTTCTGCAGCAGAGTGCCGAGTTTTTGAAGGAGACATTGAATGAGCAGCAGCAGAAACTGAGAAAGAGGGCAAGACCTAAAATCCTGCTCGCAACAAATTACGAAGATGCTGCAATGCTATATGAAAAATATAAGCAGAACCTTTTGGGAGTTATCTCTGATGTGGGTTTTACAATGCACAGGAATGATCCTGCTGTAGAGGAGAATCTGGAGGCAGGTCTGCAGCTTGCCGCCATGATAAAGGCTGATAATAAATATATGCCGGTTCTTTTGCAATCGAGCCAGGAATCACTGCGCGAAAAGGCTATAGCACTTGATTGCGGGTTTATAGTGAAATACTCTATGACTCTATTGTTGGAGTTGAGTGAGTATATAAGGGAGGAGTTTGTGTTTGGCGACTTTGTATTCAGAGATCTCCATACCGGAGAGGTGCTGGGTGTCGCAAGAGATTTGAAGAGTATGCAGAGTATTCTCAATGAAATTCCCGATGAAGTGCTCCAATATCATGCTTCGAGAAACAGAATTTCCAAGTGGCTTTTTGCCAGAGGCCTCTTTTTGCTTGCAAGGCAGGTGAAGGAGCTTGGGGCAAAAGAGTACATCTCGATAGAGGAGGTGAGAAAGTCGGTAATTCGTAAATTCAAGGATTACAGAATGCTTATAGGACAAGGGGTCATAGCCAAGTTCAATCCTGAAAATTACAATAAATATATCTGGTATGCCAAGATAGGGGAAGGATCGCTTGGCGGAAAGGCCAGAGGCCTTGCCTATTTGAACAGTATGTTGCAAAAGTACAATATGCTCACCAAATATGAGGGCATGAAGGTAATGATACCCCGCAGTATTGTAATAACCACAGAGTATTTCGATTGGTTTATAAAAAATAACGGTCTCCAATATGTAATAAATTCAAATATTACAGATGCGGAATTGCTGTCAGAATTTGTTAGTTCCCGTTTGCCAGAAGATTTGAGTCTGAAGCTGAGAGCTTATCTTGAAACAGTGACCAAGCCATTGGCCGTGCGTTCAAGCTCAAAGCTGGAAGATTCCCATTTCCAGCCTTTTGCCGGAATATATTCTACCTATATGATACCGGTTACCGAAAATAAGGATCAGATGCTCAGACTCCTGGAAAAGGCAATCAAGAGCATTTATGCTTCTGTATTCTTTGCGGCAAGTAGGGCATATATCCATACAACGGCAAATATGCTTGGCGAGGAGAAGATGGCAATAGTAATACAGGGGATATGTGGTTCAGAAGACCAGGGTTATTATTTTCCTGCCATATCGGGAGTTGCACGCTCTGTAAATTATTACCCTATTGAGGATGAAAGACCAGAAGATGGTATTGTAAATATGGCCTTTGGCTTGGGTAAACTCATAGTGGATGGGGGACAGGGATTGAGGTTTTCTCCGAAGTATCCTTCAAAGATATTGCAGCTTTCAACCCCTAAACTGGCCTTGAGAGATACTCAGGATGTGATGTATGCGCTTAATCTGGAGCCGGAGAAGTTCAAGACATCCATAGATGAGGGGATAAACCTGCAGAAGTTTACCATATCTGAGGCGTCACGTTTCAGGAGTATGAAGTATGTTGCCTCTTCGTGGGATATGGAGAACGACCGCATAGTACATAATACATTTGACAAGCGTAGCCGTAGAATCATAACATTTGCCAATATTTTGCAGTTCGGCAAATATCCGGTGGCGCAGATACTTTCCGATCTGTTGGATATTTGTGGTGAGGAGTTCAGATGTCCGGTGGAAATAGAATTTGCGGTGAATCTAGATGTGGAGCCGGGTAAAGCGGCTATTTTCAATGTTTTACAGGTGAGACCGATAACAGATTATCGCGACAATAAAAGTGATATCGATATTGATTCTGTGGATATGGACAATGCATTGCTCTATTCTCCGAAATCGTTGGGCCCAGGGCATATTGATGGCATAAGTGATATTATTTATGTAAAAAGCAGCTCTTTTGATAAGTCAATGACTGAAAAGATGGTTCTTCAGATAAAAGAGTTTAATGAGAGGCTCAGACAGGAGGGAAGGAGTTATGTTCTCATAGGTCCCGGCCGATGGGGTTCAAGTGATCCTTGGCTCGGTGTGCCTGTTATGTGGAGTGATATTTCAGAGGCCAAGGTGATAGTTGAAACTGCATTGAAAGATTTTCAGATAGATCCGAGCCAGGGCACTCATTTCTTCCAGAATATCACCTCTTTGGGTGTTGGATATCTGACAGTAAATGAGTTTGACGGCAACGGATTTTTTAAAGAGGAGATACTTGACTCCCTGCCTTCTGAACATGAAAGTGAGTTTATAAGACATGTGAAACTTGATAAGTCTCCGCAAATCTATATAAACGGTAAAGACGGACATGGCGTCATTGTTTTGAACTGATCTTGTCCGGGACTTTGGCCGAATTGCAGCAGACAGGCTGGGGTTACCAACACTCCAGCTGGTCTTTTATTTCAGGAACTACCTTCTCTTTATCGAATACAGGATCTTTTATGCCCTGCTTGAGCTGGCTTCTGTAGTCTGCAAGCAGTCTGAAGGCATATTTGCCTAGCATGAGGATGCCTGCCATATTGCATAGTGCCATAAGTCCCATTGTTATATCAGAGATATTCCACGCAAGTTCCAGGCTCATTATTGCTCCAGCCATTACTGTGAGGGCTACCAATGTCCTGTATGTGAACATTATGCCCTTTTTTGTATTCTCTCTGCAACTCCTTATCAGATATGTAACGTTAGCCTCTCCGTAATAATAGTTGCCAAGAATGCTACTGAATACAAAGAATACAAGGATTATTGCAATCAGGTATGTTCCTATGCTGCCAATTTCATTGTTGAGGGCAAACTGTGTAAGCTGCACACCATTTACAGAGCCGTCCAGAGGCGCGCCGCTGAAAAGGATGATGAAGGCGGTGCAGGTGCAGATTAGTAGAGTATCTGTAAATACGCTCAATGCCTGGATGAGACCCTGTTTTACCGGATGCGAAGTGTGGGCTGTTGCTGCAGCATGAGGGGCGGAGCCCATACCGGCTTCGTTGCTGAAAAGGCCTCTTCTGATGCCCTGCATTATCGCAGCTCCTATACCTCCGCCAATTGCCTGCTCCATTCCAAATGCACTTGAAATAATGATTTCGATAACCTTTGGTAATTCTGTGATATTTAATATAATAATTATCGTTGCAATTGTTACGTATCCTACGGCCATTATAGGTACTATGATGCTGCTTACTTTGGCAATACTCTGTATTCCTCCAAATATCACAACAGCTGTGAGCAGGGTGATGATTCCTCCAATTATGGCAGTATCTATCCCAAATGCGTTGTTGAAAGCTGCGCTGAGGGTATTGCTCTGAACCGAGTTGAAGGCGAATCCAAAGGTCATTATTGTGAAGATGGCAAAGGCAATTGAGAGCCATCTCTTCTTAAGCCCTATTTCGATGTAGTAGGCGGGACCTCCGATAAATGAATCTTTTCCCTTTATCTTGTACATTTGGGCGAGGGTTGACTCTACAAATGCACTTGCGGAGCCTATCAGGGCAATAAGCCACATCCAGAAGACTGCTCCTGGGCCACCGATTACAATGGCTGTAGCTACACCTGCGAGGTTGCCTGTACCAACACGTCCTGCTATGGAAACAGCAAAAGCCTCAAAAGATGATATCTTTCTTTCTTTCCTTAAATTATTGGATGACTTTATTTTATCTCCGCTTGTTTCAACTAAAAGTTTAAACATGTGGCGGATCATTCCAAATTGTACAAACTTTGTCTTATAAGTAAACCACAGTCCGCATGCAATTAGGGTTGCGATGAGGATATAACTCCACAAAACATTGTTTACAGATGTTACAATCTCTGTTATCATTTCCATATCATTGCTTGTTGAAGTTGTTTATAGTGCTGATTATCCCGCTTATATCGCTGCAGTTGTGGAACATTTCCATAAGCTGCGTGGTCAGGAAGCCATATTCTTCCATATTTTTCAGTTGGGCAATCAGAGGATCGTAGAAGCCATCCAGATTGAAAAGTATGATAGGCCTGTTGAGATTGTTGAGCTGGTTGTTTACGGCATACTCAAAAAGTTCGTCCATTGTACCATAGCTTCCCGGGAGGATAATGGCGGCTTCGCTGAGATTTTCCATTATGGCTTTTCTCTCTTTAATATCCTTTGTTATAATTAGTTCCGATAGATTATCGTGAGTAATACTTTTGCTTACAAACCTCTCCGGAATAACTCCTGTTATCTTACCCTCTTCAAAAAGGACACCCTCGGCAAGGGCATTCATTGTGCCCACATTTGTACCGCCGTATACTACAGCAATGTTATTTTTGGCAAGTTCTACTCCAAGTTCAAAGGCCGCATGCCGAAAGAGTGGAGCATTTCCATTCTTTGATCCCAGATATACTGCAACACAGGTTATTGACATATGCACTCCTTCTTTATTTTAAGCAGATCTTCATCTGCCTTTATTTTACAGATAATGGCCTTTACCAGAGTGTCGAGCTTTTCGCCCTCCTTGTAATTGGCTGGACAAAGGTAATTTACACGGTCCTGCTTCATCAGGCGCTCCGCTATAGCCTGTTTTTTAGTATTGTCGGGCTCATATACGGCAATGGAGGTGCCTCCAAGCTGTTTTATGAGTTTCATGCACGGCACATCTGTCTCTCCATCACCAAAATAGACCATGTTGTTGAAAGAGACCCTCTTCTCATCTTCAGGCACAGAGGCATTTATCATAACTGCGTCGCTTATGCTGAAGATGCCTTTGTTGATTTTGAAGAGGAACTGGGTTTTATTGGTATAGTTTACCGCAGCTGCAGGCCAGATGGCGTCTCCTTTGTCGTTATAGTAGTAGGAGCAGGCAAAGATGGCCTTGAACTCATCTGCAATGGATGTGCCCTCTATTATCTCCTTGGTTCCTGAGGAGTTTATGTAGTGCTCAACTTTGACTCCATGCTCCAGCCCGAAATCATTTATTCTCTTGAACCACTCTTTTACGCCTTCAAACAGCTCTACCGATTTTCCGTAGTTGCGGAAACTCTCTTCCCTTATGGAAAGGCCCATTTCTTTGGCTTTTTCGAGCATTAGCAGCATATAGACCAAAACATTGTCAGAATCCTGATTTTGCGCCATAACGGCTGTTTCAGCCCAAAATTCATCCTTTTCCTTGCCTATTGCCCCGATAAAGGAGTATTCCTGCATGTTTCCCGGCGACAGCGTGCCGTCGAAGTCGTAAATCAGTGCTACAATGGGTAGTTTTTCTCTCTCTTCCATATCCTTATGTTATATCCTACAAAGATAATAAGAAGTGGTTGAAATACATACATCATTTGTGGCGTTTGTAGAGCTCTTTTTCGAGGTCTGAGATATTCATGTTTTTGCATGCCAGCAGAACGAGCAGGTGGTATATTAGGTCTGAGGCCTCGTATATAAGGCGCTCGTCATTGCCGTCGATGGCCTCTATTACAGTCTCTACAGCCTCTTCACCAACTTTCTGGGCTATTTTATTCACTCCTTTGTCAAATAGTTCAACTGTGTATGATCCTTGCGGACGTTCTATTTTCCTGCGCTCTATCACTCTTTGGAGTTTTCGGATAAAACCCTCATCATCACTGCTATTAAAGCAGCTATTTGAACCTGTATGGCAAGTCGGTCCCACAGCCTCGGCTTTTATGAGAATAGTGTCGTTGTCGCAATCTTTTAATATCTCCCTTGCGAAAAGGAAGTTGCCGCTGCTCTCACCTTTGGTCCAGAGTCTCTCTCTGCTTCTGCTGTAGAAGGTGACTTTTTTATCATCCAGGGTCTTTTCAAGAGCTTCCCGGTTCATATAGCCAAGCATGAGTACTTTTAGAGTTGTATAATCCTGAATGATTGCCGGAATGAGTGAGTTGCCGCTTTTCTGAAAATCAAGTTCATCTATGCTGAAGTTTGTTTTTATTGTACTGTTCATAATGTTTACATATTTAAATTGGGTTGTTAATCAAAGCCTTACGGGTATATTCATCTTTTTTAATTCTCTTTTTAAATCTGGAATCCTTATCTCTCCATAGTGGAAAATTGAGGCAGCCAATGCTGCATCTGCACAGCCCTTCTCCGATAAAACATCTGCAATATCAGTTATTGAACCGGCTCCTCCTGAGGCTATGACAGGTATTTTTACAATTTCCAACAATTTTTTGTATACACTGCAGGCATAGCCTCTTTTAGTGCCGTCGTGGTCCATGGAGGTGAATAGGATTTCTCCTGCACCGCACCGCTCAACCTCGGCTGCCCAGCTGAAGAGTTCTCTCTCTGTTATCTGCGTGCCGCCGTGGGTGGTTACACGCCAGGTCCCGTTAATTTCCTTTGCATCAATTGCAACCGTAATTGATTGGGAGCCAAAAAGTTCTTTTAGCTCTTCAATCAGTTTTGGGTTCTTTGTTGCGGCACTGTTGATTGATACTTTGTCGGCTCCTGCCTTAAGCAGGGCTGAGGCATCTTCAACGGAGGAGATTCCGCCACCAACGGTGAAAGGAATATTAATATTTTTGGCAATCTTCTCAACGAGTGACACAAATGTCTTTCTGCCCTCTTGAGTTGCGCTTATATCGAGAAAAACAAGCTCATCGGCCATCTCCTTGCAATATTGCCTTGCAAGTTCAACCGGGTCACCCACATTTTGCAGATTTGTGAAATTAACCCCTTTTACAGTCTTTCCATCCTTTATGTCGAGGCATGGAATTATTCTTTTGGCATACATCTCATTTGTTCAGATTGTACAGATCATTTAGTGAAATCTTCCCCTCATACAACGCTTTTCCCACTATTGCTTCTGTGATGTTAATTTTCTCTAATTCATATAAATCTGTAATGCTACTTATACCTCCACTTGCGATAATGTTGAGCTTCGAAAAATTTTCTTTAAGCATCTTGTAGAGCTCTGTGGAAGGACCCAGCAGCATGCCGTCTCTGCCTATATCCGTCACTATGGAGTGCTTGAGGCCGTTTGCAATGAATATTTCAAAAAGCCTGTCTGGCGGAATCTCTCCACTCTTTGTCCAGCCGTGTGTTGCGGGTACTCCATCTTTCAAGTCTGCTCCGAAAACGAGTTTGTCTCCGCCAAATTCTCCCAGCCATTCTACAAACAGTTTTGGATTATTGCAGGCGGTACTGCCACAGATTACCCTATATGCACCGGCGTTCAGAGCACTTTTTATTGCATCTCTGCTCTTTATACCACCGCCGAATTCCACTTTGAGCGAGGTTTTTGTTGCAATCTTCTCCAAAATGGCCAGATTTTTTGGCTCTTGAGCCTTTGCTCCGTCGAGATCCACCAGGTGAAGCATCTCTATGCCGCAACCTTCAAATTTCTTGGCACTCTCCAAAGGGTCTGCATTATATGTTGTGCACCTGCTGTAGTCTCCTTGGACTAGTCTGACACATCTTCCTCCAATGGTGTCAATTGCTGGTATTATCTTTATCTCCATTACTTGAAGCTGTTATTTTGATGATACTTATATTATATTGTTGCTTAGAAAGTTATGCAATATTTTCTCTCCAATGTCTCCGCTTTTCTCCGGGTGGAACTGGCATCCGAAAAAGTTCTTCTCATTTAGTGAGGCGCTGAACCTGATGCCATATTCAGAAGTGGCGATTGTCATCTGGTTTGTTTCCGCAAAATATGAGTGTACAAAGTAAACAAAGCTCTCTTGTTTCACATTGGTGTAGAGACTCCCTTTCAGGCTCCCGATAGTATTCCACCCTATATGAGGTATCTTTTTCCCGATTTCAGGAAATTTTTGAACCCTATTCTTGAAAATGCCGAGGCATTCGGTATCATCCTCTTCTGAATGGGCGCAGAGGAGCTGCATGCCAAGACATATTCCGAGTACTGGCTGTGTGAGGGCTGGTATAATTTTGTCGAGTCTACTTCTCTTTAAATTTTCCATGGCCATTCCGGCACTTCCCACTCCAGGCAGGATAACTCTGTCGCATCCTTCTATAATGGAGGCCTGGGAGGTAACAATATATTCGGCACCGAGCCTTGCCAATGCATTCCCTACAGATTTTATATTGCCCGTTCCATAATCAATTATTCCAATCATAAGTATCTATTTAATAATTAATTATATTGCTTTATTTTGTTAAATACTTCCTTTGCTGCTGGCTATGCCATAACCATACTGATCTTTTCGTATTGCGCATTTTAAGGCTCTTGCAAAGGCTTTGAATACCCCTTCGATTATATGGTGGTCATTCTCGCCCGAGGCTTTTATGTGGAGATTGCATCTGGCATTTTCTGCAAAAGATTTGAAAAAATGGCCAAACATCTGGGAATTGACATCTCCAATCTTTTCAGAGGTAAATTTTACATCCCAGATCAATTCTGCTCTTCCTCCCAAATCTATAAGAACTGTTGCCTGGGCCTCATCCATAGGAAGCGAAAAACCGTATCTCTCAATGCCTTTCTTCTCTCCAACAGCTTGTGCCAACGCTTTTCCAATGGCAATGGCTGTATCCTCAACGGTGTGGTGATCGTCTGTAGCAAGATCTCCTGCGCAGATGATTTTTATCCCTATACCTCCGTGGTAGGCGATCTGTTCGAGCATATGGTTAAAGAAATTAAGGCCTGTAGAGATGAATGGTTGGCTGAATCTGTCGAGGTTCAGCGCCACCTGTACTGATGTCTCACGGGTATTTCTGATGCATTTCCCAATTCTCTCTGCCTCAGTTTTCTGGAGAGGCTTGTCAATCTGGCACTCCTCTTCTGATATCGCATTGATGAGCAAATCATTTTCATGAGGAGTTCCAATTGTAATTCTCAGACAATCCCGACAGAGTGCAACAGAAGAGCGGTCGCGTACGATTATTCCCTGTTGTTGCAGCTTCTTGAATATTGCCTCTTTCTCTTTGAACTTGACAAGGAGAAAATTTGCATCAGATTTATATACTTTCACCACCTGTGGCAGCCTCTCAAGCTCTCTCTTCACCCTTTTTCTCTCAGATTTTATCAGTTCAATTCTCTCTATAGTTAAAATGCTGTTTTTGAGGATTTCTATGGCCTTTTCCTGGTTGGCGACACTTATATTGTATGGATATTTGACCTTATTGAAGGTCTCCACTATGAATTTTTGGGCAATGGCAATGCCTATTCTTATTCCAGCCATTCCCCATGCCTTTGAAAGTGTCTGCAGTACTATCAGGTTCGGATATCTCTCTATAGCAGTGGCAAAACCTTCAGAATCCGCAAAATCGATGTACGCCTCGTCAATAACCACTATGCCGTTGAAGTTTTCAATAATCTTCTCTATCTCTCTATTATTCAATAGATTACCCGATGGGTTATTGGGTGAGCAGATGAAGATGACCTTTGTATCGGGTTTTACATCTTTTAATACAGATTCTGCCTTCAGCTGAAAATTTTCATCCAGCATAGATTCCAGCAGATCCACGTCATTGATTTTTGCAGCAACTTTATACATGCCATATGATGGAGATACAACAAGTGCGCTCTCTTTTCCAGGTGTACAAAATATTCTGAATATCAGATCGATGGCCTCGTCGCTGCCGTTTCCTAAAAAGATGTTTTCCGGCTTGCTTTTTTTGATGGTGGCAACCAGTCTCTTCAGCTCCTCCTGGAAAGGCGACGGGTATCTGTTGATTCCGTTGTTGAAAGGGTTTTCATTTGCATCGAGATATATCTCCATCTTCTCTTTACAATCATCTCTTGCTGTGGAATAGGGGGAGAGTTCCCTGATATTTTTCCTGATCAGATTATATATTTTTTCCATATTGTTACTCCTCCATTCTGATTGATACAGATTTGGCGTGTGCATCGAGGCCCTCGGCATAGGCCATGGTCTGAATTATCTTGCCAATATTTTTTAATCCCTCTTTTGTTATCTCCTGAATGGTAATTTTCTTTGTGAAACTCTGTAGATTAACTCCGCTATAAGATTGCGCCCATCCGCCTGTAGGGAGAGTGTGGTTTGTTCCTGAAGCATAATCTCCTGCACTCTCTGTAGAGTAGTTTCCAAGGAATATGCTGCCGGCATTTTCTATCTCTTCGGCAAGCTCCCTGTAATTTTCTGTGCATATGATCAGATGTTCCGGGGCATATTCGTTGGCTATTTCGGCCAGTTCTTCTGCTGATGAGAGAACTACAATCCTGCTTTTCTTAAGGGATTCATATATGTATCCTTTACGGGAGAGCTCTTCGATCTGCTCTTTCAACAGGCTCTGTACCTGTTTTGCCAAAGAGGGTGATGTTGTAGCCAGAACTGCCTGACTGTCATTTCCATGCTCCAGTTGGGCGAGAAAGTCTGCGCATATGAATTGCGCATTTGCTGAATCGTCTGCAAGAATCATTACTTCAGATGGTCCTGCAGGCATGTCTATTGCGCATATATCGTTGGAAATCAATTGTTTTGCAATAGTTACATAACTGTTTCCAGGGCCAAATATCTTGTCAACTTTAGGGATACTCTCCGTTCCGTATGCCATTGCTGCTATGGCTGCAGGGCCTCCGACCCTGTAAACTTTGTCAACTCCGCACAATTTGGCGCAGTAGAGCACTTCCGGAGCTATTTTTCCCTCTTTATTTACCGGAGTACATAATACAATCTCCTTACATCCAGCCAGTTTAGCCGGAACAGCAAGCATTATGACAGTTGAGAAAAGCGGGGCTGTCCCTCCAGGGATATAGAGTCCTACTTTGCCTATCGGAATACTCTTTTGACGGCACGTTACACCTGGCATTGTCTCAACTGAGATATCTGGACTCTTTTGGGCAGTGTGAAATTTTTTCACATTAGATATTGCGCAGTTTATTGCGTATGATAACTCATTGGATATCTTGCTTGTTGCCTCTTCAAACTCTTTTTCTGAAACGACAAGCTCGGAAGCCTTTATATTTATATTGTCAAAAATTTTAACATAAGATAGCAGGGCTTTATCGCCAGATTCCATGATATTCTTGAGGATAAGTTTCACTCCATTTTCATTCGTTTTGTCTGTTTGTCCGTTCTTTCCTCTAAGCAACTCTTTCCAGTCATTTTTTTGAGGATTATATATGATGTTGATGTAATTTTCCATAATATTTTGATTTAATTGTTACAGTATCATTTTTTCCATTGAGAGTATAAGGATATCTTCTGCGCCTATCTCCTTGAGTTGTTCTGTCTTTTCCCATATGAGCTCCTCATCAATTACGGCGTGTATTGCACTCCATTTCTTGTCGGCCAGAGGCAGCAGTGTGGGACTCTTCATGCTTGGGATTATCTTCAGGGCCTGATCAATCTTTTCGTTCGGAATATTTACAAGTATATATTTCTTTCCCCTGCTGCGCAGTATTGATTCAAATCTGAATATCAGTTGTCTGATGATTTTTTCCTTCTCTGTCTCTATGTTTGGTGTGCTTATAAGCACTGCCTGGGAGTCCATAACCTTTTCCACCTCTGACAATCCGTTTGAGACAAGTGTTCCGCCACTGCTTACAATGTCAAATATGGCATCTGTCATGCCAATTGAGGGGGCTATTTCTACGCTGCCTGCAATCTCTTCTATAGTGCAGTTTATGCCCTCTTTTTTGAAGAAACGTTCCAGAATTCTTGGATAGGAGGTTGCTATCTTTTTGTTATTGAAATATTTAAGGTCTGTGTATGGCTCGCTTTTGGGAACCGCAAGGGAGAGCCTGCATTTTCCAAATCCAAGCTCATACAGTATATTTACATTGCAGCCCTTTTCTTCAACTTCATTCAACCCTACAATTCCCAAATCTGCAATTCCGTTGGATACAGCTTGTGGAATATCATCATCCCTGAGATACAATACCTCTATAGGGTAGTTCCATGATTTTGAGAGAAGTTTTCTTTTGCTCTCTTCGATTTTGATTCCGGAGTCTTTCAGGAGTGCCATGCTCTCCTCATTTAATCTCCCTTTTGCTTGTAATGCTATGCGTATCATTTTGTAATATTGTTGTGATCTTGTTATTGTTGATGTGCGGCAATAAAAAAAGGCTTGCCCTGTTGAAGGCAAGCCCTGATGTATCATTGATAGAAAAGTACTATTTCACATGTAACAACAGAAAATCTGCCCTCAAAGCGCTTTGACGGTGGTGATGATGATGCAGATGATTCTGTGAAATGAAATTCATATCCTATTTTTCTCTTGAATGTTCAGCAAATTTAACTATATTTCTCTATCGTTGTACAGAAAAATGAAAGAAATTATTCATTGAAGAGTGCTATTCTGCTCTTGAGGAACTCTATAAAGTCGGGAGAGTGGAGAATTTTGATGTCATCCAACAGCCCGAGGACAAAGCGTCCGATTCCCTCATAGCTGCAGACATTTGTCTCCAGGATATATTGAGTATCAGATATTTTGGAGAGATATTTCTCTGCCAGAGGATACTCTTCCACAAGCAGGGAGGACGCTTTGAGCCCCAATTGCAGCTTTACAGGCAGCTGTTTGAAGCTGCTTATCCTGAATATATCCATGTAGGCCGGACGGTGCTCCTTTGTATGCTCCCAATTTTTGTCGAGAATCTCCACTTCAGATATTCTTGAAACCTTGAATATCTTGTTCTCGCCCGATTCCGGTTCATATCCCCATACCTGTATGTAGTTGGTGGTGAACTCGTATGGTTCTATAATACGGTCTGAGATATGGTTGCTGTTGGCCGATTTGTAGCTTTTGAGCAAAACCTGCCGTTTCGACTGCATTGCCTCGGAGAGATTGTTTACATTGCGTGCATTGCTTCCCTTTGTTACGCATTCTGCCAGAATTTTGTAATCATACACGCTGTAGAGCTTGTTTTTGAGGTTCTGCTTGATTATGTTGGTCTCATCAATGCTCTCTATGGCACTTTTGAGTATGTGAGCCTCCTCGTCTGTAAAATGGACAAGTTGTGATATGTCCTTGAAATAGGGGGAGTGTTTGTCGAGTTTTATATAATTGCCATTCTTCTTTACAACAAAACCTGCCTCCCGGAATGTATCTACATACCGGTATATGGTACGTTGTGACATGCCAAGCTTTTCGGCGATGTCATCAATCGTATATTTGTTGTTGGCAGTAAGCATCTTCATAAGACGCAGAAGCCTTTCCACTTTTGGCTGATCCATATCTATAGCTCCTTCAAATACTCTTCTGTCTTCTGGTAGAATTTTGTAACATGATATCCGTCGCAAAGGCCATGATGTACACTTATAAATACCGGAATATAGATCTTTCCCTCTTTCTTTGTAGCCTTGCCCACATTTATAAGAGGCTTTTCGCTCCCATGAGGGCCGGATTGGGTACATGTCATGGAGCTGAAATTGAGTCCTGGATTGGCTGCTACAAGAATCATGTCCATAAATTTGTGCTTGCTGCCATTGACCTGGTTCTCTGCAGCATATGGATCAGTCTCTGTAGGAATCTTCTCTATAATCTCCGAGGCTTTTTTGCAGAATTTGCCAAAATCCTTGTTGTAGGGGATGTTTACAGAGTGGAACCGGCCATTTTCTCCCACATTAATAGGGGTTATTACCGACACATTCTTGTACAAGACAATTATCTCCTCACCATTTTCATTCTTCTCTATTCTGTAGCGCAGTTCCGGAATCTCGTTTGCTGCTCGCAGTATGGCGTAGAGATATTTGAGGAAGAATGACCTGCCCTCTTTTTTTGAACTCTCAAAGGCGGCGGTGCACTCTACATCACATGTTACCGACCATGATGGGTTTATGAAGTTTTTGAAGAATTCGAAATTGCTTCGTCTTTCCCAGGTGCTGTAATTTATTATAGTGCGGGTATTACTTTCCATTTTTCTGATTAATTACAGGTTTGAAAAGAGATTGAAACCATCATCCCAGTCATTGGCCATGTCGTTCTCCTGAGATTTCTCCGGTTTACTGTAGTCGGGCAGTTCAGGAATGAGATCCATTACTGTGCTGTTGGCCTGAATTCCAATTTCTTTTGGTGATATTATCTGTATATATGGCTGATTTTCAAATATTATGCTAAAGAATTCCCTGTTTGGAACAATCCTTATTGAAAATACCATATCTCCATTCTCTCTGCACTCCAGAAGCTCCTGCGAGTGGTGCAGCGGATTCAGTTTTATGAAAGGAGCCAGCTTGTTTTTTACTGTAAACTTTATCTCCCTTACCTCACCCGACAGCTTTGTGACACCTATTATATCGTTGAAATAGCTCTGCGGATTGAATGAGAGCCCTTCCGGGAATGGAAGGATTGCATATGAAAAGTCGCGTATGCGGTCTATAGGCAGTTTGTACACACCTCTGAGGCCATCCTTATATCCAAGGGCATACCAGCGTCCTTTGTACTCTTTCAGATACATAGGATAGAATATGATCGACATTATATTGTTTGATCTCGACGAGTAATATCCTATATACAGAGCCTTTTTGTTGATTATGGCATCATGCAGCATATCAAAATACTCAAGGCCGAGAGGGTTCTGCCTCTTTTCATACGATATTACGCTCTCTATGTTGCCTGTCTTTTCAACTATTGCGCTGTCGAGAATATTTACGATATCCCTGATCTGCTCAAATCCTTTGAATGAGCAGTATTGTTTGAGCACTTCAACAGCCTCCTGCAGACTCTCGAGTTTGTTTTTCTTTACTCCGGCCTTGTCGATGCTGTAGCTTTTGTCGCGGTATCTGTAATATTTCTGCTCAAAGACCTCGATAGGGGCTCCATATCCATTCTTTTTGTCGCGCATGTACTGTATATCGAGCTGTACGGTGCGTACCGAAACTTTGCACTTTCCTTTGGAACTCTTTCCATTTTTCTCTTTCAATGCTCTTGAGCAGGCATTTATCAGATCCCTCAATGTATACTTGTTCTGGGTGTCCCTTAAACAGGCATCTATAGTTTTGTGTCTTAATAAAGCATTAGAATTGGCAGCCATATGTGGTATGTATTTGAGTAACAAATTTAACAAATTGCGTTGTTATTTCAAAAATAATCAAACAACTGCGGCCTTTTATGGTTATTATTGCGGAACCCTACAATTGATGTTTCGATGAACAGGATTGTACAACTATTTTTGCTGTTGCTGTATCTCTCTGCAACAGAGCTTCATGCAAGCGGAAATGCAACCACTGCCATTACCGGCAGAGTAATAGACAAAGATTCGCGTATGCCGGTAGCCTATGCTACTGTGTTTGTAGTGGGCAATTCCCAATGGTATGCGGCAACAGACACTTTGGGATATTTTAAAATAGAGGGAGTAACTCCCGGCATCTACTCGCTCTCGGCAGTGTGTCAGGGTTATAACGATGCAGTAACTCCCGAATATATAATTTCTGCACGCACTCCATTTATAGAGATAGTCATGAGTCAGAATATTAATCTGCTCGAAGAGGTTACAGTGGTAAGTTCAGCTCTGGAACGGAGCAGGGATGTTGGAATGGGGCAGCAGATTATAGGAATAGCCGATATAGAGAAGATTGCCGGTGGCAACCGCGACATTTCCCGTGTTGTAAGGACATATCCGGGTGTCTCTTTTTCGCCCATTGGATATCGCAATGATTTGATAGTAAGGGGCGGAGCTCCATCAGAAAATCTGTTTTATCTCGACGGAATAGAGATTCCAAATATCAACCATTTTTCAACGCAAGGTGCCTCAGGAGGGCCTGTAGGCATTATTAATGCCGACCTCATAGAGCAGGTAAAGTTTTATACTGCAGGTTTTCCGGTAGAGTGGGGAGGTGCTTTGAGTTCAGTCATGGATATCAGGCTGAAAGATGGCAATTTTTATGGAAATGATTTTAAAGCCACGCTTGGAGCATCTGAATTTGCCTTTAGCGGAGGCGGACATATTGGAAAGAAGACAACATGGCTCTTTTCGCTGCGCCGCTCATATCTGCAATTTCTTTTCAAACTTCTCGGCCTTCCTTTTTTACCGGATTATATCGACGGACAATTAAAAATAAAACACAGAATATCGCAAAATGACGAAATTACACTTATTGCGCTGGGCGGAATAGATGATATGGAACTCAACACAGAAGAGAAGGGAGAAAATGTGGAGTATCTGCTTAGTTATCTTCCTCAAATAAAGCAGCAGACCTACACGGTTGGTGCTGCATACCGCCATTATGGCAATGGCAATGTGCTGCTGGTCTCGTTGGGATATAACTTTTTGTACAACAAGAATTTGAAGTATATGGGCAATGATGCTTCGTTAGAGGATAATTTGATATTGAAATTGCGCTCCACCGAGCAGAAAGCAACATTTAGAGCAGAGGATAGGGTAGATCTGGGCAGATGGAATCTTCTTTTTGGAATTCAGGGAGCATATTCCAATTATTGGAACAACACCTACCAGAGAGCATACACCACCTCAGAACAGAGATACAACTACGCAACTTCACTGCCAATATTTACTTGGGGAACCTTTGCCTGGGGAAATTATCTCTCTAAAAACAAATTGCTCTCCATTAAAATGGGTGTACGGTTTGATGGCTGCAACTATTCAAAAAATATGCAGCGCTTCTGGGAGAGTTTTTCTCCACGCCTGCAATTGGGATATATGATTTCCCACACATGGAGCGTAAGTGCAGGAGGTGGAATTTATTACCAGCTGCCGCCCTACACATCGCTGGGATATAAGATTGGAGATGAGTATGCCAATAAGCACTTGGAGTATATGAGAGTTATGCAGATGAGTGCAGGAGTGAAGTGGAGCAGGGAATTTGGAGAGCGCTCACACATTGTGGTCTCTTTGGAAGGATTCTACAAAGGTTATGGAAATATGCCATTCTCGGTGCAGGATGGAATACCGCTGGCCTGTAAAGGGAATGATTATGGAGTTGTGGGAAATGAATTATTGCTCTCTGCGGCAAAAGGCCGCTCCTACGGAGCAGAGCTCTCAGTGCGCTGGCAAATTCCGGGAAAACTCAATTTTATGACCTCTGCAACTCTCTTCAAAAGTGAATATCAAAGGCCTGACTCACAAACGCCGGCCAATGATGGAGAGTATATTCCTTCGGCATGGGACAACAGGTTTATAGCCAATATCGTATGCACATATAATTTTGGCCGGAACTGGAGTGCAGGCGCAAAATTAAGCACTATAGGGGGCGCTCCATACACACCTTATGATGCAGACAAATCTTCTCTTAAAGAGGCGTGGGATGTGCAGGGCAGGCCATATATCGATTACACGCTCTACAATACAGAGAGACTCAAACCATTTGCCCAACTCGACCTGCGTATCGACAAGAGTTTTTACTTTAAAAAATGGATGCTGGGAGTATATGTCGATGTTCAGAATGTTACAGGTTCAAAACTCCGCCAGCAGGATGTTCTTATAAGTACAGGTATAATAGAAAATACCGCTGCCCCTGTAACAGAGCAACGGTATATTATGAAGTATATTCCACAAGAGGCCGGCAGCATTGTGCCGGCTGTGGGGATAACCGTTGAGTTTTAAGGTTACTTCATTATAGTTGTGGACCTGCAGGAACCAATGCTTTTCCAGCCTCGTTGCCAGTGAACTTGTTGAAGTTCTTGATGAATCTTGCAGCAAGGTCTTTAGCCTTCTCATCCCACTGCTCAGCGCTTGCATAAGTGTCTCTAGGATCAAGGATCTTAGGATCTACGCCTGGAAGCTCTGTAGGAACCTCAAAGTTGAAGAATGGGATATGTTTTGTAGGGGCTTTGTCGATAGAACCGTCGAGGATTGCATCAATGATTCCACGGGTATCTTTGATTGAGATACGTTTTCCGGTACCATTCCATCCTGTATTTACCAAGTATGCTTTTGCACCAGACTGCTCCATTCTCTTAACCAGCTCCTCACCATATTTTGTTGGGTGAAGTGAAAGGAATGCTGCACCGAAGCAAGCAGAGAATGTTGGGGTAGGCTCAGTAATACCACGCTCTGTACCAGCCAATTTTGCAGTAAAGCCTGATAGGAAGTAGTATTTGGTCTGGTCTGGAGTAAGGATTGAAACTGGAGGAAGAACTCCGAATGCATCAGCTGAAAGGAAAATGACCTTCTTGGCTGCAGGAGCTTTTGATACCGGTTTTACAATATTGTCAATGTGGTAGATAGGGTAAGATACACGGGTGTTCTCGGTTACGCTCTTGTCTGAAAAATCAATCTTGCCCTCAGCATCAACTGTAACATTCTCCAACAGCGCATTTCTCTTGATTGCATTGTAGATATCCGGCTCAGCCTCTTTGCTCAAATTGATAACTTTAGCGTAGCAGCCACCCTCAAAGTTGAAGATGCCGTCATCATCCCAACCATGCTCATCATCACCTATAAGCTCACGTTTAGGGTCTGTTGAAAGAGTGGTTTTACCAGTTCCTGAAAGACCGAAGAAGATAGCTGTCTCACCATTTTTGTTAGTGTTTGCAGAGCAGTGCATTGCAGCAATGCCTTTAAGAGGAAGCAGATAGTTCATGTATGAGAACATACCTTTCTTCATCTCTCCACCATACCATGTGTTGATGATGACCTGCATTTTCTCAGTAAGGTTGAAGACAACTGCAGTCTCAGAGTTCAAACCGAGCTCTTTGTAGTTCTCAACTTTTGCTTTAGAAGCGGTAAGTACTACGAAATCAGGCTCACCATAGTTTGCCAACTCCTCCTCTGTAGGGCGGATGAACATATTTTTTACAAAGTGTGCCTGCCATGCAACCTCCATGATGAAACGAACTTTGATTCTGGTGTTCTCGTTCGCACCGCAGAATGTGTCAACTACATAAAGTCTCTTATTTGAAAGCTCATCCTGAGCAATTTTCTTCAATTCAGCCCAAGTCTCTTTTGTAACAGGCTTGTTGTCGTTTTTGTACTCCTCAGAAGTCCACCAGATAGTGTCTTTTGAGGTTTCATCCATTACAAAGAATTTGTCTTTAGGAGAACGGCCGGTGTAAACACCTGTCATTACATTTACAGCTCCAAGCTCTGTAACCTGACCAACTTCAAAACCCTCAAGACCTGGTTTAGTCTCCTCTTCAAAAAGAACTTCGTAAGAAGGATTGTAAAGAACCTCTTTTACTCCGGTAATACCGTACTTGCTTAAATCGATTTGTGACATAATTTATTGTGTTTATAAAATAATTAATTGTCAATTTGCGGACCCAGGGTCCATGACTACAAAGATAGTGCTTTTTAAATTCACAGCACAATAAAATTACCTCAAAAATTAAGCCATATGAGCACTGTGCTCCTCTTTTTGCCTATTTGTTGACATTATGGCAGATTTTGTAAATTAATTGGTAAATTC
Organism: Bacteroidales bacterium; assembly: GCA_017935505.1. Taxonomy (GTDB): domain Bacteria; phylum Bacteroidota; class Bacteroidia; order Bacteroidales; family UBA932; genus Egerieousia. The sequence goes on along the minus strand of JAGBHM010000004.1, from coordinate 38,268 downwards.
GCACCTGGAGAATGACAATATGATATATAAGATTCTAAAAGATTATTGGGGATATACATCATTCAGGCCGGGGCAGGAGGAGATTATAAAGTCAGCCCTTTCCGGCAAGGATACTCTGGCCCTTATGCCTACAGGTGGCGGAAAATCAATCTGTTTTCAGGTGCCTGCTCTGGCAAGAGAGGGAATATGTCTGGTTGTCTCGCCGCTTATCGCCCTCATTAAAGATCAGGTGCAGAATCTCAATAAGAATGGAATCAAAGCTCTTGCGGTCTATTCGGGCATGAGCTATAATCAGATAGATATCGCATTGGACAATGCGGCCTATGGTGATTATAAATTTCTGTATGTCTCTCCCGAAAGGCTTCAGACCCCTCTCTTTAAGGGCAGGGCTGCCAAGATGAACATCAACTTTCTTGTGGTTGACGAAGCTCATTGCATTTCACAGTGGGGGTATGATTTCCGCCCCTCTTATCTCGAAATAAAGAAGATAAAGGAGACGGTAGGAAATGTGCCTGTCATTGCGCTCACTGCAACTGCCACAAAGGCAGTGTCGGAGGATATTGTTGAGAAGCTGGGTTTTGGAGAGTACAATATTATCTCGACAGGTTTCGACCGTCCTAATCTTTCGTATGTTGCAAGAAATACGGAGGATAAGTTCGGACATATATTGAGAATCTGCAATGGCGTTCAGGGTACGGGAATTGTCTATGTTAGAGAGCGTAAGAAGACAGAGGAGATTGCCGCATTTCTGCGTGGAAACGGCTTTACAGCAGATTTTTATCACGCAGGGTTGAGCAAGGAGATGCGTGCGGTTAAACAGGACCAGTGGAAAAGCGGGGAGCTCAGGATTATAGTGGCCACCAATGCTTTTGGAATGGGAATAGACAAACCGGATGTGAGGTTTGTGATACATTACGATCTGCCTGATTCACTGGAGGCCTACTTTCAGGAGGCAGGAAGAGCCGGAAGGGATGGAAAACGCTCATATACAGCCCTGCTTTGGAACAGTTCGGATTTGAAACGGCTCAAGGCGATACATAATGTCACATATCCTCCGGTTGAGTATATAAAAGATATATATCAGAAGGTATTCATCTATTTGCAGATACCATATGAGGCCGGCAAAGACAGTGTTAACAAGTTCAACCTGCAGGAGTTTGCGCGCAGATACTCATTGAACGCAGTGTCGGCCTATCATGCAATCAAATATATAGAGCAGGAGGGATATTGGGAGCTTACTGATGAAATTGACAATCCGTCGAGGATAATGTTTATTGTGAACAGGGATGAACTCTATAAAGTGCAGCTGGGAAATGTGCAGCTTGATGTCTTTATAAAGGCTGTGCTGAGGCTCTATACAGGCCTTTTCTCAAAAATTACCACTATAGATGAGGCTTATATTGCAAAAGTAACTGCCGACAGTGAGGCCGGGGTGAAGGAGAAGCTGCTCACATTGTCGAGAATGAGGATTATAAAATATATCCCGAGGGTGAGGACTCCTTTTATGATCATGAATTATGAGAGGTTGCTTGAGAGCAATTTCTACATATCCATGAAGCGCTATCAGGAGCGCAAGGAGATGTTTGGAAAGAGGATAGAGAGTGTGGTGCGTTTTATTGAAAATGATTCTGTGTGCCGCAGCAGGCAGCTTATTGAGTATTTCGGGCAGCCTGTGCAGGATGATTGCGGTGTCTGTGATGTATGTATCAGAAGGAGAAATGGAGCAGGAGGGGAGATCTCCAGAAATGTTGCATACAACCGCATAATTGATTGCATCAGACAGGGTACAGAGAGTGGACTCTCTGTTAATATGTCTGATATACAAACAATTGCCGGGGATGATTATAAACTCTATATAGACGTGCTCAGAGAGATGGCCGATAAGGGAATTGTAAATATGGATGGTGAGAGACTTACCTTATGAACTCCCTCAATTCATTGTACAGCCTCTGGACAGGCAGACCCATCACATTGAAGTAAGAGCCCTCAATCCTGTTTATTCCGATATATCCTATCCACTCCTGCACACCATAAGCGCCAGCCTTGTCATATGGCTTGTAGATCTCTACATAATGTTCCAGCTCCTCTTCAGAGAGTGTGTCGAAAAAAACCTCGGTGGATGCTGAAAATGATCTTTTCTTATGGTTGCTTCTGATGCAGACTCCTGTGATTACCGTGTGCTTGTTGTTCTGAAGCATCCCAAGCATTCTCAGGGCATCCTCCTTATCTTTGGGCTTCCCTAAAATTGCACCGTTGCAGAGAACCATTGTGTCGGCAGTTATCAGTATCTCATTCTCGGAAAGTTCCCTATGAAAACCGTCTGATTTTCCTTTTGCCATATATTCTGGAACAAGAGTTATCTCCATATTTGCCGGAACCGTCTCTTCAAAATTATTTCCGGTATCGACGGTAAACTCTATTCCCAGCCCCTGCATGAGTTCCTTGCGTCTTGGAGAGGCCGAACCAAGAATCACCTTTTTATCTTTTAGCAGTTGTGAAAGTACTTCAGCCATTGCATAATTGTTTTATTGTTGATTTAACCGGAGTATGCTACGGGGTCGAATACCCAGTTGCCGTGAATTTTGAGCACCTGCTCCACCAAATCCCTGACGCATCCCTTGCCTCCATTGTACAGTGATACATAGTCGCACACCTCCTTGACTTCCGCTACGGCATCAGCCGGGCATACAGCCAGTCCGCAGATCTTTAAAATAGGGATGTCCGGAAGGTCGTCACCCACAAAGGCAACCTGCGAGGGCTCGAGGTTGTGCCTTTGGCAAAAATCCAGAAAGTCAGGAACTTTATTGCGGCTTGTCAGGTAGATATCCTCATCTGGGATGCCTATTCCACGGAATCTCTTTCTTATTGATTCTGAGCTGCCTCCTGTAACAATTGCGGTTGGATATCCTTTCAAAACGGTCATTCTTACACCGAAGCCGTCTTTTGAATCAAATGTCCTCAAAAGGTCACCATCTCCGGTGGCAAGGACTCCTCCATCGGTGAAAATGCCATCCACATCGTATGCGAAGGCCTTTATATTTTGTAGTTTGACTTTATAATTGCTCATTAGGAATATCTTTTTATAATGTGTTCAGATAATGTTCTGTATATCTCAAGATGCTCTGTGAATCCCTTCTCCTGTAGCAGCTGCATATGGTTTTCGAGAGTCTTCATATCTTTTCTCAATGCCGGGCCGGTCTGGGCGCTCATAGGTGTCTGCAGGAATGCCTTTCTTACAGCCTCAATTGCCGACGGCAGCAGGAATGTAAAATCGGGATTGGCGATATCATATGCTAGCGTAAGCATGTAGTTTACAAAATTTGTTGTAAAAACAGCTGCAGTGTGCATCTGGAGCCTCTTTTGAGAAGAGCATATATTATATTCAGCCTTGAGCGATTTTACCAGGGCAGACAACATCTCTTCACCTGATTTGTCCGAGGCCTCCAATAGAAACGGCACCATCTTGATATCCAGGTTCTTATTCTTGCTCAAAGTCATCAGAGGATAGAAGACTCCATATCTTTTTATTGCCGGATTTGCCTGAAAGACATCCATTTTGGTAGCTCCGCTGGTGTGCACATAAACTGTAGAGTCTGATGGAGTGCATATATTGGCGGCAACTCCCTCTATGGCGCTGTCGGCCACACAAATGAAGACAATATCCGATTGGGGGATTGCATTGTAATCAGATGTGCAGATTGCCTTTCCCTTGTACCTGCCTACGATTCTGCAGAGCTGTTCCGCCTTCTCCAGGTTCCTGTTGCAGATGCACACCACCTGATGCCCGGCCTTTTGGAAGGCTATTGCAAATTGGGTGGCAACATTTCCTGCCCCTATGATACTTATTCTGTACATAAATGCTCTTTTTTAGTATCTGCAAATTTACAGCTAATTCTCATCTTGCACAAACTCTCTCCTTGTCAAACATGTGTAACCCGATAGTCAGTTCCCCAAACTGGCTGCCGGTGAACCACCTTTTGCCAGCATTGTAGCCCTGCTGTAGCACTCATAGGAGAGGAGGGTGGCCGGATGCTCATCGCCAAAGGCCTTCTTTCTTATCAGATAGGCCTTGAAATATGTCTCCATGGCATTCCCGTAATCTTCCATGGCTTCATATACTATACCGAGATTATTATATGTAAGCGCCAATTCGGGATGGTTTTCGCCCAAAAGCTGTGCCTGGATGTCAATTACCAGACTGTAGTAGGCAATGGCCCTGTCGAATTCACCCAAATCGGAACAGACAGTAGCAATCTGCAGGTAATTGTGAGCTACGGTTGTATGATATTCTCCAAAGGCCTCCTTGTTGATTTTGAGTGCTGCATAGTAGAGCTCCATAGCCCTCTCGTACTCCTCGATATTCTGACATACAACTCCGGTATTGCTGTATGAATTTGCCACTTCCGGATGGCTGTCGCCATATATTGCAATTCTTATCTGCAGAGCCTTTGTGTGGTACTCCAAAGCCTTCTCATACTCTTCCAGATCGGTATAGGCATTTGCAATATTGTTGTAGCTTATGGCAACTTGGGGATGCTCATCTCCAAAGGTTTCCAGTTGGATATCCAGCGCTTTTCCGTAATAGTCGAGAGCAAGTTCATACTCCTCCATTTCGTGATAGAAGCAACCCAGATTGTTGAGAGTGAGGGAGACGTCGGGATGTTTGGGGCCGAGGAGTCTTGTCCTGAGTTCCAATGCCTTCATGTAGTACTCGAGTGATGCAGAATACTCTCCAAGATTGGAGTATAATTCTCCCAATTTATTATATGTAAGGGCTATATCCGGATTCTCCCCGTCATAGACCTCTTTCTGTATTTTCAGGGCTTTGAGCATGTATTCCAAAGCCTTCGGATATTTGGCCACTGCATCATAGTACGAAGATATGTTGCTGTATATATTGGCAACCTCCTCATTCTTTTCTCCCTGCTTGCCAAGCCTTATTTTCAGCGCTTTACGGTAATATTCCAGAGCTTTGCGGTATCTGCCCATCTTAAGGTAGTCTGTGCCGAGATTGTTGTAGCTCCATGCAAGTTCAATATCATCTTCTCCATACACCTCTCTTCTTATTTCAAGGCTCTTCTTATGGTATTCCAGAGCTTTTTCAAAATCGCCGTTATTTTCATAGAGGCTGCCCAGATTGCTGTAATTCACACATGTGATATATCTGAAATTGCCGGTAAGTTTGCTGTGCAGCTCGAGGCTCTTCCTATAATATTCCTCAGCCTTGTCATTCTCTCCCTTGTAGTGGAAATTGCATCCGAGGTTATTGTATGTGATTGCAACTGCATCACTGTCGGGACCCATAAGATTTTGTTGCATCTCCAGTATTTTGAAGAGCATCTCTATTGCCTGGTCATATTTTCCTTGGGTTTCATAGAAAGATGAGATGAGGTTGAGGTAGGCAATTATATCTGGGTGGTTCTTGCCATAGAGCTGTTCGGTTAACTTTATAGCCTTTGTATATGTCTCTATGGCTACATCAAAGTTTTTCTGCTCATAATAGACCACAGATTTGTAATTGTCGCATATTATATATTGGTGGCGACGCTTTATATTCTCTCCGAGGTCAATAGTATCTGCCACTGCGTGATATCTGTTAAGGATATCCATCGCCTGGGTATGCTTTTCAAATACAACGAGGATTTCAGAGAGGGCTTTCAGCATATCCATTACCTCAAATTTATTTTCAATACTCTCTCTTTCCGACAGCAACTCCTCATTCTTTGCCTCTGCAGCCGTTATTGCCTTTTGGAAAAGATCTGCAGATTGTGCCACTCTTTGCGCAATTGTATTGCGCGTATCAAATAATTCATTATAAGCATTTAATGATGATGAGGTTGATTCTTCTGATAATGGGGAGCATTTGATGTGGAATCTGAAATTCAGATAATTGTATATCATGAAATCATACCTTTTGATATTGCTGATATGTTCAGATCTCTGTTTCAACAGCGTCTCCTCCTCAGATTCTGGTATTTTTGAAATGAGTTCCTTTAATTCCAATATACATGGATTCTCTGCAAAAAGCGGAATGTTTGCAAAATTTACCAGATCTTCCCTCTCTATGGAGAGCTTTGAATCGCGTATATCTGTAATGTCCTGAATATTATAATCCAGCAGCTCTCCCAAGCTTACAATTATGTCGAGGCCCAGCATGTCGGTATTTGAGAAGCTGCAACCGATACTTGATTCTTCTTTGTTGATATGCGGCAGCTTGCCTTCGCTCTCAATATTGGCTATGGAGCCGTACTCATCTTTGCATACCATCCAGTTTAGTATAAATCCCTTATACTTGAAGATGGAGTTCATCTTTGCTACGCAGGCATCCACTTTTTCTTTATTGTTTCTGCAAAGTTCTGAGTCTGTGATATATAATTTTACTGTCTGCATTGTATAGGCTCTCTATTATAAAAACAAAGATACATTTATTGGCGCAAAAAAGAGAGTCCGGTGTGCTCCATTTGACACCGGACTCTTCCATATTTTGTGTAAGCAACTTAAAAACTACTCAACTTCAGGAAGTTCTTCGCTCTTTACAGCATTGAACGGTTCCAAATCCTCAGGGTTGAACTGCTGGATGTAAGAGAATCTCTCATTGTTCCAAGCCTCAGATTTGTTGGTGTAGATTTTTGCTGAGTTTACAAATGAAGTGCAAGTCTGAGAATCGATGATAAGCAGATAAGACATGATGATGTGAGCTGCCATCTCAACAAGTCTTCTTGCATGGAAATCAACATATTCGTCACCTTTACCTGCAACAAGTGCACATGCCTGCTCAAACTGGTCGGTCATTGCAACCAATTTTGCTTTGAGGGCTGCAAATTCAGGTTTGAACTCCATCTGCTCATACTCTCTGATCTTTGCAAGGTAAGAGCCGTTGGTTACATAGCGGATTGCTGCAACTGTCTGCAACTGAGATGTTCCCTCATAAATTGTAAGGATTCTTGCATCTCTGTACATCCTCTCTACTGGGTACTCTTTCATGAAACCTGAACCGCCATGAACCTGAATTGCATCATATGCATTCTGGTTTGCATATTCACTCGACATCATTTTGAGAACCGGAGTGAACATATCTGCATATTTGCTGTATTTCTTGAACTCCTGACGCTCTTCCGGAGTAAGTTTTCTCTCCTCTGAAATTGCGTTGTATGCTTTGTAGATATCAACGAATCTTGTTGTTTCGTAGAGGATGGCACGTGAAGCCTGCAATTTGGCCTTCATTACAGCCAGCAGCTCGGTTACAGCTGGGAAGTTGATGATGGCCTTCTTGTATTGTACACGCTCGTTTGCGTATTTAAGAGCCTCTCTGTAAGCAGCTTCAGAAAGTCCTACAGATTGTGCTCCAACACCAAGACGAGCTCCGTTCATCAGTGACATCACATATTTGATAAGTCCCAATTTGCGCTCTCCAACCAATTTTGCAGGAGCATTCTTGAATACAAGCTCAGCAGTAGGGGAGCCTTTGATACCCAATTTGTTCTCGATACGTCTTACTGTTACGCCGCCCCATGCCTTGTCATATACAAAGTATGAAAGGCCACGACCGTCGGTTGTACCCTCCTCAGAACGGGCAAGTACAAGTTTGATCTGAGCATCGCCGTTTGTGATGAAACGTTTTACACCATTCAGATACCATGTCTGTTTCTCTTCGTCCCATGTTGCTTTGAGCATAACCGACTGAAGATCAGAACCTGCATCAGGCTCAGTGAGGTCCATTGAACATGTGTCACCCTTGTTTATTCTAGGGAGGAACTCATCTTTGATCTCTTTAGAGGCAAACTCATAGATTGTCTCTGCACAGTCCTGCAGACCCCAGATGTTTGCAAAGCCGGCATCTGCACGTGAAACCAACTCGGCTGCCATTACATATGGAACCATGCTGAAGTTCAATCCGCCATACTCGCGAGGCAAGTTGAGTCCGTATACACCAGCCTGAGTAAGCACTTCATGGTTCTGCTGGGTGCCGGCCGCATAGGTGATTCTGCCATCTTTGCATACAGGGCCGTCGTGGTCTACCTGCTCTGCATTAGGTGCAATCACATTACCGCAGATGTCACCCATGATCTCCATAACCTTGTCGTATGAGTCAATGGCATCCTCTATATTTTGTGGAGCATAGTCGAATTTGCCGAAATCCTTGAAACCCTGCTCTTTCAGTTCTACAATTTTACCCATTAGCGGGTGTGAGAACTGGAATTTCAAATCTGTATTGTCTTTATAAAAATTTGCCATATTATTTGCTGTGCTTTTTGTAAGATGCTATCATCTTAGGTAAAACTTCATTTAAATCACCAATAATCGAGTAGTCCGCTATCTGGTGGATAGGGGCATTAGGATCGTTGTTGATAGAGATGATCATTGATGACTGGTCCATACCTGCAGTATGCTGGATTTGTCCCGATATACCTACAGAGATGAAGAGTTTCGGTCTTACGGTTACACCGGTCTGGCCGATCTGTCTCTCATGGTCTGTAAATCCTGCATCTACGGCAGCACGTGATGCTCCTACCTCAGCTCCAAGAACTTTGGCAAGATCAAATATCAATTTGAAGTTCTCTTTTGAACCGACACCATAACCGCCGGCAACCACTATCTGTGCACCTTTGATATCGATCTTTTTCTCTTTGATGTGTCTCTCGATGATAGATACTGCAAAATCAGTGTCCATCAGAACTTTGCTGGTGTCAATCCTCTTGATGGAACCATCTACAGGTGTTGCAAGAGCCTCTTTTCTCATAACGCCTTCCCTTACAGTTGCCATCTGAGGTCTGTGTTCAGGGTTTACAATTGTGGCAATGATATTTCCTCCGAATGCAGGACGTATCTGATAGAGGAGATTGTCCCATTTGTTACCTTTATTGTCTTGATGGTCACCTATTTCCAATGAGGTACAGTCAGCTGTAAGTCCGCTGTGCAGTGCGCTTGATACGCGTGGTGCAAGGTCACGGCCTACAGAAGTTGCTCCAAAGAGGGCAATCTGTGGTTTCTCCTCTTTGAAGAGTGAGATTGTTATAGCTGCGTATGGGAGGGTTCTGAAGAACTCCAATTGAGGGTCATCTGCAAGATGAACTGTCTTTGCACCATACGAGTAAAGTTCATTGGCAAGATTTTCAACATTGTGGCCAATCAGCAGCGCCTCAAGGTCACATTTGAGGGTTTCGGCCAAAGCTCTTCCTTTGGTGAGCAGCTCAAGGCTTACATCACACAACTTGCCATTGTCGGTTTCACAAAATACTATAATGTTATTCATATTTACTCCATTCAAATTTAGTTAGACAATTAACCGATTGTGTGGTTGCTTATAAGCTCTACGATAAGTGAATCGATGTCGGAATCAGATGCTGTGAGCTTTTTGGCCTCCTTGGCCTGGAATACGATGTTCTCCACCTTTTTCACTTTGGTAGGGGAGCCTGCCATTCCGAAGCCGTTCTCGTCACCTCCGATCTCCTGAACACCCCACTCTGCAATTTTAAGATGCTCATTGCCCTCGAGTGGAAGGAAGTATGAAGCCTCTGGTATTGCATTTTCTGAAGCGGTTCTGGCTGATTTGTATTTCATCACCTGTTTTGCATGTCTTGGACGGCATGGAGCTGCTGTTGCGTGTACGGTAATCAGCAGCGGCATAGGTGAAGATACCACCTCAATACCTCTCTCCAATCTTCTCTTGATTGTCAGTTTGTCCTCCTGGATATCCAGAATTTCCTCAGCATAAGTAACTTGAGGGATATTGAGCTTCTCTGCAACCTGAGGGCCTACCTGTGCGGTATCACCGTCGATTGCCTGCCTTCCGGCAAGGATGATGTCTGGGTTGATTTTCTTTACTGCCTGTGATAGTGCATATGAAGTTGCGAGGGTGTCCGCGCCTGCAAATTTGCGGTCTGTAAGGAGTACTCCTCCGTCGGCACCTCTGAATAATCCTTCGCGGATAATGTCTGCAGCTCTGCCAGGACCCATTGTAAGGAGAATTACTTCAGCTTGAGTCTTGTCTTTGATACGCAGAGCCTGCTCAAGTGCATTCATGTCTTCCGGATTGAAGATAGCTGGTAGCGCAGCCCTGTTGACAGTTCCTTCCGGAGTCATTGCATCTTTACCTACGTGTCTTGTATCAGGCACTTGTTTTGCCAATACAACGATTTTCAATTTTTTGTTCATAATAAATTCTTTCATTCTATGCTTTGGCCTTAGGCGAGCCAAAACCCATTGGAATATTATTTATAGGTTCATTTAGTTCTATCTCTCCAAATTCATTCTCATATTTGCGGATGTTGTCATTTATGGCCTGGGCAAGTCTTTTCATATTGCCGGGGGTCATTATGATACGGTTGCCTACCTGAGCTTTTGGCAGTCCAGGAAGCATTCTTATAAAATCTATAACAAATTCGCTGGGAGAGTGTGTAACAATTGCAAGGTTCGAATATGAGCCCTGTGCAACCTCGTTACTCAACTCAATATTAAGCTTGTTGTCGCTTTCCATATCTGTCGGATTTACATTGGATATATATCAAGTTGCAAATATAAGATATATTTTAATTAAAATAGAATTTTGTAGCGGATTTAAATTAATTAACTTTGTACGTTCAAAAATTATGTACATTATTAAAAGTGTAATTATTTTATGGAAATTCCTGCAAAATACAATCCCGCAACAGTAGAGGACAAATGGTATTCGTATTGGTTGGAAAATAAGTTTTTCCACTCAGAACCAGATGAAAGAGAGGCATATACAATTGTAATTCCGCCACCAAATGTAACTGGTGTGCTTCACATGGGCCATATGCTGAACAATACAATTCAGGATATTCTTGTGCGTAGGGCAAGAATGGAGGGTAAAAATGCCTGCTGGGTTCCAGGTACAGACCATGCCTCAATTGCAACAGAGGCTAAAGTTGTGAAGAAACTGTCGGAAAAGGGAATTAGGAAAAGTGACCTTACCAGGGAGGAGTTCCTTAAGCATGCCTGGGAGTGGACAGAGGAGCATGGCGGTATAATTCTGAAGCAGCTCCGCAAATTGGGTGCAAGCTGTGACTGGGACAGGACAGCATTTACTATGGATGAGGAGAGAAGCAACAGCGTGATAAAGGTTTTTGTTGACTTGTACAATAAAGGGCTTATCTATCGTGGTTTGCGTATGGTTAACTGGGATCCTAAGGCTCAGACTGCATTGAGCAACGAGGAGGTTATATATAAAGATGAGCAGAGCAAGCTCTACTACCTTAAATATTATGTAGATGAGCCTGCCGGCAGTACAGACGGTGAAGAGGAGGGTGCAGTTGTGCTCAAACCTGAGGATGCATTTGATCCTGCTGTAAAACATCAGATTCTCCATAGGGATGCCGATGGCAGACGCTATGCGGTTGTTGCTACAACCCGTCCTGAGACAATTATGGGTGATACTGCCATGTGTATAAATCCTAAGGACCCTAAGAATACATGGTTGAAAGGCAAGAGAGTAATTGTTCCGCTTGTAGGACGCTCGATTCCGGTTATAGAGGACCGCTATGTTGAGATTGAGTTCGGAACCGGCTGTTTGAAGGTAACCCCTGCCCACGATACAAATGACTATATGTTGGGCAAGACCCACAATCTGGAGACAATTGACATTTTCAATGCAGATGCAACTTTGAGTGAAGCTGCCGGACTCTATGTAGGAATGGACCGTATGGCTGTCCGCAAACAGATTGTTGTGGATCTTGAGAATGCAGGTCTGATGGAGAAGATAGAGAATTACCAGAACAAGGTGGGCTATTCGGAGAGAAATGCGGATACTGCAGTTGAGCCTCGCCTGTGTATGCAGTGGTTCCTGAAAATGCAGCATTTTGCAGATATAGCATTGCCTCCTGTAATGAATGATGAGTTGAAATTCTATCCTTCCAAATACAAGACTACATATCATAACTGGCTCGACAATATTCAGGACTGGTGTATCAGCCGCCAGCTCTGGTGGGGCCACCGTATCCCGGCTTACTTCCTGCCTGCTGCAGAGGGCGCTGAGGAAAAATTTGTTGTAGCTGAGACTGCTGAGAAGGCATTGGAGCTTGCAAAGGCTCTTCCGGGATATGAAAATGTTACAATGGAGCAGCTGCGCCAGGATGATGATGCACTCGATACTTGGTTCTCTTCATGGTTGTGGCCACTTTCGCTGTTCAACCACTTCAGCGATCCGGACAATAAGGAGATTAAATACTATTATCCTACATGTGACCTTGTTACAGGTCCGGATATCATCTTCTTCTGGGTGGCAAGAATGATTATGGCAGGTTATGAGTATAGAGGGGAGATGCCTTTCAAGAATGTCTATTTCACAGGTATTGTACGCGACAAACTTGGCCGCAAGATGTCCAAATCGTTGGGTAACTCACCTGATCCTCTTGAATTGATTGCAAAATATGGTGCCGATGCAGTGCGTATGGGTATGATGCTTTCGGCTCCTGCAGGAAATGATATTTTGTTTGATGAGGCACTCTGTGAGCAGGGACGTAACTTCAATAATAAGATATGGAATGCATTCCGTCTTGTAAAGGGATGGAATGTGGATGAGGCTGCTGCACAGCCTGAGAGTGCTGCTGTAGCGGTGAAATGGTTTGGTGCAATGCTGAACAAGGCTGGTGCAGAGATTAAGGATCTGCTGTCGAAATACAGATTGTCTGAGGCGCTTATGGCTGTTTATAAACTCTTCTGGGATGATTTCTGTGCATGGTATCTTGAGATGGTCAAACCAGCATATGGTGCTGGAATAGATGTTGCCACATATGGTGCAACAATAGGTTTCTTCGACTCTTTGTTGAAACTTCTTCATCCTTTTATGCCGTTCATCACCGAGGAGTTGTGGCAGAATCTGGAGGAGAGAAAAGCCGGTGAAACAATTATGTTACAAAATGCTCCGGCATGTGGAGAGTATGAAACAGAATTGTTACAACAGTTTGAGGACGCATCACAAATTGTTATGAATGTGAGGAATATCAGACAAACTAAAGGTATCTCACCTAAGGATGCACTCTCTCTCTTTGCAAAAGAGCCTTACAATGCAGCTATGGATGCAGTTATAAAGAAACTCGCAAACATATCTGAAATAAATGTGGTTGCTGCTTTTGATACCCAAGCTCAGGGTGTGAACTTCATGATCAGGACAAATGAGTTCTTTGTACCTCTTGCTGAGCATATAAATGTAGAAGAGGAGGTTGCCAAGATGAGGGCTGAGGTTGAATATTATGAAAAATTCCTCAAACAGGTGAATGCAAAACTCTCGAATGAGAAGTTTGTTAACAATGCACCTGAAAATGTGGTTGCATTGGAGAGAAAGAAACAGTCCGACGCCACTACAAAACTTGAAAACTTGAACAACAGGATAGCAGCATTGCTTAAAAAGTAATAATTGCTTTGGATTATGCACTCATATAAAGGTCTGACAGATAATCAGGTAAATGAGAGCAGGGCCCGTTGGGGCACAAATGACCTGACTCCTCCCGCAAGGGAGAGTTGGGTTAAATTGTTATTGGGCAAATTCAATGACCCGATAATAAAACTCCTATTGTTCGCTACATTGCTTTCATTAATTACCGGATATTTCCATGGCTCGATGGTGGAGAGCCTGGGAATCATTCTGGCAGTATTTCTGGCTACATTTCTCTCGTTCATCAATGAATTCAAGGCTGGGAAAGAGTTTGATATTCTCAATAAGGTTAATGACTCTGTTCTGGTGAAGGTGTTCAGAAATGGGGCTGTATGCCAGATTCCAAAGAATGAGGTAGTTGTAGGTGATATAGTGGTTCTGGCCCAAGGCGATGAAATACCGGCCGATGGAGCCTTGCTGGAATCTATGGACCTTGCGGTAAATGAATCCAGCCTCAATGGAGAGAGTAAAGATTCTCCAAAGACACATGTGCATGTTGAAACATTCTCTGGGGCATATTCTCCCAATTATGTCTACAGGGGAACCACTGTAACAGAGGGTGATGGCGTTTTTGAAGTGAAGAGTGTAGGAGACAATACAGAGATTGGCAAAACAGCCCGTCAGGCAAGTGAAATTACTGGAGCTGAAACACCTCTCGACAAACAATTGCACAGTTTAAGCAGTGTTATTGGCAAGGTCGGATTTGCCGTAGCGGCATTAACCTTCGTTGCATTGGTGATAAGAGATGCTGCTGTGGGAAAACTTACATTTGAGGCTACTCTGGAGAATTTTGAACTCCTGCTGAGTTTCTTCATGATAGCGGTTACATTAATTGTAGTTGCTGTTCCTGAAGGACTTGCAATGAGTGTGACATTAAGCCTTGCATACAGCATGCGCAAAATGACTGCCAGCAATACACTGGTGAGGAAAATGCATGCGTGTGAAACGATGGGAGCTGCAACTGTCATATGTACAGACAAAACAGGAACTCTCACTCAGAACAAAATGCAGGTGCAATATTTTTCTGCTCCTGCAGATGAGAATTTTGCGATAGCAGTTTCTGCAAACAGCACTGCATTCCTTGAGGAGAATGGTGGAAATGTCTCAGCAATTGGCAACCCTACAGAGGGCGCATTATTGGCATATCTTGCAAAGAATTCATTTGATTACATATATTACAGGGAGAAGTGCAAGGTTGTACAGAGGCTCCTTTTCAATACTGAAAGGAAATATATGGCAACTTTGTGTGACTGTTCTGCCTTGCTGGAGAGGAGAGTGGAGGGGTATCCTCTCTTCCTTTTCATAAAAGGAGCTCCTGAAATTGTATTGGGAAGATGCTGCAAAGGTGATCTCTCTGCTCAAGCCGAAGAGGTTAAAAAGTATCAGGCCAAAGGTATGAGGTGTTTGGGATTTGCCGTTGCAGAGATAGATTATTCTAAAAAAGATATTGCAATAGAGGAGCTCATATCAACAGCTGATCTCCAATTTACAGGCTTTGTTGCAATTGCAGATCCTATAAGGGAGGATGTGCCGGCAGCGATGCAGCAATGCATGAAAGCTGGTATAAAGGTAAAAATAGTTACTGGAGATACTTCTCTTACAGCGATAGAAATTGCCCGACAGGCAGGTTTGTGGCTGGAGAGCGATGATGATTCCAATTTTATCACAGGCTCGGATTTTGCCGCTCTTGATGAAGAGAGTGCACGCGAGGCCGCTGTGAGAATTAAGGTAATGTCCAGAGCCAGACCATCGGACAAGATGCGTCTTGTGAGACTGTTGCAGGAGTCAGGGGAGGTTGTGGCAGTTACCGGAGACGGTACCAATGATGCACCGGCTCTCAATTATGCAGATGTGGGACTCTCTATGGGAAGTGGTACTGCCGTTGCCAAGGAGGCCAGTGACATCATTCTGTTGGATGATTCGTTTGCCAGTGTTGTAAATGCAGTACAGTGGGGACGTTCGATATATTTGAATATACAGAAATTCATCCAGTTTCAGCTTACCATAAATGTAGTGGCCCTGCTTACAGCTCTTATAGGCCCTTTTATTGGCATAGAGTTTCCGTTGACTGTAACCCAAATGTTATGGGTGAATCTCATAATGGATACATTTGCAGCGCTCGCTTTGGCAACGGAGCCCTCTTATAAGGAGGTTATGGAGAAGGCACCACGCAAGGCCGGTGATTTTATTGTAAGCAAGGGAATGATGTGGAACATATTTGGCCAGGGAATCTTCTTCCTGGCGGTATTGATGGTTCTTCTCTTCCACTATATGGCAGATAATGACATTTCGGTATATGAATTGTCGGAGTTCTTTACCATATTTGTAATGTTACAGTTTTGGAACATGTTCAATGCCCGCACTTTGGGAGGATATAATTCTGCTTTCTACAAACTGAAGGAGAACCGTTCATTCCTCTTCATTGCTGCAGTGATATTGCTGTTGCAGATTGCAATAGTGCAGTTTGGCGGAGGATTTTTCAGAACAGAACCTTTGGAACTTGTGGATTGGGTGGTGATTGTTGCATCAACATCGCTGGTTCTCTGGGCAGGGGAGTTCATGAGATTTATAATGAAAAGAAAAAGATAATGCAGTATGGTTGTATCTGAGACTTTTTTTGATGTAAGGTATTACGAAACAGATCTTATGGGGATTGTGCACCACTCCAATTATGTAAGGTATTTTGAGTTGGGCAGGGTGCAGATGCTGGCCGATATGGGACTTCCAATCCAGGAGATTGAAAAGGCTGGAATCATGCTGCCTGTTGTCTCTGTAGAGTGCCATTACAAACTTCCTACAAAGATGGGAGAGAGGCTTAAGGTGGTTTCAAGGATTGAAAAGATTCCTATGGCAAAGATGGAGATCAAGAATGAAATATATAACCAGAATGGTGAACTCGCATGCTACGGAACAGTGGTGCTAGGTTTCATCCATTCCGATACCAGAAGGCCAACAAGAGCTCCAAAGAGCCTGATAGATAAGATTATACCATATTTTGACAATTTGTAATATTTAATATTTAATATAACTTGATTATGAAGAGTTTGCTTTTTTTAGGAAATTTTGGTGCCGGTGAAATCATCATTATTGCACTTATTGTACTTTTGCTTTTTGGCGGTAAGAAAATTCCTGAGCTTATGAGAGGTATAGGAAAGGGTGTGAAAAGTTTTAAAGATGGTGTGAAGGGGATTGAGGAGGATATAAATAAAGATGAGCCAAAAAAAGGTGAGTAATTCGGAAGAAATGACATTCTGGGAGCATCTTGATGAATTGCGCAAGGTGCTTTTCAGAAGTGCAATCCTTATTGTGGTTCTTATGGCGGGTATATTTGCAGCCAAAGACTTTGTTTTCGACAAAGTGGTGCTGGCCCCCATAAGTTCAGATTTTTTATTGTACCGTCTGATAGATAAGATTTTGGTCTACATGGGCGGAGCACCATTGTCTCCATTCAAACTGGAACTTATCAATATCGATTTGTCGGCACAATTCTTTCTGCATATAAGCACCACATTCTATTTTGCGCTGGTTATCTCCACACCTTTCATTCTCTACCAGCTGTGGCTCTTTATCAAGCCTGCACTGTATGAAAATGAGAAGAGGGCGGCCCAAGGAGCATTCTCATTTGCAGCTATACTCTTCTTTATAGGTGTGCTTGTGGGATATTATCTGATATTTCCTCTCACACTGAGATTTCTGGGAACATATCAGGTGAGCAGCGAGGTTGTGAACCAGATTTCACTGCAGTCATATATCTCCATGTTCACATGGCTGATACTCATAATGGGAGTTGTCTTTGAGATGCCTTCGCTGGCTGCAATACTTTCGAGACTGGGAGTGCTTACGCGAGATTTTCTGAAAAAATACCGTCGCCATGCCTTTGTGGTGCTACTGATGCTTGCTGCCCTCATTACACCAAGTGGTGACCCGTTTACCCTGATGGCGGTGGGACTTCCTCTTTATGGACTGTATGAATTAAGTATATTGGTTTGTCGTGATATCAATTAATAACCTGACAGTGTCGTTTGGAGGGTATAATCTTTTCAGCGATATAAATTTCCATATAAGCGACAATGACAGAATCGGTCTTGTCGGCAAGAACGGTGCGGGTAAATCCACACTGCTCAAGATAATTCTTGGCATAAACCAGCCTACGGAGGGAAAGGTTATGGTTCCGTCGGGGCTTACTATAGGATATCTTCCTCAGCAGATGGAGCATGCAAAGGATAAGACAGTGATGGAGGAGGCACTCACAGCCTTTTCTGAACTTTTTGAGCTGCATGACAAGATAGACCGCCTCACTGCAGAGCTAGGCGAGCATACCGATTATGAAAGCAGGGAGTACAACAACCTCATTATAAAATTGAATGAGTATTCCGACAGGGTTTCGGTAATGGAGTCAGAGCCTATACAGTCTCAGACAGAGAAGATTCTGCTGGGCCTTGGCTTCAAAAGAGATGAACTCGACAGACCCACCTCAACATTCAGCCAGGGTTGGAACATGCGTATAGAACTGGCCAAAGTACTACTGCGCAAACCGGATGTGCTTTTATTGGATGAGCCTACCAACCACCTTGATATAGAGTCTATTGAGTGGTTTGAGAACTATTTGAAATCATTCCCCGGTTCGATTGTGCTCATTTCGCACGACCGCAAGTTCCTCGACAATATAACAACCCGCACAGTTGAGATAATGCTGGGTAAGATATATGATTATAAGGTGCCTTACTCCAAATATAAAGTTCTCAGAAAAGAGCGCATGGAGCAGCAGAAGGCAGCTTATGAGAACCAGCAGAAGATGATAGAGAAGACAGAGGAGTTCATTGAGAGGTTCCGCTACAAAGCAACAAAGAGCAATCAGGTGCAGAGCCGTATAAAACAGCTCGACAAACTTGAGCGAATTGAAATTGATGAGGAGGACAAGAGTGCCCTCTCTGTAAAGTTTCCGCCGGCTCCGCGTGCCGGACAGATTGTCTTCAAGGCAAAGGATGCCACAATCGGCTATGGCAGCAAAGTGGTGATCGACAATGTTAATGTCACCATAGAGAGAGGAGAGAAGATAGCCTTTGTCGGCCGTAATGGAGAGGGTAAGACCACCCTTATGAAAATTATTACCAAAGAACTTTTTCCTATAGATGGCGAGGCTGCTTTGGGATATAATGTTGATATGGGTTATTATGCTCAGAATCAAGAAGATGTTTTAGATAAAAACTGCACTGTATTTGATACATTAGATAGGATTGCAGTTGGTGATATACGTACAAAACTGAGAGATATCCTTGCCGCTTTCCTTTTCAGAGGAGAGGATATTGACAAGAAAGTTGCAGTATTGAGTGGTGGTGAAAGGGCCCGTCTTGCAATGGCCAAACTTATGCTCAAGCCGCACAATCTCCTGGCACTTGATGAGCCTACAAACCATATGGACCTGATTTCGAAGGATATCCTTAAACAGGCCCTGCAGGCGTATGACGGCACATTGGTGATAGTCTCCCATGACCGTGATTTTCTCGACGGTCTGGTTGACAAGATCTATGAATTCAGGGATGGAAAGGTTAAGGAGCATCTGGGTGGTGTAGAGGATTTCCTTCACAGAAAACGCCTTGAGAATCTCAATGAGCTTGAACGTAAAGCCTCTTCATCTGATTCTCCGGCATCATCGGGAGCACAGACCTCTGCACAGGGTGCCTCTGCCAAGAATATTGCAGCTCCGACCCCTTCGCAGCTCTCTTATCAGGAGCAGAAGGAGAGGGATCGTGAGAGACGCAAACTGCAGAACAAAATAGACAAATGCGAAAAGGAGATTGCGCAACTGGAGGATAATCTGAAAGAGCTTGAAGAGAAACTTTCATCAACAACCGATAGTGGTGAGATAGAAAAACTGTCGGTTGAATATAAAGAGACAAAAGAGAAGCTCGACCTTAAAATGGAAGAGTGGATAGAACTTACATAAATATGGGTCATGGAAGAGAAAATTAACTATTTATTTGGAATGCATCCTGTTTTTGAGGCAATTGCAGCCGGCAAAAATATTGAAAAAGTATTATTGAAGAAGGGATTGGACGGTACACAGTTCCATGATCTGATAACATTGCTGCAACAGAAGGAGATACCTTTCCAGTTTGTTCCAATTGAGCGCTTGAACAAAATAACCAGGGCCAGACATCAGGGAGTCATTGCCCAGATGGCAACTCTGGATTATACCCCACTTGAACAGGCCATAGAGAATGCCCTTTCCCGTTATGCAGCTCCACTTGTACTTATGCTCGACGGTGTAAGCGATGTGCGCAATTTCGGCGCAATAGCACGTACTGCAGAGTGTGCAGGTGTCTCATCAATAATTCTGCCTGCAAAGGGCGGAGCATCGATAACTCCGGATGCAATAAAGACTTCGGCAGGTGCACTGCTCAGAATGAATGTCTCCAAAGTTCCGAATCTGAAGACTGCGGCTTATTATCTTCTTGAGAGTGGATTCCAGATAGTTGCGGCAACAGAAAAGGCTGAGGGGTATATCTATGATGTAGACTTTACAAAACCTACAGCCATTGTAATGGGTGCAGAGGATAAGGGCATTTCTGACGGAATGCGCAAACTTGCAGATGCCGAAGCAAAAATACCTATGGCAGGCCATATCGGCTCGCTGAATGTATCTGTTGCAACTTCAGTTGTGCTCTATGAGGCTGTAAGACAGAGAACTGTAGCTAATTTATAGTTTGATTTCAATTACGGCCATATCGCTTTTGGTGCCTATCCTGAATGGCGGGCCCCAGAGAGATAGACCGCTTGATACATAGATGTGGGAGTTTTTCCACTTGCGGTAACCGTGACTCTGCTCGTAGATTTTGTCGGTGAGCCAATTTAGAGGCCATACCTGTCCACGATGGGTGTGGCCGCTTATTTGGAGGAATATTCCCAGAGAGTCACTTTTTGCCAATTCATATGGCTGATGGTCGAGCAGAACCACCGGATTTTCAGCCCCGGCATCTTTTGCCTGCA
This sequence comes from Bacteroidales bacterium, assembly GCA_017935505.1. Lineage (GTDB taxonomy): Bacteria > Bacteroidota > Bacteroidia > Bacteroidales > UBA932 > Egerieousia. The sequence continues at coordinate 17,885 of JAGBHM010000004.1, read as the reverse complement.
TAACGAGCTCTTCAAGAGGTTTTCTCTCTCTGTTTGAACGGTCATCTCTTCCAATAAGTGTAATGCCGCATGGGAGTGTCACAACAGAGTCCTTAAGCAGTTTTATGCCGCTCTGTCTGATAAACTCCATGCTTGCTCCGATTCCGCTGATATACTCATGATTTCCTGGTACCATGTAGATTCCCATGGTTGCATTAACTTTCTTCAACTCATCAGCCATCTCCATCTTGTAGAGCGGCTTTACGGAGTTGTCTATCAGGTCTCCGGCAATAAACACTATATCGGCATTCTGCCTGTTGATCATTTGTACATATTTGCCCAGCAGCTTTTTACCGGTTCCATTACCCAAGTGGACATCGCTGATTGCCACTATTTTTATTGTTTTTTGAGGAGTAGTGACCTCTTTGCTGAGAGGTGATTCTACCTGAATTTTATTGATCTGGGGGTTGCGATAGTTCAGATATCCGTACAGAAGCAGCAGAAGTGTGGCTCCAAGGGCACAAAGGAGGCCATAATTCTCCATTGTGGCGCGCAGCGACGGCATTGCAATCCTGATGATATCTGTAACAAGCAGGGCAAGAACCATATACAATGTAAAGACCATCCATACTGAACCGGTTATGAAGATGCCCCTTCCAATGGCGGTGGGGTAATCAACATCTCTTGTGAAAAGGGAGATGAACAGAGAGAAGGCTATGAGCCAGAAAAGTATTGAATAGATAATCTTGCTGCACAAGGAGGCTCCCTGAAGCAGATGCAGTGATTTTATAAATATATAAAGGTTACCGCCGGTATATGCAGCCAGCAGTGTCAAAAAAAAGATTTTCATTATGGTCTACGGAATTCTGCACAGATAATTGCAGTTGCAATTGCAACATTGAGCGATTCGCTTGTCTGGGCATCAGCCGGATATGGTGGTATCAACAACTTGGAAGTTATTTTTTCTTCTATCTCCTTTGATATGCCGAATGATTCGCTTCCCATAACAATGAGTCCGCTCTTCTGTATATTTTTGGTTTCATATAAGTTCTTTCCGTTGAGGAATGTGCCGTGCACAGCCATTCCGGCCTTGGTAAATGTCTCTATTACCTCACCAAGATCTGCATATATCACCGGCTTGCGGAATATTGCACCCATGGTTGCCTGAACAACTTTAGGATTGTAGATCTCAACGCTCTCATGTGATGCAAATATGGCATCGATGCCGAACCAGTCCGCCAGACGTATTATTGTGCCCATATTGCCCGGATCCTTTACTCCGTCGAGGGCAAGGAAAAGAGGATTTCCGGATGCTGCATTTCTCAGATGTGCCGCAAGCTTGTCGGCATCAAATCTCAACTCTTCCCGGCGCTGCTCTATTACAGCAAGAACCGGAGAGGGTGATGCAAGATTGCTTATCCGCTTCATACACTCTTCTCCAATTTCAGAACTCCTGTAAACAGCTTTTACCTTGAAAGGGGAGGAGAGAGCCTCATTTACAATCTTTTCACCTTCTGCAACAAACAGCCCGCTCTCCTGTCTGAATTTTTTCTGGGACAAGGAGCGGATAAACTTTATTTGATTTGACGATAATCCTGCCATAGTGGTGCAAAGATAATAAGAAAGGCAATATCTTCATCATTGAATTGCAGCTCTGCATTTTGCTGAACTATGGACTCTTTTTTTATGTTTATTATGTGATTATCTTAAACATTTCAAAAAAATCAGATATTTTTGTATCAAATAATTAATTTGTATGAAACTTATAAGGTGTTGTAAATTAGCGTTGTGTCTATTGTCTGCATTTGTTGTGGCAGCTTGCAGCACCACTAAAGTCATACCCCAGGGGCAAAGCCGCCTGAAGGCCAACAGAATTATTGTAGAAAATTCAAAGGATTATCTCTCTTCCGATCTCCAGCCATACCTCAAGCAGAAGCCCAATACCAGCTTTATTTTTGGTTGGAACCCTTTTCTCAATATCTATAACTGGAGCAATGGAAAAGGTAAGGGGTGGGACAAATTTGTGCAGAAATTGGGCCAGGCTCCTGTAATATTCGACTCCACTCTTGTTGCCAGCAGCAAAACAAATATGTACAATCACCTTGTGTATGACGGGTACTACAACTCTTCAATACGCGACAGCATTGTTACAAAACGCAAAAAATCTACGGTATACTATAAGGTGAAGCTGGGCAGACAATATGTAATCGACTCGATATCATACTCCATAGCCGATCCTAAGCTTGCCGGATTCATCTATGCAGATACGGTGAATTCATTGCTCCACAATAATGATATCCTCTCAGAAAACAGATTGGAGCAGGAGTCTGGCAGAGTTGAGGAATACCTGCGCAATAACGGCTATTATGGCTTTTCAAAAAACTATTTCTTTTTTGAGGCCGATACATTGAGCGGTGATGGAAAAGCCTCACTGAATGTGACTGTGGCAGACTATACAAGAAATGAACTGGCAAAAAACGGCAGACCGCACCGGCAGTTCACATTCGGCGATGTCTATATAAGGCCGATGAGAAGCAATTTCCAGAACCGTATCCAGATGGCCCAGATAGGTGATTCTTTGGGAAGGAGCGAGTTCGCACGTAGAGTTCAGGGGCTCAGAACATTGGATACCAGCTATTATCGAGGTACATATATTATACATAATGGCAAGCCGCTTCTCAGAAAGAGTGTGCTGGCAAGGATGAATACAATAAAGAAGGGGGAGCTGTATAATGAGCAGTCTGTTGCCAATACATATCGCAGATTTTCCAATATAGGTGTCTTCGGCAGTGTGAATGTGCAGCTGGAGGAGAGTGATTCATCAACAGTGAAGACAAATATACAGCTGACAGCATCGGCTCTGCAGGGGTATAAATTGAATCTTGAGGCATCGACAAACTCCAGTGGACTCTTTGGTATTGCCCCTACGCTGTCGTATTACCATAAGAATATATTCAGAGGAGGAGAGCTTTTTACCCTCAGCTTTATGGGGGATTTCCAGTTCAAACTGAATGAAGATGTACGTTCAACTGAGTTTGGAGTCTCTTCATCTTTGAGCATTCCGAATTTCCTCCTTTTGCCCAACAGACTCTTCCACTCTGTGCTCATGCCCAAGACTGAAGTGGCTGTGTCGTATAACTATCAGGACCGTCCGGAGTATATACGAAATATAATATCAGCCTCATACGGATACTCATGGAATACCCGAAATAACCGTATGTTCTTTAAAATCAATCCGGTTCAGGTGAATATTGTAAAACTGACAAACCTGAGTGAATCGTTTTATGAGTCTTTGAAAGATCCTTTCCTAAAGAATTCCTACCAGAACCACTTCGATTTTGGATTGGGAGCAAGCCTCTATTATACAACAGATGCATCGCCTGACCCTAAGAAGAGTTACTTCTATTTGAGGTGGCAGAATGATATTGCAGGAAATCTGCTGAGCCTTTTCAATAAGGCCTTTTCCCAAAATGAACAGGGAGAGAGGCTGATTTGGGGCTCTCCATATTCACAATATTATAGGGGAGAGATTACAGCAGTCTATACCTGGAAATTCGGAAAGACTAACAGGCAGGCTCTGGCATCGCGTCTGCTTGTAGGGGCCGGTACCGGATATGGCAATTCAATCCAGCTGCCTTTTGAGAAGCTCTTCTGGGCAGGAGGCGCCTACAGTCTCAGGGCATGGCAGGCAAGAACTGTAGGACCCGGACATGCTCCGGAGGATACTACATTCTCCATTCCTAACCAGACCGGAGATATAAGGCTGGAGGCAAATCTAGAGTACCGTTTCCCACTCTTCTGGTCTTTTGATGGTGCCGTTTTTGTTGATGCCGGAAATGTGTGGAATGTACGGCGCAGCTATTCAGAAGCAGATAAGGAGGAGATATCTTCTGCAGCAGAGCAGGCCGGGGTTTTCAAGTTCAACACCTTTTATAAACATATTGCAGCCGACTGGGGCATTGGCTTGAGGCTGAATCTGGGTTTTGCCCTTTTGCGTCTCGATTGGGGTATGAAAATATATGACCCACCCACTGATTTGTGGATGGGCCCCGGAAGTTGGTTCAAAAAGGGAAATTACGGAATACAGTTTGGTGTAGGTTATCCGTTCTGATATCCGTTGCTCTCCCGAATTACTCAAAGTGTATATTGCCGAAATAGGCAGGCATATGGAAGTTAGGTTTCTCTGTACCTATCCTGTTCCAGCTCAGATAATGTGGCTCGGGCATGTCATCTCCACATTTGTAGAAATTTCCCTTTATTGTACGGCCCTTGAGCGGTTTTACATCCGATTGTGAAAAGAGCTTCACCGGCAGAGCTACTGTTATTGTATATTCAAAAGGTTCTCCTTCAGATTCTTTGGTGCCAAAGGCAGTATCTCCCAATGTTGAATGTCTTCTGATCTGGGAGAGCACATCATCCCCAAATCTGTTTCTTTCGCTACGGTTCTCTCCGGCGGCAAAAGTTCCCTTTGCAATGCAGTTGAGCTCAAGATTATAGTAAATATTGTTGGTCTCGTCGGGTATACAGAAGAACTCAAGGCAAGAATCCTTATATGGTGCAGAACCTGCATCCTGGCCATATACAGCCTTTACACAATCCTCCTTGACTTTATATTGCAGATATATCTCTTTAGGGGAATAGGCAATCCTGAATTTGACATCGGGATGATAATTATATCCCTCCCAGCTCTCTATATCAATTGGATGGAATTCGATGTTGTTTTGGTTGAACATTGAGTCAATTTCTTCAATAGTAGGTACTTCTGATTTGAAGGAAACCTCTTTTACATTAATGGTCCTTGTCTGTTCCATATTCTTGTTTTTGTTAGAGCATGAAATAAAATATGCACATGTCAGCAAAAAAAGTATAGTTGCTGTTAAATATTTGGATGACATTTTATATTTCAGTTTGTTGAACTACACGATAAATTTTGTGCAAATTACTAAAAAAAAAGATAATTTATATTATTTTTGCCTAATATCTGTTTATAAAATATCAAGTATAAGGGCATGGATATAGATTTTGTGATTACATGGGTTGATATGGATGACCCAAAATGGCAACTTGAATTTGAAAAGCATGCCGGAAAAAAGGGCAATACAAAGAATGGTGTTTCTGATGCCCGTTTCAGGGATTACGGTTTTTTGAAGTATTGGTTCAGAGGAGTTGACAAATTTGCCCCTTGGGTTAGGAAAATACACTTCATTACCTGTGGCCAAAAACCCGAATGGCTCGATGAAAATCATCCAAAAATTAATCTGGTAAATCATAAGGATTATATTCCCAATCAATTTCTGCCTACATACAATTCTGTTGTAATAGAGCGTTATCTGCACAAGATTCCGGATCTTGCAGACCACTTTGTCTATTTCAATGATGATTTCTATATTATTAATCATGTTGATACGACACGCTTTTTCAAAAACGGACTTCCTTGCGATATTGCGGCATTCACATACAATCCGTCATGGTCGCAATGGTATAAAAGGATAAAGAATAACCTGAGAATCATAAACAGACATTTCGACAAGAAAGAGGTGATGGAGCGTGACCATCACAAGTGGTTCGACAAGAGCTACGGCTCCAGAGCCAAATGGAACTATATCTTGAAGCCGTATAACAAGTTTATCACACTCAGAACACCTCATAATGCCCAGCCATATCTGAAGTCTACTTTTGAAGAGGTATGGGCTGTAGCGGAAAAGGAGCTTACCGAGACTTCTGTAAACAAATTCAGGGCATTGAGCGACTATACCCCGGAGCTCTTCCGTACATGGCAGATATGCAAGGGCAATTTTGAGCCCTACAATACCTACCAGGATACCAAGATGTTCCCGCTCATGATCAAACCAAAACAGGCCATAAAAGCCATTTATAACCAGTCTTACAAGCTGATATGCCTGAATGACAATATACATATCCGCAACTATAATGAGGTTATGGAGAGCATAAAAGAGGCCTTTGAATCGATACTGCCCGAAAAATCAAGTTTTGAGCTTTAATTGACACAAATATGAACAAGGTACTTGCCGAGATTATAGCAGGTGTCATTCCTCATAAAATGACCCGTAACAGGTGGCGCGGCATATTGCGTTATGGTCTGTGCAAGGCTCTAAGGCTGAAGCATGATCTGAAACATAACAACAAGGTTGCAGAGCATTATCTGGCTCTCTGTGCCATTGCAAAAAATGAGGGCCCATATTTTAAGGAGTGGATCGAGTGGCATCATAAAATGGGTGTCACAAAGTTCTATATTTATGATAATGAGAGTACCGACTCCATAAAGGAGGTACTGGCACCATATATAGCTTCAGGTCTTGTGGAGTATATCAATTTCCCTGGATACAGGATGCAGATTGCTGCATATGACCACTGTATGGACAACTACAGGTATAATGCACACTGGCTGGCATTTATAGATCTTGATGAGTTTATAGTGCCTGTGGCCGACAAAACAATCCCTGATTTTCTGAAACGCTTTGAGAAGTTCTCTGCAGTGGAGATAAACTGGCTGATATATGGCAGTGGCGGGGCAAAGAAACATCTTCCCGGCACAATGATGGAGCGGTTCAAGAGGCATTCCGAGCCATTGCACCCACTTAACAGGCATGTAAAGAGTATAGTAAATACCCAACGGGTATTCTGCATGATCGGCTGCCACGAAGCCGCCCGTATCTGTGGATCTGCTGCAGACTCACATGGCAATCCTATAGAAAAACACTTCCGGGAACGTGAGCCACAGCAGGATGTTATCCGCATCAACCACTATGCTGTGAGGTCTTATGAGGAGTTCCTCGAAAAACAGAACAGGGGTAGAGCCAGCGGAACCAAAAGGACCGTGGAAGACGAATATTTCAAACAATATGACCTTAATGATATAATAGAGGAGCAGTAGTCTTAAGACTATATCTCAAAGCTGGATTTCTCCGGGAATCTCCTGCTGAGGAATGCTGCGGCCATCTCCCTGTCGCTCTGCTCGGCATATTGCGAATCATTCATACAGAAGAGCATTGGGTTGTATTTCTCCAGTTTGCTGTAGTGTCTTGTATTCTGTATATGCAGTCGGAATGATGTCTTCTGATTGACATAATGCAGTTCACCTCTCTTTTCTGCCAGCGGTACATATGAGTATATGTTCCTTTGGATATCATTTGTGCTGCGCATATGGTTCGACAGTGTGGCTGCTATCTCCTTCTCGAAAATCTCTGCTGCATGCTGGAAATCACTTCTGCAATAGGAGTCAATATTGTGGTGTGTTTTGCCGCCGTAATATATGCCGAACCTCTTCTCAACCAGTTGGGCTGAGTTCCTTATTGTCTGGTTGTATGTACTCAGAGGTTTTCCCAGAACCTTCTCTTTTATCAGATATGTGAGTTTTCTGAATGGACGGCGGTTGAACCTTATTATTGGCAATCCTTCGCTGTTGAAGAAATCCCGTGGAGTAACGGGTTGGTTGATGAACATATCATCGTTTCCATAGAGGAAATGCTCTGACAGACCCAGTATCTTGTGCAGGAAGTGTTCAATTATGCAAGAATTGAAACAAGGCAGGCATTGCTCGGGCATAATCTCCGTATGGTCTACAATCCTCACTTTAGGATTTGAGGTATCCAGCCATCTTGGAGTCTGGTTGTCGGTGACTATGAATATTTTACGAATCCAAGGTGCATACATCTCAAGTGATCTCAGACTGTATTTCAACTCATCATTGTCGGCATACCTTCCGTCGCAGTTTACAGCAGATTCCTTTTCTGTCTTTCCAATGAATGCATTCCTTTTTGCCTGCCACTTTGGATCGTTTCCATCAACCCAAAGGTATACGAAATCTATCTGTATATCATTTTTCATATTGTTCGCTTGTGATTCGTTCTTTAATTTCAGGATATTTTTCGAGGATGGCATTAAGGGCCATAGAGTTTCTGTCGGTACCGTTTTTGAAGTTTACAGTTTTCAACGACAGACTTGACGGCTTCTCAAGACCGCGCGGTTTGTTGTATCCGAATGGTACAGGGATAATTTTTCTGCCATTGGCCACAGCTGCAGCCCAGAACCATATATCATCTGTAGTAGGGGCTATCTCGGTGAAGAGCTTGACATCCATCATATCCTCTCTCAATGAGTGTGGAGGATAGAGTACTCCGCCAACACCGGTCTGGATATTGAGGTAACTCATATTTAGCCTCTTCATAAGGAAATGATACCATCTGTACTTGCGCCATTTACGGTATGGTTGCCCCGGCAGGATCCTTTTTGCACGGTGTGCCAATATTGCATCAGGAATCTGCTGGTGTAATTCCAGCAGGCTCCTGAGCATATTTTTATGGTATTTCACATCGTCATCAACAGTTACAATTATCGCATCCGGAAAATCAATCAGGGCAGGGATAAGTTTCCTGTATGAACGGATTTCAATAGGGTAGTCCCTTATCTCAAAACGGGGATTCTCCTGTGAGAGCTTTGTGAGCTCTGCAGGAAGCTCCTTCCCCTCGAATTGTGAAAATGTAAGATACAAGACTACTTTATCGGGCAGCACATTACCTTCCAATATCGACTTGATTGCACCTGTCGCATACTTTATTGCAGCAGGGAATGAGGTAAGGGATACAATAACTTGCTGTCCGGTTAAATTTGAATTCATTTTATTAAGTGAGGTTAATAACGTGTTATCTCTAATTTAGTTTGTACTGTACAAATAGTTCAATAGCTTGGTACTCAGCCATTCCCAGCTTATCGTAAAGTACGGCTGTATTATGGTTGCGCTCTTCTGCCCTCTGCCAGAACTCCCGTTTGTCTGAGCCTGGGAAGAGAGGCCTGTCCTTTTGTGACTGATGTCTGAAGATGGCTTCTCGTTTTATCTCCACCTCTTCAGGACTCAGCGGTACAGCCATTTCGGCATCTGCAACATCCCACTCCTGCCATGCTCCGCGGTACATCCATATGCGGCAATCCTTGAACCACTCTTCGTTTTTCAACTCTTCGCATGCCTGGATAATTGCCTGGAAGCAGACCCTGTGGGTGCCATGCGGATCTGACAGGTCGCCTGCAGCAAAAATCTGGTGTGGCTTCACCTTTCTGAGGAGCTCCTTTATAATTTCAACATCCTCCTGGCTGAGAGGTTTCTTCTTTACACCGCCGGTTTCATAGAATGGCATGTCGAGGAAATGGACTCTCTCTTCAGGAATCTTGAGGTAGCGGCATGCTGCCCTTGCTTCGCCTCTTCTTATTATGCCCTTGACCTCCCGTACATCAGCAGGATCTGCCTCTCCGGGATGTTTCTGCTTGAGCTCATCAACTACACGCTTGTATGTGGCATCTGCACGGCTGGCATCAAATCCATATACACCGCTTATTTCGCGTATGAAATCGAGGAAACGTACAACATCATGGTCAAATACTGCAATATTTCCCGATACCTGATATGCAATATGCAGTTCATGGCCGTGCTGAGACAATCTGGCAACGGTTCCACCCATTGAAATTACATCATCATCCGGGTGAGGGGAGAAGACAACAACCCTTTTCGGAAACGGTTTGGCCCTCTCCGGTCTGGTTGAGTCATCTGCATTAGGCTTACCTCCCGGCCAACCTGTAATTGTATGCTGCAGATCGTTGAATACCTTTATATTTATCTGGCTTGCAGGACCATGCTCGGTAATGAGGTCACTCATTCCGTTGTCGTTGTAGTCGCGGTCTGTAAGCTTGAGTATGGGTTTTCCCAGTTTGCGGCAGAGCCAGAATACAGATTTGCGGATCATATAGTTGCTCCATTCACATTTTCCTGTAAGCCATGGTGTGGCAATTCTGGTGAGCTCCACTGAGGCCGCCTGGTCTATAATTACATGCAGATTGCTGTGCCCCTGAAGATAGGAGTATGGGACCTGATCGGTAATGTTGCCCTCCACCAGTTTCTTTATGGAAGATGCCTTACCTTCACCCCATGCAAGATAGAAGATCTCCCTGGCCTCCATTATTGTCTCGATACCCATGGTAATTGCATGATACGGAACATATTCAACACCAAAGAAATCACTTGCCGCTGCAACTCTCGATGTGTAGTTGAGGGTAATCTGTCGGGTTCTTGAATTGTATGGTGAACCCGGTTCATTCATGCCCATATTGCCTGTGATGAGGATATCAATGCCTCCCGCATCCTCAATCTCTTTCTCAAATTTTGCACAATATGCCAGGACATTCTCCATCCTGTTGCTTTGGAGACAATGGATGTTTTCTTGTGGAATATTCACAAGATCAAAGAGATACTCCTTGAAGAACCGATAGTGGCTCTGCAGTTCATTGCGGTCGAGCGGATAGTACTCATCAATTGAGAAGATCTCTATATTTCTGAAATCGAGTCTGCCTGCTTCATAAGCCTTCACCATCTCTTCATATACATGTATACAGGACGACGATGCTGCCAATGCCAATACGCATTTTTTCTTTTCAGAAATCTTTTCTGAAGTCTTTTTTATAACAGCGTCTATTATGGATGCGGTAGCATCTGACTGCTCATGGAATATGCTTACCGGAACCTTCTCATATCTTCTTGAAAATTCTGTTGAAAAATTCATATTGCACTCTTTTTAGTATCATTATTCTGTAAAAATACAATTTTTTGTCAAATCTTCCTATTATTCGGATATATCTTTTACTGTAGGATTATGGCAACTCATTCCACCGTCGGCAATTATTGTTTGTCCCGACAAATATCTTGCATCTTCACTTGCAAGGAATGTGATGATACCGGCAATGTCCTCCGGAGAACCTGCATATGGCAATGTGTTGTATTTCAAAAAGATCTCCCTTTCAGAAGCTGAAAGGTTATTGATTGCGGCAGGGGTGAGTACCAGACCTGGTGCCACGCCGTTGCAGCGGATGCCGTATTGTCCGTATTGTGTTGCGATATATCTGGTGAGGTTGATTACACCGGCTTTGCTGATGCCATACAGGGTTCCCCTGAAATCTCCGAGCATGCCGCCTATTGAAGCTACATTTACAATTGTGCCCTGTCTGCTGCTCTTCATATATGGCAGTGCCGCCTGAGCTGTTGCAATCATACTGCGCAGATTGACATGTAGAACTTCATCAAAATACTTGATATCAAGCTCTTCGACATTCTTGTCCTTTGAGAGGTTGCTGCCTCCCACATTATTTACAAGGCAATCGATGCTTCCGAAAAACTCTATCGATTTATCAACAATTTTAGCGGCACTGTGCAGATCCTGGGCTTCAAATTCCACAGCCTCTGCATGGTACTGATTGTCTCTCAGGGAACTTGCAAATTTACATGCCTTCTCATAATCACGGTCTGCAATTACAACCTTTGCACCCTCTTTTACAAATCTTTCGGCAACAGCTTTGCCTATACCGCTCGAGGCCCCCGTGATAAGGGCCACTTTATTCACTAACTTTTTCATTTGCTATACATTATTAATATCAGAACAATAATTTGCTCTAATATCAACAATGTTGGCCACGGAAAGTTGTGCTGTTTTCAGTAATTGTACTTTTCATTCCAGAGGGCAAGGAGCCTCTTGCGCATTTCGTTTTCTTTTGCATTCTGTCCTGGCTCGTAAAACCTTGTGCCCGAGAGCTTTTCGGGGAGGAACTCCTGATCCACAAAATTGCCTGCATAAGAGTGGGCGTATTTATAGTCTTTTGCGTAGCCAAGGTCCGCCATAAGTTTGGTCGGTGCGTTGCGCAAATGTAGTGGAACGGGTAGGGGACCCTCTTTTCTTACAGATTCAAGTGCTTCATTAATAGCCATATATGCAGAATTGCTTTTTGGCGATATGGCCAGATAGATGGCACACTCGGAGAGGGGAATGCGTCCCTCCGGCATTCCTATCTGATGTACTGTCTGCATGCAGGCCTGGGCAAGAAGCATTGCATTTGGATTTGCCAGACCAATATCTTCTGAGGCGGAGATTACCATTCTTCTGGCAATGAACATAGGATCTTCGCCTCCGGCAATCATGCGGGCAAGCCAATATACTGCTCCGTTAGGATCGGAGCCGCGTATGCTCTTTATAAATGCGGAGATTATGTCGTAATGTTGTTCGCCATTTTTGTCGTATAAAGCGATGTTTTCCTGTAATATATTGGTAACCAATTCATTGGTTATGCGGATAGGGGCGTTGGGAGGGAAGTTGGAGATAATTATCTCCATAATATTGAGCAGTTTTCTGGCATCACCACCAGAAAATCTGTAGAGCATCTCTTTTTCAACAACCTCAATATCAAGAGTCTTAAGGTACTCATCATTTGTAAGGGCATTAGTCATAAGTATATCAAGATGTTTCACTTCCAGCTCTTTAAGCACATATACCTGGCATCTCGATAATAATGGACTTATCACTTCAAACGAAGGATTCTCTGTTGTAGCTCCAATAAGTGTGAATGTGCCGTTCTCTACAGCGCCAAGCAGAGCATCCTGTTGAGATTTACTGAAACGGTGGATCTCATCAATGAAGAGAATCGGCCGTTTGGTGGCAAATAGGTTGTTGTTTTTGCATTTATCGATAACCTCACGGACATCCTTCACACCGGAGCTTATGGCAGAGAGTGTGTAGAATGGTCTGTCGAGCATATTTGCTACAATTCTTGCCAGAGTTGTCTTTCCCACACCCGGAGGACCCCAGAGAATAAATGATGCAATCTGGTTTGTCTGTATCATTTTTCTCAATACACCATTATTCCCGACAAGATGTTCCTGGCCCACATAATTATCCAGTGAGGTAGGACGCATGCGTTCAGGAAGAGGCAGACGCTGCAGGTTTGAATTATCGCTATTTAACATAATATAAATTGTCTAAAAACTATAAATCTCTGTTAATGAATAAATTAATACCGTTTGCAGGTTGTGCATCTGTAATGGTAATGGTCGGTATATTGTCCGCAAATTGGACACTGATTTCCTGAATAGTTATGGTATGGAGCGAATGATGATTCTGCAGCGTAAGTATATGCTTGCGGTCTGTAGCCTTTTCCTCCACAATCTGGACATACACCAGAACTGTGGTTTGATGAGTTGTGGTTTGAATTTGAATTCGAGTTGCTGTTGTTTACCTGTTGCTGAGCCTGCAGGTATGCACTTGCCTCACCCGGAGCCCAATATTTTTTTGTTATTATACGGCCTTGTCCATTGCAGTATTTGCATTTTCCAAAATTACACATAGAGCAAGGCATCGATGTATTCACAATGGGATGTACAAAGATTCCTGTACCACGGCACATTGTGCATAAGCCATTGGAACAGTGCAGACTGGTACATGGAATATTAGTTTCGGTATATCCAGAGCCATCGGAGTAGACTACATTTCTTGTGTAGCCGTTCATATATGGCACAGTGGCATCTGTAACAACTCTCTTTCCGCCATTGTTGTTGTGTGCATGATTATGATTATGTGCATAAGTGGTTGTTTGTGACTGTATTGGCTTTGGCTGCTCACTGTAGCCTCCTCCTATATATGCCAAAGATTTGCCCTCATCCCATCCTTCAGAAATGAACTCTTTTGTTCCACTGGTTCTTGTAGAATATGATTGGGCAGGCACTTTCCCACTTTTCAATTTTGACGCGACAATAAAATATTTGCCTCCGCCATACTCTATGAACTGCAACCTTTTGCCATCATTCCAGAATTGTGATATTTTCTCTTTTGCATCTTCGTATGTAGAACGTGTTGCATAGCTTTGGGAAGTATATTGGGTATTCTTGCTCATTACCACCAGCCACTTGTTGTTCATATATTCAGCCTGAGTGATGTCGTAATCTTTGTCCCAATAATTTTTTATGAATGCCGCTACATTCTCCCAGGTATCCCATTTCCAAGTCTGGTCGGTATATCCGGTTCCCTTGGATACCACAAACATCCATTTGCCATTGCCGTGAGATATTGATGTGATGTAATAGCCCGCACTCTCCTTTTCTGAAAGCCACTCTGTAGGCCAGTCATCTATATAATAGTACGATTGCGCTGTAAAGCCTGCATTTTTGGACATGCAGACAAACCATCCGTTGGCAGTGTGTGCAACAGATGTGATGTAATAATCCTGGTTATACAGCTCTTTGATTTTGTCTGTCTGCAATTTGTTGCCCGAGCCGCTGTAGAACCAACGCTGCGCACCATAATCGTTGGCGGTCATTATCACTATCTGTTTCTCTTGTGAATACATGGCGCAGACTGCAGCTATCAAAAACACCGCAGTAAACAATATTTTCTTCATAATAATCTTCTTATTGCTGTAAACCGATAAACAACTGCGCGAAGATACCACTATTTTTTCTACAAGAATATAATTTTTGTACATTTGTGAGCTTTAATCAGATCATTTTGTCGGGATAAAACAAGGTAATTTATGGCAAGAAATAAAAAAGAGCGTATTGTTCTGAATAATATTGAAATCGAGACAGTTGCAGCTGAAGGAAATGCTATTGCACGTGTAGATGGAAAGGTGTTGTTTGTACCTCAGTGTGTGCCTGGAGATATTGTGGATGTACAGGTTAACCGCAAAAGGAAGGGTTATATGGAGGGTACAGTTGTGAAATTGGTGCAGCCCTCTCCTATCAGGCTTGAGCCGTTTTGTGAGCATTATGGTGTGTGCGGAGGATGCAAATGGCAGCCCCTACCCTATGAAAAACAGCTGGAATTCAAGCAGCAGCAGGTAATAGACCAGCTTACCCGCATCGGGCATCTTGAGTTGCCGGAGATTATGCCTATTTTGGGTTCTGAGAAGACAAGATATTACCGTAACAAGCTGGAGTTCACCTTTTCAAACAGAAGATGGATTCTGTCGGGTGAAGATGCGGAGAGCCTCTCCCCTGTTGAAAAATTGGGCCTTGGTTTCCATGTAAGCGGATTTTTTGATAAAGTTCTGGATATCAAACAGTGCCATCTGCAAAGGGAGCCTGCAAATGCAATAAGGCTCTTCATTAAGGAGTATGCAATAAAGAACAATCTTGCGTTTTTTGATTTGCGCGAGCAGACCGGATTTTTGCGCAATATGATTGTGCGTACAACCTCTACCGGCGAAGTGATGCTGATTGTTGTTTTTGCACATGAGGATATTGAGGCGAGAAAAGCGCTTCTTGATGCTGTAAAAGAGCAGTTTGCAGAGATAACATCGTTGCACTACATTATTAACGGCAAGAGGAATGATTCAATCTCAGATCTGGATGCAATCCATTATAGCGGAGCCGATTGTGTTTATGAGCAGATGGAGGGAATCAAGTTCAGAATCAGCCCAAAATCGTTCTACCAGACCAATTCGGAGCAGGCATACCGCCTCTATTCGGTTGTGAGGGAGTTTGCAGATCTCAAGGGCGATGAGGTGGTTTATGACCTCTATACCGGAACCGGTACAATTGGTCTGTTCCTGAGCCCTAAGGCAAAGAAAGTTGTTGGTATAGAGTATGTTAAAGAGGCAATAGATGATGCGAAAATCAATGCTGAAAACAACAATATCACCAACAGCCATTTCTATGCAGGTGATATGAAAGATATGCTCACCGGCCAGTTCATTGAGGAGAACGGCCACCCTGATCTTGTAGTTCTCGACCCACCTCGTGCCGGAATCCATCCTGATGTTGCCGCTGTGTTGTTGGAGGCGGCTCCAAAGAGAATGGTATATGTAAGCTGCAACCCTGCATCACAGGCCCGCGATCTGGCTATTCTTAGTGAAAAATACAAAATCACAGCTGTACGCCCTGTAGACATGTTCCCGCATACCCACCATGTTGAGAATGTAGTGGCGCTGGAGTTGAAGTGATGATTGTTTGTTAAAAAGCCTCAGTACTAATATAAGTTCTGAGGCTTTTTTGTATTTGTAATACTGAATTTATTTAGTATTTGACAAACTGTCGAGATATTTTATAATTTCAGATGATGATGGCCGTGGGCAATGGCAAGATCTATATAATTTCCTTGGCATCATCATTGTCTTTGAGGATTCCATAGGCATATACCTTAATATTGTGGTAGTATCTGGCAAAATACTCTCTAAAAAGCTCTTCTTTCTCTTTTTCTGTTTTAGGTAAACGCATGCCACAAAATTATATAAATATTTAGTATTTTTACGCCTCAATACGACAAATCAATATTTACCATGAATTATATAAATACAAATATCTGTGCATTATCAACTCCACAAGGCTCTGGAGCCATTGCCATAATAAGATTAAGTGGTGAGGATGCAATTGATGTAATTGACAAAATATTTACTCCGGCAGGCGGAAAAGAGGCCAAGCCGTATCTGATGCGTTACGGATCAATAAAGGATGGTGACAGGCTTATAGATGAGTGCATGGTTGCAACATTTAATGCCCCCCATTCATATACAGGCGAAAATAGTGCGGAGATATATTGTCATGGATCATCATATATAATTCAGGAGATACTAAAACTGCTTCTTTCACATGGTGTAAAACTTGCGGAGCCGGGAGAATTTTCAAAAAGAGCATTTCTTAATGGCAAGCTGGATTTAGCTCAAGCAGAAGCTGTTGCAGACCTTATTTCATCCGAAACTTCAGCTGCTCACAGAGTGGCTCTGCAGCAGATGAAGGGCGGATTCTCAAACGAATTGCAGCAGATGCGCTCAGATTTGCTCAATCTAGTTTCGATGATGGAGCTCGAACTTGACTTCAGCGAAGAGGATGTGGAATTTGCAGATCGTACACAGTTGAAATTGTTGCTGGCAGAGGTTACTGAAAAGGTCGCTTCGCTGATTGAATCTTTTACTTTAGGTAATGTGATTAAAAATGGTGTGCCTGTGGCAATTGTTGGAGCGACAAATACTGGAAAAAGTACACTGCTCAACACCCTTTTGGGCGAGGAGAAGGCAATCGTTTCAAATATACACGGCACAACCAGGGATGTAATTGAAGACACAATAAACCTTGGTGGCATAACCTTCCGTTTTATAGACACAGCCGGCATTCGAGAAACTCAGGAGACTATTGAAATAATAGGAATTGAGCGCACATACATGAAACTCAAACAGGCTTCAATTGTAATAATGGTGCTCGACGCCACCCGTCCGGAATATTTTGAAAGCAGTCTGATAAATTTAAGTACACGTTTAAATAAAGATAAACAAAAGCTTGTAATACTGCTAAATAAAGCTGATAAAATTTATGAGCAGGCAGATGCCCTGGACGCTTCGGATGCTGAAAAATCTGCAGGCGGCCTGAATGACTCTGATACTGCTGATGCAACTGGTGAGGCTGCTGCAGCTGATGCTGCTAATATGAATAATATTACTGGCAAAACTGATGCAATTACGGCTGCGAATACCACTGCTACTGCTGTAGATACCACTGATGGGGTTGCAGCTACGGCTCCGGAAATAATATTTGGCAGCCCTGCAGTAAAAGAGCAGCTTGAGCAGATAAAGAGAATTTGTGCCAATGTGCCAGATGAGGCAGATGCGGCAAATGCGGCCGATGGTGCAGATGGAGCCATGCTCTCCCCTATCTCAATCCTTCCAATATCAGCTAAACGAAAACTTGGAATAACAGAACTTAAAGAGCTGTTAATAAGCTCACAACAGCAAAATCAAGCAATCAATACAAATGCCACACTCGTAACAAATGTACGCCACTATCAGGCCCTTATGGATGCCCAGATTGCCCTCTATCGCGTAGAAGACGGCCTTACCGCCGGCACCCCAACCGACCTCGTAGCCCAGGACATCCGCGAAGCCCTCTACCATTTGGGATCCATAGTTGGAGAAATTAATACCGAAGAAGTCTTGGGAAACATATTTGGAAGGTTTTGCATCGGAAAATAAATGGCACTTTTTTGAATTGAAAACGGATGCAAAGAAAACCCTATAAAACGCAAATATCAGCAATTAAAATGCTATAAAACAGCAGTTTGCGGTATTTGCGTTTCTTTGCATGCGAAATCGTT
>JAGBHM010000003.1 GCA_017935505.1 Bacteroidales bacterium | reverse complement strand
GACGGTGACCAGATGGCGGTTCACTTGCCTCTTGGCAATGCCGCTATACTTGAGGCACAGCTGTTGATGTTGGGATCACATAACATCCTTAACCCTGCCAATGGTGCCCCTATCACTGTGCCTTCTCAGGACATGGTGCTTGGTTTGTACTACATTACAAAACCTCGTAAAGGTGTTAAAGGTGAAGGAATGACATTCTATGGCCCGGAGGAGATTATCATTGCCAACAATGAGGGCAGACTTGATCTGCATGCTCAGATAAAGGTAAGATTGCCTAAAGACCAGACCGATTTGAGCAAGGGCTATGAGTTGGTAGAGACAACTGCCGGTCGTGTATTGTTCAATCAGGTTGTTCCAGCTGAAGTAGGTTTTATCAATGAGCTTCTTACAAAGAAATCATTGCGTGACATTATCGGTAGAGTATTGAAAGTTTCAGGAGTAGCAAGAACTGCACAGTTCCTGGATGATATCAAGGCTATCGGTTACAACATGGCATTCAAGGGTGGTTTGTCATTCAACTTGGGTGACGTAATTATCCCTGAGGAGAAATATGCTCTTGTTGAGGCTGGTTACAATGAGGTTGAAAATATCCAGGCCAGCTACGATAATGGTTTGATTACCAATAATGAGAGATATAACCAGATTATCGATATCTGGACAAATACAAACTCACGTCTTACCAATATAGTGGAGAAACAGATTGCAAGTGACAATCAAGGTTTCAACCCTGTATACATGATGCTTCACTCTGGAGCCCGTGGTTCTAAAGAGCAGATCCGTCAGTTGTGCGGTATGCGTGGATTGATGGCAAAACCTCAGAAATCAGGATCGCAAGGTGCTGAGATTATCGAGAACCCGATCCTCTCTAACTTTAAAGAGGGACTTTCGGTACTCGAGTACTTCATCTCAACACACGGTGCACGTAAAGGTTTGGCCGATACAGCGTTGAAGACTGCCGATGCCGGTTACTTGACCCGTCGTCTTGTAGACGTTTCACATGATGTAATCATCAATGAGGAGGATTGCGGTACATTGAGAGGTCTTGTAGCTACAGCTATCAAGAATAAAGATGATATTGTTGAGAGCTTGTACGACAGAATTCTTGGTAGAACCACTGTACACGATGTATACAATCCGCTTACAGGTGAGAAGATCATCGGAGCAGGTGAGGAGATTACTGAGGATATAGCAGCTCTTATAGAGTCATTGCCTATTGAGGCTGTTGAGATCCGTTCAGTACTCACATGTGAGTCGAAGAAGGGTGTTTGTGCAAAATGTTACGGACGTAACTTGGCACGCGGCAAGATGGTTGAGAAGGGTGAGGTTGTTGGTGTAATTGCTGCACAGTCAATTGGTGAGCCAGGTACACAGCTGACATTGAGAACATTCCACGTGGGTGGTACTGCATCAAGCAGCGTTTCTGAGAATGAGATTGTTACAAGATACGACGGTAAACTGGAGTTCGAGGAGCTCAGGACAATTGTAAAAGAGGGCGAGGATGGCAACAATAATGATATCGTTATCGGCCGTACCGCTGAGATGAGAATTGTTGATGCCAATACCGGTATTACACTTTCTCAATACAATATCCCTTATGGTGCTACTTTGTACTTCAAACAAGGTGACCTTGTGAAGAAGGGTGACAAGATCTGTGAGTGGGATGCTTATAATGCAATCACCATTACAGAGACTTCTGGTAAAGTTATATTCGACAGCTTGATCGATGGTGTAACTTACCGTGAGGAGGCTGCCGACGAGTTCTCATTGCACCGCGAGAAGGTTGTTATCGAGAGCCGTGACAAGTCGAAGAACCCTACTATCCGTATCGTTGATAATGATGGCAACGACTTGAGACTCTATAACTTGCCAGTTGGTGCACACATCGTTGTAGAGAACAACCAGGATGTAAAAGCTGGTGATATCCTCATCAAGATCCCTAGAGCAATCGGTAAGTCAGGTGATATCACCGGAGGTCTTCCTCGTGTTACCGAGTTATTTGAGGCACGTAATCCATCTAACCCTGCAATCGTTTCTGAGATTAACGGTGAGGTTGTTATGGGTAAGATCAAACGTGGTAACAGAGAGATTATCATCAAATCCAAGACTGGTGAAGAGAAACGCTATCTTGTTCCGCTCTCTAAACAGATCCTTGTTCAGGAGAATGACTATGTACGCGCAGGTATGCCATTGTCGGATGGAGCAATATCTCCAGCAGATATCTTGGCAATCCAGGGTCCTACTAAAGTTCAGGAGTATATCGTAAACGAAATTCAGGAAGTTTACCGTATGCAGGGTGTGAAGATCAATGACAAGCACTTTGAAATTATAGTAAGACAGATGATGCGTAAAGTTGAGATCGTGGATCCGGGTGATACACGTTTCTTGCCTGAGCAGCTTGTTGACAAATGGGAGTTCATGCAGGAGAACGATATGATCTGGGACAAGAAGGTTGTATTGGATGCAGGTGATTCTCAGACATTGAAGGCCGGTCAGATTGTAAGCGTAAGAAGATTGAGAGACGAAAACTCAATCCTCAAACGTCAGGATCTGAAACTTGTAGAGGCAAGAGATGCAATCCCTGCCACTTCAAACCAGGTGCTTCAAGGTATTACAAGAGCTGCATTGAAGACAAGCAGCTTCATGTCTGCCGCATCATTCCAGGAGACTACCAAAGTATTGAGCGAGGCCGCTATCCGTGGTAAAGTTGATACATTGGAGGGCTTGAAGGAGAATGTGATCTGCGGTCACCCTATACCAGCCGGTACCGGTCAGCGTGATTACGAAAAGCTTGTTGTTGCTTCTATGGAAGATTACCAGAGAATGGTAAAAAACAAACAGGCAAAAGAGTCTGCTGAGTAGTGTTGACAGATCAAATTGAAAATATTTTAAAAGGATGGCCAACTTTATATGGTCATCCTTTTTTTTTACTATACATTTTATTTAAATTTGCCGGAATATAATATAAATGTAATATGGCGATTATTAGAGAATTGAATGGCATTGCGCCAAAGATGGGCAAGAACTGCTTTATTGCCGAAAATGCAGCGATAATAGGTGATGTGACAATGGGTGACGACTGCAGTATATGGTATAGTGCGGTACTGAGAGGTGATGTCAATACAATCAAGATAGGAGATAGAGTGAACATTCAGGATGGCGCCGTACTCCATACATTGTACCAGAGGTCTATTTGTGAAATAGGAAATGATGTTTCTGTAGGACATAATGCAATAATCCATGGTGCCAAAGTTGGAAATAATGTTTTGGTTGGAATGGGTGCGATCCTTATGGACAATGCTGTAATACCCGACAATACAATTATTGCCGCAGGTGCTGTTGTATTGAGCAATTCGGTGCTTGAACCTGGAGTATATGCCGGAATCCCTGCCAAAAAGGTTAAAGAGGGGTCGGAGGAGATAGGTAAAGCTGCACATAAGAATGCCCAAGGATATATGATGTACAAGGAGTGGTTCCTTGATGAAAATTCATATAAAGAGCTGTAGATGTCTGTAAAAGAGAAGATTAAATTAATATATAACTATAATTCTTAATTAAAATATAACTGAGATGAAAAAACTATTTTTATTGGGAGCTGCTGTATGTGCATTGTGGTCATGTACAAGCTCAGTAGAGGGCTACAAAGTTAATGTAGCTGTTAAAGGTGATCTGAGCCAATTGAAATCAGATACTCTTATTCTTACAAACAGCGCAGAGATCGCTGATACTGTAGTGTTGGCAGAGGGTAAAGCTGCTTTTGAGGGTGCAAAACTTGATACTCCTCAATATGTAATGTTGGTTACTAAAGGTGAGAAACCTCAAAGACTTGCAAAATTGTTCCTTGAGAACGGTGTTAGCAATGTAGATATTAACTTTGTAGAGGGTGCACGCCCTGAGATTACAATTAAAGGCGGACGTTTCCAGACTGTTTCAGACTCTTTGTCTGCTCTTCAGGAGGAGTTGTTCAAAGCTAATAACATGGATTCTTTGATGAAAGCTTACGGTGCTGCAGATGAGGAGACTAAAGCTGCTATCTACAAATTGTACGACAGCCTTTCAAAAGTTGCAGAAGGCTACACTGCTGAGTATATAGCTGCTCATCCTACAAGCCTTTATGCTTTGGAGAACCTTGCAGGCAGCCTTGAGGAGATTGAGATTGCAGAGGCTGAGGCTAAACTTGCAGCATTCAAAGCTCTTCCAGAGTATGCAGCAAACAAAAATGTAGAGAAAGTAGAGAATACTATCAATATTCTTAAATCTTTGCAGCCAGGTCAAGTTGCTCCTGATTTCGTACAGAACGATACAGAAGGCAATCCTGTAAAATTCTCTGATTTCTACAAAAAGAACAAAGTTACTATGGTAGATTTCTGGGCATCATGGTGTGGTCCTTGCAGAGCATTCAACCCAACTCTTACAAAAATCTACAAAGAGTACAAGAAGAAAGGTTTCGGCATTATCGGTGTATCTTTGGATAGAGATAAAGATGCTTGGCTAAAAGCAATCAAAGATGACAAACTTGATTGGGTACATGTATCAGACCTTGGATTCTGGAATAATGAAGTGGCTAAACAGTATCATGTAAGATATATTCCACAGAGCATTTTCGTAGATCAGGAAGGTAAAATCCTTAAGAGACAACCTTCTCATGAGGAGATTGAGGAGCTTTTGAAAGCTAATCTATAAAAACCTTACAGAAGATAATCAGAAGGCTGGTCCGTTGGACCGGCCTTTTTTGTTCTGCAGACTGTATAGAGAATGGTCCCATATATGAAACATTGTACCACAAGTGTATAAATCTCATGACTTGCTGCGACAATATCTGCTCCCATACTGTTGAGCTTGATATATCCGGTTATAGCAGGTGCACATGGCAGAAGGTAGTATGTCGCCTGCCAGAACAGTGGCATAGCCTCCCTTGGAAAGGAGATGCCAGAGATGAATATCAACCCGACAGAGAAGAAGGGGACAATAAGGTTTACACTCTCGCTGTCGGTATAGAAAGATGAAAGGAGAGTGGCAAAGATGGCTGTTGCAAAGAGAAACAGCAGAATAAATGGAAAGATATATAAAGGGTTGCCTATATTTGGAAGATTGAAGAGAAGGGGTACAACACCTATTACAAAGAGTGACAGCATAAAGTAGAGTGATGTGAAGCCTGTAACTGATCTCATTGCTGACATGGTCTCCCATTTCCGGCTGCTGGCTCCACGATATACACCTGCTGCCATGAGCATGGTCTGGAACAGTGCCACTATGAGTACTGCAGGAATGAGAAAATCGGCATAGCCTCCCTCTTTATTATATAGAGGAATCCCTTTTATTTCTATTTGGGGAGCTTGCGACAGAGTCAGAAGTGCCTCCGGCGGAAGCTGCCTTATCATCTGTTGCCTTGTATGGGAGTTCAGCTCCATCATTGCCGCTGTAGTGCTCTCTTGAATTGTAAGATAGTAGAGCAGAGAAGAGGTTGTGCCGAACAGGGAGTATGCTCCACCTTCACCTTTATATATTCTTGATGCGAAATCACCAGGAATGTATATTATACCCCTGACCCGGTTATCCTCCAGAAGTTCTCCTGCCTGTCTGATATCCGGAATATTGCTCTCTACCTCAACGCCCTCTGTAGCATTTACATACCTTATGAATTCGCGGCTTACTGGAGTATTGCTGCCATCAACCACAGCTATCGGAACCTCCTTAAGTTTATTTGGCATATATAAGACATTGTAGAGGAGACCATATCCAACTGTGCCGCCAAGGACAATAAGAATCACTCCATATATTGTAGGAAGCTGCCTGAATTTGCTCTCCCTTTGGAGCAGGTATGCCCGCCTTTTTGAAGGAATAAGAAGAGGGGCAACTATAAATGCTGCAAGAGCGGCTATCGGTATAATAGACTCTTCTGCAGGCAAATTCAAGTAGATGATATTGTGGTATATAAGTGTAAAATATCTTATCGGGAAAAGATATGAAAGGGCCTGTACTGCACCAAACATCTGCTCAATAGGGAATGTTACTCCGCACATGGTGGCTCCCAAGGCCCCATACATGGAGGCGATGCTCACTGCAATGGAGTAATTTGGGATGAAGAGTGCTATAATCACACCCATTGAGATTGAGGCTGCCACAACCATAACTCCAGCTGCCGAAATCATAAAGAGGTTCTCCCTTATTGGGATTCCAAGCAATCCGAAACAGACCAGGTTTGTAACAAGCGCATAGAGCGAAAAGATGATAAAATATGGAAATAGCTTACCGCCAATATTCTCCGGCGACGCCTTATCCCTTCCAAGCACATATACCGTAAGTATTATTATAAGTATCTGGAGAAATACAAAAATGAATGGATAGGTTATATATACCGTAAAATCGAGGTTGTGGTTGTAAAGAGGGTGTGATATCCCTTCAACAGGCAATGCTACAGCCTTTGCCTGCTGCTCTGCAACTCCTCCTGCCATTACAGACTCCACAATGAATCCGGCTGCAACACTACTGAGAACCTTTAAAAAAGCGCCGTTAACCTCCTCTCCAGTGGCCAGTATGCTCTTTTGGTAACAATATGTGAGTGATGGTTTTTTCCCGCTGTACAGCTGTTTGTCAAACTCATGCGGAATTATGAGAAAACCATATATCTCCATCTTCTGCATAGCAATATGGGCCTCTTTCTCACTTGAATACCTTCTTCCTGATATGTCAAGTACTGCAGAAGCTTCGAGCTTTTCTATTATTTGTTGCGACAGCTGGCTCTCTGTATAGTCCACAACCCCCACGGGTACATTCTCTATCTTGCCATTGCCAAAAATTGTCGAGAGAAATATTATTGTGAACAGAGGAATTGCAACAAGCACAATAAAATAGATTGGTCTGGAGGCAATTATACCAATCTCCCTGAAGAGTGATTGTAGAAAATGGCTGGTATTGCGGCTGGAATTCATATTATTTTTCAAGTTTTACAAGAACACTCATTCCAGGACGCAATCTCTTTTCCTTTGTAGGCCTGGCTTTTACCTGAAATGTAACTATATCATAATTCCCGCTCTCTTTCGAAGAGCTCCAGTTTGCAAAGCTGCCCAGAGGATTTATGTAGAATACTTCAAATTCATACTGGGCATTGCCGAGTGCCGGAATCTTTCCCTTAAATTTTTCTCCCATGCCAAAATGGGGGAGGAGGGTCTCCTTAACATTCAGCACAACATAGCAGCTGTCGGTTACTATAATCTCCATGATTGGTGTTCCAGGCATCACAAGCTCTCCAACTGAGGGATATATTGAGCCTACCTCACCCTTCACAGGTGAGATGAGCTCTGTGTCATGCAGAAGGGCTTCCAGTGCCATTACACCTCCGGAGGCGGCAGCAACCATAGCCCGGGCACTCTGCCTATCTTCGATCTGAGCTCCGTTGAGGGCCATCTCATATTGGTATTCTGCAGCATTCTTAGCCGATTCTGCATTTTTGTAGAGGGCATTTACCTCATCCATCTTCTGGGATGTGACAATGCTGTCGAGATATAGTTTTTCTATCCTCTCTTTTGTGGCCTTGGCAAGTGTGTAATTGGCTTTGGCGGCATCCAGAGCCTGTTTCAATGATTTTATTATTTCAGAACGGGCTCCTGCATCAACTTTGTTGTTCTGATATTTGGCTACATTTTCCATGGCAGAAGCAGTCGTGAGCTGGGCGGCTATTTCCGGGCTGTTTATTCTTACCAAAGTATCACCGATAGCCACAGTTTGCCCCTCCCTTACATGAAACTCTTCAATTCTGCCCAGAAGTTTGCCGGATATTGTAACTCTCTCCGACTCAATCTGCCCCTGCAGAATCTGTGGCTTGACTCTGAAAAATATGATACCTGTTAATGAGATTACGGCCATAACCATTACAATTATTATGATTGCCACAGTAACTTTTTTGTTTTTCTCCGGTGCCATAATATTCTGTATTTAATGATATTCTATAATTATAAATTTAAATCCGACAGTGTAAGATTACTCAAGTACCATCTGGGCATTCTCCATGTATTCAAGGAACTTGCCGCTGTTGCCCGATATCGCCAGCAGGGCTGAGAGCGCAATATCGTATTGGAAATAGGCCATTGCTGCCGCAATATTTGTCTTTGCAAAGGTGGTGTGGGCATTTATCACATCGAGGGAGGTTGCCATACCTTCATTGAAACTCTTCTGCTGTATCTTTACCAACTCCCCGGCCAGCTCTATTGAGGCATTTATTGTCTGCAGATTGTTTTTTGCATCAGATAGTTGTGAATAGAGTTTGTCGGAAAGCAGATGGAGCTCCTTCTGTAGCTCTTCATATGAAAGGTCGAGCATCTCTTCCTCCTTTTTTGAGGCCTGCATACTCTTTTCCCTGTGCAGGCCATCAAAGATGTTCCAAACAAATCCGGCTCCTACAACGCTGCGGGGTGAAAGATTCCTTGGAATATTGTGCGAGTATATGTTCTGTTTTCCAAAGAGTGCAATGTCGGGCATATATCCGCTTCTGGCTATCTTGAACCGGTTCTGTACAATCTCCTTCTGGTGTCCTACAAGCTGTAGCTGTGGATTGTTCTCATCTACAAGCATCTTGAACTGCTCTTTCGAAGGAATTGCACTGCAAATGAAAAAAGGTGAGGAACACTCCATATTATAATAAGTATCGCCCATTGTCTCTTTTTCAGAATTGCTGTAGAGCATGGCGATGAGCGCCTGAGTTGTTGTAGTATCATTGTTCAGAGCACTCTCCAGCTCTCTTTCTGCCTCCTGACAGGCAACTTTGGCCACCAGCATCTCCGCTTTATTTATCATCCCCGCATCCATCATCTTCTTTGCATTGTTGTAGAATTTCTGCATGGAGGCGAAGTTCTGCTGTTGTACACCTACAATCTTTTTTGCCAGCTTGCACATATAATAACGTTCAATGAGTAGCATGGTCTGACTCTGCTCTACGGCATCCTGAATCTGAACCGATGACATTACAAGAGATTTGCCGATACGGTTTGCATAAACTCTTTTGCCTCCGGCAAAGAGTGTCCATACAACCGATCCGTCGATTGTTGCCACATTTTTGTCGAGCAGAGGAAAACTGAAGGTGACACCGGCTAGTTTGCTTGCTATGCCTGCGATATCTGCACCTGGAAATAATTGGCTGATGGCAGGACCCAGCTGCTGGGCGATTGCATCCATCTCCGGCAGGGCCTCTTTGAATGGTTCCAAAAGCTCTTTTACACTCTCTTTGGCCTCAATGTCATTTGAGAAGTGCATGTATGTTCCTCCTGCTGTAATAAGAGGATACCATGTAGAGTTGAGTTTCTGTTTCTCCGCCTGAGCTATCTCCACACCCTTCTGGGCCTGCTGTATAATGCTGTTGTTATACAGCATGAGCTCAATGGCCTGGTTTATTGTCAGATCATTCTCATTTTCCTGAGCCAATGCCTTTTGGGAAATTGTGCCGGTCAAGGCGGCAAGTATTGCTATAAATGTTGTAGATAAGGTGTATCGGACCATAAAGCTGTATCATTTCTTGTTTTGAAATAATACAAGCCATATAGCCTGATTGTTCAAATAGTGCAGATTTTTATTTGGAGCTCTTTCTCTGCCTTACAGCTTCGTAACAGAGAATTGCCGCTGAGACAGAGACATTCAGAGAGTCGAGCTCTCCCAACATAGGAATCTTTATTTTTGAGTCGGATACTTTTCTCCAGAAATCGGTAAGACCTGTAGCCTCATTGCCCATAATTATGGCCGAAGGCTGTATGAAATCGGTATCATAGTACCATTGTGAGTCCTGGAGCTGAGCTGTAAAGATTGAAATACCATGCTTTTTCAGCCATTGGTATGCCTCTTCATTTGTGCAGGCAACAACCTGCTGTGTAAATATGCCGCCAAGGCTGGCCCTTATCAAATTTGGATTGTAGAGGTCTGTAAGAGGGTCACATACCAGAACAGCATCAATTCCACAGGCATCTGCAGTACGGAGGAGGGCACCAAGATTGCCTGGTTTCTCCACACTCTCCACCACCAGGATAAGAGGATTTTCATCCCTGCCCTTGTTTTTGCCATACGGTAATTTTATATCATTCAGAGAGAGCCTCCGCTCATGTACTATGGCGATGATTCCCTCTGTGCCCTCACGGTATGCAACTTTGGCATATACCTCCTTTCCAAGTGAATAGAACCTTGTGGCGGAGTTGCCGGAACCTTTGCCTGAGGCCGATGTCTTTTCTTCAATATCTTTCAGCTGTGCATCATCCACGATTGCTGCATTGAAGAATATTGAATCTATCTTAAAACCTGCCTCAATGCAGTGCAGAACCTCTCTGTAGCCTTCAATAACAAACAAACCTGTCCGTCTCCGGAATTTGGATTTTTCGGACAGGTTCATAAGATTCTTGATTCTCTCGTTCTGGAGTGAAGTTATGGAGGTTATGTACATTACAACCTTTATTATTTGTAGCTTTCAGGCCTCATCTGAGGGAAGAACAATACATCCTGGATAGTGCTGTTGTTTGTCATGAACATTGTCAGACGGTCAATTCCTATACCCATACCTGATGTAGGAGGCATACCATACTCAAGTGCACGGATAAAGTCCATATCAATGAACATTGCCTCATCATCTCCCTTGTCTTTCAATTTGAGCTGCTCCTTGAATCTCTCCAGCTGATCGATAGGGTCATTCAGCTCGCTATATGCATTTGCAAGCTCTTTTCCACATACAAACAGCTCAAATCTCTCAGTAAGCTCAGGGTTTGTCCTGTGTCTCTTTGTGAGAGGAGATGTTGCAACAGGATAATCAGTTATGAATGTAGGCTGGATAAGGTGTTTCTCGCAATATTCGCCAAAGATGGCATCAATGAGCTTGCCTACACCAAAAGATGGATCTACAGGAACTTTGAGTTTTTTACAAACTTCCCTCAATTGAGCCTCGTCCATTCCTGTAACATCAACACCTGCATACTCCTTTATTGCATCAAGCATAGGAAGTCTGCGGAAAGAGCCGCCAAACTCAATCTCATGCTCTCCAATCTTAACTTTTGTGGTTCCGTTCACAGCTTCAGCAACTTTTGCTAGCATCTGCTCCACAAAGCACATCATCCAGTTGTAATCTTTATAGGCAACATAGATCTCCATACAGGTGAACTCAGGGTTGTGGGTTCTGTCCATACCCTCATTGCGGAAGTTTCTTGAGAACTCATATACACCAGGATAACCGCCTACAATAAGTCTTTTGAGATAGAGCTCGTTGGCAATTCTCAAATAGAGAGGCATATCGAGAGTATTGTGGTGAGTGATGAACGGACGTGCAGTTGCGCCACCAGGAATTGGTTGAAGTACAGGAGTTTCCACCTCAAGATATCCTTGCTCATCAAAGAAGCGGCGCATTGTTGAGATGATCTTTGCCCTCTTTACAAAAGTCTCCCTTACATGCGGATTGACAATCAGGTCAACATAACGTTGTCTGTATCTGAGCTCAGGATCCGAGAAGGCATCAAATACCTCTCCATCCTTCTCCTTTACTATAGGGAGAACTCTCAACGATTTGCTCAGGACAGTCATCTCTTTTGCATGCACAGATATCTGTCCGGTCTGGGTAACAAATACAAATCCCTTTATACCGATAATGTCACCTATATCGAGAAGTTTCTTGAATACAGTGTTGTAGAGGGTTTTGTCTTCTCCTTCACAGATCTCATCCCTCTTTACATAAACCTGGATTTTGCCTGTGTCATCCATAAGCTCTATGAATGCGGCAGCACCCATAATCCTTCTGCTCATGATTCTTCCGGCAATGGTAACATTCCACTGCTCTGTACTCTCCTTGTCGAATTTTGCAGGAATTTCTGCAGCTTTTGCATTTACATCATAAAGTGCAGCCGGATAAGGTTCGATACCCAACTCTCTCATCTGCACAACAGCATTGCGCCTGTTCAATTCTTGCTCGTTGAAATTAGTCTCCATTATATATATTTATTTTTTATTTACATAGGAATCACAAAACGCAAAAATAATAAAATTTTAAAGAAATCTATCTTTATAACGGATAAAATAAGTATATTTGCAAGCTATGGAGATAAATAATTTGGATAGGAAATGGATAGTGCGTGAACCGGGTAATCCGGCCCATGTGCGCCAGCTTGCACAAGAGCTTGGTGTAGACCGCGTATTGGCCAGTCTGCTGGTACAACGTGGTATCACCACATATGAGCAGGCAAGAAAATTTTTCCGTCCTGATTTATCCATGCTGCATGATCCTTTCCTTATGAAGGATATGGATGCTGCGGTAACAAGGCTTCATGATGGTGTTGAAAAAGGGGAGAAGATTCTCATATATGGCGATTATGATGTGGATGGCACTACTGCCGTAGCATTGGTATATCTCTTTATCAAGAAGCATCTGCACGGTAATGTGGATTATTATATTCCCGACAGATATGATGAAGGGTATGGAGTCTCATATAAAGGTATAGACTGGGCATATGAGAATGGATTTACCCTTATAATATCGCTTGACTGCGGAATCAAGGCTGTGGAGAAGGTGAAATATGCTACAGGCAAAGGCATTGATTTCATAATTTGCGACCATCACCTTCCAGATGAGGAGCTTCCTGCAGCAGTTGCAACTCTCGATCCTAAGCGTGAAGATTGCAACTATCCGTTTGATGATTTGTGCGGTTGTGGCGTTGGCTTCAAACTTGTTCAGGGATATGCCCAGAAGTATGGCATTCCGTTTGAAAAGATAACTCCTCTGCTCGATCTGGTTGCAGTGAGCATTGCGGCCGACCTTGTATCTGTCACAGACGAAAACAGGGTTTTGGCCTTCTATGGTCTCAAGCAGATAAACGAGGCACCTTGCAAAGGACTGCTCTCTATGATCAAACTTTGTGGTCTCGACAAGCATAGGATAACCCTCGACGATATAGTATTCAAGATTGGTCCGAGAATCAATGCAGCGGGTCGTATGCAGAGCGGAAGGACAGCTGTTGATCTACTTACCTCGCGTAATGATGAAGATGCAATAAAGATAGGTGAAACCATAAATGTGCATAACAACGACCGCAAGAATATCGATCGTGAGATTACATACGAAGCCATAAAGATGGCCAAGGAACTACCCGGTTTTGCCGGAAAGAAATCGACAGTTGTATATAATCCTTCATGGCATAAGGGTGTTGTGGGTATTGTGGCAAGCCGCCTTGTTGAGGCATATTACAGACCTACCATAGTTCTCACAAATTCAAACGGTTTTGTAACTGGATCTGCACGCAGTATTCCTGGATTTGACCTTTATGAGGCAATTGAAAGCTGTTCTGATCTGCTGGAAAACTTTGGCGGACATACATATGCTGCAGGACTTACTTTGAGGGAGGAGAATCTTCCGGAGTTTGTGCGTCGTTTTGAATCACATGTGCGTGAAAAGATAACAAAGGAGATCCTCACACCTATAATACATATAGATTCATTCCTGGAATTCAGACAGATAACTCCAAAATTCTTCAGAATACTAAAACAGTTCCAGCCATTTGGCCCTGGAAACCTCTCACCTGTATTCATTACAGAGAATGTCTACGACAATGGTAACGGCCGTAGGGTAGGTACAGACAACGGTCACCTCAAACTGGAACTTATCCAGGAAGATGAGCCATACCGTCATATCTCAGCCATAGCATTCAACAAATCTGAGCATTTCGACCATATGCAGATGGGTAATCCTGTTGATATCTGTTACTCAATAGCAGAGAACTACTATAGGGGAATTGCCAATATACAGCTCAGAATTAAGGATATAAGGAATAGAGAAGACTTTATCTAACAACTTTTGCCGCTCTTGGCAAGACTAAAGAGTTTCGAGAATCTTTGTCATCACATCCTGGATTTTTCCATTACCTGTATCAATTGTAATGTGGGCGCACGATTGGTATGCAGACTCTCTCTGTTTCATAAGATTTCCGATATGCTCTTCAAGCTCTTTGTCTGTTTTTCCTTGAAGCATAGGGCGTTGTGCAGTGTTGCGCTTTACTCTCCTTGCAAGTTCCTCCTTTTTGCAGTAGAGATATATGCAGCAGGTTTTCTCCTTAATCAGTGTGGCGCATGCCTCTCTTGTAACAGTGCCGCCACCAAGAGAAAGAATCAGATTTTTCTCTCTTTTATCCTCTCCCGACAGATCTCCTTCCAGTATCTCCTGCAAAGATGCAAGCTCCTCCGCCCTGAAAGCCTCCTCACCCTCTCTCTTGAAGAATTCAGGAATGCTCATTCCAACCCTCTTCTCAATATAATGGTCAAGGTCAATGAAGGCATAGCCTGTAATTCTTGCGAGGTGCTTGCCTATAGTGCTCTTTCCCGCACCCATGAAACCGCATAGAGATACAATCATTTTATTTGCAAATTAAAACAGGGTCATATCTACAGTATCACCTATATTGAAGCTCTCCGGATTATTGTCCGCTCCGTTCTCCGGGGTGCTACCGGCCTCTTCTGAAACTTCTGCAACAGGCTCGTCCTTTTGCAGCGGTTCAATGAACCTGATGGATGCAACCTCAAATGTGGTGGCTTTCTTACCTTTTGCCTTGAATCCTTTTTTGCCGATAAACTGCTCAACATCAATAGTCTCCGCCGGGCGTTTTTCATGTTTTCCGCCAAATTCAATAAGAACTTGAGGGAATTGCTCATCACTCAGTTCAACA
Source organism: Bacteroidales bacterium (assembly GCA_017935505.1). GTDB lineage: Bacteria > Bacteroidota > Bacteroidia > Bacteroidales > UBA932 > Egerieousia. The sequence continues at coordinate 41,437 of JAGBHM010000003.1, read as the reverse complement.
AAGTAGGAGCCTGGGGCGTCCGAAATGAACAATGAGACTACATTTATACTTGGTTCAAAGCTGAAGCGTTTGATATAGAAGTCTTTGGACTCTCCGTCGAAATAGATGGCACTGTAAGTCTTCTGGCTGTCGAGCTTCTCTACTTTAAGGATATCTCCCTGATATCTGTTGCTCAGATCATAATTGGTTGTATAGTAGTGCCCGTCTTTGCAGATAGCCAGAATCTGGTCGTTGCTGTGGAACTCTCCAAGAGGAATTCCGTGAGCATCTTCGTTAAGCCTGTTGATATCCGGATCGAACCAGATAGGTTTTCCGCCAATGGTAGAGACTCCCTTAGACTTCAGTTGTATTTTGTGCAATGGGTTCTTGGAGAGGATGTTTCCCATTGAGGCGCGCCCTTTCACTGCTATTGATGCAAAATCGAACTCAAAGATGAGCTTTTTGAGCTTCGGTCTTGGTTTAAGGAAGATCTTGAGCACCTCGGCCTCTCCGTTAGGATTGGCTGAGAACCACAGCAGCTGGGAATCAGGCTTGCCTTGTGTAATGTCATACTCCTTGTCTCTTGTAACTCCTGTGATTGAGAAGCGTTTCACATACACATTGCCGTTCTTGCCATCTCTGTAAACTGCATTGTATATGGTCCTCTGGTCATTTCTTACAAAAATGCCTGCATGGATTATATTTTTGCCCACAAAAGATTTGTCGGCAATTTTGGTAACTGTATATTTTCCATTTTTGAGGAATACAATGATGTCGTCAATATCAGAACACTCACACACATACTCTGCATTCTCATCCTTTTTCAGATCCATTCCTACAAATCCTTCGGCCTTGTTCATGTAGAGTTTTGCATTTGCAACGGCCACTTTGGTTGCTTCGATGGTCTCGAAACTGCAAATTTCGGTAATGCGCGGATATTTGCTGCCATACTTCTCCTTGAGGTTGTTGAAATAGGCAATTGTATACTCTACAAGATGCTCCAGATTGTTCTTTACCTCAACCATCTCTGCTTCCAGCTTCATCAGTTTCTCCTCAACCTCCTTCACATCAAACTTGGAGATCTTCCTAACAGGTTTCTCTACAAGCTTGAGAATATCCTCCATTATAATAGGTTTATGTACAAGATATTGGAACTCAAGCATTTTTGTGTAAACATCATCCAGCTGCTCCTCCCAACTCCTTGCATCTTTTTCGAGCAGGCGGTACACTTTATTTTCAAAGAATATCTTTTCCAAAGAGAAATAGTGCCAGCTGTTTTCCAGCTCGTCCAGCCTTATTTCAAGTTCCCTTTTGAGGAGATCTTTTGTGTGGTCTGTATTGTAGCGCAATATGTCATCAACACCTATGAAGTGCGGATGTTTGTCCATAATTACGCAGGCATTCGGAGAGATTGAAACTTCACAATCGGTGAATGCATAGAGTGCATCAATGGTCTTGTCGGGAGAGATGTCGTTATGCAGTGTAATAATAATCTCCGCCTCACGGGCAGTGTTGTCATCAATCTTCTTTATTTTAATCTTGCCCTTGTCATTGGCCTTTATTATGCTCTCGATGAGTCCGGCAGTGGTCTTTCCAAAAGGTATCTCTGTGATTGAAAGGGTCTTCTTGTCAACTTTTGTTATTCTGGCCCTCACCTTAACCGCTCCGCCCCTCAGACCTCTGTTGTAGCGGGAACAGTCAATCAGACCTCCTGTTGCAAAATCTGGATAGAGTTCAAACTCTTCACCCCTGAGATATGAGATTGAGGCATCGATGAGCTCATTGAAGTTGTGCGGAAGAATCTTTGAAGCAAGTCCTACCGCGATACCTTCGGCGCCCTGGGCCAGCAACAGAGGAAACTTTACAGGAAGATTTACAGGCTCCTGGTTGCGGCCGTCATAAGAACTCATCCACTCTGTTGTTTTTGGATTGAAGACAACATCGTTCGCAAATTTGCTCAGACGGGCCTCGATATAACGTGGTGCTGCAGCACCGTCTCCTGTGAGGATATTTCCCCAGTTTCCCTGACAATCTATAAGCAGTTCCTTTTGTCCTAACTGAACCAACGCATCGCCAATGGAGGCATCTCCATGCGGATGGTACTGCATTGTCTGGCCTATGATATTGGCTACCTTGTTGTATCTGCCGTCATCAATCTGCTTCATGGCATGCAGAATACGCCTCTGTACCGGTTTGAAACCGTCTGTTATGTGCGGTACGGCACGTTCCAGAATTACATATGATGCATAATCAAGGAACCAGTCCTTATACATTCCGGTGAGTCTGTACTTGTTGTCACCGTCCTGTATGAGTTTGTTGTATTTGTCGGAGCTTTCCTGCAGATCGGCTGTCTCTTCCAGCCCGTTTCCATTATATAGGTCTTCGGCCATCTTTTAATTTTTTATAGGACAAAATTCCTACAAAGATAGCAAGAATTTGAGAAAAAATAAGGCGCAACCCTTTTAAAAGTTGCGCCCTGTATTTATGACTGGATATATCCGAATTTTTTGAGTTCCTTTTTATCTTCACGCCAGTGCGGATCTACCTTCACAAACATTTTGAGGAATACTTTCTTTTCGAAGAATTTCTCCATGTCTTTTCTGGCCTCCATGCCCACTCTTTTGAGTGCCAATCCTTTAGGCCCGATAATAATGCCTTTCTGGGATTCGCGCATCACAAGAATTACCGCCTCAATGTTATATATGTCATCACTCTCCTTAAATGTGTCTATAATGACCTCGGTGCAATAAGGAATCTCTTTCTTGTAGTTGAGGAGTATCTTCTCGCGTATTATCTCGGATGCGAAAAATCTTAGGCTCTTGTCTGTGAATACATCCCTGTCGTACCACGCAGGCTGCTGAGGAAGCAGTTCTACAATACGGTTGAAGATGCCGTTGAGGTTGAACTTGTTCAGTGCTGATGCCGGGAATATCTCCGCTTTTGGAACAAGGGTATGCCACTGCTCCACAAGCTCTATTACCTGCTGCTGGTTCGACTCATCAATTTTGTTGATTACAATAAGTACAGGACACTCCACTTTGCTGAGTTTCTCCACATACTCCCTGTTTTTGTCTATTTTTTCAACAACATCTGTAACATACAGTATTACATCAGCATCACCGATGGCTGTATCCACAAAATTCATCATGCTCTCCTGAAGCATATAGTTGGGCTTGAGGATACCCGGAGTATCTGAGAATACAATCTGGTAATCCTCACCGTTCACTATACCCATAATTCTGTGGCGGGTAGTCTGTGCCTTGGCTGTGACAATTGAGAGTTTCTCCCCTACAAATGCATTCATAAGGGTTGATTTTCCCACATTAGGATTACCTATTATATTTACAAAACCGGCTCTGTTTATGGGCTTTTCTGTTATGATATTTTCCATAAAAATGCTTTTAACTAAGTATTTCAACAGGGAATCTTATTCAAATGAACCCATTTTAAGCATAGCAACTTCCTGCTCTGTGAGGAATCTCCATTGGCCTCTTCTGAGGTTCTTTTTGGTGAGTCCTGCAAAATATACGCGGTCGAGCTTTTTCACTTTGTATCCGAAATGTTCGAACATGCGTCTGACAATCCTGTTCCTTCCGGAGTGGATTTCAACACCAACCTGGCTCTTATCATCATCTATATATGAAATTTCATCAACACTGATAGGACCATCTTCCAGGTTTATACCCTTTACAAGCTCGCTCATGTCTGAGCCCTTAAGGTTCTTGTCGAGGAATACATGGTATATCTTCTTCTTCTCGAAAGATGGGTGGGCAAGTCTGTCGGCAAGCTCTCCGTCATTTGTGAGGAGGAGCACTCCGGTGGTGGCTTTGTCGAGGCGGCCTACCGGATATACGCGAGCTTTGCATTTGCCTTGTACAAGTCCTATTATTGTTTTTTCGGCATAAGGATCGCTTACGGTTGTAACAAAATCTTTAGGTTTGTTCATTACAATATAAACCTTCTCTTCGCCTTTAATTCTCTCTCCATTGAATTTTACAACATCATTAGGATAAACTTTTGTTCCCAATTCTGTTACTGTAACATCATTGATTGAGACAACTCCTGCTGCAATGTAGCTGTCTGCCTCCCTTCTTGAGCAGATTCCGCTGTTGGAGATGAACTTGTTCAGGCGGATTCCGTCATTTGCAGTTTTAGGAGCTGCAGCAACTGCTTTTGTCTCACTCTTCTTGTTGTATCCCGACAAATTTCTCTTGCCTGCAAATTGTGGCTTTTCAGAGAAGTTTCTGCCAGATGTCCTTCTTGCAGGTTTCTCAAAACTGTCGGATTTTCTGTATGAACGCTTTGCTGAGCCCTCTCCAGCTGAGTTTTTGACTGAGCCTTCACCGGCTGAGTAGCGCGATTTTCTTGCAGGTCTCTCCTGCGAAAACGAAGTTCTTTTTGAACCGCCGGTTGTAGCGGCAGAACCTCTACGTCCGTTACCTCTTGCAACGGAACGTCCTCCTGTATTATTATTTCTCATTTGATTATATTTCGGTGGCAAAGGTATGTTAATATCAGATAATTTCCTATTTTTACACTCTGATTTATTAATGTAATCTATAACAATTTGAAGAAGTGGGGGTTGTTGGATATGTCTGTAAATGATTTTTTTAGATTACCGCCGGTGTGGATGGAGAATGTGTTGGTAGCCGTAAGCTCTGTAAAAGGTAACCGTCTCCGCTCTTTTCTTACAATACTCATAATAGCAACCGGTATTACCTCTCTGGTAGGGGCCCTTACCGCAACTGATGCTGTGAAGGGAGAGGTTTTTTCCAGTTTCGAGAAGATGGGTACATCCTCGTTCACCATAACTAACAAGAGGCTCTCTTCCTCCTCTTTGATTGGAGGAGAGAGGGTAAGGAATGCCAATTGCATCACTTTCCGGCAGGCACATCTCTTCAAGGACCACTCAGACTGCAATGGTATTGTCTCAATATTTGCCGGAGTAAACGGAATACCAGTGAAGTATGGCAGCCGCACTCTGAGCAATCCAATGACACTTGCCGTAGCGGCTGATGAAGATTATCTGAACTACAAAAAGGTTGAAATAGAGAGAGGCAGGGCATTTACAGATAGGGAAATGGCCTCCGGCAGGCCCGTGTGTCTGCTTGGGTATGAAGTTGCAAAATCTCTCTTCGGCAATGAAGATCCTGTAGGAAAGGAGATCTCTTTGGCCGGAGTCAGTTATATGGTGGAGGGAACACTGTGTAAAATGGGAGGAGCATTTGGAGGAAGCGTTGATAATGAAATAGTGGTGCCGTTGCCATATGCACGTGAAAATTTTCTGCCCGACGGCATCTCTTTTACAATAGGCATATCGCCTGCAAACGGTTCTGAGGAGATATATGATGATGCTGAGCTTCTCTTCAGGGCAATACGCCGTCTGTCACCAGGAGACAAAAGCGACTTCTCCGTAAATAGGAGTGATGCTATAATTGAAGAGCTGTCGGAAATAACAGATGTCATAACAATTGCTGCTGCGGTGATAGGACTGGTTACTCTGCTTGGTGCTGCAACCGGCCTGATGAATATTATGCTGGTCTCTGTAAAGGAGAGGACAAGAGAGATTGGCATAAGGAAGGCTGTAGGTGCATCCAGCAGATATATAAAGATACAATTTCTTGTTGAGGCTGTGGTGATAAGCCAGTTGGGATGTCTGTTGGGCGTTGTTGCCGGAGTTGCTGTTGGAAATCTTGTTGCACTGCTTATGGGGGCATCTTTTATAATGCCTTGGTTCTGGATACTCTTTGCGGTGGCTGTGTGTATTGCAGTTGGAGTGGCCTCCGGTTACCTTCCTGCAGTGAGGGCAGCTGCACTCGATCCGATAGTGGCCCTGCGGGATGAGTGAGTTTTGGTGTTGTTTTTAATTACACTTGCATATTTTCTTAGTGTATCAAAAATACTCTTCTATTCGCCTCTTTTGGCTAAAATGTTATATATTATAAGTATACTGGTATCGCTTTAATACAGGATATTACATATTGCACATCAGGCCAATATGAGAATAATCAGCAATATAGCAAAGCAATATGGTATTCCCGATAAAAAACTGTTACACAACATAGCGGAATTGGGAAATACCGGATCAGTTAGCTCAGCTTTGGTATATGCCCAGAATGCAAAAAAATTCAAAGAGGGTGATCTTGTGGCAATGACAGTATTTGGAGGAGGCTACTCAACGGGAGCCTGTCTGATTAGTATTGGTTAACCGTTACTTCAACTTGAATATATAGGTGATTGTTCCCTCCTGTACGGTAGGGGCATCAGAACTTATATTGAACACTGCCTGGTAGGCCGCTTTCTTTGCAGCTTCCCAAAGCTGTTTGTCCTGAACAGTAGTGCCTGTAGCGCCTGGAATTGCATTTGTCACTTTTCCATATTGGTCGACAAGTATCCTTACTACAACCTTTCCCTCGTTGTTTACGCTGTATTCAGGGAATGGGAGGGAGCCTACGACATTTCTGCCTTTAAGATTTGCCGACGGGCGTCCGTCTGTATCCCCTGTGCGGGTATTGCCCTGAGGATTGCCGGCCTTCAGCGCTTGTGAAATCTTTTCTGCGGTCTGCGGTGCCAGGGTATCTTTTTTACGGTTGTTGGCCGATGTAAAGAGGGCTCTCTGATCTATGGCAGGCTTTTTAGGTTCTGGCTTCTCTACATCACCATCTTGGCCTATGCTGGTAGCAACTCCCTCTGCTGGCTTGGTTCCAACTTGCTGAGCTTCAGATTTCTGTACAAGTCTGATCTCCTCCTTCGGATTGGCATCCAAGGCTTTAGGCTCATTACCTGCCTGTACCTCGATTGGTTTTACAGGCTCCGGCTCCTGGGTGAAATCAAGCAGAATACCCATCTCCTCAGGCGGTGGGTAGATATATTTGAGTCCTGCATTCACAAATACAAAAAGAAGGGCAAGATGGAATACTGCCGTAGCCAGTACGCCAATACCTATACCCTTCTTCTCTTCTTTTGTATTTTTGTGCGGAACTTTAACCATATTCTACTCTGGAGAGGTTGCCAATATTACTTTATATTTATTTCGCTTGCCTATATTCATCAGATTTACAACCTGCTCTATTGGAACGCTCTTGTCTGCATATATTGAAAATGTAGGGTCTTCGCTCTCCATAAGCAGTTTCTGCAATGCAGGTTCTATATCACCGAATTTTACAGGTGTGCTCTTTCCGTTTATGTGGTATGAGAAGGTGTTCTTCTCCTGATAATGCTTTATAGAGACACTTACCTGTTGTTTTGCTGAGATCTGGTTTGTGCTCTTAGGCAAAAGCAGCTTCAACGCATTCGGGTTGATAAGGGTTGATGTCACAAGAAAGAATATGAGCAGCAGGAACACAATGTCAGTCATGGATGACATGCTGAATGAAGCATCTGCCTTAGCCCTTTGTTTTATAGCCATATCCTTTGTCTGATATTAACGGTTAATATTTCGGATTCCTATTTTGCAGGTTCATGAAGCAGGTCCATGAACTCAATTGTGTTGTTCTGCATCTTGAATACAAGGTCTGATACACGTGAAGTGAGGAAATTGTATCCGAAATATGCCATGATACCCACAATAAGTCCGGCAACGGTAGTTACCATTGCAGTGTAGATACCTCCCGACAGTAATGTGATGTCTATGTTGTTTCCGGCCTGCGCCATGTTGAAGAAAGCCTGGACCATACCCATAACTGTACCGAGGAATCCGATCATAGGAGCGCCACCGGCAATTGTTGCCAACATCGGCAGTCCTTTTTCAAGACGTGCAACCTCCACATTTCCCATATTTTCCACAGCTGTCTGAATATCAGAAAGTGGGCGTCCGATACGTTCAATGCCCTTTTCTATGAGTCTTGAGATAGGAGTGTCTATCTTTTGGCACAAAGCAACGGCTGCCTTGATTTTGCCTTCATGTATAAGGTCTCTTATATCTTTCATGAAGTTCTCATCTATAGCGGAGGCTTTTCTTATTGCCCACCATTTCTGGGCAAAAAGGTAAATTGTAACAATAGAGAGCAAAAAGAGCGGAATCATCAGCCATCCGCCTTTGAATGCCATGTCAATCAAAGAGAAAGAGAGTTCCTCCTTTACTGGAAGTGTCTCTGCAACTGCCTCTGCAGTAGCTGTTTGAAGAATATTTGCAAGTAACATATCGGGTTTTGTTGTTTTTTAATTTTTAAGAGGGCAAATATAAGTATTATTTTTCTATCGGATTGCAGTTTGTTGGGTATGGATACTTTACCTCTACCAAAAATAGTGCCTTGCCTGGAACCGACTGTCCGGCCGAACATCTGTTTTTGGCGGCAAGCATCTCCTTTATCCACGACGGTTCCCTTTTTCCGGCCCCCACCTCGAGCAGAGAGCCCACCATGGCACGCACCATATTGCGCAGAAATCGGTTTGCAGTTACAGTAAATATATATTTGTGCTCACCTGCCTGCTCCCATGCCGCATGGGTGACAGTGCATATGGAGGTTTTGTTTCCACCATTCACCTTTTCGAGGCTGCTGAAATCCTGTTCTCCCAAAAAATGGCGGGCAGCTTCATTCATTTTGGCAATGTCCATTTTGTCACTTCTGACATGAAGGGAGAAGCCGCTCTCAAATGGATCTTTGTTGGTGTGCACATAATATTTGTAAGTGCGGCTGACCGCATCAAAGCGGGCGTGGGCGCTATCATGGACCTGAAAAATATTGTGTACGGCAATCTCTTTCGGTAGAATGGCATTTAATTTGTAAGTCAGGTATGCGGCGTCTTGTATAACAGATTGGCTGTCAAAATGTGCAATATAGTTTACAGCATGAACTCCGCTGTCGGTCCTGCCAGCACCAGTTACAGCTACAGGCTCCTTTATCAGGGTTGAGAGTGCTTTCTGGAGTTCTTCCTGCACGCTGTTTGCATTTTCCTGAATTTGCCATCCGCAAAAAGCAGACCCGTTATAGGAGAGACATATAAAATACCTCATAAAAATTTACTATTTTTACACGTTTTTTCGATTGGTAAAGATAACAATTTAAAATAATATATATGGAGAGCGTAAATATTAAAGAACTTAATGACAGAATTCAAAAAGAGAGCGCTTTTGTAGACATAATCACTATGGAGATGAACAAAGTGATTGTGGGTCAGAAACATCTGGTTGAAAATCTTCTCATAGGCCTTCTTGCAGATGGCCATATATTGCTTGAAGGTATGCCGGGTCTTGCAAAGACTTTGGCCATAAATACTCTTGCCAATATTGTAGATGCAAAATTCAGCCGTATCCAGTTTACACCGGACTTGCTGCCTGCAGATGTGCTCGGAACTATGATTTACAGTCAGAAGAGTGAACAGTTCCAGGTTAAGCAGGGTCCTATCTTTGCAAACTTCGTATTGGCGGATGAGATCAACCGTTCACCTGCAAAAGTGCAGTCGGCTCTGTTGGAGGCGATGCAGGAGCGTCAGGTGACAATCGGTGACCAGACATATAAACTTCCTCAGCCTTTCCTTGTAATGGCAACCCAGAATCCTGTAGAGCAGGAGGGTACATATCCTCTTCCAGAGGCGCAGGTAGACCGTTTCATGCTTAAGGTTGTGGTTTCATATCCAAAGAAGGAGGAGGAGAAACTCATCATAAGGATGCACAATTCGGGTTCATTCCCTAAGGCAGTTCCGGTTCTGAAACCAGAAGATATCATTCGTGCCCGTTCAGTTGTGAAGGATGTCTATATGGATGAGAAAATTGAGAAATATATCGTGGACATTGTCTATGCAACCCGTACACCGGAAGAGTATGGTCTTGGAAAATTGAAAGATCTGATCTCTTACGGAGCATCTCCAAGAGCAAGTATCTCTTTGGCTATGGCATCAAAGGCATATGCCTTTATAAAACGTAGGGGATATGTCATTCCTGAGGATGTGAGGGCTGTGTGCCATGAGGTTATGCGCCATAGGATTGGTCTTACATATGAGGCTGAGGCTGAGAATGTTACTACAGAGAATATTATTACAGAGATTATTAATACAGTTGAAGTTCCGTAGTAGTTTATGGATAACGAGTTGTTGAAGAAAGTAAGGAAGATTGAGATAAAGACTAAATCTCTGTCGCACCAGATATTTGCAGGTGAGTACCACTCTGCATTCAAGGGGCGTGGTATGGCATTCAGCGAGGTGCGCGAATACCAGTTTGGAGATGATGTCAGAAATATGGACTGGAATGTCACAGCCAGGTTGCGCTCACCTTATATAAAGGTATTTGAAGAGGAGCGTGAGATGACTGTGGTGTTGCTGGTGGATGTGAGTTCATCGGGTATTTTTGGTTCTGTTTCAAAAAGCAAGCGGGAACTTGTTGCCGAGATAGCGGCTGTGCTCTCTTTTTCTGCCTCAATCAATAACGATAAAGTGGGGGCTCTGTTTTTCAGCAGCAAGGTGGAGAAGTTCATTCCTCCAAAGAAGGGAAGGAGCCATCTGCTGAGAATTTTGAGGGAATTGCTCGAATTTGAGCCGGAGGAGAAGGGAACAAACATTTCGGAGGCTTTGAGGTTCCTTACAAATGCCATTAAGAAGAAGTGTACTGCATTTCTGTTGAGTGACCTGCTTGATGTGGATGGGCAGAGTATGCCAAATTATGAGGAGGCTCTCAAAATTGCGGTAAACCGCCATGATATCTCTGTTGTGAATATTTATGATCCGCGCGACAGGAATATCCCTGATGTGGGGCTCATAAGGGTGAGAGATGCGGAGAGCGGAGCGGAGAGTTGGGTTGATACCTCAAGCAAGGCAGTGCGCAACCATTATAACCAGTGGAGTACAGGAGTTTTTGATAAAGCAAAGCAGCTTTTCAACAAATTCAAGGTGGATTGTGTGAGTATTGGTACAGACCAGGATTATGTAAAAGGTCTTATCGCACTCTTTAAAGGCAAATAGAAATGATCATGTGTAAAAAAAGTTATATAGTTTTTCTGTCGGTGCTCTTTTGGACACTATTTGCAGAGGGAGTGCGGGCGCAGCAGCAGAATCAGTTGCCGGTATTTCAGTTCCAGCCGGAGGAGAAGAGTGAGCAGGTGAAATCTACTGCCATATCAAAAGATTCTATCCTAATTGGCGATCAGGTTGTCTGGAGCACAAGGTTCGAGCTGGCTGAGCAGGATTCTGTGATGATATTGCCATATGCTGGTGTGCTGCAGAGAGATACAAGTGGTGTGAAGGTTGAGGTTGTGGCCGATTTCAAGTTAGACACCCTCTCCCTGAAAAAGGGTATGAAGGAGCTCGAAGCAAAGGTGCTCCTTACATCATTCGACAGCGGATCGTATAAGCTTCCGCTGCCTCTCTTTATTGTAAATCCTCAGAGTGAAGATACTTATGCCCTCATTTTCGACACTCCTGTGCTTGAGGTAAACACAATCCAGGTAGATACAACCGGTTTTGTGCCTCTTGACATAAAGGGGCAAATAAAATATCCGATAACCTTTGGGGAGGTTATCCCTTGGGTGTTGCTCGGACTTTTTGTAGTGGCTCTGGGCTATCTGCTCTACCGTTATATAAAGTACAGACGTGAGAACAGGGATTTCTTTGGCAGACCTATTGTCCAAGACCCTCCGCACATTATTGCATTGAGGGAACTCGACAGAATCCGTTCACAGAAGTTGTGGCAGAACGGCAAGGAGAAGCAGTATTACACCGGAATTACCGATACGCTGCGTGCCTATATTGAAGGTCGTTACGGTGTAAATGCCATGGAGAAGACCTCCTCTGAGATAATGGAGAGTCTGTCGGACAAAAATATTGACAAGAAACTCTACAACGATCTGGATGAACTGTTCAAAGTTGCAGATCTTGTGAAATTTGCAAAATATGTTCCTGCAACAGGAGAGAATGAGGAGGCTATCCCGAGTGCTGTACGTTTTGTGAACTCAACATTTATGCAGGAATTAGAGGGCGAAAAGGAGGTTAATTAGTATGTTTTTTGAATATCCAGAATTATTGTGGCTTCTGTTGCTTCTTTTGCCGGTGGTAGCAATATATGTATACAGGCAGGTGAAGGGGCTTGAGCCGTATCTTGTGGTTTCGTCGGTTACTCCATGGCTGCATAAAGGTGGCTCCCTGAAGAAGGTAGCAAGACATATCCCATTTATTTTGAGGGTAGTGGCCTTGGCTTGCATAATAGTGGCAATAGCACGTCCACGTTCCTCTTCTACATTTGAGAAGATTGATACTGAGGGTATTGACATTATGCTGGCACTTGATGTATCGACCAGTATGCTGGCAAGGGATTTCACTCCAGACCGTATAAATGCAGCAAAAGACATTGCAATACAGTTTGTAGCGGAGCGTCCGTCGGATAGAATTGGAGTGGCGGTATTTGCAGGTGAGAGTTACACTCAGTCTCCGCTTACAACCGACAGGGCAACACTCATCAATCTGATAAAAGAGATTGATTGTGGAATAATAGAGGATGGCACTGCAATCGGAAATGGATTGGCTACTGCGGTTTCGCGTCTGAAAGATTCACAGGCAAAGAGCCGTGTTGTAATACTGCTTACAGATGGTGTGAACAATGCCGGTGAGATTTCACCTCAGATGGCAGCGGAGATTGCAAAGACCTATGGTATAAGAGTATATACTATAGGTGTTGGTGCCATGGGAACTGCCCCATATCCGGTGCAGACCTCTTTTGGTATTGAACTTCAGCAGGTTGAGGTGAAGATAGATGAGCCTCTGCTACAGAAAATAGCAGAGGAGACCAATGGAAAATATTTCAGGGCAACAGACAATACAAAACTGTTGGAGATATATGGAGAGATCAACAAGATGGAGAAGAACAGGACTCTTGTAGATTCATTCCCTCTGTATAGGGAGCTGTTTATGTATTTTGCTCTGGTAGCTTTAGCTGCCATTGTCCTGGAACTTATATTGAAGTTGTTTGTAATTAAACAGTTACCGGATTAGGAGGAGAGAGATTATGATACATTTTGCATCTGCGCAATATTTGTTGCTGATATTTGTCATTCCGTTTTTCTTTATATTTTATGCGCTCTACAGGAGAGGACGCAGGAGAAAGATTGAGGCACTGGGAGATGTGAAGCTGCTCGAAAAGCTTATGCCAGCCAGCTCTAAAGTAAAGGGCTGGGTGCGCATTTCGTTCTTCTCGGCAGCATGGTTCTTCTTTGTGATTGGACTTGCCAGACCGCAGATAGGTGCCAGGCTCAAGGAGACAAACCGTAAAGGTGCTGAGATAATGATTGCCCTTGATGTCTCAAACTCAATGCTTGCAGAGGATTACTCACCAAACAGACTGGAGAGGGCAAAACTTGCAATATCACGTCTTGTAGACAAATTGCATGGAGACCGTATCGGTCTGATTGTGTTTGCCGGTCAGTCCTTTGTGCAATTGCCCATTACAACCGATTATGTTTCGGCAAAGATATTTCTGAACAGTATAAATACAGAGTCGGTTCCGGTGCAGGGAACAGCATTGGGTGATGCCATATATACCGCAATGAGGAGCTTTAGCGGAGAAGGGCAGATGGGTGAAGGAAATAAAGCCATAATTCTGATAACCGACGGTGAAAATCATGAGGACGATCCTGTAACAGCGGCAACTGCTGCGGCTCAGGAGGGTATAAGGGTATTCTGTATCGGAGTTGGATCTCCGGAAGGAAAGCCTATTCCTATGGATGGAGATCTTTTAAAGGATAAGGATGGCAATATAGTGGTTACAAAGTTGGATGAGTCTGTGCTTGAGGAGGTTGCAATAGCTGGAGAGGGCGCCTATGTAAAGGCCGGAAATACAGAATTCGGACTGAATCCAATTATAGACAAATTGAAGGAGCTTCAGGAACAGGAGTTCAAGTCACAAGTTTTTGAAGATTTTGATGAACAGTATATGTACTTTTTTGCGATAGCACTATTTTTCTTTTTGCTTGAATTTTTGGTTGGAAACAGACGCAGTGGTAAAAAACTCTTTGCCATTGCATTTGTGCTGCTGCTGTCGGGATATACAGCTAATGCCCAGACAGACCGCAGGGAGGTGAGGAAAGGCAACAGGGAGTTTGAAAAGGAGAATTATAAGGAGGCTGAGGTTGAGTATAGAAAGGCTCTGATAAAAGATTCTCTCTCGGTTGCTGCAAATTATAATTTAGGAAATGTCCTCTACAGAATGGATGATGCGGCAAATGCGGAGAAAAATTTCAAGACTGCCACCGACAGTGTCTCAAGAATACCTATGGATATCGACTGGAAAAAGGGCGAAGTTAGAAAGGGAAAGAGAGATGCTTCATCTGATGTATACCATAATCTGGGCAACACATATCTTGCACAGAAGAAGTATGGAGAGGCTGTGGAGGCCTACAAGAACTCCCTGAAACGCAATCCTGGAGATATGGATACAAAGACCAATCTGGCCTATGCCCAGAAGATGTTGGAAGACCAGCAGAATCAGGGTGGAGGAGGCCAGAATGACCAGGACCAGCAGAACCAGCAAAACCAGCAGGATCAGCAGAACCAGGATAATAAAAATGATCAGAATCAAGACAACAAGGACCAGAATAAAAACGATCAGAACCAGAATAACGACCAAAACCAGAATAATGATCAAAACAAAAATGATGATCAGAAAAATGATGGTCAGGCCCCTCCTCCAAAAATAACACCTCAGGCTGCTGAGCAGATGTTGCAGGCAGTGCAGGAAAAGGAGAACCAGACACAGGAAAAAGTGAATAAGGAGAAGGCCAAAGCTTTAAAATCTAAACAACGTGAGAAAAATTGGTAATATGATGCTGAATATATTGAAGAGAACAATACTCTCCGCTCTGCTGCTGATGACAGGTGCTGTTGCATTTGCCCAGTCTTTTACGGTAAATGCCCCGAATGTTGTGGAGAAGGGGGAGATATTTAGGGTTGTCTATACAGCAGATGCTGATATTGAAAGTTTTACAACACCAACTTTTACAGGTCTCGACCTGCTTGCCGGACCAACATCTTCGAGGATGTCGAGTACACAGATTATCAACGGCAAACGTACAGATACCTATGAGGTGAGCTATACTCTCATATTGAGGGCCACCGAAACCGGAGTTGCAAAAATATCAGGGGCATCGGCAATAATCAATGGTAAGGAACATTCAACTAAAGGTGTTGATATAGAGGTTGTTGCTACAAATATATCAACCCCGTCAACCCAAACCCAACAGGGAGTGGCCGGTGGTCAGAGCCAGAGTTCATCTTCTGCTTCATCTTCAAGGGGCAGCAGAGGCGAAATCTCCTCTGAAGATATCTTCTTGAGACTCTCATTCAGCAAGACCAAGGTGGTCAAGGGAGAACCGATTGTGGCAACACTAAAATTGTATACCAAGGTGCCTGTTGCCGGATTTGAGGATATACGGTTTCCGGTATTCAACGGTTTCTGGAGCCAGGAGCTTGAGACACCGCAGAATATAAACTTTGTAAGAGAGAGCTACAATAACCAGGTCTACAGTTCAGCTGTATTGCGCAAATATATGCTTTTGCCGCAGCAGACAGGTGACATATCGGTAGAGCCGGCAGAGATGGTATGCCTGATACAGATAAGGACATCCGGTGGTGGCCGCAGCCTGTTTGATGACTTCTTTGATTCATATCAGACTGTAAAGAAGAGACTCTCTACAAGTAGTACAACAATAAAGGTTTCACCGCTTCCTGCTGGAGCACCGGCCTCTTTCGGTGGCGGTGTGGGTGACTTCTCAATGAAGGTGAAGCTGAATAGGGACAGCCTTAAAGCTCATGAGGCTGGTGCTTTAACTGTCGAGATATCAGGAAGTGGAAACCTGAATCTGATAGAGACCCCTAAAGTGGAGCTTCCTGCTGATTTTGAGCAGTATGATGTGAAGACAAACAACAGCTATGCAAATGGAACCAATGGAATGTCGGGCAAAAAAGTATTTGAGTATCCTTTCATTCCGAGAAGTGAGGGTGTATTTGAAATACCACCGGTAGAGTACTCATATTATAATATATCTTCAGGCAAGTATATTACTCTGAAAAGCGAGCCGCTTGCATTGAAGGTGCTTCCGGGGGATAATATTTCCCAGACCTCCGGAGCTGTCATTTCAGGAATCAACAAACAGAGTGTGGTCAATCTTGGAAATGATATCCGTTATATCGCAACTTCATCTCCAAAACTTGTGAAGAGAGGTTCTTTCTTTATTGGCAGCATCTGGTTTTTCATAATATTGCTGCTGGTTGTGGTGTTGTGGTTTGTCGTTGACAAAGTGTTGAATGTCAGGAGAAAGCTTAAGGGTGATGTGAAACGTACAAGAAACAGAAGGGCAAATAAGGTTGCTAAAATGAGGCTGAAACAGGCTCAGAATTACCTTAAAGAGAATCTCCATACTCCATTTTATGAAGAGCTGCACAAGGCCCTCTTGGGGTATATAAGCGACAAACTGTCGATACCTTTTGCCCAGATGCAGAGGGATACAATAAAGGAGACTATGTTGCAGAAGGGTGTGAGTGAGGAGAATATCACAGAGTTTATGAATTTGCTCGACAATTGTGAAATGGCCCGTTATTCACAGAATGGCGGGGCTGTAGCCATGGCTGAGCAGTACAATAAGGCAATAGAGACAATTTCCAATCTGGAGAACAGACTGTAGTTTATGATTTGAAAAATTGATTATGAAAAAACTTATATATATAATCTCATTCTTCTTCCTGGCTTCGGCGCCAGCCTTTGCCGGAGCAGAAGATTCACTTTGGGTTAAGGCCAATAATGCCTATTCCCTCGGTGAGTATGCAAATGCTGTCGATTATTACAGGCAGATTGAGGATAACGGTTACATGTCGGCAAAACTGTGGTATAATATGGGTAATGCATACTACAAGATGCAGGAGGATGGAAAGGCCATTCTCTATTATGAGCGTGCCCTGAAGCTTGATCCTGCAAACAAGGATGTGAAGAACAATCTGGAAATTGCAAAGCTGAAGACCCTCGACAAGATAGAGAGTGTACCTGAATTCATACTTACAACCTGGACAAAGGATTTGAGGAACATGATGTCTTCCGACAAATGGGCCTGGTTTGGAGTTGGTATGTTTGTTCTTACAGCTGTACTGATGCTCCTCTTCCGCCATGCGCCAAAGACATCCCAACGCAAGCTCTCCTTTATATTGGCCTGTATAACAATGGTTATAGCACTGCTCTCTTTCATCTTCTCCCTGAACCTGAGGAGCAGAGTCAACAATACAGATGCGGGAATTGTGCTGGTGCCTGTGAGCAATGTAAAGAGTGCTCCAAACTCAACAGGAGGCAACCTGTTCATATTGCATGAAGGTACTAAAGTGGAGATTCTTGAGAGAGTGGGGCAATGGAGCAGAATAGAGCTCTCTGATGGCCGTCAGGGCTGGATTGAAAGTGAAGATTTTGAAGAAATTTAGATTTGATATGAGACTTAAAAACGTGGCAGCAGTTTCTGCTGTCTTGTTGTTTATAGCAACAACACTATTTGCATCAGCAAATGAAAAGAGATTTACATTTGCCTATCTTTCTGATGTGCATATTGCCCTCGGATCACAGAGTGTTGAGGATGCCAGGGCATGTATTGATGATATAAACAATAATCCCGACATTGAATTTTCGATATTTGCCGGAGATATCACTGAATTTGGTACAGATGAGGAGATAGCCCTTGCAAAATCAATTTTCGACAAACTGGAGAAACCTTATTATATAGTGGCTGGAAACCATGATGCAAAATGGTCTGAAAGCGGTTGCAACTCTTTTGTGAAGGAGTTTGGATATGAGGAGTTTGAATTTGATTATGGTGGGATAAAGTTTATCGGTACAAACAGCGGTCCCAATATGAGGATGGCTCCGGCACTGCTTCCGCGTGAGAGCATGGTCTGGCTCGACTCGCTCTCGAAAACTGTAGACCAGGCCCAGCCGGTATTCTTTGTAAACCATTACCCTATGGACAGTTCAATGCTCAACTATGGCCAGGTTCTGGATATTCTCAAAAGAATGAATACCCAACTGATAATGAACGGGCACTGGCATCAGGACAGGGCAATGGTGTATGAAGGGATACCCGGTATGATCGGCCGCTCTACAATGCGCACAGGCAAAGAGGGCCCCGGATACACATTGGTGACAGTTGACGGCTCTACAGTTACATTCAGTGAGAGGATAGCAGCGCACAAAAAGGATGGCGCAGCCGTAGAGGGTAAAACGGGAACCCCTTGGCATACACTGCGTATGAGCAGAGGAGTGGCTTTTGATGCCTCGGCTCTATATGAAAGGGCAGACTACTCTGTAAATGACAGATATCCAAATATAAAGGCACTCTGGAAAAGGCAGGATAACAGCGATATTGGCTCCGGTGCTGTTTATGTGGCAGACAATGGCGGAATGGTTGTATATGCAAATACTGCCGGAACAGTTTATGCACTTGATGCAAAGGATGGCAATACCTTGTGGAGCTATAAAACCGACGGAAAAATATTCTCCACTCCTGCAGTAGACAAGGGAATTGTGGTTGTAGGTTCGTCGGACAACAATATATATGCACTTGACCTGAAGGGTGGGCAGAAGAGATGGAGCTACAAGTGCGGAAAATCGGTGTTGGGTTCGCCTGCCATCATGAGTGGTATTGTATATATAGGAGCCTCCGACAACTGCTTTAGGGCCCTCAATTTGCGCACAGGCGCCCTTGTGTGGGAGTATAGCGGCATAAAAGGATTTATTGAGGCCAAACCATTTGCTGACAAAGAGCAGGTGGTAATAGGAGACTGGGCAAATACATTGTACTCATTCAATCCGTCAAACGGAAAATTGCAGTGGAGCTGGAGCAACAAGGGAAGCCGTATGCTCTCGCCTGCGGCGGTATTCCCGGTAAAGGCAAATGGCAAGATCATCATTGCAACCCCCGAGCGTGTAACATATGCCATTGATGCCAAAAGCGGCAGACAGCTGTGGCGGGCAAGAGGTGGCAGGGAGTCTGTCGGACTCTCTCCAGACAAGAATACATATTATGTAAAGATAATGCTCGATACAGTTTTTGCATACTCAACAAAAAATACCATTCCTTTCCAGCAGGCCGATGGGAAAGAAGGTCTCTTGCCAGAAACAGTCTGGGCTGCAAATGCCGGTTTCGGTTATGAGATAGCCCCTACACCAACCACCTCAATTGCAGGTGAAGGCAAAGATGGAAAAGGACTCCTTTTTGTAGCAACAGACAAAGGTAATATTATTGCCATGAACTGTTCAGACGGCTCAATAGCATGGAGACATCGCTTCTCAGCAGCACTTATCAATTATATCCAACCGTTGGGTGGCCGTAGAATTCTTGTAAGTGCAATGGATGGTTTTGTGGGGATACTGGAGTATTGATTTTTTTGTGTGAGTTGTCCATAAATCTTGTTTTTAAGAGATTTTTTTGTTATATTGCAAATCGGGTTAAAAAGCACTTACCTTATGAAAAGAATTATTTTTATTATTTTAGTGGTATCATCTTTTGTTGCTTGTTCCAAGGATAATGTTAGCTTCGTTGATAGTGAGGTTATACTTTCTACAAAAAGTGACGAAATTAATGAAGATTGTGTCATTGAGACTGTTGAGAAGTTAGATGATACATATTGGAAGGATAGAGGTATTACACCTGAGTATCTGAAAACTATAGAAGGTGGTTTGAATAAAATGCAGGAGTGTCAAATTCCTGAAAAAATTCTGAAAACAATCCCAACAAAGGAGTTAGTGCAGATATGTCTTTCTTATCCGCTGGTTTTTGACTTCTTATTGTCAAATGACGAAAATTATGCTATTGATTTTATGATAAATAATTTCAATGGTTTGTATGAATTGTCCAATAGAGCTGACGGGCCGCAGGAATTAATTAAAGCATACGCATCAATAAATAGAAATAATGTATATTATCAATTGATAGAGGGTTTTGCTGAGAATTTGTTGATAAATTCTAATTTTTATGAAAAATTGGATGTAGAGTCTGTTGATTTGCTGAGATCTGTTGTAAATAAAAAGATTAGTAATAGAAATTTAAGAAGAAATACTTTGATACCACAGGAAAGAATCAATAATTTGCATGCAAAATTATGTGGCTATGATTTGTTGTCTGGAGCTTCAGCAGTAACCGCATCATCCAATGATGAAATACTTAGCTCTGTTATAACTCCTTTTGGGAAAGCAGTTCCTTTTATCATTTTCCCGGAAATGACTCAAGATAGTATTAATTATTATACAAGCCAATATGTAAACATATATCAAGTACAGTTATTGGATTCTGCCAGTCATAAATATAATTGTCATGCATATGCTTGGGCTTCATCTAAAAATGTTTGGATAAATGATCCCCTCCCGTATTATACAAATAACGATTTATATTTTCGGTCTAATTCAAATATTGCAATAGTATATTATCAAGGTAACCACTCCGCTGTAAAGCGAAAGAGTGATTCCCACTATATTTCAAAGTGGGGTAAAGGACCCTTAGTTAGGCATTTGCCAGCAAATGTTCCCGCTCTTTACCAGCCGAATAATAGGGTTAATTACAGTCTGCCATTTATTCAAGGCTCGGATGCTGTGTATGTTGGTAACACTTATACTTACACAATGGAGCCATACATGGGATATGCCGGATATTCATGGAGTTTGTCGGAAGATGAAAGCCGTTATGAAATTATAAACAGCTCCGGTAATACATTGCAGATTAAATTTAAATCTGGTGGTGTATATATGCTTTATTGCTCTATTTCCAATGCACATGGTGATGTGGTTCATTCAGAAAGAATGGAGATTTTGGTATATTAATTTTTGAGGAGGTTTTTATTATGAAGAGAGTTTTGTTTATAGTAGCTGCAATGATTCTTTGTGTCAGTTGCGGTAAGGAGGATTTGGGTGGTTCTCCTGACTCTTTGTTCGGAATTCTGCTTAATGGTTCAGAGTATGAGGTAACCGAGGCAAATGTTCCTGATTGGCAAGGACTGGGCGTTTATTGTCTTCTTACCAATGGTGATCTCCAGCAGTTGAGCGTAATGGATGGCGGGGTGATTGTGAAGGATGCCTATGCTGAGCTCTATTCTGAGGGCAGTTTGGCAGGGAAATTTGTCTTTGATGCCCAGGCATCTCTCTATACACTCAATTATACACCAGAACCGGGAAATGAGTATGTTCTGAAATTGTCGCATAATGGAAAAACTGTGGAGGCAAAGGCTGTAATGCCCCAAAGGATTGAGCGTAAATTTGTCTGCAATCCTCTTTTGGTTCCAATGGTCTACAGGGAATCCATATTTTTGGATAAGGAATCCGGATATGATAGCAAAGAGATAAATGAAGAGGAATTTTTTTATCTACTCTTCGACAGATATCCTTCATATACATTTATGAGCGATGCTGAAAAAGGAACTGCATATACATACTTCCTGAAAGGGGACAAGATTGTTGACCGGCTTTTTACAACCCACACTAATACGCATAATTTCAATAAAGCCGACAGTGATTTCACATTTGAATATCTGGCGGTATTATCACCGGATAAAGTTGAAGGACAGGAGCACAGAGCTGTTACGGATGCTTCGTTCTGGAAAAAGACAAATTATGATTACCTACGGAATTTTGCGAGAATAGAGCTTGATGACCAGATAATCAACCCATACCATCTAGCATCGTATGCCGAAAATTTACAATCATCGCCTGAATTATTTAAAGAAGAGATAGATTACGTTCTGGAGATAATTGACAAGAATCCCCAATATGGATGCGTTGACAAGAAATGTGAATTTTTGGGACCGGACTTCTTTGTTATGCCTTATACCGGTAAAAATATGGTTACAGGCTTGACTGTTTCTGAAAAGCATCTGAAAGTCAACAAAGAAGCCGACAGACAAGTTGTGATGTCGGTTTCAAATGAACTCGACCTTTACCTGATGAATTGTATGGATTTTGATTTTGACGATTTGGCAGACATTAAATCAAACTTTACAAACATTGCCGGAGGTTATGGCGTTTTTGGTGCTGCACATGTGGCGGAGTATGATTTTTCAACCTATTATGAGGAGTTGCGCGATGCCTATTTCAATATTATAGGCAGCCTTGAGAAGATGCCGCCGATAGGGTATGCCAATTATGAGTACGGGAAATACTGGTAATGTTTCAGTAAAAAGAGGAGCCTATTTGAAGAGCTCCTCTTTTAATTTTTTCATTCCTACAGTTGCCTTTTCCTGAATCTGCATGAAATTTTCCATTCTCAGATTCATAGGTTGTGGGTCTATCAGGTAGATTTTGCATCCCGGTTTTGTGTAGTGTACAAGGCCTGCGGCCGGGTATACATTGAGTGATGTACCTATTATTATAAGTATGTCGGCACTCTCCACTTCCCTGGCGGCACGTCCAAGTTCAGGAACACTCTCTCCAAACCATACTATGAAAGGACGCATCTGGCCTCCGTCGGGGGCTTTGTCTCCAAGGTGGATATCGTTGTATCCTATTTCGAAACTGGTGAACTCATCCTTTACACTGCGTGCTTTTGTAAGCTCTCCGTGCAGATGTATTATTTTGGTGCTGCCGGCTCTCTCATGCAGATTGTCCACATTCTGCGTTACAACGCATACTTCAAAGTTCTTCTCAAGCTCCGCTATGATTTTATGGGCATCATTGGGCTGTGCATTCTGAAGGGCCTTGCGTCGTGCATTGTAGAAATCAAGTACAAGCTGTTTGTTGCGGTGCCACCCCTCAATTGAGGCTACATCTTCCACACGGTACTCTTCCCATAGTCCGTCGCTGTCCCTGAAGGTCTTTATTCCGCTCTCGGCGCTTACTCCAGCACCGCTGAGCACTGTTATTTTCTTCATGATTGATGCTCCTTATTTTATATATTATTTTACAAAGAAATAGTTTGCAAACCACAATTTGAGCAGAGGATCGATGAATACTGCCTCCTTGTACTCATTGAAGGTGATGATCTCCTTTTTGGTAAGTGCCTCTTTGAGCCTATTTACATTTGCCGATGAGTTGAGGTTATATTTGTCGAGAATATCAGCCGAGCTGAAATGTGTGACACCCTCCAGAACTGCCTTTATGAAACGCAGCTGGTGTTTGCTCAAACCGTAGGCCACAGAGTGGAACATGAAATCGTGGAGATTTATCAGCGCCTTCAGCGCCTCAGGAAGCACCTTGTCGCCCATGTAACCCTGTGTCATCTTGTAGCATATCGATGCCAGATGCTGAGCATACCATGGGTCACCCTGTACAGTATTGTATATCTGCATGGCCTGATCGGGTTTTATCACTTTGCCACCTTTGAGGAAACTCTTTACTATGAAATCTGCAAAAATCTTTCCGTCTATAGGGTTCATCTCTATCTTCTCGGCAAACCTGTAGAAATACTTGTGGTGCTCAAAGATCTCATCCATGGCATTTTTGCGCTCACCTGTAATTATGTAGCTCACATTGTGGTGTCCCTGCCATACTTTTTCAAATATCTTGAATATCCGTTGCGGGTCGTCAAACAGCAGTATGTCCTGAAACTGCTCTATATATATTATAATGTGTCTGCCTGTATCAACCGCCAGCTCCTGGGGCATGTTCAGCAGTTCAATTATCTGCTCATCGGTAAGGAGATCTTTTGTTGTATAGGCAAGTCTTGTATTACCATTTGTCTGGTCATCAAAAATGTATGGGGCCGACGGAATATACCTCTTCATCAGATTGCTCCAGTCCATTGGCGAACTGGCAAACTTTGAGAACACGATGTTGGTATATTTTAGCATGAAGGCCTCTATACATCTGATGTTGAACAGGTTCATCTCAAGAAGAACGTGCTGGTAGCCCTCCTGCCTGAGTTTGGCAATGGAGTTGTATATCAGGGAGCGCTTGCCTATTCTTGCCGGACCGTAGATGAGGATATTTCCCTTTCTTTTTATTGTATCACAAAAAAAGGTCACTTCCCTGTTCCGTCCTATGAATGTGGAACCGGTGACATAGTTGGTGTATTCAAATGGTGAATCCATTGTATTGCAGGTTTGTCGGGTTATAATTTGTAACAAATATATTACTTTATTGAAGATGTAACAAAAAAGTTATAAAAAAATATTGGCAACTTCTTCAATAAATTTTGCCGGATTAATAAAATATACTACTTTTGTAGTCCAAAAAATATATTAAAAGATAGATAAGCTACTGAATAAGAGTTGATTAGGGTCAACCGCTTACTGTCATAACCATAAAAATTACATTTATGTACGCAATTGTAGATATTGCTGGACAACAATTTAAAGTAGAGGCGGGTAAAAAAATTTATGTAAACCGTCTTAAAGATGAGCCGGGCGCATCGGTTTCATTTGACAAAGTATTATTGACCGACAATGATGGCGCGGTTAAAGTTGGAACTCCTTATGTAGACGGTGCTTCTGTTAAAGCAACAGTTATCGAGCACTTGAAAGGAAACAAAGTTATTGTTTTCAAGAAAAAACGTCGCAAAGGATACGACAAGAAAAATGGCCATCGCCAATGTTTAACCCAAATTCAGATTGAATCAATCGCTTAATTAAAATTTTAGATTATGGCTCACAAAAAAGGTGTCGGTAGTTCAAAGAACGGCCGTGAATCACATAGCAAAAGATTAGGCGTTAAATTGTTCGGTGGACAAAACGCCAAAGCTGGTAACATCATCGTTCGCCAGAGAGGTACTGTTCATAATGCAGGTTTGAACGTTGGAATGGGTAAAGATCATACTTTGTTCGCTTTGATTGACGGTGTGGTTAAATTTACCAAAAAAGCCAATGACAAGTCGTATGTGTCGGTAATGCCTTTTAATAACTAAGAGGATTGCTTGACGATTTGAATAGAGGAGCATCCTTAAAGGTGCTCCTTTTTCTTTAAAAAGTAAAAGAGTAGAAACAGATATATTATGCTTACGCTTAAATTATTGAGAGAACAGCCCGATTTCGTTATAGAAAAATTGGCTGTGAAGAATTTTGATGCCAAGGAGATTGTTGCCAAAATATTGAAGGCAGATGAGCTCCGCAGGGCCAGCCAGACTCAGAAGGATGCTGTGTTGGCAGAGCAGAACCAAAAGGCTAAAGAGATAGGTGGTCTGATGAAGGCCGGCAAGAGGGAAGAGGCGGAAGAGGCTAAGAAACAGGTTGCCCAGCTTAAGGAGAGGTCGAAGGAACTTGAACAGATGATGGAAGAGCAGAATAATGAGATGATGGAGAACCTTGTTCTTCTGCCAAATATTCCAGCCGATATCGTTCCTGCAGGCAAAACTGCTGAGGATAATCTTGTAGTGAAGGAGGGTGGTGAGAAACCTCAGTTAGGTGAGGATGCAAAACCTCATTGGGAGCTCGCAAAATCACTTGATTTCATAGACTTTGATTTGGGCGTAAAGATAACAGGTGCAGGTTTCCCTGTATATAAAGGAAAGGGTGCCAAAATACAGAGAGCCCTCATCTCTTTCTTCCTCGACTGCAATACAGCGGCAGGTTATCAGGAGGTGCAGCCACCACTTGTTGTAAATGAGGCTTCTGCGTATGCAACAGGCCAGTTGCCTGACAAAGGTGAGCAGATGTATTATGTAGGTCTCGACAATTTCTATCTTATCCCTACAGCAGAGGTTCCTGTAACAAACATCTATAGAGACTGTATCCTTAACAGAGAGGATTTCCCTGTAAAGATGACTGCTTATACACAATGTTTCAGACGTGAGGCAGGCTCTTACGGAAAGGATGTGAGAGGTCTTAACCGTCTGCATCAGTTTGATAAAGTTGAGATAGTGCAGCTCTCTTTGCCTGAGAATTCATATGCGGCACTGGACAAGATGGTAGAGCATGTTGAGAGCATAGTTAAGGCTCTCGAGTTGCCATACAGAATCTTGAGACTTTGTGGCGGAGACATGAGCTTTACATCGGCACTTACCTATGATTTTGAAGTATATTCTGCAGCTCAGCAGCGCTGGCTGGAGGTAAGTTCGGTTTCTAACTTTGAGTCATTCCAGGCCAACAGAATGAAGCTCAGATACCGCGATGAGGAGGGCAAAATACAGCTTGCTCACACATTGAATGGAAGTTCGCTTGCATTGCCACGTATTCTTGCGGCACTGATTGAGAATAACCAGACACCGGATGGAAGAGTGAAGATACCTGCAGTATTGCAGAAATATACCGGATTTGAGTATATAGACTAATACAAACGCATTGCTAAAAATGTCTGGCTCCAATCTTTCACAGAGTGATAAAGTTATATTAGGAATAGACCCCGGAACCCGCTTGTTGGGTTTTGGGGTCGTTCATATCCATGGACGCAAAATTTTATATATGGATATGGGAGTGGTTGATTTGAGGAAGGAGAAGGACCATTTTGTCACATTGAAAAAAATTACAGAGCAGGTAACCCATATCATTGAAAAATATATGCCCGACGAGCTTGCAATAGAGGCTCCTTTTTATGGAAAAAATGCACAGGTCATGCTTAAATTGGGAAGAGCTCAGGGAGCGGCCATTGCGGCAGCGCTGATGAAGGATATTCCAGTGTTTGAATATGCTCCACGTAGCGTGAAATTGGCTGTAACCGGAAAAGGAGCTGCCTCAAAAGAGCAGGTTGCCATGCTGGTACAGAAACAGCTTGGAATAAGCTGCCCTCAGGAGTATGCAGATGCAACAGATGCCCTGTCGATTGCAGTATGCCACGCTTATCAGCGTACATCGCTTTCAGGTAATGCAGGCAAATGTACAACTTGGGAGAGTTTTGTAAAAAATAACCCCGAAAAGGTGAAAAAATAGCCTCTACGGATTTAACTTTTCCCGTTTCAGATAGTCAAAGCACCGTTATTAATTGAAAAAAGACTTTTTATGTTTAGAAAATATTTGTCGATACTATTGATTGTTGCAATAAATATCATCTTTTTCAGCAATTCTGCCTTTGCAGACAATCTTGTGGATGGGCCTCAAGTGGGCACATCTGCAAAGGGTACTTATCTCAAGGCTGTGCTGGTTGACAGTGTGAGCAAGAAACCTATAGAATTTGCCACTATCTCTGCAAAGTATATCGGAGAGCAGACTGCTAGCAGATATGCGCTGAGCGATGATAAGGGTGTTGCTATAATTCAGGGAATGAAAGTTGGAAGAGCTTCTGTGTCAATAGAATATATGGGATATAAGACCAAGCGTCTTACTATTGATATCAAGAGAGGTGCCAATGATGCAGGAGAAGTGATGATGCAGGAGGATATAAATCTGCTTGATGCCGTAGTGGTTTCAGGTGTTGCCAATCCTATAGTGATAAAGAAGGATACAATTGAGTATAATGCCTCTTCATTTAAGGTGAATGAGACCGACATGCTTGAGGAATTGATAAAGAAATTGCCTGGTGTTGAGGTTAGCTCGGATGGAACAATAACTGCAAATGGCAAGACTATCAATAAGATAATGATTGATGGAAAAACATTTTTCCTTGATGACCCTACTTTGGCAACAAAGAATCTCCCTGCAAAAATAGTGGAGAAAGTTAGGATTGTTGAGCGTAAATCGGATCAGGCAAGGTTTACCGGAATAGATGACGGTGATGAGGAGACTGTACTTGATTTGGGCATAAAGGCCGGTATGATGAAGGGATGGTTCGGCAATCTGGCCGGTGGATATGGTACAGAGAACCGTTTCGAAGGCGGAGCTATGGTAGGCCGTTTTACAGACAAGACTCAGATAAGTATTATAGGTAACGGAAACAATACCAATAACCGAGGCTTTACCGATATGGCCGGCTCAATGATGGGCGGAATGCGTGGAGGTAGAGGCATGTGGGGCAATAATAAAGGTGTCACCACATCCTGGATGGGCGGCTTGAATGCCAATACTGAGGTGCTCGACGGAGATATGAAACTCTCAGGAAATGCACTGTACAGCGGCAGCGAGCAGGA
This sequence comes from Bacteroidales bacterium, assembly GCA_017935505.1. Taxonomy (GTDB): domain Bacteria; phylum Bacteroidota; class Bacteroidia; order Bacteroidales; family UBA932; genus Egerieousia. Next base: position 13,592 of record JAGBHM010000003.1, on the reverse strand, counting down.
GGTAAAGGAGGTCAAGGACAGAACCACCATGCGTGCCAATGAGGAGAATATGTATACTCATGAAGAGAGTTATGACAAGACCCGAACCGACGGATTCCGCTTTGGCGGTGAAATAGATTATAGTATATCGGAGTCTTCATCACTGCTCTTCCGTCCGAACATAAATATAGGAAGAGGCGATTTTACCTCTGAGAATCTGTTTAATACACTTACAGGACTCGACTCTACAAACAGGGGTGCCAGCCGCAACTTTGGAGACAATGAGTCGCAGCAGTTCGGAGGCTCTTTGCTCTGGAGACAGAGGTTGGGAAAACCGGGCAGGACAATGTCATTGAGGGTAAATTATGATTTCTCAAACAATGAAATTGAGGGATTCAACCAGTCGGAGACATTCTATTTTGAAAATAATGAGATAGCATCTTCTGATATAATTGATCAGAAATATCTGCAGAGATCAAAGAGCAACTCGATAGGAGGCCGATTCTCATATACCGAGCCGCTCGGAAAGAACTTCTTTGTAGAGGCAGCCTACAGATACAATTATAAAAAGACAAATTCAGACAAGGATACATATAATAAGAAGGATGGCCAGTATACAGAGCTTGACAGCGAGTACACAACTCATTACGAAAATGTGTTCATTACACAGCAGGCTGAGTTGAACTTCATGAAGCAGGAGGAGGACTATAACCTTACAGTGGGTGTCAGTATGCAGCCATCTACAACAAAAAGCTTGGGTAGAGGACGTGACACATCTTATTCTGTTACAAATTTTGCCCCTTCTGCCAGATTCCACTACAGCTTCTCTGACAGCAAGAGGCTGATGGTAAGATACCGTGGACGTACATCACAGCCAAGTATAAACCAGTTGCTTCCTATAGCCGACAATACCAATCCTCTGCAGCGTGTTGAGGGTAATGAGAACCTTAATCCGGAATTCTCCCACAATCTGAGTGTGGAGTATCGCACAAATAACAGACAGACATTCAGCTGGTTCAGTTCGAGTTTGGAAGCTTCGTATACTACCGATAAAATTGTTTCAAAGAAATATTATACTCCAGAGGGTGTGCAAGTTTCAACTTATGACAATACAAACAAAGGTGTATACTCACTCAATGGAAGGGTGATGTTCAACAGTGTAATTGCAAAATCAAACTTCTCAATATCATCATTCTCAAATGTAAGATATGGAAACAGTATAAGTTATGTGAGGGAGGGACAGGATTTTGTTGAGAATGTTACAAGAACCTTCTCTGTAAGCGAGAATTTGAGAATAACTTACAGAAACGACTGGGCTGAGATTATATTGGGTGGAAGAGTGAACTATCAGGATGCTTGGTATACAGTAAGTTCTATGGATAAGATTGCAACCTGGACAAATGCTGTGACAGGTTCTGCAAATATTACAATACCTGGAGGTGTAAATATATCTTCAGATATAAACCATACATTCTATATAGGTTATGACGACAATTACAACAAGCCATACACAATGTGGAATGCTTCTGTATCAAAGACTCTCTTTAAAGAGTCGGCTACATTGAAGGTGAAGATCTATGATATCCTCAAGCAAGCCAAGAATCTTACCCGTACAACAACCGAGAACTATGTTCAGGATGTGATAAACAACACTCTGGGGCAGTATGTAATGGTAACTCTCACATGGAGATTCGGTAATTTTGGTGATATGAAGAATATGAGGAGAGGTCACGGTATGGGCAGAGGCCCTATGGGAGGATTCGGCCCAAGAAGATAATCTGTCGATTGTAAGAGATAATTTTAAGAGGCCGGGTCAAAAGTAATTTTGATCCGGCCTCATCTTTTTTTTACAAATACCCAACTGCACAGTAACAGGCAAGGTCTGAAAAATATCCTTCAGGGGCGTAGGCAATCATTGCAGATGAGCCATAAAATTTCCGTCTGTTTGAACAAATGCCTCTTCGTAGATAATCTGGGCATTTGTGAGTTAGGAAATTATGGCTCAGATGGAATAGATTGCTAGCCATACCGAAGGCCTTTTTGAAGACCTTGACTGTGGATGGGAGGTGGGGTATATGAAAGCAAAAGAGAGTGACCTTTTGGGTCACCCTCTTTTCTATTTAATCAAAGCCGAGATACAGCGATTACTCCTGTGGCAATACGAACCAAAGGATAAGGTAGAGCCAGAACAACAATGATCCGGTAATGATTGTAAGGATAACATATGCAATTCTAAGAATTGATACATCCATTCCAAAATAGCGTGCAAGACCTGCACATACACCGCCCAATTTCTTCTCGGCAGCAATTCTTACAAGTTTCTTTTCCATACTAATTGAGTTTTAGTTTATATATTATAGTTATTCTTCTTCTTCAAGCGCCTGACTGTTTGCATATTTGCGCCACTTGTCGAGGAGGGCGGCCATATCTTCAGGTATTGGGGTCTCAAAAAAGATATGTTTTCCGGTTACAGGATGTTCCAGGCCAAGGGTCTTGGCGTGGAGAGCTTGTCGGGGCAATAATTTGAAGCAGTTGTCAATGAACTGTTTGTATTTTGCATACAAGGTGCCTTTGAGAATCTTGTCGCCACCGTAGCGGTCGTCATTGAACAGCGGATGGCCGATGTGGTTCATATGCACCCTTATCTGATGGGTACGGCCTGTCTCCAGTTTGCACTCCACAAGTGTTACATATCCGAACCTCTCCAATACTTTATAATGTGTAACGGCGTGTTTTCCGATATCTCCCTCCGGAAATACCTTAAAGCGGAGCCGGTCATTTGGATCCCTGGCTATATTGCCTATAATGGTACCCTCATCATCCTTTACATTGCCCCACACAATTGCCACATATTTTCTCTCTATGGTATGATAGAAAAACTGTTTGGCAAGGTGCAGCTGTGCCTCATCATTCTTTGCCACCACTAGCAGCCCCGATGTATTCTTGTCTATCCTGTGCACAAGTATTCCCATCCTTTCATCCTGGGCATCAGGCCCTTGGCTAAGTCCAAGATGGTGGGCAAGTGCATTCACAAGGGTGCCGTGGAAGTGCCCGTGTCCCGGGTGCACTACAAGACCGGCCGGTTTGTTCACTATGAGCATGTCGTTGTCTTCATATACAACATCCAGTGGAATATCCTCCGGCATAACCTCCATTCCTCTCCTCTGGTAGGGAAGGACAATTGTTATCACATCATAAGGCTTAACCCGATAGTTGGATTTTACAACCTTATCATTGACCCTGACATATCCGGCCTCAATGGCAAGCTGTATTCTGTGCCTTGAGGTCTTCTCCATATGTTCGGTAATATATTTGTCTATTCTCAGCAGTGACTGCCCTTTGTCGACATTAAAACGGTAATGCTCAAACATGCCACCTGAAGATTCCTTTTCAAAATCTTCATTTTCAAAGAGCACATCGTCATTTTCACTCAACTGCTCTTCATCCTCCATGTCGTAGGGTGCAATATTTGCCTCTTTTATATCGAATTCTTTCATCTGGTTCTACTCTTGTTGAGTTTCATCCTCTTTTTCAGGAACTTCAGGCTCCTTTACCTTGCTCAGATATACAGTAACTCCTGTGCCCAGTCTCACTGTAACTGAATCTGACGGTGCAGGGACCTGCCTGTATACCCACGCACTTAAGGAATCTGCATAGTTTGTCACAGACTCATCAAAAACAGCCTTGCTCAGGTTTAATGAGTTCTCAGCAAGTTTCTCCCTTACCAGACGGTAGGGGATACCTCTGATCTCAGGGATGTATGTAGTGCTGTCGGTTTCATTGATGCCAAGTTTGAGATCTATAACGCTCTCGCTCGGAATCTTCTCACCTTCGGCAATTGCTCTTCCTTTATATAGCTGACCCAGAACATTATTTGTTGCTATATCCTTGACATAGATAAGTTTGCCAAGAGAGAGCTGATTTGATACCAGTTCGGATTGGGCCTGTCTCAATGAATATCCCACAAGTTCAGGCATCTTAACCAGTTTCGGCTGGTTGGCATTTATGGTAAGCAGTATCCTGCGGTTCTTTTTTACTTTGCTTGCAGCCTCCGGATTCTGTCTGAAAATGGCACCAGGAGCCATCCTGTTTATATATACGGAGTCTGTTACCTCAAGCCTCAGCTCATACTGCCTTGCAACAGCCTCTGCCTCTTCTACAGTCATGTTTATAAATGATGGAACCTCAAATTCCTGGTTATGTCTGGTTATGAATTTGAGCATGGTGAAGAGCAGGAATATCACCACAAGAAGAGAACATCCCGCCAGGATGATATGTTTGATGAGTATATTTTCCTTAAGCTGTGACGCCGCTTTTGTAATCTTTTTTGAACCCTTTTTAGGAGATTGTGCTGTCATAATGTTTTAAATGATGAACATACAAATATACAACAGATTTGAAAACAAAAAAAGACACTCCATCCGGAACGTCTTTAATTGTCTTAGAAATAAGATCTATTCAATTAATTTCTAATATAAATCCTCTGAAGATACGGTCAATTTTTTACGACCTCTTCTGCGGCGTGCAGCAAGTACTCTTCTTCCGTTAGGAGTAGACATACGCTCACGGAATCCGTGTTTGTTGCGACGTTTACGTTGCGATGGTTGGAATGTGCGTTTCATATTATGACAATTTTATTATTTTCTCATTTCTTTTGGGACGGCAAAGGTAATATTTTACTTTCAAACTACCAAATAATATCTGCTTTTTTCCGGCAGATGGAGTCCAATTATTTGATATTTGGATTATTAATTATATGTATAATCCTTTTTTCAGCAAAGAAATCTTCCTGAAAATAGTTTGCTATATCGGCAATTGCTATGCAGTCCATATCAATTCTGTTTGCTTTTGCAGCACTCTCTATCTCCTGGAGCAATGCACCTTTTTTTTCGAAAACACGGTGCGGAGTTATATCGCCTCCCTTCAGATAGAGTATGCCCTGGGTATATTTTCCCTTTACCCACGGAAGGAAATTCTTCAATTCGGTAACGGCCCTTGATACAATGAAATCAGCCTGTTGTCCAACTGCCTCCATGCGGGCATTTATCACCTCCACATTCTTCAGACCAAGCTCCTGGGCAACAGCCTGTGCAACCTTTGTCTTTTTGCCTATGGAATCGACAAGTGTAAAGTGGCACTCCTCAAACATTATTGCAAGCGGAATGCCCGGGAAACCGCCACCTGTGCCAACATCAATGATCTTTGTCCCAGGCATAAAATTGATGTATTTGGCAATTGCGAGGGAGTGCAGCACATGGTGCAGATAGAGTTTGTCGATATCCTTGCGGCTTATCACATTTATTTTTCCATTCCACTCCTCGTAGAGCGGATACAGACGGCATATCCTCTCCCTCTGTAGCTCTGTGAGGTTGGGAAAATATTTGTATACCAATTCTTCCATATTATTCGTCCAACTTTTTAACTAATATATCTTTTGCCCTCTTCAGCCTTGTTCGCACGGTATTCAGCGGAATATCCAGTTTCTGGGCAATCTCTTCATATGCATACTCCTGAATGAAACGCATCTTTGCAATTTCTCGGTATCTCTCATTCAGCTCTTCAATGGCCTTGAGCAGATTGGAATACTCCTGGCTGCTGATCATATTATCCTCGGGGGAGTTCTTCAGATTGCCATAGTTTATTATGCCTACAGCCTTTTCAGCAGAGAGTCCGGCCTCGATGGCAATCTTCCTTTTCCTCGAATAGTCGATGGCGGTATTTCTTCCTATATTATACAGCCATGTAGAAAATTCGTACTTGGGGTTGTAGTCATCTATATGCAGAAATGCCTTCTTGAACGTCTCCTGGCAAATATCTTCCGGCCCCTCAGCCATCTCTGTTACAGACCAGTTCCCCGACAGCAGTTCGGCAATGTGTCCCAGCAGGCCTCTCCTGTACCTTTCGGTGAGGAGTGTGAAGGCCTTCTGCTCTCCATTCTGTGCCAGAACAACGAGTTCTCTGTCGGTAAGTCTGTTCATTAAATTGCAGTATTATTTAAATTAATGGGCCTCGAGCCAGTTTTTGCCGCTGTCGCACTCTGCAATGAGCGGAATATGCAGCTGTATCACTCTCTCCATCTCCTCCTTTACCAGCTGGCATATCACCTCCCTCTCCTGAGGTATGGCGTCAAAGACAAGTTCGTCATGCACCTGCAATATCATTTTGCTGGTAATATTCTCCTCTTTGAGCCTCTTGTAGACATTTATCATTGCAACTTTTATGATGTCGGCGGCACTGCCCTGAAGCGGGGCATTTATCGCATTCCTCTCATTGAAGCTGCGAACTGCCGCATTCCTCGAATTTATATCAGGGAGAAAACGTCTGCGTCCATAAATGGTCTCTACATATCCGGTCTCCTTGGCCTTTGCTATCATGTTGTTCATATACTCCTTCACTCCAGGATAATTTTTGAAATACTCCTCTATGAGCTGTTTGGAGTCTGTACGGTTCATCCCGAGCCTCTGCGAAAGTCCGAATGCAGAGATTCCATAGATTATGCCGAAGTTTGCAGTCTTTGCCCTGCTTCTCTGCTCTTTGGTTACCTCATCTTCCGAAACTTTGAAGATTTTTGCGGCAGTGGCTGTGTGGATATCCTTGCCGCTATTGAATGCCTCAATCAGATTCTTGTCGCCGCTCATGTGGGCCATGAGCCTCAACTCTATCTGTGAGTAGTCGGCCGAAACTATAAAACCGTCGGGTGTGGATGGTACAAATGCTTTGCGAATCTCCCGGCCTCTGCTGGTGCGTATAGGAATGTTCTGCAGATTAGGATTTGCAGAGCTGAGCCTTCCTGTTGCAGTAACAGTCTGGTTAAAAGTGGTATGCACCTTGCCGCTCTTTGGTGATATAAGAGAAGGGAAGTTGTCGATATATGTAGAGAGAAGCTTCTTGAGCCCTCTGTATTCCAATATCTTCTCCACAATTGGATGTCTGTCAGACAGCTCAGACAGTGTCTCCTCATCTGTAGGGTAATTTCCCCTTGCACTCTTTTTAACTTTAGGATTTATCCCCAACTTTTCGTAGAGCAGTATGCCTACCTGCTTTGGAGAGGAGAGGTTGAGCAACTTATCTTCAGCCAACTCCCTTGCCTGTGCCTCAATTTCATCCAGCTCTTTTGTCAGCTCCAGACTGTACGCCTTCAGGTGTGCGGTATCAATTCTCACACCCTGCCACTCCATATCGGCAAGTATTCCTATAAGAGGCATCTCCATCTTTTCATAAAGATCTGTTTGCCCGATATCATTCAGCTCTTTGCAGATCTTCTCATATAGAGGCAGCTGCAGTGCGCAGAGGCCTATTTCGCAACTGGAAGGAGCATTTGTATGAGTATCTTCATTGAATGCCGAGAAGAGGTCGAAATTGTCGGCTGCAGCCTCTGCAGCATCATTTTCCTTTTCATTCTCTTCAAGATCCGACAAATTTATACCCAGATATGTTTTGACAAGCATCTCCTCCTTATGGCTCCTTTCTGGATTCATAAGGTAGTGCATAACCTCGATATCTCCAACTCCGGCGAGGTATCCCCTGCTGAGAAAACTGTTCAGATCTACTCCTGCCTCCCTAAAAAGTTTTATATGATGTTTGAATCCAGCTCCAACCTTCACTATTTGTGGATCCTCCATAATCCTTCTGAACCGGTTAGAGAGAGTCTCGGTGTATTGGTTGATATCGGAAATTTTTGCTATGCAGGCTGTTTCAAATATATTGCCGCTGCCACTCCGTACTGCAAGGATAATGTTGTTGCCTTCTGTGATGCGTATGGAGATCTTGCGCTCAACCTCTGCAATATCAATAATTTTCTCAATTGGGGTATCCCTGTTTATTGTTGGAAGTGCTTGGTCTTGTTTCTGCAGATATGCTCCTTCGGCCGGGATGTTCTCTTTCTGTTGGGTACAGGCTCCCGCCTCTTGTGGTGGCAGCAGTTTTCTCAATGAGTTGAATTCAAATTTGTTGAATATTTTAAAAATCTGCTTGTAATCAAAAGGTTGGAGCCTGATCTGGTCGAGAGTTACCGGAAGCGGTATATCCCTCTTTATTGTCACCAGAAAACGGCTCATTCCAATCTGCTCCCTCGACTGCTCAACTGCCTGTTGCTGTTTTGCCGACAATTCTGAGGCGTGTTCGAGCAATGAATCGAGACTTCCGTATTTGCCAATCAGTTTTTTTGCCCCGACCTCTCCGATACCTCTTATGCCCGGTATATTGTCTGAAGCATCACCCCAGATGGTGAGAATATCTATTACCTGTTCGGGATTGCAAATGCCGTAATGGTCGCAAATCTCCTTTTTACCTATAATCTCTATATCATTACCGCCCTTTGCAGGCTTGTACTGGAAGACATTCTCATCAATAAGCTGCCCATAATCCTTGTCCGGGGTAACCATGAAGATCTCTCTTCCCTCTCCTTTCCATTGTGTGGCCATGGAACCTATCATGTCATCTGCTTCATATCCAGGGGTCATTACCACAGGTATTTTGAATGCTGCAAGAATCTCCTGAAGCGGTTCCAGAGCCTCTTTTACAAGCTCAGGCGCAGCTGAGCGGTTTGCTTTGTATTCGGGGAATGCTTCATGCCTGAAGGTTTTTGCAGGCGGGTCAAATGCCACAGCAATATGGCTCGGCTGCTCCTTGGCAATTAGTTCGAGGAGCATTTTGGTGAAACCGAACAGAATGGAGGTGTCAACACCCTTTGAGTTTACCATGGGACGCCTCATGAAGGCATAATACATCCTGAATATCTGGGCATGTCCGTCTATAAGAAAAATCTTCTCCATATGAAAATCATTTCAGGTTGTTACCGGATGTTGTCTGATGCATACCATTCTATGTATGATGAGTCTGTCTCATGCAGCTTCAGACTGTACAGCGACACATGCTCGGGAAGCCTCTCTTTAATAACCGATGCAAAGTATGATATCATATTTTCGCATGTAGGCTGAAAATCCACAAGAATCACATTCTTATATTCCTCTGCCAGTTCTGCTGATAGCGGAGCGTCGTTGCGCAAAACCAGTGCGTGGTCAAACTTCTCTATTACCGCTTCATTAACGATCGATTTCAGATCTTTAAAGTCCATCATCATGCCGTTCTTGCAGCTGTCGGGATCATTGATCGGGCTCCCTTTTACAGTTACATACAATATATATGAGTGGCCGTGTATGTATTTGCATTTGCCGTCGTAGTTGTAAAGGGCATGGGCCCCCTCATATCTGAATTGTTTGGTAATTCTTATTGTTGACATAAATAGATGTGTATTTGCAGACTAACAAAGATAGAAAATAAATCCCAAAGATTATAAAAGCCCCGTATAGTTATATGTAGTTGCTTTTTTAATGGGTATCGGTATTTTTTATAAAAATTTTTAATTAAAATTTGTTGCTATGCGTTAATTTGTTATATTTGTATTGTTTTTGCTTTAAAGAATTAAATTAAGAAAGTAATATTATGGATATTAATGAGTTTTTGTCGGATAATGCAAGAAATATGAAGCCGTCACCAATAAGGGCGCTTCTCAATGTTGTAAACCAGCCTGGCATAATATCATTTGCCGGAGGATTTCCAAATCCACTTTCATTTCCTGTAGAGGAGATTAAGCAGATAATGAATGAGGTATTGGATGAGGAGGGGGTAAAGGCCCTTCAATATGGAGGAACCGACGGAAATGCCAAATTAAGGGAGGAGATCTCCAAAAGGTATATTAAACAGGGCCTTGATATCGATAAGGACAATATCATAATAACAACAGCATCGCAGCAGGCGATAGATCTCACTGCCAGAATATTTGTAAACCCTGGAGATACTGTTGTGTGTGGTCTGCCTTCATATTTGGGCGCATTGCAGGCTTTCAACTCATACAGGGCAAATATTGTAGGTGCGGAGAAGGATGAGGAGCTGGAGGCGGTTGTAAGAGCCATGTGCATGAGTGGAAAGAAACCTAAATTCATCTATGCCATACCTGATTTCCAGAATCCTTCAGGCCTGACAATGACAGTGGAACAGCGCCAGTATATGGTTAAGATTGCTCGCAAATATGATCTGCTGATAGTTGAGGACAGCCCTTATAGGGAGATACGTTTTGAGGGAGAGCACCAACCTCTTATTGCAACAATGGCTCCTGAGAGGACAATTGTACTTGGAACATTCTCAAAAACTTTTGTTCCGGGATTCCGTCTTGGTTGGGTCATAGCTCCAAAAGAGATCGTATACAGATACAATCTGGCAAAACAGTCAGCTGATTTATGTTCTCCTGTATTCGATCAGTATGTTGCGGCCAAATATCTTGAGAAGGGATATTTCGAAAAGAATCTCGAAAAAACAATTGAAATGTACAGAGGCAAGAGGGATGTTATGCTCGCCAGCCTCGAAAAATATATGCCTGAAGGTGTTACCTGGACAAAACCTGATGGCGGACTCTTCCTCTTCATCACATTGCCGGAAGGTTATGATGCAACAGAACTCTTCCACATGGCTCTGGAGCAGAATGTGGCATTCGTAATAGGTGAGGCATTCTTCTGCGACGGTACCGGTAAAAATACACTCAGAGTGAACTTCTCGTTTATGGATGATGCCGGAATAGAGGAGGGAATCAAGCGCCTTGCGGCCGCAGTGAGGACTCTTTTTGAGAAAAATGGAAAATAATGTACCCCAAAGTAATTATAATATTAGTACCAATCTCATAGGTTTAATTAGTTGTGTTAAGTAGCGGGAGAGGCTGACCCAAAAGGTCAGCTTCTTTTGTATCCCCCCATTCATCCTCTATCTCACCTCCCTTTCACATCAAAGTTCCCAAAATGGCTTCGGTTTGGCTAGCAATCTATTTCATCTGTGCCTAATTTCCTAACTCACAGATGCCCCAGTTTGTTTTCGAAGAGGCATCTGTTCAAACAGACGGAAATCTTACAGCACATCCGCAATGATTGCCTACGCCACCTCAGAATATTTTGTGACCCATTGCTGTTGCAGTACGGTGGAATGTTTGACAGTGAGGATTTGTCTTTTCATTATCTCTTATCCTGCTCTTGCAAAATCAAAAAAGGATAAATATTGTATGGATGTTTGTTAATTGTAGTTTCCCAAAACAAAAACTTGTAAATGTTTGTCAATCTATTAAAAAATATTCCTACATTTGCTTTGCTTAGCTAGCCCAATATGGGTTGGGTGGGCAATAACATACGAAGACGTTACTTGACGTTTATCTTCTGGACTCAAACTTGGCGGTAAGAATTCACAAAAGAAGATACGGCAACGGGAACGTCCATATCGGTGATGACGATTCAGTCACTACGCTTTTGGCGTGGAGTTTCTGCATATCATCCCTGACGTGGGCTAGCTACGTTGCTTATCCTTTTGTGATGGCAGCCAAGGCCTGAGTTCGGGATAAGCAAGAGTACAGACTCCCACGTCTTTTTTTGTGTCCTTTCGAATTGGGGAGACTTCGAGAAACAGATTGGTTAAGCCTTTATGCAGCAATCAATTTAATATTCTAACACATATGAACAAAACTAGTATTATTATGCAAATAGCCTGTTGGGTAGGCTATTGTTTATTCGCCGGTTATAGTGCATATATGACGGCAAAATCAGTCGCTATGTCATTTGAAATGTCTCAAGTTTGGGTGGTATTTATTTTTGTGTTTATAGTTGCACTGATTGCAGGTTACTGTTTGAGTGTCGTTATTGGTGAAATGCAAAACCGTTTCAATCCGAGTAAATCTAAGTTTGCATTAGGATTGATTGGCTTTATTCTTTTTTGGGGAGTAAGTTTCGCTACCAATGTGCATTATATGCTTATGAGTAATGAAGGCTTGAAGGTAGTTAGCACAGAACTCGGAATATATAAAAACTATGTCGAGGAAACCGTACAAGACAATATGGATAGTATCAAGGATAAGGAAGCAGCTGACATCGCGCTTTGTGAGGCATCTGTTCAAAATCTTATGGACGAATTCAAAAGAGAATGTGAGTCTTCTATACGTTATGGCTTTGGTGACCGTGCCATAGGCTATCTTAAAGATATTGAAGATTATTTCGCAAGTAGTGGAGGTAAGTTTAACGACCAATACTCATATAAAAATTCAATTTTTGACGATGATAAGGATAGAGGAGATAGAGGCAAAACTGGAGCAAGAGAAGTAAATGCTCTGAAAGAAAAATATTCTTTGAGGGTTGTAGAAAGACTTCTACGTAGAGAAAACGTTATTCGTAATTATTATAAGATGAAGATTCCTCAGACTAAGGATTTAGATCTTATTAGACGCTTTATAAAGGATAGCCTGTATGTTGTAGATATTCCGCAAATAACAGAGATTGCAACCCCTGATGTTTACTATCAGTTTTCAAAACTTCAATTAAAAGGAAATGTTTACGATAGGTTGAATCAGAATGCTCAACTTGAACTTGAACATTCCATGAAAGTTAGTAAAACCGATAATGAAGAGGATATTGAAAAGGGAAAGTATCGCTACAGAAATTATCCATCAGCCAGAATGTTTAGCACGTTCAATGTTTGGGATGATATGATGCATGGAAAATTGCCAAATGACATGAAACTGTTTGGCTGGATATTGTTTGCATTGATAGTCGATCTCGTGGCATTTATTTTAAGAATACTGGCCAGATAGTAAGATAGTAGTAAAGTCTAATCAAAAATGTTATAATATGGGAACTATTGACAACTCAACTGAATTCGATTTCAATGTAGATGAAAATCAGACTGACAATGTGCAGCAAACTGAACCACAGTCTCCAAACACACCGTCATCACCACAGTCGCCTGTTAGGGCTCAGCCTCAAATTCCAGGCGATATGGCACCGTTTATCGTGCTGTGTGGACCTCCTGCCAGCGGTAAAAGTATGGTCTTGAAGAGTCTGGCAAGTTATCTTTATCAGTCAGGTCTTGGATATACTATAGCAGCAAATACAACATTGTTGAATACTGCAAAATACCAAGAAGATTGTGCATACTTTGATAGTATTATTGGTGATCCAGATACACGTATGCCTAATACAGTCGATTATCTGATGGCTGATATAATAGATAATGGTGGTAACGTAGTAGCTCATTTCTTGGAGGCTCCTGGTGAGGACTTCTTTAGTCTAAATAATGCTGCACAAGAACCAAATATTCAGTTTAAGGGCTATTTGGAGAAAGTTGCTCAGATTTCATCGGACAAGCCACGCAAGGTAATTTATATTATGCTTCTTGATCTTGATTCTGCTACATCATTCAGAAATAACCCAAGTTTAAGGGATAAGTATGAGAAGAAGATGACAAAACTTTATAATCGTTTTGTGCTTCACCATCCAAGTAGAGTAATCTTGCTGTACAACAAGGTGGATATTCCTCGTCAGGGTTTATGGGCAAACTCAAATGGTTGCTCAAATCCTAAGGCTGTGATCGAAGATGCTCAGCAGAATTATCCTCATCTTTTCTTTAAGAAAAAGTTCTTGTTCTGGGATGTCGAGAATTACTCTTTCTTGCCATTCTGCACTGGATCGTATCCAGATGATGGTAGTTATACGGCATCTGGTCCAGCATATCCTGCTGCACTTTGGAAGGAAATAACAAAGCAACTCTGGTAAATATGGAAAGATATGTGTTTATACATGGATCAT
>JAGBHM010000002.1 GCA_017935505.1 Bacteroidales bacterium | reverse complement strand
TTTGCATACAAAAGTAGATATTATCGGCAAATTCTGCAAATCACAAGAAAAGAAAATTTGCCAAAATACGCTAAAACACAATGTTTTGCATATTATTGGCAAATCTTAGAAAACAGGTGAAAACACCCTATAATTTACTAAGAGTAATACGTATAAAAAGGCGGCTATTGATGAATATATTGAGTGTTTAAAAACTAGTATAGATAATAATAGCCCTAATATTGGTATGCTGGCAAAACATACAATAAAATTAGCAATGAATCAAAAGTATAGGGTTGAAGATATTAAATCAATATTGACATATACACTTAATTCTACAAAAGTTGAGGATTTGACTAAAACCAGAATATTTTTAGAAGCAAAAGAAGAAAAATTTTTTAGAAGTTCTGAAGCTGTTAATTTTGATGAACGCTTTATTGCTTTAGCTCTAAATTCTGTAGATAATATATGGAAGGAACATAACTTGAAATTAGCAGAGTATTATGCCCAGGCGACAGAGAGTGAAAAACTGAAATATGTATATGAACTCTTGGGGGATTATAAAATGACACTGCTAATGGCTGATGATCCATCTAATTTATATGTTCCATTTCATAATGAGAAGAGATGCGAAGAAGCTATTGCATACTATAAAATTGCTAAATGTGATGAGAAAATACAAAATGTTTGGTTGATGCAGAATAAATTCAAAGAGAAGAAGCAATACATACCCTTACGTGTTACTATTCCTCAGAATGATGAAAAGATTAAGTTCTTAAATGCTATATATGAATCTATAACAAAGAGTAATACAGAAATGATTTGTGTTGCTCTAGTTACAGGTGCGGGATTGCCTTATCTGTCGAATGATGTGTTAATCAAATATTTGGAAGAAAAATCTGAGTCTTTATTGATGTTTAAATCAGTTCAGGAGGATGTTAATGGTAATCATAGAGAAATGAAGGATGATGCTTCCAAATATGAGGCTTATAATTATGGAATGGATATAGTCTGTGATCTAGTTTCAGATATAATTGTAAAGAGCTGTAAAACCAAGAAAATTACTACGCGTAAAATTGTTGATTTTTTCTACACTAAAACCATGTTTGGAGTGACATACTGTAAAGAAATTGGAGGAAAGAAATATGAATATACTTGGTTAGAGCAAGTACGGTTTGGGATAGAATCTTTTATAAAACAATATAATAGAGTAATAGCAGGTAAGCAGGTAAATTGGAGCCAATGCGTAGATTCCTTATCAATTAAATTTGAAGGTATTTTACGTGATATGATTCAAATTAATGGTGGCGTGACAACAAAGTTGCAAAATGGAAATACAAGTGAAATAACTTTAGATGAAATCTTAAAAATGAATAAATCAAGTATTTCAAAGGCCTTTTATGCTAGTTTTAATGAGGATGATTTGAATTTGTTTAGATATGCATTTTCTAGCAACGGGCATTGCTTGAATATAAGGAATAATGTTGCACACTCTTTTTACCTGCCCAAACATTACAATTGGAAGATTGCATTAATATCATTTTTGACTCTAATAAGATTGGCAAAATTTGCCCCCAAAGAAAAGAATTTGTAAAATTTACCGCCACCCTTCTTTGAGAGTGGCGGCTTTTTAAGCAGACCAAATAGGAATTGGCGGGTTAGATAGGCCTGCTATAAATTAGTATGAATACGGAAGTTTTAGCCTTCCTGATTTGCCTCATCCGGCGTCAGAGTGGCAATAGCCATCATCTCACCAGATTTTTCACCGGTAACTGTATTCACAAAGAAATACTTCATGAACACTTTAGGCGCTGCAGAGGTAGGAACACCATGCTTGGCATCAAATGCAGCCTTAAGATCATGCTCCTCAATGGCAGCCTCAAGAGGCTCTCCAATCTGCGAAGCCTTACTGTATGCACGGCTGATACCGTTTGACTGAGGAGCTGATGCCTGCACAATCAGTTTAAGATTTCCTGGCTCTGCAGGCTCACTCTCAAGCTCAAAGGTGAATTTGGTAGGAGTAAGATTGATCTCTGCCTCTGCCGGAGCCTCAACACCCTGAAGAGTTGGAGGATTCTGCATAATGTCTCCACCACAAGTAACCACCCAATAGTTCAATCGGGTAAAAAGGTTAGCACCGGAGATCTTTGATGATGTACCCAATACAGACTTTCCTGCTTGAGTAAGGGCCAATGCGTTCCACGCAAGGATCTGCGCATTGGTAAGGTTTTTCCAAGACTGTGTAAGCTGCTTGAAAACCGCTTTCACAGATGACTGGGCGGCAGTGCGTGCTGCTCCACCATACCCACGGTTACGGATGTACTTTCTACCACGGCTCTTTGCTGCGGTTACACCCTTTGCTGAGCCCGACATCTCGTCAAAGGCAATTGAAGGAACGTACTTCATAGTTTAATAAATTTTAAGGGTTTAACAATATATAGTACTGAACATACTATCATTCCTATAATCATCCCGATAGCATATCCACCAGTCTTAATCTTGAACTGCTGCCATCCCGAAAGAGGTTTCTCAACCTCAACAGTCTCAACAACTGTTCTGTCTCTGAACACAACACTGTCTCTGTAAACAATCTCTTTCTGAATCTCTACCGGCTTCTGAACCGGTTTGGTTTCCAATGAATGTGACAGAATCCCATCCGAGACCTCTGCAGAAGACTTTGCAAACTCATTCTCCAGAAACGATACCGTATCCATAGTCTGCACTTTCTCCACAATTTGGGGAATCTCCACCAGTACAGTATCCTTTTCAAACACTGTAACCACCTCAACCCTGGTGGAAAGATTCTCAGATGGTGCAGCCTGCCTTGCAACAGAGCAGGCCACACACAATGCAGATAATATAAAAAGAATGAAGTTTTTCATAGTCTAATCCTGTTTATCTGCTTTCTTATACAACTCCGCTTCAAACCTGTGGAACTTCACATCATAAGAAGCTTTAACACCTAAAATTGCCCCACACAGCACCAGCAGTTCACTCACAATGGAAACTGCCGAATATGTAATCTCTCCAAGTGGCTCAATGAAGAACAGGCACACCATAGCTATCAGAACTCCAAAACTGAAACTCGCTATTGCAAGACCACCCTGCAACCTTGTAATCTGTATGTGGGACATCTTTGGCATATCATACATTTTTATTCGGTTATATCATCCAATACAAACCATCCTGTAAGGAATCTGCCTTCATTGGCAGAATTGTAAACATCCTGGACAGGGGTACAATTGACTCTCTGTCCAACAATATGACAAACACAAACTGGGGAACCCACCTCCTGAGAATTATCTGGAATAGCCAGCACTGCGTAACAATCCATTGAATCCGGCAACTGAGGAATAGTGAACGAAAACTCCTCACCGATATTGGGAGCCTGGAACTTCTCAAACAAAAGGGTCATGAATCCCCATCTGTTATCCTTAATTATCAGCTGCTGATAGTAGCCAAATGAATCAAGCTTGAAATTTCCACTTTCAGCTTCAACAGTCGGTCGTACGACCTCATCCAGAACCATATCTGAACGCTGTCCCTTTACCACAAACCCACTGCAGAAGATTATTTGCAAACGTGCACTTGAATCAAAGCACCTGCAAGGCTCAATACAAATGGTATTACAATCCTTTACCCAAGCCTTGAGCAATGTGGCATGTGGCATCTGGCTCCCAATATCAACCAGATACACCACAGCATTTGTACTCTTGTTTATCATAAGCCTTGGCACCTTTATCTCCAGCACCTGTGCTGCCAAGTATGCAGCATTTGCAGGATCAAACTCAAATGCCCCATTAAGGACTACAAGACCATCTTTATGGAAATCCTTAAGCTGAATTTCACCAACTCCAAAATTATTTGACAATGCAGTAATCATAATCCAATCAATTAATTACCCGCTAAAGCGGTTGAGAAAATTTCATAATGTCTGGTCCCTATCTGTCCACCTCTAGCAGATGTAGTTACCTGTACACACCCACGGTACTTATCCAATGAGATATAGTTCTCAATTAACATTACCCTATACTTTCCATCCAGACTGCGGACAGGATGAAGACACCTGCAGGCGTTTATCATATTTTTAGGATATTTGGCAAATTGCATTACCACTCCAGAACTGAATCCCGTACAATGCACTTTCATATTATTGGAGACAATCACAGAACCTGGAATAAGCTCAAAATCCAACTCCTCTATATACCCCTCATTAGAGCCTCCTTCATAACGGGATTCCTTAAACTGCACCCTTGGAACATACTGCGCAGGGCCACTCTTACAAACTGAAGAAACTTTAAGACTCTCTCCGGTAAAACCGGTATTCACATCCAGGAACCAGCACTCCAAATAGTACTTCTGTCCGGCAACAGGTGTAATCCCGAAAGTATCCGTATAGAGGGCAGTAATATCCGCATCACCCCAATCAGGTAAAATCCCCGGAGCAACCACGACTGTTTTGCTCCATCCGTTAGAAGTACCGGGACTCTGGGCTGTGGACATCTTCACAACCAACCTATAAGAATCAGAAGGGACCTCAAGACCGATGAATATCACCACATCGGAATAAATCCACAACTCATCATACACCACTGCAGGAACATCCGCTTTGAAAACAGGAGCATCCTCAAGCAATGGCAAACCAAGCATTGCACGATTGGAATTGATTCTCACAAACGCATTATGGGCAGTAAGGGTTGCAGATTGGCCTAAAGAAGAAATGCCTTTAAGATGACTGGCCAAAACCTCCCAAGCCATCATTTGGGAATCAGAAAGCTGCTTATATGCCCGGGAGATTTTAGACAGTTTATTTCGTGTGACAGCCTGAGCAGGAGTCACAATCTTGCTATGTTGAGCTCTATGGGAGAGTATATTTCTACCATTAACATTTCTTGCGGTAACATCCTTTGCGGTACCGGCAAAATCGTTAAATGCTATTGAAGGCTTTACTATCATATTCACTTATATGCTTAGCAGCCTCTGATTCCGCAACAAATATAGTAATTATTTGTGTATTTGCACAATAAACCATTTACCTAAAGTAATACTTTATGTAAATTTGCATAAAAACAGAGATTCACTATGCCCAAATACCATCCCAACAGCAGATTTTCCGATTGCTACTCATCAGTAGGCAACATCACCTTCTACCACCGCAACGGAGAATGTTACTACAAGGCAAAACCCAACCCCACCTTCCCTGGCACCCCAAGTCAGATAGACCAACTGTGCGTTCACAGAAGAGCCATCAGAGCATGGGGAGAACTCACACACGAGACACAGCTCCAATGGAACGCCCTGGCAAAAAACGTCAAATCCAAACGTCCACCATTCAATGCCAACACCCACATCAGCGGATACAACCTTTTCGTATCTGCATACCACGGTCTTGCAGCAACAGGGCAAGAATCTACACCTATCCCAGCTCCTATACCATCCTTTCCACAAATACACCTGGAATACAAAACCTCAACGCTCAAAAACGGAACAGATCTGCAGATAACATTTGAAGCAGATACAACCATTGACACATTCAACAACTACACACTGATAGGAAAACTGCAGATAACCAAGCCTGGCTACAGACCAAACACAGGCAAATACCGCAATTACATCCCAACAATCATCCAATCCGGCAACAAAACACACTTCACTTTCACACTATCCAACCAGAACGAAGACAATAGTATCATCAGCATCCACATGAAGCACTTTCTGATACACACCTCATCCGGCTACAGAACCCCGGAACAATATCTGATAACTATAGTATCCCCAAATAACACCTAAAGGGCGTTAAAAAGGCATACCACCCTATAAGTCTTAAACACATAGTTAACTCCTAAGGACTAATAGTAGGGATTCCACCAGGTTTCCCAATACTTTGATATATATTTATCGGCACCAACCACTCCCTGCGGTGTACACAGACAATCTCCCCACAAAAGCACAAGCGGGAAAACCACCATAGGCTCGGGCATTTTGTCGGCAGACACAAATGTCGAGCAGGCAAGCCCCATCGGGGCGCGGCAGCCATGGGAGTTTGTGACCGGAGGGAACAATCTCCCCGCCCTTGGGGCGCCGGTTTGTGAGGGAAGCGGCAGCTGACCTGACAAAACGGGAAAAAGCCCCAAGTAACCCCACAGGCGAAGCCAGTACCGAGCCGGAGGTGCACTTTTTCTTTGCAGCCACTTGTGGATGCAAGGTAAAAGGGTACACGCAGGCCTGCAGCTGTGCTGCTAAGGATGGCAAGCCAAAATACTTTTGGCCCCCATTCCGGCACAAAGGTTCCCATCTGCCACACCAAAAGTATGGAGTTTCCCGACGGGCCTGGAGGCCGTAGGCCCCTGAGGGAAGCGACTGCTTGACAGCAGCCTCGTCTCTGCGATATAGAACCAAAAAAGTTTACTCTACCACCGCACCCGCTATTTATACATAATCTTGGTTGTGTAATAGCGGCAGAGCTTGCTCTTGCCAGAATTACACAACTACCAGGAAGATTATGTTAATATAGCGGAATACAAAGTGATGCAGCTCCCTTTCCACCGAGGCCAGCAGAGACGTTTATGTGCGCAAAGCGCACTGAACACAAGGTGGAGTCTTAAACTGATTTGACGGAGTAAAAATGCGGAGGAGAACGGAGTACTTTTGCCCCTTTCATAGGGCAAAAGTTTGCAGTGGCCGCATTTTTATGTAGGAGAACAGGTTAAGTCTCCACGCCATCATTATGTGCATGCAGGGTGACATTTCTCCGAAACACTGAGAATTTGTGGCAGCTTATAAACATTCTGAGGTTGTAGGCAACTCTGCACCGAAGGTGCTATTAAAAAAGAAGAGGTGTGTTTGCAACCTGCCTGCAGATTGAAAACACACTTCTGATACCTCTCTGCCCATCAAGGGCAAGTCTTCTGACGGCCTGCCGGCTGAAGTCTTGATCTGGCGGTTATTTTGGTTGCATTATTTCTTGGCCCAAGTATTGGTCGATATGACTGATAAAATTGATAAAGGTGGAACAATTGCTATCAGAATAATAAAATTATCAGCAAACATCAGCATAATAGGAGACAAAATCAATAACATTCCTCCTATGCAGATACGGACCCTTTTTATGTTATATTTCTCTTTCTCCTCTTCAGTTGATGTGTTATATCCGGCAATTAAGTTATCACCTTTGCCAGTTAAGATAATAATTGCAAAAACAAGAACTATCAGTGATATTATCAGTAGTAATATAAATTTTGCATCCATACACAAATATAGTGATTATTTGATTAGCTTGGTCTCAGGATAGATATGATACTGTCTGCAAACTAGTGCACCTATGTTAGCAGAGACGTTTATGTGCGCAAAGCGCACTGGACACAAGGTGGAGTCTTAAACTGATTTGACGGAGTAAAAATGCGGAGGAGAACAGAGGACTTTTGCCCCATTCATAGGGCAAAAGTATGCAGTGGCCGCATTTTTATGCAGGAGAACAGGTTAAGTCTCCACGCCAATATTATGTGCATGCTGGGTGGCATTCCTTTGAAACACTGAGAAATTGTGGCGTCTGATAAACATTCTGTTACCATAGGTTACTCCGCACCGGAGGTGCTATTAAAAATGAAGAGGTGTGTTTGCAACCTGCTTGCAAATTGAAAACACACTTCTGATACCTCTCTGCCCATCAAGGGCAAGTCTTCTGACGGCTTGCCGGCTGAAGTCTTGACCGGGCGTTTATAAAACTCTCAGCACTGCTGAGACAATTTCAATCCACTCATTTTGCTACGGAGAACTGTAGGCAAGTGTGTTGTTTTGTGAGAGTGGTGCGAGTGATAAGGGAGAGACCGCCTTTGTCGGTCTTCTCCCAAATGAGTACCACGGGAGCAACAACACTCTTGCCCTCCACCAAATATATAACAGGTTGCTGAGTGTTGTTGTGCAATGAAAGGAGCACTTTAGTGCGAAGGGAGTGAAACAACATAAACTGAGCAACGCCTATTTACTGAATTCTACTGAAATATCTCCTCCTTTACATATCCCCTTATTGCGTTCTTTTGCGCAAACAAGAAGAATACAAAATGCAAAGCAAGTCCTATACCCCAACTCATTGCGCCAATATTCAATGATCTCAACGGCTCGGTATTCCATCCTATAAAATATGATGCGTATCCCAACGCAATACACAATACATATGTAATAAAATGGAAACGGAATCCTATATCATGGATTTCATTTTCAACTGCATCTTTACTTCCGTAGTACCAGCCTGCAAAAAACATCAATCCAAAATACACAATTGAACACACCAACGCTGCAGGAAAGCTTTTCATCCCGACAGATAAGTCAAGCGCATATCTAAATGCAACGGTAAATATCAATGCACTGATTGCAAATTGTCCTAATCTTTGTGTAAATACTCTCATAATTTACTGTGTTAAAAGGTTAATAATTGATTCTTTTGTAAATATCATGATATTGCGCTCCACAAAACGCTTGAACAGTTCCTCTCCTGTTGTGGTAAGGTAATAATACTTCCTGTCGGGACCTTTGCTAACCTTCCTGCTGTCATATGCAACGATATCCAGATTCTGGAATTTTCTCAGATTACGGTAAAGACTCTGCTCCTCACATGTCATTGTTCCATCAGATGCCCTCTCCACAAACTCCTTAATCTCCTCCATACATTTATTGCTCTCTTTCAAAGCCAGGAACACCCAAAATGTAAGTTGCCCCTTCTTGTAAGTTTCTTCCCATGCATCAAGCAATTCTTCAATCATAGTATCTTTTGCCATAAAATAGTATTATTCTTTATGTATTAAACATCTTATATAATACAAAGGTAATATAAATATTTATCCCTCCAAATAAATATTCAAACATTTGTTGTGATATATAAAAACAAGCCCTGCAACCTCATCCTAAGACTACAGGGCTTGTCCGACTTAACCTAACTTAAAAAACTATTTCACTTATATAAACAAGTGTCACAGCCAAAAGTTCAGGTGATATCATGTTTTTATAAGTTATTCTGAATATGTACGAAATGACACTAATACTTTAAATTCACCTTTTACATCATAAGACAGACTACCCGATGATTCCATGTTCTGCAACGTAAAACTGCCGCTATACTTATGGTTTGTCTTGTTATTTTCTGTAAATATCAATGTTCCCGATAGAGGACATGGCATTTCATAAGAACTGCTTATAATATCAGAATACTTTTTAAGTACCAGTATTCCCGATGGATACATTGAGGAAGTTTCTTGTGTCTGAAATTCCAAATAGTCATCAGCAATCTTTTCAGCTGGCTTATCAGAAATATCAAAACTTGGATGACAATATAACTGGTACTCTTTGTTCAAAATTGGAAAGTTTTCCTCTTTTCCAAACGGAATACCTCCAAACAGGTAATAACAGATTTTGCCATTATCATCAGATAGCTGAAACTGTATGTACGCAAGATTGTTGCTCGTGCCTATAAAAATTCTCTCTTTAGTAGCAAAAGGATATCCTCCTCTCCCCAATTCTTCCCTTACTGTTGTGACGTCTTTATATTCTTCACCGTTTATTGTTGCTGTACAATATGTTGTTTTTATATCCAGGATGTTGTTCTTTTCACAACTTGAAAGCATTACCACCATCAATGCCAATACACAAAAAATCTTATTCATACCTCAAAATTTTACATGTTAAATTTATTTTTGCACAGGCTGCGCAAT
>JAGBHM010000035.1 GCA_017935505.1 Bacteroidales bacterium | reverse complement strand
TTACGGTTAATGTATGCAATGGTATATCCATTCTCAAGCATATGCATATACTTCAATCGTTCTGCATAGCCATGTCTCTTTCTTTTTTTAGACATAACAAAACCCCGAAAGTTTTTTGTCTAACTTTCGGGGTTCATGTCAATCCCGATGCTCTTCTTTATTTAGACTGCTTTATCTATTACTCCATCAATTTCTTGTATTTGAAACGTTTAGGTTCTACATTTCCAAGACGCATCTTTTTGTTCTCTTCATATTCTGAGTAGGTTCCTTCGTAGAAGTATACTTTTGAGTCGCCCTCAAATGCCAGAATATGTGTACAGATTCTGTCGAGGAACCAGCGGTCGTGGGAGATTACAACTGCGCATCCGGCAAAGTTCTCCAGACCCTCCTCCAGTGCTCGGATTGTATTTACGTCAACGTCGTTGGTAGGCTCATCGAGCAAGAGTACATTCGCCTCTTCTTTTAAGGTTAGTGCCAAGTGGAGACGGTTTCTTTCACCACCGCTCAACACTCCGCATTTTTTCTCCTGATCGGCTCCCGAGAAGTTGAAACGTGATACATATGCCCTTGCATTTACCTCTTTATTGCCCAATTTAACAAATTCAGAGTTGTCGGCAATTGTCTGGTATACTGTCTTTTCCGGATCAATTTGTTTGTGTTGCTGGTCGATATATGCAACTTTTACAGTCTCACCTATTGTAAATGTTCCTTTATCAGGTTTGTCGTATCCCATTATCAGGCGGAAGAGTGTGGTTTTACCGGCACCATTAGGTCCGATTACACCAACTATGCCTGCAGGCGGCAATTTGAAGTTCAGACCTTCGTATAGCACTTTGTCGCCAAAAGCCTTTGTAACATCTGTAGCCTCAATTACATTGGTTCCCAAACGTGGTCCGTTAGGGATAAATATTTCAAGTTTCTCCTCTTTCTGCTTTCTGTCCTCATTCATCATCTTCTCATATGCAGAGAGACGTGCTTTTGATTTTGCATGACGTGCTTTAGGAGCCATTCTCACCCACTCAAGCTCACGCTCCAGAGTTTTACGGCGTTTGCTCTCCTGCTTCTCCTCCATCTCGAGGCGTTTTGCCTTCTGGTCGAGCCATGAAGAGTAGTTTCCTTTCCATGGAATACCCTCACCCCTATCGAGCTCAAGAATCCAACCTGCCACATTATCAAGGAAATAACGGTCATGGGTAACTGCAATTACAGTACCTTTATATTGTTGCAGATGGGCCTCAAGCCATTGGATACTCTCGGTATCAAGGTGGTTGGTAGGCTCATCAAGCA
This sequence comes from Bacteroidales bacterium, assembly GCA_017935505.1. Classification (GTDB taxonomy): domain Bacteria; phylum Bacteroidota; class Bacteroidia; order Bacteroidales; family UBA932; genus Egerieousia. Next base: position 42,882 of record JAGBHM010000035.1, on the reverse strand, counting down.
AAAGTACATCCGGCTCCTGCAAAAGCAGACGGCACAATGCAACCCTACGGCGCTCACCTCCACTCAAATTCTTCACAAGTGCATCAGGCTCAGGGCACATGAGGGCATCCATTGCACGCTCAAGTTTGGCATCCAACTCCCATCCGTTTGCCTGCTCTATCTTTTCTGTAAGTTCACCTTGATATTCAATGAGTTTTGCCATCTCATCATCACTCATAGGCTCCATGAACTTCATATTCACAGCCTCATACTCTTTCATAAGGTCTACAACCTCCTGAACTCCCTCTTCCACAACCTCTTTTACAGTTTTTGTATCATCAAGCTGAGGTTCCTGCTCCAAATATCCAACACTATATCCAGGAGCAAATACAACCTCTCCCTGATATGATTTCTCTATGCCTGCAATGATCTTCATAAGGGTAGACTTACCCGATCCGTTCAAACCTATAATACCAATCTTTGCACCATAAAAGAATGATAGGTAGATATCTTTTAGAATCACTTTATTGTTCGACGGCAATATCTTGCCGACGCCATTCATCGAGAATATTATCTTTTCGTCTGCCATATCTTTAAACTTTTTGTAAAGATAGCGTTTTTTTAGAGAATCCAATGCCGACAGGCTGCTCTGTTGCAAAGCATTACAGAACATTCTTGCACTCTTGAAGCCACTTGCTATTGCAATATCTTGGATATCATATCCTTTATCATACAATACCTCTGCCGCATAGGCCAGTCTGCAATCATTTACATACTGCCTGAAGGTCTGCTGCTTCTTTGTGGAGATTGCCCTCGACAGATATGTCCTGTTGCTCCACACCTCCTTTGCCACCATATCCAATGTGATGTCATGATTCAGATAGAGCCTCTTCTCTTCCATCAGTCTGTCGGTTCTGAGAATAATTTCAGACAACACATCATTTGTGCGGTATGCCATTTCACACTCAGGATATTCCGAAAGGGCCCTATTCAAGGTGCAGGCCTCTACAGATTCTGGCTCTGTAACGCACTCATTATACTGATTTTGGGGACGAAAATATCTTCTTATTTTATCTGAAATAGTCCTCCACTGTAACATGCTCATTATTGTTTAATCTTCTGCGCACCTCCCTGCACCATTCGGCCGGGGTGTATCTCAAATTAAAGCTGAAGGCAGTTGAGAAGGAGGAGAGATTTTTGAAACCGCTCTTTCCACTCATTTCATTAATCTTTATCAAAGGGTTATCTATATAGAGCCTGCAGGCCTCCTTTACCCTATAGTAGTTTACGAACTGGTTGAAATTCTTTGACAGCCGATGGTTGAGGGCTCTCGAAAGATATGTTCTGTTTGTATATATCTGCCTTGAGACATGAGCCAGTTTAAGTTCACTGTCGAGATAGGGCTTATGCGATTCAAAATGCAGAATAAGTCTCTGGATAATTTTATATTCATCGGCAGATTGCCCATCCATAAGCATGTCACAATCTTCCCCTTCACTCTTTACAACCTTATAGTTCTTCTTCAAGACAGGCACCCGGCACTCTCTGTAGAACAGCAGTATCTGCAGAGAAAAGATAAGCAACAACGATATGATTCCCATAAGTATGCTTGTATGGGCAAGCAATGTTATGAGTATCACGTATGATGAAAATAATACTGTTGAGATTACAATACATACCTCTATGAAGTTGTCACGCCTCAATATCTGCATCATCGTGTCGAACCGCTGCAGACAAATCTGGAATATTCTGAAAGAGACAAATATTGTAGGAACAACTATTACCACTGAGAGTATAATGGTGTATCCAAGCATCTCCATGCCTGAAATATAATGTATCAGATCAGTTACAGCCAATATAATGCATTGGGCCAGCTGGTAAATGCAACAATACTTAATCTTGTCGGCAACAAATCCAACCGCCTGAAAAAAGACAAAGACAAAAAAGGAGGAGCAGATGAAGAGTTTTGCACTGAATATTGAGATATTCCCATAAACCGGGATCTCCGCTCCATTGATATGAAATGCCAGAGTATAAATTCCCAGCACCATAAAGGGAATAAATGCCAACAGCATCTTTTTCAGTTGGCGCCTCTTCTCCCCCTTTATCAGTATTTTGTACAAAAGGGCACAGTTCACTCCAAAATAGAGGAGGATAAAGAGCAATATTGCCCACTTGGAGGTGTTGTAAAAGAAATTTGTCGGTTCCATAATTTCACAGGTTAACACCCGCAAAAGTACGAACCGACAAGCTTATTTTCAATCAGATACAACGCTGCGGCAAGAGAAATATTCAATTCCATATTTATTTTGCCGTTTCGAAGAACTGATTATTTCTTTATTTCGTCAAAACCCTTTCCGTAAACACCGGTAACACTGCCCACCGACATGAAAGCATCCTTGTCAACAGCCTTTACAATTTTATATATCATGTTGATGTCTGTCTTCCTCACCACCACCATAACAATCTTGCTTTCACTTTTTGTATACCATCCCTGTGCATCTATAAGGGTTACGCCACGTCCTATATCTGAGATGATAGAATCTGCAATCTCCCCATATTTGCGTGAAAATATGAACACCTGCAGCGACTGTTTTGTACCCGAAACAAAGAGGTCAATAGTAAAACTACAGGCCATTATGAGTATATAGCCGTAAAGCACCGTTGCAAAGCGCATACCTATACTCTCCACTCCAATAACATTACCGGCACTATCCAATATCTCCTTTGCCGGGAGAAGGAAAGAGGAAGCTATTATGAATATATCTATTATAAGTATAATTCTTCCAGCCGAAACATTCTTGTACTTTGTTATCATCAGCGCAATGATATCGGTACCTCCGGTGCTTCCGCCATTTGAGAAGCAGATACCTATTCCCAAGCCAGAAATCACTCCACCAAAAATTGCGCACAACAGTTTTCCGTTGCTCACAGCAATCTCCTGAATGAAAGCTTCAGGAAGATAGTTTGGAACCACATCAAAGAAGACTGATGTTACAATTATCGCATAGACTGTCTTAATTCCAAATCCTTTGCCCAGCACCTTCAGTGCGATCAGCAACAGAATCAGGTTTATTACAAAGAATGAGTAACTCACCGGTATACCGAATGCATAGAGCAGCACCGCCGCAATACCGGTTACACCACCACCAACCATACTGTTGGGAAGCAAAAAGATATCCCAACCCAACACATAACAGAGAAGACCTATGGTTATTACAACATAGGCCTTAAACTCTCCCAGAATACTCTTAATATTCAATTTCATTTTAATTTGTCTCCTAACTATTCTTGCATGAATTTCATCAGGCCACCTTTCTTGTCTTTTTTCAATCTTGCCTTCACCTTCTCAAAGCCTTCACCATAAACGCCCATTACCGAAGATACCGATATGAAAGCTTTATGGTCTACCTCTTTGATGGAGGCTGTAATCTGAGGCAACTGTTGTTTGCGTGCAATGACTATAAGCACTTTTCCCTCCTGCTGAGAATACCAGCCGACAGAATCCAGCGCGGTAACACCCCTGTCCATACTGGTTATAAGCATATCTCCTATCTCCTTATATTTGGATGAGAATATTATAATCTGCACCGACTGCTTGGCTCCTGTAAGCAATTGGTCGAGCAGGTATGTGAAGGAAACCATCACTATGTAACCATAAACCACATCCTGCAATCCTTTTCCAGGCAGTACCAGAATTGATCCGATAATGATAAGATCGCAATACATGAAAATCTTGCCCGGTGAGCTGTCTCTGTATTTCGACAATACTATCGCAATAATATCGGTGCCTCCGGTGCTTCCGCCCTGCATGAATATCGCAGCAATACCGAATGCACTCAGAGCTCCTCCAATTATGGCATTTATAAATTTGTCAGGAATATCAGACAGCGTTGTGATCCACTCAAACTGAGGCAGCACCTCAAACATCAATGAAGCACACAATATGCAATATATGGTTTTAAATCCAAAACCCTTGCCCAATATTATGGTACCGATGGTAATGAGTGCCACATTTATCACCAGATATGAAAGTGATATCGGCAGCAGCCCGTCGGTTGCATAATATATAATTGAAGAAATACCTGTTACGCCACCTCCGGCAATGCCTTTAGGTATAATGAAGGCAATCCAGCTGAAAGCATATAAAAATACACCTATTGTCAGGATCAGATAGGTCTTGATCAATTTGAATACTTTATCACCAAACATTGTCAAACAATTTAACAAACGATATTTATAATTTTTGAAGGAACAACAATCACCTTCTTGATTGTATTTCCGCCAAGATATTTTGCTGTGTTTTCGTTTGCCCTCACAATCTCCTCAACCTCTTTTGGAGACAGGCTTCTTGACAATTCGAGTTTGAACCTCATCTTGCCATTGAATGATACCGGATACTCAAATGAATTCTCAATGGTATAGGCCTCAACATACTCAGGGAATTTTGCATATGAGATGCTTTGCTCATGTCCCAATATGCTCCACAACTCCTCAGTAATATGCGGTGCAAACGGTGAAAGCAGCACAAGTATATTCTCAAGAATCTCCTTGTTGTGTGATTTGAGGTCATTCAACTCGTTCAATGCAATCATGAAGGCACTTACAGATGTATTGAAAGAGAATGCCTCAATATCATCACCCACTTTCTTTATAAGTTTATGCAATGACTTCAACTCTGCTGCCGACGGTTTTTCATCGGTAACACAGAGAGCACCCTCCCTGTTGAAGAACATCTTCCACAACTTTCTCAAGAAGCGGTTTACACCATCAATTCCTTTGGTATCCCATGGTTTTGACTGCTCAAGAGGTCCTAGGAACATCTCATACAGACGCAGTGTATCGGCACCATAATCTCTGCAGATGTTGTCAGGATTCACCACATTGAACATACTCTTGCTCATCTTCTCAACAGCGTAACCGCAAATATACTCGCCATCTTCAAGGATAAACTCTGCAGTAGCATAATCCGGCATCCAGTTCTTAAATGCCTCTATATCGAGTTTGTCATTGTTTACAATATTCACATCCACATGTATCTCTGTAGTGTCGTACTGATCTTTCAGGCCAAGTGAAACAAAAGTATTGGTATTCTTGATTCTGTATACAAAATTTGAACGTCCCTGAATCATACCCTGGTTGATCAGCTTCTGGAAAGGTTCTTTCTCCACAACACAACCCATGTCATAGAGGAATTTGTTCCAGAATCGAGAATAGATAAGGTGACCTGTAGCATGCTCTGTTCCACCTATATAGAGATCCACATTCCTCCAATAGCCATCAGCTTCAGCGCTAACAAGGGCAGAATCATTATGAGGATCCATATATCTGAGATAGTATGCGCTACTGCCTGCAAAACCAGGCATAGTACTGGTTTCCAGAGGATAACCATTATATGTCCAATTCTCAGCCCTTGCCAATGGCGGTTCACCACTTTCGGTTGGGAGGAATTTGTCTATCTCAGGCAACTGTAAAGGAAGCTCCTCTTCTGGAACCGGTGTAGGTATACCATCCTTGTAGTAGATAGGGAATGGCTCTCCCCAATATCTCTGGCGTGAGAAGATTGCATCTCTCAAACGGTAATTGATCTTACGGTGTCCGATGCCCATCTTTTCAACGTAATCTATGGCAGCAGGAATTGCCTCTTTAACAGTCATTCCATTCAGGAATCCAGAGTTGCACATGATACCCTCTTTTGCATCAAAGCTCTCCTGGCTCACATCACAACCCTCAATAAGAGGTATTATAGGGAGATTGAACTGTTTTGCGAAAGCATAGTCACGGCTGTCGTGTGCAGGTACAGCCATAATGGCACCTGTTCCATAACCGGCAAGTACATATTCACTTACCCAAACCGGAACCTGCTCATTTGTAAGAGGATTTACAGCATATGATCCGGTGAATACACCTGTAACTTTACGTGTCTCGGCCATTCTTTCACGCTCAGTCTTCTTCTTGGCCTCTTTCAGATATGCCTCCACAGCCTCCTTCTGCTCAGGAGTTGTAAGTTTCTCAACCCACTCGCTCTCTGGGGCAAGAACCATAAATGTAACTCCAAATACAGTGTCGGCACGGGTTGTAAAGATGGTCATATCATAATCACCAACCTTAAAGACCATCTCAGCGCCCTGTGATTTTCCAATCCAGTTTCTCTGCATATCTTTGAGGGAATCTGTCCACTGCAACTGGTCCATATCCTGAAGCAGGCGCTCCGCATAGGCAGAAACTCTCAATTGCCATTGTTTCATCTTCTTCTGCTCTACAGGATAGCCACCCCTGATTGAAAGTCCGCCTTGAACCTCATCGTTTGCCAACACAGTTCCCAATTTTGCACACCAGTTTACAGAGGTCTCGCCCTGATATGCAATTCTGTACTGCATCAGCACATCGCTCTTCTCCTTCTCAGAAAAAGCATTCCATTGCGCTGCATCAAACTTGGCCACATCACCACAGGCTGCATTTACATAGAGGTTACCCTCCTTCTCAAAAATGGAGATGAGCTGATCTATAGGCTCTGCCTTATTTGTATCGTTGTTGTAGTAGTGCTTGAACATCTGCAGGAATGCCCACTGTGTCCATTTGTAGTATCCTGGATCACATGTACGCACCTCACGGCTCCAGTCATAAGAGAAGCCGATTCTGTCCATCTGCTCCCTATATCGGTTGATATTGTTCTCTGTAGTTGTCGCCGGATGCTGTCCGGTCTGTATAGCGTACTGTTCAGCAGGCAAACCAAATGCATCATATCCCATAGGGTGAAGCACATTGAAACCCCTCAATCTCTTGTAACGGCTGTATATGTCACTTGCTATGTAACCCAGCGGATGTCCCACATGGAGTCCGGCACCTGATGGATATGGGAACATATCCAATACATAATATTTAGGTTTTGAAGGATCTGCATCAACTTCAAAAGTTTTGTTGGCTGCCCAATATGCCTGCCACTTCTTCTCAATTTCTATAAAATTGTATTCCATTTCCAGCTATTTATTATAGCTGGCAAAGTTATAAAAAAATATCTCTATTTCTTTAGTTTGAACTCCGCATTCTTGGACAATTTGAAATCTACGGCAACCGAAGTCTTAACTCTCACATTTTTACCGTTCAACACTGCCGGTTTCCATTTTGGAGAGGCCGATACAACCTTTACCACCTCAGCATCCAGTTCATCGTTGACACCTCTGGTCACCACCACATCTGTAACACGGCCGTTTTTCTCTATAATGAACTCGACAAATACACGGCCGCTCTCGCCTGCCTTTATTGCACTGTCGGGATATTTTATATATGGATATACCCATTTCTCGAGGAACTGGCGCTCATCTCCGTGCAGGAATGTTGCCCTTTTGTCAACATCATGCTGTGTATAATATCCGGAATCACCTGTTGCTGTCGAGGCCTGCTCACTCTTCAGTCCTTTCGAAACGCGGTCATCCATATTGGCCACATGCTGGGCAAGAGCATAGGCAAATTCAGAAATCTTCTCCATCTGGTTATAATCAAGAGCAGCAGGAATATCCCTCGGTGTGTGGTAATCTCTATGCACACCTGTTGTAAAGAGTGCTATAGGGATACCCTTTTCGTGGAATAACCTGTGGTCCGACGGAAAATAGTCGGTTGTTACCAGCTCCGGCTGCAGGCTCAACGGCCTTTGGGAGAGCTGGGCCACTATTGTGTTGAGTTCGAGATTGTATACGCCTGTAAAGACCTTGAAACCATTTCCACCACTGCTACGGCCTATCATATCCAGGTTTATCATCATCACAATCTTGTCGACATCGGAAAAGGAGCGGTTTAGGAAATACCAGCTGCCAGCCATGCCCACCTCTTCTGCTCCAAAAAAGGCAAAAATAATTGAGCGTCTGAACATAAAGCTGTTCTGCTGGACCTGTTTTGCAATTTCAATCAGCGCAGCAACGCCAGAGGCATTGTCGTCTGCGCCTGAATATATCTGCACCACCTCCTTGCCGTCAACAGTAACTTTGTTTACACCCAAATGGTCGATATGGGCCCCTATTACAACAAATTCATTTTTGAGTTCAGGATCATAGCCCTGTACCAGAGCCAGAACATTCCTTGAGTGCAGAGTATCTGCAGATGTTCCGGCAGGGTTGCCCGCCATATAAAAATCTTCACCATCCCGTGGCGAGAGGAGTATCAGGCCAGCCTTCTCCAGCTCATCATATATATATCTGGCCACCGACAGCTCTCCTTTGCTGCCGGCAGCTCTTCCCTGTAGCGAATCGGCTGCCATAAACTCAACATGCCTCTTGAGATCCCTCTCCAGACCATTCACATTGCCCCGCATAAATTGCGCATGAAGGGTTTCTGAATTAAAAACAAAAGAGGCCGACACCAATACAGCCAAAATAACTCTGCACACCATTTTTTTTGCCAATCCGCTTGCCATATTACCGAACTATAAAGTTAATCTACTCGTTTTTCATCCTTACCGGCATGATTTCCAACCAATAACCGTCGGGATCATTGATGAAGTATATGCCCATGCCAGGGTTTTCATAACAAATGCACCCCATCTCTTTATGCAACTGGTGTGCCGCATCGTAATCCTCCACCCTGAAAGCGAGGTGAAATTCATTATCACCCAAATTATATGGTCTGTCCCAATCTCTCAACCATGTAAGTTCAAGAAGATGATCAGTCTGTCCATCAGATAGATACACTATTATAAATGAGCCATCCTCCGGCACAATGCGCCTGCTCTCTTTGAGCTCCAGAGCCTCTTCATAAAATTTCAGGCTCTTCTCCAGATCCCTTACATTGATATTGTTGTGTTCAAATCTAAATTTTCCCATAATGCACCATTTTAATTCAATTATTGCAAATCCCTGTTATAGTGAGGCATATCAGATGGAAGCTCTATTGATAATTCAACAAGGCCTCCAACAATCCTGCCATCTTTGAGCAATATGCCCTCATTTACATCATCTGTAAACCATGGAGTCTGGTGTATCAGCTTATTCACTCCATTTTTTGTAATTGTATACGAGTTGCCGCTCCCCTCTGAAAGCATCTTTGTTATTGTCTCCCACGATTTTGGGGAGTGGCACCCTTTCAGATTACGGCCTATCATATTTCCATATTTCTCAAAAGTTGCCTTTGACTTGCTGTTCATATAAATCACATCGGCATTGCAGTCACATATTGTAACTGCAAAACTGCACTTCGCAGCCCAATCGAAAAGTTTCTCTTTTTCCATATTATAAAATCATTCACCCGACAGGATCTCATTTGTACCCAAAAAAGGCCGGCCGCTTATTCCCGACCGGCCTTTCCGACTTTTCAATTACTGCCTGTGCCGTTATTTTTTGTAAAATGGAGTTTTTACAACAACTGCTTTGAGCAATTTATTTCTTACTTTAATATATATCTCAGAATCAGCCTTGTATAGAGGAGCTGCAACATATGCCATACCAATAGCCTTACCTGAGCATGGAGACATTGTTCCTGATGTTACAAAACCTATTACATTACCCTCTGCATCACATACTTCGTAGCCATGGCGTGCAATTCCTTTGTCAACCATCTCAAAGCCGCAAAGACGACGGGTAAGACCCTCTGCTTTCTGTTTGAGCATATAGTCTTTGTCGATGAAATCACCCTTCACATCATTGAATTTGGTAATCCAACCCAAACCTGCCTCAAGCGGAGAAGTTGTATCATCAATATCATTTCCATAGAGGCAGAAGCCCATTTCAAGACGCAAAGTATCTCTTGCACCCAAACCTATAGGACGGATTCCCTCTGGAGCACCTGCTTCAAATACACCCTTCCAAAGTTTCTCAGCATCCTCATTTGCAACATATACCTCACATCCGCCTGCTCCTGTATAACCGGTTGTAGAGAAGATTGCATTCTCAATACCGGCACAATTCAATTTCTTGAATGTGTAATACTCCATATCTTCAACAGACTGGTCGCAAATTCTCTGCATGATTTTCAAAGCATTAGGACCTTGGATAGCCAACTGGCATATCTCATCTGAAGCGTTGTAAAGCTCTTTACCAGGAGTGATGTCGAATTTAGGGGCAATTGCAACGAGATGGTTCCAGTCTTTCTCTATGTTTGCAGCATTCACTACAAGGAAATATGTCTGCTCATCGATACAATATACAAGAAGGTCATCTACAATACCGCCTTTTCCGTTAGGGAAGCATGAATACTGTACTTTTCCAGGAACAAGAACAGAAGCATCATTTGATGTAACATACTGTACAAATTTAAGGGCATTAGGGCCTTTAACCCAAAACTCTCCCATATGGGAAACGTCAAATACACCAACGTTCTCCCTGACAGCCATGTGCTCGTCCTTGATTCCTACATACTCTACAGGCATATTGTATCCTGCAAATTCCACCATTTTTGCACCCAAATCTATATGTTTCTGGGTAAATGCTGTTGTTTTCATATTGTCTGACTATTTACTATTTTATATTATTACTTTTAAGGTACTTGTTATTCATGCAATGCCTGCGCCACATCATAAATCCACACATCATAAGGACAGAGGTCATTATCCTCTATTTTGGAGATCTCTGCCGCAGCCTGGCCATACGTGTCAAAACCGGCCAACGCCACCATATCAAAACCATTCTTCAGGGCAATGCGCACCGGGGTATATCCAATCTTTTCTAATTCTGCCTTCAATATATCGGCATTGGCTATCTCCTTGAAGCTGCCCATTATCACATAATATTTCTTGTCGAGTTTTGAATAAGGAATCTCTTTTTCTTGAGCGAGCCTCAATGAATCAAGACGCGCAGCCTCTATAGAATCCTTTATCTGCTTCTCCCTCAATTCTTTCTGTTCCATTTCCATCTTGAGCTTTGCAAGATCTTCGGAGGTTGGCATCCCAAGCTGCCTCTTTACCCAGTCACATCCGGTAAGAAGCAGGGCCGCAAGCAACATCCCCAGAACAGGCCTCATTATCTGTGATTTCTTCATAACTTCTCCTTTTATCAACATATACTACACAATATAGCAGTATACAGATACAAATGTAATAAATAAATTTAGTATATTTACAATCTGATTTATAAAGTTTGAATTATGAGTTCCTTCATCAGACAATTAAAGAATATTGTAAATTTTACAGACAGCATCGATATTTTATCTGCAAAGAATCAGATAATTTCAAACATAGAGTTCAAGGGGAGTAATGTCTGGATCCTCATCTTTGCAACAGTGATTGCAAGTGTCGGACTAAATGTAAACTCCATTCCGGTTGTGATTGGAGCAATGCTCATCTCTCCGCTCATGGGTCCGATTATGGGCATCGGTCTTGCATTGGGTATCAATGATACCGACCTGCTCCGCAAGTCATTCAAGAACTTGCTCATTATGAGCACAATCAGCATTATTACCTCTACAACATATTTTCTGCTTACGCCGCTTGCTCTCGAAGAACCTACAGAACTGCTTGCCAGAACAAACCCAACTGTTTATGATGTATTCATAGCATTCTTCGGAGGTCTTGCCGTAATTACGGAGGTATGCAAAAAGGAGAAAGGGACTGTAATTGCCGGTGCAGCCATTGCAACTGCCCTGATGCCACCGCTCTGTACCGCAGGATTCGGTCTTGCCAACGGCAATTTCTTCTATTTCATAGGGGCATCCTATCTCTATTTTATAAACTCGGTCTTCATTGCACTTGCATCATTCATAATGGTAAGATACCTCAAATTCCCGCTTGTGCAGTTTTCAGATGAGGCCAAACAGAAAAAGGTGAACAAGATCATAACTATATTCACCATAATACTGATAATTCCGAGTATCTACTCTGCAATTACAGTAATTCAGGAGAATAAGTTCAACCAGGTGGCAAACAAATTTGTCGCCCACAACAAAACCATAGGCAACAGCTATATTTATGACCATAAAATAACACACAGGGCCAGAAAATCCACACTCTCTGTATCTATAGCCGGTGAAGCGCTCTCCCAGGGTGATATCAACAAACTTTATGAGCAGCTGCAGTCGTACGGAATAGAGAGGAACCAGTTTGTAATAAACCAAAACAGCACTTTCGTTCCAGAGAGCATCAACGAACAGGATTTCGTAAAGAGCATATTTGAACAGAATGAGCAGGAGATCCGCAAGAGGGAGCAACTTATTTCAGAAATGGAGAAGGAGTTGAAGGCCTATAAACTGAAGGAGCTGCCGGTAAGCCAGATTGCCAAGGAGCTTGCGACACAGTATCCGCAGATAAAGTCTCTGGCAATAACAAACGGCTCCAAAGTAAAAGGTACAGAGTCCACCCCTATAATCATAGCAATTGTCGGGTCGGAAGAGAACATCCCGAAGAGCGACCTCGCAAAAATCGGACAATGGCTCTCAGTGAGGCTTGATTCACAGAATGTAAAAATTTATGTGGAAAAGGATTAGTACAGTCTGCCTCGTAATCATATCTATTGTTCTTACCGACAGTTCCATCTGTGCGGGAAGGGAGTGGCGCAGAAAAGCATTGCAGCCTGCATTCCACACAAATGTGCCCTACCTCGCACCTGAGCTGGATGTGAAACCGGTCATTCCAAGGTGGCCCAAAAGGCTTGTAGAGATGTATGACACTATATCTATCATCTTTATAGGTGATGTGATGCAGCATGGATACCAGATCCGCAGTGCCCATATAAAGGGGATGGACAAGGATAATCCAGACTCCTACAACTACTCGCATACCTTCAAATATTTGAAAGAGAGGTTTTCAGAGGCAGATCTCACAGTTGCCAACATGGAATTTCCGGTTGGAGTGCCGCCATTCACCGGATATCCCCGGTTTTCTGCACCAGAGAGCATTGTAACAGAGGCTATTGAAAGCGGTATAGATCTGTTCCAGATTGCCAATAACCATATCCTCGACAAAGGGATGAAAGGATTGGAACGTACACTCTCCATCTATGACTCTTTGGGAGTGCACTACACCGGAGCCTACCGGTGCGACTCTCTGGAAAAACTGCACAACCCAAAGATAATTGAGATTGGCAAAGCCAGGATAGCCTTTATAAACTTCACCTACGGCACAAACGGTTTCAAAGTTCCCGAACCATATGTGGTTAACTACATGGACAGCACCTCTGTAAAACAGGCCATCGGAAGGGCCAAGGAGAGAAGAGCCGATATCATCATTGCGCTGCCCCATTGGGGAAATGAGTATCAGATCTATCCGTCAAAAGAGCAGAAAGAGTGGGCTGAAATGCTCTTCAAAAATGGTGTCGACATAATTATAGGCACCCATCCGCATGTTCCCCAGAGTGCTGAATTATATCGGAACAAAACATTGAATCCACGCAGATACGGTGCAATTGACAAAATGGTGTTCTACTCATTGGGTAACTACATTTCAAACCAGAGTATACCCGATTACACTCAGCTCGGGCTTCTTGTAAAGGTAAATATAATAAGGAACAACCTCTCAGAAGAGCTCTCGCTGGGCATGCCTGAATATGAATATCTGTGGTGTTTCAAAAAAGGGGAATTTGAATCAGACTACACCGTTGTTCCTGTAGAAGAGTTCATCAGCAACCCCCACAACCGGGAGAAGATGAATGACAAATCCCAATACGACCGCATGGAGGCCACATACAAATTTATTATGAACAAAAATCTTGTAAAGGAGTTATATCCGTAAATTGGGATTTATTCCATAGATTTGCAGCGATAAAAAATCATCATCAACACTACACCAAATGGCAGAGAAGAAAATTGAACTTCAGGAGATTGATCCGGTTGAAATTTTTGGGGTGAACGACAGGTTCATAACCCGCTTGGGAAATTATTTTCCAAAACTGAAAATAGTGGCGAGAGGCAACTGCATCTCCTTGAAAGGAAGCTCAAAAGATATTGCAGAATTCTCCAAAGCAATTGATGCCCTGATTGCAAAAAGATATAAAAAGCGTAATCTCAGCATTGATGATGTGGACAGCATTTTTGAGAAGCAGCAGGAAAATGAAAAACCGGCACTCAACTCTCTCGGAGGCAATCTTGAGATGACTCCCGACGGCCTTGTGGGCTACTCCAACAAAAACGACAACAACAGCGATATCATAGTCTACGGCAACGACGGAAAAGTCGTCCGTGCCCGCACAAAAAACCAGAAAAAGCTGGTTGCCGAATATTACAAGCACGATTTGATCTTTGCACTCGGTCCTGCTGGTACAGGTAAAACATACACAGCAATCGCATTGGCAGTGAGAGCTTTGAAGAACAGGGAGGTAAAGAAGCTCATCCTTACACGTCCAGCTGTAGAAGCCGGAGAGAAGCTGGGCTTTCTTCCAGGAGATCTGAAAGACAAACTTGATCCATATCTGCAGCCTCTATATGATGCCCTCATGGATATGATTCCTCCACAAAAGCTGAAACTGCTTATGGAGGAGGGTACTATACAGATTGCCCCTCTGGCCTACATGCGCGGCCGCACACTTGAGAGTGCCTTTGTAATACTTGATGAGGCCCAGAATACAAATATAGGCCAGTTGAAGATGTTCCTTACCCGTATGGGCAACAATGCAAAATTCATAGTAACCGGCGATGCCTCACAGGTAGATCTTCCAAACAGAGAGGATTCAGGACTTGTAAAGGGTATAAACATCCTCAAAGGCATCAAGGGCATAGCCTTCATCAACTTTACAAAAGAGGATATTGTACGCCATCCGCTCGTATCAAAAATTGTAAAGGCATTTGATGAGGAGGGTGAAGAATAGAGTTCTTTCCCTCTCTTACCAGGAGCCACCGGCACCTCCACCGCCAAATGATCCTCCGCCAAAGCCTCCAAAGCCTCCAAAACCACCTCCGAATCCGCCACCGAATCCTCCGGAATTCCTATAACCGGAACCATTTCCGGAGAGGATACTGCCCAGAAGGAATAGTTCTGCAGCAGATGGGTCGTGATGGCCTCTTCCGTTGCCACCAATATTTTTAGGACCATTCTTGTCTGAAAAGAGCATAAGAACAAAAACCAGCACTACAAACAGAAGGAAGAGGATTACCGCAATTGGGACCGAATCATCCTGACCATTGGCAAATTCATCGGTGGAGATCTCTCCTGCCGCCAATGGAAGTATCACATTGAGGGCATTTACTGTGCCGGCATAATAATCATCATACCTGAATGCAGGTATCATCTTCTGCTCAATTATTCTGCGACAAATTGCATCGGTAAGTACGCCCTCAAGGCCATAGCCCGTTGCGATGAAGACTTCACCGCGGGAATTGCCCACTTTAGGTTTTATAAGAATTACAACACCATTGTCGAATTTCTGTTGGCCCACGCCCCACTCCTCGCCAATGGCAAATGCAAGCTGCGCCTTATCCATACCATACAGCTGAGGAACTGTAACAACGGCAATCTGGTTTGAAGTGGAATCAGCAAAAGCCACCAGAGCCCTCTCCATATTCTCAGTCTGCTCCGCCGAGAAGACCCCCGCCAGATCATTCACAAGTTTTGGAGGTTGTGGTCTTTGTGGCACCTGTGCCATTATGTCAGAAACGCCTGCACAAACAAATGCCACAAGCAGTAGTGCTGCAGCAAAAAAACTGCGCAGCCCTTTCGGTACATTTTTCATATATATTGAAATTGCTCCCATAAATCCACACTATTCCCCAAATGAGATCTCATTGGGCTGTTCATTGACATCATCCTTCTGATATGGAAAATACTCCTTCAGCGATACTCCTGCTGCCCTTACAGCATCACAAATGCCTTCAACAAACCTTCCTGCTGCAAAAGAGTTTACCATATTCTCTTTTATATCATTCCAGAAATCCGACGGTACTCGTCTGTTTATCCCCACATCACCAATTATTGCAAGTTTGCGGCTCTCCCACGCCACATACACCAACACTCCATTACGCTGTGCCGTATCATACATTTTAAGATAGTTGAACACATATATGGCACGGGAGACAGCATCAGACTTGCATTTTGACTCTATATGCACCCTTATCTCTCCGGAAGTATTGAGTTCGGCCTCCTCTATCGCCTTTACAATGCTCTGCTGCTGCTCTTTATTTATAAACTCCTTCATATGGCATATCCTTATCAAAAGGAGCAGATTCCAAAGATATCATCTTCTGAATCTGCTCCAAATGTAATCTCAAAATTGTTGTAAAACTAGAACTCTACTTTTGGAGCAGTTTTAGCTGTTTCATCTGCCTCAAAATATGGCTTCTTCTCAAAACCGAACATTCCTGCTATTATATTTTTAGGGAACTGTCGGATAAGAGTATTGTATGCTCTTGCAGCTTCATTGAATTTCTGACGCTCTACAGCTATCCTGTTCTCTGTTCCTTCGAGCTGAGACTGCAGGTCGAGGAAATTCTGGTTTGCTTTAAGATCCGGATAGTTCTCCTGAATCATCAGCAATCTGCCCAATGCATTGCTGAGTTCACCTTGAGCTTTCTGATACTTTTCAAGAGCCTCCGGTGTAAGATTTTCTGCATCAAGGGTCATTTGTGTTGCTTTTGAGCGTGCTGCGACAACGCTCTCGAGAGTTTCAGACTCATGCTCTGCATAACCCTTCACTGTTGCAACAAGATTTGGTATGAGATCTGCCCTGCGCTGATATACATTTTCAACCTGGCTCCATGCTGCCTGCACACCCTCATCACCCTTTACCATACCATTATATGCACTTTTCACCCAAGAAAAGAGACCGATTGCCACAACTGCAACCACTATAAGAGTTATAATACCTTTTTTCATAATCAATTATCTTAAGTTATTCTTCAACATTTACATTAAGTTTCACACAACGCACAGATGCTCCAAAGCCATCTTTGTCTGTATAGTTCACATCAAAGTCCGGACGGTTGTAATAGATGTATCTGTAATATGCATTGTCGGCACTCATTTCGGATGCACTCCACCAGAATCCGTATTTACAGAGGCCTGAATAGTTGTCATAATTGTTTGTACAGCTTCCTGCAGAGAGGGCTGCCCAGCCAAACTGGTTTTCAGGATTGCAGTCTGGAGTGTACTCCCAGAATTTATATCCGTTGAATGCGGCATTTGCCACCATCACATTGTCGCCCAAACCTTTCCAAGTGGTCTCAAAAGCAAGCTCCTCACCGCCTAAAGCCTTTGCCAAATCCTCCCAATCTTCTTTGGTAGGGACACTCCATCCCTCAGGACATGCACCTTGAGGGCCCTGGCCAAGGCCGGTAGCAGAGACTCCTCCTGTTGCATCTTTCCAGGTGTACAGACGGCCAAGCACTGCTCCTACTGCATCTGTTTTTGCATAACCGCTGCCAGCCCCTTCCCAATTGAGGTTTTCAGCAAACCAGAGAAGGCTTCCCGCTGATGTGATGTTATACCACTGTCCGTCCCTTGCATCCTGAATGGAATCTGCTGCCGCAGGTATTCCGGTAAGCGAGCCGTCGGATCCGGTCTTTATTGATGTAAGATATTTTGTGGTAGTCTTGTCATAATAACCGTCTGCAGAGGCTGTGAGTACAATCGAGAAATCGCCAAGCGAATCAGGCACTGTTATTGTGCAGCTCTTTCCCCATACGGTATCCTTCAATAAAGCAATCGAAACCCAACGATATGTGATCTTGCTCTCTTCAGGTGCTGTAACGCCCGACACCTGAAGGTCTATTGTTGTACCCACCTTTGCGTATGCAGGCAGACTATATGTCATCTCTCCGGATATCGAAGGCTTCATTTCGTCTTCATCTTCATCATCCTTATCGCACGACGGCAGAATCAACATTCCTGCTATACATATGATTATAAAGAACTTGGATCTCATCATCACATCCATAACGGATGGGACTATTCTCTTTACATGGAATTTCATTAACTTCTATAATTAAAAATAAATGCAAAAGTGCATATTTTTTGTCCTTAAAACAAGATTTTGATATTTTTTCTACATTTGTACTAAAATCGTGCCATGCAAAAAATTACAATCATACTCCTGACAGCCATCATAGCCCTGGTTTCGGGGTGTACAACCCAGAATGGCAATTACGCCACAGAAGACGGGTTCGCACAAGGCAGCACTTATCATATCGTTTACCGCATTCCGGAGAATGGTGCAGAGATGGATAGTGTACAATTATCGGTAAAAGACAGTATAAAGCTCTATTTCAGCCAAATAAACAAATCGGTTTCGGGATATGACTCAACCTCTGTCCTCTCTAAGGTAAACAGAGGGGAGAATCCTCAGTTGGATGCGATTTTTGTTGATGTGTTCAACTATGCGGTACAGTTCTACAAAGAGAGCAACGGTGCTGTAGATGCCTCAGCCGCACCTCTGTTTGATTTGTGGGGATTTGGGTTCAAGAACGGAGTGGAAATTACACAAGAAAATATCGACAGCCTCAAACAGTTTATAGGAATGGAGAAACTGTCGGTAAAAAATGATGGTAATGGCAGTTACCTCAACAAGACAGATCAGAGGAGCATGCTCAATTTCAATGCAATGGCACAAGGTTATACAGTAGATTATTTCTGTCGGAAATTTGATATGATGGGAATTACTGATTATCTTATAGAGATTGGAGGTGAAGTGAGAAGCAAAGGGCGGAATGCAAACGGCAAGATATGGAAAGTGGGTATCGACAAGCCGGCCGACGGCAATTATATACAAGGTGCCAGTCTGCAGGCCATAATTGAGCTCGACAACAAGGCGCTGGTAACCTCCGGAAACTACCGTAAATTCTATGTAAAGGATGGCGTAAAATACTCCCATACAATCGATCCTATAGCCGGCTACCCTGTACAGCACTCGCTGCTGAGCGCCACTGTTGTTGCAGAAGATGCAACTACTGCAGATGCATACGCCACCTATTTTATGGTTGTGGGAATTGAAAAAGCAAAAGAGATACTTGCGGCAACACCAGGCATGGAGGCCCTGCTGATATATGGAGAGCAGGATCAGATGAAGGAGTACTATACTCCAGGCCTAAAGGAGATATTGAAAAAATAGAGAAATACACATTTAAATTATAGCACTATGAGTAAAGAAAAATCACTTGGCAACATTATGGACAATGAGAAGAAGATCTCAAGAAGAGGTTTTCTGAAAATGTCGGCAACTGCTGGTGTGGGAGCTGCACTCCTTGGCGGAGGCGGAGTGAGCGCATTTATTGCAGGATGCACTACAAGAGAGCAATTTGATACAATCATTGCAAACGGCATAATCTATTGTGGAGACGGTAAAGCCCCTATTAAAGGCAGTGTGGGAATTAGAGACGGTAAAATTGCAGCAATCGGCAAAATAGGAAAGAGCTGCGACAAACTTATTGATGCCAACGGCCTTGCGGTTTCTCCGGGATTCATAGATATCCACACCCATACCGATACAAACCTGCTGCAGGCCCCACTGGGCGACAGCCGCATCTACCAGGGTGTAACTACCGATATTGGTGGAAACTGCGGAGACTCCCCATTCCCATACTCAGATGAATATTTTGCATCAAAACAGGGTCAGCTCAGATATGGCTACCCGTTCTGGCAGGATATCGATGGTTTCTATGCAGCTCTCAAAGATAAGAAGATAGGTATCAACTACAAGAGCTACACCGGCCAGGGCCAATTGCGTTCTGCAGTTGTCGGAGACAAGAATGTTGCCGCAACAAAAGAGCAGCTCGACAAGATGTGCTACATCCTCGACAAAGAGATGGAGATGGGAAGCCTCGGACTCTCATGTGGCCTTGAATATGCTCCGGGCTCCTACGCTACCAACGAAGAGATTGTTGAACTCTGCAAAGTTGTTGCAAAGCATAACGGTCTCTTTGCTATACATATGAGAAATGAGGATGACAGAGTTGAAGAATCTGTTGCAGAGGCACTGAAAATTGCCCAACAATCTGGTGTAAGATTGGAAATCTCCCATCTTAAAGCCCAAAATGCAGCCAACTGGCACAAAGGTGCAAATCTTCTCAAACTTATCGAGAACGGACGCAAGGAGGGAATTGATGTCACATTCGACCGTTACCCATACATTGCATTCTCTACAGGACTTACCTCATTCATTCCACTTGATTTGAGGGACGGCTCTAATGAAGATATACTCAAACGTCTGAACACCAAAGCGATAAGTGATAAGATAGGTATATATGCCGAAAGCCGTGTAAAACGTCTCGGAGGTCCTCAGAATGTACTTATAGCAGCTTGCCGCAATGCCGAAAATGCCGCATACTCAGGCAAAAACATCGAGGAGTGCTGCAAAATCTCAGGAATGGATACCTGGCCTATGATCAGACACCTTCTCATTACCGAAAACCTCGGAGTACAGATGGCCGGTTTTGCAATGACAGAAGACAATGTTAGAATGTTCTTTGCCCACGAACTTGGCATGCCAGCATCAGATGGAAGCGTATATTCACCGGAAGGACCACTCTCATCATCTATTCCGCATCCACGCTCATATGGAACATTCCAGAGATTCTTTGGCAAATATGTAAGAGAAGACAAAGTTTGTGACCTGGCAACCGGTATATACAAATGTACTGCTCTTCCTGCATCGAGAATAGGTTTGAAAGACAGAGGCCTTATCACTCCAGGCTACGCAGCAGACATTGTCATTTTCAACCCGGATACTATTATTGATACTGCAGACTACAACAATCCTCACCAGCTTGGCAAAGGAGTTGAGCATGTGATTGTAAATGGTCAGCACACCATTGAAAACGGCAAATACAACGGTTGCGAGCTTAAAGGAACAATTGTATAATCGCCAATTGGAGATAAAGTTTATAGAAACAGCCCTGAGTCCGAAGGATCCAGGGCTGTTCAATTTTATCTGCCAATCAAAAACTCTATTTTGCGCAAATAGGTTTAATCTGAGTGAAGAAGTCATTTCCTTTGTCATCTACAAGAATAAATGCAGGGAAGTTCTCAACTTCAATTTTCCAGATAGCCTCCATACCCAATTCAGGATACTCTACGCACTCTACGCTCTTGATGTTATCTTTAGCAAGAATTGCAGCAGGGCCACCTATACTTCCAAGATAGAAACCGCCATGTTTCTTACAAGCATCAGTTACCTGCTGGCTGCGGTTACCTTTTGCAATCATGATCATACTTCCACCATTCTCCTGGAACAGGTCTACATAACTGTCCATACGGCCTGCAGTAGTAGGACCAAATGAGCCGCTAGGCATTCCTTTAGGGGTTTTTGCAGGACCTGCATAGTAGATAGGATGGTTCTTGATATACTCAGGAAGACCCTCTCCATTATCGATACGCTCTTTAAGTTTTGCATGAGCGATATCACGGCCTACTATAATTGTACCGTTCAAAAGAAGCTGTGTAGAAACAGGATATTTGCTCAAATCAGCAAGCACCTCATTCATAGGACGGTTAAGATCTATCGAAACACCATGAGAATGAGTTGAATTCAAATATTTCTCAGGGATAAGTCTTGCCGGATTGTTATCCAATGTCTCCAACCAGATACCATCTTTGTTGATCTTTCCCTTAATATTACGGTCTGCGCTACAGCTTACTCCCATACCTACAGGACAAGAAGCACCATGACGAGGCAGACGGATAACTCTGATATCATGTGCAAAATATTTTCCACCAAACTGGGCACCTATACCAAGGCAATGGGCAGCTTTAAGGAGTTTCTTCTCCATCTCGATATCACGGAAAGCATGACCGCCCTCGCTACCCTCTGTAGGAAGTGCATCGTAATATTTTGCAGAGGCAAGTTTCACAGTCTTGAGGTTAAGCTCAGCGGATGTTCCACCTATAACAAATGCAATATGGTAAGGAGGACAAGCCGCTGTACCCAGAGTCTTCATCTTCTCAATAAGGAAATTCTCAAGTTTCTCCGGTGTAAGAAGAGCTTTTGTCTCCTGGAAGAGATATGTTTTGTTTGCAGATCCGCCACCTTTTGCAACAAAGAGGAATTTGTACTCATTGCCGTCTACAGAGAAGATATCAATCTGTGCAGGAAGGTTGTTGCCTGAGTTTTTCTCTTTGTACATATCAAGAGCCAAAGTCTGCGAGTAACGCAAGTTATCGGTTGTATATGTATCATAAACACCATGAGAGATAGAAGCCTCATCACCACCGCCTGTATAGACATTCTGGCCTTTCTTTGCCACAATTGTTGCAGTACCTGTATCCTGGCACAATGGCAACTGTCCGTTTACAGAAACATTTGCATTCAAAAGGAATGTAAGGGCTACAGCCTTGTCATTCTGGCTTGCCTCAGGATCCGACAGAATTTTTGCAACACTCTCATTATGATCCGGACGAAGCATGAATGCCACATCATGGAATGCCTGGCGGGTAAGCAGTCTGATACCCTCCTGGTCTACTTTAAGAATCTCATTTCCTTCGAAATTTGCAACGCTCACATAATCTTTTGTAAGCAAATGATACTTGGTAGTATCCTCTCCCATAGGGAACATTTCGTTATACTTGAACTCCATAGTATGTTATTTTAATATATTGTTTATTATTGTAGATCAATAGTTATTTCTTTGTATTCTCCAGCAGGTAACGGCGCATGAACTCATTCAGATCTCCGTCGAGCACAGCTTGGGTATCTGAAGTTTCACATCCTGTACGCAGATCTTTTACCATTTTATACGGATGCAGCACATAGCTGCGGATCTGCGAGCCCCACTCTATCCTCTTCTTCTGTCCTTCAAGTTCTGCCTGCTTCTCACGTTTTTTTGCCAACTCTATCTCATACAGATGCGATTTCAATATCCTCAATGCATTCTGACGGTTATCAAGCTGCGAACGGGTCTCTGTATTTTCAACCACTATGCCGCTCGGAATATGTTTTACACGCACACCGGTTTCAACTTTGTTCACATTCTGGCCACCGGCACCACTCGAACGGAATGTGTCCCATTCCAGATCTGCAGGATTAATATTTATTTCAATAGTCTCATCAACAAGCGGATAGACAAAGACCGAAGAGAATGTGGTCTGTCGTTTGCCCTGAGCATTGAACGGCGATATACGCACCATACGGTGCACTCCATTCTCCGATTTCAGATAACCATATGCATAATCACCCTCAATCTCTATTGTTGCAGACTTTATGCCGGCTTCATCGCCCTCAAGCACATCATATACCGAAACTTTATAACCATTGCGCTCACCCCATCTCGTATACATTCTCAAGAGCATAGAACTCCAATCATTGCTCTCCGTACCTCCGGCACCTGAATTTATCTTGAGCAACGCTCCAAGATTGTCTCCCTCCTCTCCAAGCATACTCTTTGCCTCAACCTCCTCAATCTTGGCTACAAGTGCTGCATACTCCTGCTCCAGCTCCTTCTCAGAATCCTCATCTGCCATTTCACAAGTCATCTCATAAAGCACCTGCAAATCATCAATTCCACCGGTAAGTGCATCCAGTGAATTGACCCAGTATTTTATTCCCGACAACTGTTTGAGAAACTTCTCAGCCTCTTTCGGATCATCCCAAAAGCCTTCTGCAGTGGATTTTGCAGTTCCTTCCTCAACCTTTATTTTCTTTGCATCATAGTCAAAGAGACCTCCTTAAGGCCTCAATCCTCTCTTTACAGCTGTTTATCTGCTCCTGCTGAATCATATCATTTTCTTTAAATAGTCCGCTAAGTTACGGATTAAACCGCAATAAAAGAATTGTTTCACTTTATTATTTTCTCGAGAGCAGCCATTATTTCCCCATATTCAAACCCTCGTCCTGCCGCAAAGCGTATAACTTTTGATTTGCGGTTCTGCAACGGCTCCCCCTCCTTCAACGATCTCCACTTTTTAACCAGCAGCTTTTCAAGCACATCCCTACCCGACAGAGCCCCCTCATCCACATTATTGCAGTTTTCCGAAATGGCAGCATTGATTATTGCAGAATCAATTCCAAATGATCTGAGTTTATAGAGTATCTTCTGCGGACCCCATCCGTTGAATTTAAGTTTGTCCCTCACAAAGGCTGCGGCAAAGCGGCTGTCATCAATGAACTTCTCAGCCTTGAGCTGCGATATGATTCCTGGGATATCGCTTTCACACAATTGCAGCGCTTCCCCTTCAGCCACTGAAGCAACAGGAAGGCGACCTGCACCACGGCCAATCCACCTGCGCAATGTTTCAGCAATCTGGCCGCTGCAATATTCAGCACGGCTGCACCTGCTCCTGAGACGCTCCAATGCCTGCTCTTTTGTCATAACTAGAAATAGTATCCTATATTGAGATAGAGCCCGACCTTCTCGTTGTAGTCAGACCAATGAACATTCATTCCTATCGGGCCAAGAGGTGTATTGTATGTATATTTTATACCGGCACCCCAATAGCCCTCTCCAAGTCTATTGAACATATATTCAAACGACTCTCCGGTACGCATATAATTCACAATTCCGTACAGATAGTGTTTCTTGCCAATCCTTTTGCGCAAATCCACACGCCCCACCATTATATTTGGGTCGAACATCTCTGCATAGTTTATTCCTATGAAAGGTATCTGCTGTGAAATATATCTTCCATACTCAGAGCCTCCGGCAAAGTTTATATACGGAGTGTATGGCTCATTGCCTATGAACGACCTGTAGTATACGGCAGGCAGCAATGTCCAGCTGTTTGAAATCGGGACCGCGCCCGAAGCATTGAACTTTACGGTAGCAAAGAAATTGTTTCCCTTATTGAACTCAGGCTGGAAGAATGAGGCCTCCGCATCAATTGCCACACCCCTTGTAGGGAAAGATTTATTATCCCTTATATCCATTTTTCCGGTAATGAAGTAGCTCAGGTAGAGATCTGCATCACGCTCAATATCTGCCACATCTGATGAAGAGATAAACCTTCTGTACTTGTAGGATTCAAATCTTACACCGGTTGTGAAATCAAAATTCCTCAAATATACATTTGAAATAAAGACCTCAGCCCTATTTGTGTAGTATCTCATATAATCCGACAGCTCTCCCCTTTCATATATATTCATATCGGTAGATTTGAACATATACGAGACATTTATCCTCGGAAGATTCCGGAATACGTATGAGTAGTCCACTTTACCATATGCATTGTAGCTCAACCTGCCTGTAAGTGCCAGGCGTGAACCGAAAAGTTCCTGAGTATGTATTCCAAGATGAAGCAGTATGGCAGCAGCCTCCTCTGAATCGAACCGCACACCCAAAGCAAACAGGTTTGCAGGTCCCTTCACAAAATCGAGCACCAGATTATCGGCATTGGTTATAGGGTCTTTGCTGATCTTATATGTTACCGATGAAAAAGCATTTGTACCGTAGAATATTGAGATTGCCTTGTTAAGATCATCTCCGGTAATGATGCTGTTCTCTTTCAGTCCGCCTTTACGCAGAATCCATGCGGCAGCTGAAGCATTGAGGCCGTTGACCTGTATTGATGCAATATTAAATGTATCTTTTACAATCTCTGTTGCCGATGGCGGCACAATCTTTTCAAAACCATTACCGTTGCCTTTCAGCATTGCCGCAACTTTTTCAAGCTCGCCTCTCTTTTCTGAAGCAGCCAGATATCCGTTCGATATAAGAGAATCTATAGCTGTGGTATTGAAGCTGAAAGTGCTGAAGCCATCCACATTCGGTTTTATGTAGATATCTGCAAGATCCACATTTTTTTTATACCTCTCGTTGCCCATAAGGCCCACAATCTGGGTGAAGACTTCAGTTATGGATTTGAGTTCATCTGCCTTGAAGAGATCATTCTGTATATCAACACCTATTATTATATCGGCACCCATCTGCTTTGCCACATCTGTAGGGAAATTGTTTACAGTACCTCCATCTATCAGCACTTTGCCGTCAATTGTTACGGGAGTGAAATAGCCAGGAATGGCCATTGTAGCCCGCATTGCCTGGCTCATGTAGCCTTTATTGAGGATCACCTCTTCGCCTGTAGCCAGATCTGTGGCAATACATGCAAAAGGGATGGGCAGTTTATCAAACTCTATATAATTCTGGTATCCTCCCGACAAGCCTGTGAGCAGATTGTATATATTCTGTCCATTCACAAGTCCCGACGGCAACTGGGCTATTGTAGACTCGGCATGTCCTTCCTCCTTTTTCTTCACATCCTTGCGCATGAACATCTCATCCTCCCCCATCCTTATCGCATAGAAGGGGATTCTTACAATATATCTCTGGTCAGACTCTTTCTCCGTGAATGAGACATCTTTCCTCTTTGTATTGTTACTCAGAAGATATTGCCAGTCTGCAGACCTCACCACCGAGTCTATCTTTTCTGCACTGTAACCCATTGAGTACAACCCTCCCACAATACCGCCAATACTTGTACCTACAATCATATCCGGACGGACTCCGGTCTCCTCCAACACCTTCAGCACTCCCAGATGGGCTGCACCCTTGGCACCACCACCGCACAATACAAGTGCTACCTTCGGCCTTGCAGCATCACCCGGTTCCTGACCGCCGGCCAAAGCCACCGGTGCAGACCAGAGCTGCAGCATTACAGCCAATAGCACTGCTAAAAGTGCTTTATATCGTATACCATTACCCATTTTATTGCAACTGCTGTTTCTGTTTTCCGCTCAACATTCCACATGCCGCCAAAATATCTTCTCCTCTCGAGGCACGTATTGTGGCTGTTATGCCACTTGAGTTTATTCTGTCGCGGAACTGCTCTATTATAAGCATAGGTGAAGGGGAGAGTTCCGAGTCTGGAATTGCATGGAAGCGGATGAGGTTAATTCTGCATTCAAGCCCCCTCAACATCCTCACAAGGGCATCGGCATGCTGTTTGGTATCATTAACTCTATTGAACATTGTATACTCAAAGCTTACCCTGCGCTGCCCTGTAAAGTCATATTTTTTTATCAGTTTTATCACCTCTTCAATAGGAAATGCCTTCTGCATAGGCATAAGCGAGAGTCTCTCCTGAGGGAAAGGGTCGTGCAAACTTATTGCCAGATGCACTTTTGTCTCATCAAGAAATCTCTTGAGAGCAGGAAGCACTCCGATACTGCTCAATGTTATTCTCTTGGGACTCCATGCAAAGCCCCAATCTGCAGTGAGGATCTCTATTGCAGCCAACACATTGTCGATATTGTCCAGAGGTTCACCCATTCCCATGAATACAGCATTGGTGAGAGAATCACTCTCATCTATACTTATGAATTGGGAAATGATCTCCGCAGTTTCGAGATTGCCTTTAAATCCCTGACGTCCGGTCATACAGAATTTGCAGCCCATCTTGCAGCCTGCCTGCGATGATACACAGATGGTTGCCCTGTCGGCATCGGGAATCATTACAGCCTCAATGGCACTTCCGGTATGGCATGGAAAGAGATATTTCTTTGTTCCGTCGGATGAAGCCTGAATATCAATTGCCTTGTCTATTCCCACAATATATTCCTGCGACAGCTTCTCCCTTGCAGCCTTTGAAAGGTTTGTCATCTGGTCTATCGATGTCACCTTCTTTTTATACAGCCAGTCTGCCAGCTGCTTTCCTGTAAATGCAGGAAGTCCCAATGAAAGGGCTATCTCCTTCAATTGTGCAAGATTATTTCCGAGCAGTTTTTTCTTATTCTCCACCATAACAGAATCTTAATGTTTTTAAAACACTGCAAAGGTAAAAAAGTCGTTTGATATATCTGAAAAATAATGAAAATCCAGACGATTTAAGTATATTTGTTGCGCTAAAAAGATTATTTAACACATTAAAATTTACATTATGGCTAAAGAGAGTGCAGAAGTAGGAAAAGCAGCCGAAATCAATGCCGAAAAGCTGAAAGCATTGCAGGCTACTTTGGACAAGATTGAGAAAGATTTTGGCAAGGGGACAATAATGAAGTTGGGAGACCAGCCACAGTGGGAAGCATCTACAATACCCTCTGGATCCATTGCTTTGGACCACGCTTTGGGAATAGGCGGCTACCCTAGAGGAAGGGTCATAGAGATTTACGGACCTGAGAGCAGCGGTAAGACCACATTGGCCATACATGCTATTGCCCAGGCACAAAAGACCGGAGGCATTGCTGCAATTATTGATGCAGAGCATGCTTTCGACAGGACATATGCAAAGAAACTGGGTGTGAATGTTGACACATTGCTCATTTCACAGCCAGACAATGGAGAGCAGGCCCTCGAAATTGCGGATAGCCTCATCCGCTCAGGAGCTATTGATATAATAGTGATAGACTCTGTGGCAGCACTTACCCCAAAAGCAGAAATTGAAGGTGAAATGGGAGACTCAAAGATGGGACTTCAGGCCCGTCTGATGAGCCAGGCATTGAGAAAACTCACTGCAAATATCAGCAAAACCAACACATGTTGTATCTTTATCAACCAATTGCGCGACAAGATCGGCATCATGTTCGGCAACCCTGAGACAACAACCGGAGGTAATGCCCTCAAGTTCTACTCAACAATCAGACTTGATGTTAGAAAGACTACACAGCTCAAAGATGGAGATGATGCTACTGGAAACAGAACCCGCGTTAAAATTGTGAAGAACAAGATGGCTCCGCCTTTCAGAAAGGCAGAGTTTGATATCCTCTTTGGTGAAGGTATCTCAAAAATCGGCGAGATTATAGATCTTGGCGTTGAATTCAATATCATAAAGAAGAGCGGAAGCTGGTTCAGCTACGGCGAAAGCAAACTTGCTCAGGGCCGCGATGCTGTAAAACAGATTCTCACAGACAATCCGGAACTTGCCGAGGAGATCGAGGCAAAAATCCGCGAAGCCCTCAAGAGTGTAACAGACTAATTCACAATTGAGTATTCTAAAAATATAGGGCAACCCTTAACGAGTTGCCCTTAATCAAATAAAAATCTCCTGCGGTAAAGGATATTCCGCAGGAGATTTTTTTGTTACTCTCTTTATTGCGCTTTGTACTTTGCAGCCTGCTCTGCAATGAGAGCCTGGTCTGAGAAGTAGTTAATCTTCATTGCAGCCTTAACCTCCTCCAGAGTCTCAGCAGCCTTTGCACGGGCCTCTTCTGAACCTTTGCGGAGTATTTCATACACCTGAGGAATGTTCTGCTCATACTCTTTTCTTCTCTCTCTGATAGGCTGCAGGAACTCCTCCATTATATTGAAGAGGAATTTCTTGCAGGTACCGTCTCCAAGACCGCCTCTGCGGTAGTGATCCTTCATCTCTTCCAGATTTGCATATTCAGGAAGGAATTTTGCAAAGTGCTCATCAGTTGAGAATGCATCGAGATATGTAAATACGACATTACACTCAACATGTCCCGGATCGGTAATATTAAGATGCTCAGGATCGGTAAACATACTGTTCACCTTCTTCTTTATCTCTTTTGAAGTATCCGACAGGTAGATACAGTTGCCAAGCGACTTGCTCATCTTAGCCTTTCCGTCGGTACCTGGAAGGCGGCAGCATGTTGTATTCTCAGGGAGCACCATCTCAGGAAGCACCAGTGTTTCACCATAAATAGAATTGAATTTATGCACAATTTCACGTGTCTGCTCAATCATCGGAGCCTGGTCTACACCCACAGGCACAGTTGTAGCCTTGAATGCAGTAATATCTGATGCCTGGCTTATAGGATATGTAAAGAATCCTACAGGAATACCCTTTTTGTTTGCATTCTCCTCATCATCAGAAAAGCCCCTCATCTGGATCTCCTGCTTAACGGTAGGATTCCTCTGCAGGCGCTGCACTGTTACAAGGTTCATATAATAGAAGGCAAGTTCGCACAATTCAGGCACCTGCGACTGGATGAATATTGTACATTTTTCCGGATCAAGGCCGCATGAGAGGTAATCCAGAGCCACCTCTATGATATTCTGGCGTACCTTTTCCGGATTGTCTGCGTTATCGGTAAGAGCTTGGGCATCTGCAATCATGATGAATATCTTGTCGAACTCTCCAGAGTTCTGCAGTTCCACCCTTCTTTTCAGCGAACCCACATAGTGGCCCAAATGGAGTTTTCCAGTTGGTCTGTCGCCGGTAAGTATTATCTTTTCCATAAATATTCCAATATCTTATTAAAATTTTAACTTGGCCAAACAATTAACCAACTGTCGCGCCATTGTCAACAACCTCGGCAGGAGTTACGAACTTCATCTTTCCGTTTTCATCCTTTGCCATGAGAATCATTCCTTTAGATTCGATTCCCTTAATTTTTCGAGGTGCAAGGTTTGCAAGAATACAGATCTGCTTGCCAACCATCTCCTCCGGTGTATAATGCTCCGCTATGCCAGACACAATTGTTCTTGTATCAATTCCTGTATCGATGGTAAGCTGGAGCAGTTTGTCTGTTTTAGGTACTTTAACGGCCTCAAGAACTGTTGCTGTACGGATATCCATCTTCATAAAGTCATCAAATGTACACTCCTCTTTCTGAGGTAGCGGAGCATTTACAGGAGCATTGGCTGCTGCCTCCTCTGCCGCTTTGGCCTCATTTGCAACTTTTGTAGCATTGAGTTTGTCTATCTGTGCCTGAATAGCATCATCCTCAATTTTGGCAAACAGAAGTTCTGCAGGGTTAAGCTGATGTCCCTCTGCAAGAATCTCTCCGCCACCAAACTGGTTCCAGTCTATCTTCTCAACGTTGAGCATCTTTATCAATTTTTCAGAAGAGAATGGAAGGAACGGTTCAAAGGCTATTGCAAGGTTGGCACAAAGCTGCAACGATATATTCAGAATTGTTGCAACACGTCCCATATCTGTCTTGGCAAGTTTCCAAGGTTCAGTTTCGGTAAGATATTTATTACCCAGACGGGCAAGGTTCATGGCATCTTTCAGAGCCTCACGGAACTTGTAGTTACTGAGGTTATGCTCCAAAGAAGCCTTGATCTGAGGTATCTCCGCCAAAACCTCTTTATCCACATCAACCAATTCGCCTAAAGCAGGCACTTTACCACCAAAATATTTATGGGTAAGCACTATTGCTCTATTTACGAAGTTACCGTAAATTGCCACGAGCTCGCTGTTGTTCCTGGTCTGGAAATCTTTCCATGTAAAGTCATTATCCTTGGTTTCAGGAGCATTCGCACAGAGAACATATCTCAGGACATCCTGTTTTCCAGGGAAATCCACAAGGTATTCATGCAACCACACCGCCCAGTTACGGGATGTTGATATTTTGTCGCCCTCCAGATTTAGGAACTCATTTGCAGGAACATTTTCAGGAAGAATGAAACCGTCGCCATAGGCCTTGAGCATAGAAGGGAAGACAATGCAATGGAAGACGATATTGTCTTTTCCAATAAAGTGCACCATCTTGGTATCCTCGCTCTTCCACCACTTCTCCCACTCATCAGGCAAAAGCTCTATTGTATTTGATATATAGCCGATAGGTGCATCAAACCACACATAAAGCACCTTACCCTCTGCACCCTCTACAGGAACAGGAACTCCCCAATCGAGGTCACGGCTAACCGCACGTGGCTGCAATCCGCCGTCGATCCAGCTCTTGCACTGTCCGTACACATTGGTTTTCCACTCCTTATGACCTTCGAGAATCCACTCTTTCAACCAGCCCTCATATTTGTCCAAAGGCAGATACCAGTGTTTTGTAGGTTTCTTTACAAGTTCACCGCCGCTTATCGCCGATTTTGGATTTATAAGTTCATCCGGGCTCAAAGTGCTGCCGCATTTCTCACACTGGTCGCCATAAGCTCCTTCAGCACCACATTTAGGACAAGTACCTACAATATAACGGTCTGCAAGAAATGTATTAGCCTCCACATCAAAATACTGCTCACTCTCGCGCTCTATAAATTTGCCGTCGTCATAGAGTTTTTTGAAGAAATCTGCAGCAGTCTTGTGGTGTATTTTTGAACTTGTACGTGAATATACATCAAAACTGATACCCAGACCCTCAAATGAATCCTTTATTATATTATGGTATTTGTCCACAATATCCTGTGGTGTACAACCCTCTTTTTTTGCCTTGATGGTAATTGGAACACCATGTTCATCTGAACCTCCGATAAACAATACCTCTTCACCTTTCAATCTCAAATATCTCACATAGATATCTGCTGGAACATATACGCCAGCCAAATGGCCTATATGTACAGGGCCGTTCGCGTAAGGAAGGGCCGATGTTACCAAATGCCTTTTAAATTGCTTTTCCATTATATCTGTTTTTTAAATTTTATTCTATGCTTTAAAATGTTATCCTTTTCAACTCTTTTGCAAAAGCATTGCGCACCTGCATAAGGGTATTAAGCTGCTGGATAAGCTCTTCCTGCAATCTGTCATTGCCCTCTGCCTGCGCCTTCTTCAACTCTTCCGCCAGATTCAGGGAAGCCTGCGCCATTACTTTTGCCTTATATATAAGTATCGCCTTCGGCACCACCCTGCCCAATATATTCTGCTCAGGTATGAGTGACTTATTGAACTGGGCTATGGTTATGGTATACGGCTGGGCCATCAGATCAATAACTGTCTTGGCTACAGCACTGTCGGGATGGTTGATAAAATGTTTGAATATCTTCTCACCATCCGCAACTTTCAAATTGAAGTATTCATCAAATATATTTTTGTATACCAGGTTCTGCAACTCCAGGTCATCATTGCCCAATTGTGAAAATATATATTGGGCCACACTCTGCTGCCCACTGTCGGGGGCACCATAAAGGAACTCCTCCTCAATATGGATAGGAAAATGGCCGAATTTGATCAGGTAATAAAGTATCTCCTTCTCCGCCTCTTCACAATAGGTGTTTACAATAAATCCGGGAAGTACAGCCCTGTTACCGGCATTATAACCACCTGTACCTGCATTATAACCTCCAGTGCCGTTGCTCCCGTAACCTGATGCTGCATCTGTCTGCTGCATTGCATCAAGCTGCTGTAGGCGCTCCCGCCTCTGGTTGGCCTTGAACTCCTCCTCCTGCCTCTTGTTTCTTACCTTATTTATCTCCTGCTGCAAGAGTTCCTGCCCGATATTGAGACGGCTACTTGTCTCCTCCACATATACATTTCTCACTATAGCATCTGGAATTACGGCAATGCTATTTACAATTTCGCCTATAAGTCTGGCCCTCTGCAGAGGATCTTTCTCTATATCGCTGCTCAATATTCTATATTTGAATGCGATAAAATCCTCTTCATGGAGATTGAGGAATTCACACACCTCATCTGCAGTATGCTTCTTTGCAAATGAATCAGGATCTTCACCATCCGGGAAAAGGGCTACTTTAACCTCCATTCCTTCGGCAAGCAGCATATCAATTCCTCGCAAGGATGCCTTTATTCCGGCATAGTCACCGTCATATAGGACAGTTATCTTGTTTGAAAAGCGTTTTATGAGCCCTATCTGACCTGATGTAAGGGAAGTTCCACCACTTGCCACAACATTCTCTATTCCAGCCTGATGAAACGATATTACATCTGTATACCCTTCAACCAGGTAACACTTCTGCTCCCGTACAATAGCCCCTTTTGCCTCATATATTCCATAAAGCGATTTATTCTTTACAAATGCCTCACTCTCTGGAGAATTTATATATTTGGCTATATTTTTATCACTTCTTAATGTTCTTCCACCAAAGGCAATTACCTTTCCGCTTATCGAACGCCAAGGGAACATGACCCTGTCGTAGAAACGGTCGAAAAGCTCACCGCTCTCCTCCCTCTCTATTGTAAGGCCAACTGCAACCAGATGCTCCTTCTTATATCCTTTTTTCTGGGCCTGATGTGTAAAGGCACGCCTCTCATCAGGAGAATATCCCAACCCGAACTTTCTTATTGTCTCATCAGAGAACCCCCTCTCCCTAAAATAGCTCAATCCTATAGCCTGTCCATCTTCACTCTCCCACAATCTCTTTGCGTAGAATTCTTTTGCAAAATCATTTACAATCAACAGCGATTCATGAAGCAGCCTCTGCTGTGCCTCCTCCTGGCTCTCCTCCTTCTCTTTAACCTCTATTCCATACTTGTTGCCAAGATACTTCAATGCCTCCACATAGCTCATCTGCTCGTGCTCCATAACAAAAGTTACAGCACTGCCGGCCTTACCGCATCCAAAGCATTTAAAAATACCCTTACTTGGTGATACTGAGAAACTTGGAGTCTTTTCATGATGAAACGGACAACATGCGACATAGTTTGTTCCCCTCTTTTTGAGGGAGACAAAATCACTTACAACCTCAACAATCTGGGCTGTATCCAATATACGTTCTATGGTAGCATGGTCTATCACCGGTCCTTATAAGTTACAATATCCGTAGAATAACTTACAAAGATAGATAAAATAGATTATCGTCCAACCTTCTGAAGAATTTCCAACTCCTCTTTTGAGTAGAGCAGTTTTTCAAGAAGCGGCATCAGCTCTTCTTTGAACAAGAAGACAAGAATTACAAATATTATCAATATCCCGACAAATGCAGCAACCCATAAAATCCATCTGCATTTTTGCTTTTCAGGTTCTGCAACAGGTGTTTCCTGGATAGGTTGTTCTACAATTTCTGCCGACTCTTCCTGCTCTTCAGGGTTCTCCGGCTCTTCAGAGGTTACAGACTCTTCATATGCCTCAGGCTTCTCCAGTTTTTCAGACACACCAGCATCCTCTTTCGCCTCTGTTTCAAGAGGCTGCTCATTTTCTTCAGGATCTGCCATTTCGATATCCAAGGAATCTATCACAAACGCCTCTTCCACAGGCTGTTGGTCATTCATTATCTTTAATGGGAGCGTTTCGAGACAGTAACTGTCGGCAGCAACATCAAATGAGTCATCTGCCTCAAATACAAAACTTCCACCTGCCCCAAAAGTTATTCTTCCAAAGCCAGGAATCTCAGCTCCTGCATTATCCACCAGCTCTTTTTTAAACTGGCGCAATAGCTCAGACAACTCTTTTGCCGCATCATTCTCAGAAATGCCTCTTTCCCTGCAATATGCCAGCACCAGCAGTTTGTCAGAATCTCCGTCGGAGCTCTCAAATACTATTTTTCTTGACGGCGGAGTTATAGCCTTTCCCCCATTGATCAGTTCAGAAGGAATATCCACTATAACAAAGTGGCCCATCCCTGGCAAAGAGACTTCATCATTTTCTGAAAGCAGCTGTCTTAGCAAATTGGAAAGGTCTGACAAATTCATAATCCGGCATTTGAATAAAGATTTACAAAGTTATCATTTTTTTCCATGTAAAAAAAAGGGCGGCAAAAAGCCGCCACTTTCCGGAATGATCCGTTTGTACTAAACAACTAAATCTATGAATACTATAATAATACTCCCTGAGGGGTTATTGAGAGCCTCACCTCATGATTTCCCTGTTCCAGCTCAATCAAATAGTAATCGCCCGAACTTTTCTGGATATAATCAGCATCATCTATCCTATATGAAGCATACTCTGTACCTGCAATTGCTGCAGTAACTGCTGCCGGCAAATCTGTAGCCCTTACATCCCATTCGGTATATTGCCACTGGCCGTTCTCAAAATAGAGATCCTTCTCTTTTTTCTCGTGGATTATTTCAATCTTCAGGAGTCCCCTTTCATAATCTGTCCCGACAATACGCGCATCGTTATAGGATGTATTGATAAAACTTTTGAGAGATTCTGTAATCAACGATGGATTGTAATCGTCATTTTTGTCACATGCCGAAACTGTTACTATAACTCCGGCAAGTAAAATCGAAAATAAAAATAAACGTTTCATGATACACCTTGTACTATTATTATTAACCTTGTTTTCTATTTATAGTACAAAGATGAGTTATGATTTTGTAGAGAATTTGTAATAATTATCTTTTTTGAAAAATTCTATATAACTTTTGACCATTCTACTGCAAACAGATGAAATCCATCTGCAAAAGAGTAACGGAGGGAGAGGCCGCAGGTATCACAAACTGCCTTTGCAATTGAAAGTCCCAAGCCGGTAGAACCCTCTTTGCGTTTCCCTTGATAAAACCTCTCGAAAATGGCATTTCCATCTAAAGGGGCATCTCCTGAGTTCTTTACATAGAGTATGCCGTTTACCAGTTCTATATTTATAATAGCCTCTGTATCACTGTGTATATATGCATTTCTAACAAGATTTGTAACCAGCACAGAGGCCAGAGAGGAGTTCATTGCAACAACAAATTTTTCAGGAAGCTGGATAGTGCACTTAATATGCTTTTCTTCAAATATTTCGCTATACATTCCTACCGATTCATTTATGATTGGAACTATATCTACCTGCGTGATATCAAGAAATTGCATATTGTCTATCTTTGTAAGTAACAGCAGATCCTTGTTCAAGCGTACAGCCTGCCTTTGGGTATGCAACATTCCAATAATCTCCTCCATCTGCTCCTCTGTAAGATTGGAATTATTAAGCATCCACTCCATTCTGTTGCCCAACACAGCAAGGGGAGTCTGCAGCTCATGTGAGGCATTCCCGATAAACTCTTTCTGTTTCAAGTATATCTCATCCATTCTGGCGGCGGCATCTTTTGCAGCCTTATTCAGCGTGCGGAACTCCGTTATATCGGTCTTTGGAAATTCTACAGAGATATTTTTCCCCGGAACATATTTGTCGAGCCAGCATAGTAAAGTATAAAGGGGCGACATGCTTTTTTTGAAAATGAGCATTGTCACCAATATCCCTGTTACAAGAATTACAATATATAAAAGGAGAATCCAACCGAGAATTGTCTGCAGAAGATCCTCTCTCTCAAATGTTGGTGTGGAGACTTTCAGTTCGTACCATACGCCATTATTGCCTTCAAATATTGTCACAAGCGACCTTGCGGGCTCATATTCCCTTTTTTGAGGAACATATATATTTTCATCAAAATAGAGTATCCGATTGTGGGAATCTGCATACATCTCAGTCACCGGAACAATCGAAAAACTGTTGTTGGTACCGTTATCTTGTTGTGGCAAAGTTTCACCTGAGAGATGTTTGATAATCAAACGTTCCGAATAATGCTCAAGGGAATCGTCCGTCTCATCATTTATCTCATCCACCATTTTGAAATAGAATACCGTGGTCCATAGGGCCAACAGTGGAATCATTGCCAAAGAGAGTCTGAGGGCTACTTTATAGATCAATTTCATATCTGCACCATTTTATATCCGAAACCATATACAGCCTTTATCTCTATATTTGCGCCTGCTTCTGCAAGTTTTCGTCTCAAATTTTTTATCTGGCCATACACAAAATGGAAAGTATCGGCTTGATCAGCATGGTCTCCCCATACAGCCTCAGCAAGCAATGCCTTATCTATCAAATGGTTCGGGCGCTGTATAAAATAGGCCAGAATACTGAACTCCTTTTTCAGCAAATCAAGCTGCTTCCCATCTACCGTTGCCTGCTGGCTTTCGGGATCAACATATACATTCCCAAATGAAATGCCCCGCTGCCCACCACGATTTCTCCTGGCAACACTTTTTATTCTTGCAGACAGTTCCATAAGATGAAAAGGTTTGGGAAGATAGTCATCAGCACCCAGATCAAGTCCGAGAACTCTCTCTTCTATGGAGTTGCGAGCTGAGATTATTATAATATTCTCCCGTTTGCCCATATGTCTGACCTCTTTAAGCAGATCAAGGCCATTTCCGTCGGGCAACATTATATCTAGCAATATGCAATCATAATTGTAGATGGCAACTTTTTCAGATGCCTGTGCAAATGATGCCACTGGCTCAACCACATGGCCTTCTTTGAGAAGTTCTTTGCACATGATATCACGCAAAGAGGGTTCATCTTCAACAATCAGGATTTTCATAAGAATAAATTCTAGTGGTTCATGCAAATATACTAAATAGATTTTGTAACAGATTTGTAAAGTCAAAATTGCTGCAAATAAAAAAGGGCCTCCATAGTGGAAGCCCTTTAATATTTATAGGAATAACAGATTACTCTTTATCCCACCATACTGGAATTGACCAAAGTTTGTAATCCAAAGCACCGGTCAAACCATATTGTTGAGCAGCTTTATCACAGTTGATAGCATTGTAACCTGTCTCATTTGAAGACTGCATCCATCTGCGGAGATAGAAAGCATTGTCTTGAGGATCTGCTGCAAATGTTGAATAATCCTGTGTTCTGTATGAAGGAACAGCCATTTCAGTATATACAACACCCCACTTAGCATTGTTCTTGTAGTAGTTGTATTTTCTCATATCGTTCCAGTTCTGATAGTTAACACCCATTGCGATGAATTTCTGCATCATGATGTCTGACAAAGTAAGGCTGCTTGCATTTTGAGCAACTGCTGCACTTGCCATGTAAGCATCAATATCCTCCTGGCTCATAGGAGCATAAGCGAACTCTACACTGAAATCACGCTCAGTAACATTGCAACCGGCATTCATCCATTGCTGCAAACGGGTATTCATACGCTCGAAGTGAGCTTTGATACCTTCGATATAAGCAGTGTGTGCATCAGCTTTCTTGCCTTGGTTGAACAATACCTCAGCTTTGATGAAACACATCTCAGAGTAAGTCAAGATATCTGAATCAGAATCTGGTCTTCCGTAGAATGTACCTGTACTCTGAACCAAACCTGCTTTACCTGCATTTGAGAATGAAGAGTAGTTACCACCCTCATAGTATGAACACATATCAGATTTTGACAAACCGTAAGTCTCATAAAGAGCAGCAGCATTCAAGTTTACATATTTGATATCCTCAACAAAGCTAGGCTCAACATCATTTACATACATTGTACCTTTCTTGTAAGTAATTACAACACCTTTAGCCACATAATCTTTAGCCTCAACATCATCACCATCATTTACTGGAGATGTAGTAATTTCATAACCTTCTACACTGTTTTTAGCGTTAAGGATGTATTTGAAGTTACCAACCTCAATGATAGCATCGCTCTCTGGATTAGAATAACCTGTATAGTATTTTTTAGCAGCCTCAACAAATGCATCAACGCTTACATATGCTTTCAAAATAGCTTTTTCTGTATAGCCTTTAGTTACATTTTTAGTCGCCATTGTCAAATAGCTGTTCAAGTCATAAAGTTCAAACCTGTTTTTAGTCCAGCCCTCTTCGGTAGCTGCAAGCTCAACACCACAGTCTCTCAACCACTCATATGACTCAACAAGGCCATCCTCACCAATAGTAGCTTTATACATTGCTGATGGAAGAAGTTTATCTGCGCGAGGGTCCTCAACACCAGTACCTTTGAAGTTAGTCAACAGATTAACATACCATCTGTTAAGTCTTTGACCAGTACCCCAAGCCATAGAGTCCCAAGTAACGTTAGGACCATAAGCATCACCTACAGTGTAGTTTGTAGTTGAGTTCTCAACATTGGCATGTTTCATAATGATGTTCTCAGCATTTGATTGAGGTGCATTTTTAAGAGCCTCCAATACTGCATCTGCATCAAACTCTGAAGTTTTGGTAAGGTTATTCAACCAACGAGCTTTAAGACCGTAAGCCAATTTAAGCCACTGATTGGTATTACCGCCCATCCAAGTATCACCTTTTGAAAGCGGTGTAGCAGAAGCACCTTCCTGTGGTTTTGACAAATATTCGATAGCTGTATCCAAATCTGCCAAACAACCATGATAAATTACATCACCATTATCAAGTTCAGGAGCAAGGATACCGTTTGCACCGATAGCGCTTACAGCCTGAGTATAAGGCATTTCACCAT
Organism: Bacteroidales bacterium; assembly: GCA_017935505.1. GTDB lineage: Bacteria > Bacteroidota > Bacteroidia > Bacteroidales > UBA932 > Egerieousia. Next base: position 3,416 of record JAGBHM010000035.1, on the reverse strand, counting down.
AAAGATCTGCCATCATGATATAACCCATTGATTTTAGAACCAAAGCAGCAGCTACATAGTGGGTAGCACCCTCTGCCTCAGCTTTTGTAATAAGGTCTGGAATGTTACTTGCAGCACCGGTAAACCAGTTCTGGTAAACTGTAGTTGAAACACCGCTTGTAGGATTCCACAATGACTGGCGTCCGATTGTACCAGTACGGCTGGTTGCAGTGATCATCTGAGCAGCTGCATTTGCACGAGTGTTTGCAGTACCCCATGCATACATGTAGTAGTATTGTATCCATGGCAATCTGTTTTCAACTGTTGCCACAGTGTTGGTAGGGCTATCCGGATCGGTATTCACATCAAGCCAGTTCTCGCAAGATGTAATACTTCCAAGCATTACCAAGCACATAATTGTATATAAAAACTTTTTCATATTCATTATTCTTTGAATGGTTTATTAGAATGTTAAGTTTACACCGAATGAGAATGTTCTTTGGCTTGGTACACCACAGTACTCAATACCGATAGAACCTGAACCACCAACTGAACCAGCTGCTGCAACCTCAGGATCCATACCGCCTTCGTAGTTTGTCCAAGTATACAAGTTGTTAGCTGAGAATGTAGCTGTCAAACCTTTAAGAATGTTCTGACCTTTAATCAAGTTCTTGAAATCATATGAAAGGTTGATAGAACGTAGTTTCAACCAGTTAATATCATCAAGGAAGTTATATGCATTGTCGCAATATTTGCTCCAATACTGTTGGATCATATACTCACCAGAGTATGTCTTGCTATTGATAACATATTGCTCACCTCTTCTATAAGTAAATGAAACAGGCTCACCAGTCTTAGAGTCAACACCGGCTACTGTAACCTCATCACGTTGTAGAGTTCTTTCTGACTGACCCATTGAAGTCAAGTACATCTGAGTACCGTTGTAGATAGCACCACCAACTCTGAAGTCAAACAAGAATGAGAATGAAAGGTCTTTCCAACGGAATGTGTTGTTCCAACCACCTGTGAATTTAGGCTCACGGTTACCGATAATATTGTTCTGGCTACCGGTTGTTACATACTGACCAGTTTTTGCATCAACCTGATATCTGCCGTTAGCGATCTCTTTGCCATCCTCACCTTTCTCTCTCAACCAGTAGTCACCAGTGATACCAAGGAAGTTACCGTCTGGAATAGAAGCTGGTTTAACACCACCAATCTGAGATGAAGTTACATAGAAATACTGAAGACCTTTGATGAAGTTAGAAAGTTTACCACGGTTACCCGCCATATTCAAAGTTGTCTCCCAAGTGAAGTTTTTCTTATCAACAGGAGTACCTGAGATCATCAACTCCATACCTTGGTTCTGAACTGAACCTGAGTTAACTGTTACGAAGATGTAACCGGTAGATTGTGCGATACGAGGAGCAGCAATCTGGTTTCTTGTTTCTGAGTTGTAGTATGTATAGTCAACAGTCAATCTTCCGTTGAAGAATCTCAACTCTGCACCAACCTCCCAAGATCTCTGGATCTCTGGTTTCAAATCTGGAGCACCACCAGTCCAAAGGTTACCAAGACCAACTTGATTACCTGTACCAGGGTTTACAATCTCAGCACCCCACATGTATGTACCAAGTGAGTATGGATCGGCGTCTTTACCAACCTCTGCCCAAGATGCACGGATCTTACCGAATGACAATACATCATTTTCAGGAAGAAGCTCGGTGAATACTACTGATCCTGATACTGATGGATAGAAGTATGAACGGTTGTCCTTAGGAAGAGTAGAAGACCAGTCATTACGTCCAGTAACTGTCAAATAAGCGATATTTTTGTAAGATGCACGCAACTCACCATAAACACCAACGAGACGTTTCTCGGTTGTACCTTCAGTGAAGAATTTATTTTCACTCAAAATATTAGAGAAGCTTACAACACCACCTGATACAAAATCATAACCCCATTGAGTCTGGTTTACGCGTTTTGTCTGCTCTGAAGTATGACCGAGCAACAAGTTCAAATCAAAGTCACCAAATGTTTTGTGAGCATTGATCATCAAGTTAGAAGTCAAGTAGTTGTAATTGATCTTAGATTTGCTCAAACGACCATTCTGATACAAAGGTCTTGCAGTAGCACCTGGAGCAATATAAGTATATGAATCATTGGTATAAGAGTCCAAACCAAGACGGTAAGCAACATTCAACCACTCAGTGATGTTAACATTTGCGTTAACTGCACCAGTGATACGCTCGTTTTTATCAGTCATCTTGTTTTTGTTGATGATCCAGTATGGGTTCTCAACCTGATCCTCAAGTGACAATGTAGGGAAGATGAATTTCTTTGTACCATCCTCGTTCAACCACTCAGACATGTTCTCGCTTCTTGACCAGCCGTAAAGAGCAGTCATGGTACCGTTACCACCACCGCTGTACAAACCTTGTGAAGTAAGGGTTTTGTCAGTGTTAGCTACTGAGTAAGATACATTTGCGCCTATAGTTACAATGCCATATTTCTGCTCACCGTTGAAACGGAAAGTAGTTTTGTCATAACCGGTCTCACGGATAACACCCTGTTGGTCGTAGCGTGAAGCTGAGAAATAGAAGTTACCGTTTTTGTGACCACCTGATACGCTTACGCTATTATCCCAGATAGAACCGCCCTGGAAGAAATCCTTAACGTTATCATATACAGGACCTTCATTAACTTCACCCCAAGATGAAGCAACACCCAAAGTCTGCAACTCACCGTTTGCATCATAGCTACCTCTTCCATATTTGGTCTGGATCTCAGGAGTAGCATATGTAGAAGAATAAGTGTATTTGCTTGAGAAGTTTACAGAAACTGAACCCTCAGAACCTTTTTTGGTTGTGATGATAACAACACCGTCAGCAGCACGTGAACCGTAAAGGGCAGCAGCAGCAGCACCTTTCAAAATTGACATGCTCTCGATATCCTCAGGGTTGATATCCATTACACGGTTTGAGAAAGTAGTTGCAGTAGCCTGCATACCGTCAGTACCTGTGTTACCACCCATAGGAGATGAGTTATCATAAATAATACCGTCAACTACGAACAAAGGCTGGTTGTCACGGCTCTCAGAAGCTGAGTTACCACCACGGATGATGATTGCAGAACCTGCACCGGCAGCACCTGAACCTTGAGTTACGTTTACACCTGGAACTTTACCTGCCAAAGAGTTAACAACGTTTGTCTGTTTGTTTTTCAACCACTCTTTTGAGTTAACCTCAGTTACTGAGTAACCCAAAGCTTTTCTCTCTTTTTTAATACCCATCGCAGTTACAACAACGTCGTCCAAAAGAACAGCGTCCTCTTCCATAACTACATCAATGGTTGAACGGTTGTTTACAGCTACTACGGCATTTTTCATACCCATCAGTGTAAACACCAAGTTTGCGTTTGCTGGAGCATCCAGAGTG
>JAGBHM010000034.1 GCA_017935505.1 Bacteroidales bacterium | reverse complement strand
GCGCGAAGCCAGCCCCGAGATGAGATTTCCATATAGGGTCGTGGGAGACTACCACGTTGATAGGCTGCAGGTGTAAAGGCAGTAATGTCAAAGCCGAGCAGTACTAATAGCCCGAAAGCTTAACGCGAAGCAGATCTTCTAAATATTTATAGGAGGTCAAGTTGGGAAACCAACACCGAAGTGTTTCTCTCTCATTAATATAGAATACGTAGATTCAAATGCGTTTTGAATTTATAGCGACAGACAATGGTGGTTATAACGATGGGGATCCACCTCTTACCATACCGAACAGAGAAGTTAAGCCCATTAGTGCCGATGATACTGCTATACCAAGTGGGAAAGTAGGTAGCCGCCAACTTTGTGAGGCCTTCAGAAGAAATTCTGAGGGTCTTTTTTTGTGTATACATTACTCAGAGGTAATTCTGGCGGCTACCGTTTGGCAGCACAGCTGCCCGATGAATCGAGGGGCTCTCCTGAGGCCCAGCCGCCAACTTTGTGAGAGCATTCAGGAAACTGAGTGCTCTTTTTTTTGTGTGCAGATGTTACTTTTGTGGAAACTTATCCTGAAGAAGAGCTTTACACTGGCGGCTACCGTTTGGCAGCACGGCTGCCAGGAATATGAAATCTACCGCCTGTCAGAAAAGAGGTATCTTTCCGCAGACGGTAAATTGTAGATCTTTGGATATATTTAAATATCAGCTATTTGTATAAAAATTCTATTGTCCTTACAGGGCTATCGGATGGCTGTAGAGTAATATTGATACCATCTTTTACCTTTTTGAAATTAAGCTTATTTCCCGACAGATACTCCTTACACTCATATATTTTGGTCTCCTTAACAGGTACAAATATCTCGGTAGCCTCAGTATCGAAAATATGGAGAAAATTCCGTTTTCCCTTTTTTGTTGATACTCCCCATGGCTGTTCCGCAACGATTCCGGCTGTTGTACCATAGATTGTCTCACCATATTGCTTCAGCCACTCTCCAATTGATTTCAAGCGGCATAAGGCCTCTTCTGGAAGAGTTCCATCAGGCCTTGGACCTATATTCAGCAGGAGATTTGCCCCTTTTGCGGAGGTCTGGATGAGGTATTTTATCAGAAAATCAGCAGATTTGTAAGTGGTATCTGTAATTCTGTATCCCCAGGAACGGTTCATTGTCTGGCATGTCTCAAGAGGTAGGATCTGGCTTATTGCCTGCTCTGAATAACCGTAGAGGTTCTGTCCCGGTATATCGCGCTCGAATATCTGAATATCTTCCCCTGGGTACGGATCCATATGGTGATTGTTTCCTATGAGACAGCCTGGTTGCAGCTTGTGGATCAGACTGTATTGGTTTGCCAAATTCCATGTCTCAGCTTTCAGACCGTTTTCCTGATGATCCCTGTCCCATACACCATCAAACCAGATTGCTCCGATTTTGCCATAATTTGTAAGAAGTTCTGTGAGCTGTGTATCCATGAATTTGAGGTAATTTTCATACGCCCAGTTTGTCTGGAATACGGCAGAATCAATTTCCGGTAATTTTTTGCCATCAAAGATACCTTTGCGGCCGGTTCCCCTTCCGGTACGTCCAACTGGGTAATAGTCCTCTCTTCCCCAATCCAGATGCGAATAGTAGAAGTGGAGCCTTATGCCCTGTTTATGGCACTCTTGGGCCAATTCTGCAAGAATATCACGCTTGAAAGGGGTTGCATCCACACTGTTGTATGTGGTTGCCTTAGTCTTGAAAAGGGAGAATCCGTCATGATGTCTGGAGGTGATGCAGATATATTTGGCTCCAGACTCTTTAATAGCCTTTACCCACTCTTCTGCATTAAATTTGGAAGGGTAAAAGGCTCCTGCCAAGCGCTCATACTCCTTGTAATTTATATTCTCATTGTGCATAATCCACTCTCCGTCTCCGAGCATGGAATAGAGTCCCCAATGTATGAAGATTCCGAATTTTGCGTCAGCAAACTCTTTTCTGGACTGCAGGTTCTCTTGAGTGGGTTGATAATTTTCCTGTGCTTTAAGCGGAATAACCGCCATGAATGCTGCAAAGAGCAAAAGAAATAGTTTCATCATAGGTAGGGCCTTTTATTTGTGTCAGAAATAGTCTCTTTTGGTAATACTGAGGTGGAAGGAAGAATTGTCCTCTACTCGTCAAGAAGATGTGGACGCAATGCTTTTGTGCGCTCAAGTGCCTGTTCTTCTTGCCATTGTGCGATTAATTTAGGATTTCCGCTCAATAGAACGTCAGGAACTTTCCATCCATTGAAATCTGCAGGACGTGTGTATACAGGAGGTGAAAGCAGATTGTCCTGAAAGCAGTCGCTCAAAGCCGAAGTCTCATCTGAAATTGCTCCGGGAATGAGCCGTATAATTGAATCACACAATACTGCTGCCGGCAGTTCTCCGCCGCTGAGTACATAATCACCTATTGAAATCTCTCTGGTAATGAGATGCTCACGTATGCGGTGATCGATGCCTTTGTAATGGCCGCACAATATCATTATATTCTCAAAGCACGACAGCTGGTTGGCTATGGGCTGGTCGAGAAGTTCCCCATCGGGAGACATATATATTATCTCATCATAATTGCGTTCTGCCTTGAGTTTTGACATGAGCTTGTATATTGGCTCTATCATGAGAATCATGCCGGCATCCCCACCATAGCTGTAGTCGTCAACCTGATGGTAATTGCCTTTGCCATATTCCCTTATATCGTGGATGTGGATCTCTACCAATCCTTTGTTTTTGGCCCGTTGTACTATTGAGTGGTTCAACGGACTTTCCAATAATTCTGGAACAACTGTAAGTATATCAATTCTCATATTGCAAAGTTAATATATAAAAATTAAAATGGCTATATTTGCCACTTCCTAAATAAAAAAGAGTCATGTCCCTTTATTTTCCAGAAAATTACTCAAATATTCTCGGTAATACAGAGAATACAGAAAAGGCCATCAAGGCTGTAAAAGATATGTTCCAGATAAATCTCTCCGCACAATTGGCTTTGCTGCGTGTGACTGCTCCTATGGTTGTCATGACCGGAATGGGTCTTAATGACGATCTGAATGGAGTGGAAAGACCGGTATCTTTTCCCGTAAAAGGAATGGAGGAGAGGAGAGCAGAGGTTGTCCATTCACTTGCAAAATGGAAAAGAGTAAAGCTTGCGCAATTGGATGTCCCTGCAGGAAGAGGCATCTATACCGATATGAATGCTCTCAGACCCGATGAAGAGCTTGATAATATCCACTCCATTTATGTAGACCAGTGGGACTGGGAGAGAGTCATAAATGCATCAGACAGGAACGTGGAGTTTCTGAAAAAGGTGGTGAGAAGAATATATGAGGCGGTGAAAGTGACTGAAAACAAGCTCTATGTGGAGTTCCCCCAGATTACACCCATGCTTCCTGAGGAGATATTGTTCGTCCATTCTGAAGAGTTGCTGAAAATGTTCCCTAACCTTACTCCAAAAGAGCGTGAAAATGAGATATGCAGAATTCATAAGGCGGTATTTGTCATAGGTATTGGCTGCAAATTGTCGGATGGAACTGTGCATGATTCAAGAGCTGCCGATTATGATGACTGGAGTACGCCCAATGAAGATGGATATTGCGGCCTGAATGGTGATCTTCTGCTCTGGAATCCGATTCTGGAGAGTGCCTTTGAAATATCAAGTATGGGTATAAGGGTTGATGAAAAGGCCCTTGAAAGGCAGCTCGAAGAGAAGGGCCAGAATTGGAAAAAGGAGCTGTATTACCATAAAAAACTCCTTTCTGGAGAGCTTCCATATACAATAGGTGGAGGAATAGGACAGTCGCGTCTGTGTATGTTCTTGCTCAGAAAAGCACACATAGGGGAGATACAGAGCAGCGTCTGGCCTGAAGATATGTATTCCGAATGTCATGAGAGGGGAATAGATCTGATATAATCCCGACTGATGAAAAATTGAGAGCTTCACACCTCTATTTTGGTGATTTTTATCGGGTAAAAGCGATATTTTTATATTATATTTGCAAGTTATTAATCTTATTAGTTTTAAAACTAAAGTTATGGAAGAAAATACTACCGCTTTAAGTGCGCAGAATCAAGACAATTTGTCTGAGAATTCTACACAGGAAATGCTAGAACTTGCAGGAGATAATAAAATATCTGAATTTCCTGATTATTCAACAATGAATCTGAAAGATATTATTCAGGCATTCCAGGATATGCTCGACAGAGCAGACCAGCAGGAACTGTACAAAAATGCCGATGCCATGAAAGCAGCCTTCTACAAGGTGCTCAAAAAAGAGAAAATTGCAGCCGGCGTTTTTGAGGAGTCGTCCGCTGTAGAAGGAGAGTCTGAAGAGCAGACCGTTTCAAATGATGCTTTTGGAGAGATTGAGAAGGTATTCAAGGAGGTCTATTCGAGATATAAGGAGTCGAGAGCAAACTATGTGCAGGAACTTGAAAAGGTGAAGGAGGAGAATCTTGCAAAGAAACTGGAGATTATTGATAAAATCAAAGAGCTTCTGGATAAGGCAGAGGATGTGAACTCTACATTCCCGGCATTCAGGGAGCTTCAGAACCAGTGGAAATCAATTACACTTGTACCTCAGGCGCAGGCAAAGGATTTGTGGGAATCTTACCAGCTGTATGTAGAGAAGTTTTACGATTATATAAAGATTAATAATGAGTTCAGAGATCTTGATTTCAGGAAGAATCTCGAACTTAAAACCCAATTGTGCGAGAAAGCAGAAGCTCTTGAAAATGAGCCTAATGTTGTAACTGCATTCAAAGAGTTGCAGAAACTGCATGAGGAGTGGAAAGAGCTTGGCCCTGTTGCCAAGGAGTATAGGGAGTCGATCTGGGAGCGTTTCAAGGCCATAACCTCTGTGATAAACCAGAAACATCAGGGCTTCTTTGAGAACCTTAAGGATGAGCAGAAGAAGAATCTTGTGGAGAAGACCGCTTTGTGCGAGAGTGCAGAGGAGATAGCCGGCAAGCAGGTGTCGGATTCGAATGAGTGGAATGTTCTTTCGAAACAGATGGAGGCATTGCAAGCAAAATGGAAGACCATAGGTTTCGCTTCCAAAAAGGACAATCAGAAGATTTACGACAGATTCAGGGCTGCATGCGACAAATTCTACAATGCAAAACGCGACTATTATTCCAACTTCAAGAATGTGATGCAGGAGAATCTTGCAAAGAAAGAGGCTCTGTGTGAGCAGGCTGAGGCTCTTATGAACAGTGAGGATTGGAAAAAGACAACAGACCAGCTGATAAATCTGCAGAAAGTGTGGAAAGAGATTGGTCCTGTTGCCAGAAAGCAGTCGGATATTGTATGGAAGAGATTCAGAGCTGCTTGCGACCATTTCTTTGATAACAAGGCCAAACATTTTGGTGAGGTTGATGAGAAATATGACGGTAACCTGGCTGCAAAACTTGCATTGATAGAGGAGGTGAAAGCTTACGAGATCAATGACTCCAAGGAGAGCAATATTCAGGCAATGAGGGAGTTCCAGAACAGATGGAATGCGATAGGCTTTGTTCCTTTCAAGGAGAAGGAGAGCATTCAGGAGGCCTGGAACAAGGCAATGGATATCCATTTTGCAGATATACGCTCTCTCGACAGTGAGAAGAAGCTTAACAAATTCAAGAAGATGGTTCTTGATATGAAGAACTCCGGCAAGGGTGACCGTGGCCTGAGGATGGAGCGTGAAAAACTTATCCTGAAATTCAGGAAGATGGAGCAGGATATTGCAACTTTGGAGAATAATATGGGATTTTTTGCAAAATCAAAGAATGCAGATGCTTTGATAGCTGATATCCAAAGAAAAATTGAGATTGCCAAAGGTGAACTTGTTCAGATTGAAGAGAAAATTAAAGTAATTGACAGCCAGTTCCAGAACTAGAAACTGACGGCTGATTGTTTGACAAATTAATTAAAAGAGAGATTAAGAATGAATAAAAATACTGTACTTGGTTTTATATGCATCGGTATCATTTTGATAGGATTCAGTTGGTATAATACCAAGGTATTCAAGGAACAGCAGAGAGCACAATTTGTAGCGGATTCAATAGCACACGCAGAGGCTCTTAAAAATGCACCTAAAATAGACAGCACAGCTATTGCAGCGGCAGACTCTGCAGCATTGGCGGTATCCGCAGCAACTCCGATGGGCCATATGTACAAAGATTCGCTTCTGGAGGTGGCGAGCAATGCCCCTGCCGAGTTCTATACATTGGAAAACAATAAGCTGAAAGTAGTATTTTCAACAAAAGGAGCTCAGGCTTCGGAGGTTCTTGTAAAAGATTACCGCACTTATGACAGTCTGGATCTGTATTTGCTGAGAAAGGATGCCAGTGATTTTGGCCTCTCATTCTACACAGACCAGCAGATAAGCACATCTGATTTCACATTCTCAAAAGTTGGACAGACCGACACATCTCTTGTGATGAGACTCAACTTCAGTGGCAATGCATACATTGATTATATGTACACTTTGCCAGCCGACAGCTACATGATGAAGTTCAATGTACGCATGGTTGGAATGGACAGATATATCTCTAGAAACCAGTCAAAACTTGGTGTAGACTGGAATTTGATGGTGCCTCGTCTGGAACGTGGATATGAGAATGAGAAGAACTACTCTACAATCGCCTACAAATATCCTAACGAGAAGAAGGTGGAGGATTTGGGCTTGAGAAAAGAGCATTCATCAGAAGAGGTGAATACAAAAATTGAGTGGTTTGCATTTCAGCAGCAGTTCTTCTCTGCAATACTTATGGCCGACAACGACTTCATAGGAGGCGACCTTGCATACAAATTTGCACCGGAGGAGAAATATCTGGTGGAGAAGGAGCTCATGGAGTGTGCTGCTGCCATGCAGGTTGAGTATGATGCAGCTCCTGTGGTGGATATTCCTTTCCAGTTCTACTTCGGTCCTAACCTTTATAAGGAGTTGAAGAGCTACGGATATGGTTTTGAGCAGATTGTCCCTCTTGGAGGCTGGTTGATAGGCTGGATTAACAGAGTTGTCATCATCAACTGTTTCGACTTCCTTAACGGCTTTATCTCAAATTATGGAATCATCATTCTGTTGATGACAATCTTTATCAAGCTTGTAATATCTCCGCTTACATTCAAATCTTACATGTCTTCTGCAAAGATGAGAGTGTTGAAACCTGAGATAGACAAGATCAACCAGAAATATCCTAGGAAAGAGGATGCGATGAAAAAACAGCAGGAGACTATGGCTCTCTACAGCAAGACAGGTGTGAGTGTATTCGGAGGCTGTCTTCCTATGTTGCTTCAGTTCCCTATTCTCTTTGCAATGTTCCGTTTCTTCCCGGCATCATTCGAGTTGAGACAACAGGGCTTCTTGTGGGCAGATGACTTGAGTGCATACGACTCTATCCTTGATCTTCCATTCAATATTCCTCTTTATGGCGACCATGTGAGTCTGTTTGCACTGCTGATGGCAGTATCGATGTATTTCTATTCAAAGATGAACATGGACCAGATGCCGTCGGATCCTAATATGGCTGGTATGAGGGGAATGCAGCTCTATTTCATGCCTATATTCCTGTTGGTTCTTTGTAACAACTTCTCCAGCGGTTTGAGTTACTATTATATGCTCTCCAACCTCATTACAATTATCCAGACTTGGGTTATCCGCAAATATTTTGTAGATGAGAAGAAGATTTATGCACAACTTCAGGCAAAGGCTTCAAATGCCAAGGCAAAACCTAAATCAAAATGGCAGATGAGACTCGAAGAGCTTCAGAAACAGCAGGCTGAGATGCAGAGACAGCAGCAGGCCAGAAGGAGTGAAATGGACCGCAGAATGCAGAATAAAAAATAGTTTTAGAAAAGACTAAAAAGCTGATTATGTCAATTGCACAGGAGATAATCAATATCAATAATGAACTGCCGTCAACTGTAAAGTTGGTGGCAGTTTCAAAATTCCATCCGGCTGAGAGCATAGAGCAGGCTTATGGGGCCGGACAGAGAATATTTGCCGAGAGCCGTCCTCAGGAGCTGGCTGCAAAGGCCGATGTTTTGCCTAAAGATATTGAGTGGCACTTTATAGGACACCTGCAGACCAACAAGTTGAAAATGGTTGTTCCGCATGCCACCCTCATCCATTCTGTAGACAGTCGCAGACTGCTGCTTGAAATCAATAAATACGCATTGAATAAAGGTCTAAAGGCCAGATGTCTTCTGGAGATGTTCATTGCCAGTGAAGAGTCAAAACAGGGCTTCTCAAAAGAGGAACTGCTCGAGCTTATGGAGGAGCTGGTTAAGGAGCCTCTGGAGGGAGTGGAGATTTGTGGTCTTATGGGAATGGCTTCATTTACAGAGGATCAGCAGATGATTCGCTCAGAATTTACCAGGCTGTCAGACACTTTTAAATATATAAAGGAGAAATATGGGAGCAGCTTCCCTGAATTCAAAGAGCTCTCCATGGGTATGAGCAACGACTACCCGATAGCCATAGAGTGTGGAAGTACGCTTGTGAGAATAGGAACCCGCATATTCGGCAGCCGATATTGATGATCTTTTTTATGGTGGGATAAAGATTTCCGCCATTTTGTCATACTGCCCCGAATGGTATATCATTTGATTGAGTGATATGCTGTCGGGGCAGATTTGTATATATATCAATCTGTCGTGGCAGAAGAAGATTATAAAAAATTAAATATATATAAGTATGGCAAATGGAAAAATTGGGGTTACTACAGAAAATATATTCCCCGTTATAAAAAAATTCTTGTATTCCGACCATGAGATTTTCTTGAGGGAGCTTGTGGCAAATGCTGTTGATGCAACCCAGAAGATGAAGGCTGTTTCAGGAATGGGAGAATTTACAGGAGAGTTGGGCGATCTTACTGTGAAAGTTGCGGTAAATGAGGCTGATGGAACTTTGACTATAACCGATAGAGGTATAGGAATGACTGCCGAAGAGGTTGACAAATATATTAACCAGATTGCCTTCTCAAGTGCAGGCGAATTCCTTGAGAAGTATAAAGATCAGTTGAACAGCATTATAGGACATTTCGGCCTTGGTTTCTACTCTTCATTTATGGTTTCAAAAAAGGTTGAAATCAGAACCCTTTCATGGAAAGATGGTGCAAAAGGTGTGCTCTGGAGCTGCGATGGATCTCCTGAATACTCAATGGAAGAGATTGAAAAACAGGATAGAGGAACTGAGATAACTCTCTACCTTGATGATGATTCAAAAGAGTTTGCATCAAAAGCAAAAATTAATGAGCTTTTGAACAAATATTGCAAATTCATGCCTGTTCCAGTTGCATTCGGTAAGGTAGAAGAATGGAAAGATGGCAAATATGTAGAGACAGAGCAGGATAAGATAATCAACGATACAGCTCCGCTGTGGGCAAAAACTCCAAGCGAAATTACAGAGGAGGAGTATTTGAACTTCTACCATAAGCTCTATCCTATGCAGGATGATCCCCTCTTCTATATACATCTGAATGTAGATTATCCTTTCAATCTTACAGGAATTCTCTATTTTCCTAAGATCAAGGAGCGTATGGAGATTACCCGCAATAAGATACAGCTCTTCTGCAACCAGATGTTCGTAACGGATTCAGTTGAGAATATTGTTCCGGATTTCCTTACATTGCTTCATGGCGTGATTGATTCTCCGGATATTCCTTTGAATGTTTCACGAAGCTATCTTCAGGAAGATGCCAATGTGAAGAAGATCTCCACTTATATTACAAAGAAAGTTGCTGACAGACTTGAGGAGATCTCCAGAAATGACAAGGAGTCATTTGAGGCAAAATGGGACAATCTGAAGCTCTTTATTGAGTATGGAATGCTCTCGGATGAGAAATTCTTTGAAAAGGCACGCAAATTTGCCCTTTTGAAGACAGATGATGGAAAATATTTCAATTATGAAGATTATAGAAAGCTTATAGAACCAGAACAGACAGATAAGGAGAACAAGGTAGTCTATCTCTATACAACAGATCCTGTAGCGCAATATTCATATATTGAAGATGCTAAAAATAGAGGTTATCAGGTGCTTGTGTTTGACAGTCAGCTGGATGCCCATTTTGTAAACCTGCTTGAGAGCAAACTGGAAAATGCAAAATTTGTGAGGGTGGATTCAGATAGCATTGATAATCTGATCCGTAAGGAAGAGAAGGAGAAGCCGCAACTTAAGGCAAATGAAGTGAAAGAGCTCTCATATATCTTTGAAAGCGTCCTTCCTGAAGGTGCAAACTATAATGTTCAGGTTGAGAATCTCGGTGTGACATCAGCTCCGATCCTCATAACACAGAGTGAGTTCATGAGAAGATACAGGGAGATGTCGGCACTTGGCGGAGGTTTGAACTTCTATGGAGAGATGCCTGAATCATACAATGTTGTGCTGAACTGTGAAAACCCTTTGATCAAGAAGATTGTGGATGCAAAAGAGGCTCAGACAAAGAGTATTACAGATGAGATAACTGCAAAGAAAACAGCGCTTCAGTCATCTTTGGAGGAGCTTGACGCCAAGAATAAGGATAAGAAATATGATGAGATTCCAGTGGCGGACAAAGATGAAAAAGAGCGTCTGAACAAAGAGATTGATGCTCTCGACAACCAATGCAAGGATGCCATGACAAAATTTGCCGGCAACAATACCCTTGTAAAACAGATAACAGACCTTGCACTCCTTTCAAATAATATGCTTAAAGGAAAAGAGTTGCACTCATTTATAAAGAGAAGTCTGGAAATTTTGAAATAAAATTTTGAAAAGCGGTACAAAAGTGCCGCTTTTTTTTCTATCTTTACAGAAGATTATAACAAAGGGGTGCCCTTGCGGGCTGAGATTATACCCTGGAACCTGATGCAGATAATACTGACGTAGGGATTGTGAATCTTCAATCTTGTAACCATCTATTATTTGCGGCCGTTATGGCCGTATTTCATTTAAGGATATCCAGGTAACTGTATAGGCTCATTTGGCACTCCATGAGTTTGATTTTAATGTTGGAACTTATGTCAAAGAGCTATTTTAGAGTGCTTACAATTGCCGGCAGTGACTCGGGAGGCGGTGCCGGAATACAGGCAGATATCAAGGCTGTCAGTGCAATGGGCTGTTATGCCACCTCTGCAATTACCGCTGTTACTGTGCAGAATACAATGGGTGTGCAGGCAGTTCATCCTGTGCCGTTGGATATTCTGGAGGGGCAGATAGAGGCAGTGCTGTCTGATATCGGTACAGATGCCGTTAAAATTGGTATGCTGCATTCTGCTCAGGTTGTAGACCTTGTCGCGGAGAAGATAGAGAAATATGGTATAAGCAATGTTGTGCTTGATCCGGTAATGGTATCCACTTCTGGCCATCGCCTGATAGAGGAGGATGCAGTGGATCATATAAAAAGGTATCTGATGCCATTGGCGCGGGTGGTTACTCCCAATCTGCCTGAGACAGAAATTCTGTCGGGACGAAAAATAGGAGGAGAAGAGGATTTTGCAGATGTGGCAAGAGCTATTTCAAATGGGGGAAAGGTTTCGGTCTTCTTGAAGGCAGGTCATCTGCAGTCAGAAACATTGGTGGATTATCTCTATAATGCTGAGGATGGGTCAATGACATTGCTTCCCTCAAAGCGTTTTCACACACATAATACTCACGGAACAGGCTGTACTCTCTCTTCTGCATTTGCTGCGGCACTTGCAAGAGGCTTCTCCTTGGCCGATGCCGCCGTGTGTGCAAAGAAGTATATCTCGGAGGCTATCCGCTCGGGTGCAGATGTCAGAACTGGCAATGGCTTTGGTCCGGTAAATCATGGCTTTGACCCTCAAAAAATGTTTCTAAACAATAAAAAAAACAGTCAGAATGTACAATGACAATTACAGACTGCAATTTATAACACATTGCAGTGAGCGGTATTCTTATATAGAATCGGCACGCCTGGCATTGGAGGGCGGATGCCGGTGGATACAGCTCAGAATGAAAGATATACCAGAGTCTGAATTGGAGGAGGCTGCCGTTATCGTACAGAAGATGTGTGCAGATTATGGGGCTACATTCATCATAGATGACAATGTGATGCTTGCAAAGAGAATTAATGCCGATGGCGTACATCTGGGAAAAAATGACATGCCAGTTGCCCAGGCTCGCAAAATTCTGGGAGATAAATTCATTATAGGCGGAACAGTCAATTCATTTGAAGATATTTTATTGCATTTGCAAAATGCTGCTCCCGATTATTTCGGCTGTGGCCCATTCAAATTTACCGCTACAAAAAAGAATCTTGCTCCAATATTGGGGTATGGGGGGTATCGGAAGATTATTGCTGAGATGCGCAATTATAATATTGATATTCCGTTGATTGCAATAGGCGGTATCTCTAAGGAGGATATTCCGGAACTGCTCCGGTGCGGTGTTGATGGCGTAGCATTGAGCGGCAGTATTCTGAGAGCGGGCAATCCGGTGCAGGAGATGGTACAGACAATTTACAAACTACATAACGAAAATATGAAGCCAAATTTGAAAATTTCTTATCCCGGTTCGGAAAAGGTATATCTGCAGGGAACCATACATCCGGGTGTGAAGGTGGGTATGCGTGTTGTAAAGCAGATGCCTACTGTCACAATTAAAGATGGGGAACGCATAGAGCGACAAAACCCATCCATTTACATTTATGATACTTCAGGACCATACAGTGATAAAAATGCTGCCATAGAGATAGAGAAGGGGTTGCCACATCTTCGTGAGCAGTGGATAAAGGAGAGGTTTGAGAGTGATGCGCAGAATGTAGGTCAGATGTATTATGCCAAAAGAGGCATCATCACTCCAGAAATGGAATATGTGGCCATAAGAGAGAATATGAATTGCAGAGAACTTGGAATAGAGACTCATATCACTCCGGAGTTTGTTTGCAAAGAGGTGGCGGAGGGCAGGGCTGTCATACCTGCAAATATCAACCATCCCGAATCTGAACCTATGATTATAGGTAAAAACTTTTTGACTAAAATTAATGCCAATATAGGAAATTCAGCTATGGCATCGGGCATTGAAACGGAGGTGGAGAAGGCCATCTGGAGTTGTAAATGGGGTGCCGATACAATTATGGATCTCTCTACAGGGGCAGATATTCACCAGACAAGGGAGTGGATTTTGCGCAATAGCCCGGTTCCTGTGGGTACAGTGCCGATATATCAGGCTATGGAGAGGGTTAATGGTAAAGCAGAGAAGCTTACATGGGAGATATTCCGCGATGTGCTGATAGAGCAGTGTGAGCAGGGTGTAGATTACTTTACCATACATTGTGGAATTCGTCTGAAGAATGTGCAGTATGCCGCAGAACGCCTTACAGGTGTGGTGAGCCGTGGAGGAAGTATCATCTCCAAATGGTGTCAGACTCACCGGAAAGAAAACTTCCTGTATGAACACTTCGATGATATCTGCGATATAGTTGCGCGTTATGATACCGCACTTTCACTTGGAGACGGCTTGAGGCCAGGCTCTATATATGATGCCAATGACAAAGCTCAGTTTGCAGAACTGGATACAATGGGAGAGCTTGTAGAGAGAGCATGGAAAAAGAATGTGCAAGTATTTATTGAAGGTCCCGGACATGTTCCGATGCATAAGATCAAAGAGAATATGGAGCGGCAGATTGAAAAGTGCCACAATGCACCTTTTTATACATTAGGTCCGTTGGTTACTGATATAGCACCTGGATATGATCATATTACCTCCGCAATAGGAGCTGCGCAGATAGGTTGGTACGGTACTGCCATGTTATGCTATGTTACTCCAAAAGAGCATCTTGCCCTGCCAAATAAAGATGATGTGAGGGAAGGTGTTGTTGCCTTTAAGTTGGCAGCCCATGCCGCAGATCTGGCAAAAGGACATCCAGGGGCCATTGTGAGGGACAATGCCTTGAGCAAGGCCCGTTATGAATTCCGATGGAAAGACCAGTTCAACCTCAGTCTCGATCCCGAAAAGGCTCTCGAATATTACAAAACTTCGAATCAAGTGGGTGGCAAATACTGCACCATGTGCGGCCCTGACTTTTGTGCCATGAAAATTAGCCATACAATATGTAATGAATAAATAAAACTATAGAGTTATGATTGAAAAAAATGTTTCACAAGGTATTATTACTACCTATTTCAGCAAATTGGAGAGAAATTTGGATTTGGATGTAGCCATTGTTGGAGGTGGCCCGTCAGGTATTGTTGCAGCCTATTATCTTGCAAAAGCAGGATTGAAAGTGGCTCAGTTCGACAGGAAACTCTCACCTGGCGGCGGTATGTGGGGTGGTGCAATGATGTTCAACCAGATAGTTGTGCAACAGGAAGCTCTGCATATAATAAAGGAGTTTGAGATAAATTATCAGGAGTATAAAGATAATCTTTATGTGATGGACTCTGTGGAGAGTACATCGGCATTGCTATATAAGGCTGTGCATGCAGGTGCTACGGTATTCAATTGCTATTCGGTTGAAGATGTGATCTTTAAAAATGATATTGTGAGCGGCGTGGTGGTGAATTGGACTCCTGTATTGAGAGAGGGCATGCATGTGGACCCGCTCAATATTATGGCAAAATGTGTGATAGACGGTACTGGCCACGACAGTGAAATGTGCAGAACTGTTGCGCGCAAGAATGGAATACAGCTTGCTACAGATACAGGCGCTGTGATAGGGGAGCGTTCTTTGGATGTTGTATCGGGCGAAGAGGAGGTTGTAAACGGAACAAAAGAGATCTATCCGGGCCTCTATGTCTGCGGTATGGCGGCCTCTGCAGTGAGCGGAACTCCTCGTATGGGACCTATCTTCGGCGGAATGTTGCTGTCTGGAAAAAAGGTGGCAGATCTCATTATTGAAAAGATGAAAAAATGAGAATTATAGCAATAACTCCTCCCGGTACTGTTGACCGGGAGGTCTTTATAATCAAGAGATTGCTGGCTGAAGGCATCTCCATTGTACACTTGAGGAAACCAGAAGCCGGAATTCATGAGTGCCGGCGTTTGCTGGAGGGACTGGACAGACAAGAGAGGGCAAGAATCATTATCCATGATTATCCCCAATTGTATGAAGAGTTTTCTTTGAAAGGGATTCATGTAAATAAAAATATAACAGATCTGCCTGTGGGTTATAATGGCTTCAGAACGCGTTCCTGCCACTCATTTGAGGAGCTAAGAAGGTATAAGGATGAGTATGATTACCTCTTTTTAAGTCCTATTTTCGACAGCATTTCAAAAGTGGGATACAAATCGGCATTCACTGAAGAGGAGCTGCAGAAGGCTGCTGAAGAGGGGTTGATTGATGAGAAGGTGATAGCCCTCGGAGGCGTGACTTTTGACAAGATACCGCTCCTTGAGAAGCTAAATTTTGGTGGCGCCGCAATGCTTGGAGCAATCTATTCCCAATTACAGGCCAAATAGCAGATTGCAGATCTTTTTTAGAGGTCTCTTCATAGCATACACCATAATTGTGCCTACTGTCACTCCCGTAAAATTGGCGATTAGATCATACGGGTCTGTATCCCTGTATGCAGTGAGCAGCTCCTGAGAGGCTTCTGCAGCCAATGCCAGTAAAAAACCTGATACAAGTATTGCCAGGTAGGGATATTTGTGGAGCAGGAATGTGCCCTTCTCATAATGCAGGAAGAGCCACGCTACAAAAGGGTATGGGAAAAACATTGTAAAATGGGCATATCTGTCGAGTCTTATTCCAAAAAGATATCGCGACAGGTCCAGGTTTTCCGAGCCTGAAAACTTGTACAGACAGCAGAAAAATACTAAAGATACATATATTATTGCAAGTGTGGCTGCTGTTCTCCTGGAGTTAAGTTTCATGCCATTAAAGTTTTTGCAAAGATAATAAGAGACTGTTCTAAAATTAGAAACAGTCTCTTTAAATTTAACGGATATTATCTGCTTAAGTTCAAAAAAATATAAAGGGATGATGCTTATCTGCCTCTTGATATGGCACTTGAATCATCATGGTCCGGATCGTATTGTCCATCTCCGTAATATCTTATTTTTGAGCCTCCAGAAGATCTTAGGGAGAAGCTGTTGTTGGCATGTACCTTTATATAGCTTGCTCCTGAGGCTGTGGCAGTTGCATCTGTGGAGAGCATCTGTTCAGCATCAACTTCCGACGCTCCTGTGCAATATATTGCAATGAGGAAGGTGTTTCCGGACAACTCAACCTCTGAGGCTCCGCTACACTCCACCTCTGTCTTCTCGGATATGTTGCCTCTGAAATCAAGCTCCGAAGCTCCGCTGCATCCGCTGAAGAAAGTTGTTGCATCTGCATTAAGTTCAAATTCTGAAGCGCCTGATATATGGCCATCTATTGAGTTGAAAACACCGGCTACTGCAGCTTCTGAAGCTCCGCTCAGTGAGTATGTGAATTTGTCTGCATCAATATTGAGAAAACCCTCTATCTCACTTGCTCCACTCATTGAGAGCTTGAAATGGTCGGTGCGGAATTTGCCTGATACATACAGCGTTGAAGCACCGGAGAGGTCAATCTCCTTTATCTCTTCCATCTTTACATTCACTATAATCTTTTCATCATTTGAAAGAGATATGTCATTTTGTCGGAAGAGCTTGCTAAATAGGTTTTTGCTTTGATTGGCTGAGTGGGTTCCCAAACGAAGCGTATTGTCTGAAACTGAGATGTCCAAATACTCCTCAAACCTCTCGGGGTATATGACTTCAATGCTATTTGATATACCTTTCTGGACATTTATGGTATATGCAAAACTGGCATCAATGCTGCTGAATTTACCAAGCTCCATCTTTTTTGATATTGTCTGGGCGCATATTGCGTTCAGTGAGATTGTGATAAGGGCTATACCCAATAATAATCTTTTCATATCTGTCTTTTTATTTGTTTTAAAACTCTTCTTCCGGAATACTCTGTTCGGCCAGATAACACTTTATCCTGTTCAAACCGTCGGTTTTCTCTTTATAATATTTTCTCAGGATTCTGGCTCTTTCTATATCTGACAACTCCTCAGGAAGCTGCTCGGATAACGGTATCGCTTCAAATATTATATTCTTGAATGCCTTGATGGCCTCTTTTGCAACCTTTTTATCACACTTTTTGCTCAAATCAAGTATATCATTCTCCAGCGAGGTCACCAATACTGCATATTCACTCTCCGTTTTGTTGGAAAATTTCATATCATCGGATGACGGCCTGTAAACAATCACTGCAAATATGAGCATTGCCGCGACGCTCGCAAGGGCAGTATACAGATATTTGACATTTTGCCTCTTCCTCTTGCCAAGCCTCTTTAAAAAGCGTGTTTTGTGGCCCTCAGGCAGCATTCCATAGTCGAATGCTTCTCTGTTTTCCCTTATATATTGTTCCAAATTCTCCATATTCACATTATTATTATAACTCTTTCAATGTTGCTGCAAGTCTATTTTTTGCCCTCATATACTGGCTTCTGACAGAACTCTCCTTCAAATTTGTAATCTGTGCTATTTCTGAATAGTCATACCCCTCAAAAAGATGTAGTGTCAGAATAATCCTGTATCCGTCAGGAAGTTTGGCCAGGGCCTCTCTTATCTTCTCTACAGTATATTTTACATTTTCCGTATCTGATTCATCCTCACAACTCTCCGTGCATTCAAACATAATTTCTTCCTTTTTCCTGGCCCTCAATACATCTATCGATTTTCTGATGCATACACTTGTCAGCCACTTTTCAATATTGTCAATTGTCTCTTTTTTGTGGAAGGTGTGATACTTCATGAAGGTGTCGTGCATCACCTCTTCCGCCTCAAAACTGTTTGCGGTAATGCGCAGGCTTGTGAAATAAAGCCTTTGCGCATATCTGTTGTACAGCTCTTCTATGTATGATTTGTGGAATGACATCTTTTTTACTTATAAGACGGGCCTTTTTGCTCTATTGTTGCATCTGATTGGAATATATTTCTTAAATTTACTCACAAAATTTCATGTAAACACCATTAATACCATTTATATTATGAATAATTCGATATTTTCATTCCCATTGCCGGCCAATGAGCCTGTAAAGAGCTACCTTGAAGGATCTCCAGAGAGAATTGCTTTGGATGCGGAGATTGCCAGACTCAGTTCTGAAGTTATTGACATACCTCTGGTCATTGGTGGAAAAGAGGTAAGGACAGGAAATACCGGAAAAGTTGTAATGCCGCACAACCACAGCCATGTGCTGGCAACATATCATAAGGCAGGAGAGAAGGAGGTTCAGATGGCCATTGATGCAGCATTGGCTGCCCATAAGCAGTGGAGTGAGACTGACTGGAGGGTAAGGGCTTCGATAATGCTCAAGGCGGCAGACCTTTTTGCAGGAAAATATCGTGCTACCATCAATGCTGCATGTATGCTTGGTCAGAGCAAGAATATCTATCAGGCTGAAATTGATGCAGTTTGCGAATTGATTGATTTTCTCAGGTATAATGTAGCATTTGCATGCAAAATATATTCAACCCAGCCAAAATCTGCTTATGGACAGATAAATTCTGTTGAATACAGGGCTCTTGAAGGCTTTATATTGGCTGTGACACCATTCAATTTTACATCGATAGCATCAAATCTCAATATGGCACCGGCCATGATGGGAAATACAACTGTGTGGAAGGCTTCAACCACCGCAATATTGTCGAATTACTATGTGATGAAAGTATTTATGGAGGCGGGTCTGCCTGCAGGTGTTGTGAATTTCCTTTGTGGACAAGGCTCCGTAATTGGTGGAGTTGCATTGGCTTCCCCAGATCTTGCTGGAATTCACTTTACAGGCTCAAGTGCCACTTTCAACCATTTGTGGAAACAAGTAGGAGAGAATCTTCACAGATATAAATCATATCCTCGTCTGGTAGGTGAGACTGGTGGCAAGGATTTCATTTTCGTACATCCTTCGGCATCGGTTGAGGCTGTTTCAAATGCTGCATTCTGTGGTGCATTTGAGTTCCAGGGCCAGAAATGTTCAGCAGCGTCGAGAATGTATGCTCCAAAGAGCTTGTGGGGTGGTATACTTGAGGGAATAAGCCGTAGGGCTGCCGAGGTAAAAATGGGAGAGGTGTCTGATCCTCAAAACTTTATAAATGCAGTTATTGATGAGGCTTCATTTGATAACTGTGCCTCTTATATAGAGTATGCAAAGGGTGCATCTGATGCAAAAATAGTTGTTGGAGGCAATTATGACAAGAGTGTGGGCTATTTTGTACAGCCTACTGTAATTGAGACAAGCAATCCTCATTTCAAATCGATGGAGGAGGAGATATTCGGCCCGATCCTTACAGTATATGTTTATGATGACGATAAATTGGAAGAGGCTATAAAGGATTGTGAATCAACATCTCCATACGGACTTACCGGTTCTGTTTTTGCTCAGGACAGACTTGCTGCCGAGAAAATAACAGAGGCTCTCAGATATTGTGCCGGAAACTTCTATATAAATGACAAACCTACAGGAGCTGTAGTTGGTATGCAGCCGTTTGGAGGCTCAAGAGCTTCTGGAACCAATGATAAGGCTGGAGGAGAGTATAACCTTATCCGTTGGGTGACACCTCGTACAATTAAGGAGACTCTGGTTTCACCAGTAACATACAAATACTCATACATGGATTAAGAAATTCAAATACCATATTATATAAATCAGACAATTATGACAGCAAAAGAGATACATGAGAAAGCCTTTGTGCTTGATTCACATTGTGATACACCGTTGGCGATAATAAGAGGCCAGGATGTTTCGAAGCGCAGGAAACTTGGACATATAGATTTTGACAGACTTAAGGAGGGTGGCGTGGACGGTGTCTTCTTTGCAGCCTATACTTCAAATTCACTCGCTCCGGATGAGGCAACACGAAGAGCTCTGCAGTTGGTTGCCCTCACTCATAAAGTATGTGATGAGAATCCTAAGAAGGTAGGTCTTGCAACAACTGTGAGGGAGGCCAGAGAACTTAAGGCTCAAGGCCGTACTGCAATATTTATCGGATTGGAAAACGGTTCTCCTATACAGAAGGATCTGTCGCTGCTCTATCTTTTCTACAAAATGGGAGTGAGATATATGACACTTACCCATGCCGGAAACAATGAAATATGTGATTCATGCGCTCCTAAAGAGAAGAGATGGAATGGTGTAAGCCCATTTGGCGTTGAGGTTATCAGGGAAATGAACCGTTTGGGTATGATAATAGATGTTTCACACCTTTCAGATGAGTCATTCTACGACTGTTTGAAGTACTCAAAAGCTCCTATTGTGGCAACCCACTCTTGCTGCAGGGCTCTGTGCAACCATCCAAGGAATATGACAGATCAGATGATAAAAGATCTTGCAGCTGCCGGTGGCGTGATACAGATTAATTTCTACTCTTCATTCCTCGATCCGAACTACTCTAAAGTTGCAGGTGCCCTTTGTGATGAATTTGATGAGTCTCTGATTGATTATCAGCTACATCCGCGTTGCAAACGCAGGAAAGAGAGGTATGAGAAGGCAAAAGAGGCCCTTTTTGCAGTACCGAGACCTTCTTATAAACTTCTTGTAGACCATATTGAGCATGTAATCAAGCTTGTAGGTGTGAAACATGTAGGCTTGGGCTCTGATTTCGACGGAATTGAATCTGCTCCGGACGGATTGGAGGATGCTTCAAAATTTGGTGTAATCACCCAGGAGCTGTTGGACAGGGGCTATTCTCAGGAGGATATAAATTTGATACTCGGTGAGAATTTCCTCAGAGTCTTCAATGAAGTTGAAAATCTGGCAATGAAATAATATAACCGGAATATTCAGATGGGTAAAATAGCGATAGTGACAGGGGCAACCTCCGGAATAGGGGAGGCTGTTGCCGTAATGCTGGCCAAAGAGCAGTACGACCTCATAATAACAGGCAGAAGGGAGTCGAAATTGCAGGAGCTTGCAAAAAAACTTACAGCAGATTGCGGAGTGAAGACTCTTGCATTGAGTTTTGATGTGCGTTCTTTGGAGAGTGTTGAGAAGTATTTGGGCAATTTGCCGCAGGAGTGGCGCAATATAGATGTTCTGGTCAATAATGCCGGACTTGCTGTTGGCCTGAATCCTCTCAATGATGGTGTAGTTGACGATTGGGAGCGTATGATAGATACAAATGTGAAAGGCTTGCTGTATGTATCGAAAGTCGTTTCCAATATAATGGCCGGCAATAAAAAGGGACATATAATCAATTTGTGCTCGATAGCCGGCAAAGAGGTTTATCCTAATGGAAATGTATATTGTGCTACAAAGCACGCTGTAGATGCCCTCACAAAGGGAATGAGAATTGATCTGTTGCCTTATGGTATAAGGGTTTCACAGATTTGTCCTGGTGCTGTTGAGACAGAATTCTCAATTGTACGCTTTAAAGGAGACAAGGAGCGTGCAGATAATGTCTACAAAGGCTTTGAACCTCTTAAGGCAGAAGATGTTGCAGATGCAATCATGTATATGGTAAAATGCCCTCCTCATGTAAATATAAATGATATGGTGATAATGCCTGCAGCCCAGGCAAACTCTTCCATTTTCAATAAGAAGCTGTAATCCCTACAGGTACAGAATAAAAAGAGAGCAGCCCATCCTATATAATTAAGGTATGGGCTGCTCTTCTTTATATTTTGCTCAGGTTTGCCAGAGTGTTAGTCGAGCAGTCCTGTCTCTTTTAATACTGCATCAATCTCTTTTACCATATTCCAGCGGCTGTTGTCGTTACGGTTCTCAAATACCAATACCAGAATCTCTTTTTCAGGGAATCTGCCGGCATAGATCTGGAATCCGCCGTTGTCTCCTGTGTGGTATACCTTCTTAGGCCATCCTGGAACCTCTTCGATGAACCAGCCATATCCATATGAAGTATGAGGCCTGTTCTGATAGCTGCTGAATGTGCTTCCGCTTACAGGGGTAATTGCCGAGTGGGCAATCTGTTTGAGCGAGTCAGATATTATAATGTTGTTTCTGAGGGCCTTCTCCCATTTTACAAACTCATTTATAGAGGTGTAGATACCGCCGTCGGCTTTGGTGCCGAAGAAAGACTCCTCACCGTAATCATACTCTTTCCATTGAGTTTTTGCCTCATCCTCAGGAATATATCCATGGGCCATCCTAGGAATGTCGCGGCCTGCCTCAAAATAGAGAGTCTCAGTCATTCCTGAAGGATCAAAGATGTTCTCTTTCATATACTCTTCAAATCCCTTTCCGGTCACTTTTTCAATTATTGCATAGCATAATTGGAATGTAGGATTCTGATACTCGTAGTTTGTGCCTGGCTCGAAATTGATTTTATCCAGCTCCTTGAAGAACTCAATAGATTGCATATCTGTTGCTGTGAGGACAAAATTGCGGTCGTCTCTTGGTCTGTCATCAGGAAGACCTGAACATTGTGAGAGCAGATGCTTTATTTTTATCCTTTCAAAGAAATCAGCCTTGAATTCAGGAAAGTATTTCTTTACATTATCTTCAATACTTAATTTACCCTCCTCATGAAGCTTCAAAATTGCCATGGCAGTGAACTGTTTTGATACAGATGCTATATTGAAAAATGTGTTTGCATCAATTTTAAGATCTGTATCATAGTTGGCAACACCATAATCTTTTTCAAAAACTGTCTCATCACCTTTCATTATATAAACTGTACCTCCAGGGGTGTTCTCACCATAGCGGGCAGTGAACAGTGAATCCAGTTTTTCGGCGATTATCTGGTTGGCCGACTTCTTGTTTCCGTTGCATGAAATCATAAAGCAGGAGATTAGTAGGGTAGTTAGTAAAAATAGGCCCTTTGGGGCTAAATTATTGGTTTTCATAGCTTGTAACAATTATGTTATAGTTTATAACTCTTTTGTTTTATTTTCTTATTATCAATACGTTAGGCGTTTTTTGTGTTTTTCTATTTCACATCTCATAAAGTTGAGGGCATTTGAAGAGAATCTGTCGATATTCAATTTTCTGCTGCCTCTGAAACGGAACTGTTTTGACTCTACAAATCCCTCTCCAGCAACAGCAACCCATACTGTTCCCACTGGTTTCTCCTCGCTGCCTCCATCTGGTCCGGCTATTCCTGATGTTGCTATAGAGTAGGTTGTTCCCATGAGGCTCCTTACTCCCAAAGCCATCTCCTCCACACACTCTTTGCTGACCGCTCCGTGTTGCAATATAGTATTGGCGTCAACTTTAAGTGTGTTTATTTTAACGCTGTTATCGTATGATACCACTCCTCCATAAAAGTATTCAGAAGCTCCTGGTATAGAGGTTATTAGTGAGGCAATCATGCCACCAGTGCATGATTCTGCTGTAGAGATTGTCTCATTCTCTCTTTTCAGCAACCTTCCTATTGCTGCCTGAAGCGAATCTTCTCCCTCTCCATATATGGCATTGCCTATAATAGCCCTCAGTTTAACGGTTTCCTCCTGTAAAATCTTCTCTCCCAGTTCTTTTTCCACTCCATAGATGGATAATCTGAGTCTTACGCCCAGAATTGGGTTCGGCAGGTATGCCAGGTGTACATTATCGGGTAAATTATCCTCCCAAGGCTCTATCTGCTTCGATAGGGTTGATTCCGGAATGCCAAATGTACATATTGTCCTGTGGAATATGGTATTGAGCTCAAAATGGCTCTTTATGGCCTTTAAAACCTTTGGAATTGCAGCTTCTGCCTCAAATGGTACGCCCGGTAGTGAAAAAAGCAGCCTTTTGCTTCCATTCCTCTCTATCTCAAACTGCATGCAAGGGGCTGTGCCACACTCATTTATTATAACAGTACAGCTGTCGGGAACAAGAGCCTGGGCTTTGTTGATGTCACTCATTTCAACTCCTCTTGCTGTGAGAAGCTGTTCTATGATGCGGTATTGTTCCTTGTTTTCAACAAATCCTCCTGCTCCGGTGAGTTTGGCAAGGGTACTTTTTGTTATATCATCTTTAGTAGGGCCAAGTCCTCCTGTAACTATCACTATATCAGTGCTGTGCAGGCATCTTTCCAATGTGTCTACAATTGCCTCTCCAGAGTCTGAAGTGGATACGAGCTCCTCAACCTTAACTCCAATGGCATTGAGAGCTGTAGCTATTTTTGCAGAGTTGGTATCAACAATTTGTCCTATGAGAATTTCATCTCCAATAGTACATATGGATGCTGTAACCATTATATATTCTTTGCTAAATATTTGTTAATCTGTTTTACAAAGCTAGGACCATTGTATATGAAGCCTGAATAGACCTGTATGAGGGAGGCTCCGGCATCGAGCATCTGTTTTGCCTGCTCTGCAGACATAATACCTCCTACAGCAATAATAGGCAACTGTCCATTGGTCTTTTGGTTGATATATTTGACAAATTCAATGCTCCTTTCAAACAGAGGTGCACCGCTCAATCCGCCGTCTCCGATTGCCTTTATGCTCTCAGGATCGCTTTTAAGCCCCTCTCTGCTTCTTGTTGTATTGGTTGCAATAACACCGTCGAGACCTGATACCAGAACGAG
Source organism: Bacteroidales bacterium (assembly GCA_017935505.1). Taxonomy (GTDB): domain Bacteria; phylum Bacteroidota; class Bacteroidia; order Bacteroidales; family UBA932; genus Egerieousia. The sequence continues at coordinate 1,182 of JAGBHM010000034.1, read as the reverse complement.
CTCTATAATGTCATCCAGCTGTTTTACAGGGATATCTGGAGATACTTTAAGAAGTATAGGACGGTAGTCATCAAAATAGCGCCTTAGAGTAAGAAGTCTGTCTATAATTTCAGATAAAGAGCTGATATCTTGTAGTTTATCTAAGTTCTTTACATTAGGGCATGACACATTCAATACAAAGTAGTCTACAAAATCATATAGAGTTGCAAAAGACTTTTCATAATCTTTTGGAGCATCCTCATTGCTGACATCTGAGTTTTTGCTCAAATTGCCACCAATTACACAATTGGGTTTATGCTTCTTTATATACTCAACGGCATATTTGACACCATTGTTGTTTATGCCCATTCTATTTATAATGGCCCTGTCTTCAGGAAGTCTGAAGCATCTTGGTTTAGGGTTTCCCCCTTGTGCCCTTGGGGTAAGTGAGCCTATTTCAACAAAACTGAATCCCAAATTGGCCAAATGGTTGTAGCAGTCGCCGTTTTTGTCGAATCCGGCAGCCAGACCCACAGGGTTCTTGAATTTTATACCAAAAACCTCACGCTCGAGTTTTGGGTTATTATAATCAAAAAAGAGTCTCATTATTTTACCTGAAAACGGGATATAGCCGATAAATTTCAATAATCCTATAACGATATCATGTATACGCTCAGGTGAGAGACAAAAAAGAAGTGGACGAATCAGTTTGTACATAATCTAAATTTTCCCACAAATGTAGTGAATATTATAACTACGGACAAGCCTATAGAGGGTGTCTTGCCGGAAACAATTCGTCAAAACTTCCATCGCTGTAGAAGATTATAACCCTTTTTACACTCTTTTTTTTGTGTGCAGATTCCTTAGAATCTCCATTTATTTGATTCTCGGAAGGATATGAAGCCTTATTTTCTGATCTATCTTTCTGATTTTCATTATGATAAGCGCTATTTGCGCCGGTATTGGCCGAGGCTTCAGAAAATGAAAATATGTCGCTGCCGGCAAAAAGATCATCATCGGACGAAATAGGGGCGTTTTCTTGATTATAATTTATATTGTTTTTTAATAATTCATTATTTATAAAAATTTCCCGTTGATTATTTTTATAAATATCTTCCGACTCAATTTTTTGTGGCGGATGATTTTGCCAGTTGCCGTTGTTGCTATGATTTCCGTTGTTGCTGTTGTTGCTGTGGTTGCTGT
>JAGBHM010000033.1 GCA_017935505.1 Bacteroidales bacterium | reverse complement strand
GTAATGCACTCCCTGTTTGAAGATACAGAGGCTATCGAGCGTGAACACAAGATAACCTCTGCATTAGATGCCATAAACTCTACCTTTGGAAAAGGGACAATCAAGTTGGCAGTTCAGGGAAGCGGAAAGATAAAGACATCGAGCGAGAGTCAATCGCCGCACTACACTACGCTGTGGAGCGATATCCCTAATGTAACGGTGAAATAACCATCTCTTTTACACTGTATGTACCTGCTTTGCTTGCCACGTCTGATGTGTGATGATAACCTCCTGACGCTCCTTTTCAAGTAGGGCTTCGGTTTCGGGAGTGTAGCCGAGGAACTCTATGCACCCGCTATTATAGCCAGTGAGCTTGCAGCGAATACCGGCTTTCCCCAACTTATCCATTCGTTTTTGGGTAATCCTGGCACTTGAATAGGATAATGGCCAGAAGTATTTGTCGCCACTATGCCCGTATGAATCTTCTCCGAGTACCATCCTGCCTTGTAGTCGTTGGCTGTTGTGGAAACTGAAGTATGCACCACCCAATGCTTGTCGTATCGACTTGTGTGCAGCACCTTCGGGGTGTTTGAATACTTCATGTTAGTCCGGCTATTCGGGGCCGGAATTCCCAAACTACAGGCTCTAAAAGGTCGTGTTCTCGTCAGGCAAGGTTGTGTGGAAAAATACCGCAAGCCCCACGGGGCGAGGATGATTTTTCCACGACACCCGCAGGGCTTGACCTTGTTTGGACGAAAAGAACACGAGTTACCTTTGCCTGTCGTTTGGTGAACTCTGGTTACGAAATAGTTATGTCATTTTCTTTATCTCTACGATGAGATTTTTACTTGTGAAGGTTTCGATTTGGAAAATAATTTGTTCTTTTGTACTCAGATACAAAAAGAGTTATTTGAAAAGCATGATGAATATGGTGTAGCCGAACAATCGTTTTTTTCTTATCCATTGCCAATTCTCATGCGAGTTCTTCATAAAGGTTTGATATTCACATATTCTTAATCAAACTTCATCAAATATATAAAAAAAAGATGAAAGCATCTCTGCAATCATCTTTTCTTTTTTGAAGTGTTGTATATGATTTTTATTTCCCCTCTGCGCTCTTTAAGGTATTGAGCATAAGTGAAACTATTGTCATCGGACCAACTCCGCCAGGAACAGGGGTTATGTATGAGCATTTGGGAGCAACTGTTTCATAGTCGCAGTCGCCACTGAGACGGTATCCCGACTTCTTTGTAGAGTCCGGTACTCTGGTAATTCCCACATCTATCACAACGGCCCCCTCTTTTACCATATCACCTTTCAAAAATCCGGCTTTACCGAGTGCAGCAACAATAATATCGGCATTTTTTGTATGCTCTTCAATATTCTTAGTATTGCTATGACACACTGTTACTGTGCAATCGGCATATTTGCCCTTTTGAGAAAGAAGATTTGCCAAAGGTCTTCCAACTATATTGCTACGTCCTATAATTACGCAGTTTTTACCTTTAGTTTCAACATTATACTCTTCCAATAGACACATAATACCTGCCGGAGTTGCAGGAAGCATTGTCGGTAATCCCAACATCATTTTGCCCACATTGGCAGGATGGAATCCGTCAACATCCTTTTCGGGATGTATCGCTTCAATCACCTTCTGCTCATCAATGTGCTTTGGCAGCGGCAACTGTACAATCATGCCATCCACATGATCATCTGAGTTGAGTTCTGCAATAACATCAAGCAATTCTGCTTCTGTTATGGAGTCTTCGAATCTCAATACTGTAGAATCAAATCCAACCTCTTTGCAGGCTCGCTCCTTATGCCCCACATATGTTTGGCTTGCACCGTCATTTCCTACAAGAATTGCAACCAAATGAGGCCTTTTACCGCCATTGGCGACAATCTCCTCCACTCTCTGTGCAATCTCTTTTTTGATTTTGTCGGAGGTATATTTTCCGTCTATTATAACAGGAGACATATTACAAGTATTTAATTATCTTCTTCTTAAACCGCCCATAGCCCGCATTGCCTTCTTTGCTCCGCCACCTGCCATGGTCTTCATGATTTTTCTGGTATCCTCAAACTGTTTAAGCAGTCTGTTCACTTCCACTACAGATGTTCCGCTACCCTCCGCAATACGCCTGCGGCGGCTGCCGTTCAAAATTGAAGGGTTGTTCCTCTCATAAGGGGTCATCGATAATATTATAGCCTCTACGCCCTTAAAGGCTGAGTTGTCTATATCAATATCTTTCAAGGCTTTGCCCATACCAGGAAGCATAGATGCCAAATCCTTGATATTACCCATCTTCTTGATCTGCTGGATCTGGTCATAAAAATCAGAAAGGGTAAACTGGTCTTTAATCAGTTTTTTCTGCAATTTTTTGGCCTCTTCCTCATTGAACTGCTCCTGAGCCTTCTCAACCAGTGAAACAACGTCTCCCATTCCGAGAATACGGTCTGCAATACGTTTAGGATGGAAGACATCAAGTGCCTCCATCTTCTCTCCGGCACTTACAAATTTGATAGGCTTGTCAACAACAGCTCTGATTGAAAGGGCTGCACCACCTCTGGTATCACCGTCGAGTTTGGTAAGTACAACACCATTGAAATCCAATCTGTCGTTGAATGCTTTGGCAGTCTCTACAGCATCCTGACCGGTCATTGAATCTACAACAAACAATGTCTCGGTAGGGTTCACTGCATTTTTGATTGCCTCTATCTCATCCATCATCTGCTCATCAACAGCAAGACGGCCGGCAGTATCTATGATCACAAGCGAGTAACCCTCGGCCTTGGCAACTTTTATTGCATTGTTTGCGATTGCTACAGGATCTTTTGAACCCTCCTCCGAGTATACTCTCACACCTATCTGCTCACCGAGCACCTTCAATTGGTCGATAGCTGCAGGACGGTATACGTCACCGGCAACAAGCAAAACCTTCAAGCCTCTCTTGTTCTTGCAGTTGAGTGCCAGTTTGCCTGAGAATGTGGTTTTACCGGAACCCTGCAGACCGGCAACAAGCACAATGCCCGGAGTTCCTTTAATATTAATGTCCACAGCCTCGCTGCCCATGAGTTTGGTGAGCTCATCATGTACAATCTTAACCATCATCTGGCTAGGACGTACAGATTTGAGCACATCCTGGCCCAAAGCTATCTGTTTTACATCGTCACAGAACTTCTTTGCTATTTTGTAGCTCACATCGGCATCAAGCAGCGCCTTTCTGATATCCTTAAGGGTTTCCGCTACGTTAATCTCTGTTATCTTGCCCTCACCTTTCAGAATTTTGAAGGAGTTCTCTAACCTGTCTATTAAATTTTCAAACATACGTTATCGCTATATTATAAATATGATTCTAAAATTTCTCTACCCTCTGTTGTCACAACAGAATAGAGATGATGTTTCACCAGTTCCGAGTGAAATACGCAGGAGTTCTTGATATGCCTGTATGAACTGCCACCCTTGTAGAAGAGCTCTATGGCCGAGGTATAAAACAGTGTAACATACTCTATATTAAGATCTTTTCTATACAATCCCTCTGCCATACCCTTCTTGAGGTTCTCCATTATCACCCTCGAATAAAAACTCGATCTGTTTGTGTGTGCAAACATATCTACATTTTCACTCGACAAATCCTCGAGCAAGAGTGTACCCAACTTCTCAATCTCGCTTCTGATTGTTGCATTGACAAGAAGCATCGCCTCAATTGCATTCCTGCTGTTTTTCACAGAGTCATGCATTTTGCACTCAAGCCCATAGAAGAAATGATCCACAACAGTGAGGAGCATCTCTTCTTTGCTTGCAAAATTGTTGTAGAGGGTCTTTTTTGTAACATGGAGCTCATCTGCAATCTGCTCCATACTCAAATTAAGGCCTTTCTTTTTATAGAGTTCAAAAACTTCCTTTATATATTTTGCTTTAGAACTTAATCTTGGCATATCTCGTCTGAATAATAAGCTTTTGCCAAATCTCTCTGGTTATACCTCATTCCCATAACCTGGCCGTATGCACCTGCAGTATGGATTGCAATGAGGTCTCCCCTTTGAGTTTGAGGAAGAATGATGTTCTTTCCAAACTGGTCACTGCTCTCGCAAACAGGGCCTACAACATCATATCTCATCTTGCGTTTGTATTCAGATGTAAGATTCTCTATTGCATGGTGTGCCTGATAAAGAGCTGGTCTGATCAAGTCATTCATTCCGCAATCCAGAATTGCAAATTTCTTCTTCTGACCAAGTTTTACATAAAGCACTCTTGAGATAAGATGTCCGCATTGTCCTACAAGCGCTCTACCCGGCTCAAAATGAATATGCTGACCAGGAGCTACAACAAGGTTCTCGTTAATTACTTTGAAATACTCCTTGAAGTTTGCGATAGGGTTCTCGTTAGGATTTTCATAATCTACACCAAGGCCACCGCCCAAGTTGAGGTTTTCAATAAAGAATCCTCTGTCTGTGAACCATTTCTGCAACTCTGCAATTCTTCCACAAAGTGTTTTGAATACACCCAAATCAAGGATTTGTGAACCCACATGGAAATGCAAACCTATAAGTTTCACATTCTTGCACTCCTCAATAAGTTTGGCAAAATCCTCAAAAGCCCATGGGCTGATTCCGAATTTGTTCTCCTTTAGTCCGGTTGAAATATATTTGTGGGTATGTGCATCAATATCAGGGTTGATTCTGAGTGCAATTCTTGCAACTTTACCCATTCCTGCAGCCAAGTCGTTGATAACCTTTATCTCAGGAACAGACTCGCAGTTGAAGCTGAAGATACCGGCTTTCAATGCTGTTTTGATCTCCTTGTCTGATTTTCCTACACCTGCATAAACCACTTTGTCTGGTGAAAAACCAGATTTGATTGCAAGTGCCACCTCGTTACCGCTTACACAGTCAGCGCCAAGGCCTGCTTTCTGGATAATTGAAAGAATTCTTGGATCTGCATTTGCCTTAAGAGCATAATGTGCTGAATATCCATATTTTCCAATTAATGATGTATACTCATCCAAAGTTTTGTTGAGCAATTCAATGTCGTAATAATAGAATGGAGTCTCAATGCTTCCAAATGCTTTGATTGCACTAGTTGTAATCATATGTATTAATTTAATTTAGTTGTCGTATATAAAAGTGCGCAAATTTAATGATTTTTCCATAAACTTGGCATTATGCTTTCTCGATATGTTCAGGACGCAACAGATCGAGTACAGTCTTCACCGGATTGAATGTAACCAGAGGCACCTCCACAAACTGGGTGTTCCAATTACTCATGGCACCATTCCATAGTCCAGGAAGTTCCTGAGCTTTAAGCGCTTTACCCTGATAACTCTTCTCAGAAATGAAGCCGGTTGAAGGGTCTGTATATTTTGAAAGGTCAAACTTGTTGCCTTTGTAGTCTTTTACAGCACATACAAGATCTACCGGATTGAAGTGGGTTGCCCCTTTCATTGCTGCAACAGCCTCAGCATTGTTTTTGTCAATCTGTGCGGCCTCAAGAATCTGGAGTGAAGTGGTTCCATCCTGCTCCTTTATGATGTAAGGGCCTCCACCTGGCTCACCCTCATTTTTAACCATACCACAAACTCTTACCGGACGGTCAAGTTTTGTTCTAAGCAATGCAACACACTCATTCTTTGCAAGTTGCGGAATATCTATACAGAACTCGCTGCTCAAGAACTCCTTAATTTGAGAGATGAGTTCATCCGAAACCTCTTCGCCGGCCTTATCGAGAGCATTCAAATATCCATAGACCTGCTCCTGGAGTTCAACAGCACGTCCGATAAGTATCTTTTTCCATTTCACAGTCTCTGAAAGCAATGATTCCTTCACAACATTGTCGATATTCTTAATTACAAGTATATCCGAATTTATATTGTTGAGGTTCTGCAGCAATGCACCATGTCCGCCCGGACGGAAAAGAAGTGTGGAATCCTCCTTCTCAAAGGGTTTGTTTTCCATATCAACCGCAACAATATCGGTTGAAGGCATCTGGTTGGTGAACTCAATATCGAATTTGCAGTTGTAGCGCTCCTCATATTTTGCACGAACACTCTCAAGCAACTCCTCAAATCCCTTCTGGTGCTCTACAGATACGGTAACAACCATTTTTACGTTACCATTGCCATCCTTTGCATATTTGACACCCTCAAGGAGATGCTCCTCAAACGGAGTCCTGTTCTCATTTTCATATTTGTGGAACTGGATCAGACCTTTTGGCATTGAACCATAGTTCAGTGCTTTGGGATAAAGGGTGAGGTTAAGTATGCCTTTCGCATCAAAAAATGGAAATACGGAGATATTCTTTACAAATTTATCTGCAGGAGAGCCTTCTGCTATCTTTTCTCCACTGTTCAATTTGTCTGCAGCTTCAAACAGATCCTTAAACATACGTGTTGCAGCACCAGATGCAGGTACAAATTTACAGATATTACCTTTATAATTTTCAGCAACAGCCTCTTCCTTAGCCTGTGCCGCATCATCAAGAACCTTGATACCTCTCTGAGGAGTGGCAGCTCCTGCAATGTTCAAAAAAGGAAAACCTGTTTCAAAATTCTTCAACTGCTGGTTAAAAGCCTCTTCCTGGATGCCTCTTTCAGCAATTTGTTGTTTTTGTTGTTGGGTTAACATAAAATTCTCTCCTGTATTTAAAATTAGATCTCAATTGTTCAAAATTCTGCGGATGAGCTTTCAAATCCGCACAATGTTCAAAGATAGGAAAAATATTCCCAAAATACTCAGCAATTTGAGTTTGACAGAGCCCATCTTTTGAAAAAGAGTTGGTATTCTTCTCCGGTGGCTCTATTATAAAGGTTTTGAGCGGTGCTATATCATAAAATCCGGCCAATGCCCTAACAGACATAACTGTTCCATTTACCTTGCCTTCGTAGGAGTAACCGGCAATATGTGGAGTGGCAATATCTGCCTTTTCCATAAGTTCTTTATTTATAGAAGGTTCATTCCTCCACACATCTATTATTACAGCCGACAGCTTACCAATTGAAGCGAGCAGTGCATCCTCCTGCACAACCTCTCCTCTGGAGGAGTTTATGAAGATTGCTCCATCTTTCATACTTCTGAAGAACTCCACCCCTGCCATATCCCTGCTTGTAGGGTTAAGGTCGGTATGCAGAGTTACAATATCAGAATTTTTCAACAGATACTCCAATGTGCAGTACGAAGCTGCATCTGCACCCGCCTCCTTCTCCTTTGCCGGATCACACCTGAGCACATTAAAGCCCATATACTCACCCATGGCAGCAACACGGCTGCCAACATTTCCCACTCCTATAACACCCAGTACAGTGCCCTCTGTGAGAGAAATTGACTTTTTGGAGGCAACTCCATACAATGCTGTAAAGACATATTGCATCACTCCGGCAGCATTGCAGCCAGCCGCATTTTTCACAACAATACCGGCCCTACGGCAATACTCCATATCAATATGGTCGGTACCTATCGTAGCTGTTGCAATGAACTTGACAGAAGAGCCTTTGAGCAGCTTCTCATTGCACTTGGTACGTGTGCGTATTACCATTGCGCAAGCATCTGCTACATCCTCAGGTGATATATCTTTTCCCAACAAATATACAACTTCCTTAAAATATGGTTCAAGAACTCCTGAAAGGAAGGGAATATCTTTATCAACAACAACCTTCATAGGCTAGAAATTCATCTTTATGCTGAAACAGCTCTTACCCTCTACCTTTCCTACAATATAGGCCACAGTACTCTCCTCCTCCTGGGCCACAACTCTGTAAAGCTCAACTGTCTGGTCTCTCATCACCTCAGTATCGTAATTGATAAGCATCTCCTTCAGACTCTTCTCCTTAAGTATGTCATAATCAACCGCATCAAGAGCCCATACAGCATATTTTACATTATTTACATGTCCGTTGGTATCAATATCACTCCAGACAACCTTATGTGTATGCACAAGTTCAGGTTCCAGACCCTTTGGCAGCACCACCTTTCCGGCCTGCTCCTCAATGGCATCTCCCATTTCAGAATTGTCGAAGTTCTCTGCAAGTGTAGTGTTGCGTACCATCCGTCGGGTTGCAAGGTCTATTATGAGCCAAGAGGTTGTTGCGCTGATAAGAAGTTCACCTTCAGGAGATTCAAGTAAGAAATCCCTCAAATAGAAGATGCGGTTTGCGCCCTTATGCCATGTCTTCAATACCACAGAATCTCTCCATTTAGGGCATTTGTGAAAACATACCCTCGTTCTCGAAAGGACCCACGCAGTATTTTCTGAAATCATCTCATCATAGCCGAATCCAAGGACCGAAGCATCACGTCCGGCAGCCTCCTGCATCAGATCAAGCATTGCTGTCGGTCTGAAATTATGGTTTGAATCAGCTTCATAACATGAAACTACACGCTCCTCAGTATATTTTTTCTTCATTTCCAATAGTGTAAAAATCGCACAAATTTAGTAAAAATCGCAATAACTAGGTATTTAAGAAAAAGAAGAATATACTACCTTTGCTACGGATTTATGGGTAATACAAAAAAATACAGAAGTATAATAAAGGTGATGCCGGCCATATATCTGGCCCTCTATTTTCTTCTCAACGGCACCTTCCTCCATTATCACAATTATGATGGGGAGGTTATTTCACATGCCCACCCATTTTCAGGCAACAGCCATACAGAGGGGGTTGCAAAGCTTATTCTTGCCTTCAACTCAACCCCTATAAACACTGCTCCCGACATTGCTCTGCCAAAGGAATTTGCAGAATGCATAGCCATTCTCACCGTACAATATGAGAGCAACTATTCAGGAAGGGTGCAGACCACTTCAAAGCTGAGGGGCCCACCTGCATATCATCACATCCAATACTGATTGTGGGGCTTTTACAAATCTCCTTCTGCTCTGCCTTTACATATAATATAACCCCGGGCTACTGAGCAGAGGGGCAATAATTATATTCTTAATCAAACCATGAAAAAAATATATATGGCTCTGCTGGCTGTAATTATGGCCTGCTCAGCCGCTTTTGCCCAGGATGCACATATCATAGGGCATGTTGTTGACAGCAAAACCAAAGAACATCTACCATTCATCTCAATACACATAGAGGGAACAACAATATTCACAAGTACCGATGCAACAGGACATTACAAACTTACAAATATACCTGAAGGAGAGTATAAGATAGCAGCTTCAGGTGTCGGATACCTTACCTCTACACAAACCATAATAATTAAAGGAGATGAGACCTTGACCGTAAGTTTTGAGATAGAAGAGGATGCCCTGCAGCTTGAGCAGGTGGTTGTTACAGGAAACCGCAGTGAAACAAAAAAGAGGCATAGCGCCACCCTGGTGAATGTTGTGAATAAGCAGATATTTGAACTTGTAGGGGCTTCCTGCCTTGCAGAAGGTCTTAATTTTCAACCAGGTGTGAGAGTTGAGAACAATTGCCAGAACTGCGGCTTTAATCAGGTAAGAATCAATGGTCTCGACGGCCACTATTCGCAGATATTGATGAATTCCAAACCTGTATTCTCTGCACTGGCCGGGGTCTATGGTCTTGAACATATTCCTGCTACAATGATCGACAGAGTTGAAGTGATGCGCGGAGGAGGATCGGCCCTCTTCGGCTCTTCAGCAATTGGAGGTACAATCAATATTATAACAAAAGATCCGGTTACAAACACAGCAGAGATAAGCCATACACTCACATCTGTCGGATTATCCGGGGCACTGGACAACAATACCGTTGCAAACGGTTCAATTGTAAGCAATAACGGAAGAACAGGACTCTTTATCTATGGCCAGAGCCGAAACAGGGATGAATATGACCACAACGGCGACGGATTCAGCGAAATCGGTAAAATAGACTCCAAGACCATTGGAATCAACTCGTTTTTCAACCTCTCCCAGAATTCAAAACTGAGGGCTGAGTACAGCGGCACAAATGAATTCAGGAGAGGTGGAGACAACTTGTCGGTTCCTCCTCATCAGGCTATGATTGCAGAGCAGACCGACCATAATATCAATGCCGGAAACATTACATATGATATATGGAGCAAAGATTACAAGAACCGCTACAATATATATGCAGCACTAAGGGATACAAAACGCGACAGTTATTATGGCAGCAACCAGGATCCAAATGCCTACGGTTCAACACACGACCTTGTAGCAGTTGGAGGTGCCCAATATATACATTCGTTTGACAGGCTGTGGTTCATGCCAGCCGAACTCACCGGTGGAATTGAGTATAATTACAACTATCTGAATGATGTAACTATCGGGTATAACCATGATGTAACCCAAAAGGTAAATATCTATTCGGCATATCTCCAGAATGAGTGGAGGAGTGAAAAATGGGGATTCCTCATTGGAGCACGTCTCGACAAACACTCTCTTATTGACCATGTTATAGTTTCGCCAAGGGCCAACATCAGGTTCAACCCTTCGCCAAAACTCAATTTCAGACTCTCATATTCTACAGGTTTCAGGGCTCCACAGGCTTTTGATGAGGATTTTCACATTGCAATTGTGGGTGGAGAGAGGGTTGTTACCGTACTTGCAGACGACCTCAAGCAGGAGAGTTCAAATAGCGTGAGCTTCTCTGCCGACTGGTACCACAATTTCAACAAGATTGCAACCAATTTCATGCTGGAACTCTTCTATACCGACCTCAAGGATGTCTTTACAATAAGGATGCTCGACGAATTTGACGAAAAAGGCAACCAGGTACAGGAGCGCTACAATGGAGACGGTGCAACTGTGATGGGAATGAACCTAGAGGGCAAGGCGGTGCTGGAGAATGACTTCCAGATACAGGCAGGCCTCACATGGCAGAGCAGCCGTTATAAAAAGCCGGAAGAGTGGAGTGAGAATCCGGATGTGGCACCTTCCAAGAGAATGTTCCGCACACCGGATCTATATGGTTACTTCACAATGCAGTACACTCCAACACGCAAGCTCTCCCTCTCATTGACCGGAACATACTCTGGAAGTATGCTCGTACAACATATGGAGAGTTCCGGAGCAGAGATCGATACAGCAGTTGAGACTCCGTCGTTTTTTGATGCAAATTTCAAAATTGCATATGACTTCAGAGTATTCCAGTTCGCAAAATTGCAGCTGCATGCCGGAGTCATGAATATTTTTGATTCATTCCAGGATGATTTCGACAAGGGTGTGGAGAGAGATTCCGGCTACATGTATGGTCCAATGATGCCGAGAAGCCTCTACTTTGGTTTGAAAATAGCTCTGTAAATTATCTCAGCACAATATCTGAAATCATCTCTCCATTGAGCATAGAGTTCATGCGGGAGATGATTTCTGTTTTCTGGAATCCTATGCTTGAACGCAACAGGGATGAGTTGACAGTGCAGTAGAGTATACCTTTGTTATAATACTTTCCCGTTGTGCATGAAGCAGCCTTCTCCCCTACAACAAGATCCCATACCTTATATATACGTACACGTTGCAAACCCTCCTCAAGCCCCTGTTCCCTTATAAATTCGTTGATAAGGGCCTCCATTTTGTTTGTATTGCTTCGCTGCATACTAAATATTTAGAAATCAATTAATATAACAATTATGTTATCACTCTTCTGAGTTGCTGTACACTCCAGATATCACTTCAAATGCTTGTAACTCTTTTGTTACAGATTGTGCTATCTTACTCATTCTCACCTTATTGCTGTCGGATATAAAAATTTGGCCAAACTCATCACTTGCAACCAGTCCCAACAGGTATTCAACACGCTGCATGTCGAGTTTATCAAATACATCATCAAGCAGAAGAATGGGTGCACAACCATGCAGTCTCTTCATGAGGGTGAATTGTGCCAGCTTAAGGGCAATTAGAAAACTCTTCTGCTGCCCCTGGGATCCGCACTTTTTAATAGGATGACCGCCAAGTGTAAAACCCACATCATCACGATGTATTCCGGAGGATGTATATTTGAGGATGAGATCCCTCTCATAATTCTTGGCAAACAGATGTTCTAGTGAATGCTCTTCTGCATCATGCAGATCCGAAATGTACTCCAGCGAAACCTCCTCCTTTGCTCCGCTCAATTTGGAGTAGAACTCCTTTGCCATCTCCTGCAGGGAGAGGCAGAGTTCCATTCTCTTCATATATATGTAGTGTGCATCGGGCCCCATCCGCTCATTCAATGTTTCAAGCAGATCACTCTGAATTCCTGGCATTTTCAGCAGTTTGTTGCGCTGGGCAAGCAGCTGATTGTAGCGCATTACCCTCCTGAGATACTCCTTGTCTACCTGGGAAAGGATTGAATTTATGAATTTGCGCCTCTCCTCACCTCCTCCATTTATAAGTGAAGTATCTGATGGAGAAACCATTACAATTGGAATGGAACCTATATGCTCCGATACACGCTGATATGCCTTGCCATTTCTCTTTACAATCTTCTCACCGCCGGCCTTTACCCCAACACTTATGTTCTCCTCTGTAGAATCATCCATAACATAGCCTCCATTGAGGGCTGAGAAGCTCTCCCCAAAGGTAAATGTGTATGAATCGGAAGAGTTAAAGTAGCTCTTTGTCATCGAGAGATAGTAGATGGCATCGAGCAGGTTTGTCTTACCCTCCCCATTGTTTCCCGAAATGCAGTTGATCTTTCTGCTGAAGCAGAGATCGGCCTCACGGATATTTTTGAAATTGGAAATTAAAATGCGTTTGAGATACATATCAAATAGTATATCTGCAAAGATATGGATAAAAAAGCGATAAAAACACCAAAAATATCTTTGCTATTCGCTAAATTATTGTAATTTTGCAGCCTGCAAAAAATTATGTGGCAAAAAAAGTAATATTTATATAAAATGGCTAATACTAACAACATTCAGGACCCAGAAATCAATGTGGGTGAAGCTCTGTCGAAAACAGAGAAATTCTTTGAGACTTACAAAAAACATATGCTATATGGCATTGCAGCGATAGTTATTGTAGCGGCTGCTATATTTGCATACTACCATTTCATTCACCTTCCAAAACAGCAGGAGGCTATTGGTCAAACATTTGCAGCTGAGCAGTATTTCAGGGGCAATGAGTTTGAAAAAGCACTTAATGGCGACGGCAATGCCCTGGGTTTCAAACAGGTGATCGAGGAGTACGGCAACAATGCCGGTGAGGCTGTATATTTCTATGCAGGTGTTTGCGAATTGCAATTGGGCAACTACAAAGAGGCTGCAGAGTACCTCAAAAAATACAAAGGAAGTGACGCTATTATGTCGGCAAGAGCAATTGCTTGTACAGGTGATGCTTATGCAGGCTTGAACGATTACAAAGCTGCAGCTGCTGAGTATGTTAAGGCTGCAAAATATGCAGACAATCTTTTTGCAGCGGCTTACCTTTTGAAAGCCGGTATCATGTATGAGGAGTTGGGCGAGAGCGCCAAAGCTCTGGAGATGTACGAAGAGATTAAATCAAAATATCCTCAATCAGCAGAAGGATATGATATTAACAAATATATTTCGCGTATCCAGAATACAAAATAATTGTTGAGAAATGGGAAGAGCTTTTGAATTTAGAAAAGAGAGGAAATTCAAACGTTGGGGCAATATGGCCCGCGTTTTTACAAGACTTGGAAAAGAGATTACAATAGCTGCAAAGGCCGGCGGTCCGGATCCTAACGGCAACCCTCATCTGCGCAGTTTGATCCAGACTGCAAAGAGTGAGAACATGCCTAAAGAGAACATCGAGAGGGCTATCAAGAGGGCTGTTGAGAAAGATACCGCAGATTACAAGGAGGTTGTATACGAAGGTTATGGTCCTCACGGTATTGCATTCCTCATTGAGACTGCAACCGACAATCCAACCAGAACCGTTGCAAATGTAAGAAGCTATTTCAACAAGTTCGGCGGCTCTTTGGGAACATCTGGAAGCGTGGATTTCATGTTCGAGCGCAAATGTGTCTTCAAAATGACTTCAGCTAACCCTGTAGATTTGGAAGAGCTTGAGTTTGAGCTTATTGACTACGGTGCAGAGGAGGTATTCAAAGATGAGGAGGATGAGAATGTAATTGTAATCTACGGTTCATTCGAGTCTTATGGTGCAATCCAGAAATTCATTGAGGAGAACGGTTACGAGCTCAAATCAGGACAGTTTGAGAGAATTCCTACCACCGAGTTGAAGAAAGTTGCAAAAGAGGACAGAGTTGAACTCGACAAACTTATCGAGAAATTGGAGAATGATGATGATGTACAGAATGTGTACCATCTTCTCGACACTTCAGAGGAATAAGCTCAAATATATATCATAAAAAAGGATGGCTCTTCAAGTCGTCCTTTTTTTTTATCCCTTTCAAAAACAATTAGATGAAAAAAGTTCATTTTTTTTGATAATTTTTATGACGAAGTTATATTATTTCGTACTTTTGCATATTAAAGTAACCATGCTTAATCTAATTTTTTAATCATTTAAATATTTTAATGATGGAACTAACACATATAGAACACATTGGTATTGCAGTTAAATCATTGGAGACTGCTATTCCTTACTATGAAGAGAAATTGGGCTTGAAATGCTATTCAATTGAAGAGGTTGCAGACCAGAAGGTTAAAACCGCTTTCTTCAAAATCGGCCAAACTAAGATCGAGCTTTTGGAGAGCACTTCTCCAGAGGGAACAATTGCCAAATTCATTGAGAAAAAAGGCGAAGGCGTTCACCACATTGCATTTGCAAGCAACGGCGTGCAGGCTGCTTTGGATGAGCTTGCATCTAAAGACGTTCAACTTATTGACAAAGCTCCTAGAAAAGGTGCAGAAGGTTTGAACATTGCATTCCTTCATCCAAAATCAACTCTAGGTGTTCTTACCGAGATCTGCGAGGATCCATCAAAACTGTAAACTCAATCTAAATCTTAAAAAAATACAAAATGAGCCAACAACTTGAACAAGTTAAAGCGCTTATCGCACTTCGTGAAAAAGCGCGTTTGGGTGGCGGTCAAAAAAGAATTGACTCGCAACATGCTAAAGGCAAATACACTGCTCGTGAAAGAATCAACATGCTGCTTGACGAGGGAAGCTTCGAAGAGTATGATATGTTTGTAACTCACCGTTGCCAGAACTTCGGAATGGAGAAAACCACATTTTTGGGTGATGGTGTTGTTACCGGTTATGGTACAATAGATGGCCGTCTTGTTTATGTTTTTGCACAAGACTTCACTGTATTCGGAGGTTCACTTTCTGAGAGCTTCGCAATGAAGATCTGCAAGATCATGGATCAGGCAATGAAAATGGGTGCCCCTGTTATCGGTTTGAACGATTCAGGTGGAGCACGTATCCAGGAGGGTGTAAACGCTTTGGCAGGTTATACTGAAATATTCCAGAGAAACATTCTTGCATCAGGTGTTATTCCTCAGATTTCTGCAATCTTCGGTCCATGTGCAGGTGGTGCAGTTTACTCACCAGCTCTTACCGACTTCAACATCATGACCAAAGGCTCAAGCTACATGTTCCTTACAGGTCCTACAGTTGTTAAATCAGTTACAGGTGAGGATATTACACAAGAGAACCTCGGTGGTGCAAGCGTACACGCAAGCAAGAGCGGTGTTGCACACTTTGCAGTTAACTCAGAGGAAGAGGGTATCCAGGTTATCAGAGACCTTTTGAGCTATCTTCCACAGAACAACCTTGAGGAG
The DNA here is from genome assembly GCA_017935505.1 of Bacteroidales bacterium. Taxonomy (GTDB): domain Bacteria; phylum Bacteroidota; class Bacteroidia; order Bacteroidales; family UBA932; genus Egerieousia. The sequence goes on along the minus strand of JAGBHM010000033.1, from coordinate 172,797 downwards.
ACTCCAGTTGTTGAGACTTCAGATCCTATCGACAGACTTGATGATGTACTTAACGACATCATTCCTGATAACCCTAACAAACCTTACGATGTATACGAGGTTATCGGCGGTATTGTTGATGATGGCAAATTCCTTGAGGTTCACGCAGACTATGCTAAGAACATTGTAGTTGGTTTCGCTCGCTTCAACGGTCAGGCTGTTGGTATCGTTGCTAACCAGCCTAAAGTTCTTGCAGGTGTTCTTGATATCAACTCTTCAAGAAAAGCTGCACGTTTCGTACGTTTCTGCGACGCATTCAACATTCCTTTGGTTACTTTGGTTGACGTACCTGGTTTCTTGCCTGGTTCACAACAGGAGTATGGTGGAATTATCCTTCACGGTGCAAAACTTCTTTATGCATACGGCGAGGCTACTGTTCCAAAAGTTACAGTTGTATTGCGTAAAGCATATGGTGGTGCATACTGTGTGATGAGCTCTAAACATTTGAGAGGTGACATCAACTATGCATGGCCTTCAGCTGAGATTGCCGTAATGGGTCCATCAGGAGCTATCGGCGTACTTTACAGCAAAGAGATGAAAGAGGCAGCTGACCCTGCAGCATTTGCAGCAGAGAAAGAGAAAGAGTACAGAGATGCATTCGCTAACCCATACAATGCAGCCAAATATGGTTACATCGATGATGTTATCGAGCCTCGTAACACCCGTTTCCGCGTAATCCGCGCTCTTCAGCAGCTTGCTACCAAGAAATTGTCAAATCCTGCTAAAAAGCACGACAACCTTCCTCTATAATTAAAACAAACAAAAAGATGAAGAAATACTTTAAATTATTCATATTGTTGGCAGTTCTTCTGAGCACCACTTCTGCTTTTGCCCAGAACATCTCCGATATGCGTTTGAACGAGGTTGTCGTTACAAATACAGAGGGATTTGAAGATGACTATGGCTACAGAAGCGGCTGGATTGAACTTTTCAACACTTCATATGGTACAGTAAATATTGCGGGTTGTTATCTTACTGACGATCCCAATAATCTTACCAAATATATGATTCCTAAGGGAGATGTACTCACTCAAATCAAACCACGCCAGCATATTCTATTTTGGGCTGATGGCATTAAAGAGAAAGGTACATTCCATCTTAATTTCACCCTTGATGGTGTGAAAGAAATCTTGTTTGTATCAGCCGATGGCAGAACTATTGTTGATAAAGTGGTACTGCCTCAATTGGATACAAATCAATCATATGCAAGAAAAGTTGATGGTGAAGGAACTAACAAACAGGAGAGTTTTGTCTATCAGTCAATCAATAAGTCAATGAAGGCCAAAGCTAACATTGATGATCCTTCAGTTGAGGGATGGGTAGTATGTGCAAATCCGACTCCTAGTACCAACAACATCACTCTGGATGGAGTATCAAAAGGCGCACAGCTTAAAGAAGTTGATCCATATGGACTCTTCCTTACAATCTCTGCTATGCTTGTTACATTCCTTTCATTAATCATTTTGTACTTCATATTCAAGAGAATCGGCAAGTTCCATATCCAGAAGAAATCTGCTAATGCGAAAGAGGCTACTAAAACTGTTGCCAACCGCGACAAAGCAGATACTTCAGGTCAGGTTTCAGCAGAAACATATGCTGCAATATCAATGGCAATGCATTTGTACAAAATTGACAATGAGGCTCACGATTTTGAGAATACTATTCTTACAATCCACAAAGAGTCAAAATCTTACTCACCTTGGAGTTCTAAGATCTATACATTGAGAGAGACTCCACAAGTAAACAAAAGAAAATAATTTAACTAAGAAAACTGATGAAAGAATATAAATTGAAAATTAACGGTAACGATTATGCTGTAACCGTTAACGAAGTAGATGATAATATCGCAGAGGTTGAGGTAAACGGAACTCCTTTTAAGGTTGAGTTTGAGAAACCTATCACTAAAAAACCTGCTGCTACTGTTGTTACAAAACCTGCTCCTAAAGCAGCTGGTGCTGCCCCTGCCGGTGTTGTAGCGAAACCTGCAGCCGCTTCTGGTGCTGGAGAAACTGTAACTTCACCACTTCCAGGTGTTATACTTGAGGTTAGCGTTAAAGTTGGTGACGCTGTTAAGAAAGGACAGAAAGTTATGGTTCTTGAGGCCATGAAAATGGAGAATGTTATTGAGGCCACTGCTGATGGTACAGTAACAGCTATTAAAGTAGATAAAGGTGATTCAGTACTTGAGGGTGCTCCACTAGTAATAATCGGATAATTATGATTTACGAAGCTAATATTTTAGATAACTTGAGCCAATTCTTTATGTACACAGGATTTGCCAATGTAACAGTTGGCCATATCCTCATGATTCTTATTGGATTGGTTTTCATATACCTGGCTATCACTAAGGATTGGGAGCCTATGCTTCTTGTTCCTATAGGCTTTGGTATTGTAATAGGAAATATTCCGCTGTTTGCAGGACTACAGGTTGGTGTATATGAAGAGGGCTCTGTATTGAATATCCTCTATCAAGGTGTGAGACAGGGCTGGTATCCACCACTGATCTTTTTGGGTATTGGAGCTATGACAGACTTCTCTGCATTGATTTCAAATCCTAAACTTCTATTGATTGGTGCAGCTGCACAATTTGGTATTTTTGGTGCCTATATGCTCGCTTTGGCATTGGGTTTTGCGCCAACAGAGGCTGGTGCTATCGGTATTATCGGTGGTGCAGACGGTCCTACAGCAATCTTCCTTGCAGGTAGACTTGCTCCGGATTTGATGGGTGCTATTGCTGTTTCGGCATACTCATACATGGCATTGGTTCCTGTGATCCAACCTCCTATCATGAAGTTGCTTACAACTGAGAAAGAGCGTCTTATCAAGATGAAAGCTCCAAGAGCAGTCTCTCCTACAGAGAAGAAACTCTTCCCTATTGTAGGTTTCCTTCTTACAGCGTTCATAGTACCTTCAGGTATTCCGCTTTTGGGTATGTTGTTCTTCGGTAACCTCATCAAAGAGTCAGGCGTTACCAAACGTCTTGCAAATACAGCAAGTGGTCCGCTAATCGACGTTATCACTATCCTTATCGGTATTACTGTAGGTTGTTCTACTCAGGCAGACAAATTCTTGCAGTGGAGTTCAGTTAAGATCTTCATCCTCGGTGCATTCTCATTTGTTATTGCAACATTTGCAGGTGTATTGTTCGTGAAATTCTTCAACTTGTTCCTCAAAGAGGGCAACAAGATCAACCCTCTTATCGGTAATGCAGGTGTATCTGCGGTTCCAGATGCAGCACGTGTATCAAATAATGTTGGACAAGAGTTTGACAAGACAAACTTCCTTTTGATGCATGCTATGGGTCCTAACGTAGCAGGCGTTATCGGTAGTGCTGTTGCAGCAGGTATCCTGCTTGCATTCCTTGGCTAATACAAAATAATTGATATTACCAATATTTTGAGAGATAGGCTTTTGCCTGTCTCTCTTTTTTTCCTCCCAACCTCCCTATTTTTCGTAACAATCAGGTGTTTTTATTATAATGATTAAAATAATTTATTAACTTTAACAGTTTTTAAATTTTAGGAGGTTAACTATATGCAAAATAAACTTCAAGAGCTTACAGACAAACTTTACAATGAGGGTTTGTCAAAAGGCAAACAGGAGGCCGAACAGATGAAGGCCAATGCTAAGAATGAAGCTGCCCAAATTATTGCAAAGGCAAAAGAGGAGGCAGAGGAAATTCTTAAAAGAGCTCAAAATGAAGCTGCTGAACTTAAATCCAAAACAGAGAATGACATTAAAATGGCCTCTGCACAAGTATTTACAGCTGTAAAACAGCAGATAGAAAGTGCAATAGTTGCCAAAACACTCAAACCTGTAAAAGAGGCTGCTTCAGAAGCTGAGTTCATCAAATCAATCATTACATCAATTGTTTCTGCATTCAATCCGTCTTCAGCTGATTCAGTAGCGCTCGACGTTATTCTGCCTGCAGATAAAAAAGCTGATCTAGATGCTTTCGCAAAAGAGAAACTCTCAGCACTCTGCTCAGCAGGACTTGATGTCCAGTTCAGCAAAAACGTATCAGGCGGATTCAAGATCGGCCCTAAAGGGGAAGGTTATATGATCAGCTTCACCGACAAGGACTTCGAAAACATCATCGCTGAATACCTGAGACCTAAAACCAGGGAACTGCTTTTTGGATAACATTAAAAGGAGACAACAATAATGGGTAATTATCATTACATTATTGCCGGCTTACCGGAACTTCTTCTTAATGCAGACAATAAGGGGTTCTCTTACGATGCGGTGAGGGATTCCATCTATTACAGCAGTTCCGAGAAAGACAGAAGATTCATAGAGTGGTTTGAATTTGGAAATTCAGAGGAAAACCTCACTCCGCACTTCTATCGGGCTGCAATGCAGTGTAAAAACAGATTCATCAGAACCTATTTTGCACTCGATCTTGAAATCAGGAACAGAAAAGTTGACTTTGTTGCCAACAAATTGGGAAAAGATAGCGGCAATTACAGAATGCAGGTAGGCAAAAGTATCGACCTGAACCTTTCTCAGGAGCAATTGACAAAACTTAATGAAATTTTTGCCAATAAGAACATCCTTGAGAAGGAGCAGATGCTCGACAGCTTCAAATGGGAATACATCACATCCCTGAATGAGTACGGCACTTTTGACATGGATGTAATCCTCGCTTTTCTGGCCAAAGGAAAACTTATCGACAGATGGAACAAACTCGACCGCGAGGCTGGACAGGAGATGTTCCGCAAATTGGTGGACGAGGTAAGAGGCACATTCCACGGAATTGAAAATAAAATAATAGAATAAATTATATGAATACCACAGGAAAAGTTACAGGTATCATTGCCAACCTGATTACAGTTGAGGTAAATGGTCCTGTTGCACAAAATGAAATATGCTATATCAAGCTTGGTGATACCAAACTTATGGCAGAGGTCATAAAGGTGAACGGCAAGAGTGCATCTGTGCAGGTTTATGAGAGTACACGTGGTGTAAAGAAGGGGAACGACGTTGAGTTCATGGGGCACATGCTTGAGGCAACCCTTGCTCCAGGTCTTCTTTCGAGCAACTACGATGGTCTGCAGAACAACCTTGCTACCATGACCGGAGTATTTTTAACAAAAGGAGAGTACACCTCTCCTATTGATATGGAAAAGGTGTGGGAGTTCTCCCCTATTGCCAAACCTGGAGACAAAGTTGTTGCTGCCGATTGGCTTGGTGAAGTAAAAGAGGGCTGGCTTCCTCACAAAATCATGGTTCCATTCAGTTTCAAAGGCGACTATACTGTAAAATCCGTTGCAAAAGCAGGCAACTACAAAGTTACCGATACAGTAGCGGTTGTTACTGATGAAAATGGTGAGGACCACGATGTTACCATGATTCAGAAATGGCCTGTAAAGGTTGCTATCGGAGGATATAAAGAGAAACCTCGTCCATACAAAATTATGGAGACCGGTGTGAGATGTATTGATACTCTCAACCCTATGGCTGAGGGTGGTACAGGATTTATTCCAGGTCCGTTCGGTTGCGGTAAAACAGTTCTTCAGCATGCCATTGCAAAACAGGGTGAGGCCGATGTGATCATTATGGCTGCCTGCGGTGAGCGAGCAAATGAGGTTGTAGAGATCTTTGCAGAGTTCCCTGAGCTTGTAGATGCAAGAACAGGCCGTAAATTGATGGAGAGAACAACCATTATCTGTAATACCTCAAACATGCCGGTGGCTGCCCGTGAGGCTTCTGTATATACAGCAATGACCATTGGTGAGTATTACCGTGCAATGGGTCTTAAAGTACTTCTTCTTGCCGATTCAACATCACGTTGGGCTCAGGCTTTGAGAGAGATGTCAAACAGAATGGAGGAGCTTCCAGGAGCAGATGCCTTCCCTGTAGACCTTCCTGCAATCATCTCAAACTTCTATGCAAGAGCCGGTATCGTAACTCTAAATAACGGACAGACAGGTTCTGTAACATTTATAGGAACAGTATCACCTGCCGGTGGTAACTTGAAAGAGCCTGTAACAGAGTCTACCAAGAAGGCTGCAAGATGTTTCTATGCTCTTAACCAGAGCCGTGCCGACAGAAAGAGATATCCAGCCGTTGACCCTATCGACTCTTACTCAAAATATCTCGATTACCCTGAAATTGCAGAGTATCTGAACAAAACTGTAGATTCCAACTGGGTAGCCAATGTAAATAAAGCCAAAAACCTGATTCTCAGAGGTAAAGAGGCTTATGAGCAGATCAACATCCTTGGTGATGACGGTGTACCTATGGAGTATCACAGCAGATACTGGAAGAGCGAGCTTATCGACTTCATCATCCTACAGCAGGATGCATTCGACAGCATCGACTGTTCAACACCTATGGACCGTCAGGAGTTTATGCTCAAAAAAGTGCTTGAAGTTTGTGACACTCCTGTAGAGTTTGAGGATTTTGAGGAGTGCGGAGCTTTCTATAAAAATGTGATCAATATTATGCGCCAGATGAACTACTCTGTTTACAAGAGCGCAGATTTCGAAAAATATCTTGAGCAATTAAACAAAGTAATCAACCATGACAACTAAAGCATTCCAAAGAATATATACCCAATTGGAGGCCATTACAAAGGCAACTGTAGCCCTCAGGGCACAAGGGGTATCCAACGATGAGCTTGCTACCGTGGACGGAAGATTGGCTCAAGTTGTTAAAATTAAAGGAGACCTGATTACTCTGCAGGTATTTGCCGGTACAGAGGGTATTCCAACCGATTCAGAAGTTATCTTCTTTGGCGAACCACCTGCATTGAATGTGAGCGACCAGCTTGCCGGACGTTTCTTCAACGCATATGGAGAGCCTATAGACAATGGTCCTAAAGTTGAGGGTGAAAAGAGATTTATCGGTGGCCCTAGCGTTAACCCATACAGAAGAAAACAGCCTTCACAATTGATTCCTACCGGTATTGCAGGTATCGACCTCAATAATACATTGGTATCAGGACAGAAGATTCCTTTCTTTGCCAATCCGGACCAGCCTTACAACCAGGTAATGGCCAATGTGGCATTGAGAGCCGATGTAGATAAGATCATATTGGGTGGTATGGGTCTTACCAATGATGACTACCTCTACTTCAAACAGATGTTTGAGAATGCAGGTGCGCTCAACAAAATCATCAGTTTTGTAAATACAACCGAGCAGCCTCCTGTAGAGCGTCTGCTTATTCCGGATATGGCACTTACTGCTGCCGAATATTTTGCTGTAGACAAAAATGAAAAGGTGCTTGTATTGCTTACTGATATGACCCTGTATGCCGATGCCCTCTCAATTGTAAGTAACCGTATGGACCAGATTCCTTCTAAAGACTCAATGCCGGGTTCACTCTATTCAGACCTTGCAAAAATCTATGAGAAGGCTGTGCAGTTGCCGGATGGCGGTTCAATCACAATTATCGCCGTAACAACATTGAATGACGGTGACATTACCCACGCTATTCCGGATAATACCGGTTATATCACTGAGGGTCAGCTCTTCTTGAGAACAGACTCAGATACAGGAAAGGTAATCATCGACCCATTCCGTTCGCTTTCACGTCTGAAACAGCTTGTTATCGGAAAACAGACAAGAGAGGACCATGGTCAAGTGATGAATACAGGTGTGCGTCTGTTTGCTGATGCAGCCAATGCAAAAACCAAATTGGAGAACGGTTTTGACTTGAGTGATTACGATTTGCGTTGTCTCGACTATGCAAAAGATTACTCAACCAAACTGCTTGCAATTGATGTAAATATTAAGATAGACCAGATGCTCGACACTGCTTGGGATTTGTTCGGCAAATACTTCAAGCCAGAGGAGCTCGGTATCAAACAGAATCTTGTAGACAAATACTGGAAAGGCAATAATTAATTATGGCAATCAAATTCCAATATAACAAGACATCGCTCAACGACCTTAACAAACAGCTTAAGGTGAGGACAAACGCGCTTCCTACTCTCAAGAACAAGGAGAGTGCCCTTAGGGTGGAGGTAAAGCGTGCCAAGGCCATGAGTGATGAACTTATGGAAAAACTGACTGCCTCATTGAAAGCCTACGAGTATCTGGCTGCATTGTGGAATGAGTTTACTCCGGGACTGATCTCTGTAAAGGATGTTGTCCTCAAAACAGAGAAAATTGCCGGTGTAAAGACTCCAGCCCTCGTTGAAGTACTGTATGAAGTGAATGAATTTGACATATTCAAGAAACCATTATGGTATACCGACGGTGTGGAGATTCTGCAACAACTTGCCCAAATAGGTATTGAATCTGAAATTTATCTGGAGAAGATGCGGATATTGGACTATACCCGTAAAAAGACAACCCAGAAGGTAAACCTTTATGAAAAGGTGCAGATTCCAGGCTATAAGGAGGCAATCAGAAAAATCAAGAGATACATGGAAGATGAAGAGAATCTTTCAAAAGCATCTCAGAAGATAGTAAAAACCCGACACCTAATAGAAGAGGAGGAGAATCATGATTAAGAAAATGACTAAATACTCATTTGTGATATTTCACAAAGAGGTGGATGATTTTCTAAAGAATCTCCAGGAAATAGGTGTTGTAGACATCACCAGGCAGAAACGTGCAATCGACTCATATTCAATGGATAAATTTGAGGAGATAGCGCAATATAATGCTGCCGTGAACCAACTTTCGAGAATCAGGGAGGAGGCAGTGAAAAATAAAGTGGAACTTCCTCAGGCAAAACCTCAGCAGGAGGATCTGCTCGCATTCTTCAATGCCCAGATTTCCCAAAAAGATTCTCTCAAGAGCAAATTGTTTGCACTCAGAGGTGAATATGCCCAGGCTTTGCCATGGGGTGCATTTACCGATGAAAATTTGCAGAATATCAAATCTCTTGGATATACTCCATACTTCTATTCTGTATCATCACAGAAATACAACAAGGAGTGGGAGTCGCTCTACCCTATTTATGTATTGAATGAGCATGGTGGAAAAACATACTTTGCAGTACTGATGGAGGGAAGCGAAAAGCCTCAGTTGAAACTGCAGGAGGCGATATTCCCTGCCGTTTCAGCAGATATCCTCGAAAAAGAGATTCTTGAGTGCGAAAAACTTGCTAAAGAAACAGAGAACAATATCCTTGCTCTTACCAATTGTATAGATGAGCTCAAACAGAAGAAAGAAAAACTGTTTGAGAATCTTGATCTGTACCTTGCAAGCGAGGCTTCACAAAAAGAGGCAGATGAGACAATTGTAATCTTTGAGGCTTTTGCCCCTACCGATATAGACAAAGAGGTTGTAGAATTTTTGGAAAGCAACAATGTCTATTATCTGATGGAGGCTGCTAAAGAAGAGGACAACCCTCCTATCAAGCTCAAAAACAACTTCTTTGCAAAATTGTATGAGCCAATTGGAGATCTCTACATGCTTCCTAAATATGGCGAGCTCGACCTTACTGTGTTTTTTGCACCATTCTATATGCTCTTCTTCGGTTTATGCCTCGGAGATATGGGATACGGACTTGTACTGATTATAGCAGGATTGGCAGTAAACTTCAAGGTTCCTAAATTTGCCAATTACGGAAAACTGATTGCATGGCTTGGCCTTGGTGCCATAATAATGCCTGCGCTCAACGGTACCATGTTCGGAGCAAAGATCTATGACTTTATACCAATGCCGCAGAACATTACTGATATGCTCTTTAACGACATGCAGATGTTCTGGTTTGCAATTCTCTTTGGTATTTTCCAGATAATATTTGCCAGAATGATTCAGGCAATATATTGTTTGGTAAAGAAGAGATATAATGCAGCCCTGAGCGGTTTCGGCTGGGTAATAGGAATTGCATGGGCAACCTTGGCATATGCCTCTATGGAAGCAGGATTTACATATCCGGCATGGATCAATTATATTGCCATGGCAGGACTTGCACTGATTCTCTTCTTCAGTTCAGATGCAAGAAATCCGTTTGTGAGAGTATTCAAAGGTGTTACATCACTATACGACTCTACCGGAGTATTTGGTGATGTACTCTCATATATCCGACTCTTCGGATTGGGTACCTCAGGAGGAATTCTCGGATTCGTGGTAAATTCCATTGCTATGAACCTTGCGGAGATTCCTTACGCAGGATGGCTGCTTATGGGAATAATGCTGGTGGTTGGACATATCTTTGTCTTGCTGCTCTCATGCCTCGGTGCATTTGTACACCCGTTGCGTCTTACATTCATTGAGTTCTACAAGAATGCAGGATTTGAGGGTGGCGGAAGGGCCTACAACCCTCTCAAAAAAGAAAACAAATAATTAACTAACTGAAATATAACAATTTAAAAATTTTAATATTATGGAACAATTACCTTTCTTTTTGGCCTATACTGGTATGGGCATTATGTTGGCTGCTGCATGTATCGGTAGTGCATTTGGTGTAACAATAGGCGGTAACGCAACTATTGGTGCACTTAAGAAAAATCCTGATCTGTTTGGTTCTGCAATGATTCTTTGTGCATTGCCTTCAACTCAGGGTCTGTACGGCTTTGCGGCATTCTTCCTTGCTTTGGGTAAAGTTAAAGTTATGGAGGCTATGACCATTAACGAGTCATTGGCTATTTTGGCAGTAGGTATCGCTTTGGGTATTGTTGGTTTCTATTCAGCAATCAAACAGGCTTCTTTGGTAGCAAACGGTATCAATGAGATGGCTAACGGTAACGATGTATTCGGTAAAACACTTATTCTAGGTGTATTCCCTGAGCTTTACGCTATCTTGGCATTTGCTGCTGCATTCTTGGCTTTGCCAGCATAATTACGGCCTTAAAACCAATAAAAAGGACATTGGAGACTCTAATGTCCTTTTTTCGTATATTTGCTATAAAATATATCTAACATTTTTTCTATGAAAAGAATACTCTTTATCGCATTGCTGCTCTTCTGTACAAATTCAATATTTGCACAGGGGCTTGGAGAGATTTATGACAAGAATGGCCTCAAAGGTATTGTTGTAAAACTGGCTTCAGACGGAACCCCTTCTGTAATCATGTCACTACAAAGAACTAATGACAAATTTTACTATGAAAAGGAGCTGGAACATACATTATATGCCAATGACCGCAACGACGGCCGCAAGAATATGGCTGCCATTGAGCAATATATAAACCAGTATGGAGGTGAATTTCCTCTTTACAACTGGTGCCGTTCACTTGGTGAAGGCTGGTATCTGCCCGCTATAAATGAAGTATATGATGCCTGGATATCTGTTTTTGGAGGAGAAGGTGCATTGGACAACTATGATCAGGATCTGTTTTTGGCGATAGAAAAAAGAGTAAAAAGCCACGGAGGTGATAAATTGGCATATGACAAAAACCAACCACGCGGCATGACCTCTTCTACGTTCTCCCATTTTGAACGCAAAGGCAAGACTACAGGCATATTATTATATGTAGACCTCAAAGAGAGCGTTGGAAGTACCGTAGGTACAATGCTCAGCGGACCATGGGTACACTCCAGGAAAGGAGGAAAAATCTCTACAGCCTATTTTCCTATAAGCATGAAAGGAGGACTTGTTTCAACCTCCCGTGCCTTCTACAGACTTAAGGACGATGCTTATGAAGCCGGCATATACCCTGCCCCCGATCCATTGAAAGGCCTTGCTTCAGATATAGGTGCTGAAGCTGCAACATCACTTCAGAATGTTGATGAAGTAAAAGGCAGTACTAGCGTAAAACTTGATGATACAAGAGAGTCCAAAAAGAATGATAAAAAGGCTGAAAAAGAGACTCCTTCAAAACAGCAGCCTCAGCAGAACTACACTGCACACCCTCAGCAACATAACCATGCCAATACCCAGCCACAACAGCAAAATCAAGTGGCCCAGCAGCAATATCAGCAGGCCGCACAACCTCAGAATAACGGCCAATACGACCTCATCATCTGCTCTGGAGAAGATATTAAATGTAAGGTGATAAAAGTTGGCCAGAAGGAGATTGAATATAAGAGAATCGATAATCCCGACGGTCCAACCTACACAATATCAAGAAAAAAGGCAATTAAAATCAAATATGCCAACGGTTTTGAAGAAGAGGTCAAAACTTCTCTGTTCGATTTTATAAAGAAATAATTTTTCAGTGACACTAAAAAAGGGAAGGTTTTCAAAACCCTCCCTTTAATTTTATACAGACTGAAAGTCAGTATTAGTTTGCATGATTTCTGTACTCCATCTTCACAACTTTGATCTCTGTGTCAAATACTTCATGCTCAACTGGTGTAACATTGATCGCATTCTGGTTATCCGCTATACTGTAACCATATACTTTACCTGCACTTCCATTATAAGTTGCTATCCAAATATGTTTAGGATCATTGTTTGACTCATAATCCATAGACAAATAGGTGATATTACCATCAAATGTATTCACAAGTTTACACTCATTACGAGCATAGTCATATGCATAAAGTTTTGCACCAACTGAGTAAAGGACAATCGGCTGCATAGAGAAGAATGTGTAGAAATCTGCTTTGGCAAACTCTTCTGCTACACTCATGTCAATAGTATAAGCAGCCTGTGCAGTAATGCTTGAGTATGAGGCAACCATAATCTGATAAACAAAGTACTCACCATTTTCATTATTCATCAGAGCATAGCTCCTACCGGCATTGCCATAACCGTTTTGACCATACACCATAGTACGTACAGGCGAATATTGATTCTGATCAAAATAGAAAGGTGTTCCTGTATTAGACAACTTCACACAATATGTAGGCGCTGTATAAGAACTCATGCTATTAACCCTTACAAAGCAGTGATTTGTTTCATCAAACATACACACTCCACTAACAGATGCTACATTATCTTTGTATAGTATATACTTAGATGGTTTGAACAAGTCTGCAGAAGCTGCTTTATAACAATTTATAGGGTTACCGTATGCCTCAGGAAGGGTCATCATACCTGTAGCAAAGACATTATCTTTTGTAAAGAGTATCCTGGCTCCACGCGCACGGTTGGTATTAGTTTTTGCATAAGGATAAGGATGTATATCCATAACTTGCTGTGGTTGTGAAACTGGCACAGTTGGGAATATGAAGCTACCGGGATTTGACATGTCATCCAACTCCTTAACCTCTGTTGAACTTGCACTTTTATCTACCTGATATGAGCCACTCTCAGACATAACCCACATATTAACCATCGCTTCATTAACATAATATCCTGTAAAAACAGCATTTTTAGCACCCTTCAAGTTTTTAGTGTTTACAAAGACGTCTTTTACAACAGATGTATCTCTACCATCTATAAAACTCAAGAAATCCATAGCGACAGAGCCATCTGCTTTATCACCAAACAGATAGAAACCTCTAACCATAGGGCTGACAACAGAAAGAGTAGCCTCTTTTTCCCATTTGATTCCGGTAGAATTATCCAATACAGAGAAATAAAGAGTGTAATTGGCAGGAGTTGACTCAATAAAATAGCTCAAATTACGCTCTGTTCCTATTGTATAATGGTTATGATCAGTAATACCATTATCACACAAAAACCACTCGTATGACAAATTAGATTCATCTGAAGCGCTCAAGCTTCCTTTAACTTCTGGATTGATTACCAATGTCTCCTGCTTTGCAATAACACTATACGACTCCTCTATACCAGAAATCTCTATTTCATTAATTTCTGCTACAGTATCGTTACCCAAATCTTCTACACAAGAGATAAAAGCAGGCACCAATAGCAAGAGACCAAAATATAATACTTTTTTCATATTATTCATATTTACATTAATATATTACTCTTCGTATGGAGTCCAATTATCATGTCCATAATAATCAGAAGGTTTGGTGAATGGGCTCCAAGGCACGGTAGTTGCATCAACATAGAAATACATCATAGTTCCATCTTCATCCAACACCGGAGTTCTTGCAGCAGCTTTCTCCATTACAAAATTCGCACAAGTCTGGGCAATGGCAGCCTGACGTGCAGTTGGCATTGTTGCGGTTGAAGCATAATCCTCAATAGATGTATTGGTAATTTTCATCATAAATTTCCATTTTGTAGGAGAGAATTTACCAAATCGTCCGGCACCGGTAGCATCATTACCAACCCATCTTGTTGGTTTTACCATAACATCAAATACAAAAATGTTATGAACAGAACCATCATGATTATAATCAAATTCTGGTTTTGCATCCGGAGCATATTGCTCAGGAGCCTTACCGAAATCTTTATACATCAATGAGAAATACTCGTTCTCCTGCAAAGCCAATTGCAGACACAAAGTATCATCTTTCATATGCTCTTTTCTGTTGAACACAAGACGAACATTAGTTTTGGTTTCACCGGCTTTAATAGTATAAGTTGACTCCAAGCCTTCATAATCACCACTTTGAACTGTAGTACTATCTTTTACCTCAATGATAGTAAATGAACGGTCAATATCAGATGGCATACCTGATACACATACAGGAAGATTAAGTTCGATTACATCATCAACAGTACTTCCAAATGATACAGTAGAATAATACTCATGTGACCACAAGTCAGGATCAATCCACTCAGCACCAGTGCGCACATCAAAATAGATTGAATCTTTTCCCTCGTATGTCATAGGCTCCTTTTCGCAGCTTACAAAAAGCATTGAAAAGAGAGAAATCACAAGACAAAAGAGAGTTATATATCTTTTCATAATTTTCAAATATTAAATAATTAATTTAAACGCTTGTCAGTTTCAACTTTAGGTAAAGGCCATACATAATCCTGAAGCTGCATACCGATAGTTGTATAATACGCTCCATAGCTACCATAAGAGAAGTCTGACTCCATAATAGTGGTCATTGCATGTCTCTTATAATAGAAATATATCTGACCTTCACCGATAGTCTCACGGTAGAACTCATCATCGATATACTCCTGCAAAGCATCTTTGGAAGCCACACTTGCAGCATCAATATTTACACAGTTTCTATGCTCACGGATTGCATTTACATAACCAAGACCCTCAGTTACATCAGATGTACATTCAGCAGCAATCAGATAGATCTCACTCATACGAAGAAGAGGAATCATATATCTTCTTGTTTCAGATGTCTGGATATCTTTATATTTGCCAAACACAGTAGCCTGATGCTCTTTAACACCACTGAATTCAGTATTTTCTTCAAGTGTTGCAACTTCCCACATCTCTGTACGGCGCAAATCATCCAACTGATCGTAGAACCAGGTAACTTTGGCGTTTTTATAGCCATCTTCCATAGAGCTTCCATAGAATGTAAGTGCACTACTGTAACCTGCAGTATTTTTAAACAATCCGTTGTAAAGGTTCACTCTCTTCAAGTTATAAAGACCAAACATAACCTCTGTTGAGAAGATCAAATCAGGTGCAGTTGATGACTGGATATCTGCCTTAGGAGTCCAATCAAATGTCTTTTTCTCCTCAACTTCTGTAATGATTGCTTTAGCAGTAGTATAAGCATTCTCCTTATCTCCAATCCACAAATATGCACGAGCCAAAAGACCTTGAACAGCATAATAGTTCAAGCGGTATTGGCGGTAACGGAAATCAGCTGTTTCGTTAGGATCCTCAGAATCACTGTTCAATACACCATCTGTACGTACTGCATCATCTTTCAGAAGTTCAGAAGCAGCCTTCAAGTCTGCTATAACTTTGTTCATAACCTCTTCTGCAGGAAGCAACGGCTGAATAGTTTTGTCGGTTGTTGCCTGATAAGGAATAGTAAGATTTGTTTTTGACTCCTCTGAATAGATAGGGCCATAAAGTCTGAACAAATCAAAATGCAACATTGCTCTCAGAGCCAAAGCCTCACCTTTAATATAAGGATAGTAATTAGGGAACAATGCATTATCAGCCTCATCACACTTCTCCAACAATACATTAAGATTTGCTATAAGATTATACATACCTGTCCAAAGAGCACCTGATGTTCCCTCAAATGCAGATCCTTCAAAGTCATAATTGAAATAAGGGTAGTAGTTATGAGATGAACTCATATGGTACAACTTTGCCATAGCATCAATCACACCCATAGAGAGTGTTGAGCCGTAGTAGGTATTCATTTTGGTATATACTCCGTTAAGCACAGAGGTATAACCTTCGTTGGTTTCAAAGAGCTTATCCTCCAGAATGGAGTCTTCCAAATCTACAGCCAACCAGTTGCTGCAAGAAACGGTTGCGCAGAGAAGGATACTTAAAGCTACAAAAAGGTTTAATATTTTTTTCATTTTCATAATTTCAAAACATTAAGTAATTAGAAGCGCAAACCGATTGATGCCGATATTGAGCGCTGGAACGGATATGAAAGACCACGCTCCTCTTTTACAGTTGAGATACGGAAAATATCATTCATGTAAATTCTGAAATTCAATGAAGACAATCCCAAATTCTTCATCCATTGGGCTGTTGTTGTTTCATAGCTTACATAAACAGATTTACACTCAAATGTATTGTCATCCTCAATAAATCTTGATGAAACTTGAGTAGGTGTTGTGTCGTCGATTCTCTTGAATTTGGCAACATCACCAGGTTTTTGCCAACGATCGTGCAAAGCACGTGCGTCCTGATTATATCTCAATGATGTTTCAGAAATATTTTCAACCTTGCTGAGCAAAGTATTCAATACAATCTGTCCACCCCAACGGTAACGGAAGTTCATACCAAGCCCCCAACCTTTGTAACGGAGTGTAGAACTTATGTTTCCATCGATATCCGGAGTAAGGTCACCACATATAACCTCCTCTTTATTATCCCATTCGTAAGTATAAGTACCATCTTTTCTTATGAATACCTCATTACCGGTCATAGGGTCGATACCGGCAGATCTTACAGCCCAAAGAGCTGTTGCACTTGCTCCATCATAGTAACGAACAAGAGTCTGGTTTGTACGGCCCTCTTCGTTCCATTTATCCAACAAATTGCCGATCTTGTCATACTTGGTCTTGGTGTTCAACATGTTTGCAGAAAGAGTCCATCTCCAGTCATTTCTACGCAATACATCGTAGCGTACAGTAAGTGAGAAACTCTTGTTTTTGGTTGCACCAATGTTCATAGGAATGAATGATGTACCGGTAGATGTAGGCTGGTCAATAGTCAACACGATAGGATCAGTATCTTTCATGGTATAGTCGGCAGTGATATGCAAACGTGATTTGAACATATCAAGGTTAATACCAATATTCTGCTGGGTTGTACGCTGCCACTCAAGATTTTTGTTACCCCACTGGCTGATGAGTGCTGAAAGGCCAAACATGTTTACATAATCTGTATAGTAGTTGTAAACGTTGTTTGCCAATTTCACATTAATATTGTTTGTACCAGGGTTACCCAAAGAGTATCTGATTTTCAAATAGTTCACAACACCTGATTTGTCAAACCAATTCTCATTGTGGATATTCCAAGATACACCAAATCCCCAAGTGGTTGAGAATGGGTTGTTCACACCATAAACAGATGCACCGTCTGTACGCAAGTTGATATCAAACAGGTAACGGTCTGCATATGAGTAGTTACCGTTAATATAGAAGCTGGCCAAACGGCTGCGGCTTACAGTTGAAGAAGGTTTGCCACCTTCCGGATAACCGGTTGAGAAGTTAGGGTTATAGAACTGGTCTGAAATGTAACCCTGCGCCATATAACCGCTCATCTCGCTGTCATTCTGAGTCAGCTGAGCACCACCAATAACATTATAAGTATGTTTCTTTACAGAACCTGCATAACTTACAAGGAGGCTTCCATCCAAATTGGTGCTCTTGCTGTTTGTTTGTGAATAAGTACCTCTCTTAAGTTGCTCTGTATTTGTAAACATAGAGGCGTACGGAGAGTTAAATGCTGCAGACTCATCTTTGTTAACTGTCAAACCCAATTTACCAACAATACGCAAGTTTTTAACTGGAGAGTACTCTACATTAAAGTTGTTGTTGAATGTAAACTGGTTGCTGCCACTGAAACTCTTCTGCTCATAATCCCACAATGGGTTGTACACATATTCTGTTCCAGTGTATGTTGCATATGATTCAAGAACCTTATATGCCTCTCCATTTTCATCCCTTTTTGCGTAGTAAGGGTTTGCATTTGCAAACTGGCTAAAAGGAACAGTATTGTTATCAGCTTTGGTATGGTAGATATTTGTCTGGTTAGAGAAGTTGAACTTGTTCAAACGGTAGCTCAAATTCACAGAGCCGTCGAGGTTCTCACGATCAGATCCCTTCATAACACCCTGAGTATCTTTATAACGTAATGTGATACCATAACGGAAGGCTGAATCACCACCCTCTGCATTGATTGAATGGTCGTGAGTGAATGCTGTACGGAGCGGCTCTTTCAACCAGTAAGAATCCAGGCCTGCTGCAACTTTCTGCATCCTTGAGTAATAGAGAGAACGTTGAGTATCTGAAAGGATCTCACCATTATCGTCCAATGTGCCATAATAGCCCGAAAGTTTCTCAAATTGCAATTTCTCGGCAGCATTCATCATATTGTAATCCGAAAGATCTGCCTAACCAACCTGGAAATTACCATTATAGCTGAATCTGAGTTTACCTGCCTCAGGTTTCTTTGTTTCAACTACGATAACACCGTTTGCAGCCTTTGCACCATAGATAGCAGTTGACGCAGCATCTTTCAAGATTGTGATACTCTCAATTCTATCCATACTCATATCGCTGATACGTGCAAGAGTTGTCTCAAATCCGTCGAGAATAAATAGTGGCTGGTCTGGATTTGAAGCATAGGTATCGGTAAGACCATTGATACTGATTGTACCGTTGATATTAATTTCTGCCAAAGAGTTAGGGTCAGAACCCATAAGAGTATTCTCCAAGATTGAGAATGAAGGATCTATCAAACTCAAACCCTGTAGAATATTCTGGTTACCTGCCTCTTTGATTTTCTCAGAAGAGTAAGTTACGGCAGAACCGGTAAAGCTCTCGGTATTTCTTCTGTAGATACCGGTCACAACCAACTGCTCCAACATAGTAGCATCTTCTTCGAGACGTACTTTAAGTTTATTGGTATTCTGAACATAAACTTCTTGGGTCTTCATTCCAACATAAGAGAACTCGAGGGTGAATTTACCCTGAGGCATTGAAATTTTGAAGTTACCGTCGATGTCTGTAGTTGTTCCAATAATAGGTTTAGAACCCTTTACCACTACATTAACTCCTACCAGTGGAAGATCTTCGTTATCTACCACAACTCCGGAGTACATAACAATCTTCTGTGAAGAAGACTGGCTCGAATTTTTTGAATTGGAAGATTGCGCGAATGCAACTGAGGATGCCAGAAGGCAACACATCAGTGTAAGCATACAGAGCTTCATTCCCCCAACTTGTCTAAAAATCAATCCAAGCCTTTGGATGAACTGTTTTTTTAACATAGGTTTTTTTGTTAATTAATAATTAGGTTTGTAATCTAACAGGTTAAGGTTTATAGGGTTAAACTAACTGAAAGTTAGTATAAACGGCAAAGATATAAACTAATTGCCAATATGCAACTATTTCAACATAGTTATTCGCTTTTTTATATTTTTATTATATTTGCAGTTCATTTAAATTTCAAGAAGAAGATGACACTAATCAAATCCATTTCAGGTATCAGAGGAACTATTGGAGGGGAAATCGGAAATTCACTCACCCCAGTTGATATTGTTAAATTCACAGCGGCATATGCAGCGGAGCTGCGAAGAAGAATTCCGGGAAAAGAGAGATATAAGGTTGTTGTAGGACGAGATGCAAGAATTTCAGGCAAAATGGTTGAGTCAATTGTATGCGGAACATTGATGGCCTGTGGCATTGATGTGGTAAATGCAGGGTTGGCATCTACACCAACTACCGAAATGGCGGTTATTTTTGAAAAGGCAGACGGTGGTATAATACTTACCGCATCACATAATCCTAAACAATGGAATGCACTAAAACTCCTCAATGAGAAGGGTGAATTTCTTAATGCAGCAGAGGGAGAGGCACTTCTTAATGTTGCAGAGAAGGAGGCTTTTGAGTTCTATGAAGTGGAAAAACTCGGCTCTCTCACCACAAAAGATTTCACAGATGCCCACATTGATGCAGTACTCAATGATCCTCTCGTTGATGTAGAGGCCATAAAATCAAAGAAATTCAAAGTTGTACTTGATGCAGTAAATTCAGTAGGAGGCTGCACAATGCCACAATTGCTGGAGAAGATGGGTGTGGAGTGCATCCAAATTAATTGTGTTCCCGACGGATATTTCCCTCACAATCCTGAGCCGCTCCCAGAAAACCTCGTGGAACTCAGAGAAAAAGTTGTATCGGAAAAGGCAGATTTGGGAATATCGGTAGATCCGGATGTAGACCGTCTTGCACTCATCTGTGAGGATGGAAATGCTTTTGGAGAGGAGTATACACTTGTATCTGTAGCAGATTACGTTTTGAGCAAAAATCTTGGAAATACAGTATCAAACCTCTCATCATCAAGAGCATTGAAAGATGTAACCGAGGCAAAAGGGAAAGAGCACTTCTCTGCTGCCGTAGGTGAGGTGAATGTTACTACAAAGATGAAGGAAGTGGGTGCAGTTATAGGTGGAGAAGGCAATGGAGGCGTAATATACCCTAACCTCCACTATGGAAGAGATGCATATATCGGTATAGCACTCTTCTTGAGCAACCTTGCCCACAAGGATATGAAAGTGTCGGAATTGAGAAAGACCTACCCTCCTTACTTCTCTTCTAAAAACAAAATTGAGCTGTCGGACAAATCACTTATCGACAAGATATTGCTTACAATTAAAGAGAAATATTCAAACGAAAGGGTAACTGATATTGATGGTGTGAAGATTGATTTTGATTCACAGAAGACTTGGGTGCATCTGAGAAAATCAAATACCGAGCCTATCATCAGAATTTACGCAGAGGCCCCTACTCAGGAGGATGCAGATGCATTGGCCCAGGTAATCATAAATGAAATCAATACCATTATAGGATAGTAATGTTTTCATTCAGGACAACACCCCTCGAACAGCAACCTGATCTCTTGCTCAAGGGGGGCAATTTGGGTATTCTGTGCAATCAGACGGCATGGCACCCTGAGACAGGCGAGTATCTCTTTGAAACTTATGCAAAAAAAGGCAATCTGAAACGCGTCTTCATACCAGAGCACGGACTGTTCGGCGAATTGCAGGATCAGGTAAAGCTGGATACCACCGAAGCATATAATAATATATGTAAGGATGTGGAGTTTGTCTCACTGTACGGAAACTCAGAGGAGTCGCTGTATGCTGCTGCAAACAAGCTGTCAGATCTGGATGTGCTGATAATTGAGCTTCAGGATGTTGGATGCCGCTACTATACATATATCAGTACTATATTCAATCTCTTCAAGACTCTCAAAAAATATGAGATAGGTCTGTCGGTCTATATAATAGACAGGCCCAACCCGGCAGGACGCCAGGTTGAAGGAACCATGTTGAGAGCAGGATACCGCTCATTCATTGGAGTGGAGGGTATTCCGCACAGACATGGACTGACAATTGGAGAAATGGCATATTTTCTTCATAATGAGATAAATGCAAAGTTCCCATTACATATAATATCATATAAAGCAACGCATGCCAACAAAGATCTGCTACCATGGAGCATTCCACCTTCACCAAATTTTCCAGGTCTTTTCACTGCCCATTTCTACAGCGGACAATGTTTGTGGGAAGGCACCAATGTAAGTGAAGGAAGAGGCACCACACGTCCGTTTGAACTCTTTGGAGCTCCTTTTATGGAGGAACTTGCAACATATAACGGAAAGCATGGGCTGGAAAACTGGAATGATCCGTCGGGGCCGCTATATGATGAGGGAGTTTTTGTAAGGTGGATGAAATTTATACCTACCTTCAACAAATATAAGGATGAGTGCTGCTACGGATTCCAGCTGTTGCTGAACCCGAATATGCAGTACCATGCGCTGGCACACAATTTGCGTATATTGAGATTTCTCAATGACAACTGCAGCGGTTTTGGATATAGGCCGGGCAAATATGAGGCAGAAAATGACAAAACGGCAATTGAATTGTTGTTGGGAGACAAGGAGCTGATTGATTTTGTAAAGGGCGAAGGCGATTGGGCCGATATCAAGGAGCATATCAAAGTGGAAGAGCAGAAGTGGATAAGGAAAAGCAAAAAGGCCCTCCTCTATGAAGATGAACAACTCTACAGAATCAAGTAAACTCCACAAAATCAATAATAAACATTAAATTTACTTTAAAATTATGGCAAATCCGGTATTGAACGACACCATTTTCAAGAGAGAGGCCGCAATGGCCCAAAGTGGAGTAATGACAGTTAAAGGAACTATGACCAAAGCCCTTCTGTTGCTTATACTTGTTGTTGCAGCAGGAGGATACACCTGGAAAATGTTCTATGAAGCAATAAATCCTGCCACAATTACAGGCTGGATGTGGGGAGGTCTGATTGGAGGTCTGGTAACCGCCATGATCATAAGCTTCAAACCAAAGACAGCACCATTCCTTGCCCCTGTATATGCGGCTGCAGAAGGCCTTGTACTCGGCGCAATTTCGGCAATGTACAATGATGCATTTGCCCAGACAGCCCCTAATATTGTTATAAATGCAGTGCTTCTCACTCTGCTGTGTGCATTTGTAATGCTCACTGTATACAGAAGTGGTCTGATCAAGGTAAACGGAACCTTTATGAAGGTGCTTACAATTTCACTCATCACAATACTTGTGTTCTATGTGGGTGGAATGCTTCTCTCCTTGTTTGGCGTGGATGTCTCTATTCTCTATGGCAATTCACCGCTAAGCATAGGAATCAGCTGCCTGATTGTAGGTGTTGCAGCATTCAGTCTTCTGGCCGACTACAATTTCATTGAGCAGGCATCTGCAGCAGGTGCTCCAAAACAGATGGAGTGGTACGGAGCATTCGGTCTGATGGTGACATTGGTATGGCTCTACCTCGAGATTTTGAAACTTTTAGGAAAAATCAACAGCAGAGAGTAATATAATTTGGTAAATTCAAATAAATTGTTACCTTTGCAGCCCATAAAATTCAAATAAAATTTACTAGTCATGAAAAAAGGTATTCATCCCGAAAGCTACCGCCTAGTTGCTTTCAAGGATATGTCAAACGAGCAGGTATTTATCACCCGTTCTTGCGTAAACTCAAAAGAAACTATTGATATCGACGGTGTCACTTACCCTCTTATCAAATTGGAGATTTCAAACACATCTCACCCATTCTATACCGGTAAGATGAAATTGGTTGACACTGCAGGTCGTGTTGATAAATTCTACCAACGTTACAAAAGAAAATAATTTACAGCAGTGTAAAAATAAAAACCACCTCAATATTGGGGTGGTTTTTGTTTTATCTGCGCTTCCATGGACGCTTAGGATGGGTGTCAATCTGATCAAGAAGTAGATTTACAATTGATTCGAGTTGTTGGTCTTTGCCTGCCGCCACATCCTCTTTTCTATTTTCAACCCTCACATCTGGCTCTGTCTGGGTATTTTCAGTTGTTCTGCCATCTTTCATATAAAATCCCACTATAGGCACTCCAAGTATAAGAGTCTCATCACGTTGCTTTTCTCTATTGCATGTAGTCATGCTTCCAGGAATAGGCATACCAACTGTTGTCCCCAAATCAAGATGGTCATACACCCAAGGAGTACCATGACCGTCGGAATAACATCCTGCATTTATGAGCATTGCCGACGGATATATCCATCTGCGCCTTGGCATAGACTTGGTAACCATACCCCTCACCTCTCCTGTCCAATATTGCGTTCCGCTGAAAAACTCCTCTATTCTCGGATGCAGTGAACCACCTCCATTATCCCTGACATCAAACACAAGGGCATCGCAATGGTAGTAACGGCCCAAAGATGTGAGATAGAGATGATGATAAGCAGGCTTGTTCATAAAATCCAAATGTACATATCCTATACGTCCACCAGAGAGTCTCTCCACCTCTTCTGCATTGCGGGCCATCCAGCGCTGATAAATCAGTTCGTCATATTTCTCTCTTGTCACAGGGAATACAGTCTCTTCAACAATCTCACCAGAGACCTTTCTAATCCTGATTTTAACCGCTTTTCCTGCCTTGTGGTTAAGAAGTGGATAATAATCCATCCCCTTGGCCAACACTACATCATCGATTGCCTCAATAATATCACCAGCCTCCAATCTTGATGTAGAAATATCAAAAGGTCCACCCAATAATACCTCAGTCACTTTCAACCCTCCACCTTTATAATTATAATCGGTATACAGGCCCAATTCACCTGTAGCATCATGCCACTTTTCAACAGGTCGGGCATAACGCAATCCTGTATGCGAAACGTTAAGTTCTCCAAGCAACTCTCCGCACATTTCCGAAAAATCGTAATTATTATTTATATGCGGCACAAACTTTCTGTAAGCCTCACAGTACATTTTCCAATCAACTCCATGCATATCTTTATCATAGAAACGCCTCTGCATCTCATTTGAAATATGGTCAAACATAAACAGATACTCTGCTGCAGCATCAACTTCATAGCTTCCAGAAACCACTATCTGGGAGAATTTTCCTCCTGATAGCTCATACTTTTGAGGCTTGCTTCCCAAAATGAATATATTCTCCTGCAAACGGTCAAAAGCAAGTTTACCTGAGGCTTTGCCCAGTATCTCCATATTTGCAGGCATAGGTTTGTGCAAATCTATCCTCACCAGATGCTTGTCGGCAATACCATATGCATAATTGCCATCCCTGTCTGCAATTATATTTGAGACAGTTGTTTTTGTAAGGCGCCCAATGCGGTCATTAAAGCCAAAAGAATCTATTTTCACCTCTTGCACGCCATTTCCATAATGTGAAGCTATCCCCAATGCCTGATGTTGCGACTGCGGTATCACATATCTCTCCTCTGCCTGCTTGTTCAGATAAAAGATAAAGAGAGATTTTGTTCCTCCACCCACACGCGACTGGTCATACATTCCATAACGCTGTGACATGAAAAGGATTGCATCCCCGCCAAGTGCCCACACAGGATCTGTATCAGGATAGCCCGAACGGGTAAGATTTATAATAGGTTCCTTACCTGAAGCATTCACCAGCAAAATGTTGGTTTTGTGCTTGAGTACATCCCCTTCCAATACAAACCATTTGCCATCTGGCGACCATGAATAGGGATATACGCCCCAAGTCTGGCTGATATGGGAACCGTCTGTTACCTGGCGCACCTGAGCATCGGCCAAATTCATCACCATAAGTCTGTCGCGGTTTTCTATAAAAGAGAGTTCCTTACCATCCGGAGAAAAGAGAGGCATCCTCCGGTCAAAGCCTGCATTTTGCAGAAGAGGTTCCTCCACCAGGTTGGCGGCTGTAATAAAATCATCATCTTCTTCACCAAGAGTAATCCGATAGAGATTCCATTTTCCACTTTTCTCCGACGCATATACCAAAGTACGGCCATCTGGAGAAAATACAGGATCTGCTTCAGAAGCCACACTATTTGTAATACGACGGGTCAGTGGATTGGTATCTGTTGATGTTACATAGAGTTCTCCCCTGAATGCAAAGACCATCTGGCTGCCATCTGGAGAAACTGCTGCACAATCAGATGGTCTTACTGGCACCTCATACTTTGGCGCAGCAGAAAATTCAGATTCATTAACTGTAATCTTCAATTTTCTGGATTTACCATCCTTACGTTTTATATATATGCTGCCATCGTAGCTGTAACACAATGTCCCATTATCAGCAATCGTCAACGAACGGACCGGATGCAGCTCGTGATAAGTATGGCGTGTTACCTCAGAGGGAGCCTCTACAGAGAAGGAATAGAGATTGAATGAACCGTCGCGTTCACTCAAAAAATAGACATTTTTACCGTCTGGGGCAAGACGCGGCACACGATCCTCTCCGTTGAAATCTGTCAGTTTTGTATGTTTTCCATCTTTATAAAGCCAAATGTCACAGGCAGCTGCAGAGGTATGGTGTTTTCTCCAGATCTCCTCGGCGCCAGGACGGTCTTGATAGAAAAAGCCTTCACCGGAGGCAAGTGGGGAGATCTCCTCTGCTGATGTAGGCAATACCAGCGTTTGGGCTCCACCTTCAGTTTGAACGGCATACAACTCTCTCAGATATGGCTTCTTTGTATATACACGGCTCTGCGCCGAAGTCTGCAGATTGGCTGAAAAATATATTTTTGAACCGTCAGGAGTAAAAGACCATGGCACCTCATCATTGGAGTGTGTTGTAACACGATTCACCTCTCCTCCAGATGCTGGAATTGTGAAAATATCGAAATTTCCATACCGGTCTGAGGCAAAAGCAATATGAGATCCGTCTGGAGACCATACAGGTGTATAATCATAGGCCTTGTGTGAGACAAGACAACTTGCCTTTCCTCCATTGGACGATACCAGATATATATCTCCTTTATAGTTGAATGCAATGGTTTTTCCATCTGGAGAAATAGCCGGATAGCGCAGCCAGAGAGGCTCTGATGCCATAAGTGCAACAGTATAAACCATGGCTGCCAGAGTAAAGATAAACTTCTTCATATCATTTGTTTTTTTATAATACCCACTTTCAATAAATACACAAAAATATTAAGCCCAACCCTACTTTTTAGTATCTTTGCAATATATTGGAAAATAATGGAAAAAACAATAGATACGATCTGCCGGTTGGCTGATGAATATAATAAAGCTGAATATTTTGAGGGTGACCCGATAAGGTTTCCAAAGCACTTTGCAGAACTGTTCAGGGAGGGCAGATGCCTGCTTCAGGATGTTGAAATAGCAGGAATTATCGCAGCCCATCTTGCATGGGGACGCAGGGATATGATTGTTAGGGACTGTACAAGGGCTTTTGATGAGATGGGCTGGAAACCATATCAATATGTGATGGAGGGCAACTATCGCAATGAAGACAAAAGTCTGCACCGCACCATAAAATGGAGTGATTTTGCAGCCATCTGCGGACGTCTCAAAGAGTTCTACAGCAATAATGAAAGCCTGGAGAAGCTTACTCCAGACCAGATAAGAGTTATGGTATATGGCCAAAAAAGCGACCCTAAAGCTGCCAACAAAAAGATCCATATGTTCAGAAGATGGATGGTCCGCAACGACGGCATAGTTGATCTTGGCATCTGGAAGAGCATATCTCCGGCAGAGCTTATAATTCCGCTCGATGTACATGTGCACAGAAGCGCCATAAACATGGGAATAACAGAGAGAAAAGGGAGCGACATTACAACAGCCCTGCAAATTACAGATTTTCTGAAAAAAGTCTTTCCGGATGATCCTTGCAAGGGTGATTTTGCACTCTTTGCATATGCGGCAACCATGAGAGAAAACAAGAAATAAAATTATAACATTATGAATATCAAAAATTTACTCTTAGCACTACTGCTCACAATTGGCAGTTACACACTCGCAGCTCAGGTTAAAATGGATCCGCAGACAGAAAAATGCGGTGTAAAATTCTTCACAAATTTTGAATCAGGCTCACTCGACAGTGTAAGTGTAAAGGCCATGATGATGATACATGCACAGATGCAGCTTGCGCAGCCGGCTCTGGAGTTTGATATCTATTCTAGATTCGACCCTAAAAATCCGGCAGATCCGCAGCTTCCGCCAAGTGCAAGATGGTACCATTTTCTTATGACCGGAGTGAAAGGAAAAGATATCCAGCTGAATGTGCACAACTCGGATGCCCGCCGTCCTTTCTATTCATATGATGGCAAAAACTACATCCGTTTCACAGAAGAGGAGTGCGCAAAAGAGAATACAATCCAGAAAAAATATGAAAAAGACAGTGTATACATTGCATATTTCACCCCATACACAGAGAGTTATCTCAATTCACGTCTCCAGGAGTGGGGAAAGAGGGATTGTGTAGAGACAATAAGTATAGGAAAAAGCGAGCATGGCCGCAACATGCCTCTGATGATTGTTACAGATAATAATGTTCCCGACAAAAATAAAAAGAGGGTCTATATCCATGGCCGTATCCACACAAGTGAAACTCCTGGAAGCTGGCACCTCGACCAAATGATTGAGACTCTTACAGGCAATTGCCAGTATGCTGAAGATTTGAGGAAAAATGTGGTCTTCTACATACTCCCATTCACAAATCCAGACGGAGTACAAGAGGGAATGTCACGTTCCAACTCAAACGGTATAAACCTTGAGGTGAACTACAACTATTCTGATGAGCTTACTGCTCAGGAGGTCAAGAATATAAAGGCATTTCTAACCAAGGTGACCGCAGAAAAGCCAATTGATGTAGTACTAAACATGCATTCACAGAGTCTTAACCAGACAACCTACTGGGTGCACAAGGCCGAAACCACTTCAGACCGCTACTACAAAGATCTTATGCTCTTCTCAAATCTTACAATCGACCGTAACCCATACTTCAGAAAAGATGATCTGAAATTTTCAAATGTATCACCAAGATATCTGGAGGGATGGTTCTGGGAAAACTTTGGAGAGAGATCGCTTGCTGCAACTTTTGAGACACCATACACCTTCTACAACAATAACCGCGATGGTGAATGGGTTTCACTCGAGAATCTCAGAGCAATGGCAATACACAATATCTATGCGATAGGTGATTATCTGAATATCCCTTCTGCGAAAAGAGTTGTACTCAGCGAGCCGTCGCGCAGAGGTGGATTTGAGAAAAAAACTGATATGCAGCATATCTATTTTGGTGATTCATACCTTGTTGCAAAAAAAGATGGAGCCACTGTAAAATATAAGATAAAGAACCTTCCTGCCGGAAGATATGATGTATACAAATGGAATGCAGGTGAGAATTTGAAGGTAAGCAAAGATGGTGAGAATGAATGGATTAAAATAGGCACTGTTACTCAGCTGACAGATGGAAGATTCCAATGTCTGCGCAAAATGTCCGCCAAAGGAGATATTGCCGACAGCATACTATTGATAAAACAGGAATAAACCGGAAAACTACAATGTACAACAAATATCTTGAACTGTTCGGAATTGAGGTATCAGACCTCCAGAGGCTCATAAACATAGCTCTTGAGGAGGGTGGCGACTATGCCGACCTCTATTTTGAACACTCAATAAGCAATGAACTCGCCCTGCGCGATGGAGAGGTGAATGCAGCAGGCTCCCACATTGATTACGGTGTTGGAATCAGGGTATTGAGCGGAGACCAGACCGGATACGCATATTCCGAAATTACCACAATGCCCCAGATGGAAAAGGCTGCAAGAACCGCAGCCAGAATAGCCACCTCCGCCTCGGGAAGCTACATACCACCACAAAATATAACATTGCTCCAGGGCAATAACCGATATCCTATAATTAAAGGCTGGGAGCAGACAACCGTTACAGATAAGATACCTTATCTCAACAGGCTCAACACTCTCGTATTTGATGCAGACTCAAGAGTTGTGAAGGTTATGGCAAGAATCTCCGATTCAATTACAAAAATACTCTTCTACAACTCTTTGGGAGAGACATACGCAGATTTGAGGCCAATGGTTTCAGTCACTTGCAACTGTGTAATGCAGGATGGCGGCAAAATAGAGAGCGGAGGTACTTCCCGCAGCTTCAGAAGCGGCTTTGAGATGATTGACGACAGGCTGATTGACACAATTGCCGAAGAGGTCATTTCAAAGACAGCTTTCCTCTTTGGAGCAAAACAGCCTAAGGGAGGAGAGATGCAAGTTGTAATGGGCAGCGGAAGTTCAGGAATTCTGTTGCATGAGGCTGTAGGACACGCATTTGAAGCAGATTTCAACAGAAAAGGCACCTCAATATTCTCAGATATGATGGGCAAACAGGTATGCCACAACTCAATAAACATAATAGATGACGGTACAATCAAAGGCAACAGAGGTGCTGTAAATTATGATGATGAAGGAATACCTGGACAAAAGACATACCTTGTAAAAGATGGTATACTCAACTCATATCTGCACGACAGGATAAGCGCCTCATATTACAATACTGCCCCAACAGGAAACGGCCGCAGGGAGTCTTTCAGATATATGCCGCTTCCACGTATGAGGGCAACATACATGGAGAGTGGGAATCTCCCGGAAGAGGAGCTCATTGCTTCGGTCAAGAACGGAATCTATGCCGACAACTTCTCAAACGGCCAGGTACAGATTGGTGCCGGAGACTTCACATTCTTTGTAAAAAGCGGTTATTTAATTGAAAATGGCAAACTTACACAGCCTATTAAGGATATAAACATTATTGGAAACGGACCACAGGCCCTAAAGGATATTATAGCTGTTGCAGACAACAACACTATCGACAACAGCACCTGGACATGCGGTAAAGAGCAGTACTGTCCTGTATCATGCGGCATGCCGAGTGTTCTGGTAAACAAATTGACCGTTGGCGGTTCAAATTGATTTGCCGTAAAACTGTAAAGATTTGATGATGGAGAACAATATATTGAATAACAGACAAGAGAAGGAACTTGCAAAGGAGGCACTTGAAATCTCCCTCAAAAATGGGGCGGAGCATGCCCGCGTCACCCTCAATATGGGAATGCAGAATGCATTTGCAGTTCTCGACGGAAAGCTCGACAGGCTCCATATGGCCAACGACCGCTCGCTCTACATACAGCTCTACAGCAAGGGAAGATATGGTGTCTTTTCAACCAACAGAATGGAGAGAGATGAACTGGAATACTTTATAAAACAGTCTATTGCAGCTACAACTCTTCTTGCCGAAGACAAGTGCCGCACACTCCCCGAAAAGTCGCTCTATTTCAAGGGAGAATGTGAAGATTTAGGGCAGTTCGATCCTACAGTGCTCACCCTCTCCCCGGATACAAAGAAAGAGATAGCCTTTAATGCCTATAACGAAATTGAGGGCAAGAGCAAGCTGCTCATATCTGCCAACACCGAATATGGAGATTATCTCGACTATCAATACATGATCGATTCACAAAGTTTTGAGGGAGAATCGCTCCAGAGTGGCTTTACCATAAGCGCCGAGTGCTCGGTAAAGGGCAGATCTGATGCACGCCCTGAAGCCTGGTGGTACGACAGCACAATGCAGTTCTCTGATTTTCATCCACAGGGGTGCGGAACTGTTGCACTAGAGAGGGCCTTGGCCAAACTGTCGCCTAAAAAGATAAAGAGCGGCAGATACCGCATGATTGTAGAGAACAGTTGTGCCAGCCGTCTGCTCTCCCCTATCATATCGGCACTCAATGGCGACAGCATACAGCAGAACAACTCTTTTCTGCTAAACAAACTTGGACAAAAAGTATTTCCTGAGCATCTTAACCTGATAGACACACCTCATCTCAAAGGGATGTCAGGCTCGAGATATTTTGATGCTGAAGGAATTGCCACAAAAGATCTTCAAATAATAGGTTCTGGCGTTGTAAATACCTATTTCATAAATACTTATTATGCAAATAAAATGGGTGTTAGAGCAACTGTAGAGGGTCCGTCGGTGCCATCATTTTCAACAGAAGGGTATGAAAACCAATACCGTAACCTCACATTGGCCGAGATGATAAAGATAGTTGGGGACGGCATTTTTGTCACAGGTTTCAATGGTGGCAACTGCAATGGCACCACCGGAGACTTTTCATATGGAATAGAAGGATTCCTCATAAAGAATGGAGAGATTGCACACCCAATAAGGGAGATGAATATCACCGGAAATATGATTTCACTCTGGAATACCCTGCTGTTTACCGGAAATGATGCAAGGAGATGTACAAGATGGCAAGTGCCTTCACTGGCATTCGAGTGTGCAGATTTTACAGGGTTGTAGCAAATTTTAGTGTACTATACTATATAATATATGTAATGGAGAAAAATATATCAGATATGAGAAAACCTACCATTTTTCTGGCAATGCTGCCTGTTATAATACTTGTTGTGATACTCTCAGTAGGTGTTCACCTCTTTGGAGACGAACTTACATCAGGACCATCCCAAATAGCCCTACTTACCGCCTCAATCGTGGGTGCCCTTGTTGCAATGATATATCTGAAGATTCCTTGGGAAAAGCTCGAAGAGGGCATGCTCGACAATCTGAGCAAAACAGGAAGTGCCATATTCATACTGCTGATGATTGGTGCACTCACCGCTTCATGGACACTCTCTGGAGTTGTACCTACACTTATATATTATGGGCTGAAGGTAATACATCCTTCGGTGTTTCTACTTGTAATATTTGTATTTACAGGCATTATCTCAATAATGGCAGGAAGCTCCTGGACCACCATAGGAACCATTGGTGTGGCAATGCTCAGTGCGGGCGAGATACTCGGTTTCCACCCCGGATGGCTCGCCGGTGCAATCATTTCTGGTGCCTATCTGGGTGATAAGCTCTCTCCCCTGTCTGATACTACAAACCTATCGGCCAGTGTATCTGAGGTAAATCTCTACAGCCATATACGCTATCTGATGATAACAAATGTGCCTACATTCATCATAACTGCCATTGTTTTTGCCGTTGTAGGATTCATGGTGCCATCAAATTCACAGCTGGATGTGGAAGAGCAATGCGCCCAAATTGCAAGTACCTTCAATATTTCATTGTGGCTACTTCTCATACCTGGATTCACCATCTTTCTGATATTCAAAAAGATATCACCATATATCACACTATTTCTTTCGGCTGTAGTAGGAGCTGCCGTTGCACTTTTTACCCAGCCTGAAATTATTTCACAGATAACCACATATGGTGAAGGGGAACTGTTCAGATATATCTACGCACCTTTAAAGATGCTGTCGAGTCAGGTATCTATAGAGACAGGTAATGAGATGCTCAACGAACTGGCATCTACCAGCGGTATGGGCGGTATGATGAATACTGTATGGCTCATTCTCTGCGTTGTAGCCTTTGGTGGTATTATGGAGGCTGCCGGATATATTAATGTTGTAACAGAAAAGATGACCAGGTTCATGACAAGCGCAACATCACTTGTAAGCTCTACAATAGGAACTTGTATCTTCTGCAACCTTACCCTTTCAGACCAGTATATGTCCATCCTGCTGCCTGGAAAAATGTTCTCAAAGGCATTTAAGGATAATGGGTATGAACCGGAATTGCTCAGCCGCTCACTCCAGGACTCAGCAACGGTAACATCTGTACTCATTCCTTGGAACACATGCGGAGTTGCACAATCAAGCGTACTTGGAGTACCGACCCTTGTATATCTTCCATACTGCATATTCAATATAATATCCCCTATTATTTCGATAATAGTTGTGGCTATCGGCTATAAAGTACTCAAATTTGGCAAACCGATAAACAAGAAATGATTGTCATTATAAATAGAGAGGCCGGATCAGAAAACTGACCCGGCCTTTATCATTTGCGGCATACAACCGCGTTGTTCCGATTAATGGCATCCGCCGCATCCGCATGAAGAGCAGTCACCTGCAGAAGAGCATCCACCGCCACATGAAGAGACTTTTTCATTGAAAAGGCCATTGGTCAGCTCAGTCTCTGTAGCCTCTCTTATTGCTTCAACTTTACCTGAGAAATGGAGCTCTGCACCAGCAAGAGGATGGTTGAAATTCATTACAATAGTATCCTCTTTAACCTCATCAATGGCACCATTTAGACGGTTACCCTCAGAATCCATCATAGGAAGCACATTTCCTACAAAAAGTACATTCTCCTGGATTTTTCCGTCAACCTCAAATACTCTCTTAGGCAACTCAACTATAGCCTCAGGATCTACATTACCGTATGCATCCTCAGCGGCCAATTTGAAATCGAATGTATCGCCCACCTTTTTACCATTTACATTATCTTCGAATTTAGGAAGAAGGTAGCCGGTACCAAATATGAATTGCATAGGTTTCTCTGCAGTTACAGTCTCTATGATATCGCCATCAACCTCCAATGTGTATGACAACGAAACAACTTTGTTCAATTGAATTTCCATTTTTTCTAAATTTTAATGATAATGCAAAAGTGCCTCATTTTTTTCTATATACCAAGTTATTTTGAAATTTATTCAATTTTTTGCAGAATTTTCGTTTGCAGGGTCGCGGAAGAAAAGTTAACTTTGCATACCGTATGAAAAACGGTTTTGATAACGAGAAATATCTCAAGATACAGTCCGAACAGATAAAAAAGCGTATAGAGCAGTTCGGAGACAAGCTTTACCTCGAATTCGGAGGCAAACTATTTGACGACCATCATGCCAGCAGAGTCTTGCCGGGATTCCTTCCCGACAGCAAACTTCACATGCTTATGCAGCTCAAGGATATGGCCGAAATTCTTCTGGTGATAAGTGCACTTGACATTGAAAAGAACAAGGTGAGAGGCGACCTGGGAATCACCTATGATGAGGATGTCCTGAGGTTGCGTGCAGAATTTGAGAAGGTAGGTCTCTTTGTAAGCAGTGTGGTGATAACCCACTACAACGGTCAGGCCAGTGCCGATGCATACAGATTGCGCCTGGAGCGTTTGGGCATCAAAGTATATTATCATTATACAATAGAAGGGTATCCTAACAATGTTGCCCTGATTGATTCGGATGAAGGCTTTGGCAAGAATGATTATGTAGAGACCACCCGTCCGCTGGTTGTTGTTACTGCACCAGGCCCTGGCAGCGGCAAGATGGCAGTGTGCCTCAGCCAGCTGTACCACGAGAACAAAAGGAATATTAAAGCCGGATATGCAAAATTCGAGACATTCCCTGTATGGAACCTTCCTCTCAAACATCCAGTAAATATTGCATATGAGGCAGCCACTGCAGACCTGAATGATGTAAATATGATTGATCCGTTCCATCTGGAGGCATACGGCACCATTGCAACCAGCTATAACCGCGATATAGAGATATTCCCTGTATTGAGTACATTGTTTGAGGGTATTTATGGCGAGAGTCCTTACAAATCACCTACAGATATGGGAGTGAACATGATAGGATTCTGCATGGACAATGAAGAGGCATGCAGTAAAGCTGCCATGGAGGAGATTATAAGGAGATATTATTATGCACTTTGCAATCTTGCAGAAAAGGGTAATAATGAGAATGAGGTGAACAAAATTTCACTCATTCTGAAACAGGCAAAACTCACAACCGAATATAGAAAAACAACCGTTGCGGCAAAAGAGAGAAAAGAGCTGGAGGGTGTCCCTGCCGCAGCAATTGAACTTCAGGACGGTACAATCATCACTTCACGCACAAGTCCGCTACTGGGACCAAGTGCAGCCCTTTTATTGAATGCGACAAAACATCTGGCAGGCATTCCACATGATGTTAAACTTATCCCGGAAGAGATGATTGCCCCAATACAAAGGACAAAAGTGACATATCTCAAAGGAAACAATCCACGCCTTCATACCGATGAGGTACTTGTGGCACTCTCAATGCTCAGCAATCAGGATGAGAATTGCAGAAGGGCAATAGAACAGCTTCCTAAACTGAAAGGATGCCAGGTTCACTCAACGGTAATGTTGAGCGAAGTTGACCGGAAAATCTTCAAAAAGCTGGGTGTGGGACTCACTTGCGATCCGGTAAAGAAAGTAAAATGACACATTAAGCAGGAGCCTGGTCTCCTGCTATTTTTTCGGCCACATTAATGCCGTCGAGAGCAGAAGAGACTATTCCACCTGCATATCCGGCACCCTCTCCACAAGGATATATACCCTTTAGAGAGATATGCTGCAGTGTCTGAGGGTCGCGCGGTATACGTACAGGTGATGATGTACGCGATTCCACTGCAAGCAGCAGAGCACTTGAAGTATAGTATCCCCTCATCTTTTTGTTGAATTCACCAAATGCCTTACGCAGGCGGCTGGCCACAAATGGCGGCAGCAGTTCATGCAGTGGTGCTGAAACGGCACCCGGAACATATGATGTTTCAGGCAGTGATTTGGAAATTCTGCCATTTACAAAATCATCCATACGTTGTGCAGGTGCTTTTATGCTCCCGGTAAAATCGAACATCTTACGCTCAACATCCTGCTGGAATCTGAGCAGCTGCAACGGACCGTATTTTGAATATTCCGGCACATCTTCGGGTTCAACCGATACAACAATGCCGGCATTTGCCCATTTTGAATTACGCATGGAGTTGCTCATGCCATTCAATACAGCCTCACCCTGCGAAGTGGCTGACGGCACAAGTATTCCTCCCGGGCACATGCAGAAAGAGAATGCGCCTCTTCCATCAACCTGACAAACAAGCGAATACTCTGCAGCAGGCAGTTTTGGGCTATATTTTCCTCTATATTGTATCTCATTTATAAGCTTTTGCGGATGTTCAGCCCTTACACCAAGAGCAAACCCCTTTGCCTCAATCTCCCAATTTTTACTATAGAACAGCTCATAAATATCCCTTGCCGAATGGCCGGTTGCCAATATCACATCCGGAGCAGAAAAGAGCTTTTTGCTGCACTCCTGCGGCTCTGCACAACTTCCTATTCCGGCCTGCTCCTCTTCAGAATTGGTACAGTGCACATGCCACAATCCACCGGTATATTCAAAATCAATGGCATGGGTGTTGAAATGGACCTCTCCCCCATGCTCCTTGATGCACTCCCTGATATTTTCAATGATACGCGGAAGCCTGTCGCTGCCTATATGGGCATGCGACTCTATAAGGATATTAGGATCTGCACCAAATTTTACAAACTGGTGCAGCACTTTTCGTATATCGCCC
Organism: Bacteroidales bacterium; assembly: GCA_017935505.1. Classification (GTDB taxonomy): domain Bacteria; phylum Bacteroidota; class Bacteroidia; order Bacteroidales; family UBA932; genus Egerieousia. Next base: position 136,197 of record JAGBHM010000033.1, on the reverse strand, counting down.
CTCTTGTTTGACCGGGTGTAGAGCTTTCCATCAGAAAAAGTACCGGCACCCCCCTCGCCAAAACAGTAGTTTGAATTTGGATTTACAATACCCTCCCTCGAGAGCTTTGCCATATCAAATTTGCGCTGGTGCACATCCTTTCCCCTTTCAAGTATTATAGGCTTCTTTCCATTTTGGAGCAACGACAAGGCTGCAAAAAGCCCTGCAGGGCCCGCTCCGACAATAATAACACTCTCCTGCTCACCATTGCCGGCAACATTCCTATATTGTGGAATTTCAAATTTCTCAAGCAGAGGCTCACTTCCCGAAGTGACCTTTACCCTATACCTGTAAAGCACTTCGCGACCTCTGGCATCCAGAGACCTCTTCACAACCTCATGACTTGTTATCTGGCTAAGCTTGAGACCTGCCTTTTTTGCAACCGCTGCAAGGAGAAGATTCTTGTCCGGAACATTTGCAGCATTGAATGTAACTTCTATTTCTCTCATCAGGAAAGATTCTGTAACAGCTGTTTTCTCTATTTCATATCGGCAGCCCTCGATATTGGAGCTGCATCAATTTCACATATAAGGCCCTGACGGAATTTGCACAATCCGCTCATTGCAATCATGGCCGCATTGTCGGTTGTAAATTTGAACTCCGGTATAAAGGTTGTCCAGCCTCGTTTCTTGCCTTCATACTCTATGCGGCTGCGCAGACCCGAGTTTGCAGAGACACCTCCGCCTAATGTAATTGTCTTTATACCAGTCTGTTTTACCGCTTTGACAAGTTTGTCAAGAAGGATATCAATCAGATGCTTCTGGAATGAGGCACAGATATCGGCCTTATTCTCCTCTATGAAGTTCTCGTTCTCCTTCAGCTGGTCACGCAGAAAATAGAGAAGGGAGGTTTTGATTCCACTAAAACTATAGTTTAGGTCTGCAATATGGGGTTTTGAGAATTTGAAACGGTTTTCATCACCCTCCTTAGCCAGTTTATCTACAATAGGACCACCTGGATAGCCAAGGCCCATCATTTTTGCACATTTGTCGAAGGCCTCACCTACAGCATCATCTATAGTGTGTCCTATCACCTCAAAATTAAGGTAATCTGTCACTTTTACTATTTGTGTATGGCCACCCGAAACGAGCAGTGCCAAAAAAGGAAATTCAGGAGAACGATTCTCCTTGTCCGCTTGTTTTATGAAATGAGACAAGATGTGTCCCTGGAGATGGTTTACCTCCACCAGAGGTTTTCCAAGTGATATCGAAAGACCTTTGGCAAAAGAAGTTCCTACCAGCAGCGAGCCCAACAGGCCAGGTCCGCGTGTAAAAGCAATGGCATCTATATCTTTGAGTTGTACTCCTGCCTGCTTTATGGCCTGGTCTACCACAGGCAAAATATTGATCTGGTGTGCACGGGAAGCAAGTTCCGGAATAACTCCGCCGTAATTGCGGTGGACATCCTGGCTTGCCATCACATTCGACAGCAGATACTCATCTCTGAGAACCGCAGCCGAAGTATCGTCACATGAAGATTCTATACCCAATATTAAATAACTCATCTTGTTGTCAAATTTTTTACAAATCTACTCAGATTTTTTAATTATTTTTGTTATTTAAAATGCTTTTATACTGTAAATTTATCGGAACTCTCAAAAAAATATTGGTCTGGTGCCTGCTCTCAGTATTGGCCATTCAGGTTGCAGGTTACATTGCTTTGCAGTTTCCTGCAGTGCAGACTTTTGTTATACAGAGAATTATAGATGCAGCATCAAAGCAGATTGATGGAAAAATAGGTATCGGAAAGGTACACATGATTTTTTTCAACAAAATCATTCTACAGGACATATCAATTGTATCAACCCTCAAGACTCCGCAACTCGATTCGCTCAAGGAGAATTTCGGCCAGTCAGATACCTTGCTAAGCTGCAAGAAGCTCTCTATTTCGATAGATGCTGCCGACCTTGCAAAACTTCAGATCAAGCTCAAGCATATAAACCTGAATGGCGGTGTATTCAATCTGCAGAATGAGGGAGGACAGGGAAATACCAATCTGTCGAGAATATTCAGGATAGACAAGAACAGAGTGAAGGATACTACAAAAAAGGGTTTCCCAATCAACCTGCTTGCAAACAGCTTGAAAATCAAAAACTTCAGATTTTCACTCAATAACCCCGACAAATTTGTTGACAAAGGCGACAGCATCATCAACTTCTCAAATCTCAATGTATCCGATATCAATGTGAATATCAACAATGTTAGAATTGAGCGTGACACCATTTTCGGTACAATAAAAAATATATCGGGAAGAGACAAAAGCGGATTCACTCTCAAAGAGCTGAGCGGAAATCTCGAATTGAGCTCAACAGAGGCAAGAATAAAGGATATCCGCATTGCCGACAACTATACGGAGGTAAATGCCAGATACTTCTATATGCAATACAGTTCTCCAAAGGATTTGTCGGATTTTATAAATTTGGTAAAACTTGGAATTGACCTTGATGATACATATTTCAGTTTCAAGACAATAGGAAGAATTGCACCGTCACTGCAAAATAGTACACTCGCTCTCATGCTGAACGGTTCGGTAAGCGGCCCTGTTGCAGATCTGCGCAGCCGCAACTTCTGTGTTACATCAGAATCCGGACAGACCCAGATGAACCTGAATTTGAGGATGACCGGACTCCCTGATATAAGGCAGGCAATGTCGGTGGTTGAGATCAGGGATTGCCATACAACAAGTTCCGATGTCTCAAAAATTGTAGCATCAATAACAGGAAGAAAGCAGATTGCATTTTTCAAGAAGCTCTCGCCACATGTCAGATATAATTTTAACGGAAATCTCATAGGACTTCCGGATGATTTTGTTGCCAACGGTATACTTTCATCAAATATAGGAACCATTGATGTGGATATATTGCTAAAAAACGACAACAGCCGCAACGGATTCCTTATACAGGGAAATGTTGAGAGCAAAGATTTTGATATAGGCAGCCTCATCTCCAACAAACTTCTGGGAAAAGTTGGGATGAATGCATCGCTTTCGGCCCTGATGAGCCGTAGGGATGGTATGGAGATCTCAATAGACAGTGTCAGAGTCAACAAATTGGAATTCAACGGATATCCATATTCAAACATCTTTGCATTAGGCAAATACAACAACAAGATATTCGACGGAAAGATCATCTGCCACGACCCTAACCTCGATTTCATATTCCAGGGGCTCTTCTCATTTGATCCGAAAGCTACAAGCAAATACAACTATTATGCAGATATACCCTATGCAAACCTTTCGGCACTCAATATAGACAAACGCGACAGTATCTCAATACTCCGCAGCAGGATGATTGCAGATTTCACCTCACATGCCGGTAAAAATATTGTAGGAAATATAAATATTCTGAACACCTCATATGCAAACAGCAAAGGTGATTTCAATATAGGCACAATAAAGCTCACATCCAAGGAGGCTGACAGCAGCTACAATGCAGTACTGAATGCACCGTTCATCCATGCAGAGTACAATGCCACTGCCCCGATCAGTTCATTCCTGAAGAAGCTGGCCTCACTTACCCTATCGGAACATGCAGGAGCCTATTTTGCAGAGAGAAAAGAGGGATTTTTTGCACCTGAAAAGATGCAGAGCCTGCTCTCCAGACATGATGAATATGATTTCAGCCTCGAAACATCAAACACCCGCTCCATCTGTGAGCTTCTGATGCCAGGTCTCTATATTCAGGACAACACTGCACTGGAGGCGCATATATCAAAAGAGGACATTCTCGATTTCAAGCTCAACTCCGGAAGGCTCGCAATAAAGCAGAATTATCTGAAAGGGCTGAATCTCAATATAACAAACAGGGATTCACTCCTGAACATGAAGATGACAAGTGACAATGTGCTCATTGCCGGAATAAAGATGGACAGCACAACTGTCTCGGTCAATGGAACAGACAATCTGCTCAATGCCACATTCGCCTTCAAGAACGACTCCACAGAGAGCAACTATGCATTCCTGGACACTGAATTGGCTTTTAAGGCTGATACTCTCGATATAGGCATAAAGGAGGGCTCTGCAATATCTTTCAAGGGTGGCAAATGGAGCTTTGACCCTGCAGGCATAATGATTGCCGACAGCTCCATCTTCATCAACCGCTTCAACATACACAACGGCAACCAGCTCCTCTCTGCCGACGGTCTTCTTTCACGCAGCAAGGAGGATTCACTCGCGGTGGCCCTGAACAATTTCGACATAAAGATCCTTAACCTCTTCCTGAACCGTCCTTTTAAGGTTGAAGGATATTTTTCAGGAGCAGCCAATTTGTCGGCCAACAAGAACAACTCCAACATCTATCTCGACATCACAGGCGATTCTGTATATGTCTATAATAATGCAGTAGGAGTAATTAAACTGATGGGAAAATGGTATCAGCCGGAGAAGAGGTTCAATATCCTGTTGAGCACAAAACTCAATGGAAAGTCGAATCTCATGGCTACCGGCTACTACAAACCGCAGAATAATAATATTCTCCTCACAGCTGATCTAAACGATTTCTGCGTGGCCTATTTCGAACCGTTTTTGAGCGATATCATTGCCAAGACCAGCGGCACACTCTCAGGAAAACTGAAGCTGTCGGGACCTCTTGACAAACTGGAACTCGATGGAGAGAATTGCAACTTCAACAACTTTAAGTTTATTGTAAAATATACCCAGGTGCCATATACATTGTCGGGACCGGTCACTCTCAATGAAAACGGACTCTTCTCCAAGAACCTTATAATAAAAGACAGGTTCGGGAACAGCGGTCGTGTGAAGGGCGGTCTGAACTACCGCTATTTCAGGAATGCAAATCTGAATACCCGTATAGAGTTCCAGAATATGCAGTGTCTCAATACCGACGAGAAGGACAATGAAATATTCTATGGTAGTGCCTTTGCAAGCGGCTCACTTGATATAAAGGGTCCTTTCAATAAAATATTGCTCAATATCAATGTAACTCCGGCAGAAAATACCGCCATGCACATACCTCTGAGCTCCAGTGCAACAGCAACTCAAACCAATCTGCTCACATTTGTCGAGCCAAAGAGAGAAATGGAGATAGACCCTTATGATACCCTGATGAGAAGTGTAAAGGAGGAGAAGGCCGCATCCCAGATGCAGGTTCTTGTAAGGGCAAACATGAACACCAATGCAGAGATGCTAATTGAGATAAACAAATCACTCGGAGATATAATTTCTGCAAATGGTACTGGCCCTATAAATCTGGATATCAATCCGTCGAAAGATGTATTTGATGTATTTGGCGACTACAATATAAATCAGGGAAAATATAAATTTGTGCTCTCCGGATTTGGATTTGCTGCCAAGGACTTTATAATACAACCAGGTGGTGTAATCCATTTCAATGGCGATATCAACAACACAACTATTGATCTTACAGCCACTTATAGAACAAAAGCTGCGATAAACACATTGATTGCCGATACAAGTTCCGTAAGTACCAGAAGAAATGTGAATTGTGAGATTATAATGAGCGGAAGCCTCATGAACCCCGAATTGAAATTCAATATAGATATTCCGGATCTCGACCCTACAACAAAAGTGAGGGTGGAGAGCGCATTGAATACAGAGGGCAAGATCCAGAAACAGTTTGCTGCACTGCTCATCTCAGGAGGATTCCTGCCGGATGAACAGTCGGGCATTACCAATAACTCAACTATACTCTATTCAAATGTTTCTGAGATGCTGAGCAACCAGATCAACAATATTTTCCAGCAGCTGGGAATTCCTCTTGACCTGGGACTCAATTACCAGCCGGGTGAAAAGGGCAATACAGATATATTTGATGTGGCGGTATCTACCCAGCTGTTCAACAACAGGCTGCTCATAAATGGAAATATAGGCAACGACCCGTACGCAAGCAGTACAAACGACAGGGGTGTGATAGGAAATGTTGATGTGGAGTATAAACTCGACAAGAGCGGCAAACTCCGAATTGCAGCATTCTCCCATGCTGCCGACCAATATTCAAACTATCTTGATGACAGTCAGAGAAGTGGTATAGGTATAAGCTACCAACAGGAGTTCAACCGCATAAAAGATATATTCCGCAAAAAGAGCAAGGAGCAGAAAGAGTATGAAAAGAGGCAGAAGGCTCTGAAGAGAGAGGAGCGCAAAAGGGCTGCTGCAGAGCGCAGAGCCGGTGTTAAAGAACCACTTCAGTAATTTTTCCGATAGACTCCTTGTTGTACGGTCTCTCCACCTTTATATAATTGCCGGTATAACCATACATCATTCCCCCTTTTTGGGTAGATTCAAACAACACCTGCTGGGTAGTGCCTTTGTATCGGTTGCAATAGTCGGCGTGAAGCTGTTCACTCAATTTTGTCAACTCCTCCACCCTATTTGTCTTTACAATCTCCTGAACCTGGTCAGGCATCACTGCAGCATCTGTATTACTGCGGCGTGAATATGGAAAAACATGTATGAAAGCAGGTTTGACCTTCTCTTTCAAAAATTTATATGTTGCTGCAAAATCCTCATCAGTTTCACCTGGAAAACCTACAATTACATCTATACCAAAGAAGACATCGCCCATTATCTCTCTTATCATGGAGATTTTGTCATAGAACATTGTTGTATTGTATCTGCGACGCATCTTTGCCAATACTCTGTCGCAACCACTCTGCAGTGGAATATGAAAATGAGGCTGGAATTTTGTGCCTGAAGCTATCCACTTTATTGTCTCCTCATTCAGCAGATTAGGCTCAATTGATGAGATTCTGTAACGCTCAATGCCGTCCACATCATTGAGAGCCTTGAGCAGATCTATGAATTTTTCACCGGTAGTACGTCCGAAATCTCCGGTATTCACGCCTGTAAGTACAACTTCAACGATTCCTTTGGAGGATATCTTTTTGGCCTCTTCAACTAATGTGGCAATACTCAAATTGCGGCTTTTTCCCCTTGCCAGAGGAATTGTACAGTATGAGCAATAGTAATCACAACCATCCTGCACCTTCAGGAATGACCTTGTGCGCTCTCCCTGAGAAAAGGCAGGAAAGATACTTTTAACCTCCTCAATTGCACATGAATAAGAGAGTGCCTCTCCCCTTTTCAAAGGAGATTCATTCACCAGCTGGAACAGGTCTCCCTTGCGATCTGCACCAACCACTATATCAACCCCCTCAATCTGCATTATCTCCTGCGGTTTGAGCTGGGCATAGCATCCTGTTACAGCTATGAGTGCCAATGGATTCTGTTTGTGGAGCTTACGGATAAAATTCCTGCATTTTTTGTCGGCATGCTCCGTAACAGAACAGGTATTGATTACATATATATCTGCAGGTTTGTTCTGCGCAACACGCTCATACCCGGCTTCAATAAACTGCTGGGCAATTGTTGAAGTCTCAGAGAAATTAAGTTTACAGCCAAGTGTTACAAAAGCTACCGTCCTTTTCTGCATATTGGTAATGTGTATTATTGATCTATAGCCACATGGTTACACGCGAAGCGCCCACCTTGCCTCCTAGCGGAGGATTAAGTTTATCAATTTTGACCTGAGCTGCTGAAATATAGGGGAAACTCTCTTTTACTGCAGCCAATATACGTCCTGCAACATGCTCCAGCAAATGTGATGGAATTGCCATCTCCCTCTTTACAATATCATAAAGAGTCTGATAGTTGAGCGCATCATTTATATCATCCGACTCCGACGGCTTGGTACAATCACACTCAACCCAAATATTTACAATGAATTTATTGCCTATCACACGCTCCTCTTCAAAACAACCATGATGGGCAAAAAACTCCATATCAACCAGTTCAACTCTGCTCATTCCGCTAATTTTAGAGATCATTTACTATTATCAAAAACTGTCGGCATCTTAAATTATGCCAATAATACAAACACACACGGCCTTTTTCCAATTTCAGGCTTCTCCTTTTTCCACTGTGCAACACTTTTTGTCCTGATAAATTGTGTTGGAAGAGTGATGTCTGCCGCTATACAGATCCTGCTGTTTGGCGAACACACCGCCAGCATATCTGAAAAAAGTTGGTCATTGCGGTAAGGTGTCTCAATTATTATCTGGCTCTGTTTCAGTTGGGCCGACACCTTCTCAATTGTCCTTATCTTGCTCTTCCTCTCCTCAGGCTTTACAGGCAGATAACCGGTGAAAGCAAAGCACTGGCCATTGAGGCCGCTTGCCATAAGTGCCAGCATAAGAGATGAAGGGCCTACCATAGGGCGCACCTCTATTCCATTTTTATGCGCCAGCTCCACAAGATAGGCTCCTGGATCTGCAACTGCAGGCAGGCCTGCCTCCGAGACAAGTCCTACATCATTGCCATCCTTCAACAACTGCACATACCCTTCAATCTGATGTGGCGGAGTATGCTCATTTAGCTCAAAAAGCTGTAAATCACCTATTTTTCCCTTTAGACCTGCCTTCGACAGATATCTTCTCACAGTACGGAGCTCCTCCACAACAAAATATTGCAGACCAGGCAACAGCTCCAGCACTCCTGCAGGAATCACCTCTTTAGGATCATTTTCACCAAGTGGCGAAGGAATAAGATAAAGTATACCGCTCATCGGAACAACCGTGTAGTAATTTTGTTAAATAATATAGGGGTACAAATTTAGACAAAATCTGGGATTTTATGTAAATTTGCGGGCCTTCTTCTCAATGCGGGCCTATGCAATCTTTTATATGATGAAAAATATGGAGAATAAAACCGGTCAAATTACATTTTTGGGCACAGGAACATCACAAGGGATTCCGATGATTGGATGCAATTGCCATGTTTGTCAATCAGCAGATCCTAAAGATAACAGATTGCGCACCTCTGCCCTCATTGAGTATGATGGATTCAGGATTCTTATAGATTGCGGCCCCGATTTCAGGCAACAGATGCTGCGTGAGAAGATTACAGAACTCGATGCAATACTCCTCACCCACCAGCACAAGGACCATACCGGAGGCCTCGATGATATCAGGGCTTTCAACTATTTCAGACAAAAAAGAGTTGAAGAGGTTGCATTTCCAATTTATGCAGAAACCAGAGTACAGGAGGGACTGAAAAAGGAGTTTTACTATGCATTTGAAGAGCTCAAATACCCTGGAGTGCCTGATTATAAACTAATTACAATCGACGAAAAACCATTTGAGATAATCAGGAAAGCAGTTGGTTCTGCCAATGGAATCAGCCGGAGTGAAGAGAAGATACAGAAGTTGGAGGTTACACCGATAAGGGTCATGCACTACAGACTTCCCATTCTCGGATTCAGAATAGGCAATTTGGCATACATTACAGATGGAAGTTCAATACCTGAAGAGGAATTTGAGAAGCTGAAAGACCTTGAAGTATTGATAATCAACACTGTACGTCATGAAAAACATATTTCACACTTTTCGCTTCCTGAGGCTCTTGAGATAATCAGACGAGTTGGTGCTCCACAGAACTATCTTACACATCTCTCCCACCAGATAGGCTCACATGCCCAACTCACAGAGATTCTGGAAAAATTTTCGAAATCACAACCAGAAAACAGCAGACAAGAGATATTTGCCGCATACGACGGTTTGAAGGTGAGGTTCTGACCCTCAGATAAGGGCACAAAAAAAGGGTAAGCTGAATATATCGCACCGCTACAACCACATACCCTTGCTGCCTTCCGGCCCTGGGGGAGTTCTGCAGGAGCTGGTCGTATATGACTTACCCGAATGCAAAGGTAACTATTTTTGGGTAAAAAACAAGAAGGGATTGTTTATTTTTGTATTTTTGTAGGATTATAACCTATAATTGATTATACGCAAACAAATCCAATATGCCAGATACTCCACAACCATTCAAGCCGTTAAATATTGCTGTAGGCCTCTCTGGAGGTGTTGACTCCAGTGTTGCTGCATTGCTTCTGAAACAGGCAGGACACAATGTTATTGCCCTCTTCATGCAGAACTGGCATGATACCACCGGCACACTGCATGGTGATTGTGAATGGGAAGAGGACAAAGTGGTTGCCGAAATGGTTGCAAAGAAGATAGGTATTCCGTTCCATTTTGTGGATTTGAGTGCTACCTACAGAAAAAGGGTTGTAGATTACATGTTCAGTGAATATGAGAAGGGTCGCACCCCAAATCCGGATGTATTGTGTAACAGGGAGATAAAGTTTGATGCCTTCATGCAGTGCGCATTGGAACTTGGAGTTGATTATGTTGCTACAGGCCACTACTGCAAAAAGGATGAGTTTGTAAATGAAAAGGGGGAGACTATTTACCGCATTCTTGCTGGCGACGACAAGAACAAAGACCAGAGCTATTTTCTCTGCCAGCTATCTCAGGAGCAGCTCTCAAGGGCACTCTTTCCGATTGGAGATATCGACAAACCGGAAGTGAGGCGCCTTGCAAAGGAGGCCGGTCTGCCAAGCGCAGAGAAAAAGGATTCCCAAGGTATCTGCTTTGTGGGCAAAGTTGACCTGCCGGTATTTCTGCAGCAGAAACTTAAGCCTAAGGAGGGAAAAGTAGTAGAGATTTTTGCAACCGAGCAGGAGCGTGAACCATATACTCAGGCTGCCCTGAAAGCAGGAGAGACAGTTGCAGATACAATTGCAGAAAAGGGTACAGTAGCTGCAGCAGAATCTCCGGAGTGCAATGTATCTGGAGCAGCAGCCACAATCCCGGCATTAAGCACCGAAGAGTTAGAAAAGTTGTCGCAGCCACATAAATACAAACCATCCGACGGCAAGGTTATAGGCAAGCATATAGGCGCCCAATTCTACACAATAGGCCAGAGAAAGGGGCTCAACATTGGAGGCCACAAGGAGAGCATATTTATCATTTCAATTGATATTGAGCACAATACAATATATGTAGGAGAAGGACATTCACACCCCGGTCTCTATCGCAAAGGTCTGAAAATAGATAACAGCGAAGTACACTGGATCAGGGAAGATCTCAAGATGCAAGTGGGTGAATCGCGCAGATACCTCGTGCGCATACGCTATAGGCAACCACTCCAGGAAGCTACTCTTTATCAGCAACCCGACGGTCTCTATATTATTTTTGACAAGCCGCAAAGAGGAATATCTCCAGGCCAGTTTGCCGCATGGTATACACACCAGGATGAGGAGATGATCGGCAGCGGTGTAATTTAATTCAGATTATCAAAAGCAAACGGGAGCAGTGCATCAACAGAATCAAGCACAAGCACTTTTGTTGCACTTCCCACAATGATTCTGACATCGGCCCCTGCCCTTGTCTGCGACTCCTGAAGAACCTGACGGCATGCTCCGCAAGGGTATGTAAGACCTGGAGTAAGCTCTCCCCCGGATTTTGCAACAACTGCCAAAGCCACTACATTTTCTGAAGGGTATTTTGCGTGAGCATAGAAGAGTGCTGTGCGTTCGGCGCACAAACCAGAAGGATAGGCTGCATTCTCCTGGTTTGCAGCAGAGACAATTTCGCCATTGGAAAGCCTCACTGCTGCCCCCACATTAAATGAAGAGTAGGGCGCATATGAACCCTCTGTCGCCTCTATAGCCCTCTCCAGCAACTCCCTGTCTTCCCTCTCCAACTCTGCCGGTGAAGCATACTCTGTATAGCTGATCTGAATATATTTTTTTTCCATAAAAGCACCCTCCTGTTCTGTTTTATTTGAAAGCAAATTTAACTATTTTTGTCCAGCAAATTTTTATATGAGATGATTTTTTCCTATAAAAGCCTGTCAACCCTGCTTATAAACATTATTCTTGTAATGAATGTTTGTATGTGGAACTCTCTTTTTGCCCAGAATAATTCACGTAAGGAGTATGTAGAAAAGTATAAGGATCTGGCAATCCGGCAGATGGAACAGTATGGAATTCCGGCAAGCATAATTCTGGCCCAGGCATGTCTGGAATCGGGAAACGGAAATTCAAGGCTTGCAGTAAAGGCCAACAACCACTTTGGCATAAAATGCAACAACTGGAGCGGAAAAAGGATATATCATAACGATGACAAGGCCGGAGAGTGTTTCCGTAAATACAATTCGCCGGAAGACTCCTTCAAAGACCATTCTGAGTTCTTGCGCAACGGGAAGAGGTATCAGTCGCTTTTTGATCTGAAAAGAGATGATTACAAGTCATGGGCACACGGCCTGAAAGCTGCCGGATATGCTACAAACCCCAAATATGCACAGCTGCTTATTGATATAATTGAAAAGTATCAATTGTATACATATGACTCCGGAAAGCAGAAAAACAGAAAGAGTGCAAAGAGAAGATGGGATCTTCCTGAACATATATATACATACTCCATCGACAGGCAGATATACACTTGCAACGGCTCTGCATACATCATTGCAACAGGCCAGGAGAGTTATGCATCAATTGCCAAGGAGTATAATCTTTTCAAGAGGGAGTTGCTCAAATTCAATGATTTGAAAAAGGAGAGGCCGATTGCCACCGGAACCATTGTCTATATAGAGAGCAAGAAAAACAGAGGAGAAAAGAGCACCTATGTTGTACAGGAAGATGATACAATGTACGAAATCTCCCAAAAAATGGGCATCAAACTCTCAAAACTCTACCGCATGAACAATATGAAACAAGGAACAGAACCGCAAGCTGGAAAAATTCTCAATCTGCAGTAGAAGAAAAATTTATAAAGACAACCATTATGAAAGCAATCAAGAGCAACCCTACAATTAAATATATATTGGCCGCAGTCTCCGCAATTGCAGTTGTGGCTGCCATATCTGTTGCAGGAAGATATTTTACAGATTACAAAAAGAATGTACCTGAAAAATTTACATTGTATATTACTCCTGAGACCACTTATGAGACCCTTACCGACAGTTTGAAGGAAAAACTTGCAGACCTCAAATCATTTGAAAAATGTTTCAGTAGGGAGAATCCGTCGGGAAATATTGTACCTGGCCACTATGTATTTAAAAAAGATGCAAATAATAAAAACATTGTAAGAAGCCTCAAGAATGGTTGGCAGACACCATACAGGCTTACACTGTCCGGCAACATCAGAGGATTGGAGAAACTTGCCGGAATATTGGGCAGAAAAATGATGTATGATTCGGCCGCATTCATCAGATACTTCAATGATCCGCAGACATGGGACAAATACTCCCTTACCAAAGAGACCTTTGCAACACTCTTTATTCCAAATACATACGAATTATATTGGAGCAATACTCCTGAAGAGTTCACAGAAAGGATGAAGAAAGAGAATGTACGGTTCTGGAACGAAAAGCGATTGCAGAGAGCCAAAGAGCTAAAAATGAGCAAAGAGGAGGTATCAACACTCGCCTCAATAGTGTGTGAGGAGAGCAATTACAACCCGGAATTGTCAACCATTGCCGGAGTATATATGAACCGTCTTAAAAGGGGAATGAAGCTGGAGGCCGATCCTACTGTAAAATTTGCTCTCAACAATCCAGGCCTCAAAAGAATATTGTACAAACATCTCGAAGTTGACTCACCCTACAATACATATAAGATTATAGGGTTGCCTCCCGGCCCAATTACCATTCCAAGTGTTGCAGGGATAGATGCAGTACTGAATTACAAAGATCACAATTATCTCTATTTCTGCGCAAGTGAGAAATTGGATGGCACACATAAATTTGCCCGCACACTCTCTGAACACAACAGGAATGCACGGGCATATCAGGCTGCTATAAACAAGCTAAAAATCAGATAGCTGCAGGCTCCTTGAGTACTTCGAGAGCCTTGAGTATCTCCCTGTCATCCCTGTTGAGATAACGAAGATATGAATTGAAGTCAAACAGATTTCTCAGAACAAATCCTTTGAGATATTTCTTCAATTCAGGTCCGGAGATCTCTATTTCATTCTCTTTTGGCTCTACCCCCTTCTCCTTGCAATAAGCGAGGAATTCATTGAAGAATTTGTCGGTAACCACAAATGATTTCTCAAGCTCTTCGGCACTCTTATATTTTCTGGCAAGTTGCGCGCGGTTGTTGTCCACATAACTGTTTATAAAATCGGTAATCAGCCCCTTGCGTACAATTTCGCCATAGAATGGTGTATAGTGCGATGTATCTGCAGGAATGAAGATATCGGGCATTATACCGCCTCCTCCATATACGGTGCGGCCAAGACGCAATGTGCGGTATTTCAACGAATCAGGTAACTGAATACTATCCCTGCTGAATGTCTCCCCTTTTGCATATCTCTCATAAAATGCCTTGTAATAATCTTCAGCCTTTCCCTGTTCATACGGCGACTGTATAACTCTTCCACTCGGAGTATGGTAGCGTGCAATTGTAAGTCTGAGCTGGGAACCGTCGAGCAGATTGAACTGCTGCTGTACAAGTCCCTTTCCAAATGAGCGGCGTCCTATAATTATACCTCTGTCCCAATCCTGGAGGGCTCCAGAAACGATTTCACTTGCAGAGGCCGAATTTTCATCAATAAGTACCACAACAGGTGTATTCTGCAGAAGTCCACGCCCATTTGCATACTCACTCATGCGTTGCACTTTTCTTCCCTCTGTGTAGAGCAGCAGCTCTCCTTTTCCCAGGAATTCATTGGCAATTTGCAGTGCCGCCACAAGATAGCCGCCACCATTGCCCCTCAAATCGAGTACAATGCCCTTACGCGGTCCATCGATTGCCAGGATGGCCTTCATTATCTCCTGATAAGATGTTGCCGCAAATCTGCTCAATTTAACATATACATAACCGGGCTCCAGTTCGTAAGAGGCATCCACACTATTCAATGGAATCTTATCTCTTGTAATTACAAAATCCAGAAGTTCCGGTTCTCCTCTGCGAAGTACCGAGACTGCTACTTTTGAACCTTTAGGACCCCTGAGATAGCCATGCACACGCTCTATGGTAAGATTGGTGCCGGATATTGTCTCTCCATCAACTGCAATTATCTTATCACCTGCCTTGATTCCCACTTTTTCAGAGGGACCTCCAGGCACTGTCGCCTGAATTGTAAGGGTATCATTGATCAGGGCAAACTCCACTCCTATTCCATTGAAATTTCCCACAAGAGGCTCATTCATTGCTGCCACATCCTTGGCCGAAATATAGGCTGAGTGAGGGTCGAGCTTCTCAATTATCATCTTGACAATCTCCTCGGTCATATTGGGGAAATTTATAGTGTCGAGATAATATTTATCTATATTATATAGAGTCTGGCCTATCTTTGAGACCTCACCGGCCACCTTCTGCTCGCTCTCATCCCTGAATCCGAACTGTGCCTGCAGACCATAAGGAAACAGCAATACAACTGCCAGAATTGCAACAAGTTGCTTTTTAAATGAAACAAATCCCATAATTACCATTTAATATTTTTAACAAACATCATTTGTATTTGTTAAGCGGTATATCAAATATCGCGCCCTCTTTTGCAGAATAAGTCTCTGCAAATATCTCTCTTGCCTGTAAAAGCAGGTTATCCACATTCTTATATCTCGACGAATAGTGTCCTATCACAAGTTTTCCTGCTCCAGCCGCCTTTGCACATTTTGCGGCATCAGATGCAGTGGAGTGGAATGTAGAAGCTGCCATTTGGGCAAGTTCATCCCCAAAAGTGCCCTCATGATAAAGCAGGTCAACACCTTTCACCCATTCCGACAGTTTTTCAAATGGAGCCGTATCCGAGCAATATGCAAATGATCTTGGAGAATATGGAAGATATGTGAACTCCTCTGATTTAAGGATCTGTTCATACTCAACCAGCTCACCATCCACCATCTCACTTACATTTCTAACAACATCACTTCCCTCTTTCAGACGCGCAATTTCATAGAGGGAGAGCGAATTTGGCTCAATCAGATGTTTGTGCACATTGCGGGCAGGCGTCTTCTCCTTGAAAAGATAACCATAAGTTTCACCGCGATGCTCCAGCGGGAATGCATAAACCTCTATGGAATTCATATCCAATATCTTTTCTGGCTCCTTGCATTTTACCGGCACAAGCACTATTTCATATTTGAGGCCTTCGCCAAAATGCTCCTTGAAGAAAGAGAGCACATTTTCCATTCTGTAAGGGGCATGTATATATAAAGGTGTAGTACGCCCCATCATGGAGAATGTTGAGAGCAAACCGAAGAGACCAAAAACATGGTCACCATGAAGATGTGATATAAATATGTTGTCTATCTTGCCAATAGATATCCCGGCCTTGCGCATCTGCATCTGTGCACCTTCACCGCAATCTATCAAAAACAAGCGCTCACGAACCGTAAGGATGTGAGCGCTTGGATATCTGTTGGCAGTAGGGAGGGCCGAAGCCGTCCCTAATGTCGTCAGCGAAAATTCCATCAAATTATTTTGCAGATTTTTCCATTTCGTCTTTCAAAGCAGCAAGCTCACTGATATCACCTAGAGTGGTTTTCTCAATATTAGCTTTGATCTTTTTAACTGCTTTCTGAGTTGACTCTGCCTCAGCTGCTTTCTCTTTGTTCTCTTTTACCTCAGCCTCTTTTTTCTGATCATCAGCGATTCTTGAGTGTGAAAGAACAATTTTCTTGTTTGATTTGTTGAACTCAATTACTTTGAAATCCAATTTCTCCTCAGCTTTTGCAGTAGTACCGTCCTCTTTAACCAATGCTTTTGCAGGAGCAAAACCCTCGATACCATACTCCAATGCTACAGTAGCACCTTTGTCATTGAATGAAACGATAGTACCCTCGTGGATAGAACCTACAGTGAATACAGTCTCGAATACATCCCAAGGATTCTCCTCAAGCTGTTTGTGACCCAAGCTCAAACGACGGTTCTCCTGATCGATCTCAAGAACTACAACCTCAAGGTTCTCACCTATTGCAGTGAACTCTGAAGGATGTTTTACTTTCTTGGTCCAAGAGAGGTCGCTGATGTGTACAAGACCATCTACACCCTCTTCCAACTCTACGAATACACCAAAGTTGGTGAAGTTTCTAACGATAGCTGTATGTTTTGAACCTGCAGGATATTTCTCCATGATAGTTGCCCATGGATCAGCTTTAAGCTGTTTGATACCAAGAGACATCTTTCTCTCCTCTCTGTCGAGAGTAAGGATGCAAGCCTCTACCTCGTCGCCAACTTTCAAGAAGTCCTGAGCGCTTCTCAAGTGAGAAGACCATGACATCTCTGAAACGTGGATAAGACCCTCTACACCTGGCTGGATCTCGATGAATGCACCGTAATCAGCAAGAACAACTACTTTACCTTTAACTTTGTCACCAACGTTCAAGTTAGCATCCAAAGCATCCCAAGGATGTGAAGTAAGCTGTTTCAAACCAAGAGCGATACGTTTCTTTGTATCATCGAAGTCAAGGATAACAACATTAATCTTCTGATCCAAAGCAACAACCTCTTCTGGATGGTTGATTCTGCCCCATGAAAGGTCTGTGATGTGGATAAGACCATCTACGCCACCAAGGTCGATGAACACACCGTATGAAGTGATGTTCTTAACAGTTCCCTCAAGAACCTGACCTTTCTCAAGTTTGCCGATAATATCAGCTTTCTGTGCCTCAAGCTCAGCCTCGATAAGAGCTTTGTGTGAAACAACAACATTTCTGAACTCATGATTGATTTTAACAATCTTGAACTCCATTGTTTTGTTAACGAAAATATCGTAATCGCGGATAGGTTTAACATCAATCTGTGAACCTGGCAAGAATGCCTCGATTCCGAATACGTCTACGATCATACCGCCCTTAGTACGGCACTTGATGTAACCCTTAACAATTTCGTCTTTGTCGAATGCCTCGTTAACTCTATCCCATGAACGGAATGAACGTGCTTTCTTGTGAGAAAGGATAAGCTGACCTTTTTTATCCTCAGCATTCTCAACATAAACCTCTACTTTGTCACCAACTGCAAGCTCAGGGTTGTATCTGAACTCGTTGATAGAGATGATACCCTCGCTCTTGTAACCGATGTTTACAAGAACCTCTCTTTTGCTTACAGCAACTACAGTACCCTCTACTACCTCATTCTCGATAACGGTAGAAAGAGTCTGGCTGTACATCTGCTCAACTTCCTCTTTAGAAACGCCATACTCGGCATCGCTTTCAAATGCATCCCAGTCAAATTTGTCAACTGCAACTGATGCATTGCTTTTACGTTTTTTAGTAGTGTCTACGATAGCTGGAGTCTCCTCTACAAAAGCCTCCATAGACTCTTCTTTACGAACTGGAGCTACTACTTGCTCCTCCGCGTCCATAACTTGATTTTCTTTACTCATTTGTTTTAATTTTTTTAACAATAAGTGGGTTAAACATTATTTATAATCTCAATATTTTGAGCGGCTGCAAATGTAATGGTTATTGGGCAGTTAACCAAATTTTTCTGTAATATTATTGCAATTGTCCGCACTTTTACGAAACGGTTAAAACTCAGGTGCAATTTACCTGAAATAAATTCAATTTTTACCGTTGCCACATTGCAATATCTGTTTTCGTTCATAAAAAAGTTATACCTTTGTTAATTTTAACAACTATTCATACTGTAGAATATAGTTTATGAGCAATAAAAAGGGATTTGAGCGCAACTTCTGGGTTGCAATAATTATGGAATTTTTTGAGAGGGGAGCATATTATGGTGTACTCTCTGTATTATCTGTATATCTGGTTATTAGCGGAAATGAAGGGGGGCTCGGATTCAGCAAGGCCCAAGCCGGTACAATCATGGGCACAATACAGCCGCTTCTATATTTTCTTCCGATAATTGCAGGAGGAATTGCCGACAGGTATGGCTACAGAAGAATTCTCTTCTTTGCATTCACCTGCATAACAGCCGGATATCTCTTTACAGCAATTACCCATTCATATATACCGGTATTTGCCTCACTGCTGCTTATGGCTGTTGGAGCAGGCTTCTTCAAGCCCGTAATCTCCGGAACAATTGCAAAATCAACTACAGAGGAGAACTCCACACTCGGTTTCGGCATCTTCTACTGGTCAATCAACCTGGGAGCGTTTCTTGTACCATTGATTCTTGTTCCGATTCTAAAGGCAAGAGGCTATAACAACATATTCTACATGGCAGCAGCGGTAGGATGCATTCTCATGCTCATCAACACCTTTATATACAGGGAGCCAAAGGCAAATGTTGAGATAAGGAAAAAGCTGTCGGAAAACAAAGATGAAAAGAGTGTAGGCAAGATGGTAATGGGAATTCTTGGAGTGCTCAAAGATGTAAAATTCATAACTCTCATTTTCCTCTATTCAGGTTTCTGGATTCTCTATTTCCAGATGTACGGCACAGTTCTGTGGTACCTCAAGGAGTATGTGGATATGACCCCGCTCAATGAGGCCGTGAACTCTTTTCTCAGCATCTTTGTCTCAAATCCTTCATGGAAATTCGATACAGAACATGTTACAGTTATCAATGCCGGAGTAATCATCTGCCTGCAGTTGATTGTTTCAAGACTTGTACAGAAATGGCCTGCTCTCCCTACCATGATCATGGGTATAGGCTGCGGAACTTTGGGAATGTTCATATTGAGTTTGGGAAGCACTCCTTGGGTATTTATTACCGGTCTGATGGTATTTACATTGGGGGAAATGACAACCCATCCCAAATTCCTCTCATACATTGGTATAATTGCCCCTCCGGACAAAAAGGCACTTTATATGGGCTACTCCTTCCTCTATGGTGTGATAGGCAGTTCAATAGGTTCTTTTCTTGGTGCCGGCTTATATGTAAAGATAGTTGAGCAAATGCACCAGCCACAGCTTTTATGGCTCATTTTCACCGGAATAGGAGTATTGAGCATTGTCGGATTACTCATTTACAACAAGATAGTGAAAAGATAAATTAAACGTATATAAACGATTATAATCGGCTGCAATGAAGGTACTGATAGTATCAGACGCAAGAAGCGTCCATACCCAGAGATGGCTCTCTTCCCTCAAAGAGAAGGGAATTGATACGGTACTATACAGTATCAATATGTTTGATGGAGACTTCTACAAATCAAGAGGAATCAAATGCCACTATTTTGATCTGTTCCGCTACCAGAGGGAGAAAAAGGGATTGCTGCATGGAGTGATAAGCCACTATAGAGCAGTAAAACATCTCAAACATATCATAAAAGTTGAGATGCCGGATATTCTTCATGCCCATTTTGCCACAAGCTATGCATTGGTTGCAGCATTGGCAGGGTTTCATCCATTTATAGTTTCTGTCTGGGGAAGTGACATATATCTGTATCCCAAAAAGTCACGCTTGAACAGGGCCGTTGTTGAATATTCCCTCCATAAAGCTGACAAAATACTCTCCACCAGCAATGTAATGGCAAAAGAGTGCTGCAAATATACCGGCAAGCCCATTGAGATAACACCATTTGGTGTGGATGCATCGCTCTTCAGAAGAACCTGTGGGGGAGAAAAAGAGATCTCGTTGCATGAAAACAATGATTCCCAGGCTACTGCAAGCAGGAAATTTACCATAGGAAGTGTTAAGTCTCTTGCAGCAAATTATGGTACAGAATATCTTTTGAGGGCTTTTGAGATAGTTGCCAGAAACAATCCAAGCCTGGATTGCAGGCTGGAGCTGGTAGGCAAAGGGCCCGATGAGGTAAAACTTAAAACGCTTGCACAACAGCTTGGAATCAGCAGCAAAGTGGTTTTCAGAGGATTTGTGGAGCAGCAGAAACTCCCTGAAATATACAGCAAATTCACCATTGCCTGTTATCTCTCCATATCAGAGAGTTTCGGAGTATCGGCAATTGAGGCGATGGCATGCAACTGTCCTGTAGTGGCATCTGATGCTGAAGGATTTACCGAAGTTATAGAGGATGGTATTACCGGCATTATCGTTCCAAAATGCAATCCGGAGGCTGCAGCGCAGGCTATCCAGAGATTTATAGACAATCCGTCGGATATTGAAAAGATGGGCAGTGCAGCAAGAGAGCGCGTCTGCAATCTCTATGTATGGGAGAATAATGTCAATACAATGATATCAATTTATAGGTCTGTCTTATGAGTACACTGAAGGAGAAAACGGCAAAAGGGCTTGGCTGGGGATTCATAGATAACTTTGTAGGAACTGGAATAACCGCTGTTGTAAGTATAATTCTTGCAAGGATACTCTCCCCCGAAGAGTTTGGTCTTGTTGGAATGATTGCCATCTTTATAGCATTGGGTAACTCTCTGATGGACAGCGGATTCAGCGGGGCCCTCATAAGAAAGGAGAATGTTACAGATAAAGACCTCAGCACTGTTTTTTATACAAACCTGATACTCAGCATAATAATATATGCCATACTCTTTGTGTCGGCCCCCTTCATTGCAGAATTCCTCAATACTCCGATATTGGTAAAGCTGGTAAGGATTCTCTCTCTTTCTGTACTGATAATGTCATTCACCCAGGTACAGAAGGTAAATTTTATCCGCAAAATAGATTTCAGGACACAAGCAATAATATCACTTGTAGCCTCTCTGGTCAGCGGTATTGCCAGCATATGGATGGCCCTCGACGGTTATGGCGTATGGAGCCTTGTTGTACAGCAGCTTTCAAAGCAGGCGGTTGTGTCACTTCTGCTCTGGATATTTTCTACATGGAAACCATCAGCAGTCTTCTCCTGGAGCAGTTTTAAAGAGATGTTCAATTTTGGAAGCAAATTGCTTGCATGCTCAATAATAAGTGTAATCTGGAATGAAATATACTCTCTGGTGATCGGTAAAATGTACAATCCGGTATCGGTAGGATATTTTACAAGGGCTGAGAAATTCAAAAGCCTGGTAACCTCAAATATAGGACAGGTGGTCCAGAGGGTGGGCTATCCGGTGATGAGCAGTATCCAGAATGATCCGCAAAGGCAGGTGAGGGTGTACCGCAAGGTTGTGAGACTTACAATGCTCATAACAAGTACACTCGTAATGGGACTCATAGGATGTGCCGACGCTATGATCGAGGTACTTATCGGAGCAAAATGGCTTCCTGCAGCCGAATATTTGAGGATTCTTGGACTGTCGGGAATATTCCTGCCACTGATTTTAAGCAGTGTGAATGTATTCAATGCCAACGGAAAGTCAGACAAAACCCTTCTGCTCGAAATTATCAAAACAGCACTGGCTGTTATACCGGTTACTCTTGGAATTGTATGCAACATCAAGTTCCTGTTGTGGGGAATGGTGGGTATCTCACTCCTCTCCTATCTGATACATGCGGCATTTGTTGCAAAGGAGATCAACTATACTGTATGGCAGCAGGTGAAGGATATCCTCCCCTTCTTCATCATCTCTTCGGTGATGTCCATTCTGGTCCATTTTATTGGGGAGTTGGAGATAAAAGCACTCTATCTCCTTGTTTTACAGATTACTGTAGGTTTCGCCATCACATTGGCTGCCTATGAGATATTCTACAAATCTGAGGAGTATGCAGATATAAAAAGCGAAATATTGAGGGTGCTGCGCCTCAAGAAATGAGAAAGGATTAAGATGAAGGTTTCAATAATAATAGTAAACTACAACTCAGCGAAACTGCTGCGAAATTGTCTGGAGAGCATAGACAATGAACTGGATATTGATTATGAAGTTATTGTGGTGGACAATGCCTCAAATGACAACTCAATTGCCCTCTGCAGCCGTTTCAGAGAGGATTCAAGATATATTTTCATAGAATCAAAGGATAATGCCGGTTTTGCAAAAGGGTGCAATATTGGAGCCGCAGCGGCATCAGGAGAGATTCTTCATTTTCTGAATCCCGACACAGAATTGCAGAAAGGGTCAACTGCTGATTACCTGAAAGTAATTGAAAATCCCCAATATATATATGTAACTCCTTTAATAAACCGCGACGGCTCTGTTGAAAACGGAAAGATGGTGCTGCCTCTTTTGAGCGACATCTTCTGGTGGAACATCTCCCGCAAAAGGGCAAGATTCTGGTGCAAAGGTGCTTCTGTTATAATTTCCCATAAAAACTTTGAGAAGGTGGGAAGGTGGAGCGAAGATTACTTCATGTATGGCGAGGATCTCGACCTGTTCTACAACTTCTGGAGGCACAATCTGAAAATAGAGATGCTTCAGGTGCCGGTTTTCCATTTTGGTGGCGGCTGCAGTTCAAATGTATGGAGCACATTCGACCGTGAAGTCATAGTACAGCGCTCATTCAGGCGCTTCTATAGCAAATATTTTCCAAAATGGAAATATGTGGCAGTAAAACTCTATTTTCTGCTGCACAATCTGATCAAACATCCGTCAAGGGTGAAATTTGATATAAAAGCCTGGAAAAAAGCCTGTAGCATGCCCTGAAAAGGAATCAGAACATCTTGCGTCTTTTGAATACAATTGATGCGACAAGTACAGAAACGAGCATTATACCCACAACGAAGAGGAAATCCCACTTGCTGTTGAAGATAGGCAAGCCGAGGTTCATTCCAAATATTCCGGATATCAGTGTTGGAGGCATGAACATCAGGGAAACAAAGGTAAGCACCTTCATAATCTTGTTCTGGTCGAGGTTAATAAGACCCAAAACTGTATTCTGCAGATACTCAAGTCTCTCAAAACTGAAATTGGTATGGTTAAGAAGTGATGAGATATCTTTTATAAGTACATTCAACTTTACATGCACATCCCTTGGGAATTTGTCGCTCTTGAGGATTGCAGAAATCATTCTCTGTTTATCAATCACATTCTCCCTCACCAACATTGTATTTTCTTGTAACTGATTGATATCCAAGAGGAACTCCTCATTTACATTTTCACCTACACTTACACGCTTGCTGAATTGGGCAATCTCCTTGCTCATAAGCTCAATCATGTCCGCATCCAAATCAATACGGCTCTCCAAAATGGCAACAAGAATATGATAGCCTGTAGGATAAAGTTTTGACGACATGCATATCCTCCTCTGCATATCTGTGAATGTACGCAAAGGAACCTGACGTATTGTCACCAATATACCTTCGGAAATGATGAACGAAACGGTCTCCATCGAATACTCATCCGGACCGGGTATAAGGAAGTTGGTATTGGCAAAGATAGTGGTATCTGTTTCTGAGTAACGAGATGAACTCTCAATCTCTTCGGCTTGGGCCCTACTCTGCAATGTAGTCTCCAAAAACTCCTCTACACTTCTCTTCTCCTCACCCGTAGGCTCAAAAAGATCAATCCACAGAACATCATCAAAACCCAACTCATTGAGGAAAACCATATCTGCCGAAGATAGTATGCGTCCTTTAGACTTGTAGAAAATCTCTATCATAGCGAGAAGTTTTAGGAGTTATCTTGGCAAAGATAGAAAAAAAGTGCTATGGTTAGCCTCTATTTCTATAAAAATATGTGCTCTAACAGAATCTTTATGCCTATTGCGATAAGCACGGCACCACCTATAACAGTGGCCTTTGCACCAATTCTGCATCCGATCTTTTCACCACCTGCAAGACCGGTATATGAAGCCAATGCTGTAAAAATGAATGTCATCACTGTGGCAAAGCACATTTTGAGAGCTGAAATGCTTACAAGTGCAAGACTCACGCCTACAGCCACGGCATCAATGCTTGTTGCAATGGAGAGCGTTACCAGAGTTCTGTAGTTCAGCAGATTTATACTATTTTTTTTGCAGCTGCAGTCGCTGTCGCTCTTCTGTTGGCCGAATCCACCCGGAATATTCTCCACAATCATCTTTCCACCAATATATAAAAGTATAGAGAATGCAACCCAGTGGTCCCATTTCATGATATAGCTGGCAAATATGGAACCTGCCATCCAACCTGCACACAGCAGAGCTGCTTGAAAAAAAGCAAAGAAGGCCATTACGACGGCCTTCTTTGAGAATTTTGTATCCGACAACGACAGGCCTCCTCCCAATGAAACTGCAAAAGTATCAAAGCAGAGACTTATTGCCAGAAGCAAGAGTTCAATACCTGTCATACCAGACTATTTCTTTTTGAAAATCAACAATCCGAAGAATGTAATTGCAGCACATACGGCAATCAGTGAGAAGCCGAAGCTGAATAGATAATTTTCAATCACATAGCATATTACAGGAGCTGCAATACATACATATGGAACTGCTTTATCATTGATGCTGGCTTTAGTAAGGATACCCAACATGAACAGACCCAACAATGGTCCATAAGTATATGAGGCTATCTGATATACCATATTGATTACAGCATCATTCTTGAGAATATTGAAAGCAACTATAAGCAGCACAAAGAGAGCGGCCATAACATAAGTCACATTCATTCTCACCTTCTTCTTCTTCTCATCACTCCAGTCATGTTTCTCGATACCTACAATGTCGATACATGTTGAAGTTGTAAGTGAAGTAAGCGCATTGGCACATGTAGGATATGCAGCTGAGATAAGACCTACGAAGAAAATCACACCTACAACAGGGCTCAATGAAAGGGCTACAGTAGGGAATATCTTGTCTGCCTCAAGTTTTCCAGCCTCAGTTGTAACTGCCTGGATAAGTTCAGGATGACTCTGCATGAAGATCGCGAGAACTGCACCCAATGTTACAAAAAGAAGGTTGATAGGAATCATCATAAGAATTGATGTCATCACATTTTTCTGAGCCTCCTTGATATTTTTACAGCTCAAGCTCTTCTGCATCATTGCCTGGTCAAGTCCTGTCATTGCAATCGGAATAAGCACACCACTAAGGAACCTCTTCACCCAGTTTGTAGGAGATGCTGTATCGGTGTTGAACATATTTGAGAACTGGCTCTCATGTACATTTTTGAGCATATCGCCAAGGCTCCAATCAAGCTGGCTGCATATTGCACCTACAGAGACAACTATGGCAACGATCATGAATGTTGTCTGAATTGTATCTGTATAAATGATGGTCTTTACACCACCTTTCATTGTGTAGAGGATAGCAAGTCCTACAAAAATTATGGCAGCAACAACAAATGGAACGCCAAGTGGCTGCAATACAAAGTTATAGAGCACAAATATAACCAGGAATGTTCTTACTGTCGCACCCAAAAGTCTGGAGATGATGAAGAACGAAGCTCCTGTCTTGTAACTGTGAGAACCGAAACGCTGCTCCAGATATGTATAAATTGATGTAAGATTCAATTTAAAATACAATGGCAGAAGCAATCCGGCAATTATGGCATAACCGAAAAACATACCGAATACCATCGGCATATAATAGAAGTTCTCATTAATTACGTTGCCTGGCAATGACATGAAGGATACTCCGGACATGGAAGATCCGATCATACCGAAAGCAACAAGGAACCAGTTTGAACTTCTGTTTCCTGTATAATAAGTTTTACTGTCGGAATTTCTACTTGTAAGCCAAGCAATTCCAAACAGCAGCAATGTATACAGTACAAAAGTGATTAATAAGATAGTAGTATTCATAACTATTTTTTAAGTATTTTAAAATTTGAACAGATGCCTGTTCTCTATGCTCTTGCCAAGGGTCAGTTCATCTGTATACTCAAGGTCATCGCCAAAACCCACACCGCGCGCAATTGTGGTTATCTGCACACCTGTGCCACTCAGTTTTTTATATAGATAAAAAGAGGTGGTTTCACCCTCCATACTGGTACTGAGAGCCAATATCACCTCTTTTACTTCTCCGGAAACAACCCTTTCCGTCAATTCCTTTATAGGCAGATCACCCGGGCCAACTCCATCCATTGGAGAAATTATACCACCCAAAACATGGTACAGTCCACGGTACTGGCCTGTATTTTCAATGCTCAGAACATCCCTTATGCTCTCTACAACACATATTATAGAGCGGTCACGCGAAGAATCAGAACATACGGAGCAGATATTTTCGTCGGAAATCATATTGCATACGTTGCAATATTTCACCCCCTTTCTTAATGCAATGAAGGAGTTTCCAAATCTCTCCACATTTTCCTGCGGCTGTTTCAAAAGGTGAAGCGCAAGGCGCAAAGCGCTCTTACGCCCTATACCCGGAAGTGACGAAAATTCATCAACAGCCTTTTCCAGCAGTACCGAAGAGTAATTCTGCCTGAACATTATTATTTATTGGCGTTGTAGAAATCTACGGCATTTCTTACAGAACCGTGCTCAAGAAGCAACCCCTTTGCATACTCGTAATCTGTAATGCCAGCCTCATCCATGATCATTCTTGTTCCTCTGTCAACAAGTTTTGCATTGCTCAACTGCATGTCAACCATCTTGTTGCCCTTCACATGACCCATTTTGATCATAGTTGAAGTAGATATCATATTGAGGATAAGTTTCTGTGCAGTACCTGATTTCATACGTGTACTTCCTGTAACGAACTCAGGACCTACTACTGCAACGATTGGAATATCAACCTCAGCAGCAACAGCAGCACCAGGGTTACAAGTGATGCAAGCAGTGAGAATTCCACGTTTCTTAGCCTCTCTTACGGCACCGATAACATAAGGAGTTGAACCTGAAGCAGCAATACCTACAACTGTATCATTTTCATTGATATTGTAAGGAAGCATATCTTTCCAACCCTGCTCAAGGTCATCCTCAGCATTCTCCACAGCCTTGCGGATTGCAGTATCACCACCGGCAATCAGACCAATGATAAGATCAAATGGAGCACCATATGTAGGAGGTATCTCAGAAGCATCAAGGATACCAAGACGGCCGCTTGTACCGGCACCAAGATAGAAGAGTCTTCCACCTTTTTTCATTCTCTCAACAATACCGTCTACAAGTTTCTCAATTTGAGGAATACATTTCTCTACAGCAACAGGCACATTCTTGTCCTCATTATTCATATTTTTCAACAACTCCTCAGTGGACATTTTGTCCAAATTGGCGTAATTGGATGATTGTTCAGTAACTTTCATACTATTTTATGTTTTAATTATATTTTCAATTAGTTTTTATGATACTCGATAAGTCCCTCGATAGGTGTTTTGAGTATTTTACCGATAGTCACACCACGTTTCTCAGCGACCTCCTTGAGGATATCCTGATAATAATAAGCCACAGAGCCTACAAGGTTTACCGAGTAATTCTTGTAGTCATACTGGTAGATGTTGCGGGTAATGAACTCATCAAAGCTTGTCCTGAGCAGGTTGTCGATATGAGGATGTGACCTGAACTCATTGATGAATGGTGAGAAAGAGGCAAGGAAACGGCTTGGAAGCGGCTCCTTGTAGACTTTTGCCACAATCTTAGGATAATCGAGGTCATACCTCTTTACAAACTCCTCCTCAATCTCTTTAGGAAGAAGACCCTTGATGAAATCTGAAACAAGTTTTTTGCCCAAAACTCCGCCACTGGCCTCATCTCCAAGGATAAATCCACCGGCTTTCACACCTTTGACAATCTCATTTCCATCGTAGAATGATGTATTTCCACCTGTTCCAAGAATACATGCTATACCTGCCTCGCGGCCACATAGAGCCCTTGCAGCAGCCAGAATGTCAGAAGCTGCATAGCATACCGATTGAGGGAATACCTCCCTGAATGCATCCGACAATGTCTGTGAAAGTTCTGCCGAAAGAATACCGGCACCATAGAAGAAAATCTCCTTTACATCTGGGCCCAGTTCAGGCAACAATTTGGTTTTGAATATATCAACTATATAATCCTTTGTCTGGAATACCGGATTAATGCCTTCGGTACTGATTGATTTTACTGTACCATCTTCGAGAATGGCTCTCCAATCCACTTTTGTAGAACCGCTGTCTGCTATTAGTCGCATCAGTATAAATTTAGGGTGTAATAAGTATATTTGTTAGCGGCGCAAAATTACTAAAAATATGTTAATTTTCACACACTTGTTACAAACTTAACATAAACAGGCTCTACAGCTTTATCCCTTTTTTCTTCCAATGCACAAATCCATATACGGCACACACTGTATAGAGCACATATAGGAGTGCTGTCGGATAGAGAGCCTGAGAAAAAAAGAGAAACACGCTCAGCAGATCAACAACAATCCATAGAATCCATTGGTGGATATAGAGTCTTCCTAGCCAGTAGGTGGCCACAATACTCAATGCAGTTATAACAGCATCTGCTGCAGGCATCGGATCTCCTGTAAATTTTTCAAGCACAATGTAAAGCAGGAAGAATATTGCCAGCGATGCAAAGGTGCTGGCCAGAACCATTTTCCAGTCCAACACTCTGTACACCAAATTATCACAAGCCTCATCATTCTCATTTTCAGACACTTTACCTCTTTTCTTATCTCTATGCCATACATAGAGCCCGTAGATGCTCACAACCAGATAATAGACCTGGAACGACATTGCCGCATACAAACCACTCTGTGCAAATACAGCAATATATGCCATGGCCGACAGTATACCAACAACCCACATCAGATTATTCTGACGTATCTCCCAATAAAGGTAGAGAAGGCCTGTTATAAAACCGAAATATTCAATAGCCTGCTCCATAAACTATCTCTTTACCAACTCTATCTTGTACATTTTAGGCCAGTTCTTGCCGGTAAGATAGACCGATTTTGTCACAGGATTATATGCTATTCCATTAAGCACATCAGTAGTTGAAGTGTATAGCGAACGTGGCAGCAGATTCCTGCAATCTACACACCCTTTTACCCTACCTGAAGAGGGATCTATTATCATTATAGTGTCTGAACCATAAACATTGGCCCAGATGTCGCCATCGATATATTCAAGCTCATTCAGATACATCACAGGGTTTCCGTTGAGCTTTACATTAAGTTTCGATTTTACGACAAAAGTCATTGGATCAATAAAATAGAGCAAAGAAGAACCGTCGCTCATAATCAGATTCTTGCCATCTGTGGTCAATCCCCATCCTTCGGTATAGTTACGGAATTCTCCAAGATAGTTGAAGGAATTTATATCATATACAAAACATTTGTGCTCCTGCCATGTGAGAATATATGCACGGCCATCCACAACACACGACCCTTCAACAAAGTATTGGGGATCAAAATTGAGGCGTCTCAGGCTCTTGCCGGTAGTCAGATCACTCTTTTTGAAATGGGACTGCCCATATTGTCCGCAACTCTCATAAAGCACTCCGTCATGAAAAAAGAGCCCCTGGGTGTAGGCATTTCTGTCGTGAGGAAGAGTCTGCACCACCTTCAATTTATAATTTACAGGCTGCTGGGTGTATGAACAATTCATCAATCCCGACAGCATAATCACAACTGCTGCAGTAAAAATATTCCTTAAAAGTTTTTTATAGATATACATCAAGATATTTTTAATAAAATGCAAGATTACAAAAACTTTACCACAACTCTGCGATAAAAGCCAAAAAATATGAAAAAAGAGTTACCTTTGCAGCGTCGGTGGGCCGTTCTATCGCTCGGGAAACCGGGAGGAAAGTCCGGACAAGAGAGGGCATTGTACTGCGGAAAGCGCAGATGGGCGAAAGCTTATGCCAGGGGTAACAGAAAATAACCGCCACGGGCAACTGTGGCAAGGGTGAAAACGTGAGGCAAGAGCTCACGGGTGTGTACGGCGACGTACATGCAGTACTCCACTACAACTTGCAAGGCCATGTATACCAACATTCAAGGGTTGCCCGTCCGTTGTTGGGGGGTAGGCTGCAACAGATAAATGATAGAAGCTTCTTAGGGTGGTCCGTCCACCAGTCTGAAGTACAGAATTCGGCTTACAGGTCCACCTATAATACAAAGAGGATGTCCATTAGGGCATCCTCTTTTCATTTGCAGCAGGCGCAATCAGATCTGTTCCTGCCATATTATCACTGCACTATTTGCTTACCATGATATCCAGAATCATACGGTCTGTAACCTGCATTCCTTTTGATCCCAGATTGCCAAGGTTAAAGATTGTCTTCTCAATGCAATCTTCAATAATACCGTCATTTGAAGAGATGCAGATATTGTCGAGAGCCAGCATTGCAGACTGGATTGAAGAGGATACACCAGAGGCCACTTTAAGCGCACATCCAACTTTTGCACCATCACAAACCATTCCGGTAATGTTTCCAACCATATTTTTTATTGCAGCGCAAATCTGGTCATAGTTTCCGCCCTTAAGGTAAACGATACCACATGAAGAGCCGGTAGAGGCAATCACACAACCGCAAAGGGCAGAGAGTTTTCCCAAATATCCCTTGATATGTATTGCTATCAGATGGCTCAACACCAGCGCCCTTGCCAATTCCTCCTGAGAAACTCCCATCTGCTTTCCTACAGCTATCACAGGAACTGTTACTGTAATACCCTGGTTTCCACTGCCGGAGTTGCTCATTGCAGGAAGTGTGCATCCCGCCATACGGGCATCGGAAGCGGCCGCAGTTGCAGCCATGGCATAGGTCAGCATCGAATCTCCAAAAACAGATGTATGGTTCTTATTAACAAGCGTCTTTCCAACTCTCAGACCATAATCATTCTTAAGACCCTCTTCTGCCAGAGCATAATTGAGTTTTACAGAGTCGAGAATAAACTCAATATTTTCATATTTGGCACTTTGGGCAAATTCAAGAATCTCTTTTACTGTAAGTTTATAGTCGAGTGTGGTCTTCTCCGCAACATTCTCAACAGCCTGCTCTCCGTCCACACTGTTTGCAGAGGAAGCAAGCCTCTCTTCTCCATTCAGTGTAACCGATATTATCGAATCGTGATTATCCTTTATAACAGCTGATGCCCTGTTCTCTCCAGATACGGCTGTTGCCTTGATATACAATTTAACAGTGGTATCGGCCAATGAAATCTTTATGCGGCCGTCGGCAACCATTTTTTTTGCAGCCTCAAGAGTTTCCGCATCAATATCCTTCAATACTTCAAGCCTGTACTCCGATTTTCCGCAAGTCACACCAAGCGCAGAGGCAATATGAAGTCCAACCATACCTGTACCCGGAATACCTACACCCATTCCGTTTTTGAGGATATTGGCACTTACCTCCACCTCCATATGCTCCACATCTGTGCAAGCACCGCTTCTAAGCTCCTCACAAGCTCTGGCAACGGCCAATGCAACCGCTACAGGTTCTGTACAGCCCAAAGCAGGCTTCACCTCTTTATGAAGGAGTTCTATAATTTCCAGTTCTCTATCTAATGTCATGTCGTTATATTTTTCGCAAATTTACACTTTTTAATGAAAATTTCTGATAAATAACAAGTAAAAATCTATTTTCCCTCAAAAAATGTTACAATTTCCTTCACAATTCTCTCTATCTGTTCTCCACTCTCCAGAGTCTCAATTGGGAAACCCAATGTAACTGTCTTGTAAACACCGCTGTAAGCCACACCTGCAGAGACCTTGTTGTCGGAATATCTGAAAATTGTATAAGCATCATCAGAAGCAGGCACAAGACCATCCGGAGCCTCCACTGCATAGATTTTCTCATTCAATCTAGTGCAGAAAGAGTATTTTCCTTTGAAGCCAAAAGGATTTGAAGCACCCTGAACCTTACCCTCAGCACTCGCATAGTCGGTCATCCATCTATATTTGAGCACCTCTTTTGCAAATTTCTGACTCTCCTCAGATACATTGTAGCTATCCCACAAGTCAGTTGCCACGTCAGCACCTGAAATCAACACATTTCCACCAGCCTGGCAATAGGCGGAGATAGCCTTTTGCAGAGCAACAGGGAAGACCTCAAACCTCACCTGATCATTGCAGTCACGAGTCTGGGCCTGTTTACCCATAATAAAATCTACCATAGGATAACCCGACAGATCCACATTGCCGGCCATTACAGCACCTGCAGAGGCCGATACAAATGAATAACCTGCCTTCATGAAGGCCTTTCCATGAACTGCCGGATAGTCAAATGTATTTCCTGCAACAACTCTGTCGGCATAATTTGAGTAGCAAGAGCCGAAACCTGATGCATCATTGTCCATCCATGGCATCTCCCTTCTGAATTCATATTGGGCACCAATAAATGCAATATCCTTTATATATGGCACACCAAAATCCTTACGGATATCGAAACCTGCCAAAGTAGAATCTTTCGACTGGAATGAGGCAGGACCTGCAACCCTGTTGAAACCATTCACAACAAGCACGCTCTTCTCTTTTGAATAATTGCCTGCAACACCTACTGAGAGTATTTCAGAAGGGAAACTTGCTCCACCCTCATTTAAGGCAACCACTTTAAAAGAGTAAATTTTATTGGCCTCCACCGCAATCACGGCAGATGGCTCTGTTACAACAGTTCCATTATCAAAACCATCCTCCCCGACCTTGGTATAGACAACATATCTCTTTGCGACAGCTGTAGGCTCCAATTTGTCTTCAACTGCAGACCAGCTCAAACGCACATTTATACCGTTTTGTGACTGCTCCAGCTCTGCAGCAAAATCCTTCACAGGCAAAGGCTGAACCACATATGGAATACCCTCTTTCTGGCTGAGGAACTTGAGCATGCCTTTATATATTGCACGGCTCACAACAAATTTGAAATAAGGGTCATGGCCATATTTCATATCTGCAAAGTTCTGATGCGACAAAAACTCCAGCAATACAGCAGGAACATTAGGGGTACGTGACTCAGAATATGAACGGTCCCACAATCCCCTGCGGCTCCAGTTTGGCTCAAATGTAGCACGCACATCGTCAACTATTTGAGTTTGAAGTATATCTGCATACTCACGACCGAGCATACGGCTCTCACCTGTAGGATATTTGTCGGAACCGTTTGACAGTTTTGTATAAATCATCAAAGTACCCACAGTTGAATCATCCGGGAAGAGACCGGCATCTGTATGGAATGCAAATGAAAGGTCGATAGGAATATTTAATCCCTCATACTCAGGATTCACTTTAGAACCGCCTGATATGGTATTTACCCAACGGCCACGTGATGTATAATCATCGGTATAGTCATTCATATTTTTGGTTGAAGAGTATACTGTATCTGCAAAACCTGCCCACTGCAACCAATATCTCGAGCCCTCTGTAAAGCGGGCATGGCCGCTCACCTCAGCTGCAAACTCCTCAGCGGCACCATTCGGTTTGCGTGCGATATTACCCATTCCGCCACCGAATTTCACACCGTCTGCAGTTACAACAGCTGCGCTCTTTGATGATTTCAAACCTCTATTTGCATTAGTAAGGTATACACCCTGACTGTCGGAATTCTTATCAAAAAGGAATGTTCCCAAGTATATCCATGTACCTCCACCCATCTTCTGGTTTACTTTGAACTCACGCTCACCACCTTTGTATTTTACTGTATAATATGCAGCATCTGTACTGTTGGGAAGAGTTTTGTATGAAACATACACAGCATACTCGCCACTCTCAGGCATATCCGGGATCCATTTGGCAATACTCTCCTTCTTCGCATTTTTACCTTTAAGATCCTGCTGGCTCAAGCTTTGAGCAACCCTGTAAGTTCCCATTCTGAATGGATTCTGACCATATTCATACTGTTCTTGAGGATTGGCAAACCCCTGAGAATCACCATTTTTCCACGAAAGGCTTCCTGCTATCTCAGAATATCCGCCAAATAGCTGGTCATTATCAACAACCACCTCTATATCAGAGCAATCTCTCTCTCTAGGAAGCAATACATTCGCACCAGCATTCTCCAACATCGGAACAAGGAAAGGCAATACATAGCTCTGGGTATACATATCCTCCACTGTCTGGAAAAGCGGAGCTCTCTGCCACTCCCAACGCATTGTAGGCTGGGCATAATAGAATCCATGGCTCTGCCATAGTGCAAGATGTCTGTTCTGGAGTCCCTCAGTTATTTCATATGGCCTCGACAGATCTGTAACAAGTTTGTCGCCACCCTTAACATTCTTCTTTCCTTTTGCCCCCTTTTTAGCCGGCTGCATATCTGCAGAGTAGAATTTGCTTGCAAGCTCCTCAATAGTGGAACCATTTGCATAAACTTTGAACTTTACATTTGGGAAATATTTGCCCACAATTGCATAGATATCCTTTACTGTATTGTCTCTGAAAGGATAGTCGCTTGCCAGTTTTGAAAGGTGTACCTCAGTTATATCACCATTCTGCAGCAATGAGTCTATACCCACTTTGACATTTATTGCAGCAAGTGGTTTCAAATAAGCAGCAACTTCGTTGCCAGCCTGCTGTAGCGCCGATTCACTTGGATTAGTCTGTGAATAAGCCAGTTGTGTCACCAGAAAAAATCCAGCAATGAAAGTAAGAATTTTACTGTACATAGTATTATAATTTCTAATATTTGATTCTTAACAAGAAATTTTGGCAAAAGTACTAAAATTGGGTTATTTTTGTGTGATAGTAATCTCAAAATTTTAACAGCTATGGAAAAATTCAACATTGCAAATCTTCCTACAAAAATTCAGAAACTAGAACGGTTTTCAAAAGAATTGGGCGCCAACATATATATAAAAAGAGATGATCATACCGGAAGTGAGATTTCTGGAAACAAGATCAGAAAACTGGAGTATCTCACAAAAGATGCCCTTGCAAAAGGATGTGATCTGCTAATTACATGTGGAGGTATACAGTCGAATCACTGCAGGGCAACTGTTGTTGCAGCAACTTTGCTCGGCATGAAATCGGCAGTCTTGCTGCGCATTTCAGATACACCTCCTGTAACCGGCAACTATTTCCTCGACAAACTTCTTGGTGCCGATGTAAAATTCTGCACCCGCGAAGAGTACAGCAAACATAGAGGCGAAATCATGGAGGCAATGGCAGAGGAGTACAGAAAACAGGGATACAAACCATACATAATACCTGAAGGAGCTTCCAATGCAATAGGCACCCTTGGATACTACAACTGTATGGAAGAGATTCTCAAGCAAGAGAAAGAGATGGGAATCACATTCAACACTATAGTGGTGGCTACCGGTTCAGGCGGAACATACGCCGGACTCTACCTTGCAAATGAAGTTAAGAAACTGGGCAAGAGAATTATCGGAATGGCAGTATGTGATGATACAGAATACTTTACAAATATTGCACAGGATATTGCCACAGAGGCACTCCAATACCTTCCTGAGCATAAAGAGGAGGTTCTGAACAGAGGAAATATCGAAATTAATGACAAATATGTGGGTATAGGATATGCACTGAGCCGTCCAGAAGAACTTGAGTTCATAAAGAAATTTGCAAGACAGGAGGCAATTATACTCGACCCTGTATACACAGGAAAAGCAATGTACGGTGTATATAACGAGCTCCAGCCTGGTGGAAATATCAGCAAAGAGGATAATATCCTGTTCATCCACACCGGAGGATTGTTCGGCCTCTTCCCTATAAGCGAGACATTCCCTCTATAAAATTTACGATACACGAATTGAACCAGCAGAAATGGAAAAATCAAAAGTATTCTACACAAACCTGCGTACAAAACCAGGAATGAGCCTTCTGAAAAAACTGCGTAACCTTGTAAAGGCTGCGGGTATAGAGAAGATCAATTTTGAGGGGCAATACACCGCAGTAAAGCTGCACTTCGGTGAGCCTGGAAATATGGCCTATATCAGACCGAACTATGTTGCAACAGTTGTTGATCTTCTAAACTCAATGGGGGCAAAGACATTCCTTACAGATTCCAATACCCTTTACAAAGGCAGGCGCGACAATGCTGTAGACCACCTGCGCAGTGCTATGGTAAATGGTTTCAACCCCATTCAGGTAAATTGTAATGTAATCATTGCCGACGGCCTTAAAGGTACCAATTACGCAGCAATTCCTATTGAAGATGCAAAATATTGTCCTGCTCCAAAAATAGGACAGGCTGTTGCTGATGCAGACATTATAATAAGTATAAACCACTTCAAAGGACATGAGCAGGCCGGTTTCGGAGGTGCCCTCAAAAATCTCGGAATGGGATGTGCCAGCATAGCGGGCAAGCTTGAACTCCACTCATCATCACAGCCGAAGGTTAATAGAGAAAAATGCATCGGCTGCAAAATCTGTGAAAAGAACTGCAACCATGGTGCAATAACAGTTGGCCCCGACAGAAAAGCGGTGATAGACTACTCAAAATGTGTAGGATGCGGACAATGCGTGGCCCTGTGCCAATATGAAGGGGCTGTTCTTGCAGAGTGGGATACCTCAGAGGTACTCAACTATAAGATTGCAGAATACACCAAAGCTGTTCTGAAGGACAAACCTAACTTCCATATCAGCCTGGTAATGAATGTCTCTCCGGAGTGCGACTGCTGGGGTCACAACGACATTGCAATAGTTCCTGATCTTGGCATGATGGCCTCATTCGACCCTGTTGCGCTCGATCAGGCATGTGCAGATATGGTAAATAGTGCTCCTGCCATCAACGGATGGATCCAAAAAGATCACGAGCCATGCAGCTGCCACAATCATTGCACAGAGGAAGAGAATGAAGACAAGTTCAAGATCATCCATCCTGATACCGATTGGGAAGCGGGCCTCAGATATGCTCAGGAAATCGGTCTGGGCAGCAGAGAGTATGAGCTGGTGACAGTGTAATCCTGAATGATGTATCGCAAAAGGAAAAACGGCCGGAGGTGCAAATGCCCTCCAGCCGTTTCTTTTATAAATTGGGACTCTATCAGAATATCGGCATCTATGCCAATTTCACAATAATGGTCTTGATACCGTCGGCAATCTCCTTGGCCATATCGGTAGTATCCTCCAAAGTCTCTATAATATTCTTGTTTTTGGTAATCTCTATCGAATCTTTTTCAACTTCAAAGAGATTGCTCATGTAGCACTCATACAGATCGTCCACTTCGTGCTCAATCTCCTTTATGGTATAACACTTCTGCATCAGGAATTTGGCCTTTTCATCAAGATTGCCCAACTCTTTTATAATACCGGTAATTATCTTTGCATCCTCTTGGATCGACTCACCAATCTCCACCCAGACATGATCGATATGCTTCGGATGGTATATAACCAGTTTCTTTGCTGAATCATGGATAAGGTCGAGGAAAGACTCAATCATCGAGGCAAGTTGCTGTATATCAACCCTGTCGAAAGTGATTCGTTTTGTTTTGTATAATGTCTCAAATATTTGAGTTGCAATTGAATCGCCTTGGGACTCACACGCCTTTATCTGCTTGCAGAGTTCGTTTCTTTCGTCATACGACTCTGCCTTCAGGAGGTTGACAAGCAATTTGGCTGCATTTTCAACAACGGTAGCCTGATTGATGAACAAAGGATAAAGTACCTTATCCTTCCGGTACAAAAACGGAAAAATCTTGGATAATTTCATAGTTCCGGTCTAAGTTATATCAAGTTATAATTTGGTTTCGATTCTCTTTTCCATTATATAATCATCCATCACAAAACCATTCCCTATATCCGCCACCTGCTCTTTCACAATCACATATCCCCTGTGCTTATAAATGGAAATACTTTTTTCATTTCCCTTGTTTACAGTAAGCCACACCGATGCAAGAGCCCTGCCGGCTGCAAATTTCTCTATAAAATCAAAACCAGCAGAGGCATACCCTCTTCCCCTGTAGCATTTCTGCATATAGTACTTGCTCAAAAAGAGCGACTCCCCCTCCTGCTTTATTGCAAAATATCCGAAATTTTCATCTCCGTTACCAAGCAGATAATATTGGTATCCCCCTTTTGCAATCTGCTCAGAAACAGCTTCAACCGACTGAAATCTCTCAAGCATATACTCAATCTGCCCCGTAGTGAGGATGGATGAGTAATGCTCTCTCCATACCTGGCCTGCTATAGCTGCCACCTGCTCAATTTCAGAAGCTGACTTCACATGAACAATTTCAGTTTTCATACCATATATTGTAACAAAGGATGACAAATATACAAATTTTGGAGAATTTTTGCACTTTTTACAACTTTCAATTCATTAGAAAATATCAACAAATAATAACAATTTTAAATGTTATTAAAAAAATAGCAACTTTGAATAAAATTTTTATTTGCAAAAACTGATTTATATAAACTTATATGTCAGATTTTTATAAATTATTTTTTTGAAAAAAGTGTTACAATGATAGAATTTTATTTATACATTTGTTCCGCTTTTGAGAATGAAACAGAGATGAATTCCAAATCTTCATATTGCAATAATAACATCAGGAGAAACGCCATTAGTGGCATGATCCGTCCGATAGGCAATATCGGGCTGGTGTCTGTCATTATTATCGTGGTGGTCCTGAACGTCATTATTATTCAATAGTGATTTGGAATCCATTATAATAACTTTTAAAGCTTGCTTAATGGATTCAACATTAAGCAAGTTTTTTTTTGAACACATTAACAAATAATAATATGAAACCACTAAGAAGCAGTGTGTCTGTAACCGGCAGAAAAATGACAGGAGCCAGAGCCCTATGGAGAGCCAACGGTATGAAAGAGGAACATTTCGGAAAACCGGTCATTGCCATCGTGAACTCATTTACACAATTTGTTCCCGGCCACACACATCTTCACAATATAGGACAGCAGATAAAAGAGGTTATTGAGCAGAACGGCTGTTTTGCTGCAGAATTCAACACAATAGCAATTGACGACGGTATTGCAATGGGACACAATGGAATGCTCTACTCACTTCCATCGAGAGACCTTATTGCCGACAGTGTTGAATATATGTGCAACGCCCATTGTGCCGACGCCATGATCTGCATATCAAACTGCGACAAAATAACTCCCGGTATGCTTATGGCAGCCATGAGGCTCAATATCCCTGCAGTATTTGTATCGGGCGGTCCTATGGAGGCTGGTGAGATAGATGGCAAACATTATGATCTTGTAGACCTTATGGTAAAAGGTGCCGACACTTCTATATCAGACAAAGACCTTCTTGAATTTGAGAGAAAAGGATGCCCTACTTGCGGATGTTGCTCAGGCATGTTTACAGCCAACTCAATGAACTGTCTTACAGAGGCTTTAGGCGTATCACTCGTTGGAAATGGAACCATACTATCAACCCATACCAACAGAACTTCACTATTCAAAAAGGCAGCGGAACTTGTGGTAAAAAATGCCAAAGAGTACTATTTTAATGACAATGAGAAGGTACTTCCGCGCTCTATCGCTACAAAAGATGCCTTCATGAATGCCATGGCACTCG
Organism: Bacteroidales bacterium; assembly: GCA_017935505.1. Classification (GTDB taxonomy): domain Bacteria; phylum Bacteroidota; class Bacteroidia; order Bacteroidales; family UBA932; genus Egerieousia. The sequence continues at coordinate 96,354 of JAGBHM010000033.1, read as the reverse complement.
ATATAGCAATGGGAGGCTCCACCAATACAGTATTGCATCTGCTTGCTGTTGCACAGGAGGCTGGTGTAGACTTCACAATGAAGGACATTGACGCACTTTCGAGGCGTATTCCGGTTTTGTGCAAAGTCTCTCCGAACTCAAAATACCATATCCAGGATGTGAATCGTGCCGGTGGTGTGATGGGAATCCTTGGAGAGCTCAACAAAGGCGGTTTCCTGAATACAGATACCTTCCGAGTAGATTACCCAACTCTCAAAGAGGCAATTGAGGAAAATGATATAAATAGTGCAAAATGCTCTCAGGAGAAGATGCAGAGATATCTGTCGGCTCCATGCAACCATTATAATATAGTATTGGGAAGCTCATCTGAGTACTATAAAGAGCTCGACAGAAACAGAGAATCAGGATGTATCAGAGATATTGCCCATGCCTATTCAAAAGATGGAGGTCTTGCAGTGCTCTATGGAAACCTTGCCCCCGACGGATGTATAGTAAAAACAGCCGGAGTTGATGAGAAGATCCTCAAATTCACAGGAAAAGCTGTTGTATTCGAATCGCAAGAAGAGGCTGTTGAGGGTATTCTTGGAGGAAAGGTAAAGGCTGGAAATGTGGTTGTAATACGGTACGAAGGCCCTAAAGGAGGTCCTGGAATGCAGGAGATGCTCTACCCCACCTCATATCTGAAAAGCATGAAGATAGACAAGGAGTGTGCATTGCTCACAGACGGCCGTTTTTCAGGCGGAACATCTGGACTCTCTATCGGTCATGTCTCTCCAGAGGCTGCAAATGAGGGCAATATAGCACTCGTGGAGGATGGAGATATAATAAAAATAGATATCCCAGGCAGAACCATAAAGATTGACATTCCAGAACAGGAGCTGGCGGCAAGAAGGGAAGAGATGGAGAAGAGAGGCAAAGATGCCTTCCGTCCAAAGAACAGGGAGAGAGTGGTAAGCAAAGCTCTGCAGGCATACTCAATGAGTGTTTCATCAGCAGACAAGGGTGCAGTAAGGATACTATAATAATATATAATTGGATTCAAGAAAATAAATATAATAACGTCAGATCATGGAAACGAAGACATTAAGAGGAACCACGGCATTGTTGCAATCATTGATGGCAGAGGGTGTTGATACTATTTTCGGTTATCCTGGCGGAACAATAATGCCTCTCTATGACGATTTATATAATTATACCGATAAAATAAACCACATACTTGTAAGACACGAGCAGGGTGCAGTGCATGCAGCCGAAGGTTATGCAAGAAGTACCGGAAAAGTTGGAGTATGTATGGCCACAGCAGGCCCCGGTGCCACAAATTTTGTAACAGGCATCGCCGATGCCATGATGGACTCAACTCCAGTAGTCTGCATCACAGCTCAGGTCAACGCAGATAAACTCGGCACAAATTTCTTCCAGGAAGCGGATATGATAAGCATCACCCTTCCTATTACCAAGTGGAGCTATCAGGTAACAAAGGCAAGTGAAATACCTGAAACAATTGCAAAAGCCTTCTACATAGCAAAAAGCGGAAAACCTGGTCCGGTTGTAATAAGCCTCACAAAGAATGCACAGGTTGAGATGACCGAGTTCAACTACAACAAGGAAGAGCTGATTAAAGAGATAAAAATCAATGAGTCTGATGTTAAATGTGAGGATCTTGATGAAGCTGCACAGTTGCTCAACAACGCAAAAAGGCCGCTGATAATTGCCGGACACGGCGTTGCAATTGCAAATGCAGATGAGACATTGAGAGAGTTGTGCGAAAAGGGAAATATCCCAGTTGCAGCTACCCTGATGGGTGTTTCTGTGATGAATTCATACCATCCAAACTATATAGGAGCCGTTGGAATGCACGGAAACATTGCTCCAAATAGAATGACCCAGGAGGCTGATGTGATTATGGCAGTGGGCATGAGATTCAGCGACAGGGTAACTGGTGAAATCAAGGGTTACGCACCAAAGGCAAAGATTATCCATGTTGAGATCGACAGATCTGAAATAAATAAAAATGTAAGAGCCCACCTTCCATTGAGAGGAGATGCAGGAAAGATTCTTGAAGAGCTCAACAAGAGAATAAAGTTCGTTGAAAGGAAAGAGTGGTTTGATTTTGCCCATGAACTAATGGCAGAAGAGGATAAGAGAATCTTCAATCCTAAATTGAACAGCACAGAGGAGATCCTAATGGGACAGGTTGTTGCAAAGATTACAGAAGCCACTGGAGGAGAAGCAATTGTAGTTACAGATGTGGGACAGAACCAGATGTTCAGTGCAAGATATTCAAAGTTCAGGCAACACAAGAGCTTTATAACATCAGGAGGTCTTGGAACCATGGGATTCGGCCTTCCGGCTGCCATTGGCGCAAAAGTTGGAAATCCTAACAGGCAGGTTATCGCAATCCTCGGAGACGGCGGTTTCCAGATGAATATCCAGGAACTTGGAACAATCATGCAGAGCGGAATAGATGTGAAGATAGTTCTTTTGAACAACTCGTTCCTTGGCATGGTAAGACAGTGGCAGGAGCTTTTCTTCAACAGAAGATACTCATTCACCCACCTCGACAATCCCGATTTCCAGCAGCTGGTTTCATCATACAGAATTGCAACTGCAAAAATCAGCAGACCCTCAGAGATTGAGGAGAGCGTAAAACAGATGCTTGAATCAGATGGTGCCTATTTCCTCGAGGTACAGGTAAAAGAGGAGGAGAATGTATTCCCAATGATACCGGCAGGCGCTACACTGGATGAGATGATATTTTGATAGAGAATTGATTTGATAACTTGAGTAAACAATAGATAGTATGGAATTACAGAAATTTACAGTAACCGCATTTGGCAAAAACAGGGTTGACGTATTGAACAGGATAACCTCCCTCTATTTGCAGAAAAATATTCCAGTAGAGAGTTTTATGCTGTCACAGTCTGAGAATGGTGAGAGCAGATACCAGATATGTGCAAACGCATCGGAAGAGTTGATAGTAAGAATTGTAAACCAGATGAACAATATTGTTGATCTGACAAGCGTACAATATGCAAAAGCCGTATAACACCGGCAATATAACAAACTGATTACAAACACTTTTAATTTATATAAATTATGGCAACAATGAATTTTGGCGGAGTAGAAGAGCAAGTAAGAACCCGCGAAGAGTTTCCTTTGGAAAAAGCAAAAGAAGTACTTAAAAATGAAACAATTGCAGTAATAGGATATGGAGTTCAGGGACCTGGTCAGGCATTGAACCTTAAAGACAACGGATTCAATGTTATAGTAGGACAGAGAAAAGGCTCAAAAACATGGGATAAGGCTGTTGCAGATGGCTGGGTACCAGGTGAGACCCTCTTTGAAATCGACGAGGCATGCGAAAAAGGTACAATCATACAATACCTTCTTTCAGATGCAGGACAGATTGCAGTTTGGCCTACAGTAAAAAAACACCTTACAGCCGGTAAAGCACTCTACTTCTCACATGGCTTTGGCATCACCTATTCAGACAGAACAGGAATTGTACCTCCTGCAGATGTAGATGTTATACTCGTTGCCCCTAAAGGATCAGGAACATCATTGAGAAGATTGTTCCTTGAGGGAAGAGGTTTGAACTCATCATATGCAATATATCAGGATGCTACCGGCAAAGCTCACGACAGAGTTATCGCCCTTGGCGTAGGTATCGGAAGTGGATATCTCTTTGAGACCACATTCAAGAAAGAGGTTTACTCAGATCTTACAGGTGAGAGAGGAACCCTCATGGGAGCAATCCAAGGCATATTTGCAGCACAATATCAGACACTTAGAGACAATGGCCACACTCCTTCAGAAGCATTCAACGAGACTGTTGAGGAGCTTTCACAGAGTCTCATGCCACTTATTGCTGAAAACGGTATGGACTGGATGTATGCAAACTGCTCTACCACTGCACAAAGAGGTGCTTTGGACTGGTGGAAGAAATTCCGCGATGCTACATTGCCTGTATTCCAGGAGCTGTACAATGAGGTGAAATGTGGTAACGAGGCACAGATCTCAATTGATTCAAATAGCAAGCCAGATTACAGAGTAAAATTGGAGGCTGAGCTTAAAGAGATGAGAGAGAGTGAAATGTGGAGAGCCGGTGAGGTTGTGCGTTCACTGCGTCCTGAGAGAAACAAATAAGACAGATATAATGGCAAAAGATACCTATTTCCCTAAACTTCAGGATATTGCCAATGCAAAAATAACGTTGGCCGACATCATATCCCCCACTCCACTGATGGAGAATATGCATTTGTCGGGAAAATATGATGCCAATGTATTTCTGAAGAGGGAAGATCTACAAATTGTACGCTCCTACAAAATAAGGGGAGCGTACAATAAAATTAAAAGTCTTTCGGCTGAGCAGCTTGCAAACGGTGTAGTCTGCGCCAGTGCCGGAAACCATGCCCAGGGTGTGGCCCTTTCATGCAAGAGATTGGGCATAAAAGGTGAAATATTCATGCCTGCAACAACTCCAAAGCAGAAGATTGAGCAGGTAAGGATGTTTGGAAACGGATGTATCGAGATAATCCTGCAGGGAGATACATTTGATGAATCCAACACTGCGGCAAAAGAGTATGCCTCAAACAACAAAAAAACATTCATTCCTCCGTTTGACGATCCTAAAATAATTGAAGGTCAAGGAACTATAGGAATGGAAATAATGCAGGAGAGCAAAAGTAAAATTGACTACATCTTTATTCCGATAGGTGGTGGAGGCCTTGCCTCCGGAGTTGGTTCATATATCAGGCAGATAAGTCCGGAAACCCGCATCATAGGTGTGGAACCTGCTGGTGCTGCCGGAATGTATGCATCACTTAATGCGGGAAAGGTTACAGAACTTGAAAAAATTGATAAATTTGTAGACGGAGCTGCAGTAAAGAGAGTAGGCGATTATACTTATGAAATATGCAAGAGTGTTCTTGATGATATTGTGATTGTTCCGGAGGGTGCTGTATGTTCGGAAATACTTGAACTCTACAACAAAAGTGCAATTGTTGTGGAACCTGCCGGAGCCCTTGCCGCTGCAGCATTGAGATTTTATGCCGACAAAATCAAAGGCAAAAATGTGGTATGCATAGTAAGCGGAAGCAACAATGACATCACAAGAATGGAGGAGATAAGGGAAAAATCTCTTCTGTACGAGAGCCTCAAGCACTATTTCATAATAAGGTTTCCACAACGTTCAGGAGCTCTGCTACGCTTTATAAGGGATGTGCTCGGACCAAATGACGACATTACACACTTCTCATACATAAAAAAATTTAATAAAGAGAAGGGACCTGCCGTAATAGGAATCGAGGTTACATGTGAGCAGGACTACAAAAATCTCATCCGCAGGATGAATGAACAGGGAATAGTTTATGAGTATCTCAATGAGAAGAAAGACCTTTTTGAATTTTTAATATAACAATTTAATTATCACAGATAATCATGATTGACTGGAGTAAATTGGCATTCAACTATACAAAGACAAACACAATGGTGTGTGCATCGTACAAAGAGGGCAAATGGGGCCATGTGGAGAGCCGCACATGTGATGATATTACCATCAGTTCATTATCAGCATCACTGCATTATGGTGTAGAGTGTTTTGAAGGCCTCAAGGCATTCAACTGCAAAGATGGTAAAATAAGGATATTCCGTCCGGATGAGAATGCAAAAAGGCTTATCCGTTCAGCAAACTATCTTGGCATAGCATCTCCAAGTGAAGAGATGTTTGTGGAGATGGTAAAACAGGTTGTACTTGAAAATAAAGAATTTATACCTCCTTATGAGACAAGGGCTTCTCTCTATATCCGCCCTACTCTCATCGGTATAGGTCCGCAATTGGGTGTAAAACCTTCTGATGAAGTACTCTTTATGATTATGGTTGCCCCTGTAGGAGCTTACGCAGGTGGAATTGATGCCCCTGTTCCTGCTGTAATATCGAGGGAGTACGACAGGGCTGCACCTAAAGGAAGCGGTTCTTACAAAGTTGGAGGAAACTATGCTGCCTCACTTTATGCCGGTATACAGGCAAAGAAGGCTGGCTATCCGGCTGTATTGTACCTCGACCCTAAAGAGAATAAATTTATTGACGAATTCTCATCTTCAAATTTCTTTGGCATAAAGGAGAATACCTACATCACACCTGATTCAAGCACTGTATTGCCTTCAATCACCAACAAATCATTGGAGCAAGTGGCCAAAGATCTCGGATATAAAACAGAAAGACGCCCTATTCCTGTAGAGGAGCTTTCAACATTCGAAGAGGTTGGTGAGTGCGGAACAGCAGTAGTAATCACACCGGTTGCCAGAATTGATGACAAACCGTCAATCTGCGGTGAGGAGTGCACAAAATCTTACAGTTACCAGGCTGCAGGCCCTATAAGCCGCAAACTCTACAACCATCTTACAGGTATCCAATACGGAGAAGTTGAGGATACACATGGCTGGTGTGTAGTTCTGTAAAACATTCAGACTCATATAAAAGGCAATCATATGGCAACTCAAGTCCATATGGTTGTTTTTTTTGCACCATTTTGCCTATTTTTGCATAACTGATAAAAACTGGAATGATGAAAAGAGTGAGAACAATGGTTTTGGCACTGATTTTTGCCATATTCTGCGGATGCTTCGGCTCCCCTTGCAGAATGGAGGCACAGTCTGTCCACAAATGTACATGCTGCAATGATCAGCTGTCGGGTTATGGAAAAATTATGAAAGAGCTCCATGCAAACCGAAACCTTCCGGCAAGAGAGCTGATTGCCAAAGCGGCCCTTATGAGGCTTGAGACTCCATATGTGGCAAATACACTTGAAAGAGGCAGCAAGGAGGAACTCTATGTAAATTTAGAAGAAACAGACTGCATTCTCTTTGTAGAGTCTTGCCTTGCACTTGTTCAGACCGCCAGAAGTGCAGATACAAGCTATGCCAACTTCTGCCGCAACATTCAGAATCTCAGATACCGCAACGGCATTGTTGACGGATATCCCAGCCGTATCCACTACACCAGTGAATGGCTTCTGCAGGCCGAAAAAAACGGTTTGATAAAAGAGATAAGCAGAGATATTGCAAATACTCCACTGAACCAGAAATTCTCCTTTATGACCGAAAAATCCGACAGATACAAACATCTTAAGGGCAATGCAGCCAACATAGCAAAAATCAAGCAGGCTGAGGAGTACCTCAACTCACACGAATACTACTATATTCCAAATGACAAAATCGAAGAATATGCCCATAAAATCAATACAGGCGACATTTTTGGCTTCTGCACCTCCACAAAAGGACTCGATCTTTCACATGTAGGCATTGCATATTGGGAAAACGGACGCCTCACCTTCATTCATGCCTCGATGGGCGCCATGAAGGTGGTAATTGAAAAGAAAACATTGGAAGAATATGCCAAATCTGGCAAAAGCACCGTGGGCATACGAGTAGCCACACCACTGTAAACAACACAATAATTGCAAAAAAGCAGCTAAAAAATTTTCAAATACAAATTTTATTTCTATCTTTGCAACCGCTTTCGAAAGAAAGCTAGGGATTGGTTCGGTAGCTCAGCTGGATAGAGCAACAGCCTTCTAAGCTGTGGGTCTTGGGTTCGAATCCCAACCGAATCACAAAAGAAGCAAATCGCGCAACCTTTGGTTGTGCGATTTTTTTATATGCCGAAGGAGCGTCGAAAACTCGTTTTCGTAAGGGACAGAGGTGTGCAAAAAAAGGCATCTGCGCCAGCAGAATGCCAATTTGCTTCAACTTGATGATGGCCCGCGGAGGTAGGAAAAACCCTTGCAGAGGGTTAATCCCAGATTATAAGAATCGCTCTCTCAGGTGTCTGGGAGGGTGATTTTGTTTTACTTGTTAAACATTTGTTAAACTGGGGGTGTTACTTGGTTTTCCTATACCTCATTGAATAACTTTCTGACTGAAGATCGATGTACATCTGATATTCTTTTAGGCCTTTTTCTTTCGCCATATCGCTTAATATCTTCTTATTGATTGGAGAGATGTTGTTTCCGTAATATATTGCTTTCGGCTTTATCTTAGCAATCAGGCAAGACAAGCCATAGGAATCTTTCTTGTCCAAAAACAAACGCCACTCTTTTTCATAGCTCCACTGGGGTGACTTATACAACGCGGCCTTATTAAAGAATAGAATATCATCTACCATTGTTCCTAGGCCAAAATTGCGTCCTAGATAGCAATCGACAAAATTCGTTGCATCGTATCTTCGTCTGGTATAAATCACAGGATATAGGTTGTGGATGATTCTATTCGGACAGTCCAGTTTCTGAGCACAATTATCACATTTCAAATCAATATTACGCAAATCATATTCCAATGCAAACCCAGTATGAGATTTAGCATAGTGAGACCACATTGTGACAGACTTTATCGTTTCGCTGAAACAGGCCACATGAGCTTGTTGTTTAAAATAGATTACCGCATTGTTTAATACGGCTTCGATATTTGAATCAAAAACTTCCCTTGAAAGATTGAAAGATGCCTCATAATTATCTAAGTCCTGATCTGAAGCATTCTGCAAAACTTCTTTTAACTGCTGCGAGAGTTCTTCTCCATATAAAAGTTTCAATGAAGTTGGCATTTCATTGCCATCTTTCAAATAATTCCGTAATTGCTTGATATTCTCTTTTGACGTACCCTTATTTATTGAATCGTAGATGAACTTCTTATCGAATCTCAACAAGCAATCATACGGGTCATTAAATTTATCTGCAGTAGAAGCATAGATGTTATCGTGATAGAAAGCATCAAACTGCATTTCTGAACATTCTCTATACCGAAACAGCTTAGATGGTTTTATACTATGCACATATTCCATCAGTGTTCTAAGGAAAGGTTCTCTTTCTTCCAATGTCAAAGCTTCAGGAATGACCACCTGCTCCAGCAAGTTCTTAAATCCATTTTTGTTTGCTTCCATATAAATATCTGATTCTTATTTCTCCAGTTCGACGCCCAGCATGGACAAAAATTGTTCCTCAGACATAACTTCAATATCTTGTCCCGCATCTTTCAGCGCCATTGCTTTTTCCTGCTTGCTACTCATACCATCCTCTCCGACGCGCCTATAATCTTGTTGACCGACAACCAGTATTTGTGTTGACTTATTTACCCCTTTCTGAGGGAATCCTCCGATATCAGCAATAGTCTGAAGTAATTTGTCACGACTTGCCCACCTACATGTTCCGGTAAAGCATACTGACTTCTGATAGAAGTAACTGTATTCATCAATCTTGGATGGGTCACCTACATATTCCTTTATAGACTTCCCAGAAGAAACTGATTTCTTTACAGAGCGCTGCCCCTCAAATATACCTTCTGCAAATCTTCCACATCTGAATTCATATTTGGACTGAAGTTCTTCAAGATTTTCAGCACCGCTCAGTTCTAAAGACTTGATGAATACTTTTGCACAAGCCTCTGCGTCAGCCCCTGCCCTATGATGCGAGTTAAACTGAATCCCCATTGCATCGCAGACGATTGGCAAAGAATAGCTGTATGTATCTTTGAAGCAATATCTCGCAACTCTATATGAACAAAAATGCCTGAAGTTTGGATATGGCATTCCATTCTCCTCAAACGCATACTTCAGAGCATACATATCAAACGCCGTATTGTGAGCAACTACTACCTGATTCTCAAGGTACGGCTGAATTTCTCGCCAGACTTCCTTGAAAGAAGGACTATTCTTTGTCATCTCAGGCGTAATTCCGTGAATAGAAATATTGAAGGGATCATACCAGTTCCGATAGGGCTTAACCAGCCATGATTTTGTCTCGACAACACAGGAATCCCTGACTATAGCAATACCGATTTCACAAATTGACGACTTTTCCCATGTTGCTGTTTCCAGGTCAAGAGCAATAAAATTCAATCCTACCATATATAGCGTTCTGATTATTCAACTTCTTTTTCCGAATCTCTCCTAATCCTGCAATCTCGCTTCAGTTAAACCTTTCTTTGCCATAATCATAAAATTTTAACCTACAAATATAGTAATTTCTTCGTCTATTTAGAATCCTTCTCTAACAGTTTTACAAAAATATGATTCACTTGCGCCAAAGTATGACACAAGCAACCGAACTTGTGGGGCCTCCTGAATTCTTCCCATCTATAGCAACCATAATCTCAGCGCAACCGCAAGCATAGCAAGAGCGATTACCACAAAAAAGAACATAGCAAATACGAATTTATAGTTAGACTCGGTGTTTTCTACGTTCTCTTTAATTGCAATCATCATATCTTCAGTTGCCTTGTTTTGCTTGGTCTGATCTTTCTTGATGGTTTCTAATGCAGACTTGACGTGCCTGACATCTGAAACAATGTCATTCAAAACTTTCTTCTGCTCAGTCAATACCATACACGCCTCAATGGACTTTATCAATGCACCATAGATACAGGTGTTACGGGAGTATTCGCGGGAATGTCCTGGATTCAGGATTGGATCCGTTATTTCTATCGGCTCTTTCAACCTCTCTTCTATCTTCCGTAGTCTAGTTGAAATCGCCCCGACTTCCTTTGCAAGATCGTCGATGGTGGAAAGATGTTCATAAATGCCTTCGAGGGCTTGGAGTTCTGTGAGTGAGTTATTTTATTTTGCCATAATTATCTGTTATTTACATGTTTATAATCTTATAATTCTATAGGCTTGTTCCTTGTTCTTTCCCTTGACCGGAGGCAACAATACACTCCAAGCATCATATTTGCCTCGACGACTAACATTATACTCCAGAAACATTATGTTCTCAAAACATAATAATATATAAAATTTCAGGATAATATTGGAATTATGCTCTAAAAACATTATGTTTGCAGAGCATAATAATTATAAGCCATGAAATTTGTTGATAGAACACAGGAGAAAGAGCGTCTTACAAAGATTCTGAATATGGACAGACCGACCTTTACAGCCATATATGGAAGAAGAAGATTGGGTAAATCGGCATTGATTACAAGAGTCATAACTGATAATGACATCTACTATCTGGCAGATGAATCCGAGGCTTCAGCCCAACGCATACTTATATCAAAAGTTATTGCTCAGAAATTTGACGGCTTTGACAAAGTTACGTATCCAGACTGGGAAACTCTGCTGAGAAGTATCAATTACAGGACAGAAGAGAAATTCACTTTAGTATTGGATGAGTTGCCTTATATGGTAAAGCAATCACCTGAATTACCTTCAGTCCTTCAGAAACTTGTTGATAAAAAGCAACTTAAATACAACCTTGTGGTCTGCGGATCATCACAGAATATGATGTATGGCCTTATTCTGGAAGAGAGCTCGCCATTATATGGTAGAGCAGATATTATCATGAAGTTCACACCAATCAAATTGCCTTATCTTCAGGAAGCACTTAACTTGACAGCCGTTCAAGCAATTGAAGAATACTCTGTCTGGGGTGGCATTCCAAGATATTGGGAACTTAGAGAAATGCATGATTCACTGAATGAAGCCATCTGGACAGAGGCTCTTTCAGTCAATGGAACACTATATGATGAGCCTGTAAAATTATTCAAAGACGATGTCCAGGATATTGCCAAGACAGCCACCATCATGTCATTCGTAGGAGTCGGTGCCAATAGGATGTCAGAAATCGCTTCAAGAAGCAACGAACCTGCAACCAATCTATCACGTCCTATAAAGAAACTTATAGACCTCGGATTCCTTGGTAAGGATATCCCATTTGATGCAGATGAAGAAAAAAGCAAAAAGACTCTATATAAAATTGCAGATCCTTTTGTTGATTTCCATTATAGGTTTGTCGTTCCGATGCGTTCATTCATAGAACTTGGCAGAAAGGCTCCGATTGAAATGGAACTAAAGCAGCACTTTAATGAGCATACAAGTAAGTGGTGGGAAGTTATATGTCGTGATGCTGTAACAGGCAATATAATTGACGGTACATTGTACGGAGTGGCTAAAAGATGGTGGGGGACCGTTCTGGATAAGGAGAAAAAGCCTCACCAGATCGAATTGGATGTAGTTGCAGAATCTCTCGACAAGAAAAAGATTCTTGTAGGTGAATGCAAATGGACTTCCGGTGAAGATGCGGTAGTACTCGAAAACGAACTTAGATGGAAAGCATCTATGTTACCATTTGCTAAGGGCAAGGAAGTCGTACCTGCGATATTTGCCAAAAATATTATCAACAAATCCGGATCAAGCCTTACTGTTACTCCTGAGGATATTATAGAATTAATGAAGTAGTTATTAGAAATAAAACCCCTCCCCCCTCAGGTACAGATTTTGCATGTGTTTTAGAAGATTTATTTTATGCCATGAAAGTTCTCACTCCTCAGCAGGTAAAGCAGTATCAGAAGCATTATTCTGAGCCAAAGCTTTTTTCTAAAATAGGCAAGGTATGCAAAAGAGCCGGGGTGAAGGGTGTTTACAACGCACTTTTGCTCTTTTATCTTCTCAAGGACAAGAATACGTCACTTGAGCATAAAGCCATCATTGTGGGGGCGTTGGGATATTTCATACTTCCTGTCGACCTTATTCCCGATATTATACCTGCACTTGGCCTCACTGATGATCTGGCCACACTGGTTGCCTGCATCAAGACAATTAAGGCAAACATCACACCTCAGGTAAAAGAGAATGCTTCAAAAAAGCTCTCTGAGTGGTTTGCAGATGCAGATTGCATTTAATTGTTATCTTTGCAGCCGTTTCAAAAAAGGATGGTTATGCAACAGCAAAATTTATATAAAGAGCTTTTCAAACTTGGATTACCTATTATAATTGGGCAGTTGGGCATTATTGTGCTCAGTTTTGCCGATACAATGATGGTGGGACATTACGGTTCAACAGAGCTTGCCGCGGCCAGTTTTGTAAATCAGATGTTCAATCTGGTGATCATATTTGCTACCGGTTTCTCTTATGGCCTCACCCCTGTCGTGGGAAAATTATTTGGCAAAAATGATAAAAATGCCATTGGTGAGTCGCTTAAAAATGCCTTGGTGGCAAATAGTGTAATTGCACTCTTCCTGATGATTGTAATGGGCATCCTCTATCTGAATATCGGCAATCTTGGACAGCCTCAGGAGCTGCTCCCATTGATGAAACCATATTACATCACACTGCTCGTCTCACTGATATTTGTGCTTCTTTTCAATGCTTTCAAGCAGTTTTCCGACGGAATTACAGATACCAGAACGCCGATGTGGATTTTAATTTGGGGTAATCTGCTCAATATTTTGGGAAACTGGATTCTCATATACGGCAAATTCGGGGCACCGGAGATGGGGCTTCTGGGCGCAGGTGTGGCAACTTTGCTGTCGAGAATAGTGATGCTTGTAACATTTGTTGTACTCTTCTTCAATGCAAAAAGATATTCAATATACAGAAGCGGCTTTTCAGCCGGCAATCTGAAAAAGAGTATATTCCTCAATCTCAATAAATTGGGATGGCCGGTAGCCCTACAGATGGGAATGGAGGCAGCCTCATTCAGCCTCACTACAATTATGGTAGGATGGCTTGGAGCAACCGCTTTGGCAGCCCATCAGGTAATGATTACAATAAGCCAGCTCGGATTCATGATGTATTACGGCATGGCAGCCTCAGTTGCAGTTATGGCAAGCAACTTCCACGGACGCAACGACTACTACAATATAAATAGAACAGCCAATGCCGGATTCCGTATAATATTGATAATGGCCGTAGCTGTATGTATTCCACTCTTTTTACTAAAAAACAGCATAGGAAGCTGGTTTACCTCCGATACTGAGGTTATAGTTATGGTAGCGCAACTTGTAATACCATTTATAATATACCAATTTGGCGACGGTCTGCAATGCACCTTCTCAAATGCCCTCCGCGGAATTTCAGATGTAAAGCCGGTAATGCTCTATGCCTTCATTGCCTACTTCATCATCTCGCTGCCGGCAGGCTACTTCTTTGGATTTGTCCTCGATTGGGGACTTACCGGAATATGGATGTCATTCCCATTCGGTCTGACAAGCGCAGGCCTGATGTTCTATTTGAGGTTCCGCAGCCGCATCTCCAAAGCCAGGTCAAAGCAAGAGATTGCATAATTAGAATAAAAAAAGTGTACATTTTTTTTGTCATTCAAAATAATATCCCTACATTTGCAATCCGAAACCAGACGACTCGCTAGCTCAGCTGGTAGAGCACGACACTCTTAATGTTGGGGTCCAGGGTTCGATCCCCTGGCGGGTCACGGAAAAGGCTTCAGAACTTGTTCTGGAGCCTTTTTTTGTAGGGACTATTAACCTTTAATCGAATTATTAAAAAAACTTGCGTATATGAGGTATCTTTATTTTGTAGCCGTGGCGTTGCTGTTTGTAGCGTGTGGCAACAACAAAAACAACGGAGAAAATAATGGAGTGATTTTACCTGAAGGAGAATTTACTTACAATGTCCCTTGCAAAGTAGTATATGTCAATACCGACAAGCCGGGCAAAGCTATTTTATGGCTTTGGCTTCATGGTGGGGTACATGATCGTCCAAAACACGATATATTCTATCACCCCAACCATTTTGATTGTTGTGATGCCGACGAATATATTCTGCAATACTTGAAAGAGAGCGGCACTAAAGCCATTGCTCTGTTCCCTGTGTGCTATAAAGCAAACCTGCCCAATACCATTAAGTGGATCGATTGCTATGATGATGTGAAGCATATCATCGATGATTATGCCGATAAGGGACTTATTGACACAAACAGAGTTTACGTAACAGGCTCATCAGACGGTGGTCGTGGTGCTTGGGATTATGCCGAAATGCACCCCGATGTGTTTGCTGCGGCAATATCAATGTCATGTTCCAGCCCTAGACCAGTAAGCATTTCAGTCTATTTTTTCAGTACGGCTAGCGAAGGAGACTGCACCTCTCAAGTGGACGAACTTGTGAAGCAGGGTGTAAACATTAAATACAAATACTGTCCCGACCAAAAACATGGTGGTGACGCAATAGAATGTACTCCGGAACTCTTAAAAGAATTCTTCTCCCACACAAAATAATAACAATAGAATAAAAATTAGTGTCTCTTTCCCCTTTTAGGGAAGGAGACATCACGAACACGCTTTCCAAGAAAACATCCCGGCCAACTGTACAAAATAATCATTTGACCATATTTCAATCTCCTTAGGATTACGCAAGAATGGGAAGACATCTGCCTTTACTTGCTTTATATCTGCAGTTGAGAGACGCTCAAGTAATTTCTCCTTGAACAGCTCTGGAGTAATCTCCTCACCATTGAACTGACGGCATCTTTCTGCCAAATGGTTGAAGTCCAGAGGAACATTATTACGGATATACCATTCAAAATCATACCAGTCACGCCCTTTTACCCTGTTTTTCCAGGACCTGTACACCAATGCATGCATTTTACCGGCAAAAAGATTTGGCAAAGTATAGCATCGGGTCATAAATGAATGGGGTTGAAGCAATAACTTTTGCTCGGTTGCAAAATTTAATGGTGGACAAGTATCTACTTCTATCTTAATTTTTATTGACTTTTCTGTGCTGAAAGTAACATCATAAACATCAGTATTATCTTTAAGGAAAGCAGACTCAACTTTTCCAAATGAACCCTTGTCCTTTTTCTTTATTTCCACCTCTCTTCCAACCATAGCAAACAAATCTATAATGGGCTGGAAGTATTTTGTAAAATCAAAATTATCATCATGTGCAAGCAATGAAAAGTCCATATCTTCACTAAAACGCTGAAGACCATGAAAAATTCTCAGACATGTACCGCCATAAAAAGCTGCATTTTCAAAAAATCCGCCTGAATAAAGACCTGCCAGAATTATCTGCTGGTTAACCTCAAAAATAGCATTTCTTTTCTGCTGCTCTGTTGTCAAATCATAACGCGACAGCATATTATTGAAAATCTCATTTTTCATCATCTAAGAAACTTTAACATTGTTGAAACGGAATCAGCTTTCTTGCCTACTGCTATATAATCCTCCAATATAGAGGTGTCAAACTTATAGAACGCATCCATATCCATACGGATATCCTGCTGTAAATAAATCTCAACATCCTTTAGGTAACGTAGGCTAACCTTAGACGAATTGGCAATCAGATCACACAAGGCTTTTTCCGGCGAAGCCATTAAAAATGCATAGTCCCCCTTGTGAACACTCCTTACCCCTACAGAAAATGCTTCCCTGGAGATATACTTATAATCATAATCTCCAATAGGTGTCTGAAAATATCTGGAATGCTTTACTGTCATGGATTGATGCACATATACTGCTTCAGGAATAAGTCCATAATACCTTAAAGCGGTTGTCATGGAAATATATGAAGGTGCGTACAAATGATTTGCCACCAACTCAGTAGAAAGAGTTTTGCCAGAATACTCGGGATTAACCACATATAGTCCACGCTTCAATCTGATGATATATCCCTGCCTCTCAAGCAAGGCAACCTTCTTGTCTGCCCATTTTAGATTGGTATATAGCGACTCGATTACTGAAGTTGTAATGGGAATATTCCCTATTTCTCTCAATTGCCTGTTCATATTGCAAATATAGCAAATAATTGAACAATAAAAGAATAAATAATTCGTTTTCTATTCCATTATTTGCTATTTATTCAGATAATCAAAGAGTATACAGTATGTATTATTTTTTGAGATTATTTTCATGAAACATCTCTGAAAACTAGAAAATAGAAAAGACTGAAAAACCAGTCGCAAATGCAGCATAAAGTCATCTCTTGAATAATTCAGAATGTGATCCTAATCTAACCAACTTGATAATATCGGCATCTTCATCAAACCATATAATCAAAAAGTCATTCTCTATATGGCACTCCATAAATCCCTTATAGTTGCCTATCAAAAGATGTGGCTTATACTCATTTGGTACAGTTCCTGTCTCATGCAACAATTTCACAACCCTCTCCAAACTATCCATTTTACTTGGATTGTTCTGGTACCTCTTCAAGTCCTTCTTAAATTGGCTAGTCAGTTTTATAGTTTTCATAAGGATTTAACGAAGCTCCTGAAATTATCCACATCTAAAGTCTCAAGTTCATCACCGCTCACTGCCTCTTTCATGGCAGCCAATGTTTCCTCATTAGGCTCATTGTAAGCAACCTCCATAAGAGTGCACTCCACAAAATTATTCAGGCTCCTGTTCTCCCTCTTGGCAAGAACCTTAAGCCTCTCCAACAATTCCTCACTTAAACGAAAGGTTGTTATTTTCTTTGCTGCTATTGTTGCTTTCATTATTGTAATACTTTTAATTGCAAATATATATCATTTGTAATACAATAACAAAATTTATCCCAAAGTGTTTCAGATTGTTTTAATGCAATATCTTCATCAACTCCTCCATCCCCTCTGTTGCAGTTTTACGAATGCTGACAAAACCTTCCGGCACGTTAACTTCTTTGGGATCAATTATGTATTTTGGAACGTCCTGATTTAGTTGGAGAAGCCATAACCCTAGCAATGAGAACTGCAATCAAATGGAATATATAAAGTATCGAAGATATTTTTAGTTTCGCAAATTTTCAGGTTTTACTATCTTTGTAGCGACAGCCTTCATGGCTGCTTTTTTTGTATAATATCATATTGAATCAACTAATAGAAAGATATGAAAAAGCTGACTCCTCTATTTCAATTCGTTCTGATTGTACTGCTTTCAGTTATTTCAATCACTGGAGCAATTGCCCAGCCAAAAATTAAGAAAGTGGAACTTGTGATGATTCCGGAGCATGCGGATGCCCTGTACAAGGTTGGAGAGAGGGTGAAGATAAAGGTTATTGCCCTTAAGAATGGTGCAATATTCAATGATGTCACTGTAAAATATGAGATTAGTGAGGATCTGATGCCTGCCCACAGGAGCGGAGAGATGAAATTGAAGGGTAATGAGGGCACAATTGATGCCGGAACAATGAAGAGCCCCGGATATCTGAGGGTAAAAGCCACTATTACCGAAAATGGAAAAAACTATACAAACTACTCTACAGTTGGTTTCGACCATGAAAAGCTGCTGCCTACCGTAACCGAGCCTGATGATTTCGTCCAATTCTGGGAGAAAAACCTCGAACAGCTCTCAAAAGTGGAGCTCAATCCAATGATGGAGCTGCTTCCTGAGCGGTGCACTCCAAAGGTTGATGTCTATCATGTTTCATATGGAAATATTGGCAACACCCGTTTCTATGGAGTCTTGACCCTACCTAAAAAGGAGGGAAAATATCCGGCAATACTGCGTTTTCCTGGAGCCGGAGTGCATGCAATTGGAGGAAATGTAAAGGATGCTGCCAAAGGCGCCATAATTCTGGAACTTGGAATACATGGCATACCGGTAAATCTGGAGGGCAGCATATACAGCGACCTTACCTATGGAGCACTGTCGGATTACTACATTACAAACATCCACATCAGGGAGAAATACTATTATAAAAGAGTATATATGGGCTGTGTAAAGGGAATTGACTTTTTATTGTCGCTGCCAAAATGTAATGGCAAAATAGGAACTTTGGGCGGCAGCCAGGGAGGACTTTTGTCAATTGTAACATCTGCCCTCGACAAAAGAGTCTGTGCTACAGCAGTATACTGCCCCGCATTCAGCGACTGGGAAGGGTACATTCATGGCCGCACCGGAGGTTTTCCACACTTTTTCAGAAACGAAAAAAACAGAACAAAGGAGAATATTGAGACAATCAGATATTACGATGCTGCAAATTTTGCACGCAAACTCACAGCTCCCGTATACTTTGCATACGGATATAATGACCTCACTTGCGGCCCTACAACATCAAGGGCAACATACAATGCTATCACTGCCCCAAAAAGAGTTGTAATTGGTGAGAATGTGGGCCATTGGCTCTACCCCGAAGATAGCGAAGCCATGTGGAACTGGCTGATTAACCAACTGAACTAAAAGCATTAAGACCATGTGGGTACTTCTGGCATTTGTCTCCGCCTTTTTCCTCGGCTTCTATGATGTGGCAAAAAAGAAATCACTTGCGGGCAACTCTGTCCTTACGGTGCTGTTCTGCAATACGCTCTTCTGCGCACTGATTTTTCTGCCGGCCATTATAGGCTCCGGCACAGGTCCCTCAGTGGAAATACATTCGGTAAAGGCACATGCACTTGTTATAATCAAGGCCTTTATTGTCCTCAGTTCATGGATAATGGGCTACTATGCACTAAAACATCTGCCAATAACAATTACCGGCCCTATAAATGCATTCCGTCCGGTTCTGGTCCTGTGCGGCGCACTTGTGCTGTTTGGCGAAAAATTGAATTATATACAATGGTGCGGTATTGCGCTATCGCTCCTATCGCTCTTCCTTCTAAGCATATCAGGCAAAAAGGAGGGGATAAACTTCAAGAGCAACAAATGGATATTGATTCTCTCCGGTGCTGTAGTTATGGGGGCTGTAAGCGGTCTCTATGATAAATATATAATGAAACAGCTTCCGCCGCTCTTTGTCCAGAGCTGGTTCAATCTCTACCAGGTTGCAATAATGGGAACGGTACTGCTCATTATGAAAAAATCCTCAAAAAAGGAGGAAAAATTCCATTGGAGCTGGTGGATTCCAATGATATCAATCTTCATCTCAATTGCAGACTTTGCTTATTTCTCCGCACTTTCATCAGAAGATGCACTTATTGCAATAATATCAATGATCCGACGGGGAAGTGTAATTATCTCTTTTGCAGCCGGTGCATTTATCTTCAGAGAGAAAAATTTAAAGGCCAAGGCATTGGATCTCTTCCTAATACTCATTGGCCTTATACTGCTCTGTATCGGCAGTCTGGAGGGTTAATTATCAGCTACTTGCCGCTCTTTTTTCCGGAAGCCCACTCCATGACCAGCACAACAACCACACCCACAACAGCAAAAAGTATTGCAAGTCCAAGTTGCGGTGAAGCACCTGTAATCTGCTCATAATAACCTGGCAATACAGGATGGTCCACTACAGAAACCTGCTCTTTCCATGGCCATACTTTTATCAATGAACCTATCATAAATCCCGACAGAAGTGCTATTGTTGCCATATAGAACCTCTTGAGAAGCCAGCTGAGCAGATGTGAAAAGCTCAAGATTCCCAGAACAGCACCGGCTCCAAATACACACAAGACCGGTATGTTGAGTTCTGTCACGGCAGACATTACAAAATGGTATTTACCCAAAAGCAGAAGAATGAAACTGCCCGAAATACCTGGAAGAATCATTGCACAAATTGCTATCGCTCCCGAAAGGAATATAAACCAATACTCCTCTGTGGTTTGGCTAGGTGAGACCAGACAAATATATGCTGCTGCAGCAACTCCCGCCACAAGTGCCAATATATTCTGCAGGTTCCACTTGCCAAGCTGTCTGAGAATGACAAAAGCCGAAGCCAGTATGAGTCCAAAGAAAAAGCTCCACAGTGGAATTGGGTGGAATTCAAGCAGATACTTCATCAGTCTTGCCAATGAAAATACACTTACAAGGATTCCCAGAAAGAGCGAAACCAGGAAAGTGCCATTTACAGCCCTCCAGAAATCAACTATCCTGCCCTTGAAAAGCAGTTTTAAATTTGAGGAGCTTATCGATTTTATAGAATCAACAAGTTCCTGATAAATGCCCATCAGAAAGGCAATTGTACCTCCGCTCACACCGGGGATGACATCAGCCGCGCCCATACATGCCCCCTTAAATGCCACTGTAAGATATCTTAAAAAGTTTTTCATTTTAAATTCCAGTCATTTTAATAAAATTCATAAATTCCTGATCTTTGGATATTTCCGGCAAGAGCTTCATTATGGTTTCAATCCACGACCTGTCAACTCCTGCAATAAAATTGAGTCTGGTAAAAAAGCTGTATCGGTCACCTTTGATATAGTGCTCTATTGCAGAGACCGCCTCAAGCCCCATATTCACCTCACCACAAGTGGGATCCATACTGTTTGCCTTGCTAAAGGCCTCCCTGGCCCCTGAATAGTCGCCAAGCCCCATCTTTGCATTGGCCAGTCCTATATAGCCGGCAATACTGTCGGGCTCACACTCAAGAAATGAGGCAAAGAAGTCTGCAGATTTTTTGTATTGCTCCAGATTGAGGCAAACTACCGCCATGTTGTAGAGTGATGAGGAGTTCTTTTCATTCAGTGCAAGAGAGTATTCAAAGGCCTCAGTAGCCTTCTCAAAATTGCTTTGTCTGGCAAATATTGTCCCCAAATTGAACCAGACATTATCATTGAAGGGATCTTTATCAAGATATTTGTTATAGAGCTCCTCAGCCAATTTGAGATTATCAAGTTTTTCATGGCAATAGGCCATATCATTGAAACACTCATAGAGTGAAGGATCTGATTCAGAAGCCTTCTCCAGATAGTAGAGTGCCTCCTGATAATTTGCGGCATCTATACAGTCCTGGGCAATGGCAAGAGTTGCATCCGCAAAATTATTCAGACTGCCATCCGAATTGGATATCTCTTCAAAGTATCCGCGTGCCGCATCAAAATTTCTTTTGTGTATATAGGCCCTGCAATAGAGATAGAGAATATCGGCGTTCTCTGAATATGAATCCCGATAGGTGTCCAGCAAGGAGATGGCATTATCTGAATCTCCCGTAATGATCATTGAATCTGCAAGCTTTATGAGCAGTTCAAGGGAGTATGAATGTTGGGAGAATGCTATTCTGCTGGCTTTCAAAGCCTCCTGCTCATCCTCCTTGTCTATGAAATATTCGATTATATATATGTATTCCTCTTCTGTAAGCAACAGAGAATCTTCCCTCTCCTCTCTGCATGCTGCCATGTAAGAGTCGAGGGCATATGAAAAGTCCTGCCCCGCGGCATCATTCTCCAAAAAATCTTCGTGACTCATCAATCTATTACCGCTAATTGGTTTTTATAATATCAAGATAATGGAAAATCTGCTCCAGATACTCTTCGACTGGCAATATCTCTCTGCCAGCCCCCTCCAGAACTATCGTATATGGCATTGTCCTCACATTCGACATTCCTGCCCTCACCGGAGAGTCGGCATATGTTGCAAAGAGATGGTCCAGTGTAAAATTGCTGTCGGGATTCAGATTTATGGCCATATCATATTTTGATGCAAAGAACTCCTCTGCAACTTTTCCCTTCACAACACCAATCCATGAAAGCTCCTCATATGGTACAATCTCTATCTTGCCACACAGCTCCAACTCCTGCGGCACTACGATCTTGGGCGCACTTCCCTTCTCCACAACCTCCCTATCAAATACATTTTTTGCAGTTTCAATGGCAAGCCCTCTGAACTCCAGCTTTTTCTTTCCAAAGAATGCACACACCTGCTGCAATTTCTCCACAGACTCCGCCGAGTTGATATCAAAGAGAAAACCCACCGAAGATATATCTTTAATATTCAAAAACTTGGAATCTCTCTTACGATTAAAATCCCTGCTGAGTTTCTTTCTATAATATTCCTTTATCCAGTTTATCATATTATCTGATTTCATGGCAAAAATAGCAAAAATCCAGCCATATTACGTGTTATTTTCCTATATTTGTATTTCAACTGTTAATTTATGGATAATCAGCTACAAACTTTCACACTTGCGGATATACTTAACACATCCGTAGAAAAATATGCAGATAACAAGGCTTACTCTATAATAAACGGAGAGAGCCTTACATACAGACAATTTGGAGAGAGAGTAGATCATCTTGTAAAGCTTCTCAATGAAAATGGAGTTAAGGCTGGTGAAAAAGTTGCCCTTTTGGGCGGCAGCATGCCCAACTGGCCTGTATCATATATGGCAGTTACCACCTCGTCGAGAATTGTTGTACCACTGCTGCCAGACTTTACAGCATTTGAAATTGCAAATATTCTGGAACATTCACAAGCCAGAATCATTATCATATCAAAAAGGCTCATATACAAACTGTCGGATGATATAAGGGCTAAACTTGAACTTATAATATGCCTCGATACTCTCGAACTTCTCAAGGTTCCTTCAGACAATAACCTCGACAACCCTGAGGCCAAATCTGAAGAGTGCAGATGTATTATACCGGAAGCTCCAAAAGCAGAGGATATTGCCTCAATAATATATACCTCGGGCACATCAGGCAACTCAAAGGGCGTTATGCTTACACACTTCAACATAACATCCAACCTACAGATGAGCTATGCGTTGTATCCGATTGACGAGAATGACATTTTCCTCTCATTTTTGCCACTCTCCCACGCATATGAGTGCACAATAGGAATGTTGTACCCGCTGTACAAGGGCTCTTCTGTATACTATCTCAACGGTGCCCCTACTCCATCGCTGCTAATGCCGGCCCTAAAGCAGGTAAGGCCTACAATTATATTGAGTGTTCCCCTCATTGTAGAGAAGATATACAAAAACAAGGTACGTCCGATTTTTACAAAAAACTGGACAATGCAGTTCCTCTACTCGATAGGGCCTATAAGAAGGCTGTTCCATAAAATGGCCGGCAAAAAGCTTACAGAGATGTTTGGAGGACGCCTCAGGTTCTTTGGTGTAGGCGGAGCAAAGATAGACTATATGGTAGAGCAGTTCCTTAAGGATGCCGGCTTTCCATATGCTATCGGTTATGGCCTTACAGAGTGCTCTCCGCTGATTGCGGGTGCTGTAGGAAAATTCAATCTGCAAAGCACCGGCCCAACTCTCAAATGGATGGAGATGAGGATTGACAATCCAAACAGGGATGGAATTGGTGAAATACAGGTAAAGGGTGCAAATATAATGAAGGGTTACTACAAAGACCCGGAGAGAACTGCCTCCGCATTTACCCAAGATGGCTGGTTCCGCACAAAAGATCTCGGCAAGATGGACAAGAAGGGTGCCTTGTACATCAAGGGACGTGTAGACAATATGCTTATCGGCCCCAATGGTGAGAATATATACCCTGAGGAGATTGAATCTGTTATAAGGGAGAATGATTTTGTCCTCGAATGTATTGTCTGCATGGCAAAAGAAAAACTTGTGGCAAAAGTACATTTCAATTATGAGCAGATAGAACAAATTAAAGAGCTCAAATATGACCTTGATGCCGAAATCAGGAAGAATCTTAAGGAAAAGTACGACCAATATAGTGCAAAATATGAACAGCTGCGCAAAAAGTATGGTCTGACCGACGGTATAGAGCGTTTTTATGAAAAACTTGAGGAGGTAAAGAAGGATCTGCTCGAATATGTGAACGACAGAGTGAACAAGACTTCCAGAATCTCTGAAATCATAGAGCAGTCTGCTCCGTTCGAAAAAACTGCTACCCAGAAAATCAAAAGATATCTCTACACCTGATCATCAAAAACAGCTATTGAAGATATAAAAAAAGCAGAGCCGGTCCCCCCCAGACCGGCTCTACTTCCTATAAACACATATAAATTAACTTAATTGCTATAAAGCCCCTGTTAAATTTAACCTATATATAGTAAACAATCGGGAATATATATTCCCTAACCGACAATTTGTTTTTTTTCAGTTTTTCTACTCTTTAAACCTGCTCTTCCTCAAATTAAAAACTACATCAAATGAAATGTATCTTCCAAATGTGGCTGTCCAGCTGTTCTGTATATAATCTGAATAGAGCATTGTTGTAAAATCTGTACTTGAGTCAAATATGTCAAATACCGAGATTCCGGCTGTAAGTCTTCCCTTGAAGAGTGTTACTCCCGTTGTGGCATTTAGAATATTATTGCGGTTAATAATGCTTTGTGTAGTTCCAAGTGGCTTGTTGAAAACCAAATTATAGCCTGCTCCGATATTCCACACATTAAAAAGTGTGACATCAAGTGTTGCCTGCAGATATTGGTTGAAATATTCATAATTATTCTTTGCACTATTCGCAGAAAATGTATATCCGGTTGATGAGCGCAATTTCAGGTTCATCCATTTATAAGAGGTATATGTCTCCAACATAAGCTGGGCTGCGTAGGTATCGGTTTCATTCAAAATATCCTGAACATATGAATACCTGGTGCTATAACGGCCATTGGTATAAAGAGTAAATTTTGTCTTTATAGCTGGAAATCTGTTTGAATAATTGAATGCCAGATCAACCTCTTTCTCATTTTTTACATTTTTGTAGCTCTCCACCGTTACTCCCGGCTGCACCTTATACCCTTCTCCAATAGGCAATTCCGTACTTTCAACATAATAGACATTATAAGGAGCAACAGAATTTTGCCTTATGCTCCCCTTCAAATACAAATTCCAATAAGTGACATCTGAAAATGAGTATCCTTTATTATACTGCAAATTGAGAGCATGAAGATACGATGCCTTCAGATTGGGATTGCCTACCCTCAAATAGAGAGGGTTTGTATCATCAACATACTCCCTAAGTTGCTCCAGAGATGGTACAGAAGAACTCACACTGTATGAGATGCCGAAATCGCCAAAATTCAGGCTCAGATCTCCTTCCGGCAAATAATAACTCTTTTTTGATCTGTTGTCGAATAATCTGTTCACATCACTAATCAATACCTGCTTGACTCCAAACTTCAGCTGATTAGCCTTTACAATGCCAGAGGAAGCTCTTCTGCCAGGTGTGAGAGAAGCTCTTACAAAGAATAAATTTTCCCAATTATTATTTGAGTAATAGTAACTGTTCGACTCATCAAATGTTGTGATGCCATCTGCTATATCATACCTGAAATGTTTCTTTTTTGCCTTATTGTACCTGATATTTATTCCACCATATATATAGCCATTACTTCCCTCCGATTTGAACTTGAATGAAAGCAGATTAAAATCCACTTGAGCTGCGGCATTAAAATGCTCTCCTATTGGAGATGATTCAAAAACCCTTTCCATTCCATTCTCGTCAACAGTTCTAATGGAACTTCCATCATTCTTTCCAAACGAAATATTGGCATTTACAGATGATAATGTCTTCATGGCAGTAAGAAGGAATAAACTTTCGCTTATGACCCAATTTTTCTCCTTCAAAAAAGATGTGTCGGATACAAATGTCTCCAATTTGTCTGAAGCATCATACATCTCTGTGTATGAATTATTTTCATTATCCTCAAATTGCATAAGATGGTTCCATGTAAAAATAGCAGCAAACTTCTCTCCTCCGTTTTTTCTATAACCCAGCGATACATTATGGGCATTTCCTATTGAACTGTAAGTCTGTTCACTTGCATATCTTCTCCACTGATAACTCTCATTAGGGAAATACTCCCTGCTCTGAATACTTTCATTGGTATATTCATTAAAATTGTAAGCATACCCCAATGACAAGGCACTTCCCTCTTTATATGCATCACCTTTCAAATAGGAAAGTTGCACATTTGCAGCAGCAAGTCTCCTCTCTCCCACACCTTTACCCGACAGCAATGCACTCTGATAATTAGCCATAGAAGAAGAGAGCCCAACATTGTTCATATAGGCATCTGCATTAATCATAAATTTATCGCTGAACAAATTAAAAGAGGTACCGCCCTTATACCTGAGTCTCTCTTCAGATTCACCATTTTTCAAATCTTTTCCAACTCCTGCAAAAAGATGCCCATTCAACGAGGAGAGCAGCTGCTTGGTAGTCTCGATATTCATCACCTTCACCTTACGGCTTTCCACCCGCCCGTTTACTACTCCGGCATACTCATCTTCATCATAAAACTTGATATTCTTTACTAACTCGGCATCTATATTCTTGAGGGCAGTAAGCACACCTGTTCCAAAAAGAGTTGAACCGCCAACATAACTACGCTTCAAAGGCTCTCCATAAATAGTTAAACCACCCCCCTCTTCCAACTCTATTCCAGGTACCTGTTTAATAATCTCTATTGCGGCTGCTCCCTGTTTTGTCTGAACTGCCGCCGGATTTACCACTAATGTATCACCCCGCTTTATCACTAATGGAATTGAGCCTTTCACTTTTATAGACTCCAGGAGCAATCCGCTCTCATTTAAAAAAGCATCAACCGTAGATTTTGATGTAGTATGTTCCAATTCTGTTTTAAATGACTCATAACCAATATGGCTTATATCAAGAGCATATTTACCGTAGGGTATATTTTTGAAAACACAAATTCCATCATTATCGGCCATAGTATATTTTACGGTATCTCCGTTATGCTTGAGAACAGCAACTGCGCCCGTCAATCCATACAGATATTCAGTTAATCCGTCGGACTTTGCAACAACAGAATACAATTTTTGCCCCGACAGCTGCACATCAGACCTGCACAGTACCGTCACAATCACCGTACCGCTCTTTTTTTGTGCAACTGCATAAAAAGATTCGCAAAGCAATAATATCAACAGGAGATACCGTACTAATTTCATAATTCATCAACGGGTGAACATATCCAGAAAAAGTGTTGTATTCACATTTTTTTGGCTAACACTTACAGAACGAGGCTTGGCAACGAACTTATCTTTCTTTACAATAATTGTATATTCGCCATATGGCACGTCTTTAAAAACAGCCTTACCGTCGATATCGGTTTTTGCTTTAGATAAAGTATCTGCTCCATTAATAAGGAATAACTGCACATCTTCAAACTTGTAGACATAAAGTTTCTTGTTATTCATACTTCCAGCTGCACCCGCCAATGGCTTTCCAGAAACTTCAAAATCAGTTGTACACACAACATTGCATACAATACTGGAAACATTCTTCTTGCCTTGCGCAAACAGACATACACAAAAATGCAAGACAGATAATATTACAATAAATTTTTTCATAATATTACATTATTAAACCTTGATAATAATTATCTTGACACCAACGGTATTAGACATTAATACATCTGCTTCAGCACCAATTACCACAAAGAAACTTAATGTATCAGATCCTAAGTCAATATCCGCATGCCCATCAGAAATGGAATAGATCATATCACATCCGCCAGTTGTTACAATTCTAACTTCAATCGTTGGTGGCGGTAATTGGGGATTTGATTTATTTTGGACATACACTCTTAGAAGTTCTGCATTTGCAGTCACAGAGATTAGCATAATTACAACGAAAGAGACAAAGGCTTTTAATAACTTCTTCATAACATTTATATTTTAAAGTTCTATTAAAGATAATATTTTTCAGCAACAACCGCAAAAAAATATTATGTTTTTCACAAAACCTCACATATCACCACAACCATTAGTAGGATAAATAAGAATTGTTAGGCATATATAACTTTGATACCATATCTACATTTTCAATTGCACCCGTCCCCTAAGCACATCACTTGCTCCGGAAGAGCATATACGGCATACAAGCGTGCTTTGGGGAAAAAATGAAAATACACCTAAGCACACATATCTTTGATTGATTGAGTATAATACTAGTTGGCGTGCTTAGGGGTTTGAGATTTCTCATTTGGAATAGTTTCATTGGCTAAGATCACTTAATGAAATGCATAGCTTTTATTTTCTGGAGTATACTTACTGTTAATCTATCTAATCTTGCCATCAAGTATTGTCGCTTCTATATTGTTGAGAACGTCCAAATTCTTCACAGGATTGCCTGGCAATACTATGATATCGGCCTCTGCCCCCTCTGCTATTACACCCAATTTGCCGACCTGCCCTATTATTTCAGCCCCGGTAAGGGTTGCAGCCCGCAATATATCTATATTTGAAATGCCGCACTCCTTAAGCCGTTTGATTTCATCAGGCACGGCACAGCCAAAATAATCGGTTCCAACCACAAATCTCACACCGGCAGCGTATGCCTCCTTAATTATATCCACACTGTACGGCATGTCGCCTTCCAAACTGATATGGGCTGTAATATCAAGCACAATATCATTCTTTTTCAATGCTTTGCAAACTTGTTTCACATATTCCAACTCTTCAAATGTCAATGAATCCCTCGATTCAAAAATATCTGCAAGCATATAGGCATGTGATACAACCTCAATTCCCGAACCGGCAACATCAATAGCCTTGGCACCATGAACCTGGGAGGCGTGTCCCCAAACCTTCATTCCATGCTTTTTAATTATTGGAATAATCCGGGCCAGATCCTCTTCTGAATAGTTGATATAAAGTTTGAATCCTGTACAACCAATCGCTTTTGCCTCCAGCACAGCCCTCTCTATTGCCTGGTCTGTAGAATCCTTTACACTGAACATCCTGCTCCACGGGCAAGCATTTTTATCACCATCCCAACCCCTGTAATCATAATCCATTATGTGATAATCACCGGTTGCCCAAAAAGAGCTGTAATATACATCAGGGCCCATATATGCCCCTTCTGCAACATGTTTGAGGTGATCTTTAATATTCAACACATTGCCTCCAACATCCCTTACAGTTGTAACACCGCATTTGAGATACTCTGCCGAGAGCTCCGCTGCCATTGTGGAATCCTGCCCAAAACTTCCCCAATGGGTATGAGAATCAATAAGCCCCGGCATGATATATTTGCCGCTCAAATCAATCTCACCCTTTTTTATCCTTTTTTTCGATGGAGAAATCTTTATGATCACACCATCTTCCACCACAACGGTTTGCCCATATAATATTTCACCGCTGTCGGTATCCACAATATTGCAATTATACAATGTTCCAATCTCATTTCCCTTTTCAGGCATCTGTTGTGCCGATAACGAGGAAACGGTCAACAATAAAATACAGAACCAGGAGATTGCTTTATAAAGAAAGCTTAGTTGTTTCATAATTTGACAATTTTATACAACAAAGGGCAACCCGCCAAATAAATTGACAATGTTGCCCTATATTTGTATCCATTAATAGTGTACAGAATATCTTGTCATTGACCAGACATTACCGTTCTTGCCGGGATCGGCATGCTGTACAGTCTTGATCTTACCCTTTCCTTGAAGAATCCTTACAGGCTCTTTCCCCTTCACCGGCTCTCCACCAATCATCTCATAGAATGCAACTGTATAATTTCCGCTATTCTCTGTTGCAATCACAAAATAGTTGTAAGAATCATCTCCGTATGTTTCATACCACATTGTATCCATATATGTAATCTCTCCAGCCGGCATAGATGGTATTACAAGTTTTGTACTTGCTCCATTCTCCGGATTGATTGCATATACATCATTGCCCGATGCTGCATACAGATAGTTGCCATCTTTACGGCATGTTGCATATATCTTGGCATCTGCAAAAGCACTTGAAGCCTCAAAATCTGCTTTATTGGCAATATTCATTTCATAAGACTCACTCTCGGCCATTGCATAGTAGAAATAACGGCTTCCATCAGCTTTCTCACACACAATCACCAGATTATCTGTAGCATAACCTTGCACACCACCTATATAAATAATCTTATCCTCAAATGATTCAGGAGTTGGATCCTGATCTGCCAATAGCGGAGGATACTGGAATGAGACAGATGAAACGCCTCCATTATAATCAACAGATATCAGCTGATTATTTACCGCATCGTATGTATAGTTGTCAAACTCAAAATAACATACGTTGTTGCTGCTTGAGTAATTATTTGTTCCATCGTACATCAAATCAGGAAGTGGAGAGAATTTTCCAACAGAATACATCTGATACATAGCGCGCTGGTAATTTGTAAACACACCTGATTCTGTAAACATTGCAAATGAGAAACCTACACTGTTGATATGATGAATCTTCTTTACATCGTATGTATCGTCTGCAGAATAGAACCACTGTCCATACTCCCTGGCAATGCTCATATCGGTCATATTAAAAGTATACATGCCATTCTCAGAAAGCGGCAGCAAAAGATAATTGACATCCTTCTCTCCTGTAGCCTCATTCAAATAACTGTAATCATTGAGGTACGACAATGTCTTTGGTTTACCAGACAATGGAGCTCCTGTTACAAAAGAGATGATATCTTCCACTTTATCTCCATTAGTATAGTGCAAATCCATCTCTGTATTCCCATCAGAAGTCTCTTTAAGCAGGTAATATCCGGTAGAGAATTGTGTACTCGCCAAAATTTCAGTCTTTGCATATTTCGCAACACCTGTATTATTGTTTGTCACTTTAAGATACAAGTTGTAAGTGCCCGGTTTGTATTTGAATGGAATATCAAGTACCAACTCGCGGGAAATTGTGTCAGCTACAGTATTATCGTCAAATCCTGCGGAAATATCCTTCTGTTCAATAAACCACACTGCAGAAAAATCACCGGCAGCAGCGGATATTGAAGCCGGAATATTCAAATTCTCCAATATAAGTACCGAATACCCTGACTCAACTCCTGTTATTTCAAAATCCTCAATATCTCTATAATCATAATTGCCTGTATCCTCCATACATGAGGTTGCAAAGATGGCAAATGAGAGTAATATAAATAATATCTTTTTCATAATCACAGTTTTTAAATATAAGGTTGTGGCATACCATACGATACAAATTGCACAATTGTGCCATCCTCTTCTCTCAATACATCAAGTCCCTGAGCTTTTCTTTGCTGATTATACTCTATGAGCTTGTTTGTATAGTAAGTAGAGAGATATCCTGTATATCCCATATCAACAAGGGAGTAATCTCCAAAATTCTCATCAAACCATTCATCATTAATTGTCCATGTAGATGCATCAATCATGAATCTCAACTTCGCAGGACCATATTTTCCCGCAAAATAATACTCCATAATATCCCAACCGACAGGCATTATCAACTGATTGGTAATTGATATAGTATAGTACTTGTTGGTACCGAACGACTCAACAAAATTATCATTCTCCTTGAGTCTCATTTTAAGATGCACAGTACCTTCCTCCAGATAAGGATCATCTCTTTTTACAATAACCGGTACTTTCACACTATTTTCACCAGCCTTCACAACCATCAGATGAGCAACTTCTGCATCATCAAATGCCACATAATGTTTTCCGGCTTCAGCATTTGTCAAGTTTTCTACATCTTCAAACTCCTTATCATCAGAAGATATCTGTACCTGCTCCAACATAAACGGTCTGTCTTTATCTGTAACAAAACCTGATGTTGTCATCTCAACCCATACTGTATCACGCACAATATCACTGCCCAAGTATACGAATGAGAATTCGTGCACAGAATATGGCAGAGGATCGCCACTATATGAATCTACGCCATAAGTAAATCCCAATTTATCGTCAGGCAGATTATACACATCATACTTCTCTTGGCAAGAGTATGCCGCCAACGCCAGACAAACTACAAATATGTTTTTTAATATATTTTTCATATCTACAATCTAATTTAGGTTAATTACCTCTTTTCGCTACTTGGAACAGGAACTATATAATTCTCCTCTTTAACATCAGCAACACTCCATACCATATTTTCAGCACCCATTCTCTTATATGCAAAGAACATCTGTCCCTCCGCTATAAATTCACGTCTGAGTTCATTGAATATCTCATCTTTTGCCGCTTCAAGTGTTGTAAAATCTGCAGGTTGCTCATTCCTGTCTACCATATATGTATAGAACAAGCTGTTCAACTCGGTAAGATTATCTGTACACTCCATTGCAATAAGATACATTTCAGAGAGTCTGAGAATAGGAGTCTGCCATCTGCCTACAAGTTTATCTTCATCGGCCACTGAAACTTCATTCTGGAAGTATTTGCGCAAATATGGCTGAGGCACTCCGGTTACTGTTGTATATTTGCCCCATAACCTATTATAACGATTGTTGTTTCCAGTATTGCGACCTAAAAACAATTCATTCTTCCTTTCATCTGTAAATCTCATAGGATCAGTCACTTGTTCGCTTTTAAACAGATCATTGAAAGTTGTGGTCATATTCTCGAGATTAGAATTTGAAAGCGCCATCAATGTCTCTGTAGGCAATGTGAAATTTCCTTTCGAAAAATCATGCTCGCTGGCAAATGAAACAATATTATTGCCATCGCTTGCCTTTGCATTAATAACTTCCATAGCGGTTGTATATGCATTGGCTGTATCACCCACATAAAGATAGAATCTTGCCATAAGAGCCTTCACTGCCCAATAGTTGAATCTGAATTTGCGATACAAATAAAAATCATCCTCCAAATAAGGTGTTGCTTCAAACATTTCAGCTGAAGGAAGACTCAACATAACTAAAGAATATAGTGTAGCAGGATCATCTTTCAATAGTGTCAGAGATTCTGTGAGATCTTTCTCCAATTTCTCAACAAATTGGTCATAAGGATATAGTGGTCTGTCCTCTACACCTGTAGTCTCCGAATATGGAAGAGAGACTGTTATTGTAGCATTCTGAGGGAGCTGGCCAAATATGCGCAAAAGGTCAAAATGACAAAACGCCCTTATAGCTAATGCTTCACCTTTAATGATGTTGCGTTTGAGTTCACTCTTAACGGCATCCTTACCCTTTTGAGAGTCAATATTTACAATAACATCATTGGCTTGCAGAATAATATTGTACAACTCGTTATAAGTATTTTTAAACTGCGACTCAACTGTAGAGTTCTTGTAATTGAATGTTCTGAAAGCATACTCATCAGATGTTGCAGTCATTTTATCATAATAAGATGCCATATAATCAATTCCAGAAAATGAGAGGAACATGCCATACAAATTGGAACTGTTCATTTTAATGTAACAACCGGTTAGAGCATCTTCGTATCCGGTCTCCTGAGAAAAGAAGTCTTCAGCAGGCACTTGAGTTTGTGGTGCGACATCGAGATAATCATCGCAGGATGCAAACACTGCACACAAACTTATCAGAATATATAATAAATTTTTCTTCATAGCTGTTCAATTTAGAATGTTAATGAAACCGACAATTCAGCGTGTCTTGCAAATGGATAAGTTGTTCCACGCTCACGTTTGATTGATGAAAGGTAGAATACATTAGACATATTTGCACCTACTATGATAGATGAAATCTTTGCTTTCTCTTTCAATCTTGGACCGTCAAATCTATACTGCAAAGTAACATTCTGCAATTCAAAGGTATTGTCATCCATCACAAAACGTGAAGTAGCCTTTGTTGGGTAATCATCTATCTTCTTGAAGAACTTCACATCACCAGGTTTTTGCCATCTGTCGGCCCAAACTCTTCTGTCTACATTAACATGCGCCACAGTTGATCTGCTTACCTCAACTTTGTCAAGCAGTGTGGAGTTATATTGCTTTCCTCCAAAATAGTATCCGAATGAAAGGTTAAGTGAAAATCCTTTCCACTGCAGAAGTGAGCTGATATTACCCCTGCATGTAGGATCTGATGTACCCATAAATACTTTGTCACCGGCTCTCCATGTTTTGGTAATATTGCCATTTCTATCAAGGAAGAGCTCTTCTCCAGTACTTGGGTCGATACCCAAAGAGCGTACAGCATAAATTGCGTTTGTAGGGTCGCCCTCAAACAACAGGCTGTTGATTTCAACATCTTCCTGCATGGCCTTCTCTGTGTCGGCCTTCAAAGCATCTGAAAGTTTCTCTATACGGTTTTTGTTGTAAGCTATTTTTGCAGTTACACTCCAGATTAGTTCCTTTTCGAGATTTCTGATAATATATCCGCTCAACATACCTTCAATACCTTTATTACTGATCTCTCCAATATTCTCTGTATAAGAGCTGAAACCTGTTGAAGCCTGAATATCTCTTCTTGAGAGCAAATCTGTTGTATTTTTTTGATATACATCCACAGCTGCAGAAATTCTTCCATCAAGGAATGAAACATCCAGACCTACATTATACTGGAATACCGATTGCCATGTAAGGTTTGGATTACCATGTCCCAAAATATATGCACCGTTCCATATTCCGTATTTGTCTCCGGTATAGTATTCATATGTAGAAAGAGCCTGGTATGCACCAAAGTTTTGAGAACCGCTCTCACCAAGTGATGCCCTAAGTTTCAAATTTGAAACTACCTTCTGATTTGCCATAAACTTCTCTCTATGGATGTTCCATCCCAAACCGGCACTCCAGAATGGAGCGAATCTCTTATTTCCTCCAAATAGTGATGAACCGTCATAACGGAACGAACCATCTATGAAATACCTGTTATCGTACGAATAGTTGGCATTGGCAGTAAATCCTACCGATCTTGATTTACTCTCTGAGCTGATAGGTTTTGCACCGGCTGCATATCCAAGAGAACTGCCTATAAAATCAAGCTCCTCATTAGGGAAACCAATTGCTGAGAACATATAACTGTGGCTATCTCTATTGGTAATCGAAGCATCTGCACCTACATAGAAGTTATGCTTGTCGGCTACAGTTTTTGCCCAAGAGAGTGTAATATTGCCATCCACTGCAAGTGATTCTCCATCTCTATAGTCGTACTGTCCTTTTTTGTTTGCATCTGCTATTCCATAGTCTTCAAACATAGTATGATCTGCCGGATAAAAAGCATCTCCTGTCTCAAACATTTTTGATATGCCTATCTGGCCCCTCAATCTCAACTCATCAATAATATTCCACTCAATCGAGAAATTATTTACAATCTCTGTATATTTTGAAATGTTGTATGTATTCAATGTAGCATTATACAAAGGGTTTCCGGCAGTATAACGGTTTGTACCCTCATATGTCTTTATAAGCTCACCATTGTCATCATATATCCTCCAGTATGGCTGCATATTTGCATAGTCGCTGAATGTACCATATTTGCTGTCTTGGGCCTTATTGGTTGTGATCATAGTCTGATTGTTGAATATCAGATTTTTATAGGTGTATTGCAGGCTCACTGCTCCATTGAAGTTTGTTCTGTCGGAACCCTTCATTGCACCCGCAACATTATTGTATCCCAAACTTGCCCTCCAGCGGAACTCATTGTTTCCACCGGTTACATTCAAATTGTATCTCTGGCCTACACCAACTCTTACAGGCTGCGCCAGCCAGTCTGTATCAACGCCTCTTCTTACAGCATCCAGATTTCTGTAATAAATCTCCTTAAGAGCAATATCAGATTCTACGATATCTTTGCTCTCATATATTCCGTTCTCCCATTCAAGACGCAGTTTCTCCTCTGCATGCATCAGATCATACGAAGACAAATCTGGCATTTCCAGATTTACACCGCCCTTAAAGTAGACCTTGATCTTGCCGGCCTCAGGAGCCTTGGTTGTAATTACAATCACACCATTTGCACCCTTTGAACCGTAAATTGCTGTTGCCGAAGCATCTTTAAGAATGTTCATAGACTCAATATCTTCATCATTATAGTCCATGAGCTTCTGCAATGATATTTCAAAACCGTCCATAATGATAAGAGGAGTGTTCAATTGGGCAGAAACGCCTTGCTCAACCTCTTCAAGACTTGCTCCAAGCGATGAATTACCACGAATGCTCAAGTCAGGAAGGGCATTAGGGTCACTACCAATCGCATTATTCACGGCTATATTCAAAACCGGATCTATATTTTTAAGAGTTGCAACAAGATTCGAACCCTTGAAATTTTCAAGTTCCTTGCTCGAAATTGATGTTACCGAACCGGTATAGGTCTCTTTATTTTTGTTGAATATACCGGTAATCACAACCTCATCAAGCACATTGTCATGCTCCATAACTATTGCCAGATTGCTTTGGTCCTGAAGAATTTCCCTTACATAATTCTTGTAACCCATAGCAACAACCTCAATCTCACCCGCATGATCCATTACCAGTTTGAAATTTCCGTCAAAATCGGCCTCAACACCATTATTTGTACCTTTTATAAATACAACAGCTCCTGGGATAGGCTCTTTGTAGTTGTCGAAGATTGTACCCTGCACAGTAACTTTTCCTTTTTGGACGCTCTTTTTAACAACAACTATCTGATTATTGACAATCATACATTCATAATTTGTTCCTGCAAAAATCTTTTCCAAGGCCTCAAATAAAGGAACATCCTCTATATTTACAGAAACTTTTCCAATTTCATCTTCAATTTCAGAAGTAATGGCAAAACCTACGCCTACCTGCTTCTTAATCTCTTCAAGCACATCTTTTATAGGCTTGTTCTTAAAATTCAAAGATACCTTCTGGTCAAGGATCTTCTGCTCCAAAGAACTCGAAACTCCGGCATATAACCGGCCGTCAGAATATGAGACTGTGCATATATTGGCAAGCAAAACCAATAGACACACTCTCAACACGAGTCTGGTTTTCTTTTTTAAATTTTTCATAAGCTAAAGTTAATTAATATGTTCAGTTGTCACTTTTTCTGCATGTAAATTCCATTTTGCCATTTTGAATGAATTCAAGTCCGAATGCCGGCTCCATTATCTCCATAATCTGCCTGAAACCCAACTGTCGGCTCAAACTTATAGTTATCATTTTATCGGCAAGTGATGTATCCTTATTTATTGTTATACCATAAAATGCACAAATTTCATCCATCAAATCAAACATCGACTGGTTGCTGCATGTAAAATCACCTTTCATCCAACCAAGATAGTCCGACGGCTCAACAATTTGGGTATGAGCCTCATATGTTTTAACATTGTATACCAGCATCTGATTGGGATTCAACATTATTTCACCATTCTCACCCGTTTTTTTCACTCCTACGGATCCGTTCACCAATATCACCTCCACTCTATTTTCCTTGTTTGTATTGAGATTAAATTCGGTTCCATATACCTTTACCTCCAATCCACCTACCTTCACAATAAATGGTTTTTCAGATTTTGTAACCTTGAAATATCCCTCTCCTGTAAGTGAAACTATCCTCTCTTCTCTATTTGCAAAAGATCTCGGATACTCAATGTAACTTCCGGAATTGATATGGGCTGTTGTGCCATCATCAAATTTTATGTCATAGGTATATCCATTAGGAATTATAACAGTATTTCTGCTGACCACAGACTTTTTGGAGTTTTCCCTGACATCTTCATTTTCCTTCAGGGATTGCTGCACATTACCATCATGATGACTCTTTTTTGCTTCAACTGGCGATTCAGGATACTCCAATTTATATGAATTGTCATTTTTCAAAGCAATCTTCTCTCCCGACTCGGTTATCAGTGTCGGAATATTTATGGTATCGAATTTCTCTGCAATCAGATTGCTTTCTTGAACTCCTCCATCAAAAACATAATTCAGGAGCAATCCTAACACCAGCACTGCAGCACAAGGTGAAACAATCCTCAAAAAAATTCTGACATTTTTTCTTCGTCTGATTTTTGAAAGAATCTGGTTATAATTCTGCTCCTCTTCTTTTTTCAATTTATCAAGGACTACAATATCCCTGACAATATCTTTCTCTAGATTTTCCATTATATCTGATGTACTTTTTTTTCATATATATGACAATAAAATTAAGATATGGGTGACAGAAAAAATTCGTTTTTTGCATAAAAAAAGAGTCATTTTCCTTTTTAACAGAAAATGACTCTCAATTTCACCTTAAAAACTCTATAGATTCGGAGTTTTATAGAGTTCATTCCACCATTGAGGTGAATCCTGCAACCATTTGGCAAACCATGCCATTATGGTATTATGCCATGAGACCCTAAGTGAATAATCTGCGATAAAATGGTCTTCTCCATCTACAGAGATAAATTCTACCTCTTTTCCCAGTATCTTCAACGCATTATAAAGCTGTATGCTCTCTCCTATTGGAACATTTGTATCTGCAGAGCCATGAAGCAGCAGCAACGGCGTGCTGATCTTATCGGCATTGAACAAAGAGCCATGCTTGGTAAAGAGTTCCGGATTGTTCCATGGATAACTCTCTGCAGCAGCAATACTATTGTATGAATATCCCCAATAACCTTCACCCCAATAACTTGTCACATTACTTATTCCGGCATGAGAAACAGCTGCCGCAAACAAATCTGTTTTTGTCTGCAGATATTGGGTCATAAATCCACCATAAGAAGCACCGATGCAGCCTATCTTATTACGGTCTACAAAAGGATGCTCTTCGCAGAATTTTTCTGTTCCCTCAATTATTTCATCAGCAGTCCAATCACCCCAGGCATTCACATGGCGAGCAGAGAATTCCTGCCCAAAACCTATAGCGCCACTTGGTTGTATCACATAAACAACATAGTCTCTTGATGCAAACAGCTGCGGAGCATAAGGAGATGTCATGCTGCGTGTTGTAGGAGTTGTTCCTCCATAATAATAGACGATGAGAGGATATTTTTTATCTGCATCAAAATCAGGTGGCAAAATCTTCTGGCCTTTGATTCTTGTACCTGTTTTTGAGGTAAAATACCACTCCTCCATCTGCCCGAATTCGAGATCTGCAAACCTTTCCGCCATAGGATTTGCCAGAAGTTGCGATCTCTTTTTCTTCATATCATAGATATAGGCAACGCCGGTACTTGTATTTCCTCCACCAATATAGGCAGCCATCGACGGAGCATCCACCGGTAGTGAGAAGGAGGTTATCACATCCTCCATCAAAGGCAATTTTTCAAATTTTTCCTCTTCCGGAATATATCTGTAGATATTTTTACAATCCTCATCTGTGGTGATAAAATAGATACAGCCATCACTCCTGTTCCATTGCAGAGGCTCTACAACAGGATTGAAATTACGTGTAAGAGGGGTTATTCCACGGGTTGCAATATCCATGATATAAGCTTGATTATCATAATCATTTGCAATAGGATGCTCACCGCAGTTTTTGCCGATTCCTCCAAATGCCTCAGGAGATGCAATCAAAAGCAGTTTTGTCATATCAGGAGAGTAAAAGGCACTCTTGAGAAAACCTTCATCTTTTATCAAGGTATCAGCGGTCATTGTAGCCAGATCCAGCTCAATAAGGGAATATTTATTGAAAGGACGCTCTGTAACAGCAGGTTTTTGCGAAATGTAGAGAATTTTTTTACCGTCACCAGATATATCATTCAGGAAAACGCTCCTGCGTCCAAATGTGAGTCTTTCAGACAAGCCACTCTTTATATCATATTTGAGAATATAGCCTCTGTTACGGGATCCCGATATACGGTCATCCGGAGTAAGATGGCGTCTGAGCGGCCCTGATTCCTTCGGATTCACATCATATTTGGAGTATATAAGATAATCCTCTGTTGGTGACCAATAAAAAGTTCCGTCCGGTATTCCTCTCTTGATTACACTGCTCAATCCTGTTGCTGGATCAAGCATCATAAGGTCTTTATCTTTCTTTCCATTTACGGTATAGTAGAGAGAATTTGTCTTTGGCATCCATCTGGCTGAATATGGGACATTTTCCAGAATGGTTTTCATACTTTTTGTCTCTTTAAGTACCAGTTTTGTCATGGAGCGCTTCACAGAATAACTCTCCGTAACACCCATAAGAAGGTATTTTCCATCTGGAGAGAGTTGAAGATTTGTAACTTTTGAACCAAATGCGGTCTCATACAACGAAAGACGGCTCTTCAAATCAGGAGCAACAAAACACTCTATATCCGAATACTCTTTCTTCTTGACAATTTCACACTTGAGCATCGGTTCCATCTTGTCATCAGCAGCAGACATTACCTTAATGACAATATTATAGTTCTTTTGAGGCTCCATCCTCAATGAAACAGACAATGGATTTATCTTTGTAACGGTGTCAGCCGCAGTCATATTGCTCTGTTTGCTTTCTCCATTCACATAAACCTCAAAGCGTGCAGAAGAATAGATCTTGAAGGTTGCATACATAAATCGCTCAGCCCTCACATCTGTTGCAAAAAGATAAAACAGGCAATCTTTATCGGCTTTTGGAAGAGAGAGATAACCAGAAGTGTCTGCTGCCATTCTCGTATATTCCAGCTCCTCAAAATCAATTGTAATGGGGGTCTTCAACAACTCATTAACTAAAAATTTGCTTCCCTTAAAATTTATGCTGTCACTCTGCACCGGCATATGCACCGATACTGGAGATGTTACATAATACTCGCTTACCGGCTGCTGGGCCTTAAGCATCAAACCTGCCAATATAAACAGGAAAAAGAGTAAAATCTGTTTTGTTTTCACACTATTAATTTAATCTTTTTGTTCAAGAACACTTTTTATCATCTCTTTCAAGCGTGGAGTAGTTGGATTAGGTGCTACCACACTCACAATACGGCCCTGCTCATCAAATATCATATAACGGGGCACTCCGGTTACTCTATAGGCCTTTACAAAATCACTCTTCCATCCATTTACAAAAAAGTTATCCTTTTCGATATGGAATTCCCTGCTCATTTCAATCCACTTGTCCATCTCTACCCAAACTCCTACACAGATGCTGAGAAAAGCTACATTCTGGCCATCAAACTCCTTCTGCAACTGATGGAACATCGGCATCATACGCCTGCAAGGCTCACACCATGTTGCCCATACATCAGCAACTACAACTTTTCCTCTATAATCACTCAAGTGCATCCAGCTGCTGTCCGGAGCCATAGCCTTGAAATCAGGAGCCTCTATTCCAGGTTTGGACCAGGCAAGTTCCTCCTCTATTTCTCTCATTTTTTCACGATAGTGAGAAGTAAAGAAATCTTCGCCCACCCCATCTATAAGTTTTTGATACTCATCATAATATCTCATACCAGAAGCTTCTAACAAAAGGAAACTCTGCTGCAGGTCTTTATCGTCAAATGATTCTACAAGAGATTTGAAATCCTTCTGCTGATAAAAATCATTCTCCCTGTTCATGTACCATACATAAGCCTCAAGCATATTTCCAGAATATGGCAAATCAAGAATATCTCTGCTCACAAATATGCTGTCGGGCCCCATATTATTATAGTATTCAGGCAATTTGACAGTATCAGGAATATTCATGCCCTCTGTACGCAAAAAATTCATCGCATAGAAATCAAGTTCTGCCCGAACTTTATTCTTCATAAAGGTGTAGAATTTTCCATCATTTGCATCCAACTCTTCCAGCAATGCGGTCTGATGCTTTTTTGCACTTTCCAATTGTGCAAAGAATATCTCATAACCAGCACTCGACACACCTGGCAGGTGTCTGTTCAA
Organism: Bacteroidales bacterium; assembly: GCA_017935505.1. GTDB lineage: Bacteria > Bacteroidota > Bacteroidia > Bacteroidales > UBA932 > Egerieousia. The sequence goes on along the minus strand of JAGBHM010000033.1, from coordinate 54,617 downwards.
AAAGCCATTGAGACGCACCTCTTTGACACCATTCTCCCATTTCTCCAAAATTTCATTCTCTTTGCTCAGCGAGTTTCCAACAATTCTCATGCTGTTATCTTGAAAACAGGCCTCAAGACTCTCTCCATTTTTCAAGTAGATGGGATAGAGCGCATTTTCGTTACGTCCTATAAGGTAAAGCCCCTCGTATGGCAACTCAACCACTAATTGGTAACTGCCATCTTCCGAACTCACTTTTACCGTATCCAGCAGAGTAATCTCACCCTTTGAATAGGTATAAAGAGCCAATTCCCTTATTTTTTCGGCTGTGCCTGCTATTGTAGCCTCTCTACTGCAAGAGGCTACAATCAGACATGCACAACTTATCATCATCAGTTGTATAAACTTTCTCATATTTCTGTAAAGATTTTATTCTACAAGTATACCGACGGATAGATGTAACCTGAAAGATTTGCAATATATATCGCTCTCTTTATCTCACCGGTTCCCTCATACACATTAACTGCAGGCTGTATGTTACCGCCCTGTACCGGATGCAGATAGAGTTTGTAATTATTGCCGTCTTTAGTACCTATTAACAGATAGCTGAACCACTTGCTGGTGTCGTTATATGGCTGCATGAATTTGGCGAACTCCATATAGGTAATGGTCTCACCTGCTCCAAAACTTGCAGTCTGCTCACGCTCCTCCATTGTCTCAGTTCCAATATTACACAAATATACTTTGTTATCTTTTGCATAATAGATAATGTCATTATCCTGGCTCTGAGCTCTAAAATCAGCAGTCAAAACGCCCATTACATTCTCTATTTTCTTGGTTTCCAACACAATACAATGTCTGCTTGCATCAGATGCAGTGAGATCATACGAACCCTTTGTAGCATCTATATGTGCCAAAGTATACTCTTCTGCTCCTTTCTTTTTAAGAATTGCATAACCCTCTTCACCGCCACTGGTGCTGGTTGTTCTTCCACCCATATAGATCAGATCCATATCAAGGTTCCTGTGTGCAGGGGTAGCATTCTCCTTGCCATACAGCAATTCAGATGATCCACGGTCTACAATACAGAAAGAAGAAGAGGCCTCATCAAACAACATAGGGCAAGTCCAACCGGAAGCAACTCTATATGGAGAGAGTGAATAGTTGCCGGTATGTTTGATTATGAATTGCCTGTAGTAAGGTTTATATGATACTGTAGGCAATGTATACACCGATCCGTCTGCAATAAGATGTACATCATTTGATCCCTTGAAAATACCCTGGATTTTACGCTGTGCAGGCATATCAAGGAACATATCCTCATATTGTCTGAGCACTTTTCCGGTAAAGTAGTCTACAACTGCCAGATCCTCTTCACTTGTGAGGAACACGGTCTTATAGTTGATATCACTGTCGGTAGCAGGATCAAATATAAAGTAGTTTGGAGCATATGCCAAATCAACTGCCTCACCCTTAAGACCTCTACCGATATTGTTGTAAACGATATCTGCAATTCTCTTTTCAGGGGTAAACAGGTCCACATCTGTACCGTTTGCGCCATTTTTAAGAACCCACCAGCCGGTAGACATCTCTGTCTCAACTGAGAGGTTGTACTCAGTGTATGAGAAGATTCCGGTCTCTCTGTCCTTTGCACAGAAACGCAATGTATATGTACCGGTACTTACATCCACTTTGTAATTGAGATTACGCTCACGGGAAATTGTATCAATCACAGAATATGTGTTATTCTTGTTTGCAAGTCCCCAGAAACAATCGTACTCCCTGTCTTCAGGTGAAATGGAAGGATTAATTGTCAAAGTCTCTCCGATATTAATTCTGATATCTTTCTCAATATTGCCGACAGCAATCTCCAGTCTTTCGCCAAAAACATCATCGCTATCATCAACACATGATGTGAACACTCCAGCCAAGAGGAGCAATGCGATGTATAAATATTTATGTAAATAATTCATAATTACTCTGTTTTAAAATTAAACACTATTACACCACTCTGGTTGGGAATGTAACAACTGCACTGGTTGGATCCGACGGATCTTCACGCAATGGTGCAGCACCTGATGCTATATTTGCAGGATCATTGTTGAACTCCTCCAACGCCTCAACAAATTTTGCCCTCCAATAAACAAATACTGTAGCATCTGCATTTCCTTTGCTGATCCACTCATCATCAACTCTCGAATCGCTGCTCTGCAACTCCTTCAACACCTTTATCATCAACTCATGCTTGGCAACACTGTATTTACCCAAATAGTAGTATGCATTGGAATAGTTATACCAGCTGCTAGGCTGTTCAAGCATATCCGACAATATGATTGTCCTTGCCAAATATTTTGACTCACCCTGCAAGAAGTCTTCAGAGACCTCCAACTGCACTCTCAAACGCACTTTCTTGGATGCCAAAGAGGCGTCTCTCTTTACAATGATAGAAACTGAATCGGTAACATTGCCAGGTGCAACAACCAACAGCTCCTGAGCTTGTGCATCGTTAAACGGCACATAGTGCACACCCGACTCTGCAGGGTTGGTTTTAGGGGTAACAGTTGAATCTACAAGATATCCTTTATTATCATATTCATATGTTACATCATACTCTGTAATCTGGCTTACCCTCAATTTGCGCGGTGTATCATCAGGACCGCCAATCACCCTTATCGGCAATTTTACAACAGCCTCTGTTACACTTTTGTCGCTCCATACAAAAGAGTATGGATAATCATCTGTTGATGTAAACTGCACACGGGCACTGTCTGAGAAGAGAAGTGCCTCCTCCTCTTGACAACTTGTCAAGAAATTGCAGCTTAATATTGCTATTAAAATGTAAAATATCTTTTTCATATATATTTCTGTATAATTCTGTTTAACGCCTAAATATTCTCTGCCTTAGGCAGTGGAACAACATAAGTGGCTGCAGAGCCCGGCTCATTTGAATCAATAATTTTCTCGATTCCCAAACGCTTGTATGTATAGAATGCCTGGCCCTCACCATAGAACTCCCTGTTGTACTCCAACACAAGCAGATTCTGCAATTGGGCAGCATCAGCAATCTCCACGCTAGGAATATCCCTTGCAACACACATGGTCTCATAAAGGGAATTTGCAGTTGTAAGATCAGAGCACTCCATTGCTATCAGGTACATTTCATACAATCTGATCAGCGGAATAGTATTCTGAGCCAATGAAGGCATACCGTTCGATTGCATATATTTCTGGAAATAGTTGTTATATGTCCACCAATATGAGTCATAAACATTCTCCCACATCAAGGTATAGCGGATATCTGTAGTACCGGTAGAGTAATAATTTTTTCTCAATGTACTCTGAGTCTTCTGATAAATATCACCACGACCCTTACCAATAGATGTTGCAGCCAGATCCTGCACATTAATGTTAAAGATATGTTCACAAGAGAGTGTCAAATCACCGCTTGCACAATCATCGCTGTTACCCAATCTGTACATTGCTTTTCCAGTATCATCTTTTGCATCGATAATCAAGTTGGCATATTTCAAGGCCTCATCCTTATCACCCACCCAAAGGTGTACACGTGCTTTCAATGCACATACTGCATAATAGTTCATTCTCAACTGGCGATAATTCCAAAAAGTATCATCAGACGAAGCTGTTCCGTTCAACTTTGCAATTGAGTTGAAGCAGATAGGATCTCTATCCTTCATCAATGACTCAGCCTCACTCAAATCGGCAAGCAGCTGTTTTGTAAACTCCTGATATGTAACTTTTGAATTAGGCACGATAGATACCTTTGTTACATATGGAAGAATTGCATCCGATGGAAGATTTGTAGGCATAGGGCCATACAGACGCAACACGTCGAAATGACAGAAAGCTCTCAATGCCAATGCTTCACCTTTGATAAGCTCGTAATTGTTGTCGGAGAAAACCTCTTTATTTGCATCAATCTCCTCCAAAAGTCCGTTCACATCGGCAATAACTTTATAGAGGTTTCCATATAGTGATGAGAAAGCAGACTCTACAGCAGAAGCCCTATAGTCATATTTCTTCAAATAGTTGGCCAATGAACCTGATGAAGTGTTGTTCCAGTGCTGTGCAAGCATCTCAACAATACCATAAGACAACTGCTCACCATAAAGTGATGTAGATTTCAATCTTATATAGGCTCCTGTCAATACATTCTTATATCCCGACTCTTTGCTGAGCATCTCCTCTTTCTTCTTCTCAGTCTCCGGAGATACATCCAGCCAGTCATTACAAGCAGTTACCGACAATAGTGTGGCAAATGCTAAAATTGTATATAATATTCGTTTCATAAATCTTTAGTTACTAATTAAAACTGTATTCCCAACGAGAATGAGAAGCGTCTTGAATATGGATATGACAAACCTCTCTCCTGTTTTACTGTTGATATATAGAACAAGTCACTCACATTCGCGCCCAAGGTCAAATTCTGTATACCCAATGTATTCTTCAACCATCTGTTATTCTGGAATGTATAGCTCAAATATATGTTCTGCAACGATATAGTACTCTCATCCTGTACAAAACGTGATGTAGGATAGGTTGTAGACTCATCGTACAACGATTTGAATGCAGTTCTGTCTCCAGGATTCTGCCAACGGTCGTTATAAACTCTCTCATCAACATTGAATCTCATGTCAGCACCTTCCACTTTGCTCACCAGTGTAGAGTTATACAACTGTCCACCCAAACGGTAAGCAAACGATACATTCACCGACAAATCCTGCCAACGGAACATTGTGCTCAAGTTTCCGCGATATTTAGGGAGGCTCAAACCACAGGCAACTCTGTCATTTGCATTCCATGTATATGAAACCTCACCATTCTTCTTGAGGAAGAGCTCCCTACCTGTACTTGGATCGATACCCAAAGAGTGTACAGCATAGATTGTATTCTGTGACTCACCCTCTCTCAATATATTGTTAGGCAATGTTCCACCTTCTGCAATAAGTTTGTCATACATTGCTATCAAAGCAGGAGATAATTTTATAATTCTGTCCTGATTGTGGGCCATTGTTCCTGTTACCGACCATACTATTCTCTTGTCGAGATTTCTTACCAATACAGCTGTTGCCTTCAACTCAAAACCCTTGTCCTCTTTCTTACCCACATTGGCAACATATGATGTAAAACCGTTTGACAATGGAAGCTCCATAGAAGAGAGCAAGTTAGAAGTTTTCTCTTTATAAACGTCAAACATTACATTGAAACGGTTCTCAAAGAGCTCAATCTCAATTCCGGCATTGAATTTATCTGTTTTCTGCCACTCAAGATCAGGATTCTCAAGAGCTTTCTGATATGCTCCGATCCATTGGAAGTATCTGTCATTCAAATAAAAGTTATATGTAGCCTTTGCCTGGTAAGCATTGAATTTCTGCGAACCGGTCTGACCGAATGATGCTCTGATCTTTAATCTGTCAATAAAATCAACATTCTCCATAAACTTCTCACGCTCAATATTCCAACCGGCACCCACAGAATAGAATGGGGCAAATCTCTTGTCGGTACCAAATTGTGATGAACCATCCACTCTATATGCAAAGTCCACATAATAACGGTTGTCATAAGAGTAGTTCAAGTTACCAACAAGACCTACGCGGCGTGTTGTTGACTCATAGCCATTAGGGACACCACCCAACTCATATTGGAGTGCAGAACCCAAGAAATCCAAAGACTCCTCAAGAAAACCCTCAACAGAGAAACCATATTCTCTTGATGATCTTGACTCGATATCGGCATTCAAACCGGCATAAAACCAGTGGCGGTCTCCAAATATCTTAGAATAACTCAATGTTACGGCTGCCTCATAATCAAACGATTTGCCTGTTCTATAATCATAGCTTCCCTTCCTGAATATACCATCAGAGGTCTTATACTCATCTGCTTCGAAATCTGTATGGGTAGCCGGTTTGTAATTGTCATACTCTGTATTTTTACTGTTGATTGTAAATCTACCGCGTGCGATGAATCCTTCAAACGGTTTCCACTCAATTGAGAAGTTGTTGGTAATCTGTGTATACTTGTTACCAGACTTCATATTCAGTGTTGCATTGTACAACGGGTTCTTAGGAAGTTTGCTGAAACCATCATAGAACTCAATATCATCATCAAACAGTTTTATCATCTTGCCATTGTCATCGTATGGCTTCCAGTATGGATTAAGTGATGTATAGTCAGAGAATGAACCGTAAGGCGAGTTTTTGGAATCTGTATAACTTATCTGCAAATCGTTGCGGAAGAGTATATTTTTATGGTAATACGACAAATTCACACCTGCATTGAGACTGCTACGGTCTGATTTCTTCATAACACCCTTTACATTATTATATTGTACAGATGCTGAATAACGGAAAGTTTTGTCACCACCCTCAAGACGTACACCATGACGCTGTCCTACACCAACACGTAGAGGTTTTGAAAGCCAGTCTGTATTTACGCCACGCTCAACATCTGCCAATCTCTGTGCATATTTGTTTTTCAAAAGAATATCTCTGTTGAGGTTTGTGCTCTCATAATATCCCATCTGTTTCTCAAGAGCCAATTTGTCGCGGGCATTGAGCAAGTTATAATCACTCAAATCCGGAGTCTCAACATTGAGGCTACCATTGTAAGTTATTTTCAATTTGCCGGCCTCCGGCTCTTTTGATGTTATTACAACAACACCGTTTGCTCCTCTTGAACCGTAAATTGCAGTTGCTGTACCATCTTTCAGAATTGTGATTGATTCAACCTCGTCGCTGTTCAAGTCCATCATCCTCTGCAGATCAATTTCAAATCCGTCCATGATGATCAGGGGGGTATTCAGATCTGTATTGGTACCATCCTGAAGATTCTCCAATGTAGGCAAGTTTGCAGAACCACGGATTGAGATATCAGGAAGATGGTTGGGGTCTGAACCGAATTCATTGTTTGCCAACATATTGAATGAAGGGTCAATATTTCCTACAGACTGAAGCAAGTTCTTGTTACCCACCATTTTGAGAGCCTCCTCATTTACAACGCTCACAGCTCCTGTAAATGACTCCCTGCTCTTTTTGAAAATACCGGTAACAACCACCTCTTCAAGGACATTATCTACCTCCAAAACAATTTTCATATCATTTTCACTTCTAAGGATATCACGGGTGTATGTCTTGTACCCCATAGCAACAACCTCAATAGCTCCTGCCTTATCCATTTCAAGTTTGAATTTTCCATCCAAATCTGCCTCTACTCCTATTTTTGTACCTTTGATAAATACAATGGCACCCGGTACAGGAATCTTATAATTGTCCAAAACAGATCCAGAGATTGTTACTTTACCCTTCTGGGCACTTTTTTTAACAACAACTATCTGGTCATTTACACTCTTGCCCTCATAGTTTGTTCCGGCAAATACCTGCTCCAATGCCTCTGATAGAGAGAGATCATTTGCATTTACCGACACTCTGCCTATAGCATTTTCAATTTCAGCTGAAATGGCAAATCCCACTCCAGTCTGCTTTTTGATCTCTTCAAGCACATCCTTTATAGGCTTGTTCTTAAAATTCAAAGAGACCTTCTTGTCTAAAATCATCTGCTCCAAAGAGCCCGATACACCACCGGCATATAACCGGTTGCCAGAGTATGAGGCGATGCATATATTGGCAAGCAAAACCAATAGAGACACTCTCCACATAAGCCTGGTCCTTCCTTTTGATTTTTTCATAAGTTAAAATATTAGTGAATATAGTTTTAAGGTAATTTACATATAAATTTTCAACTATTCGGCTTATCCGTGTATATGACAATAAAATTCAATAATGGGTGACAGCAATTTCGAAAAAAAATTCAAGAAAAATTTAAAAATACTCTTACATTTGTGCCCGATTAAAAAGAATAGTATGCCCCGTATAAATTCCCTGTTGGATTTTAGAAAAATATATGACAGATATTTCAACTGCCTGGTCATATACTCTTCCGGGATGGGCATTCCATATCAACAAGCCAAGGATATCGTGCAAGAGTGCTTCATCAAGTTATGGGAGAACTGCAGCTCAGTCTCAAACATAACTTCATGGCTTTTCACCTCGGTCAGAAACTCATCAATTAACTGGTTGAAAGCCTCCAAAAAATCTTCCGGCAACGTAAAATTGGAGGAGATATCCCACATTCACCAGCATACCGCTGAGGATGCAATCGAATATTTCCATAAAGTTGAAGAGGCATACCAGAAACTACAACAGTTAGGTGGCCGTTGCAAGGATATTTTCATAATGGCTTATATCGACAAAATGAAGATAAAGGAGATTGCCCAGGAGCTTGATTTGTCGGAAAATACAGTTAAAACATATCTGAAACGGGCAAAAGAGACACTCCGCCTTACATTTATGATTGTAGCGTTATTCCTAATTCTGCACAGCTGCATTAACTGAGAAGAGCTCCGGCCTAATCTTTATCAGTTTCAGATGCAGAGCTCCCCGAACAATGAAGGGTTCTTAGCCACCAGATTGCTCAGCTCGAGATGTATGCATGCCTCCTCCTTAAGCAGTCTTGCGGTGGATGTAGTATTGTTTGAAGAAGCATTCCAAGTAAGTAGTATCACATTTATTTTCAGAGCTTTGAGCTTACGGATAAGCATCTCATGGTCGGCATCTCCAGTAATGAGCACAACATAATCGAATTTGCGTATAAGAGAGAATTCGTATGCCTCCAGGGCAAACCATACATCCACACCCTTCTCAACAACAGTAACACCGGTCCCCTTCTGGATCTCCCTCAAATGCTTGTAATGGAATATGACATCATTCTCAATGAGTGAATCTTCAAACTTGCGTTCGCTAAAGAGCAAATGCTTGTTGCTGGCATCATTCACTCTGTAACGGCCTCGGAAATAGTGGCTCTCAACAATATGGCAATCCATCTTTGGAGATGTGCTTATTTCACTCACTTTTGTGCGGATAAAATCCATCAAAGCTGTGACATTTACATTTTTTGAAAAATCTTGCTCAAGCGCATCATTGATTTTGGCATAATAACCGCCATCTATAAAGAGACCTATTGACTGATATGTAGTATTCATCATTTCCAATTTTCTTGTAAAGATAAATAAAGCCGGAGAGAAACAAAAATTTTCTCTCCGGCCCGAAATGATATAAGGGTAGATTATTATTTAATTTTCAATTTTGCCCTTATCTCTTTTGGTATTGAGTTTTTATGAACCATTATACCGATAGTCTTAGCCTTCACATAATTCTCAGACATATTGTGGTAACCAGTACCATTTCTGCCAAGGCCCCAAGAGTTCTTTGTGATGTAATATTTTACACCCTCCTGATCTTTTGCAATACCGGTGATGTGCTCAAGATGGTCATCAACGGTTGTAAAGTTCTCAAAATCGGCCTGACGGCTCTCCTGAGTCACAGGAAGCTCTTTTACACGGTTTTTAAGTTCACGGTTCTTGATAGTATCCTTGCAGTTGAGTGCAATGCTGTTTTTATTGAAGTCATAAGAAGGCTCGCTGATATCGCCATCCCATGCAACAGTGTAACCCTTCTCAATTGCATTGTCAATAATGGCCATCATATCATCAAGCGGCACATTATAATGTTTTCCGAAATCCCAGTTATCCGGAACCTCAAGAATAATCTGCTCGTAGAAAGGATGGTGAGAGAAGCTTGTAATCTCCACATAATCATCCATATTCAGACCAAGGCTTGCTGCAAAACTTTGAGGGGTGTACTCTTTGCCCTGATATACAAAAGTCTCAGGAACTTTACCCAAAAATGCATCAAACAATCCCTCCTGAAGCTCTGCAGGAATTCTTTTTTTATTCTTCACAGCCTCTGCCGAGAGCAGCTTCACATAATTTGAAAGCTCGGTATGGTTGTGTGTTGGAGAATCATAATTGATGCCTGGATATGCCTCTTCAGGAATAAGTCCAAAATGTTTCACAGCATATGTACACATGTGAGAAAGGCTTCCTGGATTCACATTGCCTTTACCTCTGCGGAGATAGTTGTCGGCAATTCTTCTATTATAATTATGTCTTACAATATACATCTCCGACAAATCATGCTCACCCTTACCCATTCTGAGCAACTCAGACTCAAGGAAGGAGATTGTTGCAAAACACCAGCAGGTACCGGTGCGGGCCTGATTCTTCACAGCTGTAGCAGGATTCTCCTTTACAACTGTAAATTCGTATTTATACTGGGCAGACAATACTGTAACCAGTGATACGAAGGCTACTGTAAGTAAAAAGATTTTCTTCATAGTTTAATCAATTATGAATTATGAATTATGGATTACAAACCCAATTTCTCGCGGATATGCTGAGGAATGGCTTTTTTGTTTACAACAATGTTCATGGTTTTCCATCTTACGAAAGGCTCTGAAGCATACCAATATCCTTTGTATTTTCCAGACTCGCCCCAAGAGTTCTTAACCATATAGTATTTGGTACCGTTCTGATCTTTTGCTATACCATAAATATGCATACCGTGGTCATCAGTAGTGGTTTTGTTGTCATAACCCTCCTGTCTCATCTCCTGAGTTACATTCAACTCTTTACCAGGAGCATTAAGATTGTAAAGGATAGCATCTTTCTCATCTTTTGATTTGCCGATCCATCTCTCCTCGTCAGATCCTGCTTTCTGTGTAGCCTCTACATCCGGAGCTACAGCAATACCGTTGCGGGTAAAACCTTTCTCGCTGACATCAGAACCCCATGCAATAGTGTAACCGTTCTCAATTGCAGAATCAAAAATCTCCATCATCTCATCGAGAGGAACATTGTATGAAAGACCCCAGCGCCAGTTATCAGGAACCTCAATTGCAAATTGTGAATAGAATGGCTCATGTGTGAATGAAGTGATTGATACATAATCATCAGCATTAAGTTTCAAATACTCTTTTGCATATGATTGAGGAGTATACTCTTTGCCGTCTACAACAAATTTCTCAGGAACCTCACCAAGGTAAGCGTCGAGAATACCGGTAAGACCTCTATGCCAAGCTGTTGAAAGGGTTTTGTTAGGGTTTTTGACAACAGCGCCTACATAAGCTTTCAAAACTGAAGAAAGCTCGCCATGCGCATTTTTGTCTGTTCCATAGTTAAGGCCTTCCAATTCTGCCTGTGGCAACATTCCATAATGTTTCAAAGTGTAGAGTACATCCTCAAAAGATCCGCCCTGTGCATAGTTGAGATATCCGTCCAGACGCACATATTTGACTGCCTTATCTGAATAGCTCATATAAACCGGATACATATCTGCAAGGTCGATATCTTTTGGAGCACCATTCTTAATAGCCTCACTCTCAAGGAATGAAATAGTTGAATATGACCAGCATGTACCTGAATTTGCCTGATTTTTCACAGGAGTGATGTAGTTTTCCTTAACTACTGTAAACTCATAACCTTTTGGAGCTTCAGCAGCCTCCTTCTTTCCTTTTTTCTGTGCATCTGCAGAGGTAATTGCCACTGCAACAAGCAACAATGTTGAAATTGTGTTTCTTAAAGTCATAATATTCTGTTTTTATATAATTAATCTTCACAAACCGATAAATATTGCATCTGACAAAGATAATATTTTCATAATAAAAAACAACCATTTTATATGCTTTTAGCTCTGCCAATTTGGCAGATATTTTCAATTGGCAACTATTTTGAACCCCTTCACCCCGATAAATGTTGTTATAAACAGGAGGTAGATTATGAATAACAATCAGAACGGATCAAGTGCATTGAAAAATTATGCAATCAATTTGAATGAGAGAGCCAGGAGCGGGAAGCTGGATCCTGTTATCGGCCGTGACGAAGAGATCAGGAGAGTGCTGCAGATTTTGAGCCGAAGGACAAAAAACAACCCTATTCTGGTTGGAGAGCCCGGCGTTGGAAAAACTGCCATTGCAGAGGGACTTGCACAGCGCATTATCCATGGAGATGTTGCTGAGAATCTGAAAAACAAGCAGATATATTCATTGGATATGGGAGCACTCATTGCTGGTGCAAAATACCAGGGAGAGTTTGAGGAGCGTCTCAAAGGAGTTGTAAAAGAGGTTATTGAGAGCAATGGCGAGATAATTCTCTATATCGATGAGATACACACATTGGTAGGAGCCGGAAAGAGCAGTGGTGCAATGGATGCGGCCAATATTCTGAAGCCGGCTCTGGCCAGAGGTGAACTCAGAACTGTAGGTGCCACCACCTTGGATGAGTATCAGAAATATTTTGAGCAGGACAAGGCCCTGGAGCGCCGTTTCCAGATGGTGATGGTTGATGAGCCATCCCCTGCCGAAAGCATATCCATTTTGAGGGGATTGAAGGAGAGGTATGAGAACCACCATAAGGTAAAGATTGAGGATGATGCCATCATTGCTGCTGTAGATTTGTCGAACAGATATATTACAAACAGATTTCTGCCCGACAAAGCCATTGATTTGATTGATGAGGCAGCATCAAAGCTCAGACTTGAGATGAATTCTGTACCGGAGAAGATAGATGAACTCAACCGCAGGATCAAACAGCTGGAGATTGAGAGGGAGGCCATCAAAAGAGAGGGAAAATCACCAAAGCTGAACGACATTGTAGCCCAGTTGGAGGCCCTCAGGGAGGAGAAGAAGGTGTACGACAAGCAGTGGAAGGAAGAGAAGTCTCTGCTCGATTCAATACAGGAGAAACGCCTTAAGGTTGAAAGTTATAAAATTGAGGCCGATAATGCTGAACGTGCCGGAGACTATGGCAAAGTTGCAGAGATCCGTTACGGAAAAATCTCGGCCCTACAGAATGAGATAGAAGAACTTACTGCCAAAAAGAATGCAAATCCAAATCCTCTGATCAATGAAGAGGTGAATCCTGAGGATATTGCCGAGGTTGTTTCAAAATGGACCGGCATTCCAGTAAAGAGAATGCTCCAGAGCGAAAAGGAGAAGCTGCTCAACCTCGAAAATGAGCTGCACAAAAGGATTATAGGACAAGATGAGGCCATCAAGGCTGTCTCTGATGCTGTAAGACGCTCACGTGCAGGATTGCAGAATGAGAAGCGACCTCTGGGCTCGTTCCTGTTCCTCGGTACTACAGGTGTTGGCAAGACAGAACTTGCCAAAGCTCTTGCAGAGTTCCTGTTTAACGATGAGAACCTGATGACCCGTATTGATATGAGTGAATATCAGGAGAGTTTTGCAGTGACACGTCTTGTAGGTGCGCCTCCGGGATATGTTGGATATGATGAGGGCGGACAGCTCACAGAGGCTGTAAGGCGCAAACCCTATTCAGTTGTATTGTTCGATGAAATAGAAAAGGCCCATCCGGATGTATTCAATATATTATTGCAGGTATTGGATGACGGACGTCTTACCGACGGAAAGGGACGCACTGTCAACTTCAAGAATACAATACTCATCATGACCAGCAATGCCGGAAGCGAGATCATCCAGCAATACATGAGCAGACTCCACTCAGACCAGTCGGAGAATGAGAAGGATGAATTGCTGGCAGAGTGTAAAAACAATGTACTTGATGTGTTAAGGCGCAGCGTAAGGCCCGAATTTCTCAACAGGATTGATGAGGTGATAATGTTTGAACCTCTCAACAAAGAGGATATTTTGGGAATTCTCCAGCTGCAGATTAACCAAATTGCATCACTACTGCGTGAAAAGGGCATAGAACTGGAGTTCACCCCTGCCGCCATGGAGTATTTGAGTTCAAAAGGATATGATATCGCCTACGGTGCAAGACCTATAAAACGGCTATTGCAAAAGGAGCTCATAAATGAACTTGCCACCAAAATAATAGGTGGAGAAATTGCAAAAGACGGACACATAGAGATAGATTGTGCAGAAGAGAAATTAATATTCAAAAATCTCGGATAGATTAAAGCAAAGAGCCGGCAACTGGATGGTTGCCGGCTCTTTTGCAAAATACCTAATTCATTAACTAATCTATGAGACTATTGTACACAGATTCTATTTCATTATACAAATCATTGTAGAACTCATCATATGCTGCCTTGTTGAATTTCTTATCGCGGTTTGCATCTATGAATTTTTCTGATTTGTCAAAAATTTTGTTCTCCAACGGTCTCAACTGCTGCATGTAACCTGTACCATTGGCATTATGGATCTTTCTGAAGTTCATGTAGTACTCGCCATTGCCACGTTTAACTGAGAATATCTCTTTCTTCAACTCAAGAGCCATATCACACATTTTAGCATTCTTGGTCTGAGGGTCTGGAACCATCCATGCAGGCTGGTCTGCACCGGCTTTCATGAACATAGGCACAGCTACAGATACCGGAGGATATCCCAATACAGTCCACATAATTGAGTTTGCAGGATCCTCATTTTTCTTCACACCTGTAATTACAATTGCAGAAGTTGAGTTGATGCGTGGAATGAAATCCTGTGCTATGAACCAACCGCTGCCACGCTCTGTAATATCGATATCTTTTACAAGATCTATATCAAGCAATGAGTGATAGAATGAACGTGTAAGGTTCTGGAAAATCCATTGAGGAGTGAATTCACCTGCACGGCCGAGATGACTTTTGATGATATGATCTGCTGTAGTGTAGCGTACATAACCTGCACCATCGTCGAGTTTACCTGTATATGAGTGGTTTGCATAAACAAGAAGTCCTTGAGGAGCAATTTTTGGATCATTTACGTCAACTTTTGTCCAGCCGGCGATACCTACCTCATAATATGCAGCGCCACCATTAGCATCAATAACACCAAAGTTAGACTCGTTGCCAGTCATTTTATACTCGTTTTCAAGCATTTTTTCAAAATCCTCAAGAGTGGCACATGTAGAGAGGGCTCTATACATTACATTCTCTCCATTAGGGAATTTATTCTCACTCTTTATATCATAATTGAGGTTATATGATGCGGTATTCATGATAGAGAAACCTGCATCATTTGTTCCGCCCCATGCAGATTTCGATTTGCGGCCAGAATTCATCAGCGCAATAAAATTGTATTTGTCACCCTTGATATACTCAACACATACATTGTCAGCCGGGTTATCACGATGTTTCCACATCATCGGACGTCCGTCGGGAGTTGCTTTTCCTGAGAATATTGCTGAAGTACAAGCTAAAATATCAGCTGTGAACAATACAGACAATAAAGAGAATAAAAGTAAGGTTTTTTTCATACTACTTATAATTTATAGTTTGTAAAATCAATACAATTGTCCAAAGAATACTGCATTCATAAAGATTTTTGTCGCACCAAACCAGTAAGAGCGGAAATTGAGATCATCTGAGAAATAAATTACCTTTCCATTGCCGAATTCAGAGACAAGGCAGGCTGGTGTATGTGCAAACCTCTTCTTGTTCTTCTCAGACATACATCCCGACAGATATGGCTCCTCGGAGTAGTACATAGGAACACTTGCCTTCATCTTTGAGATATCAAACGCAGTGTTGCCCTTCTTCAGCAGAGCCACATCTGAATTTTTGTAACCATATCCCAAAGGTGATGTAGTATCCAATACGCAGTTGAGTATCACACCCTCCACATTATTCAGGGCCGAATTCTCTCCTGTATGGTATGGTTTGAAAGGAGGCTCATCGCCGCTCTTCTCAAGCTTCAAAGATGGAAGTTTCTTGAAATCTGTAATTCCTGTAGAGTTGGTGAGTGAATATGCTCCCCCTGTGGCAATCAGCACGCCACCTCTCTTCACCCAATCTTTCAGCATAGAGTATGCAGAAGATGATATCGGCACAGATGGCGATCCGTTTGCAATTATTATAACATTGTATTTGCTCAAGTTTGCTTTGTGCAGAGTATTGAAATCGATAAGAACCGGTGGAATTCCAAAACGTCTGTCGAGCATAAACCAAATCTCTCCACTTTCTGGGACTCCCATTCCGCTTCCGGTCAAAAGTGCAACCTTAGGCATCTTCAGACCTTTATTTGCAGAGGTTCCAAAGTCGAAATCATCCATCAGACCGGTATTGAATGAGTAGACCTCAACGCCATTTCTGCGTGCAGACTCCTCAACAAGGGCATGCATCTGATCAATGTCCAACGGCTGGTTCTGCAACAGCACAACAGCTGTTCCATAACCAAACTCCTTGACCTCGCCATTATCTGTGTAGTGGAACGGTTTCTTTGCAATTCTCACAAAAACACCTTTTTTCAGCAAATCTGATATCAGATTATGCGAATAGAGTTCTGTATTTTCAAACACATAAGCATATGTAGCCTTTCCTCCAATAATCTTGCCTTCAGGGAATTCAATATTTTCAACCTTGTCACCCAACAAACCTGCAACAGTGGATGTCTGAGAATATTCCAAATTGAAAGCATGAGGGAATGTCCATGTTGAAATATCATAGAAGAGGCTGTCTGAGAACTCTGTCATATTCTCCCAGATACCCTTGATTTTAGCATAGAATTTCTGGTTGAGAGGAATGACATAGGAATCCTCGGCATTGAATCTCTTTCCACCCTGTGTGGTATTCTGTTTCAATTTATATACCTCTATCTGATGGTGCAGCATATTCTTGAGGAAATGGTACTCGATAGCTTTGCGGCCCCTTGTATTGAAAACATATCCCTTCACAGGATCCTTGGCTGCGGCATTTTTGGTGTTTTTATAAAAATCACGCTGATACTCAAGCAATCTGTCTTTTATTTTATAAGCACCATATACTGTCATAATTGAGGCATATGCCTGATTCCTTATAGAGTATGGGAACGACAATGTTCCCGATGGAATCGGTCTCATATGACCGCGTGGGGCAACCTGCTCATACAATATTCCCACAGAGCCCTGCACATCACCATAAGCAGCACCTTTGCCAAGATAGAAGTCGTCATAGCCCTCCTTTGAGAAGTAGTGTGATCCGATATTATCCAATGCAGCAGCGGTATATTGTGTAATTTCATAAGTGAAATCCTGGTTCTGCTGCGGCACAAGCGGATGTGTACGCAATGGATGGCCCGGACTGAAGTAGAAACCTTTGATGTCACCACTCATCTCATGATGGTCGCTCAGCACATTCGGCATCCAGTCGAGATACATCTGCACCGCATTCTGACCTTCCGGATGCTGGCACATGAGCCAATCGCGGTTGCTGTCTGCCCAATAATGGTTTGTACGGCTGCTCGGCCATGGTTCCGAAAATTCACGTGTGCGCAAATCAGATACCGGAACATAGCTGTATGTTGTATTTATCCAGGTGGCACACCTGTTTATGCCATCGGGATTAAGGCCTGGCACAATAATCAGGACTGTATTCTCGAGAAGCTTTTCAACCTCCTTGTCTGTGGATGCGGCATAGAAATAGGCAGTTACAAGCGATGAATTCACTCCTGATGTCTCATTTCCATGAATTGAATTGGTCTGGCAGACAAATACCGGCATTTCTGAAATATCCAGGTCTCCGGACTGGGAAACATCTGTGAGCTTAAGGTGCTCCTCCCTGAGCTGTCCCAATTTTTTCTGGTTGGCCTCAGAGGTTATGATAACTTGAATAAATCTGCGATGCTGATAGGTTTTTCCATACTCAACTATGGAAACCCTGTCGGATGCAGCATCAAGTGCATACATATATTTAAGTACATCACCCCACTCTACAAACCTCTCTCCTATTTCAAAACCCAGAATATCTTTCGGTTGCGGAATATTGCTGTTGAAGCTCTTTTCAATAGCCACATCCGGAGCCTCCTTGCTCGCAAAGACATCCGGTATAAAATAGTCCAAATCATATTTATACTCATTCTGAAGAGGCTGGGCCCATGAAGTAAAGCCAGCAAGAATAAGCAACAATAGCATTGTAATCTTTTTCATAAATATAGTTTTTAAGAATACACATTACATTTATCCGACCCTAAAGTTAAAAAAAATTAAGAGGGAATACAAAATTGTCTTCCCCCTTAATCATTAAAAATAGTATATTTTTACACTATTAGTATGGATTCTGAACCAACAATGGGTTTCTGTCAACCTCATTTTTAGGGAAGACAAACTGCCAGTGGTTTGTACCTGCCTCTCTGTATCTTGCATCCTCTCCGATAGGCTGGTCTTCATACATATTGAAGTTTGAAGCCAGCGGATCAAGGTTGGTAGGAGTCTTCTTGGTACCCCAGCCGTTGGCTGCACCACCCTGGTTGTAACCGGCTCTTGGAGCAGGACCTCTGTCCAAAGGCAAATTCAGACGTTTCAGATCGAGGAAACGGAAACCTTCGCACCAAAGCTCAACGCGGCGCTGGATCATGATCTCTTCAATAAGAGCCTCTCCGGTGTTTGTAGATTTTGTATACTGAGGGTCTCTTATGCTAGCCAATGGATACAATGCTGTGGCAGCCTTGTCATCCTGACCCATTCTTGCATAACACTCAGCAGCAATAAGCATCATCTCAGGCAATCTCATGAAAGGAAGGTCCGCTGTGTAGACATTTCCTGCATATGAAGAGCTTGTATTGTCAAGACCGTCAACAATATATTTCTGGCTCATCCATTTGTAGATACGGCCACTTGGCGGATAAACGATATCTTTGGTACTCATGCTTGGTGCATCAGGCAACCAGAGAGATTTTCTAACGTCTGTATCGCTGATTTTGTCATACAACAAGTTATAGATAGCTCTTGGAGTATTTTTATTATATGATACATTTGAGTTCGATACATAGCTGAAGAACTGGCACAAAGTACCTGTTTCAACTGTAGGCTGGCCTATTTTTGCCCAGATCCACTCAGTGTTTGAAGCGTTACATCCTCTACCTACAACACGGTCATAAGTATTTGCCTGCAATTTTGCACCAGACTCTGAGATAACCTTCTCAGCCATGGTAGCAGCCTCACTCCAACGTCCCTGAGTCAAAAGAACTCTCGCCTTGATACCACGTGCAACATGCACATCAATATGATATTTTGCAGCACGCTCAATACTGATTCCGCCCAAAAGTGCAATAGCCTCATCCAAGTCTTTATTTATTGCTTCATAAACAGTTTCAACAGAAGATCTTGCCTCAGGCACAAGGCTTGTGCTGAGTTTCAAAATGATACCGTCCTGGGTATTATCCTCACCTGCAGCATAGCGTTTACCCCACAATTGAACTGCACAGAAGTGCATGTAGGCACGATATACCAAAGCCTGTCCTTTAATATAATCCCTCTCTTCCTGAGGACCCTCAGCGTTGTCGATATTCTCAAGCAACATATTTGCATTCACAATCATATCATAGAAGAATCCGTAGATATGGTTAAGATATGAAGAGGTTGGGTTATGGTGCAGAGTCAGTTTTGTAGCACCACCCCATTGTGCATTTGATCTGGTGTAAACCAAATCCTCAGCCATAAAGTCCATCCAGAGCATAAATACACCGTAACCCATCTGAGGAGCGGTAGATCTCTGCTTGTACATCAATTTGTGAAGACCCTGCAATGCCATCATTGCATTGGTTGTATTTGTAAACATTTCTGTCTGGTCTACAGCACTCGTAGACTTTGTGTCCAAGAAGTCGCTGCTGCAAGACGCTGCAAAAATACTTGCGGCAAGAAGCGCTGCCAATATATTTTTTAGTTTCATATTCTCTTTAATTTTTAAGTTGCACATTAGAATGTAAGGTTCAAGCCAAATGAGAATGTTCTTGAAGGAAGATAGATGTCAGCATTTCCATCATATCCCGACATAAAGTTTCTACGAGGATACATACCCACTCTCTCTGCCC
This sequence comes from Bacteroidales bacterium, assembly GCA_017935505.1. Lineage (GTDB taxonomy): Bacteria > Bacteroidota > Bacteroidia > Bacteroidales > UBA932 > Egerieousia. The sequence goes on along the minus strand of JAGBHM010000033.1, from coordinate 34,979 downwards.
ACATAAATGGATTGCTTGCCGAGAAATATATTTTGGCATTCGACACATTTATATGACGCAAGATCTTGGCAGGAACATTATATCCAAGATTGATGCTGGTTATCTCCAACATATTTGAAGAGCCCAACCAACGGGTAGATGAACTTGCATTGATATTTGTCTCATCTGTTCCGTTTGTCAATTTTGCAACATCTGTCTTGTCACCAGGCTGTTTCCATCTGTTGAGCAAATCAACATGCAATTTGCTGAATGACAACGAACCTGATCCTGTTGACATCAATGATGCATATGTTGAATCATAATATTTTCCACCCAACTGATAATAGAACATTACATTCAAATCCCAGTTTTTCCATGAAAGGTTAGTTCCGAAACCACCTGTTACAACAGGCATTGCATCACCGCTCCAATCATATTTTGCATGCTCAACATCCTCTGTATATGCAACATCACCTTTATATATAAGCTCGTTCTCTTCCCACTCATAATCAGGATTGTCGATATCTGCAACATAGAGGTTATAACCAGTTTCAGGATTTACACCTGCCCATTGTCTCAACCAGAACTCATATCTTGAATGGCCCGGCATAATGAAGTACATACTGCTCTTGTAAGGCTCCATAGGCAACTCAACCACTTTGTTCTTCAGGAATGTGGCGTTTACATTAACATCCCATCTCCAGTCTTTCTTGTTCAAAATAGTACCGTCCAATGTAATCTCAATACCTCTATTTCTCATTGTACCGGCATTTTTCAACTGTGAATCAACACCAATTGAAGGTGGAAGTGATATGTCGAACAACAAGTCGCTTGACTCTCTGTTGAAGAACTCAACTGTACCGTTCAGTCTTGAATTCAACAAGGTAAACTCCAATGCAACATCAAGGTTCTTGGATGTCTCCCAAGTAAGATCAATATTTCCCAATGTTGATTGCAGATAACCAGGCTCAACACCATTTCTGTCAAGTGCGTATACAGCTCTCCATGGGTAGTAGCCATCGGTGTCGTCATTACCTATAACACCATAAGATGCTCTCAATTTCAACATGTTCACCCATTTTACATCTTTCATGAAGTTCTCAAGGTCAATTCTCCAACCTGCACCTACAGACCAGAAGTTACCCCAACGTGAATCTGGTGAGAATCTTGATGATCCGTCTCTTCTGAATGATGCTGAGGCAAAATATTTGCCATCATAATCATAATTAAGTCTCGACAGATATCCCTCTACATTATACTCATTTGTATATGCACTTGGAGTACCGCTTATCTCTGTATAGTTTCCAAACTCGAAGTTGTCACCTGGCATAATCTGACCCTTCATAGAGGCACTCAGATAATCATATGAATAATCATAGCTCTCATGACCTACCATTACATCAACATGGTGTTTGCCAATATTCTTGCTGTATGAAAGAATCTGGTTGATAGTCCATGTTGTAGTGTTTGATGCAGATTTTGTAGAAGATCCTGCAGTACCCTTCTCAGGATATACATAAGCACCGCTCCAGCCTTTATATCTATTTGCACCAACACCTACGTTAACTGCAAATTTGAAATCTTTAAGGAATGTAACCTCTGCATAAGCCTTTGCATTGAGGGTTGTTCTACGGTATCCGTCATATCTGTCTTTCAACTCAATAGCAGGGTTGTTTCCAGAAACGTAATCACGGACAGGAACTGTTACGCTACCATCTGGTGTTGTGTAACCCAAACCGAAGTCATACATTCTATTGCCATCTGAATCCAACAGATACTCACCTGTCTCAGGATGATGAAGGTGAATTGGAACTATATTGCTCACATATCTCAAGAAACGGAATGGGTTTGAGTTGTTTCCGCTACTCTCGTTCTGGTTACCGTTCGATTCACTCATTGCTGCTGAAAGGTTTGTACCAACTTTCAACCATTTTGTAATTTGTGAATTGACATTTGCCTTTGCAGAATAACGTGAGAATTCAGAACCTACAACATAACCGTTATCTTTTGTATAACCGATAGATGTATAGTAGTCTGTAGTCTTATTTGCACCACTTATATTCAATGAAGCATCGTGTCTGATACCAACCTGCTCAATTGCATCTTTCCAATTAAGGTCATCTGCCCAAAGAATCTTTGCATCTCTATTGAACTTGCCATTTGCATCAAACAACTCCTCAGTAGTCATTCCCCATGCATTGTATGACATACCTGACATCAACTGTGCTGCAGCTTTTGCACTTGCCTCAGCCTCTGAAAAGCCTTGGAAAACCAAGTTATTTTTGTTGGCATCCCAGTAACCTTCCATATAATCTGCAGTACCCATTGTCTCATAGTCACGGGTCTGTCTTGTTGTAAGTCCCAAATTATATTTAGCACTTACAATAATTTTACCCTCTTTACCTCTCTTGGTTGTAATCAGAATCACACCATTCGCAGCACGTGCACCATAAAGGGCAGCAGAAGAGGCATCCTTCAATACAGTCATACTCTCAATATCCTCAGGATTGATACTCGACAGAGAGTTATCGTAAGGCATACCGTCCAATACGATAAGAGGATCATTACTTGCATTGAATGAACCCAAACCACGTATTCTCAATGATGGTGCAGAACCTGGCTGACCATTTGATGTACCAACCTGCACACCTGCTGTTGTTCCGGTAAGAGCCTGCGAAACTTCAGAAAGAGGTCTTGCTGTAAGCACTTCTGAATCAACCACAGCTGCAGATCCTGTATAGGTACCCTTCTTTGCTGTACCATAAGCCACAATCATTACAGCATCGAGATTTTCGCTCTCTGTAGCAAGTTTTATGGCCATTTTAGTTGTAGAAACAGGAAGTTCTACAGTCTTGTATCCAAATGAACTTACTGTGATTGTTGTAACTCCATCCGGCATTTTAAGAACAAAGGATCCGTCATCCAATGTCATTGTCATAGTTGGAGTTCCCGTAGCAACAACACTTGCATAAGGAATAGGAGAACCGTCTTCGGCCGAGGTGACAACACCTGTTACAGTCACCTCATTCTGTGCATACAATGTAACCTGCACAGCCATCAACAATAATCCTAATAAAAGAATTGGTTTTGAAAAAAATCTTTTCATAGTGATATTGATTAGTTTATAAAATGGTTATAGTGTTCTATCTGAATTGAGCAGTAGATAGTCGGAATAAAAAAAACAGACACAGGAAACAATCCCTGGCCCGTTATGAAAATATCGTGTATAATGATATAATTGACGCGGTTGCCGCACAGAGCAACGCTGAAAAATTGCAAGAAGATATCGCGAAGAACTGAATGTAAATCGGGGCAAAAAAGGAGCGGTGGAACATAGTGGCTACAAGTGGTTACAATAAATAATGGTTACAATGTTATGCAAATATATATTTTTTTTGCGAACTTTTTTATCTCCACATTTTTTTTGCCTGCAGATAAAAAAAGAGACCGACGGAACTGTCGGCCTCTTTGCTACTTAAATTACTATATTTCAAATAATTATACTAAACAGGATTCTGAGTTGCCAATGGATTTCTGTCGAGCTCTGTTTTTGGAATAAGGAACTCCCATCTCTTGTCACCTGCCTCAATATATCTGTATGTTTCACCAAATGGCTGGTCATCATACATATTGTAGTTAGATGCTTCAGGATCAAGATTTGTAGGATTTTTGCCATTTTTCCAGTTGTTCTTCGCACCACCCTGGTTATAGCCCTCTCTTGGTTTAGGACCTCTGTCCAACGGAAGGTTCAGACGTTTCAAATCCAAGAATCTGAAACCTTCGCCCCAAAGTTCAACTCTACGCTGTATCATGATCTCTTCAATAAGCTCCTCTCCTGTCTTTGTAGATTTTTCATACTGAGGGTCTCTGATTTTTGCCAAAGGATACAGGGCATCTGCCGCCAATGCATACTCTCCGGCTCTTGCATAAGCCTCCGCTGCAATTAACATAATCTCAGGCAAACGGATATAGGCGAGGTCTGCAGTATATAGATTTCCAGCATAAGATGCTGTATTCCAATAAGGTGAGTCCACTATAAATTTCTGGCTCATCCATTTGAATATATTTCCGTTAGGTGGTATTGCAATGTCTGTTTTGTCCATAAGCGGTGCATCAGGAAGCCAAATGCTCTTTCTCACATCTGTATCACTGATTTTATCATATAGCAAATTATAGATTGCTCTTGGAGTATTTCTGTTATACGACACATTTGTATTGGATATATAACTGAAGAAATTGATAAGGGTACCTGTCTCCAGTTCAGGATAACCTATTTTTGCCCAGATCCACTCAGTGTTTGAAGCGTCACACATTCTTCCCTGTTTGTAGTCATATGTATTGGCCTGCAATTTTGCACCGGATTTGCTGATAACCTCTTCTGCCATCTTTGCTGCCTCAAGCCATCTGCCCTGGGTAAGGAGTACCCTCGCCTTCAATGATCTTGCAACATGCACATTTATATGTGTGATGTCCGGTCTCTTTATACTGATTCTGTCGAGAAGCATAATTGCAGAATCCAAGTCGCTGTTGATTGATTTATAAACATCCTCTACGCTTGAGCGAGGCTGGTTTTCAAGGCTTGTCGATAATTTGAGTACAATTCCGTCTTGTTTATTCTCTTTACCTGCCTCATATCTTTTGCCCCAAGGCTGTACAAGATAGAAGTGGCTGAATGCCCTGTATGCCATTGCCTGACCTTTGATATGATCCTTATCCTCCTGCGGTCCCTCGGCGTTGTCTATATTTTCGATGATGAAGTTCGCATTCACAATAATATCATAGAATACTCCATATTGCCAAGCCATAAAAGAGTTGGTGGCACTTCTGTGGTTATCCCATTTTACAGCACCTTTCCATTGTGCGTTACCTTTGGTATATACAAGGTCCTCTCCGAGAAAATCCATCCACTGCATATATGAACCCCAACCAGAACGTGGAGCATATGATCCACCTGTATACATTTTTCTATGGATACCGTTCAATGCCAGCATGGCATTATCGGTTGTGGTAAACATTTCGAGCTGATCCACGGCACTTGTTGACTTCGTCTCCAAGAAGTCTTCAGCACAAGATGAAACAAAGATCCCGGCTGCAAGTATTAATATAAAAGTATATAATTGTTTCATAATATCTGTCGTTTAATGGTCATTTAGAATGTAAAGTTTACTCCAAACGAGAATGTTCTCGAAGGATGGTATACATCGGAGTTTGTAATATTTCCTGAATGCATATTTCTACGAGGATACATACCTACCCTCTCTGCCCACATGAATGGATTGGCAGCAGAGAAATATACTTTGGCTGAAGCAATATTCAAATGACTCAATATCTTTTTAGGAACATTGTATGTCAAATTGATGTTTGTAATCTCCAACATATTTGCAGAACATAGCCAACGGGTGGATGATCCTGCCGAAACATTCTTCTTGTCGGTTCCTGATGTTATTTTTGCAACATTTGTAATATCACCAGGCTCTTGCCATCTGTTGATCATATCAACATGAATCTTTCCATAAGACTCAGAGAGTGACATCAACTCAGAATATGCTGTATCATAATATTTTCCGCCCAACTGATAATAGAAGCTTACACCGAGATCCCAGTTTTTCCATGAAAGGTTGGTTCCAAAACCGCCGTTTACCTTAGGAAGCGGTGATCCGCTGAACTCATACCTTGCATGCTCTATATTTTCGGTATAGGCAACATCACCCTTGTAGATCAACTCATTCTCCTCAAACTCATAACCGGCATCAAGGTCCGCCTCAAAGAGGTTGTATCCGGTATCAGGATTTACACCGCCCCACTGTTTCAAGTAGAACTCATATCTCGATTTGCCAGGCATGATGTAATACAGACCGCTCTTGTATGGATCCATAGGAAGATCCACAATCTTGTTCTTGAGGAATGTTGCATTTAGATTAATGTCCCATTTCCAGTTCTTGTTTCGCAATACAGTACCGTTCAAAGAGAGCTCAATGCCTCTATTGCGCATTGTACCGGCATTTACATCCTGATCAGAGATTCCGACTGAAGGAGCTTTTGATATTGAGAAGAGCAGGTCGCTTGACTCTCTGTTGAAAAACTCAACAGTACCGTCCAGTCTAGAATTGAACAAGGTGAATTCAACTCCAATGTCCAGATTTCTAGAGGTCTCCCATGTCAAATCCCTGTTCCCGAGTGTTGATATCCTGTATCCTCCCTCGTTTCCGTGTCTGTATAGGGCGTATACGGCTCTCCAAGGATAATAGCTGTCGAGGTCATCATTACCGATTACACCGTAAGATGCTCTAAGTTTCAGCATATTCACCCATTTTGCATCTTTCATGAAGTTCTCCAGATCAATACGCCAACCGGCTCCTACCGACCAGAAGTTACCCCATCTCGACTCTTTTGCAAAACGTGAAGAGCCATCTCTTCTGAACGATGCTGATGCAAAGTATTTTCCATCATAATCATAATTAATCCTCGACAGATAACCCTCTACTTTATACTCATTGGTATAGGCACTAGGAGTACCGCTCACCTCTGTAAAGTTTCCGAATTCAAAGTTATCGCCAGGCATGATTGTACCCTTCATTTTTGCCTGTAGGTAATCGTAGGTATAATCATAGCTCTCATGGCCGACCATTGCATCAACATGGTGTTTGCCTATATTTTTGCTGTAAGAGAGCATCTGGTTGATGGTCCATGTTACAGTATTTGACCTTGATTTGCTTGTTGATCCTGCATTTCCTTTCTCAGGAATCACATAGTCTCCACTCCATCCTTTGTAGAGGTTTGAACCCAAACCTACATTCACTGCAAACTTGAAATCCTTCAGGAATGTAATCTCCGCGTATGTCTTAACATTTATAGTAGTTCTGCTGTAACCGTCATAACGGTGCAACAACTCTTTTGCAGGGTTGCTGTTTGAGAGGAACTCACGTTTAGGAACAGATATCGAACCATCCGCCGATGTATATCCGTTACCGAAATCATACAATTTATTACCGTCGGCATCAAGAATATACTCACCTGTTTCAGGATTGTGCAAGTGGATTGGATAGATATCGGAAACATTTCTCAAAAAGCGGAAAGGATTGGCAATTGCACCCTCTGTTTCATTCTGATTACCGTTCGACTCGGCCATGGCAGCAGAGAGGTTTGTTCCCACCTTCAGCCATTTTGTAATTTGTGAATTCACATTTGCCTTTGCCGAATAACGTTTATATTCAGAACCGATAATGTAACCGTCATCCTTTGTATATCCGACAGAAGCATAGTAGTCTGTGGTATTGCTTGCTCCACTGATATTCAAACTGGCATCATGTCGCAGACCAACTCTTATAAGAGCGTCTTCCCAATTGATGTCATCGGCCCACATCATCTTTGCATCTCTGTTGAACTTGCCATTTGCATCAAACAGTTGCTCAGGCTCCAGTCCCCATGGATTGTAGCTCATACCGGCAAGTAGTGAAGATGCTGCCTCTGCATTGGCTTTCTCCATTGTATACTTGTTTTCATAAACCATCTTATTTCTGAAAGCCTCCCAGTAAGCCTCCATATAATCAGCTGTGCCCAACCTCTCATAATCGTCAGTCTGTCGGGTTGTAAGTCCTAGATTATATTTTGCACCTACAGTAATTTTTCCCTTCTTACCTCTCTTTGTATTTATGAGCAGAACACCATTTGCAGCACGGGCACCGTACAATGCGGTAGAAGAGGCATCCTTCAATACTGTGATATTGTCAATGTCCTCCGGATTGATACTTGAAATTGCATTATCATAAGGCATACCGTCCAATACTATGAGAGGGCTGTTGCTGGCATTGAATGAGCCCAAACCTCTGATTCTGATTGTAGGATCAGAGCCCGGCTGTCCGTTTGATGTACCTACCTGCATACCGGCTGTAGTACCTGTAAGAGCCTGAGCCACATGCGTAAGAGGTTTGGCTGCAAGCACATCAGAATCAACTACCGATGCAGAACCTGTATAGGTACCTTTTTTTGCAGTACCATAAGCAACAATCATAACAGCATCGAGATTTTCACTCTCAACTCCCATTCTGATTGTCATCTTCTGTGATGACACAGGGATTTCCACAGTCTTGTAGCCGAAAGAGCTCACAGTGAGAGTCACCGAACCTTCCGGAACTTTCAAGACAAAAGAACCGTCATCCAATGTCATAGTCATGGTTGTAGTACCTGTTGCCACAACACTGGCATAAGGGATTGGAGAACCGTCCTCTGCCGAAACTACGGTACCAGAGACAGTTGTTCCACCTTGTGCATACAAGTCAGATTGCATGAACAAGAAAATCGACACCAATAGCAAAATTGGTTTTAGAAAGACCTGTTTCATAATAAATATTTTAAGTTAAGGTTATTGGTTATTTTGGATATAATCTGCCAACAAATCATAGACATTACAGACCAACACAATATCCGCCATATGAAATGGAGAATATACTTATTAAATAAATGGAGCGGAAGGATAGTTTGAAGGAACAGTATTTTGTGGAGACAGGAAGTCTGAATTTGAGGGAGGCAATTGGAATGAGAATTGGAATCAGGTGATCTGCCTATGGAAGCCCTCGCCAGATGGAACGATTTTACTATCCTTATAGTACTGATGTCTAAAGAGTTATGTTATAAATTCATTAATAGTGGTATTATGGAGATTTCATGAGCATCAAATTTTAATGTCATTCAAATTTAGTATTTATTTCAATAATGTCAAACATTTGGATTTATCATTTTTTTATTAAATTTGCGGAAGAGGGAAGATTTTTATCTCTGGTCTGTCTCCATACAGAGGTACAATTGTGGATAACTCAAAAACATGATGTGCTATGAAAGAGTCATTTTCTCGTACCCCAATCTGTCCGGTCAAGTCGCACCGTTTCGTTCCATACACTACCAAAGGCGTTTTAGCTTAAGGTATTTCCGCTGATTGCGGGAATGCTTTAATATTCAGAAGTAGCAGGCTGCTCCTATGCAATGGTCGTTGCATTCATCTGCTTGCGAAGGGCTATGCTATATCCATATAGAAAATACAATTCACCTTAATACCAAACCATTATGAAAAAGCTAATTCTCTCTGTGCTTATGGCATTATGTACAACAATGCTGTTTGCACAAGCCATTGCTGTTAAAGGAACGGTAACTGGCTCAGAAGACGGATTGCCAATTATTGGTGCATACATCCTTCAACAGGGCACAAATAATGGCGCATTTACAGACATCGACGGCAATTATGCACTTAAAGTTCCAGCAGATGCCTCATTGCTTGTCTCATCCGTAGGCTTTAAGACCATTGTTGTTCCGGTAAACGGCAAGGCTGTGATAAACATTTCAATGCAGCCTGATACTCAGGAGCTGGACGGAGTTATGGTGGTTGCATACGGTACTGCAACAAAAGCCTCCTTCACCGGATCTGCAGGAAAGATAGGCAGTGACAAACTGGAATTGAGACCATCCACCAACCCGCTCAATACTTTGAATGGTTCAACTCCAGGTATAAGGCTTACAGGAGCAAATGGACAGCCCGGTTCTGACGCTTCAATCACAGTGAGAGGTATCGGCTCCATAAATGGTAATACAGACCCTCTTATTGTATTGGACGGAATCATCTATCAGGGAGTGCTGTCAAATATTCCATCAAATGAAATTGAGAGCATTACAATCCTTAAAGATGCTGCATCAACAGCCCTTTACGGTGCACGTGCCGCAAATGGTGTGCTGATGGTAACAACCAAACAGGGCAAGGGTGAAAAGACAACAATATCAGTAAAGATCTCCAGCGGTTTTGTTACCCGCGAGCAAAGAGACCATGAAACAATGGGTGTAAAGGATTATATGGAGACCTATTGGAGATTGTTCTATAACAATTATGTTGCCGATGGCCTCTCTATTGAGGATGCCGGAATAAAAGCCTCTGCAAACGTTGTTGCATCCCTCAACTTCTCTGAAGATTACAATCCTTGGACCTGCGGCATAAATGATGTACTCAGTCCTACAGGTGTATATAACCAGAATGCACAGCTGAAATGGGCAGAAGATACAGATTGGAGAGACGGCATTGAGCAGGTTGGCTTCGTACAGGACTACTCATTGAGCGCAAGCGGCAGAAGCGGCAAAACAACCTATTTTGCCTCAGTCGGATATGCAGACCAGGAGGGCTATATTGTAGGTTCAGGATTCGAAAGATACTCTGCAAGAGCAAATATTGCAGCACAACCAAATAAAAATATAAAATTTGGAGTGAATGCATCTGCAACCTACAGTACCCAGTATGGTATCCAATCCACCTCACAGGGTACAACAAGCAATGTTTTCCTCATTGCAAGACGTATGCCTCCTGTATATCCTATACACTTGCACTATCCCGACGGATCTTACGTTTATGATGAGAACGGCAACAGGATTGCTGACTTTGGTGAGGGCTACACCACTGCCGACGGAATAAGTATCCCTGGAAGAAAGGTCAATTCAGGTGTAAACACTCCTCGCCAGCTGAAAAACAGATTCAACAACAGATACAGAAGAGGTGTAGATGTAAAACCTTACATTGAGATAACCTTCCTCAAGGATTTCAAATTTACCGCCAACGCCTCTTACTATAATAATGACTACAAGGCACACTCTGCCACAATTCACTATTCTGAGAAGAGTTCCAACACTCCGTCAACAACAATTACAAATACCCAGACACAGACCTGGGCATTCAACCAGTTGCTCACATGGGACAAATCTTTTGGAAAACATAATATCAATGTTCTCCTCGGACATGAGTCAAACCAATATGACTACTGGAACAATACCGCGTCAAAACGCTACCAGATTGTTATCGGAGATAACTATGAGTTCGACAACTATATAGAGACCAGCACAGAGCCAAGTTCATACAAGAACAGTTATAACACCGAAGGTTACTTTGCAAGAGCAAATTATGATTACAATGGAAAATACTTCCTCTCAGCTTCATTCAGAAGGGATGGAAGTTCAAAATTCCATAAAGATGCACGTTGGGGTAACTTCTGGTCTGTGGGAGCAAGCTGGCTTGTAAGCAACGAAGAGTTCATCAAGAATGCAGGATGGATAGATAATCTCAAACTCAGAGCTTCAATTGGAACAGTAGGTAGCGACGACCTCGGAAGTTACTTCCCATGGATGGCACTGTATGTGATGAACCAGAATGTGGATGAGCCTGGATATACCCAGAGTATGACAACTACCGGAAATATGGATCTGCAATGGGAAGTGAGCACAAACTGGGATGCAGCTTTGGAGTTCTCGCTATTCAACAGCAGACTTAACGGTAGCCTCGAATATTTCCACAGAAAGACAACAAATCTGCTTATGGAGGTCTCTTTGGCGCCATCTTCAGGTTTGACTTCAAGAAATGAAAATGCAGGAGGACTGGTTAACCGCGGATTGGAGTTTGCATTTGATTATGATATCATAAGGAGCAAGGATGTAACATGGAATCTGGGTATTAACGGCACCTTCCTGAAAAATGAGATCATATCACTTCCAGTTCCTCCATATACCAAGAACTCAAGTTATCACAAAGTTGAAGAGGGGCACTCTGTTTACGAGTGGTGGATGTACCAATGGGCAGGAGTTGATCCTCAGACAGGTCTGTGCATCTATGAGATAGGCGACAAATATCTGGATGCAACCGATGATATGGTTGAAGTAAACGGCAAAAAGTACACTACAGACATTTCAAAAGCCAAAGAGGATTACAGCGGCTCAGGAATTCCTAAAGTATCCGGTGGAATTTCAACTTCATTCACATGGAAGAACTTCACACTCTCTGCCGACCTCTATTACCAGTTGGGAGGCAAGATCTATGACAGCACATACCAGTATGCAATGGCAGGATTTACCTCTACAGAGTTCATAAACTTGACTACCGATCTGTTGGGAATGTGGAGAGAACCTGGTGATATTACTGATATTCCTATAATAAGCTCAAGCGCAGACTATGGTACCAACATTGAGGCTGTAAGGTCTACAAGGTGGCTGATGTCATCAAATATGCTTGAGGTAAACAACCTGAGTCTGTCGTATGATTTTTCAAAGAAGATATGTGACAAATTAAGATTGGGCTCACTAAGAGTATATGTAGCAGCAGACCATTTGTGTGTATGGAATGCAAGAAGAGGTTTGAACACAAACTATTCTGTAAGCCAGTATGATAAGAGTGGTGACAGATTCAGTCCGTCAAGAACTGTTACAGCAGGCATTAACTTCACATTCTAACTTTTAAAAGAGTATTGTCATGAAAAATATATATTTATTGATAGCAGTATTGGCCTTGGCATTCACAACTTCTTGTGAAAAAGGCTTTCTGGATACAGCACCCACCTCTTCTATCAGTGAAGAGAGCGTTTTCAGTACATCTGAGAATGCTATGATGGCGATAAACGGTATCCACAGAATGATGCATGAGGGACACAGTAGCGGAACAACAACATCATGGAACGGACAGGGCGGATACCCTACATTCTGTATGCACCTTGCCCTTATGACAGACGATGTTGTATGGACATACAGCAACATCATGTATGAGGATTGTGCAAAATGGATCCACCATAGGGATTTGTCGCATAAATACAATGACCTCAACTACTATTGGAAATTCTTCTACAGAATAGTAAACAATGCCAACAAGGTGATTGAAGTTTATGAAAACGGGCAGTTACCTTCTAATGACCAATATGCATATCTGGTTCAGGGACAGGCTTATGCATACAGAGCATTTGCACTTTTCAACCTTGTACAGACTTGGGCAGAGAGATACGTTCCGGGAGGAAACAACAACCAGCTGGGTGTAATTATAAGAACCTCTCCATCTACAGAACCTAAAGCAAGGTCTACCGTAGAGGAGTGCTACTCTCTGATTTTGTCAGATTTGAATACAGCTTATGAGAATTTGAGCAAGGTGACTCTTGCCAAAGAGAATAAATCGCATATCGACCAATATGTAGTGAAAGGCCTCCTTGCAAGGGTATACCTGGCAATGGGCAAATGGAGCGAGGCCGCAGATGCAGCATCATTTGTAATAGAAAAGTCTGGTGCCAAACTTCAGGATGATACATATACACTGGTTCTGGACAGAAACTGCTGGGCAACCAATACAGAGTGGTTGTGGGCACAGATTGCTAAAGAGGATGGATCTCAGAGCGGAAATCCTAAATCATGGCACAACTTCATATCAAACAACAATGCTTCATATAATAGAAACTCGCCGAGAGCTATCTTGAACTTGTTGTACAACACTATTCCTGACAGCGATTTGAGAAAGGCAATGTGGTGTGAAGACCCTTATACCCAAACTGTATATCTGCCTAAATCAAGTCCTAAAAGGGCTCCATGGATGAGCCAGAAATGGATATTGTCAGACAATGCAACTGCGGCAGCTGCAAGAGATGTGGCCTACATGAGGCTTCCTGAAATGTATCTGATTGCAGCAGAGGGATATGCACGCAGCAAAGATGCTTCAAAAGTTGCCATTGCACAAGACTATCTATACACTCTTGCCCACCATCGCGACCCCCAATATGTAAAATCAGCCAGCACCGGCGACGAGCTTGCAGAGGAGGTAATGTGGCAAAGAAGAGTTGAGCTTTGGGCTGAATGCGGTTTGAGATGGCACGATCTCAAGAGACTTGACCTGCCTGTCGACAGAGGTCCTAAACCTCGCGAAGGATATAACCAGGGCGGAACATTGAACGGTTGGGGCACATCTGCCAAGAAAGCGCCATGGAATGATTCAAAATATCTGCCGCTTGATCCTGAGGCTTCAAATTACAATATGTACGGAGAGCAGGTTGTTGGAGAGACTGCAAGATATATCGAGCGTCCTTCCAAAAATAAGAACTGGCAGTGGCTCATTCCGATCCTTGAGTTGAACAACAACCCAGAATGTGTTCAGAATGAATAGAATAAATTGGTAAAAATTTCACTTTCAAACTAATATTATGGCAAAAAGTTTATTGTTTGGAATATTGTTCGCCATCTCATCAATAGCTGCATGGGCAACTCCGGATGAGGGAGGAAGAATAATTATTAAAAATGGAACAATATATAATGGAAGTACCGACAAATGTTTTGTAGGAGACATCCTTGTCCAAGCCGACACAATAGCATATGTGGGCGACTGCAGCCATTTTAAAGCGGATAAAGTGATTGATGCAACCGGGTACATTATTGCACCCGGTTTCATTGATCCGCACAACCATCTGGAGAGGACACTGCTCAAACCCGTCGATAACAGTAATGAAAGTTTTCTGAAACAGGGTGTAACCACCATTATCACCGGAGTTTGCGGCAATAGTATGTTTCCTATAGGTGAGGCTATGGAAAAGATGAGCAACAAGGGAATCGTAGTTAATTGCGGCTTTTTTGTAGGCCAGGCTGAGATAAGAAACAGTGTCATGGGCAAAAATGTAAACCGCGCGCCATCCCAGCAAGAGATGGAGCAGATGAAGGCTCTGTTAGAGAAATCCATTGATGAAGGAGCATTTGGTCTGTCAACCGGACTATATTATGCGCCAGGCAGTTACTCTACTACAGAAGAGGTTTTGGAGCTCTCAAAGGCCATGTCCGACAAAGGCGGCATCTACTCAACTCACATGCGCAGCGAAGGAAACAAGATAATCGAGGCTGTCGAGGAGGCTTTGAGAATAGGTAAGGAGGCTGATGTGCAGGTAAATATTTCTCATATAAAAGTTACAAAGGCAAATGCCCACAAAGCAGACAGAGTAATTGAACTTATAGAGAATGCCCAAAAAGAGGGATATACGGTCACTGCCGACCAATATCCATATATAGCATCAGGCACATCACTGAGAGCCAGCGTATTGCCAAGATGGGTGGAGATTGGTGGAAGAAAAAAGGTTGTTGAAAGGCTTAACAACCCCGACACATTGAAGGAGATTCTTCCTTATATAGAGAAGATGGTCAAATCATATGATAATGGAGATGCTCTGCTGGTTGCAAAAAATGCAGATGAGAAGTATCTGGGCAAAACCATTACCGAAATTGCAAAAATGATGAAGCTGCCAAAAGCGGAGACATGTGCCAAACTTATTGCAATGAGTGATGTGAGGGTAATCAAATTCAGCATCGATGAAAAATCGATGGAGAGGTTCATGAAGAAGCCTTGGGTTATGACAGGCTCTGATTCGGGCTGGAACACCCACCCTCGCACAACCGGTACATATGCCACCAAAATCCAGAAATATGTGCTCGACAAAAAACTCATTTCACTTCAGGATATGATTCACAGAAGCACCGGCATGGTTGCCTCCACATATGGAATAGAGAAACGCGGATATCTGAAGGAGGGTTACTTTGCCGACATCATCATATTCAAGCCGGAGGAGGTAAAGGCAAATTCAACATTTTTGAACACCACTGCCAGCTCCCAAGGCATGCACTATGTGATATTGAATGGAAATATCGTTCTGGAAAAGGGTGTATACAACGGTGAACTGCATGGCAAAGTGGTTAAAAAGAAGAATTCTGCAAAGGATATTACCATATTTGAGAGGAGAATGAACCGCTTTTTGAAGGAGAAGGAGATTGTGGGGCTGATTGTAGGCGTTGTCGAGAACAACCGTATGATTTATGCCAATTCATTTGGAAATAGAGATATAGAGGGTACAACATCATTCAGGAAGGACCTCAAGGATATCGTTAGGATTGCCTCAATATCAAAATCATTCTGTGCAACGGCACTGATGCAACTGTGCGAACAGGGTAAAGTCTCTATGGATGAAGATGTGCAGGATATCATGGGGTTCAAAATAAGGAATCCGAAATATCCCGACAAAAAAATCACAGTGGGCATGTTGCTCAGCCACACCTCATCTTTGAACGACTCCCAAGGGTACAAGACTCTTGACAAACTGAATCCTGCAACAAATCCAAATGCAGAAAAATGTTATAGCCAGTATGCACCTGGAGATGGTTACAAATATTGTAATCTGAATTTCAACCTATTGGGTGCTATAGTTGAAAAAATTACAGGTGTCAGATATGATAAATATATCAAAGCGCACATACTCGATCCGCTGGAGATGAACGCCAGCCTGAATATCGAGGATCTGGATGCAACAGCAACTGTACCGTTGTACAAGCTCAATAAGAAGAGCGGAGAACTGGAACACAAACCGGAAGCCTATTACAGGATTGCAAAGGCCGATTCTGAGTATATTATAGGATATGACCCAGCCCTCTTCTCCACTACAGGAGGAATGAAGAGTGATGTCTGGAGCCTTGCCAGATATATGATGATGCATATGAATTATGGTACATATGGCAATGTGAAGATAATCTCCGAGCCAAGTGCCAGGCTGATGCAGTCGAAACAGACCACAACCGATGTTGAGAAGATATTCTACGGATATGCACTGAGGTCGATGGACAAGTCATGGGTTCCTGATGCAAATCTCAAAGGGCATACAGGGTCTGCCTACGGCATGACCAGTACAATGACTTTCAACCCTTGCGAAAAGTATGGTTTTGTAACACTCTGCAACGGTTACAAGTGCGCAAGACCGTCGGTAGACTTTGATAAAATGTTGTATTACCACTTCATTTACTGATGAGAGAGGTTACATTTTATCATATACTTTGCTACCTTTGCGCCCGATAAAGAGTGAATGAAATGAATATAACAAAGCATATCCCAAACAGCATAACATCGTTGAACCTCTTCTGCGGTTCTGTGGCTGTAATATTGTCGTTTTATGGAGAGTTCAAAATTGCCCTTTTCTGCATGATTGCAGCGGCCATCTTTGATTTTTGCGACGGTTTTGCAGCCCGTCTGCTCAAAGCCTACTCCCCTATGGGAAAGGAGCTCGACTCACTGGCAGATATGGTAAGTTTCGGTCTGGCGCCCTCATGTCTGGCTTTCAACAAGATGCTTTGCATTTGGAATATTGGGTTTACCGATATATTCACATTGGAGACAAAGGCAGCAGCAGGATTGCTGTTGCCTTTGGTTTGTACTCTTCTCATAGCTGTTTTCTCAGCATTGAGACTTGCAAAATTCAATATCGACACCAGACAAAGTGAAAATTTCATAGGGCTGGCAACTCCTTCATGCGCCCTGCTTGTAGGCTCACTCATCTACTCTGCAGAGAGTTTCCCACAACTGGATGGAATACTTGCTGCAAACACATATATAATACCGGTAATCTCCGTGATATTGTCGCTGCTGCTCGTGAGTGAAATTCCAATGTTCTCATTCAAGTTCAAATCACTCAGGTGGTCCGAGAATAAATTGAAATTCATATTTCTGATCTGTGCAGCGGTTATAGCTGTAATTTCAATTATCATAATGGGAAATTTCTCATTGTCTATATGGATATTTGCCACACTGACACTCTACATTATACTGAACACCTGCATCTGGATATATAATAAACTTAAGTGATTACAACCAGCACTGATTAAGATGAGGGAGAGCTGAAAGTAAGATGAACCCCGAAAGTTTTTTGTTCGACTTTCGGGGTTCATCTCTTCGGGCCAGTTTCCTCAATCAGAAACTGTAACTTATATCAAGCACATCGGCATCAATATGCGCTTTAACACCATTCTTTCCTATGTTAAAGGCCCCATCACGCTTCATGACCGTGTAGATTTCGAGAATAAGTCTGTCGCGAACCGGCTCTGCCATCACTGTTTCACCCCCATATTCTCCATTCCTCATTACAGTTACAAAAAATTTGGTAAGATCGTCCAATGTAGAGGTAAAACTCAGCACCTTGCCATCTTTTTCAAGTCTGGAGTCTGCCATTCCCATTTTTCTTAAAAGACCATAAATTTCATCATAATACTCGGGAACAAACAGTTCTAAATCAAATATTTCATTTAACAAAGCTGTATTCACCTCTATAGGAGTATCATATCTGATTGTATCACCTGCAGGAGAAATTATATGGTCACCTGCAATTTTTCCCCTCTCCATCCTGTATGTGGAATCTTTCGAGTAGAGAATTATCTCAGGCCTTACGGATTTCTTTAAGACCACAGATTCACCGGCGCTGAATTCACCAGCAGAAACGGGAAGAACACCCTTTGAAGGGATACCGCCGAATACCATCTGGGCAGCTGCTTCATTATTTGTCCTCGAGTTGCCATAACCTACAATAAAGGCTCTGAAATTATTGTACTCCTCTATCTGGTTCAGGACATAAGGATTACCCATAAACATGAATATTATATCCTTCTCTTTTGCCCAGTCGGTCATAAACTCCATATGTTTCGGGTTGACTCCAAAATTGAATTGAGGTCTTGAATCTGTATTGTTGAAACCAAGAATTACCAAATCATAACCTTTGAGCTGTCTCTTAGCTTTTTTGAGGGCTTTATCTTTAACAGGGCCTCTCAATATAAGTGTATCGACATCGGCATATCTCATAAGAACTTCTGCGCACTCCTTACCATTTGTCTGCGCATCATATCCCAGATAGGCAATTTTCTTCTCTTTGAGTTTTTTAACAGGGATAGCCTGCTCACCGGACGATAGTTTGTGATTTGTTACCAAAGTAACACTCTCCTTTGCCAGGTTTGAGATAAAGGCCAGATTTTCAACCTTAACTATAGTATCTTTTATAAGTTCATATTCTACACAAGGATTATAATCCTTTTCAAATAATCCGGCTTTAGCTTTGAGTGTCAGAACTTTCCTTACCTTTTCATCCAAAGAAGACATTGTAATTTCGCCCCTTTCAATGGCCTTCTCTATCTCGGTAATCGATTCAGAGACATCCTCAGGCATAAGGAAAATATCAACACCAGCCTTATAGGCCTCAAGAGAGATCATCTTTTTCTCAAGATGGTCACAAACTCCTTTCATATTGAGGGCATCTGTAATTACAATTCCTTTGTAACCGAGCTTGTTCTTCAATAAATCTGTTATAATAGGCTTTGAGATAGAAGATGGTGTGCCTGTAGAATCCAATGCCGGAACATTGAGATGGGCAACCATTACCATATCTGCATTCTCAGATATCAGATGCTTGAATGGGTATAGTTCCAAAGTATCCAGACGCTCAAACGGGAAATCCAACACAGGCAAGGCTTTGTGTGAGTCAACATTTGTATCGCCATGTCCTGGAAAGTGTTTGGCAGAGCCAAAAACTCCAGCATCATTCATTCCCCTCATAAAAGCTGCGCCATAAATGGCAACCTTATGCTTATCCTCACCAAAAGATCTGGTATTAATAACAGGATTGTCACCATTGATATTCACATCTATATCTGAGGCAAAATTTACATGATAATTATACTCCCTACACTCTTTGCCAATCATATAGCCTGCCTTATAGACCAACGAATCGTGCGAAAGAGCTCCAAGCTGCATCTGTCTGGGAAAAACAGGGACTTCCCTATATCTCATAGACATTCCCCACTCGGCATCAATGGTCATAAGGAGTGGCGTTTTTGCAAGTTTATGGAGTTCATTTGTCCTTTTAAGGCCAGGTTCCATAACATCATACATCAATATCAGGCCGCCAACATTTTCTGTGGAGACCAGATAATTCTGCAGCTGCATAACCTCCGGCTTATCCTCGGAGCAGAACTCAATAATCATCAGTTGAGCTATCTTCTCCCTGGTAGAGAGGGTCTTCATCACCGAATCCACCCGTTGCTCCACAATGTCTTTAGGAAGAAATGCCTTGGAAACATAACCTTGAGCTGCATTTGCAGAGATCAGACCTGACCTGATTAATAAGAATAGAGATGACAATACAATTGCCATCCCCATTAATTTCAAGAATTTTTTCAAATATCTCATTGAAGGTTCAATTATCTGCTATTTATTGAACTCAGCTTTCAAAAGTTCCACTTTTTCATTGGCATCAGCGCCGTGAACTCCAAAGTAGAATTTAATCTTAGGCTCTGTACCAGAAGGCCTTACAGATACTACAGAACCATCCTCTGTGTAGAATTGCAATACATTTGATTTTGGCAATCCAGTCTCTTCAGGCTTGTTGTAGTCAATTACCTTAACAACTGGCGAACCGGCAATTGAAGCAGGAGGGTTCTCCCTATAGCCCTTCATCATTGCCTGAATCTCCTCAAGACCTGCTTTGCCTTTTTTAGTCAATGAAATCAGCGACTCCTTGTAGAAGCCGAACTCTGAATAAATGTCGCCAAGAAGCTGGTAAAGGGTCTTGCCCTGGTCTGCACACCATGCAGCACACTCTGCAACAAGAGCACAAGTGATTACAGCATCCTTGTCTCTTACAAACTCACCGGCATTATATCCGTAGCTCTCCTCGCCACCACCGATGAATGTTGCCTTGCCCTCATTCTCTCTGATGATTGAGGCGATATATTTGAATCCGGTAAGTACATTGTAACATTTCACACCAAATGCTTTTGCCATAGCAGCCATAAGCTCTGTTGTTACAATTGTCTTCACGATATATGTATTTTCATTGAGTTTGCCGAGCTCTTTCCATCTTCTCAAAAGATAGTATGTGAGGATTGAAGCGGTCTGGTTACCATTCAGCAGTATGATCTTGCCCTCATTGTCACGGATTGCAATACCTACACGGTCTGCATCAGGGTCAGTTGCCATAACCAGATCTGCACCCTTCTCTTCAGCAAGGGCAACTGCCATCTCCAATGCAGAATTCTCCTCAGGATTTGGAGATTTTACTGTAGGGAAGTTACCGTTGCTCTCAACTTGAGCCTCAACCAACGAGAGGTTGGTAAAGCCCATTCTTGAGAGGATCTTAGGTACCAAAGTGATTCCTGTACCATGAAGAGGTGTGTAGACCATCTTCATATCAGCGTGATTCTTTACAGAATCTGGAGATACAAGCAATGTAGAGACATCATTCAAATATGCCTCATCCACATCTGCACCAACCATCTGGATATTCTGTTCACCGCCCTCAAATTTAACCATTGCAGGAGAGGTGATCTTTAGAACTTCATTAATGATATTTGTATCATGTGGTGCTGTAACCTGCGCACCATCCTCCCAATATGCCTTGTATCCGTTGTACTCTTTCGGATTGTGTGATGCTGTTATCATTACACCGCTTTGGCATTTTAGATGACGGATTGAATAGCTCAACTCAGGAACCGGACGCAATGAATCAAACAGATATACTTTAATTCCATTGGCTGCAAATACATTGGCTGTAATCTTTGCAAACTCAGCACTGTTGTTTCGGCTGTCGAATGAGACTGCCACAGATATTTGAGGAAGATCCTTGAAATTCTCTTTCAAATAATTTGCAACACCCTGGGTAGCCATTCCAACTGTATATTTGTTCATGCGGTTTGTACCCACGCCCATAATTCCCCTCAAGCCGCCTGTACCAAACTCAAGATTCTTGTAAAAGCTCTCTTCCAACTCTTTAGGATCATTCTCCATAAGGCGTTTCACCTCATTGCGTGTAGCCTCATCATAATCTGCGCTCAGCCATTGTTTGGCAACTTCAATGTAATTTGTCTCCATAGTATATAAGTAATAGTTATAATTATTCAATAAATTGAACAAAGTTAATAAAAAGGCTTAAGTTTAACAACATCCTGTTTTTGAATTATTGTATCTTTGCAGCACTATGCTGTCGGAAAAAGATATAGAATTCATCATTGGGAACAGGAATGCAGATACAAGCAAACTTCTGCTTGGTGCCTCAAAGTATCCTGAGGTAAATGTGAAGTTGTGTGTAAACTGTATTGAATCCCGACAAAAAATTGCATCAAAGCTTCCAATATGGTATGCAAACCCTGAGCTGGCATATCCATTTCCCCTCTCAGCCGAACAGTGCAGCTCTGAAGCCACCGGTGAGTACAAGAGGCAGATTGCATTCCAACTGCTGCAAAGGCTCCATACCGGATACAGTAACCTTGAAGAGGCACATCTGAATGGTGCAGACCTTACCGGAGGAATGGGTGTGGATACCTATTATCTGTCGCAACTCTTCGGAAGTTTCCACTACTTTGAAAGGAATAGCGAACTGTGCATGGCTACCCGATACAATTTTCAAAAATTGGGAGCAGAAAAGATTGAACTCCATAACCTGGAAATAAACGGCAGCAATATTTCACAACTTCCTGGCGCCCCTTTTGATTTCATATTCATCGACCCGGCCAGAAGAAGCAGAAGCGACAAATCGTCGAAGGTAATCTCCTTGCAGGAGTATGAGCCAAATATCGTAGAGCTTAAAGATGAGCTCTTCAAAATTGCACCTATAGTGCTTGTCAAGGTCTCCCCTATGGCCGATATAAAGCTCAACCTTTCGCTATTGCCACAGACATTACAGATACACATTGTCTCTGTTGACAATGAGTGTAAGGAGTTGCTCTTTGTGCTGCAGAGCGGCAGCACGCAGTCATATGACTCTGTCGGGATAACTACTGTAAATCTGAGTTCAAAAGGGAGAGAACCCCAATTCTTCAGATATACTCTTGGGGAAGAGGAGTGTGCCCAGTCAATTTTTGCCTCAAAAACAGGCAAATATCTGTATGAACCAAACAAATCTCTGCTCAAGGGAGGGGCATTCAAACTTCCATGCTCCAGATTCGGAGTAACAAAACTTGCCACAAGCACACATCTGTACACATCGGATGATCCGGTTATGGAGTTCCCAGGGAAAATATTTGAAATTCAAGAAGTTGTAGAGTTCAACAAAAAGAATATGAAGAAACTGGCCTCTGAGTATCCTCATGCCGATATCTCAGCCAGGAATTTTCCGCTCGATACCAATGCCCTCAAAAAGATGAGCGGCATAAAGGATGGTGGAGAGAGACATCTTTTTGCAACAACACTCAATAATGGTGAAAAAGTTATAATAATTGCAAGTGTCAGAAGATAAATATATATTTGCGCTTGTATCTATAAACCTAAACTACAGAGGCTGATAGCCCGTAAAAACATGAAGCATTATCTTAAAAGACTGGAAGAATCGGTAAAAGAACACTGGAACAACCCTGCACTTGGAAATTATGGCGGTGAAACATTCACATTTAAAGAGGTTGCAACACAAATAGCAAAACTTCATCTCTTTTTTAACCAGATAAATATACAAAAAGGGGATAAAATTGCACTTTGTGCAAAAAATACTGCCCGCTGGGGAATGTCATTCCTTGCAGGAAACACATATGAAGCTGTAATGGTTCCAATACTTGCAGATTTTCATCCCGACAGCGTAAAGGCCCTTGTAAACCATTCAGAAAGTTCAATTCTATTTACAGACAATGAGCTGTGGCCCAAGCTATCCATTGCAGATATGCCAACTGTCAAGGCTGTAATCTCTACAACTGATTTCAAACTGCATTATAGTGCAACAAAGGAGATTGAGGAGGCATACAACAATATTGAAAATATATTTTCTGAGAACTACCCCAACGGATTCACCAAAGATAATGTAATCTATCCTGACGGAAATGACAAGGAGCTTGCTATAATCAACTATACCTCCGGAACCACCAGCATGCCTAAAGGAGTGATGCTGCGCTATGAGTGCATCAGTGCAAATGTGGAGTTCGGACAGAACAGAATTCCGTCCGGTCCGGATGACAAAATAGTTTCGATGCTCCCTATGGCCCACATGTACGGCCTCATGTTTGAACTTATATATCCTCTATGCGGAGGTTCATCGATATATTATATAGGAAGAATGCCTACCCCTGCCATACTTATGGGAGCCTTGGCTGAAGTAAAACCATATCTGCTCATTACAGTTCCACTTGTAATGGAGAAGATCTACAAGAACAAGCTGCAGCCTGTATTGGGCAAGCCGGTAATGAAGGTGCTCACCTCTATCCCTGGAGTAAACCAGCTGCTGTTCAAGAAGATCAGAAATACCCTTATGGGTGCCTTCGGAGGCAATATAAGGGAGATTGTGATGGGTGGTGCCGCACTCAATCCAGATGTAGAGAAGTGGTTGAAAAAAATTGGCATTCCATACACAGTAGGATATGGAATGACCGAAGCTGCTCCTCTTATGGCATATGAGGACTGGCATAAATTTGCCCCAAAATCATGCGGAAAGGCTATCGACTTTGTACAGGTAAGAATTGATTCCGAAGACCCATATAATATTGTAGGAGAGATTCAGGCAAAAGGTGTAAACATCATGAGCGGCTACTACAAGAATGAGGAGGCAACAAAAGCAGCCTTTACAGAAGATGGCTGGATGAACACCGGAGACCTTGGACTTCTTGATAAAGAGGGTAATATCTTCATCAAAGGTAGAAGCAAGAATATGATCCTCTCCCCTAACGGCCAGAACATCTACCCGGAAGAGGTGGAGGCTGTAATCAACAACCAGCCATATGTTGTGGAGTCAATAGTTGTTTCACGCGGAGCAGCCCTTATAGGACTGGTTTATATGGACCCCGACAAATTGGCAGAGGCATCTGTAAATGCAGAGGAATATAGCAAAACACTCATTAAAGAGGTAAATGCCCAAATGCCCGCATACAGCAAACTCTCTGCAATAGAGGTTGCTGATGCGCCATTTGAGAAGACCCCCAAAATGAGTATCAAGAGATTCCTTTACAGTTAGTCTATCTGTGCATTATAGGCCCTTCAAGAAGCACCTTTGGTGCTTCTTTTTCTAATAGGTGCCTGTACCAGAATATATAGTCGCCCATATTCGAGTGCTTGCCCTGCTTGCCTCTATATCCATGGAAACCACCTGGATAGATCATCAAGTCGAACTGCTTTCCTGAATTCTGGAGAGCCTCTATAAGCTGCATTGTGTTCTGCATATGCACATTGTCGTCACTTGTGCCATGGGTAATCTTAAGGTAGTTGGTCTTGTCTCCTTTATATTGGGCAACCTTCTCCATGAGCCTTGTGTTGGCATATCCGTCGGGATTATCCTGAGGGCGGTCCATATACCTTTCTGTATAATGGGTATCATACAATCCCCAGTCATATACACCGCCTCCTGCTATACCATATTTGAAATACTCATTTCCCTCTGTGCAGGCAAGTACAGTCATTGAACCGCCATATGAGAAACCGGTAATACCAACCTTCTCCCTATTTACAAACGGAAGTTTGTGAAGCTCCTTAATCCACTCGATATAGTCATCCAACTCAATATTGAGAAGATTTCTATGAAGGTAATTCAAACCCTCCTTTCCACAATGGCCAGAAGCCCTGTGGTCGATTGCAATCTGGATCACCCCTTCATTTGCCCACCATTGGGTATTCTCCCTCACACCTTTCCAAGTATCCATTACTGTTCCGGCATTAGGACCGCCATACATTGACACCAATACCGGATATTTCTTTGTAGAATCGAGATCTACAGGCCAGATCACCTGTGCAGGCAATTTATAGCCGTCTACGGTAATGTACATCATCTGAGGGATTGCAAGCTTGTAATCATCAAATTTATCACCTTTGGTATCCCAAACCACCTTCATAGCAGGCTTCTTTCCTGTTGAAGCAACCACAAGCTGGGTTGGAGTGGAGCTGTTTGAACGCATTGCTGTAAAATATTTATTGTCATCCGACAAAGAGACTGCCACATAGTTGTACTCACCCTCAGACAACCTCTGTATCTGCTTTGTCTTGAGACTTACCTTGTATACATCGTTTCTTGTTGAAATTTCACGGCGTGCCGTAAAATAGATGTATCCGCCCTTTTCATCAACTTTGAGGATATTTACACCCCAATTGTTTCCGTCGGTAATCTTCTCAAGCCTCTTTCCGTCGAAAGATTGGAAGTAGATCTGCTCCCACAAATCAAAATCCCTTACCATATAGAAACCTTCCTGGGTAAAATGCATATCCTCCATCCAGTCAATCCAGGTCTTCTGTTTTTCATCATAGATCTTCTCCTTTTTACCGGTCTGAGGATCAACTGTGTAGAGAATCAGATTGTTCTGCTCTCTCGGCATCCATGGAATTATGAAACGATTTCCCTCGGCATTCCAGAATGGTATTCCAAAATACTGGTCATCTTCCCTGTTGAAATCGGCCATCACATGATTCTTTTGAGACAGGGCTTCAGGATTCTCCACATTTGCAAACATCACCTCCACTTTAGGATTTTCATCACCTGCCTTCGGATAACGGGTCTCAGTTATGAAACCATATTTGCCGGTTGAATTGTAGATCGGGAACATTGATATATTGCTGTCGTCAAATCTGTAGTACGCAATTGTTTTGCTGTCGGGACTCCACCAATATGCCTTGTAATTTGAAGAGCGGCCAAGGATCTCCTCATAATATACCCAAGAGGCATAACCGTTCATAAGCACATTTGTAGCATCTGTTGTGAGTGCATACTCCTTGCCATCTGCAAATGAGAAGATGTAGAGATTGTTGCCTCTGATATAGGCAATTTTTGACTTGTCGGGTGAGAATGTTTTAAGTATGCTCTTTTTATATACCTGATTGCCAAGTTTTTCCTTTAGCTCACCCAACAATTTGATCTCTGTACTGTCCTGTCCGATAGAGGCAGTAGCTACAGGAGCGGCGGCAACAGTTGTCCCCTTCTTCACATTATATACAAATACCTCAGATTTGCTGCCACGTCCCTTATAAAGATAGAGGTTCTCATTATCCTTCCACTCGCTCTGGACCATAGTTTTCAAAATACCATCAGGCAATCCGCCAAGTATCTGCTGCTTTGTAAGGGCTGTTTTCACATCATTTCCCTGACCATTGCCTGCGTATGTCGGTGAAACGCATAAAAGCAATACGGCTATAACCGAAAATAGTCTTGTCAATCTGTTTGTCATATCATTTATTATTAAAAAAATTATCTTTGAAATTAACCAGGTAAACCCTCTCCACTCCTCGTGTAATTGCCGTGTAAAGCCATTTTTTCTCATCAAGTGAGATTTCATCCCTCCAGAAAGGGTTATGTATAAAGACGCACTTCCACTGTCCACCCTGCGATTTATGGCCGGTAATTGCTGCGGCATATTTTATCTGAAGGGCATTGAAATAGATATCCTCCCTCACCGCATCCATCCTCTTCTTTTTTGTCTTTATATGCTCATAATCGGCATATACTCCTTCAAAGAGCATTCTGTGCTGCTCCTGATCAAGAGCCGGAGTTACAGAAGAGAGTGTATCGAGTATTATTTTTGCATCAATCTCCACATTATTGTAATCACCGAACGAAAGTGTTGCAGAGGCAAATTTCAGACCATAGCGCTCCTCATATTTGCCAATCTTCTCAAGTCTTGCCACATCTCCATTTGCAATGAAATCAAGTTCCGGTATCTCCTCCAGAAACTGATAGCAGTTCTTCACTATCATCAGTTTGTCACCCTTGGTCAGCTGCTCTTCCCTGTAAAGCACTCTCTGCCTTATACCTTCATTATATCTGTTTGCAGTCTTGTTTGAGCGGCAGAGTACCACAACTTCATCTTCACCGTACCGGCCTATCTCCTCTGAGAGGGCCTCTATCAGTTCTCCTCCAGATACTCTTCTGAAATCCTCAAAACCACCGTCTGACAATTGTGGTATTGAAGTATCCGACTCCTCAATCTCTCTCCTCAGCAAAGTTGCATTATAGAGGATTCCACTCTCCTTCTCCTGCCTTACCACACTTCTGAGCCAGCACTCCTCCACATCCTGACAATAGTCTCTCAAATAGTCGGCATCAAGAGCAGGGCTCATATCCATCCCTATTGGAGGAAGTTGGGCAGGGTCTCCCATAAGAACCAGTCTGTTGCCACTGTTCGACCTTACATAAGTGATCAGATCATCCAGAACATCACCCGAGCCGAAGAGCGATGTTCCCCCCATGCTCTCCCCTATTGTTATCAAAGAGGCTTCATCTACAATAAATACGGTATTGCGGTTCTTGTTCATATCAAGGGAGAACTGTCCGATACCGTCTTTGAGCGATTTTTGCCGGTAAATCTGCTTATGTATGGTCTTTGCAGGCATTCCTGTATAATTGGAAAGAACTTTGGCAGAACGGCCTGTAGGAGCCAGAAGTATGAAATTATGTTTGAACTCCTTAAGTACTTTTATAAAAGAGGCAATTGCAGTTGTTTTGCCGGTACCTGCATAGCCGTTCACAAGCATCAGCCAGTCATGTTCGGCACTGCCGGTTACAAAGAGGGACAATTTGTCAAACAAAGCATCTTGACAAACTGTAGGCGCAAACTTCAGGTGCTGCACCATCTTCTCTTTCAAAAACCTCTCTATCGCCATTTGTAGATAACAAATATCACAAGAAGTGTATATATTTCAAGACGTCCCAGCAACATCTGCAATGTTGAGAGAAATTTTGCCATTGTCGGGAAATGTGAATAGTTGTCCAATGATCCTACCGAACCGAAAGCCGGTCCTACATTGCCCATGTGGGAAATGGAAGCAGAAAATGCATCTATAAAACTCACTCCAAATACCGAAAATACAATTGCTCCCACCAAAATCATCGCAACATAGAGTATTATGAATATGTTGACTGTCGAGACCAGTTCAGGCTCAATTGCATGATTTCCAACCCGTACAGGCACCACTGCATTTGGATGCACTGTCTTTTTCAATTGAGCTTTAAATGAATTGATGAAAATAAGCAGTCTATCTATCTTCAAACCACCAGTTGTTGAACCTGAGCATGCACACTGTATGGAGAGATACATCAAAATCAGTATCGACAGATTTGGCCATACAGCAGTATCCGCAGTTGCAAAACCTGTTGTAGAGGCTATTGATACAACCTGGAATATACTCTGTCTGAAAGCTGTGAAGATATTGTCAACATTTCCTGAAATCTTTATATCAAACGCTATTATTATACCAGTAATAAGCAATGAAGCCAGATAAAAACGTATTACGGGTGATTTGAAGAACTTCAATGAACGATTTACAACAGATGAGAAGAGTAGTCCAAAATGGACACTGGCAAAAAACATGAATACAGTTATCACAATCTCTATCCACAATGAATCAAAAGCCAGAATAGATTCATTTTTTGTACTGAATCCACCTGTTGCTGCCACACTGAATGCATGATTTATAGCATCAAACCAATCCATTCCAGCAAGCATCAAGAAGATGAATGTCAATGTAGCAATACCAAGATAGACATAGGCTATTATTGATATTGTCTGTTTTGTCTTGAATTTGTAATTCTCCTTTGAAAGTGCCGAAATTTCCATCTTGCTCAAACGCATACGGAAAGTACTCACAGATGGGAGTACCAATAGCATGAATATCACAACTCCAACACCCCCGATAAAATTGGTAGAGGAACGCCAGAAGAGCAATCCCTTTGGTAACGCCTCTATATTTGTAAGGATTGTAGAGCCGGTTGTTGTATATCCGGAAACGCTTTCATACCATGCATTCACCAGAGAAAACTCCCCACCCCACAAAACATATGGCAACATCCCAAACAGACACGAAAGCAACCATGAGAATATCACAATTGTAAATCCCTCTTTTATGCTTATGTCTGAACTCTTCTTTACAAAGAGCAAAGGGAACAGACCTGCCAGCAAAGTGATTGCACCACTCAAGAACAGAGGCGAGAAGGAGGTGTCAAAATCATATATTATTGAGACAGCCACTCCCAAGAACATGAAGAATGCATTGAACAACAATGCCACACCTATATATCTTGATACAATACTAAGCTTCATGACTCATACTTGCGGTTTTGTTTTTCCAGCTTCTTGTTTATATCCACCAACTCTGCAACACTCTGGTTCAACTCCTGAAGCTCATCGGTATTCTCAAAAGTGACATTATAACTCTTTCTATACATCATATAATTCGATATTCCCTTAGTAATGAGCAATATCGGATTAATGAAGTAGAAATTGATAAAGTATACAAAGAGTATAACAAGCACTATTCCGACACCCACAGCCACGACACAAGGCATAAGGCTTCTATAGAAACTGTCACTCAAATTATACGAGTTCTCGGTAAGTGCCTTTTGTGAAAGCAATATAAGTTTCTGTATATATCCACGCAATTTCATATATACAGGATACATTCTGTCGAAATACCAGGATCTGCGATCCTGATAATTACCACGCCATATCATAGGAGCCTCTTTCATCACATGAATATAGGCAGTATAGGCATACACAACCGAATCCGCCATATTCTGCTCAGCCACATCTGTATACTTAGCCATGGCATTTTCAAGATAATCTCTAAATCTGGTATCCTGATTGATATCCGGTATATCTGCAGATTCCGGCTCTCCCATGCTCCTCAATAATGAAAAATTATACTCATCCGTTATCTCCAGCAGCAGATTTGAGGTATTTATACTTTTAATATTGTCTGCGACAAGAGTATGGACTGTATTTCTCATCCTCACAAACTCATAAATCGCTATCACACCCGACAGCAACAATACAATTCCTATAACCAGAAATCCAAATAATATTTTCTTTCTAATTCCCATAGTGGCATCTTATATAACCTGCAAATGTATAAAATCTTTTCCTAATACCGGAAAATAAAAAAAGGAGCAGCACAAGTGCCGCTCCCCCTATCATAAATGCAAATTCTTCTGTTTTAAAGAATTATTTTACAGTTGACATATGTTTGATAAGATCAAGAACTTTGTTTGAGTATCCGATCTCATTGTCATACCATGAAACAACTTTTACAAAAGTATCTGTCAAAGCGATACCTGCAGTTGCATCAAAGATTGAAGTACGTTTGTCTCCCAAGAAATCTGAAGAGACAACTGCATCCTCAGTATATCCGAGAATACCTTTCAAATAGGTCTCTGAAGCCTCTTTCATAGCAGCACAAATCTCTGCATAAGTAGCTGGTTTCTCAAGATTTACAGTAAGATCCACTACTGAAACATCAAGGGTAGGAACGCGCATTGACATACCTGTAAGTTTGCCTGCAAGAGCAGGGATTACTTTACCTACAGCTTTAGCTGCACCAGTTGATGAAGGTATAATGTTGCCACAAGCAGCTCTACCGCCTCTCCAATCTTTTACTGAAGGGCCATCTACAGTCTTCTGAGTTGCAGTAACAGAGTGAACAGTTGTCATAAGACCATCCTTAAGACCGAATTTGTCATTAAGAACTTTTGCGATAGGTGCAAGACAGTTTGTTGTACATGATGCATTTGAAACAATATCCTGACCTTTGTACTCATTAAGGTTAACACCACAAACAAACATAGGAGTGTCGTCTTTTGAAGGAGCAGACATAACAACTCTCTTCGCTCCAGCCTGAATATGAGCCTGAGCTTTCTCTTTAGTAAGGAACAGACCTGTAGACTCAACTACATACTCAGCCTCTACCTCATTCCATTTCAAGTCAGCAGGATTTTTCTCTGCAGTTACACGAATTTCGTTACCGTTTACAACCAATTTACCATCTTTTACCTCTACAGTACCGTTGAATTTACCGTGCATAGTGTCATATTTCAACATATATGCCATATAATCAACGTCAATAAGGTCATTGATACCTACAATTTGAATATCATCTCTCTCTTGAGCAGCTCTGAATACCAAACGACCAATACGGCCAAATCCGTTAATACCTACTTTAATTTTACTCATAATATTTTTTATTAAAAATCTTTATTCGACAATATTTTCTATCGCACAAAAAGCGTGCAAATATACAGTTATTTGAACAAAAAATAACTATCTTTACAAAGTTTTTTTGATGTTTTTTACACTATGCAACAAATGCCGTTAGAAATATTGGTAACTAATGATGACGGATACTTTGCAAAAGGTATAAATTTCCTTGCGAAGCTTCTTTCCCGTTATGGAAATGTCACTGTTGTCGCCCCAAAAGAGGCTCAGTCAGGTATGTCTACAGCCCTTTCCCTGGGAAAAATAATGAGGTTTGAAACTCTATCCGTACAAGAACAGAACAATGGAAACACCATTTCGGTTCACACGCTCACAGGCTCGCCTGCCGATTGTGTAAAAATGGCAATGAACAAGTTCTACCTTGAGAAAAAACCGGATTTTGTATTTTCAGGAATAAACCACGGCTCCAATGCATCTGTTGCATCTGTATATTCGGGCACTCTCGGTGCAGCGGCTGAGGGCACCATATATGGAATTCCATCCATAGGCATCTCAGTTGATTCACATAAGCAGGATATTGATTTTGGGGAATTTGAGGAGTTCCTCCAGACGATTGTAAGGAATATAATTGAATTTCCACCAGCTCCTGGAAGATATCTGAATATAAACATACCATATCTGCCAAAGGATCAGATAAAGGGTTTCAAATTAGCCTCACAGGGTGAAGGAATGTGGATCAAGGAGTTTGAGCAGCGTAGAGATCCGTATGGCAAAGATTATTATTGGATGACAGGCCAGTTCCTGAACCTGGAGGAGGAGCGCAATCGCGGAGACCACAATCTGCTTGCCGACGGATATATAACAATTGTACCTCATATGGTGAATAATACAGATCCCAATGAGGTTGAACGTCTTGGACAAATCTGGAAAATATAGAAGATGAGATACTATCTTGTAGCAGGAGAGGCATCCGGCGATCTGCACGGATCAAACCTGATCAAAGGATTGAAAATGGAGGATCCGCAGGCGGAGTTCCGCTGTTGGGGCGGTGATCTTATGGCGGCGGAAGGCGCCCATCTGGTAAGGCACTATAAAGAGAGTGCCATTATGGGCTTTGTGGAGGTTCTGTTGAATCTCAAGAAACTTCTTGGCAATCTGTCGGAATGCAAACGTGATATAATTGAGTATGACCCTGATGTTCTGATTCTCATAGATTATCCGGGATTTAACTTCAGAATTGCCGAATTTGCAAAAAAAAAGGGTATCAAGGTCTTCTACTACATAGCCCCAAAAGTGTGGGCATGGAAGGAGAAAAGAGTGCACAAGCTGCAGAAATTTGTCGACAGGCTCTTCATTATATTTCCATTTGAGATTGAATATTTCAAAAAATGGAATATCGATGCCATATACAGAGGCAACCCCCTTCTCGACAGTGTTGACAATTTCAAATATGCCGGCGAAAGCAGGGAGGAGTTCTGCCAAAGATGCAATATATCTCCAGACAAACCTATTGTTGCACTCCTTGCAGGAAGCAGAAGAGGCGAAATCGGCTATCTGCTGCCAAGAATGGCCCGCATAATAGAGAAGTATCCGCAGTGCCAGTTTGTATTGGCTGGAGCTCCTGCAACCGAAACCGGAATATACAAATCAATCCTCGATAAATTTGGGCTGAAACTGGTTTTGAAGGATGAACCTCTTGCAAAAGAGAATGAGGTGAAACTCCTGAAAGGAGAGACATATTCAATACTCAAACATACAAAAGCTGCCATAATAAGCTCAGGCACAGCAAGTCTTGAGGCGGCATTGATAGGAACTCCACAAGTTGTATGTTATGGAGGCAATGAGATAAGCTATCGGATTGCAAAATATTTTGTAAAGCTCAAATATATAAGTCTCGCAAACCTCATAATGGATGCCGGACTCTTCAAGGAGCTTATACAGCACGACTGCACTCCAGAACTTATAATGCAGGAGCTCAACAGACTTCTTGATGATAATGAGTACCGCCAGAAAATGATGGACAATTATGCAGAAGTACGCAGGATCCTCGGAGGAAAAGGCGCCTCAGCAAAAGTAGCAAAGGCGATGATTGAGGAGCTGCAGGGAATGCAGAAAGTGCAATAAACAATTTCAACCGACCAATAGATATAATTTAAAACAGATATAATAAAAGGTAAATAAGATGATAATACATGCCTACAAATATCAGGGCGCTGGTAATGATTTTGTAATACTCGACAACCGCGACCTTAAATACAACGATCTCACACCTGAGCAGATCAAATTATTGTGCGACAGAAGATTCGGAGTTGGCAGCGACGGCCTCATGCTGCTTGGTCCAAGTGAGAAATATGATTTTTCAATGCGATATTTCAATGCCGACGGCTATGAAGGATCAATGTGTGGAAACGGTGGACGATGCCTCGTGGCATTTGCTGCCCATATGGGAATCAAGAAATTTGAATTTGAAGCTATCGACGGATATCATCATGCAGAAGTTCTTGAACTTGGCAAACACAGATGCATTGTAAAATTGAGAATGATAGACCTCGGAGAATATCAGAAATACTCAGAAAATGCCTATTTCCTGAATACAGGCTCTCCTCACTATGTGGAATTTGTAGATAATGTAATGGAATATCCGGTTGATGAAAAGGGAAAATACTGGAGATGGCACAAAGATTTTGAAGGTGGCACAAATGTGAATTTTGTAGAGATTTGCGACAATAAAATAAAGGTACGCACCTACGAAAGAGGTGTAGAGGCAGAGACTTATGCATGTGGAACAGGAGTGACAGCCTCCTCAATCGCCACATACCTCTACAGTTCAAAAGGCTTTGCAGACAAACAGTGTATGCAAGTGTGCCCACAAATGGAAAAATGTGCAGAGATTGAGGCAGTAAGATATGATATCCAAGCACTTGGCGACAATCTTTCTGTATCATTCAATTATAATAAAGGGGAGAAACTCTTCTCTGACATATACTTGACAGGACCTGCGACATTTGTATTTGAGACAGATATCGAGATTTAGATACAAGCCTGATTCTACAACAAATGACCTTCTGTGCAGCTTACCGGCCTCAGCAGGTCATTTTTTTATACCCTATTCCATCTCACAAAGTTGGCGGCTGGGCCTCAGGAGAGCCCCTCGATTTATCTGGCAGCTACTGCTGCCAAACGGTAGCCGCCAGTTAAAGCCATCTTCCCAGAAGCCTCAATAAAAAGCCCTGGTTTCCTCAAACAAGAATGCGTACACACAAAAAAAAGAGCACTCAGTTTCCTGAATGCTCTCACAAAGTTGGCGGCTGGGCCTCGGGAGAGGCCCTCGGTTTATCCGGCAGCTACTGCTGCCAAACGGTAGCCGCATGAATTACCTCTGAGTAATGTATACACAAAAAAAAAGACCCTCAGAATTTCTTCTGAAGGTCTCACAAAGTTGGCGGCTACCTACTTTCCCACTTGGTATAGCAGTATCATCGGCACTAATGGGCTTAACTTCTCTGTTCGGT
>JAGBHM010000032.1 GCA_017935505.1 Bacteroidales bacterium | reverse complement strand
TGTTCATGGATATAATTTACACTATATCCATCCTCAAGCATATGCATATACTTCAATCGTTCTGCATAGCCATGTTTCTTTAATTTTTTTGACATAACAAAACCCCGAAAGTTTTTTGTCTAACTTTCGGGGTTCATGTCAAAACCGGTCTTTTTTTTATTTGGAGTACATCCCCTCCCTATTCAGAAGATGATCGAGATTTGCCAGATGGTAGAGCATTACAGCAGTTACCACTGAGGCGTGCTCCTGATATTCAGGAATGCTCATATTGTAAAGGTCTTTGTCGGTATGCCATATTTCACGATATGAGAAATTATATCCTTTTGCATCTTTGAGTTTGAAACCATAAACTGGAACACCTTTCTTTGCAAAAGGAGCATGGTCAGATCCGCCGGCTCTCGAAGGGAATGGAGGAGCTGCCCCCTCTCTCTTATTCACTTTAAAAGGGAAATCAGGGTTTATTGTATTGAGTGCAGGTTCAATTGCCGCAAAATCCTCATACATTGCAGGTGGAACGGTAATTTCAACTGGTGCCAAAGGACTTCCGTCGCGGTTGAAATAGTTCGATATCTTTTCCAGTTTTTCAGGATGATTGTTTACAAAGTGGCTGGATCCCCAGAGTCCGAACTCCTCAGCCGCCCACAGGCAGAAGAGAATTGTTCTTTTTGGTTTGCCACCAGCCTCGGCTATGATTCTTGCTGCCTCAAGTGCAGGGGTAAGTCCCACGCCGCAATCAACACCACCTGTTGCAACATCAAATGCATCAAGGTGGCCACCTGCCATTACATACTCATCAGGGTATTCGCTACCCTTCATTACACCTATTATATTGTGGAATTTTACAGGCCCCATCTTAAAGTGGTTCCTGATATCAAATTCCAGCTGGATAAATTCACGCCTTTCAACCATCTTCTCAATTATAGCATACTGCTGCTCATCAAGTTTAATGTCAGGAATGGTTGGAAGTGTCTCAAATGTCATGTTCTTCAGGTTCTTGCGGTCATACAAGGTTGTAATCGGAACGGGTGCCGACTGTATTATACCAAGAATACCGGCATCCACCATCTCTCTATAAAAGAGTGCCGGAGCATCTTTTCGTTTGATAAATTCTTTTTTCTCCCTCTTTTCCGGTTGATTTTTGCCCTTTGAAGCCACTTTCTCAGATTTCAATGTCCTATTGAAT
The DNA here is from genome assembly GCA_017935505.1 of Bacteroidales bacterium. Lineage (GTDB taxonomy): Bacteria > Bacteroidota > Bacteroidia > Bacteroidales > UBA932 > Egerieousia. The sequence continues at coordinate 109,360 of JAGBHM010000032.1, read as the reverse complement.
GCATCCACCTCCTTATTGTAGGTCTCTATCTCCCTGTTCTTGCGGTCGATCTCAATATTTTCTGCGACTATCGCGGCCCTTATAGAATCGCCTTTGGCAGAGTAGTCTATAGGCCATCCGCTGCTCCTTCCGGTAATAAGCACCCATGCTCCTTTGAGGGTTCCTTTCATCTTCTCAAACTCTTCCCTGGTTTTGGGCTCCTTTACAACATGTCCTCTCTGCACTCCTTTTGTTCCGGAAGTGTAGGATGGAGTTGTAAAATGGAGGGAGATACCGCCCACACCGGTAACATCTCCACCAATCATACGTCCAAACCAAGGGCCTCTATTAAATCCAACAGGGACCTCTCCTACCTCTTCACGCCACACTTCAAGTCCCCATTTCTTGAACATATATTCACACCAGTCCGCAGCATTGTTATAAGCATCCGACCCCACAAGTCTTCCTCCGAAACGGTTGCTCAGCACATCAAGATGCTTCATTGTCTGATTATCAGTCTGTCCTATCTCTATAATTTTAGAGATGACAGGGTCCTGCTGCTGTGCATTTGCCTCAAAAACTGAAAGCGATAAAATTGCAGCACAAAGGATAGTGCCCAAGAGTAGTTTTTTCATATACCGACTGTTTTAGTTTAGTTTTTCTCTCTTTCCAACAAGATGTAGAGTCACCCCAACCGCCACCAGCAGCAGGAAAAGACGCATATACAAATTGTCTGTTGCCCAAATAATACATGCCCCTATTGTGATCCATAAAAGGAAAAGTGTCCTCACAAGTATTGCGACAGGTATTCCCCTTCTTGAAAAATATGATTTCACATAGGGTGCAAGATATCTGTTTCTCAAAATCATCTTCACACCAGCTTTTGACGAGCGCATATAGAGAAATATTGCCAGCAGCAGAAATGGAGTTGTCGGCAAAACAGGAAGAAAGGTGCCTGCCAGCCCGAGGCCTGTGCATAATGTTGCAAGAAAAATATATATGTACCTCTTCATCTGCAAACAAGTTTGCCTCACTGTGTGTGAATTACAAATTATTTTGCTATATTCGCAAAGATACAATAAAAAGCCCGATAAAAGGCTAAATAAATAACCAGACTATACTTAATCTATGGAATCTTTTTCAAAAATTGTTTCGGACATTACAGCTGCTCTTTGGGGTTGGCCTACAATTATTCTTCTCTTAGGAACACATATCTTTTTAACAGTAAGGTTGCGTTTCCCACAGCTCCAAATATTCAAGGCCATAAAGCTTTCCGTCACAAAAGACAAGGATTCTACCGGTGATGTGAGCCAGTTCGGGGCCCTTGCCACCTCTCTGGCTGCAACAATTGGTACAGGAAATATTATAGGTGTGGCTACAGCAATTGCATTGGGTGGTCCAGGAGCTGTTCTATGGTGCTGGATAACAGGAGTTTTTGGTATTGCAACCAAATATTCCGAGGGTCTTCTTGCAATCAAATACAGGGTCAAGACATCAGACGGCACAATGCTCGGAGGTCCGATGTATGCTTTGGAAAGAGGCTTAAAGATGAAGTGGTTAGCTGTAGTTTTCTGTATATTTACAGCAATTGCAGCTTTGGGCATAGGAAATACCGTTCAGGCAAATGCCATCTCCACACTACTGGCTGAGCCGGGACTCTTTGGTGAAGGTTTCATGGGAATACCTACATGGCTCTCAGGCCTTGTATGCGCGGCAGTTGTTGCTCTCGTAATTATTTTTGGAGTAAAAGGTATCGCCAATGTGTGCGGTGCACTTGTGCCGTTCATGGCAGTATTCTATGTGATAGGATGTCTGGTTATTATCGGACTTAACTGGGAGTTCATGGGAGAGACAATCTCATTGATAGTACGTTCGGCCATCAATCCGGAAGCGGCCGGTGGCGGCTTTATAGGAGGAACAATAATGATGGCAGCCCGCTTTGGTATTGCCAGAGGACTCTTTTCAAATGAATCGGGTATGGGTTCTGCCCCTATTGTAGCAGCTGCCGCACAGACTCGCAACCCTGTGAGACAGGCGTTGGTTTCATCAACAGCAACATTCTGGGATACAGTTGTTGTATGTGCCCTTACAGGACTTGTCCTTGTGAGCAGTATCATTGCCTACCCTGATATCAGTTACAGCGACGGAGCCAAACTTACTCAGGCTGCATTTGGAAAAATCCCTTATATTGGATCGATAATCCTTACTATAGGCCTTGTCACATTTGCCTTCTCAACAATTCTGGGATGGTCCTACTATGCTGAGAAAGCTATCGAATACCTTGCCGGCAAGAAGACAATCTATGTATACAGGGGAATCTGGGTGGTACTTGTATTTGTAGGTGCAGTTGTAGACCTCTCATTGGTATGGAACATTGCAGACGGCACAAACGCCCTCATGGCAATACCGAATCTGATTTCGTTGTTGCTGCTGAGCGGAGTTGTGGTGGCTGAAACAAGAAAGTACTTGTGGAACAAACGTCTCGACGACTATGACACATCCGAAATTCCGGAAATAGATGATTAATCTGCAAACAGTTGCATAAAATTGGAGGCGAAGAGCTTCACTGCAATTGCAAGAAGAATAATTCCGAAGAATTTACGCAATACATATATCAGGCCGCGGCCGAGAATCTTCTCTATTCTGTCGAGATTCGACAAGACAAGGAAGACTACTATCATATTGAGAACAACTGCTACAATTATATTCTCAAGGTGGTACTCGGCACGCATTGAGAGCAGAGTTGTAAGAGTTCCGGCACCTGCTATCAGAGGAAAAATAATTGGCACAAATGTGGCACTGCCATCAGGGCCGTCGTTTTTCATGAGCTCAATGCCCATGATCATCTCTACGGCCAACACAAAGATTACAAGGGAACCTGCAACTGCAAATGATCTGATGTCAACACCAAAAAGGGAGAGCAGTCCTTCTCCTGCAAAAAGGAAGAGGACAAATACCACAAAAGAGCCCACAGCAGCAGGAAATGCCTGCACCTTTCCACCCTTTGATTTTATATCCAATATCACTGGTATTGAGCCAGTAATGTCAATTATGGCAAAAAGCACCATAAAAGCACTGATTATCTCTTTAAAACTGAATTCCAATTGCATTTTTTTTTGCAAATTTATAAATTAGTTGCTAATTTCGACACATAAAACTATCCTTAGTAAAACTTACAGCAATGAAAGAACTTATTGAAAAAATTCAAGCAGAGATGGCTGCATTCTCTAAAGATGCTGAGGCACAATTGGTTAAGGGAAATAAAGCAGCTGGAACCCGCGCTAGAAAATCTGCTCTTGAAATCAGCAAGTTGATGAAAGAGTTCCGCAAAGCATCTCTTGAGGCAGCAAAGAACTAATTATTAGGGGATTAAAAAAACAGACTTACCGGTCTGTTTTTTTATTTTTACAGCGATACTATCAACCCCATACCCATATCTTCATTCCACATCCATATCTTCATATCCTGGCTTTTCAGCACATCCATCTCAAGATGAAGTTTCTCCTGCTGAAGGCTCTTGCCAAGCCTGTAGGTAAGTAGCACGTTAACTACCTGATCATCCTCTGCTATATTGAGAGGATGCTCCTCAAACTCAATGTTCACATATGAAGAGTGGTCATCACTCTGCAAACGCAGCTGCTTGCGCCCCCTGTTCATGACTCTCTGGCAGGTTGCAGGGTCATACCTGAAAAGATAGCCTCCCTTCACCATCCCTTCATCTTTACATTTAAGGAAACGGTTCTGTTCAAAGGAGATACCACTCTCCGAGTTGTTGCAGGAGATGATTGCCATAAATAAAATTACGGCCAAAACAATACTATACGCCGCTCTTCTGTATGTCATAGCAATGGTTAATTTACAATTATTCTTTTACTTATAACATCTGATGTCTTATCAGGATATTTGATTACAGCCTCTATATCATACTCACCGGCCTCTTCAAATTTATATGACACTCCCGACAGTTTGTCCCCATTCACAAAAAGTTCCAGCGAGTTGTACTCCTCAACAAGGTTCTGTACACATATGTTCAATATATCACCAACAGAGTAGCGTCCGGAAAGTTTTATAAACGGATACGGTGAAGTTATCTCATCTGCAGCAAAATCCAGTGAAACCACCTCTCCCATATAACTGTCTTTGGAAAAATAGAGCTTCATATTGTAACTCTTTCCAGGCTCAAGGTTCCAGATCATGTATGAAAGGGTATCTGCAGCAAGAGATACCTTCCTGTTTTTTCCGGAGCCGTCATCAATAATCAATGTCCATGAACCGCCGCCAGAGTAGCCCTCATCTGAGATTTTCCATGTTACAAATGCATTTTTCTGATAGGTCTGCACCCTGCACTCCTTTGCCGAAGGAACAGTATCGCAATATACCAGATCTTCCTTCACAGAGAATCTCACAGAGCTATTTTCGTATACAATTCCATCAATTGAAATGCCCAACCCGGAGTGATTCCAGTCGGTCAGGGAAGGAACCCCCGTTGCAGTTACAGAGTGTACTTCTGATATTCCTGGATAGAAGATATAGCCAGGCATCTCCGACGACACTTTCACCGGATCAGAAGCAAGTACCCGGGCACATCCGTGCTCTGCATAGGAGTTTACAATATTCAATCTCCAGCGCGAAGCTGCAGAGAGGCCGCCACAGATTGTTTCAGATTTGTCAACATGATATATTACAAGCCCGCTGCCTCCTATATATTTATCCCAACCGCTTCCATCCCGGCACTCCAGCAGAAAATACTCCCCTTCATTATTTGTCGGGATTCTATATAATGTATCGGCACTGTATATTGGAGATAATTCATACTCCCTTTCAGCAACAAGATCCGTTACATTGGCAATTCCCAACATCTGACGCTCTATGGCATTGAAATAAGGTGGAGTCTTGCCATTGTTCAGATAATTGCCCTCATCCATTATGGAGAGGAGTCCAAACAGGCTTTCCGACAAACCCTCTTCCTCCCCATTCACATCATACATATCCACAAGACCCAAAGTATGGGCAAATTCATGGCAGAAGGAGCCGATAGATGCCGGATAATATTCTGCATTGCTTCCAGAATATTCTGAGGAGCATGTATATGAGGCTATCTTCACTCCGTTGCAGAAGATATTTTTGTCGGATATGTCACCTTTATGGGGCCAAATTACAGATGATTCTCCACTCTCAGCCTCATTCAGACCTGCAAAAATAATTGCCACATTATCTACAACGCCATCATTATCAATATCATATTTAGAGAAGTCCACTCCGTTTTCTGAAGCATTCCTGCAGGCCTCCACAACCATACCGGATACATTGGCATCATTCAGATATGGTGTACGGTCGCCATAATGTCCGGCTGTTCCGGAAAGTGTGATTATATCAGAAACATCAAATGAAAAGCTGTATCTGCCCCTGAAGTTGGCATTAAAGTAGTCTGCAGCACCTCCATTGAGGAGAGAGGTGAAGTAGTCCACAGCATTCTCCACTGTAAATTCAATATCTGCAAACTGCACAAGCAGAACAAGCGACCTCCTTTCACCCCCGATACCCTCCTCCTCCGAAATATTCTGACGCATGGCAGATAACGGTAAAATTTTATCCGCCGCCATGTTGCGCAGAGAGAGCTGTATATTGTATGGAACTGCGGTTGCACCGGAAGCCTTTCCTGCACCGCTCCTTACGGCAGTTGCAGAGGCGCCTACTCTTGTGCCAGTCAATTGGAGATACCCTTTGTCGTAATTTGCATAATAGAGGCATTTGTCCTTTCCGGCAGAAACAATACGGCCGTCGAGAGTTGATGCATATCCAAAAAACTCATCTCCGAACATTTTTAACGAAATTATGGAGCCGTCTGATTGTTTATATTTTACTATCTTTGCCGTTGCTTTTGTCGCCCATAAAACAGAATAACTCGCTGACACACAAGCTATTGATAATAAAATTATATATATAATCTTTTTCATGGGCTACAATATTGTCCGCTAAGTTAACATTTTTTACAATAAACACATGAAGCATACAGGTACAATACTTTTGCACATCATAATATCCCTACTGCTTTGCCTGCCATATACAGGATACTCACAATGCCAGGCTGCAAAAGAGATTGAAGCATGCGGCACCTTCGATGACTGGACTGTAAGGGAGATTAAAGAGTCTGGTATAATTGGAGGAAAAGTCAAATATTCTTATGAAATTGCTAAAGGTGATACAATAAAGGGAGCTGTTCCATATGTAAATCCGCCCCATTGCGTCTGGTCTACCTCCAGTGTAATGGCAAATGTCTCGGGTATAGTAAAGGTAAGCTGTACCGTTTTTCCGGAAGAGAGAGGCGACGGCAACTGTGTAAGGCTGGAGACAAGGCTGGAGAAGATCAAAGTTCTGGGGATTGTCAATCTGAATGTAATTGCATCAGGCACAATTTTTCTCGGCCAGATAATGGAACCTGTAAAGGATACCAAGAACCCTCAAGGAAAACTCAATTGCGGAATACCGTTCACAGATATGCCCAAGGCCATTATGTTCGATTATAAGACAATTGTGGGCAACAACAGGATGAAAGCTGGAGGCCTCGGTGCTCCAAAAGAGCTTGGAGACAATGACTATTCAGAGTGTGCTGTGATGCTACAGAAGAGGTGGGAAGATGAAGATGGCAATGTCTATTCAAAAAGGATAGGTACCGCCTACTGTAGATTTACAGAGAACCAGCTGGAGTGGAAGAACGGGTTTACTGTTGATATCCACTATGGTGACATTACAGGAGAGCCCTTCTACAAAGAGTATATGAGACTTATTCCTGAAGAATTGTCGAACTATATGATCAATTCGAAGGGTAAATCTGTTCCTATAAGAGAGATTGGATGGGGAGAGGAAGGCGAAACCCCCACACATTTAATTGTGAGACTCTCTGCCAGCCATGGAGAAGCATATGTTGGAGATATTACCAACAGATTGTGGATAGACAATGTAAAATTCGTTTATTGATGCCAAGGACCGGATACATATTATCGGCCATTGCAGCCCTCATTATCATTGCAGCCATTCCCGCAAATGCCACCGACAAGAACGGCGGTACTGTTTCCCTATGCGCCCAGCCCGACACTTTGGAGGTCATAACCGCCAAAGAGACAACAAAAAAGAGGAATGTATTCCAGAAAGTATACCACTACTTTGCCGATGCAAATAAAGAGAGCAACAAAAAGTTCGACATAAGTGTAATCGGTGGCCCGCACTACGCTTCCGATACAAAACTGGGACTTGGAATTGTTGCCGCTGGTGTATATAGCACAAACCGCAAAGACCCGCTTACTCCAAAATCGAATATCTCACTCTTTTCAGATGTTACAACCACCGGCTTCTATATGCTCGGTGTGAGGGGCAACAACATATTTACAAGAGAAAAATGGAGAATCGACTATACTCTCTACTTTTTCTCCTTCCCAAGCGCATTCTGGGGTGTCGGGTTCAATCACGGAAATAATGACAACAACTCCACAGACTACCTGCGTCTGCAGGCCCAGGTGAAGGCCGATTTCATGTTCAAAATCACAAACAAATTATATGTGGGCCCTACTGCCAGCTACGAATTTTCCCAGGGAAAGAAGTTTAAAGAGAAGGGGCTGGAGCTGTTGGGCGACAATGAAAAGATAACCAGATATTCCAGTCTGGGAACACTTGTATCGTACGATTCGAGGGACTTTATTCCCAATGCATATAAAGGAATCTTTGTAAAACTCATCCAGAAGGGTTACACCAACTTCTCAGGCAAACCATTTTGGGGCACCTACTTCACTTTGGACTACTACCAGAGAGCCTGGAAAGGGGCTGTATTTGCATTTGACCTTTATGGAGAGCTTCAATATGGAGATGTTCCTTGGACTATGAAGTCAAAATTGGGAGGTTCATACAGAATGAGAGGCTACTATGAGGGCAGATACCGCGATGACAACTCCCTTTCGTTCCAGACTGAATACAGACAGAAAATATATAACCGTCACGGTATAGCCGTCTGGGCAGGATGTGGAACCATCTGGGGAAAACAGGTGCCGTTCAGCTGGAAGCATATTCTTCCCAACTATGGTATAGGCTATCGCTGGGAGTTCAAAAACCGCATGAATGTAAGGCTGGATTACGGATTCGGCAAAAACGGCCAGAGCAGTTTCCTATTCAGTATTAATGAGGCTTTCTGATAATGACTTTTCTGAGAAACATATATTCACTTGTAAACAGAGTATCCAAAGAGGGTAGATTGCTGTACTTTATATTTACCGCAATACTTATGATTACCAACACGGTTTTGCTCTTTACAGAACCGATGGATATTGTGGCGAAACTGGCTTTCATACTCATTCCGCTTGGAGTACAGATGCTTTTGCTTGCCCTTATAAGAAAGCCCGGGCTGACATTTCTTCTGCTGCTCCCAAAAAGTGTACTTGATGCATTCCAGCTGGTTCTGATAAAACTCTACGGAGGCTCTTTCATTGCTGTGGACATGTTTCTCAATGTGGTGACAACCAACCCTACAGAGGCAGGAGAACTTCTGTCGAATATGGCCTCTGTAATTATTTTCATACTGGCAATCTATATTCCTGCAATAATAGTTTCCCTCCGCTCACTGCAAAAAAAGACAAAATTGGAACATCTTTTCAGAAACAGGATGCTCAAGATTAGTGGTGCAATTCTCTCTGTCGGTCTGATATGCTTTGCAATAACCCAATATAACGGAAGCGGATTCAAGGCAAAATATGACCTCTACCCTGCCAATGTCATCTACAATCTCGACTTTGCAATAAAGAAATGGAACAAGATGACAAACTGCGGAGATGATATCTGCCAATTCAGATATGATGCGTACAGGGAGTCCGGAGAGTGCGGAGATGAGAGGGAGATATATGTAATGGTAATAGGTGAAACCGCCAGAGCCATGAGTTGGGGACTGTACGGATATGAAAGAGAGACCACCCCATTTGCCAGTAGAGACGAGAGACTGGTGAAATTCCATGCTCTCACACAATCCAACACAACCCACAAAAGTGTGCCGATGCTGCTCACGCCGGCCGATGCTGAGAATTATGAGTTGCTGTACAGATGCAAAAGCATCATAACTCTTTTCAAGGAGTGCGGATTCAAAAGCGTCTTCCTCACCAACCACAGCTACAACCAGACATTCATGGAGAGATACTTCAATGAAGCGGACATAAGTATCTCCTTAAGAGAAAATGGCCAGCACAGCTATGATTACCCGATGGTTGATTCACTCACAAACATCTTGCAGCAGGATACCACAAGCAACATGTTTATAGTGATGCACCTCTACGGTTCGCATTTCAATTACCAGGAGAGATATCCCGAAGAGTTTGCCCAATTCAAGCCACACAAGGCAGAAACAATCTCACCGGCCTACAAACAGGAGCTTATAAATTCATATGACAACTCCATACTCTACACCGACAATCTTTTGAAAAAGACAGTGGAATTGATTGGCCAGCAGAGGTGTAAAAGTGCCATAATATATACATCAGACCACGGAGAAGATCTCATAGACGACAGGAGAAAGAGATTCCTGCATGCCTCACCCATACCTACGGCATACCAGCTATATGTGCCTTTCATATTCTGGAATTCAGACAAATACCGTCAAAGCGAGGCCCTGAAATACAACTCAATCATCCACAATTCAGAATATGTAATTTCATCAAATGAGGTGCTGTTCCATACAATGGGAGACCTTGCCTCAATAAGAAGTCCATATCTGAAAGAGGAGCTGTCGCTCTGCTCGCCAAATTTCATAAATAAGGAGCCCAGCTACCTTACAGACCACGACGGCAGTATATTTATAGAAAAGCTTCCACTCAAGAGGCCCGACAGGCAGCTGTTGGTCAAGATGGGCTTTTTATCAGGAAACCAATAATGAAACAGGGACGGATTGCTCTTCCGCCCCTGTTCCACACATATCAGACAAAGTTCACAGTTTTTCAAGGTACCGCTCCAACAGTGAGCTATTTTCCCTTTGTCTGCTTTACCAATGTACCGGTTCCTTTATGCTCTGCACCGGTTACAGGATTTTTTGAGAAAAATTCCATTGAAAGTGTCTCTGGATCCTCCTGATAGAAAAGTTCGCCCTGAATCTGCTGTTTGGCATCATTCACCTCCATAACTCCGGAATAAGAGATATAAGGATCTCCTACAAATACAACTGCCTCAATGTCAGCTGCGGTGGTATCGTTATACTTTACCTTACCCTTCATGGTTGTGTCGGCAAAATACTCAATGGCCACCGGCACCGCAATAGTCTCCACATTTATTGCCCCGGAAGTATCAATTGTTGTAATCTGAATAGTATCAATACCGCTCCAAAGCCCTATAAGCTGCTTATGGGTATCTGTTTTGTCGGTTCCACAAGAGACAGCGGCAATAATCATTATGATTGCGGCTGCCAAAAAAGTTCTGTACTTCATTTTTTTGTATTTTAAAGAATAACCAATTATGCAAATTCCTATCTTTGTACTCTGCGATTGCGATGAAAAATTAACACATATTTATACAACCTATCATGGATTTAGTTCAAAACACATTTGCAGAACTGGAGATCAGCTATCCTAACTGCATACACAACTACAATTATTTCAGATCCAAATTGAATCCTTCAACAAAATTGCTCATACTTATCAAAGCCAATTCTTATGGCCACGGAGCGGTTGAATTTGCAAAAGTGATGGAAGAGGCAGGTGCCGACTATTTTGGTGTTGCCCATCCTATTGAAGGAATAGAATTGCGTGAAGGTGGAATAAAGAACCCTATCATAATACTTACATCTGGAACCGACCATTACAGGGATATCATCAAATATAACCTGGAACCTGGAATGCCGAACTTATATTCGTTGAGAATATTCAACTCAATACTTGAGGAGATGGGTATTGAGGAGTATCCTGTACATATAAAACTCGATACAGGAATGCACAGACTCGGTTTCATGGAGAACGAACTTCCTGAGCTTCTGGATTTCCTCAAAGCGAACAAGAGGATTAAAGTGCAATCCATCTACTCCCACCTTGCCGCATCCGACGAGCCTCAACATGATGAATTCACATTAGGACAGATTGCATTGTACCAGAAAATGGCTCCACAAATAGATGCAGTTCTCGATTACAAACCTATACACCACATCCTCAACTCTGCAGGTATTGAAAGGTTTACACAATACCAGTTTGACATGGCCCGTCTGGGAATCGGAATCTACGGAATAAGTGCTGTTGACCAGAGCCAGTTGAAACCGGCCGCTTCACTCACCTGCAAAATCCTGCAAGTAAAAGAGTTGCAGCCTACCGACGGAACAGTAGGATATGGACGCCATGGCAAACTTCATAAAGATAAAGTAACCGTAACTGCCACACTTCCTCTTGGATATGCAGATGGCATAAACCGTCATCTGGGACGCGGCAATGCCCATTTCTGTGTTAACGGACAGCTTGTTCCAACTATTGGAAACATCTGCATGGACATGTGTATGATTGACATCACAGGCGTTGACGCCAAAGTTGGTGACACCGTTACCATATTTGGAGAAAAGCCTCACGCAAAAGAGATTGCAAAAGTTCTCGACACAATTCCTTACGAAGTCTTCACTTCAGTTGCACGCAGAGTGAAGAGAGTTGTAAAGAAATAAGTTTACGCAACAAATGATACAAAATATCCTGCAGCAGATGGAATTAAACCTGTAGCTGCAGGATATTTTATTTGATTTCAAGGGATATTTACTTGATTTTATAGCGTGATCCCACAACAACCCTTATGCACTGTGGCACCATTTCAAAGACAAATGGTGATGTTCCGACAGCCTCACCATCAATCTCTATGCGTGTCTCAGGCCATGTTTCTATCTCTATTTTAGAGGCCTGGGTATGGATAACTGTAGGAATATTGTAGATATTGCCTGAATAGAGCAGTTTGAAGTTGCGGGCAATCCTCAACTTGGACATCTTCTTTATTATGGTCAGGTCCATGAGCCCGTCATCAAATATAGCTTCGGGAGTCTGCTGCATTCCGCCTCCATTATATTTTCCGATACCTACAGCTCCTGAGAAGACCATACCTTCATAAAAGAGTTTTCCGTCGGTCTTTATTCTGAATTTTTTAGGGGTGAATTTCAGAAAAGTATGGAATGTGCTCCTCAAATAGAGCGATTTGCCATATTTTCCGTCATCCTTAAGATTGTTGTATTCCAGATTGACAACGGCATCATATCCCAATCCTGCGACATTTGCCATATATCTTGTATGTTGCACAGATGTCTCATAATAAGAGACTTTTCCCACATCCTGCAGCACAGTTCTCTTCTCTACAAGCGACTGCACCGCCTCCGAATATGTCTTTGATATACCGAACATCCTTATCCAGTCATTGCCTGTTCCCGCAGGGATCACAGCAAGGCAGATCTCAGTTGTAGGGACAGCCTTCTGGATGAATATTCCATTTACAACTTCATGGATTGTACCGTCACCACCTATGGCCACAATGTTCCGGAAGCCGTCATTAATAGCCTTTACGGTAAGCTCTATTGCATGATATTTATGCTCCGTAAAGAGACAGGTAAATTTTAAATTACTGTTATACATCTGATTGGATATAATGGGCCAATCTTTAAGTCCACGTCCGCTACCTGCCTTGGGATTTACTATGACTATCCACGAATCGTTTTTCATAAAAATTTATTTACAGCAAATGTAATAAATTCTGTTTGCTAAAAAAAGATTTCTTATTTTTGCAAGCTAAGTATTGAACAAACTGTATTATGGGAAAAGTTATTGCAATTGCCAATCAGAAAGGTGGAGTTGGAAAGACCACTACGGCCATAAACCTTGCGGCCTCGTTAGCGGTATTGGAAAAGAGGGTTCTGCTGATAGATGCAGATCCGCAGGCAAACAGTACTTCCGGATTGAATTTCAACCCCGATTCAAAAGATGAAAAGACACTATATGAGGTTCTGATAGGAAAACATTCACTGGATGAGATAATGCTTGATTCAGAGATAGAGAACCTCAAGCTTGCGCCGTCACATATAAACCTTGTCGGAGCAGAGATAGAGATGCTGAAGATCTCCGAGAGGGAGATGGTGATGAGAAAGGCCATCAACGCGGTAAGTATGAACTTCGATTATATAATAATTGACTGTTCACCATCATTGGGACTGATAACAATCAATTCTCTTACAGCAGCCGATTCGCTCATCATTCCGGTACAATGCGAGTTTTTCGCATTGGAGGGTTTGGGCAAGCTGCTCAATACCACAAAGATTGTCCAGACCAGGCTGAATCCTTCGCTCGAGATCGAAGGCTTCCTTCTGACAATGTTTGATGCCCGTCTCAAATCGGCAAATCAGGTAGTGGAAGATGTACGGCATCATTTTGGCAATATGGTGTTCAAGAGCGTAATTGCCCGTAATGTAAGGCTGAGCGAGGCTCCGAGCCATGGAAAGCCGGTAATTTTGTACGATGCTCTGTCGAGCGGTTCAAACAATTATCTGGCACTTGCCAAGGAGATCATTACAAAAGATATTGAGGAACGACAACAAAACTAGATAAATGGCAAAAATACAGACAGGTTTGGGCAGAGGTCTGGATGCCCTCATTTCGGATACGAACTATATCCAGCAAAATAAAAAACAGAGAGGTGAGCAGCAAAATGCATCGCCCCTTGTTTCCATTGCAGAAATTGAGATCGACAAAATCGTACCCAACCCATTCCAACCGAGGAGTGAGTTCAACCTCGAAGCCATAGAAGAGTTGTCGCAATCAATAAAGCTGTTGGGCCTTATACAGCCGATAACAGTACGGTCAACCGGAGACGGCATGTACCAGATAATAAGTGGAGAGCGCCGTTTCAGGGCCAGCAGACTTGCCGGATTGAAAACCATTCCTGCATATATAAAACAGACCGATGATAACGGTATGCTGGAGATGGCCATTGTGGAGAATATCCAGAGGGAGGATCTTGATGCCATTGAAGTTGCGGTGAGTTTCCAGCGTCTGATTGAGGAGTGCAACCTCACTCAGGAGGCGATGGCGGAGAGAGTGGGCAAAAAGAGAGCTACAGTCACAAACTATTTGAGACTGCTCAAGCTCCCTGCCGAGATACAATTTGCCATAAGGGCAAAAAAGATAACAATGGGTCATGCCAAATCGCTTCTTGGAGTTGAAAATCCAAAGATGCAGCTGAAGTTGGCAAACCAGATAATTGAGCAGGATCTCTCCGTAAGGCAAGTTGAAGCCAAGGTCCAGAACCTGAACAAGGAGAAGAAGGCAAAGAAGGAGAAGGATGTTATCGAGCTTCCGGAGAACTATTTCAAGGTAATTGAGACTTTGGGCAAATATTTCAACAACAATATATCGGTAAAACGCTCCGACAAAGGCAGTGGAGAGCTTGTCATCAGGTTTGCTTCAGATAAGGAGATGGATGACTTTTTGTCGGCACTGGAAAAGACAGACTTGTAAAAAATAGAGTTGTGCAGTATCGGAACCTCATATCTTTTATCATTGTATCATTGCTGGCATTGACAATATCAGCAACGGATGCCTGTGCCCAAAAGAGGAATCTCTCATCAGGTTCATTCACAGCGGCTGGTGTACCCGGCAGTGCGAATGCACATTCCGACTCCAGTCAGGAGTTCCAGAATCAGGAAGAGGTTCCGGTCACCAAACCCTCTTTCACAATTCCTATGTATTTCCGCTCTCTGGCACATAAGGATACTATGCAGATCCAGCACATGTTCGCCGGTTCTGTAATTCTGCCGGGCTCGGCCCAGATATACAACCGGCAGACATGGAAACTGCCTATAGTATATGGTACGATCGGCGGATTCGTTGGTGGAGCTGTCGCATTCAATGCCAGCTATAAAAGCACCGGTAAAGAGAGTGCCAAAAACTGGAGGAATGCAATGATTGCAGGTGCCGCCCTAAGCTACTATTGTTCAATCCTCGACGGTATTATCTCCTTCAAAAGCGAAGTGAACCCTCTTCCTGCAAGAGCCTCCCTCTATTCAGCTATACTGCCGGGACTCGGCCAGGCATACAATGGAGACTACTGGAAAATTCCGATATTCTATGGCGGACTCGCCGTTTCAGGCTATTGCTGGGCCTTCAACCAGAAGCAGTTCAAAAGATACAAGCAGATGTATATCGATGCCTCTGCAGAGGGAAGCAGCTACAACGGACAGCTCTCGCCCGAAAACATGATCTGGTACCGCGACAAATTCAGAAGATTCCGTGACTACTCAATAATTGCCACAGTGCTTGTCTATGCTCTAAACATCATTGATGCAAATGTTTTTGCACACTTCAACAACTTTGACATTTCTGATGACATAACTGTCGACCTCGCGCCAGGTCTTATTGAGACAACTGCAAACAGTCCGATAAACAACTATTATCAAGGTCAGGCAGTAGGCCTCAAAATGAACCTCAAATTCTAAAACCTTTATACCCATGTCCCATAAAATCAAGATTACGAGACTTATTATATTATTATTGACCATTGCACTTCCTTTTACGGCAAATGCACAATTGCTAAAAAAGGGGAAGAGTAAAAAAGAGCTGAAGACAGAGATTGAGAAACTCACAAAAGAACTTGATTCTTTAAGAGGCATTATCGAGGGAGGGGCAATTGAATTGTCGGATACCACCCTATTTGAAGAGGCAGGACCTGCAGAAGAGTATAACTTCACAAACAGCCATATTTTTGAGGATGCACAGCCAGGATGTAATCCCGACAGTCTGCTGGAGATACTCTATAATGAGCGCAACATTCCAATGGACCGGTATATAATAGAGTCTGACAGTGTTGAACTCTTCTCAAACATACCGGACTCCATATACGTTGCAAAGATCAAGAAAATGAACTCCTTCATTCCAATACCATATAACCATGTGGTAAGGAACCAGATAATTGCATATACCGAAAAGATGCCTACATTCTCAAACAAAGTATTGGGCCTCAGCAAATACTATCTGCCTATTTTTGAGGAGATTTTCGACTATTACGGACTGCCTACAGAACTTAAGGCAATGGCAATCATCGAATCAGGACTGAACCCTGTGGCTGTGTCAAGGGCCCGGGCCAAAGGTATGTGGCAATTCATGTACAGGACAGCCCTACAATACAATCTGCACATAAATTCATTTGTAGATGAGCGTCTGGACCCTATAAAATCTGCACATGCTGCCGCCAAATATCTTAGAGATGCCTACACAATATTCGGAGACTGGGCTTTGGCCATCTCTTCATACAACTGTGGCTCAGGAAATGTAAACAAAGCGATTCGTCGGGCAGGCTCCAAAGATTTCTGGGCAATATACCCATACCTGCCAAGAGAGACCAGAGGCTATGTTCCGGCATTTGTAGGAGCACTCTACCTGCTGAGCTATTATAAGGATTATCCTCATCTGCAACCCGACCAGATAACACTTCCGGCCCATGTAGATACATTTTCAATAAAGAAGAATCTCCATTTTGAGCAGATTTCTGCCAATATCGGAATCTCCGTTGATGCACTGAGGGCATTGAATCCCCAATACACCCAAGACATTATCCCCGGCAATGAGCGTGAATATATACTTCAGCTCCCATACAACTACACAGGTGCCTTTGTTGAGAAACAGGACAGCATATATGCCTATAAAGACAGCGTATACTTCAATCCTATTGTCTACAATAAACTCAAAGAGGACAAAGTAGCCAGCCAAAGCACCAAAACTTACCACAAAGTGCGCTCAGGAGAGACTCTCGGCGGCATTGCCATGAAATACAGAGTTGGCCTCTCAAGCCTACTAAGATGGAACGGCCTCACAAAAAGAAGTATAATCAGACCGGGACAGCGTCTTGTAATATACCGCAATGGTCATGGTCCTTCAGCCTCTTCATCTAGCGGCAAGGTACAGACCACAACAAGCGGCGGATACACATATTATACTGTAAAGAAGGGCGACACACTGTCGGGAATTGCATACAAATGTGGAGTAAGTCTGAATACCCTGCTGAAACTTAATGGATTAAGCAAAACAACAAAGATATATCCGGGCAAAAAGCTGAAAATCAGGAGAAACTAGAATTCATATTTTACGGCAAGCTTAACCCTGCTCACAGGCTCCTTGCCGGATGTAATGTATCGGATAGTATCTCCTTTGACATAGAGTGTCATACTCTTTGATATCTCCGTTTTTGTCAGAAGATAAAAGCAGCCGCCTTCCCCATACAGGAGGCGGCTGTTGTATGTATAGGGCAGATCTGCCTCATAATTATACATCCTCACACTCCATTGCGGACAATTGAAGTAGCATCCACCGCACTGTATTATAAAGCTGTTACCGGATATGCACCATTTCAAGTTTGCTGCAGCCATCCATCCTATCTCTACCGGGCCGCCTATAGAACTGCAGCTCGCCACAGCACCGAGTTGACCCTTCAGGGAAATTCCGCTGAAAACTCTCCACTGGGATGCCAATTTAGAAGAGAGCCTGTGCCGGCAGTCATGGGAGGTATATTTCTCAGATATTTTCATGGAAAAGTCAAAATTTTCGCCTCCGGCAGAATAGGAAATTCCACCCTTTACCATAGATGAGGCCACATTTATATTATACCGCTTCCATGGATAGTATACCATCTCTATATCCATATCCAGCTTGCCTCTATTGGGAAGATGAATAGTGCTGTACAATGTTGCGCCCCTCTGGTTTGCCACATATGAGAGAGTACTATATGCAGAGGCATGGGCCGCAGTATAGCTCTTTTGATAACACCTGCCAAGTATTCCCATATCCCATCGGTCAGATAATGGGAAAAGAGTTCCAAACAACAGCGCACAACTCCCTCCATAATCAACTGCAGCCTCCCCAAATATTTTCGCTCTGCCAAATACCGCATAGAGGCTCATTGAGCAGTTGCCCCACAGACCATCATACATCCGGTAACGGTTGTCATCACGTAACTTTCTGCCATTATTCTTATCATATGCATAAGTTGCCCAGGAGAATTCAAGTTTGAACCTGTTAAAGAGATAGGAGAGATTCAATCCGGCAACCCCTTCATGCATCTTTTTGCGTGATGCTATCGAGCTTGGAGTATTGTGCAGCCCACCGGAAGGGAGTGAAGTGTATTTGTCCGATACCACCTTTGCATCCAATCTGTTATATGAGCAGAATCCCGACAGCTCCACTCTTCCGAAGGAGAATGCAGCTGCAATACCCCTGTAGAAATTATTCTCCTCCGATGACATATATGGCACAATCCTGCTACCACGCCTGAAAAGGCTCATCGGATTACCTCCTCCATACAATGAAAATGAGTTCCACAATACAAGTCCCTGCCCGAATCTGGCAGAAAAATCCCCTACCACAAGAGTTTTGAGTCTGCCATAATCCTTAACCGCAACATGGAATGAAAAATGGTCCATAATTGGAGCTCCAGGAGTAAAAAGATACTCCCCCGCATCATTTTCCAGCACAATTCCGCCCTCTATATACCTGCCATAATCAAATTTATATTTCAACTGAAGGTAATATGGAGAACCGCACGAGACGGTATCCCTCTCCAATCTTCTGTAGCTTTTCATATATAGTTCAGAATGGAAACCGGAAACTCTCCGGCCCGGCTGCTTCCCCTTTCCAAATGTTATAAAAGGCAAAAGCATCTCAACGCTCTTCTCATCAAAACCATACAGAAGCGACAGCTCCGCTCCACCAAGCAGGGCACCGCTCTTCGACCTATACTCCAAAATGCTTTCTATCTGAAAATCAGAGAGCAGCATCATATCTTCAAGCACACCACGAGCTGCACTGTTTATATCAACAGGATGCTCTGCAAGATATTCCAGATGCTCCAGAACCATCTCCATGGAGAGATTTTCAGGACTCTCCATATTCTCCATATAGAATTCACCGATAGCCCTTATAATCGGCTCAACAGCCTCCCTCCTCTCCTGTGAAAAGAGAAAAAGCGGCTGCAATATCAAAAAAGCACCGGACAATAACACCTTCACAACTCTTCCCAACACCAACATTGCCCTGGATCTTTAAATATTACAGCCGCAAGCAGCACTAACTAATTTTGAAATCGACGGCAAGTATAGAGGTAAAAATAAAAAGAGGCGTACATCTTCATAAAATGTACGCCCAATATATCTTTCTATATTTTTTCAGAGAATCAATTTGTCTTGTAATCATATTTTATTGCTGCCAGATCTTTGTTCGCCTTCGCAATCTTTGATGCAAGGTCGGCCTTGAACTCCTCAAATTTTGCAAAAAGAGCCTCATCTGCAACTGCAAGCATCTGTACAGCAAGGATTGCAGCATTTTTTGCACCGTCAAGAGCCACTGTAGCAACAGGTATACCACTCGGCATCTGGAGAATTGAGAGTACAGAGTCCCATCCATCCATAGAGTTGCTCGATTTGATCGGAACACCAATCACAGGAAGTGGTGTGGAAGCGGCTATTACACCTGGAAGATGGGCTGCTCCGCCAGCTCCGGCAATAATAACTTTAATACCCCTTTTATGGGCATTTTTTGCAAAATCAGCAACAAGATCGGGAACTCTGTGGGCCGACAGTGCATTAATTTCAAACGGAATCTGCATCTGATTCAAGAACTCGGCAGCCTGTTCCATAACCTTCATATCAGAAGTGCTGCCCATAATAATACTTACTAACGGTGTCATTATCGGTTTAATTTAATTATTTATCGGTTTATATTGGATAAAAACAAAATTAATACATATTTTTGCGGCAACAAAACTAAATTAGCCCTACTAGGTTATTACTTCAATACATAATATATGAAACGCATTAAAGTACACGACAAATACTTCAAGTTGTATATGTCAAATCAGCAGATTGAGGAATCTATCCAAAATGTTGCAGATAAGTTGAATAACGATTTAAAAGATGTTGACACACCTATTTTTTTGAGTGTACTTAACGGATCATTCATGTTTACAGCGTCGCTGATGCAGAAAATTGAGTTCCAGTGTGACATCGTATTCATAAAATTGGCATCATACGAAGGCACCTCATCAAGCGGAAATGTAAAACAGATTATGGGATTGACAAAGAGCGTAGAGGGAAAAACAGTTGTAGTTGTTGAGGACATTGTGGATACAGGAGGAACTATTGAAGAGCTGTACAAGATTCTGAAAGATGCCGGTGCGGCAGATGTGAAGATATGCACGCTCATGTACAAACCAGGCTCATATTCAAAAAATATTCCTGTAGATTACGTTGCCAATTCCATCCCTAATGATTTCATCCTCGGATTCGGATTGGACTATGACCAGCTCGGACGTCAGTACAAGGATGTGTATGTGATTGACGAACAATAGCGAATCTTCAGCTTCTACGCAATATTAATAATGTATTGAGATGAAGTATTATATTTTGTTCGGCCCTCCTGGGGCCGGAAAAGGAACTCAGGCGAATTTGATGGTTGACAAGTTCAACCTGCATCATGTCTCCACTGGAGATTTATTGAGAGCAGAGATTGCAAAAGGTACCGAATTGGGTCATTTGGCAAAATCTCTGATAGACAAAGGGAACTTTGTAGATGATTCTATCGTTGAACAGATGATAGAGAATGAGATTGAAAACAATCCTCAGGTTACGGGCTTCATTTTCGACGGCTTTCCTCGTACCATTGCACAAGCAGAGGTATTGGAGAAGATGTTGGAGAAGAGGGGGCATGAGGTTACAAAGGTCATATCAATAATAATTGAAGACAAACTTGTATTTGACCGTATCCGCCACAGGGCCAGCATTGAGGGACGTATGGATGATACAAGCGCGGAGATTATCCAGAACAGGATAAATACCTACCATAAAAAAACCGAACCGCTTATTGAATATTATAAAAACAGAGGCAAGTATTTTGAGATTGACGGCAACGGAGAAATTCAGAAAATTTTCGGCAAGATATCAGATCTGATCAATCAATAATACTCTCTTAGAACTTATTTAGAGATGGGAAATTCTAATTTTGTGGATTATGTGAAGTTGTTCCTTGCATCAGGTGATGGAGGAAACGGTTCAACACATATGCGCCGTGAAAAATATATTCCAAAGGGAGGTCCCGACGGAGGTGACGGCGGACGTGGAGGCCACATCATCTTGAGAGGTAATCCGCAATATTGGACCCTCATTCACTTGAAGTACCGCAAGCATATCAAAGCCGAACCGGGAGAGAGCGGCAGCGGTGCATTATGCAAAGGTGCAAATGGCAAGGACATCTACCTTGAGGTACCTCTCGGGACAGTGGCTAAAGATGCAGAGACCGGCGAGGTACTCTTTGAGATAACAGAACCGGGCGAAGAGAGAATCATTGTGAAGGGCGGCCGTGGAGGTCTTGGAAATGCAAATTTCAAGAGTGCAACCAACCAGACTCCAAGATTTGCACAACCCGGAGAAGAACATGTTGAAGGATGGTTCATCCTTGAATTGAAGATTCTTGCAGATGTGGGACTTGTAGGTTTCCCGAATGCAGGAAAATCAACACTCCTCTCAACAGTTTCTGCTGCCAAACCCAAAATTGCAGATTACGCCTTTACAACCCTCGAGCCAAGCATCGGAATAGTGAACTATTACGATGACAAATCATTTGTAATGGCAGACATTCCTGGAATTATTGAGGGAGCCGCAGAGGGTAAAGGCTTGGGACACCGCTTTCTCAGACATATCGAGCGCAACTCGATATTGCTCTTCCTCGTGCCTGCAGACAGCAAGGATATAAAGGCGGAGTACAAGATACTTTTGAAGGAGCTCAAGAAGTTCAATCCGGAACTGCTGAACAAACAACGCATTCTGGCCATATCAAAATCGGATATGCTTGATGATGAGCTCAAGAAGGAGATAAGGCCACACCTGCCACGCAAAATTCCTCATATATTCATCTCTTCTGTTGCCAATGAAGGCATAAAGGAGCTGAAGGATATGATTTGGAAGATTCTAAATGAACAGGAATAATATCCAGCAATATGCTCGACCAGATTATAGAATTTGACAAGAACCTGATGCTGACACTTAATGGGTGTCACAACGGGTTCTTTGACATTGTAATGCCATTCATCACCAATAAGTTTACCGGCATACCATTATATATAGGAATCCTCCTGCTCATCGTATACAAGTGGAAAGGATTCGGTAAAGAGGGCATCAAGACAATCTGCATAGCCACAGGTGCGGTTCTGCTTACATTTGCGCTCTGCGACTCGCTCTCCGTGGCCCTTTTCAAAGAGACCATCCAGAGATTCAGACCGGGATGGGATCCCGAAATAGGCGATATAGTAAGGACTCTTGAGGGCAAGGGTGGAAAATATGGATTTGTATCGAGCCATGCCGCCAATCTTTTTGGACTTGCTGCCATAACATCGCTGATGATAAGGAAAAGGTGGTATACCATCTGTATCTTCATCTGGGCCGCAGCAGTGGGCTACAGCCGCATATATGTGGGAAAACACTTCCCTGCAGATGTGGTATGCGGTGCCCTGTTCGGTATGCTTGTGGGATGGCTTGTATATAAATTATTTGTACAAATCTGTAAAAAACAGAGGTTATGCTATATATAACCGACAACAATACAGACCCCTACTGGAATCTCGCAGCAGAAGAGTATCTCCTTAAAAATTTCACACAGCCCATCTTCAGGCTCTGGCGCAACAGCAGCTCCATAATAATAGGACAGTACCAGAACGCTGTAGCTGAGATTGATATGGATTATGTAAAATCCAACGATATAAAAGTTGTCAGACGTCTCACCGGAGGAGGAGCTGTTTTCCATGATCTGGGCAATCTCAACTTCACATTCATAGAACCGCACACAAAATCGGAAGAGGCCAATGCCATGTTCCGTCGGTTTACAGCACCAATTTTGGAGGCTCTCAATAAACTTGGAGTGAAGGCATATCTGGAGGGGCGGAATGATCTGCTCATTGATGGACGCAAGTTTTCTGGCAATGCAATGTGCATAAGCAACAAAAGGGTGCTCCAACACGGTTGTATGCTATTTAGTGCAAGTATGAACAATCTGGGAGCAGCACTCAAGAGCCGTCCCGAAAAGTTTATAGGCAAGGCAGTGCAGTCGAATGTCAGCCGTGTCACAAACATCTCGTCACACCTTCCTCAAGCCATGTCAGTTGAGGAGTTCCAGCAGTATCTTGGAGAGTACATCTGTGCCAGACACACCCTTGCGGAGCCAAATTCAGCAGACTCTGCAATTATACCATATAAATATACTGAGGAGGATCTTAAGGCTATCGGGATGCTTAAAGAGACAAAATATATGCTCGACAGCTGGAATTTTGGCCACTCCCCTGCCTACAGCAGCCACAATATAAAGAAATTTCCGGGAGGCCTTCTTGAATTCCACTTTACCGTAAAAAAAGGATCAATTGACGGACTGGAGATTTTTGGTGATTACTTTTTTACAAAACCTACAGAGGAGTTCACAGCCGCAATCATCGGCACAGAACATACAGAAGATGCTCTACTTGCCAAACTGTCGGAGGTAAATGTTTCTGAATATTTCAGCGGAGTTTCAAAAGAAGAGTTGTGCGAAATGTTTTTTTGATATGAACGGAACCACCATACAGGAGAAATTCAACCGTGTGTATTGTGAAAATATGCACAAGGTGCGCCATTTCTGTTTCTCCTACATTCAGGATATGGAGATTTGTGAAGATTTGACACAAGACATTTTTGAAACATTATGGAAACGCAAAGAGTATGTGAACCTTGATGAAAACATTCTGCCCTATCTTCTGATAATTGCCAAAAACAAATGCCTGAACACTATTGCCAAAAGCAATGTGAAACTCAAATACAGACAGAGAAAAGAGAGCAGCTCCAAAGATGATATAAACTCTTTTGCCCTTAACGAACTTACTGTTTCAAAACTCTATTCCAAAGAGATAGACCGGATATATGCCAAGGCGCTGGATGCAATGCCCGCCATGGTGCGTGAAACATATCTGAAGATTAGAGTAGAACAGCTCAAATACAAGAAAGTTGCTGAAATGGAGAATGTTTCAATAAAGACAATTGAACGCAGAATAACCATTGCAACCTCAATACTGCGAAAATACCTTAGGGATTATATAAAGATGATTGTTTTAATAATTAGCGGACTATCAAATTTATGACAAAAGAGCTTCTACTGAAACATATTATGGGTGAAACCGACAATGCAGAAGAACAGAAGGTAAACCTGTGGCTGTCGGAATCTGATAAAAACAGGAAATATTATGCAGAACTCAAGAACCTGCTGGTAAGGGAGAGCATGCCCCAATCCACAGCTTCGGCCGAAGAACTGTATGAATTCCACACAAAAATGGAAGAGAAAAAGCATCTCAAAAAAGAGAAGATTTCCAGACACCTTATTTTTGCCTACGCCTCGGCTGCGGCAGCTGTCATTTTTGCGGCATTTGCACTTTGGCCAAAAGAGGAATCCGGCAAATTGCAGATAGAAGACCTTGTAAGGGTTGCACTTACAGACATTCCTTCTGAATATGTGCATACAATTTATACAGAAAATGGAGTAAAGGCAAAAACCACATTGCCCGACGGCTCCACAGTTCTGCTCAACTCGGGCTCAACAATCTCCTATCCCGACAAATTCATAGGAGATACCCGCGAAATATCATTCTCCGGAGAGGGATATTTCAATGTGGTTTCAGACTCCCTCAAGCCCATGATCATAAAAACAGGCCACAACCTCGATGTGATGGTTCTCGGCACTGAGTTCAACCTCAAGACCTTTGACAGCACAAAAATAGAGACAACCCTGTACCAGGGAAAAATAACACTCATAACCGGAGCAAAGAGCAAAGGCAAGCCATCCTACACAGAGGTATTGCCAAATACCAAAAGCTATATCTCCAATCATGGCACCATAAAACTGCAGCAGATGGACAAGATTACCAACACTGCAACTAAAGCATGGACCAAAGGGCGCATCATCTTCAATGAAACCCCACTGAAACAGGTTGTGGAGGAGCTCGAAAGATGGCATGGAGTAAGAATCATTGTAACCGACAATTCAATTCTCAAATATAAAATCACTGCCGATTTCAACTCGGAATCAATCGTTCAGATTGCAGATTTGATAAAACTCTCCGCAATGATCGATTACAAATACAAGAACAATATACTCTATCTGTCGGGAAGATAGCGGTTTTTAATAAAAACTCAACCATTTTCCCACGAGGGATTTATATAGTTTTGCTGTTTTATAAGTGAACACATATAAGTCTTGCGGTTATGAAATGGTCTGCATTTAATCACATTTTATGTAGCGGCAAATACGGCTACTTCATCTACAACTCTTCATCAAATTCATTTGTCAAGATTTCAGAAGAACTGTACCACAAGTTCTGTTCAATAACAGATTTTAGCAACGAAAATATCTCCACAATATTATCCTGCTGCACAGAGGATCTGAAAAATATATTGTACAAGTGCAATATCATTGTAGAAGACGATTTCGACAATCAGTTCCTCCTGAAAAAAAAGTATATAAGGAATATGCTGTCGTACAGCAACAGCATGGTGTCATTGACTGTTGCAACCACTACTGCATGCAATTTCAAATGCCCATATTGTTTTGAAGATGGCATTGTACCGCAAACTATGCAAAGCGATGTTGAGCAGGCAATTGTTGACTATGTCCTTCAATTCCCCAATATCCATATAGCATGGTACGGCGGGGAACCTTTGTTGAATTTTTCTTCTATTGTAAACATCAACAAGAAATTAGAGACTACAGATACTTACAATTCTCTTACACAGGAGATTATCACCAACGGATATCTGCTAACCGAAGATATTTGCAACTTTTTTGCAAATAAAAATTTAAAACAGATACAAGTAACTATAGATGGCAGAGAGGCTGCTCACAACCGTTCAAGAATACATAAAGAAGGTTTGCCGACATATCAGACAATATTATCAAATATAGATACGGCTCTCAAGATATTGCCCAATACAATGTTTGCCATAAGAGTAAATGTAAATATGGCAAATAGAGAAGAGTATCCTCTTCTTTACAAGGAATTATCTGAACGCTGGAAATTTTATAAAAACATAAAGCCATATCTGAGCTTTGTTGAAAATTATGGTCTGTGTGATAACAGATGCCTCGACTCCACAGAAAAAATCAATTATGTAAAAGAATTACGGGAACTTGGCATATATGAAACCATATACCCAAAAGCCAATCATGGAATATGTCTTGCAAACAGGTATTCCGATTATGTTATTGCTCCGGATGGTTCTCTATACAAGTGCTGGGCAGATATAGGCCGTACGGATAAAATGGTAGGAAATATAAAAACTCCAAAAAACATTACCAATTTCCAACCTATAACGGACTATGCTTTTACTTACGACAAATTCCACAATGACAAATGTTTGAGTTGTTTTATGCTGCCGATGTGTGACGGAGGCTGCCCTCACAACAGATATGAGCAAATGAAAATAAATCCACTGCGCCCGGTTTGCCCATACAAGTTGGAAAACATCGACTCCGTATTGGAATTGGTGTATGAAAATTATCTGAAAGTTAAATCAATACTAAAAGATCGTAACACCATATGAAGCATTTTGCAATCTTACTCGCCATAATCAGTATTGCAACGGGAACGCTTTCGGCCCAAAGTTATAAAGGTGTGCTGTGCGATACTTCAGGGAATGTCATAAATGAGTTGGCGGCAATTATAGTGCTCAACAAAAAGGACTCTTCGCAAATATGCTCCAAATATATTGAAAACGGCATATTTGGCATATCGCCGGACTTGAATGGTGTTGATTCCGCTTTGATATACTTCTCCGTATACGGCTATAAAGAGAAGTTTGCATTGTTGCCAAAAGACAAATATGATTTGGGGAAAATTGTTCTTGACCACTCGTTGAATATCATCGACAGTGTTGTTGTTACCGCAACGCCTTCAATCTCTTTCAAGATGATGCGCGGAAAAGAGCATTTTGATATACCCGAAGCAGTTACACAGAGCCAATACGACTTGAACAGTCTGCTTGGTGAAATACCGGGATTGTCGTACAACGGAAACAGTGTGGAGATTGTGGGTAAAGGCTCTCCTGTATATCTGATAAACGGATTCAAGCCACGCCCGGGGGAACTCTCTACAATCCAGCCTGAAGATGTAGATAAAGTGGTGGTTGACAAATGGCCGTCTGCAAAATACAACAAAAGCGTAAAGGGAATCATAAACATCATCACAAAGGAGAGAAAACATGATTACCTGAACGGATATATTACCGATGAACTGAATGTATGTAAGTATGCAAACAACTCTGCCACAGTCTCTTTGAACAACAAATTGGGACGATGGGTAAACTTTTTCCAATATAGGCACAAATATAACCATACATCGGCCGAACTGTTATACAATACTACAATGCACGGGGAGCAAGAGAGTAACCGCATCAATGATACCTACCAGAAAAATGCTGGCAACACCCATTCTGTATGGATAAGCCCCAAATACGAAATTGATGAAAACAGTTTCATTGATTTCCAGTACATGTATTCAGGAAACAACGAAAAAACAAACCTCAACAATGATTTTACCGTAACCGGTATAGAGACAAGCCGGATTACATCAGAAGGCAATTCCAAGAACAACAATCATGACATGTTGCTGCGCTATGGCAACAAATTCAATAATGACAGGCTGATTGAAATATCTGCCGCCTACAGCATTATTGATAAGGAGAGATTCCGGTATGAAGAGGAATATACCACCCGATTGGAGGACATGGCTTATCAGAATAGTACAATCAAGCATGATTCCGATTTTGAAAGCAAGGTTTTCTCCGCTGTTGCAAATTATGAATTCCCTATCGGAAAAAAGTTCTCTGCCGAAACAGGTGCCGAATACTCCAGAATATGGAACAGAAGCTGCAACGATTACCACATTCAAGATGCGGTTGAGACAAAGACTTCGGACCATCATGCTGCCGCTTATTTTAATATAGGTTCCAACTTCAACAAATTTTATGTGCAGTTGGGAGTCAGAGGTGAATATCTTCATAAAATAGGGACAGACAATAAACGTATTGATGAAAAGCCTTTTTCTTTCCTGCCAACCGTAAGAATAAACTACTCGATATCGGACAAAACATATATATCACTGTATTACAGAAGGTTTACAACACACCCTACAATAAGCGAAAGGAATCCGATTATTGTATACACAAATAAATATGAATATGTAAGCGGCAATCCTGATTTGAAATCATCTATTACAGACCAGTTGGCTCTGGATTTCAAGCTGCCTTATGGCTTTACAGTAGGCAGCAGCCTCTCTTATGTAAAGAATGACATTATTCAGGTAGAAGACCTGTATGATAAAAATTCCAAGGCCACATTGCTTTCGTACTGCAATTTAAACAGCCACAAAACGGCAAATGTAACCATATCATGGTCTAAAAGCCATGATAATATCTGGTTTATCGACAATTATTACACTAACATCAATTTGGGGTACAGGCAAACATGGGGAGACATTCCGTTTTTAGACAAAATGCTGAGCCTGAACAAGCCGATGTATTATGCATCATTGAGTCAAACAATATATTGGAATATGGGCAGCAACCGCGCAAGTTTCTCTGTAAAAGGAGGCTACAACACATCATCGGATTACCTTACAGCATCGGTAGATGCAAACTGGTACTTGAATTCAGGGTTGTTTTTAAATATCAGAAAGGCCGGGGTAAAGATAGGTATTTCGGGGATGAATCTGCTGTACAATGATTACAAAGAGAAGACCAGATATAAAAATATATCATCAGTAAACATAAACAGATTCCCAAGAAGAACTCTTTATATTTCTGTTTCATACTCTTTCAACAATCACAAATCTGCTTTCAGAAGAAACCAGTCAAATGCAGACGCAGTAAGCAGGGCAAATTAGATAATTTATGCGGGAAACCGAAAACGCCATAGAGTAGGTATCACTAAACTTAACCGTTATGAACAGTAAAAAATTTGACAAATCCCAAATTGAGATGATTATCTCACCTACAGACATTCTCGGAAATGAACTGGAAGAAATTCTGGGCGGAATGGCAAATACCGATTGCTTCACCTGCTCTGACAAATTCAAATGTGTTGTCTTTACTATCGGCTCGCCTTGTGGAGGCAATAAACCGGCTCAAACACAAGCTGATTGCCCAAATGGATACACCCTGATAGACAATTATTGTATCCCTAACGAATTCTTGGGACTGTAAATTTTATGAAACGCCTTCCTGTTGTAATTCAACATGACACTACAGATTGTGGTGTTGCATGTATTGCCATGGTCTGCTCATGGTACAGCATAAATCTGTCATTGTCTGAATTAAAAGAACAGTGCGTTCCCACAATGGAAGGCGTTTCCTTAAAATCCATTGCCAATACATTGGAGAATTTTGGATTCAGGGCAATAGGCGGAAGAATCACAACAACTGCACTAATTGAAAAAGTTACATTGCCT
This sequence comes from Bacteroidales bacterium, assembly GCA_017935505.1. GTDB lineage: Bacteria > Bacteroidota > Bacteroidia > Bacteroidales > UBA932 > Egerieousia. The sequence continues at coordinate 79,858 of JAGBHM010000032.1, read as the reverse complement.
GTAATTCTCCACTGGCATCAGAACCATTTTGTTGTTCTGTTTAAAATAACCCGGAAAAAGAGCGGTGTCCTTTTCCATATAGCAGATCCTGCAACAGGTCCGGTAATTTATAGTCTGGAGGAGTTTGAACGGGAGTGGATTTCCACGAGGACTTTGCATGAAGACAAGGGAGTTGCCCTGTTAATCTACAAACAGGAAAACGGGATTGTTTATAATCATGACAAATCCGACAAACAGCATGCAACACACATCTTCTCAACAATTCTACCATATTTCAGAGAGTACAAATGGTTCTTTTTTACCGTTATATTCGGATATGCCTGTTTAAGCCTGAGCCAGCTGATTGTACCTTATCTCACAAAAACCATTGTAGATGTAGGAATTGCATCCAAAGATATTCATTTTATCATTATTGTACTGGTTGCACAATTGGCCCTGTTATTAGGAACCACATCTGCAAGATGGGTAAACAATTGGATAATCCTGCATATCAGCACCCGCATAAGTTTATCTCTTGTATCCAACTTCTTGATTAAGCTGATGAAACTTCCAATTGCATTCTTTGATCAGACAAAAGTTGGCGACATAATACAGCGTATAGGCGATCATGGCAGAATAGAATCTTTTATAACCTCACAATCCTTGTCTCTACTCTATCACATTATAACTTTTTTGGTATTCGGCTTTGCAATACTCACATACAGCGTAAATATTTTTATAGTATTCCTCTGTTTCAGCGCAGCTTATTTTATATGGCTGATAACTTTCATGAAGAAAAGGAAAGAGCTTGATTACAAGTTTTTCAGAATCAATGCCGACAATAACAATACAATATACAGGCTCATACATGGCATGCAAGAGGCAAAACTGCAAAATACTACACAGGAACAACGCTGGAAATGGGAAGATATAAGAAGCAATCTGTTTGAAGCCAACATTGCCCAGATGAAATTGAGCCAGAAACAGCAGATTGGCGGAATATTTATCACTGAGTCCAAAAATATTGTGATAACTGTCCTGACTGCCTCCCTTGTTATCCAGAATGAAATTACACTTGGTATAATGCTTGCCATCCAATTCATCATAGGACAGCTCTCTGTACCAGTATCACAAATAGCAAATTACATATACAGCATCCAGGATGTTAAAATAAGCCTGGAGCGCATAAATGATATCAAACAAAAAAAGGACGAAAACCACAACAGGACCCAACTGCTGTACAAGCGGGAGAATTCCATTACAATAGATGGGCTGTATTTCAGGTACAATGGTTCAAACAGTGATGTACTCAAAGATATTAATATCCATATCAGACAAGGCCAGACAGTTGCCATAGTTGGAGAAAGCGGATGCGGAAAGACAACTCTGCTGAAACTCATACTCCAATATTATGAACCTCAGCAAGGCAGTATAGCAATCGGCGGACAAAATTTAAAAAATGTAAAAGTTCAGTCCATTTGGGACAAATGTGGTGTAGTGATGCAAGACGGTTATATCTTTTCAGATTCAATAGCCAAAAATATTGCTGCAACATCTGATGAAATTGATACTGCCCGACTTTTGAATGCAGCCAAAATGGCCATGATTGATTCATTTATCCAATCATTGCCTCTGGGTTATAATACAATCATAGGCGATGAAGGGCGCAATCTGAGTTCCGGACAGAAGCAACGTATTCTTATAGCCCGTGCAATATATAAAGATGCCGATTTCTTATTTTTTGATGAGGCAACCAATTCATTGGATGCCACAAACGAAAAACAGATTCTTGAAAACATTCATGAATTTATCCGCTCAAAAACAGCCATAATTATAGCACACCGTTTAAGTACTGTACAAAGAGCTGACAAAATTATTGTTCTACACAATGGCTCTATTGTAGAGGAGGGAACCCATAATGATTTATTGGCAATGCACGGACACTATTACCAACTTATCAAACATCAGCTAAAAACACGGATATGAGCACAAACAATGAAATAGAGTTAAAAAGAGCTAATGCTCATAAATTTGTTGGAAAAATTCCTGCCAAAATATTAGTTATTGCCATTGCCGTCAATCTTGTTTTGCTCGGAATAATCTATTTTATTGTGGAGTACCTCTCTTTAGACAACATCAATTTTTCATTCAAAAAAATTTTTGGTCTATAATGCAAACGAACAATATAGATATCAGCAGATTTGCAAACATTGCAAAAGCCGTTACCATTACCTCTTTTGGAATTGCAATCATTCACTTTTTCACTGAAGCTTTCTCTAAAGAGCACTATATACATCTGTATTATTTGATTCTTTACCTCACGGGGCTATCCGTTTGCCTGATTTTATTTTTTAAATCAGCCGGATATTCCTCCAAGTTTGCATCGGTGCTGTGCAACAGCAAAAAAAGCAAATTTGACTGCAATAATGTCATAATACCAAAGCATGCCTATATCTACGCAGATATTTCATGGGCAGATGCCGGTGTTATATATTTTCTTACAATGACAATTACCAGCCTGTTTCCCTTTGAAACAAACCATTTCTTCCATATTTCCCTATCTGCAGCAACACTTCCGTTTATTATATATTCCATTTATTACCAGATAGTTATCGCAAAGTCGTTCTGCATTCTGTGTTTGATGGTGCAATTCGTATTTTGTTGCCAGATTATTTTGTCGGCACATTATGTTTCAAATCATCAGATAATACCGGATACTGAAGATTTAATGGGCATCACTACATTGGCAGTATGTGGAGCCTCAATGGTATTGGGATTGAAATATCTGCTAAAACGTGCGGCGGAATATTCGGCAATTAAAAAACAATATACCGAATTCAAATATTCTGTAGCAAAAGAACAGATGCTTGTTCAGCAGATATTGCACCAAAGGGCAGCATTGCCATATTCCATTGTTTACAATCCGAATAATGCAATAACATTAACCTACATCTTCAGACTCGGCTGTATCCCTTGCGTATATCATCTGTCCAAGATAATACACCTCATAGAGACCAGAAATGATATATCAGTTGAACTTATTTTCAATTCCGATACTGCAAACATAAAAAAAGAGCTGCCAATTGCTCTGTACCTGTACACAATTTACAAAGAAGATTCACAATTATTTCTGAAAAAATTAAAAGAATACATAGAGTTATATCCTTTGAGCAAATCATTATATGCCAACAGGTGGAATAATAATGCAGAGATTCCAGAGGATATAAAAAAATGTATCTTTGAGAACATCAAGTGGTGTAAAAATAATGGAATAGAAATTTCTCCAACCATTTTACTGAATAATCAGATAGTCAATCCTTTTTACAAATTGGAAGATATTGTCGGTATAATTGCTGAACAACAGGGGCAATCCCGCAATTGCGTATAATTACAACCATTTTCCCACGAGGGATTTATATAGTTTTGCTGTTTTATATGGGAAACCTAATAAAATTATAACTATATGAATCAAAATCATTGTAAAAGCAGATACATATTGGCAACAGTGCTGTTATGTATGTTTTTCAGTTTTGAGCTGTTGGCCCAAAATGTGAAATTCTCTTTTAAAAACACTCCAATTAAAACAATTTTGGTTGAAGTATCTGAGCAGACAGGATTCAAATTCATCTATTCAAATGCTCTTGATATTGTAAACAACAGTATCAATTTTGAGATGTCTGCCGACAAGAAGGATATCGGAAACATTCTTCAGAAATTGTTTACAGGCCAGAGTGTCTCATGGAAAATTGAAGGCAATCAGGTTGTAATTGCTCCAAAAGAGGTAATTGCTCAAAATAAGCAAGATAGCATGGGTAGCAAATTGCAGGGTGTCATTTCAGACAAATCTACAGGTGAAACCATCCCCGGCGCAGCTGTAAAAAATACCTGCACTAATGAGGTTGTAATAGCAAACGGACTCGGCGAGTTTACAGTCAATGCCAAGAGTGGAGATATCCTTCAGATTACCTCAATAGGCATGAAAGATTTGAGCTACACAGTATTGCGTACAGATAAAGTTGCTCAAATCTTTATGGATATGGATCTTATAAGTCTGGAAGATGTTGTTGTTACCGGTTTTCAGACAATTTCAAAAGAGCGTGCTACCGGTTCATATAATATTGTTAAAGCTGAACAGTTGGAAAAACCATCTACCAATATTGCACAAAGACTTGTGGGTACAACTGCAGGTTTGCAGAGTACTACAGATGCCAACGGCAATGTATCGTTTGAGATTCGCGGACAGAGCAGTTTGCTTGCATCTGCACAACCTCTCATTGTAATTGACGGTTTCCCTACTCAAGACAGCTTTGACTCTATCAACCCTAATGATGTAGAGAGCATAACTATTCTTAAAGATGCTGCGGCAGCATCTATCTGGGGTGCCAAATCGGCAAATGGTGTTATTGTTATCACAACAAAAAAAGGACAAAACATTCAGAAAGGCAAAATAAATGTCGATGTACAGGCATTTTGGAAATTCTCTCCAAAAATTGATTGGGAATATGCAAATCCGCTTGCAAGTTCAGAAGAGATTATTGATTATGAGAAGAGAGGCTACAGCACAGAGGGATTCTTTGGAAGTTCTTACTGGTTGCCTAATACCGATTCATATCAAGATTGGAGCATGCACTCGCTTGCCGTTACAGCCATCAACGAGTACCATATGGGATATCTCTCAGAGTCTGAAATGAATGCAGAGCTTTCAAGACTTTCTAAATTAGACAATACAGACCAGATTAAGAAATATATGCTCAATAATCCTTTCACCCAACAGTACAATGTTACAATATCAGGATCTACCGAGCGTTCAAACAACATGTTGTCTTTGATGTATGAGGGTCAGGACAAATATCTTAAAGGCAACAGCCACAACAAATACAATGTAGGCTACAGAACAAGTGTAAAACTCTTCAAATGGCTGGATTTCAACTTTAGTGGTAACTACAGCATGACCGATAGCCAAAACGATGCCCCTTCATACAGTAGCATTGCTGATCTTTCGCGATACCAGATGCTGGTAAATGAAGATGGTTCCCTTGTTAGGGACTGGGCAAACTATTATGGTCCCAACATGCTGAGACACATTCCTATGGAGAGTTTCCCCTATTCAGACTGGACCCAAAACCTGATAGAAGATAGAGAAGGCCGCGACTACTCTACAAAAAGAACAGCCGTTAGAGCACAAGGAGGCCTCACCGCTAAAATCATCAAAGGTTTGAACATTGAGAGCAAATTCCAATATGAGAGAATAGACAGCTATACCAGAAATATAGATGATGAGAGCACATGGACTGTCAGAAGTACTATAAATCAAGCCGCTTCATGGGATCACGCAACAGGCGCAATAACTGCAAACCTCCCTACAGGAGGTATACTCAGCCAAAAGAAGAGCAGTATCGACTCATGGAACTGGAGAAATCAGATAAATTTTGACAGAAGTTTCAACAACGACAAACATCAGATAAGCGTTATTGCAGGTAGTGAGCTTTCGAGCATAATAGGTCAAGGCACAACCTATGCAAAAACTTACGGCTACAACGATGATAAACTTACCGTAGGTACATTCCCTAATGGTGTTGGAGGCTCAGGTGCCTACAAACTTACCAACTGGATGGGCAGCAGCCAGACATTCAGCTATACAAACTCATATACCCACACTACCGAAAAATACTTCTCATTGTATGCAAATGCTTCATATACATTCAACAAGAAGTATACAATTTCGGGTAGTGCAAGAACCGATGCTTCCAATCTTATTACCGATGACCCTGCATACAGATATGCTCCATTCTGGTCTGTAGGTGCAAGCTGGAATGCAAAAGGCGAATCATTCCTTAAAAATGTAAACTGGCTCGACAGATTGGTTGTAAGGGCTACATACGGTTATAATGGTAACGTAGACCGTTCTACATCATTTAAACCGCTGCTGAACATCTCTACAACCCAGAATACATATATCCAGGACTACATGGCAACCATAGGCAGTTACGGAAACCCTACTCTAAGATGGGAGAAAACCGGAACTCTTGATGTTGGTGTAGACTTCTCGTTCTTCAACAGCAAATTGTACGGTAGCTTTGATGTATACAGCAAAAAGGGTGAAGATCTGATTGTAAGCATGAGTATCCCTTCTATCAATGGTACTACATCACAAAAGCTTAATGCCGCAAAAATGAGCAACAAAGGTGTTGAACTGACTTTGGGCAGCCACATGAATATCCTTTCAGATGATATTACATGGACCGGAGGTCTTACATTCTCTTACAACAAGAACCAGATTACCTCACTCTTCAAGGCCACTTATTCACAATCCGAATTGTATGGTGGCGGTTCAGGTGCATACGTGGAGGGCCATAACGCAAATACCCTGTGGTCTTTTGTATACGCTGGCGTAAAGAACCTTGGTTCAGAGACTTCTCCTCTTTGGAGACCTGTTGTAGAGGGAGAAAACGGCACATACAATGATCTTACTGCATGGGCACCTGGTGATGCCAGAAACTATATGGAAGATTCAGGAACATTGGTTGCGCCTTATACATTGGGCTTTACCAGCAGCTTCAAAATTTATGATTTTGACCTTTCATTCATCATTACCGGCAAATTCGGCCATGTATTCAGAGGCTTGTCATTCAACTATCCTTCAATGTCGAGCGGATATGCAATGCCTAACAAACTCTACTCTGAGGTCCTCAACTCGGATCCTAACGAGATGATTCCTATTCCATTTGATGGTGAAGAGAGATACTATTTCTGGGACAGATTCTACCCTTACATGAACTACCTTGTTCAGAAGGCCGGTCATATAAGATTCCAGGAGATTGCCCTTTCATACAATATACCTCAGCAAATTCTCCAAAAACTTAGAATCAACAAGGCTTCTGTTTATGCACAGGCAAATAACCTTGGCATAATTCAAAACAATAAATATAATGAAGATCCCGACTATACAATGGGATCTATAAGACCTATGCCTTCATTTACATTCGGTATTAACCTAACATTCTAAAAATTATGGTAATGAGTAAATTAAAATTTATAATAGCATCTGCTCTTTTGGTATTTTCCTTGAATTCATGTGATGAATTCTTAAGCGATGCACCGAGCAAAAGCACCTCGGTAGTTCCTTCTACAATTGAGCATATGGAGTATGCGCTCAACAGATATTCGGACTTCTATCAAGAGACAAACATGGCCTCATTCTTGGGAGCAGACACATACGGTTTGCTTAAAGAGATGACCGACAACAAATCTTCTATGCCGGGTATCAATCCGGTACAGTTTGCAACATGGGACATTGAAGGCCGTGCCAACTATACCCGTGCTACAACTTTCAGCCAAGAGTACAAGAAAATATTCATTGCCAACATGGTAATTGAAAATCTTCCGGGCATTTCAGGTGATGCCGACAGAAAAGCCCATTTGGAGAAAGAGGCAAAATTCATCAGAGCCTACAGTATGTTCAACCTGGTTTCTACCTATTGTCTGCCTTATACCGATGCAAATAAAGGCGAAATGGGTATGACCCTCAAAAACAGCACCAGCTTTGAGGAGCTTGCTGAGCGCGCAACACTGGAGGATACATATAAATATATAGAAGAGAACCTCGAAGCTGCACTTGGCCTCACCAACGATATGACCATTGTGAACAACAAATACACACACTGGAGAGCCAACAAAGCTGCTGTAAACGGATTTGCCGCAAGATACTGGCTGCAGAGAGGTGATTACGACAAGGCTTACCAATATGCAACAACAGCACTCAGCTCGCATAATGTTCTTGTCAACTACAATACAGACATGTATTACAGCACAAAACCTTCATACAAAACTGTAAACGGCGTGCAGGTTGAGATTCTTTACCCTTATACCCACGACAACCAGACAGACTTGAATGACCGTATGGAGTGGAAAGAGCTCATGTACTTCAGGAATGCCTACTACGGCTCATGGTATTACATTCCAAGCCAGAAACTTCTCGACAGCTACGACCATGACTACGACTTGAGATTCAAATACCACATTGTAGACAACTACTCATACGACCGTGGTCTTACAATGGAATATCCGGGTTATGTATTCTTCTTTAAAGACAATATTCCTGCAGGCCCTACAACCGCAGAAATGCTCCTTATCAAAGCCGAGTGTCTTGCACGTAACAATAAGGTTTCAGAGGCAATGGCCGAGGTAAACAAACTCAGGGATGTCCGTATGGATGCAGCAGCCCCTGCAGAGAGGAAATATCTGTCGGCAACAGACAAAAATGAGGCAGTGAAAGTTATCATTGAGGAGAGAATGAGAGAGATGCCGTTTACCATGAGATGGTTTGACATTGTAAGGCTGAACCACAACAACGATTCTACAGATGATGTAGGAGCACTTACAAGATACTACTATCCATACACTTCGGCCGGTGTACTCACAAACGATACCCCTAAAACATACACCCTCGAAGTAGGCTCACGCCTCTACGCTTGCCCTATTCCTCAAACAGACATAAACTCAAGCAACGGTGTAATTGAACAGAATAAATATTAGGAACTATCGTTATCCCCCGTTTCTAATAAATAGAAACAGCTCTAAAAACTCCGTCAGAAACAACTCTTGACGGAGTTTTTTCAAATAACATTCATAAAAAGTTGTTTAAAATTTAAACAGTTTCTAAATAATTAAAATAAGTCAATTGTATGAAAACAATCCCATTATTTAAAATTATAATAGTATGTGTGTTATTGCAGATTGTTATATGTTGCAATTCATTCAAACGTGAAAAATATCTGCCTGAAACCGATATGGCAGCTTATGTAATTCCTGACTACGCTACATTCCAATGGCGTTTTAAAATTCCGAAAGATTCTATAATGCAATTATTCGGTAATGTGATTTATAAAAAATACGCTGCGGAGCTTAAAAAATGAATGAACTTATCAAATCCGAATTAAAGAACGATTCAACACTCTCTACAATTGGACTTGATGGATATAGAATAACCATATTCAAAGGAATAAAGATAAAAGAGGAGTATAACAGACAGGCAAGTACAACCAAAATGTTAGATAGTAGCTTTACTATAATACATGTGCCTTATACATCTCCAGTATGGGATTCTTTAAAGAAAATATCTTCTACTCCCGATTTGATAGAGCATTTGCGTGAAAGCTGTAAGACAGAATGAGAGAGGCTACGGAGTCTGCCCAACTTAATCTATGTCAAAGCTTCGCCATTCCAGGCAAAGAAACTGGATTGGTATCTTCCTCTGTCCTCGAGCAAAAACATAATTTACGCTCGGTTTTTAATATGATTTTTCCGTAGGGATTTTCCATATTTCACTGTTTTTTATATACAAAATCAGATTAATAACCTCACTTTAAGCAAAAAACAATACCTACTATGAAAATCAAACTATCCATTTTTACAATCATTGCATGCCTGCTATTTGCATCATCTTCTTGTACAAAGAATCAATCAACAGACTTTGAAGCGAAAATAAATGTCAAAGGTATAATATCTGAGAAAATATATATTACAGTTTTTGGAGATAAGGAAGATGTAAACTTAGTCTACAATACTCCCGAAAAACCGGTTGTAAGTGCTCAGAATGGCATCTTTACAATAAAAGGGACACTTACAGAGCCTGCTGTTATAAGGGTATCATTCTCGGATGACAAACAATTATACAAAATGGCAGGCAGAGGGTATTTCCCAGTCAAATGTATGAACCTATGGTTTATTGCAACACCCGGCAAAAATCTGAATATTATAGGAGATCTCACAGGAAAAGATTTTGTGGCACTATATCCGTCGCAAGATAAGGAGAATAAAATATTGGCAGAACTTAATGGCAAGATGATGCCTCTTATAAATGATGGAGGCAATATTTCTGTGAAACTCGCCACAGATACAACATTGGCTGAACAGCAAAAGGTGGAACTCAAACAGCAAAGTGATGAACTCGACAAAAAAGTTGCTGCTATAAGGGAAAACTTCATAAAAGAACACCCTTCTTCAATTGCAGCTCTATGGCTGATGGAAGATATGCTTATCAGAAAACAAATTGAGGTTTCTGCATTGGAACCGATTTTAGAAAAGGTGGATGCTAAGTATCATACCAACTACTTCTATATTTCAGTTAAAAACCGCGTAGAAGGGGCAAAAAATGCTGCAGTTGGTGCACAATGCCCTCCTGTAAAGGGAACTGATCAAAGCGGTAATGAATTTGATATTACCTCATTGCGCGGCAAATATGTAATAATTGATTTTTGGGGCACATGGTGTGGCGCATGCCTTGCGGGAATGCCTGACATGAAGGCATTTAGAGATAAGCATTCTGATAAAGTCCAGATTGTTGGTGTGGCAAAAGATACTGATATTGAAGCCTGGAAAAAATGTATTGAGAAAAATCAGATGGACTGGCCAAATATTCTGATTGGAACAGGTGAGGCTGATTATGCTTCAAAATTCAATGTCCAGGGATATCCTACAAAAATACTTGTGGATCCCGACGGTAAAATCATATATAGGACTTCTGGTGAGAGCAAAGAGTTTTATAATATCGCCAAATCTTTGATAACCAAGCAATAATATAGTCAAACAATTAAATAACCAACATTTATAATGAACAAATAGGAGGTCTTTATGAAAAAAATTTGCACAATGGCCACCATGGCTGCCATAGTAGCAGGGATGCTTTCAGGTTGTAATGACAGCGGGAACTATATAATTGACGGAAGTGTTGCAGACAGCACTCTCAATGGCCAGATGGTTTATAAAGTAGTAACAGATAATATTACGGGGGAGGTACTTGAGAGGGATTCTACAGTTATTGCCGACGGAAAATATGCCTTTAGGGGAACCGTTTCTGAGCCTAATTGCTGTTATATCTCTACAAAAAATGAAAACAGGCGTGAATTGCCGGCTGTACGTGCCAATATAGTTCTGGAGAAAGGAACTATAAATATAGATACCGATTCAAGCAGACACACATCGGTTTCGGGTACCGTGTGGAATGAAGAATGCCAGTCTATGTTAGACAGATTGGATTCTGTAGGAGTTAAAATACATGAAATATCGGACAAACTCAACAAACACAGATCAGGGGAAGAAGTTTTGCCAGAGCAGCAGTTCAAAGAACTTGAAGAACAATCAATCCTACAGTATAACAATAGAATGGATATAAACTATGAGATTGTAAAGGACAATATAAACAATCCTGTTATATGTAATCTGAGACTGAAGATTGCTGCAATACATGCTGGAGATGTAGAAAAGATGAAGGATTTGCTTGCAGGAGCCAATGAGTATACAAAATCAATGAAGGTTTATAAGGAGGTAGTAGAACAAATAGAAACACTTGAGCGTACAGCTATAGGTGCACCATTTATTGATTTCAAAATGCTTGATCCAGATGGAAAAGAGGTTTCATTATCTGATTATGTTGGAAAAGGGAAATATGTTCTCGTAGATTTTTGGGCAAGTTGGTGTGGTCCATGCCGTGCAGAGATGCCTAATGTTGTGGAGGCCTACAAAAAATTTGCAGGCAAAGATTTTGAAATTGTAGGAATCTCTTTTGATTCCAAAAAAGAGGCTTGGTTGAAATCAATTGATGAATTGGGGCTTTCTTGGCCACAAATGTCGGATTTGAAAGGCTGGGAATGTGCGGCTGGATACTTATACGCAATTTCCGGTATTCCACACACAATCCTCTTTGACAAGGATGGTAAAATTATTGCCCGTGATTTAAGAGGTGAAAAATTACATAACAAACTTTCGGAAATAATTAGTAAATAACACACTACACATTAATTTAAATATTGGATATGAAAAGAATTCTTTATGCATTGTTTTTAGTGATGTTGTGTACAAATGTTTTCGCACAACACAAACAAGATCTCAGAGTGTTATATGTTGGAGGCTCTACTGATTCTTCTGATGATTCACGCAGCAAGACTGTAGATCCGAATGCAGTAAAAATCCGTATGGCAGCATTTGAAGAGTGTCTCAAACAATATTTTACAGAAGTTGCAGCAATTGTCGGGTCTGAATATAAAGAAGAAATGTCGGCAAATTATGATGTAACAATTTTTGATGGAAAAATTCCTGTAAAACAGAGCAGGATTATCAGGAAAGGGGCAAATGGAGAAACAAATTATCATGCAGGGCTGAGATTGAGTGAAGATTTCGAATATCCAACTCTTCTGATTGCAGAAGCCGGTGAGGATATAGGACGTTCTATAGGTCTCAAAACAGACTGGTATTGTCTATGCCTTGATGCAGATGCCCATCACATGAACCTGGATCATCCTATCTTCAAAGGGCCATTTGAAACTACAATCACAATTGAGGAAAAACCCACACCTGAAGATGCTTTCCATTATGAATATTACACAGGCAAGTTGCCGGCAACAACACCTATGTGGAAAGTGCAAACCAAAGGCTACAAGACACATGAGGGTTTCAGAGTTGGAATGGTATCACGCCCTTGGGGATTTGCAGACAGTCCCGATACAGAAATTATTTCAAGCGGTGTCTGCGCCAAAACAATTGATGCAGTTGCTATAGGCCGCCATGGGAATTTCTTCTTCTGGGGATTTGCAGCATCTCCATCTTATATGACAGACGAGGCTAAAGATGTCTTTGCAAATGCAGTTGTATATACTGCCTCACTTAAAGGACAAAGAGTGATTGCCCGCAAATATTACGACCGGGCTGCGACAAAAGCATATCTGAAAGAAAATATATACCTCTCCAGTGAGGATGTTTATAAGGAGCGTATCAAGTCTGACAAAGAATGGTACGCACAACAGGCCGAAGAGAAAAAGAAAGCTTTAGAGAAGAAAAACAAAGGTGAAAAACTCACCAAGAAAGAAGAATATGTTCTGACTATCCCTACAAGAGAATATCAGCCACAACCTTTTGAAAAATATCTTGAAAAATATATGCAGGATGCTTTCAAAATTTTTGGAACAGATTATAAGGCTTACCATAAATATATGTATAAGAATGAGCCTTACCTCTATGGTGCAGCCATGTTCTATAAATTCATTGTTGATGAAGATGCCCGCAAATGGGGAATTGCGAATTCAGACATCAGAATCTTGGATAAGGCAATAAGTGTCCTTGAAAAAGGAAAGAATAAAGAGGAGTGCGATCGTGCCAAGAGAATTTTGGACAGATATACATTGTGTACATTTACAGATCCAGCCCAATGGAGAAACTGGTTTGAAACTTATAAAGACAAAATTTTCTTTACAGAAGCCGGGGGTTATCTGTTTCTTGTGAATACATTAGACAATACGGTTCCCGGTAATGATTACAGAGCAAAAAGGCTACAGCAAGCCATTGATAGTATCAACTTGCCTGAAACTTCTGACAATGAACCTGTTGCTACCGGAGCCAAACATATTACCATTGAGGGTGGAAAGCAATTCATTATTGTAAAATTAGGTATAAGGACAGGTTATCATATTTATGGAAATGTATCTGATCAAGACCCATATATTCCAACAAAAGTAGAATTGGTTTTGCCCGACGGATATACACAAGCTGAAGTTCTTGCACCATTTGGCACTCCACTTGGAACTAATGGAACAACCCAATATGAAGATGAAGCCACTTTTATAATTCCTATATATGGAGATGCAAAGGATGGCATAAAAGTGAAAGTATCCTATCAGTGTTGCGATAGTTCTATCTGTTTTCCACCCACTGAAAAAACAATTGAATTGCCATCTGCATAAGTCAGAATGTAAAGACTTCAATCGCAGATCTCATAAAAAGGGCCGCCAACCTCTCCCGAAGCTGACGGCCCTCCCGACTTAACCTAACTTAAAAAACTATTTCATATATGAAACGCATTTCAGATTGAAAAGTTCATTAAGTTGTATATTTTTTATTTGTTTGCCTTTTTTTCTTTAATTTTTACCAGCTGCTCTTTAAGAACATCTACACAATCAACAATAGCATCCTCAAATGTTGATGCATTTTTTTGGATAAACAACTCTTTGCCGGGCATTGCAATTCTGATCTTCACATCTTTGTTGGCATTGTCAGGCAAAAGTGATAGAGTTACTTCCGTTTTGATAATTTCATCGTAGAACTTATCAAGCTTACCCACTTTCTTGTCGATAAAATCCAATAATTTAACATCAGCGTCAAATTTTACCGATTGAACTCTAATATCCATATTACCTCCTTTTTTTTGCCCTGGGATGGGCGGTTATATAAATTTTCTTCAGCTGCTCAAAAGAATTATGGGTGTAAACCTGGGTCGCAGCCAGCGAAGAGTGCCCCAAAACCTCCTTTATGCTGTTCAAATCTGCCCCATCATTAAGCAAATGTGTTGCAAATGAATGCCTCAAGAGGTGTGGAGTCTTTTTGCCGACAGAATCCTTGAGCGCAGCCAATTCTTTTCTGACTACATTATTAACAAATGCAAGGTATAATGTTTCACCTTTATCAGTTAAAAAGAATGAGTTGTTTTTACATTCGGTGAAAGAACTGTTTCTTTTCTGTAAATATACATTAATTTTTTCTGATAAAAAAGGAATTACAGGAATTTCTCTCTCTTTTCCTCCTTTTCCGGTAATATGGAACACTCCCCTGCCCTTGTCATAATCATCCATATTGAGGGAGACCAATTCGGCCCGACGCATTCCTGTCATATATAACATTGTAATTATAAGCCTATTACGCATGCTCTCGAATGTATCATCCGCCTCCAGCTCCAGAAATTTTTCCATATCTTCCTGCTTGTAAAAATCGGGCAGTCTCTTCTTCTCCTTTGGTCTGTAGAGCTTGCCCACCGGATTGGATTCCAGTTTCTCCTCTCTAACAAGCCATTTGCAGTAGCTGCTCAATGCACTTATCATAAGATTCACCGAACGGGGCGACAGCCCCTCTTTAAGAGAGAGGGCAATAAACGAACGGATATTTTCTGATGTCAACAAAGAGATCTGCGCAGGGGCCGACAATTCAGAAATTGCCCCTTCGATGGTTGCCTCAACATCTTCAGCAGTTACCGGCAGCTTGTCTCCACTCCTCACTATGGAGGCATAGAAGCGGTAGAGCGCACTTCTGTAGAGCAGGACTGTCCTCTCCGAATAGCGTCTGCCGGAGCTGATATATTCCAGAAAACTGTCGGGATATTGGAGCATTTTGCAAATCTGTTTAAAACATCTTACCAAAGATAAGACAAAATACCTCAAAATAGGTATTGACAGCTGTCAAAATATAGAGTTATTTTGCAGACTCAATTTGGTGTACTATGTATTTATCTGAACTTAAGACCGGAGAATCGGCTATTATAATAAAGGTATTGGGACATGGAGGATTCAGAAGGAGAATCCTGGAGATGGGTTTTGTGAGGGGCCAGAAGGTTACATCACTGCTCAATGCACCATTGAAAGATCCCATCAAATACAAAATTATGGATTATGAGGTTTCGCTACGGCGCAGTGAGGCCAGAATGATTGAAATAGAGCCATATTCCGGACATCATGCCCACCATTTGAACGAAGGCATTTCCATTGAGAGCTCCCGACAGGGGACCTATGGGGCAGATGATATTGATGAGTTCATTTCAGACAGATGCAAAGAGATAAATATTGCCCTTGTGGGAAATCCGAACAGCGGAAAGACCTCTCTTTTCAACGCATTGTCTGGAGGCCATGAGCATGTGGGGAATTACAGCGGTGTCACTGTTGATGCAAAAGTGGGTCACTTCAATTATGGAGGCTACAAGTTCAATATAACAGATTTACCAGGCACATACGCACTTACCGCCTATTCACCGGAAGAGATTTATGTAAGGCAATACCTTATTGAACATACTCCGGATGTGATTCTCAACTCCGTGGTTGCCTCAAATCTTGAGAGAAACCTCTATCTTACAACTGAACTTATTGATATAAACCTCAAGACAGTTGTTGCCCTCAACATGTTTGATGAACACCGCAAAAGCGGAGCGCAGCTCGATTATCTGAATCTGGGCAAACTTACAGGAGTTCCGATGGTACCAGTTGTAGCCAAAGCCAAGGAGGGTCTGGAGGAGCTGCTCAATACAATAATTGATGTATATGAAAACGGCACAACAAAGAGGGCATCTAATGATGTATCATCAATTGTACGGCATATACATATCAAATACTCCCCTGCAATAGAGAAGGAGATTACTTTGATCTCCAAAAAGATAAGGGAGAATGACGAACTCTTCCCAAAAATGTTTCCGCCACGCTACTGGTCTGTAAAGTTGCTTGAAGGCGACAAGGAGGTTGAAAAGATACTGCACGCATCACAGGAGTACGACAAATGGGCAGAGCTGCGCGATGCTGCTGTTGAGAGAGTAAAAAAACAGCTTGGCGAAGATGTGGAGAGCGCAATTTCTGATGAAAAATATGGATTCATCTCCGGTGCTTTGAAGGAGACATATGTTCCTGGCAGCAAAGAGCAGAATAAAAATACTACAATTATCGATTCCGTAGTAACCAATAAAGTCTTTGGATTTCCTATATTTCTGTTTCTTATGTGGCTCATGTTCAACACCACATTCTCCTTGGGTGCATACCCACAGGAGTGGATTGAGAGTCTTGTGGCATTCATAGGTGACACTGTAAGCGGCATGATGAGTGAAGGAGCTCTCAAAGATCTGGTGGTTAACGGAATTATTGGCGGCGTAGGAAGCGTTATCGTATTCCTGCCGAATATACTTATATTATATCTGTTCATCTCGCTAATGGAGGATTCCGGCTATATGGCCCGTGCCGCATTCATTATGGACAAACTCATGCACAAGATAGGTCTGCACGGCAAATCATTCATTCCGCTCATTATGGGATTCGGATGCAATGTCCCTGCAATAATGTCGGCCAGAACAATAGAGAGCCGTTCCAGCAGATTGATAACCATACTGATAAACCCGTTCATGTCTTGCAGTGCCAGACTGCCGGTATATATACTTCTTGCAGGAATCTTCTTCCCCGGAAATTCAGGCAGTGTGCTTATGCTGCTCTATCTCACAGGAATACTTGCAGCCGTGCTTACCGCAAAACTGCTGCGCCGTTTCCTCTTCAAAGAGGATGAGACCCCATTTGTGATGGAACTTCCGCCATATAGGGTCCCTACCCTCAATGCGACCCTGCAGCATATGTGGGAAAAGTGTGCCCAATATCTTAAAAAGATTGGCAGCGTAATTCTCTTTGCCTCTATAATAATATGGTTTTTAGGATATTATCCGAGGCCAAGTGATACCGTAGCTACAGATACCACACTCTCAGCAGACTCTTCACAGGCACCAGAACAACATACTGCCTCCTATCTCGAGCAGATAGGCAAGGCCTGCGAACCTGTAATTGAACCTCTCGGCCTCAATTGGAAAGCAGGAGTTGCATTCATTTCAGGTGCTGCAGCAAAGGAGATAATAGTGAGCACTTTGGGAGTACTCTATGCCGAAAATGAGCACACCTCTGCAGAGGTGGCAACAGAAACAGCGGAAGGGACTACTGAAGGGGCAACGGAAGAGCCAACTGTGGCAATTCAAGAGAGTGCAGACGATGATGCTCTGCTCAAGACCCAGCTCCTAAGATCTGGAGATTTTACAACAGCCTCCGCCCTCTCCTTCATGGTCTTTGCCCTACTCTACTTCCCTTGCATTGCAACCTTGGCTGCAATTGCGAGCGAATCGGGCAGCTGGAAATGGGCTGCATTCTCGTTTGTCTACAGCTGCACCATTGCCTGGCTGGCCTCTTTTGTAGTATATAATATATGTATGTTATTCTAGATGGAAGATATTGTTGTATATATAATTGTGGCTGCCGCCGCTACAGCACTTGTTCTGAAGATCCGCAAGGGCATAAAGAATAAGGGAAAATGCGACGGCTGCAGCGGTTGCAACGGATGCAGCAAGGCCAATCATTGCAATAATGGCCAATTTTATTGTGGCAACAAATAAATAAAAGAGCCGTCCTCAAAAAGGGCGGCTCAATATATTTTGATGAAACGGGTTGAATTACTCGTCTCTAAGTTGAAGCTTCTGTACATAGATAGCCTTCTTAAGCTCGTCACGTCTTGCTACAGATTTTTTAACGAAAGTTTTTCTGTTTCTAAGCTCTCTAACGATACCGGTTTTCTCGAATTTACGTTTGAATTTTTTCAACGCTCTCTCGATGTTCTCGCCTTCTTTGATAGGTACTATAATCATAACTTAAACCACCTCCTTTTCTTTAGGACTGCAAAAGTATTGATTTTTTGCAAACTGCCAAAATTATTTTGCAAAATAAGGAGATAAGGCATAATTAATGTATGTATAATATCTGTCAAATTGTTATATTTGAATCATAAACAAATCATTTAATTAAATAATCGCTTTAAACATGAAGAAAATTTTAACTTTTATCGCTGCTATAGCTCTGACCTTTGCGGCATATGCACAAGAGGGAATCAAATGGGAGACCGGAACATTCCAGCAAACTCTCAATAAAGCCAAAGAGAACAAGCAAGGACCAAATATCGTATTCCTCGATTGCTATACAACTTGGTGCGGACCTTGTAAGTTTATGGCAGAGAATGTTTTCACCACAAAAGAGGCTGGAGACTACTTCAACAAAAAATTTATAAATGCCAAAATGGATATGGAGAAGGGAGAGGGCATTGAGATTGCAAAAAAATATAAAGTAAGGGCATACCCTACTTTTCTTATTCTCGATGGCGACGGTAATGAACTGGGCCGTGTCGTAGGCGGAGGAAAACTGGAAATCTTCATAGAAAAGGTTGAAAAGGCGATCAAAAAATAGACTTTGCCCGGAATAAGCATGTGGCAAATTATTTTTGCATAAAGTTTTATTATCTTTGTGTAATACACTCACGATTTTTTACAAAAACAAATGAATATCATGTCAGTTAACAGCACTTTGACCGATTTCCAGAAAGAGATACTGGAGGGAATTCCTGCCGTAATACCGCAGGCAAAGCCCTATGACAAATCTGTCAATCATGCCCCAAAGAGAAAAGATATACTCTCTGTCAGCGAAAAGAGGCTGGCGTTGAAAAATGCCCTCAGATATTTTCCTGCAGAGCAGCATGCACAGCTGGCTCCTGAGTTTGCAAAGGAGCTGGAGGATTATGGCCGTATATATATGTACAGATATCGTCCAAGCTACAAGATTACAGCCAGAAGTATTTATGATTTCCCTCACAAATGCACCCAGGCTGCTGCCATAATGCTCATGCTCAGCAACAATCTCGACCACGCTGTTGCACAACATCCGCATGAGCTGATAACCTATGGAGGAAATGGAGCTGTTTTCCAGAACTGGGCCCAATACCGTCTTGCAATGCAATATCTGGCACAGATGACCGAAGAGCAGACCCTTGTACTCTACTCAGGCCACCCTATGGGACTCTTCCCATCCCACAAAGATGCACCGAGAGTTGTTGTAACCAACGGCATGGTAATTCCAAACTATTCGAGCAAAGACCATTGGGAGAAATTCAATGCACTTGGTGTTTCCCAGTATGGCCAGATGACCGCCGGTTCATTCATGTACATAGGCCCCCAGGGAATTGTACATGGAACAACCATTACACTGCTCAATGCAGCACGCATGCAGGATGTGAAGAAGGGCGAAGAGGCTGCATCATGCGGTAATGCAGAGACTGTCGGGATAAAGAAGAGAAGCAAACTCTTCATAAGTTCCGGATTGGGAGGAATGTCAGGGGCTCAGCCTAAGGCTGCTGTAATTGCAGGTATGGTAGGTGTAATTGCAGAGGTTAATGAAAAGGCTATAAAAACACGCCACTCACAAGGATGGGTTGATGAGGTTTTCGAAGATCTTGATGCCTTGATGGTACGTATCAGATTGGCTGTGGATGGCGGCGAAACTGTTTCAATAGCATATCACGGAAATGTGGTTGATCTTTGGGAAAGAGTTGCAGATGAGAATATTGAAGTTGATTTGGGTTCAGACCAGAGTTCTCTCCACAATCCTTGGGCAGGAGGCTATTATCCGGTTGGATACTCTTTTGAGGAGAGTAACAGAATGATGGCAGAGGAGCCTGAGAAATTCAAGGAGTGTGTTCAGGAGAGCCTACGCAGGCATGTGGCTGCAGTAAACAGACTTGCTGCAAAAGGAATGTATTTCTTCGATTATGGCAATGCCTTCCTGCTCGAATCATCAAGAGCCGGAGCTGATATCTTCACACCGGGGGCCAATGCCTCCACTCAAGATACGGAGAAGGTGAGAAGATTCCGCTATCCATCTTATGTTCAAGATATTATGGGCCCTCTCTTTTTCGACTACGGCTTTGGTCCTTATCGCTGGGTATGCACCTCTTCAAAACCGGAAGATCTGGCATATACCGACAAGCTTGCGGCTGATGTTCTGGAGGAGATTATGGCCACAGCACCGGATGAGATCAAATCGCAGCTGGCAGACAATATCCACTGGATAAAGGAGGCCGGCAAGAACAAGATGGTTGTCGGGTCACAAGCCAGAATACTCTATGCAGACTCTGAGGGTAGAATAAAAATTGCCCTTGCCATGAACAACGCAATAAGGGAGGGCAAAATCAGTGCACCGATAGTTCTTGGCCGCGACCATCATGATGTCTCAGGAACCGACTCACCATATAGGGAGACCTCAAACATATATGACGGATCTAATCTAACGGCCGACATGGCAGTACACAATGTCATTGGAGATTCATTCAGAGGTGCCACATGGGTATCCATACATAATGGCGGAGGTGTAGGCTGGGGAGAGGTGATGAACGGTGGATTCGGCATGGTGATAGATGGCAGTGATGATGCAGACCGCAGAATAAAGAATATGTTGCTCTGGGATGTGAACAACGGTATTGCACGCCGCAGCTGGGCCCGCAACAAAGGAGCCATGTTTGCCATCAAGAGGGAGATGGAAAGGACTCCAGGTCTGAAGGTTACTGTTCCAAATATCGCAGATGATAATCTTATTGAATCTCTATTCTAGACCCTGAAATGGTATATGATAGCCAAATAGCATGAGAACCACTTTGTTATTTGGCTATTTTCTTATTTTATTTAGTATGAAACCATTCTTTAATAAAAAGAATTTACTTACCTTTGTGTGATATTTTGAACCAAATATTTACATCCAATTATACAAAAACAAAAAACATGGCAGAAAAACTATTTGCTGAATTTCCACCGGTTTCTACCGAACAATGGGAACAGGTGATAATCAAAGATTTGAAAGGTGCCGACTACGAGAAAAAACTCGTATGGAAAACCCAGGAGGGATTTTCTGTTCGCCCTTACTATCGTGCCGAGAACTTGACAAATTTGAAACATTTGGGCACTGAGGCCGGATGTTTCCCATTTGTAAGAGGCACAAAAGACAATAACAACTGGTTGGTTCGTCAGGACTATTGCGCTTGCACAGGCAACTATGCAGAGGCTAATGCACAGGCTTTGGACGGTCTTAAGAAAGGCGTTGAGTCTGTAGGTTTCTGTATCGACGGCAAAAAAGCAATCAGCGAGGCTGAGATGCAGACTCTGCTCAACGGTATTGACCTTGCAAAAGTTGAAGTTAACTTCACCGGCTGCTGCTGCGCTACTGCAGAGATTG
Organism: Bacteroidales bacterium; assembly: GCA_017935505.1. Taxonomy (GTDB): domain Bacteria; phylum Bacteroidota; class Bacteroidia; order Bacteroidales; family UBA932; genus Egerieousia. Next base: position 58,286 of record JAGBHM010000032.1, on the reverse strand, counting down.
TAAACTCATTCTTGAGCGTTGCCAAAGCTCAGGGTGTAGGTGCAGAGGATTTGAAGGCTTCATTCGACTTCGATCCGCTTAGAGTTCTTAACCAGACTGGTGCTTTCTGTTCAGAGAAATCACTTTCACAGCTTAAAGATGTTATCGAGGCTGCCAAAGATTTCCCTCGCGTAAGAGTTATCGGTGTTGAGGCTTATTCATTCAATGATGCAGGAGCAAGCATCGTTCAAGAGCTTGCATTCGGTCTTGCTATGGGTAGCGAGTACCTCAATACATTGATGGAGGCTGGTTTGAGCGCAGATGACGCTGCAAGAAGAATCAAATTCACATTCTCAGTAGGCTCAACTTACTTCATGGAGATTGCAAAATTCCGTGCTGCACGCATGTTGTGGGCAAATATCGTGAAGGCTTATGGTTCAGAGAGAGAGTGCTGCCAGAAGATGAAGATCCACGCTGTTACAAGCTCTTGGAACCAGACAGTTTACGATGCATATGTAAATATGCTCAGAGGTACAACTGAGGCTATGAGTGCTGCTATTGCCGGTGTTGATTCATTGGAGGTTCTTCCTTTCGACTATGCATTCCGTGCTCCAGGCGAGTTCAGCAACCGTATTGCAAGAAATACTCAGATTCTTCTTAAAGAGGAGTGTCATTTCGACAAAGTTGTTGACCCTTCAGCAGGTTCATACTTCATTGAGAACCTTACAGAGTCTATCGCAGACACTGCTTGGAAACTCTTCAACGAGGTTGAGAAGATGGGCGGTTACATTGAGGCATTCAAAGCTGGTTTCGTTCAGAATGCAATCAAAGAGACTGCTGACAAACGTGATAAGAATATAGCTACCCGCAGAGAGACTATCCTGGGTACTAACCAATATCCTAACTTCACAGAGAAAATCGATGCAGATGTTACTGCAGAGGTTGTTACAAGAAAACCAGCTCCTGAGGTTTCAGGCGCAATGGTAGGTGCTCCACTTGAGAAATACAGAGGTGCTCAGGCTTTTGAGGCAATGAGATACACTACTGACAAGAGCGGAAAACAGCCTGTTGCATTCATGGTAACATACGGTAATCTTGCAATGTGCCGTGCACGTGCACAGTTCGCTTGCAACTTCTTTGCTGTAGCCGGTTTCAAAGTTGTTGACAACAACCGTTTTGCTACTGTAGAAGAGGGTGTTAAAGCTGCATTGGAGGCTAAAGCTGACATCATCGTTGCATGTTCTTCAGACGAAGAGTACGCAGAGGGTGCTCCTCAAATAGCTGCACTTGCAGGCGACAAAGCTATTGTAGTTGTTGCCGGAGAGCCTGCTTGCAAAGAGGAGTTGGTAGCCAAAGGCATTACTAACTTCATCAGCGTGAAGAGCAACGTTCTTGAGACATTAAAGGATTATCAAACTAAACTTGGGATTAAATAATTATGCGTCCGAATTTTTCAGATTTAAAATATAATGGTGGTGCAGCTTGCTCAAAAGCTGAAAACAGCGAGTGGTTGACACCCGAAAAGATTGTTGTAAAGACAAATTACAACGAATCAGATTTGGAAGGACTTGAGCATTTGAATTACGCAGCAGGTATTGCTCCGTTCCTTCGTGGACCATACAGCACTATGTATGTTCAAAAACCTTGGACTATCCGTCAGTATGCAGGTTTCTCTACAGCTGAGGAGTCAAATGCATTCTACAGAAGAAACTTGGCAGCAGGACAGAAAGGTTTGTCAGTTGCATTCGACCTTGCTACACACCGTGGATACGATGCTGACCACCCAAGAGTAGTTGGAGACGTTGGTAAAGCAGGTGTATCTATCTGTTCAGTAGAGGATATGAAGATTTTGTTCGACCAGATTCCTCTCAACAAAATGTCTGTTTCAATGACAATGAACGGTGCCGTTCTTCCAGTTATGGCATTCTACATTGTTGCAGGTTTGGAGCAGGGTGCAAAACTTGAGGAGATGGCTGGTACTATCCAGAACGATATCCTTAAAGAGTTCATGGTTCGTAATACCTATATTTACCCACCTGAATTCTCAATGAGAATTATCGGCGATATCTTCGCTTATACTTCTAAATATATGCCTAAGTTCAACTCTATCTCTATCTCAGGTTACCACATGCAGGAAGCTGGTGCAACCAACGATATCGAGATGGCATATACCTTGGCCGACGGTCTTGAGTATTTGAGAACAGGTATCAAAGCTGGTATTTCAGTTGATGCATTCGCACCACGTCTTTCATTCTTCTGGGCAATCGGTATGAACCACTTCATGGAGATTGCAAAGATGCGTGCTGCCAGAATGATCTGGGCTAAATTGGTAAGCCAGTTCAACCCTCAGAATCCTAAGTCTTTGTCATTGAGAACTCACTGTCAGACTTCAGGTTGGTCACTTACTGAGCAGGATCCTTTCAACAACGTGGCAAGAACATGTGTTGAGGCTATGGGTGCAGCTCTCGGCCACACTCAGTCATTGCATACAAATGCTCTTGATGAGGCTATCGCACTTCCTACAGACTTCTCTGCACGTATTGCACGTAACACTCAGATCTACATCCAGGAGGAGACTAATGTATGCCGTTCTATCGACCCATGGGCAGGTTCTTACTACATTGAGGCTCTTACCAATGAGTTGGCACAGAAAGCTTGGGGTCATATCCAGGAGGTTGAGAAACTTGGTGGTATGGCAAAAGCTATCGAGACCGGTATTCCTAAACTCAGAATCGAGGAGGCTGCTGCACGTAAACAGGCTAGAATCGACTCTGGCGAGGATACAATCGTTGGTATCAACAAATATCGTCTTGAGAAAGAGGATCCTATCGAGATTCTTGACGTTGACAACGCTAAAGTTCGTGAGCAACAGATCGCAAGACTTAAAGAGCTTAGAGCTAACCGCGACAATGCAAAAGTACAAGAGTGCCTTGCAGCTATCACTGAGGCTGTTAAGAACAAAACTGGCAACTTGTTGGAGCTTGCAGTTGAGGCAGCTAAAGCACGTGCAACATTGGGAGAGATCTCAGATGCTTGCGAGGCTATTGTTGGTAGATATAAAGCAGTTATCCGTATGAATACAGGCGTATATTCTTCTGAGGTTAAAAACGATTCAGAGTTTGAGAAAGCAAAAGAGATGGTTGCTGCCTTCGCTAAGAAAGAGGGTCGTCAGCCTCGTATCATGATTGCAAAATTGGGTCAGGACGGTCACGACCGTGGTGCAAAAGTTGTTGCTACCGGTTACGCAGACTGCGGATTCGATGTTGATATGGGTCCTTTGTTCCAGACTCCAGAAGAGGCTGCTAAACAAGCTGTTGAGAATGACGTTCACATTGTAGGTGTATCTTCATTGGCAGCTGGTCACAAAACTCTTGTACCTCAAATTATTGCAGAGCTCAAGAAACTTGGTAGAGAAGATATCATCGTTGTTGCAGGTGGTGTAATTCCAGCTCAGGACTACGATGTTCTTTACAAAGCAGGTGCTGCTGCAATCTTTGGCCCTGGTACTCCAGTTGCTTATGCAGCTATCAAATTGGTAGAGATGCTTAACCAGAAATTCGAGGACTAATCCTCATCTGAAAAGCAAATCAATAATGAAAAGGCAGTCAGTTTTGGCTGCCTTTTTTTTAATTAAATGCAACTTTCAATTTGTAACTTCATTTTTTATTTCTACATTTGTAGACCAACAATGAAAAGTATATTTATGAACAACCAATTCCGACTGTTGCTGTCCCTACAACTGCTGCTCATCATCATGTTGAGAGGGTATTTCGTTATATAGTCAGAATTTGTTCATATTGGATTATAATTGAATGCCGCTCTCATTTTAGAGCGGCTTTTTTATTTTACACTTACATTTTATTACAATGGACCAGAAAATTTACATCTTCGACACCACTTTGAGAGACGGCGAACAAGTACCTGGATGCCAGCTTAATACTATTGAAAAAATAGAGTTGGCGAAATCTCTTGAAGCATTGAAGGTTGATATCATCGAATGCGGTTTCCCTGTTTCCAGCCCAGGTGATTTCAATTCCGTAGTAGAAATTTCAAAAAATGTTACAGAAGCAAGGATATGTGCACTTACACGTGCCGTTGAAAATGATATAGATGTTGCAGCAGAGGCCCTGCACTATGCAAAAAAGGGAAGAATACATACCGGTATCGGCACCTCAGACTCACATATAAGGTACAAATTCAACTCAAATAGGGAGGAGATTATCGAGCGTGCCGTCAAAGCTGTAAAATATGCCCGCAATAAGATTGATGATGTTGAATTTTATGCAGAGGATGCAGGAAGAACAGACAATGAATATCTGGCAAGAGTGGTTGAGGCTGTAATTGCTGCAGGAGCAACTGTTGTAAATATCCCTGACACAACAGGCTATTGCACCCCTTGGGAGTATGGCGAGAAGATAAAGTTTTTGATGAACAATGTGCCTAACATCGACAAGGCAATCATCTCCACCCACTGCCACAATGATCTGGGCATGGCCACTGCAAATACCATATCAGGAGTAATGAATGGTGCCCGACAGGTTGAAGTTACAATCAACGGAATTGGAGAAAGGGCCGGCAATACCTCCTTAGAAGAGGTTGTAATGACCCTCAAATGCCGCAAAGACCTACCATTCTATACCGATATTGATGCCCGACAGATCTACAAGAACTCCCGCCTGGTATCAACTCTCATGAGAATGCCTGTACAGCCGAACAAGGCGATTGTGGGCCGCAATGCCTTTGCCCATTCATCTGGAATACACCAGGATGGCGTTCTGAAAAACAGGGAGAGCTATGAGATTATCGACCCTATGGATGTGGGAGTGAACGATTCTGTTATAGCATTGACCGCCAGAAGCGGAAGAGCAGCCCTCAAACATCACTACGAAAGACTTGGAATCCATCTCTCTCCGGAAGAGCTCGACCATGCCTATGAGAAATTCCTCCTCCTTGCCGATACAAAAAAAGATGTCAACGACAGCGATCTCCTCATTATAGTTGGAGTGAACCGCAACGAGGCTGCACGCAAGATCCGCCTGAAATTCCTGCAGGTAATATCAGGTAAAGGCTCTGTCCCTATGGCAACTGTAAAGCTCAACATTGATGGAGAGATATGCACTGCAACAAGCAGTGGAAATGGCCCTATAGACGCGGCATTCTCAGCTGTAAAACAGCTGGTCAACAGAAAGATTGTTGTGGAGGAGTTCCTTGTACAGGCCATCACCAGAGGTTCGAATGATGTAGGAAAGGTTCATGTACAGGTAGAGAACAGAGGCAATCTATATTACGGTTTCTCTGCAAATACAGATATCATAACAGCCTCCGTAGAGGCATTTGTGGATGCAATTTCCAAATTTATCTAATATAATGGATCTAATGGGAAAGACACTTTTTGACAAAATATGGGACGCTCATGTTGTCCAGCAATTGGAGAATGGCCCCACTCAATTATATATCGACAGACATTTTATCCACGAGGTAACTTCGCCACAGGCATTTGAAGGTTTGAAAAAACGTGGGGTAAAGGTATTCAGACCGCAGCAGACATTTGCAACATGCGACCATAACACCCCTACCCTCAACCAGGAGAAGCCTATTGCTGATGATTCGTGCAGAATTCCTGTCGAGACACTTGCAAAAAATTGCACAGAGCATGGAATCTCCTATTTTCCATTGAGACATCCGTCGAATGGCATTGTGCATGTAATAGGCCCTGAACAGGGTATTACACAGCCTGGAATGACCATAGTGTGCGGCGACAGCCATACAGCCACACACGGAGCTTTCGGCGCAATTGCTTTTGGAATCGGCACCAGTGAAGTTGAAATGGTTCTTGCAACCCAAACGCTCCTGCAGAACAAACCGAAGCAGATGCGCATTACAGTCTCCGGCAAACTCGGGAAGTGTGTTACACCAAAAGATGTAATACTTTATATAATATCCAGGCTCGGCACAAGCGGAGGCACAGGCCACTTTGTTGAATATGCTGGAGAGGTGTTTGAAAATATGAGTATGGAGGGAAGGATGACAGTGTGCAATATGAGTATAGAGATGGGTGCCCGCGGAGGTTTTGTGGCGCCTGACAAAACAACTTTCGATTATATTAAAGGAAGAAAATATGCTCCCGCACCGGAGGCGTTTGAAGAGGCAGTTGCTATATGGAAGCAACTCTACTCCGATAAAGATGCCAAATTTGACAAAGAGTTTACATTCAGAGGCGAGGATATTGAGCCCATGATTACATACGGAACAGACCCAGGACGCGGAATTGCAATTACAGGCACTATCCCGCAATGTGATGAGAGCGGACTCAAAGGTCTGCAATACATGGGCTTTACAGAGGGGGAAAAGATGCTTGGCAAGAAGGTAGACTATATTTTTGTAGGCAGCTGTACAAATGGCCGCATTGAGGATTTCAGAGCATTCGCTCAATATGTAAAAGGCAAAAAGAAGGCAGATGGAATTACAGTCTGGCTTGTTCCGGGTTCTGTTGAAGTGGAGCAGAAAATTAAAAATGAGGGCATCGACAAAATTCTATCGGAGGCAGGCTTTGAAATACGCCAGCCGGGATGCTCTGCATGCCTTGCAATGAATGAAGACAAAGTGCCTTCGGGAGCCTACTCGCTCTCTACCTCCAACAGAAATTTTGAAGGCCGCCAGGGACAAGGGGCAAGAACCATGCTCTGTAGCCCGATAGTGGCAGCTGCCGCTGCTGTAACAGGAGTGGTGACTGACCCCCGAATTTAAACATAAAGCTTAAAATTATAGAAGATGGGATTTGAAAAAATAGATATACTCACCTCAACAGTTGTCGCCACACAGGTTGAGAACATTGATACAGACCAGATAATACCGGCAAGATTCCTCAAGGCAACAAAGAGGGAGGGATTTGGAGAGGCGATGTTCAGGGACTGGAGATATACATCAGAGGGAAAAGTTATAGAGGACTCTGTATTTGCAAAAGCAGACAAAAATGCAAGGATTCTGGTGGCAGGAAAAAATTTCGGATGCGGTTCGAGCAGAGAGCATGCAGCATGGGCCATTGCAGATTATGGCTTCAGGGCTGTTGTATCGAGTTTTTTTGCAGATATTTTCAAAAACAATGCACTGAACAACGGCCTTCTGCCGGTGCAGGTGAGTGAAGAATTTTTGCAGAAAATCTTTTCTGAAGCTGCAAAATCCGATAAAATGGAACTTATAATAAATCTGCCCGAGAAGAGTATATGCATCTGCTCAACCGGAGAAAAAGAGTTCTTCCCGATAGGTGAATACAAAAGGCATTGTCTCGAGAATGGATTGGAGGATATTGATTATCTGATTACAACCAAACCGATAATAGAGGATTTCGAGAAAAACAGAAAATAACAGAAGAGAATAAAAAGGGTTTACATATGAAAAAAAAGATAGCAGTTCTTCCTGGAGACGGCATTGGCCCGGAGATTATAGCCCAAGCGGTAAAGGTGCTTGAGACTGTAGGGAAGAGATACAATCATGAATTTGAATTTGAGGAGGGAATTGTGGGAGCCTGTGCAATTGATGAGTGCGGCGATCCATATCCCCTGAAGACCCACGAACTCTGTATGGAGAGTGATGCCATACTGTTCGGGGCAATAGGAGACCCTAAATATGACAATAATCCCAACGCAAAGGTGAGGCCGGAGCAAGGATTACTCAAGATGCGCAAGAGTCTCGGACTTTTTGCAAATCTAAGACCCATAGAGCCTTTCAGCTGCCTTATAGAACGTTCTCCCCTTAAAAAGGAGAGGATTGAAGGTGCCAATCTTATGATTGTAAGGGAGCTTACCGGAGGTCTCTATTTTGGTGAACCGAGAGGAAGAAGTGAGAATGGCAATGTTGCCTTTGATACATGCGTGTATAGTAAAGATGAGATCAGACGCATCGCGGTAAAGGCATTTGAACTTGCCAAGATGAGAAGAGGTTCGGTAACTTTGGTAGACAAGGCCAATGTGCTTGCTACAAGCAGATTGTGGAGAGAGACTGTAAAGGAACTTCATAAGGAGCTCTACAGCGATATTGAACTTGATTTCATGTTTGTAGATAATGCTGCAATGCAGCTTGTAACCGCTCCAGGAAAGTTTGATGTGCTGCTTACAGAAAACCTCTTTGGTGATATTTTAAGTGACGAAGCGAGTGTAATTACTGGCTCCATAGGATTGTTGCCTTCTGCATCAGTTGGAGAGAATCTCTCTCTTTATGAACCGATCCACGGCTCATATCCACAAGCAAAGGGTAAGAATATCGCCAATCCGGTGGCAACAATTCTCTCTGCCGCAATGATGCTGGAATACTCGTTCGGCATGAAACAGGAGGCCGATGCCATAAAGCAGGCCTGCAGAGAGAGTATTGAGCAAGGTATTGTTACAGAAGACCTTGCAGCAGACAAGCAGAGCTACAGCACCACCGAGGTAGGAGAATTCATCTGTAGCCAGATTTAAAGGAGTATCACAATTTCTTCAAATATCCACCCCGACGGCCATTAAGCTGTCGGGTTTCTTTTTTAAGAATTTCAAAAGCACAAACATCGGCATTGTCTTCAGAAACCTTTGTAGGAGAACTCTTTATACCTGTTATAAGTTCAAGGGCTTTGGCAAGATGCGGATCATTTACATCTCCAAAAGGATATACAGCACCAATAAGGTCATCTTCGACCTCATAATCTGGAAGCAATCCTCCTTTGAAATCGGTATAGTTGTCGTTATTGGCAAATTTATAGACAACCAGACTCATTGCCCAGTTCTTTATGCTGCTTATCACTTTACCGTTTTTATCCAGAGGCTGGAGCAGCATTGCTCCGCAATATTTACCATGAGTCCTACCACCAATTGTAATTACATCCATATATGGAGAGAGGCCTACGATTGTAGATTCTGAAGCCGAGGCTGTTCCGCTGGTTGTAAGTATGTAGATCCTCTCCAGGTTCAGATTATACGGCATTACACTTTTTGTAAATCTCGTAGTGAGCTCTTCTCCCTCTCCTTTCCAATATTTTGTCATTTGTTCATTCCATATCTCATTGAGAAAGACATCCTCATCCAACATATTGTGCTCTGGAACAAACAGACTGCTAAGATACTGGGCAGAGGCTACAGCTCCTCCAGGATTGTACCTCAGATCAAGCACGACATCGGTAACTCCGGCATTTTTGAACTCTGTGCATACCTCCGCAAGCTTTGCATGCGAAGCCGGAACATAGTCGGTATAGCAGATATAGCCCACCTTATGACCCCATGACTCTATTACTTTATAGGTATTTACAGCATCTATGACCATCTTTACCGCAGACATTGATATTTTGGTCTCCGACAGGAATATTGTCTTGTCTGCCGCAGAATACTCACCAAGCTGCAGCTGTATATTGGATGAGTAGTAGAGATTGCGGTAGTTGCTGTCGGAGATATCGGCTCCATCAATTTTGAGTATGATGTCTCCTCTCTTGATTCCAGCCTTTTCCGCCGGAGAATCGGGATAGACAAACTGCACTACGGCAAAATATGCCTCAGAATTGGAGAACTTTCCAAGAACCAGGTTATATCCATAGGTGGTCTCAACTCCTTCATAACTGTTGAACATGGCCTCTGAATCATCTGTAAGATATGACCATTGGTCAAGTTCTTCATATATCAGGCTGTCGAACAATTCAAACGGATCTTCGATATAGCGGGGATCTTTATTTTCATACGAGACCTTGTCGTTCCATAAATAATATGCCTTGCTATATTTAAGAACAAACTCATTTGTCAGCTTTACAGATGCTGCAACCTCTTCTCTCCCATCTGAAGGAGAGTCCTCTTTTGTACATGAAAAAGAGAGAGATACCAGCCCGAAAGCCAGTATCCCCAAAATATATTTGCCGTAAAAACGAAAGTTCTTGTTCATAATATCAGGAATATTTTTGTAAAAGTAACAAATTACTCCCAATATCCGTTAATCGTATGATAAAGAAAATTCATCCACATAGAGCACAGAGCTTGTGCTTCCTGTAAAATAGTCGCCATACTTGCTGGCAGCTGCCACAATAAGAATATATTTTGGCTTGCGGGAGAGGTCCCTGTATGTGAGTTTTATCTCAAACTCCTTATACTTGCCGTCGGTGCCAGCGCCATCAAGCAGATCTCCGTATGCTATGATATTCTTGTCATTTGCCACATCCAGAAATATCTCCTTGGTAGTATTGATTTCATATGGAGCAGGCCAATCTGCAAGAACTGCATATATGTGGCAGGTATCCTTCACTCCCTTAAGGTGTGCAAATTTATCCTTGGTTTTGTCGATTGTACCTGAGGTATAATTATAGTATCCTTTCAAAGAGCTTGGACGACTGGTAAAAGGTATTCCAAAATCCAATTGGGCACCGATACCAACTGTCTTCACATATTTTCCTGTATAGATATTTCCTGCAGCAAACACCCCTACAATTGCACTTGATGAGAGTTTTGCAGCCTTTCCCTTCACAACCACACTCTCCTCCGCTACAGTAGGATTCTTCTCTCCCAAAGTATTTGCACCGCGGTTTCCTGAATCCCACCAGTAGTGCTCTGATGTCAGATCAAGGTTAGGGAACCATGATTTTCCCTCCTTTATCCAGTTCTCAAAATCTGAATTCTCCACCTGCAAGGCAGCCTCTGTTGTAAATGTTACTTCCGATCCATACAACTCCCCCACCTTCGATTTTATCACATACTCAGTTGAAGGCTCAAGATCAGCAATTTTTGCTGAGAATGTACCGCCATTTACAGCCACTTCTCCAGAAAATGTTGTCCATGAAGATTCAGAAGCCTTTCTGTACACAAAGGTTGGATTTCCTGAGCCTGCCTGGAACTCACCATTTGCCATCACATACTTGGCAAATGCATTTGCTGTTCCGGTTACAACGCTCACATCTGATTTCACCACTTTAATGAGCCATGTCTCACTTCTGCCTTTGTAGTCCCATTTAAACTCCCTGGCAGTTGTAAAATCTGTAACAGTGGTAAAGTCGGGAGTTATCACACTCCCCTGTGGACCAATCTTCATACTCTTTACCTTGATATTGTTCAAAGGGGTTGTGTTTGACACACTCACTATCGCTATTTTGCTGAATTCATCGAAGATAGCACTTCCAACTTGATTTTCAAGTTCAATGCTCCTCTCTATCGATTGGGTAGCCTTAATTGTCCATACATAATCCTGAAATGTTGTAAGAGTATATACCAATGGTTGTGACATATCAACAACCGATACAACATCCGGAGAGACTGTTGCATTGTCGGAAACCTCAAACTGCAGAATTTTTACTTTCTTAACATCTACAGTATCTGCAAGATCTACTGTTACACTCCTCTCTGCAACATTTATATTGGCCGCACCCTTCTGCCCCTGCACCCTGAATACCGTAATAGCAGCCTCTATAACCGGATAGGGCACATCATTCTTTATACATCCCGCCACAAGTGCAAACAGCAGGAGTGCCGCAAAAAATAGCCTGAAACTTCTCATCAGTTCTTTTTCTTTTTAGAATTTCCAAACAGACGGTCAAAATAGAAAGAGACTCCTATATTTATTGAGAGTATGTCAACTTTAAAGTTCACGCCACTACTCTCAAAAGAGCCCTGATAAACTTGATTGCGTGTCTGGTCATACTTTTTATAACTAAATCCCAGTACATTAATGGAGGCCTCCACAGCAACGCTCTCAGCGATAAATGCTGTTACACCTGGAATAAGGCCCAACTCCATCTCGAGTATATCCTGGTATGAACCCTTCAGCTCTTCATCCACTCCGGAGATTGTCTTTCCCTGTCCGCCGCCTGCAGAGAGACGCACCTCATTGAACAATGCAAACCGCTTGCTGTTGCCAAGGCTGATATAGTTTCTAAAAAATACAGCTCCCGTATATATGTGTCTGAGATTGTAGAAATTCTCTATATCAAAATTGAGATCTTCAGAGATGTTCAATGATGTGGAATTGAGCTTTATCATTGAACGGCTGTAGCCGAACCTTCCTCCTATGCACAAGTTATCCTTGAAGAAATATCCCACAAACGGACTCACCTTGAACGAGTAGTTTGTACCGTCGATATCCTCAACAATGAGCATCTCATAGTCGCTTGCCGTATTTTCGCTGTAGGAGAATGAACCTCCAGCAATCCAGTTTCCTTTAGGGACAAAAGTAGACATCTCAATGCCCCTGCTGAACTCCTCCTTTTCACGGGCCTGGGCACTGCCGGTGAAAAGCGGCAGTGCTGTCAAACCCAATAAAAGTATAATTGTCCGATAAAACGATTTCATCAATTAAAAAGTAAATTCAAATTCATCAACAATAAGGGTACTTCCTACGCCACCGGTAAAATAGTCACCATACTTGCTCGAAGAGCATACTATCACACAAGTTGTAGGTATTCTATTGTTCCTGTACTCGATAGGAATCTCAAAACTCAACCATCCGTTAGTGGCAGCATTGTTCTCAAGAGAACCGTAACCTATTATATTAGGGTCATTCTCCACATCAATGAACTTGCTGTCTCCTGTACTCACCTCAAAGTATCCTGCAGGCCAATCTGCCAATACTACATAAATCTGACAAATATCCATTGTTCCCTGCTTGTCTGTATGAGGAGCTTTTGTTTTGTTAATTGTAACAGGTGTATAATTATAGTATCCTTTAAGCGACAGAGGCTTGCAGTCATATGGACGTCCCCAATGGAGATTTGCTCCCAAAGGTGACAGCGTTGCCTTCACAAAATCACCAAGGAAGAGGCTTCCTGCTGCAAACTGTCCGGCAGCTGTAGCAGATTTGAGGATTGCAGCCTGTTTGTCTGTACCGGCCACAGCCACATTGGTTGTAGGCTGGGTAGGGTTAACCTCAGAGAGTGTATTTGCGCCCTCGTTTCCACTATCCCACAAGAAGTTGTCTGCAGATGCATTAGGGTACCAGTGTTTTCCGCTCTTGTACCATGCATCAAAGCTCATGTTTGCAATCTGGTCTGCACCTAAAGTAGTGAACTCTATCTCATTCGACGGCTCTTTATCAGAAACTGTCCTGAAGATATATTTGGTCCTCGGTTCAAGAGCTGTAACTTTCACAGAGTAGTTTGCACCGTCGAAAGTGAGGCCTGATGTAACCTTCTGCCATGTGGCATCGCTCTCCTTCCTGTACTCGAAACCTACGCCAGATGGTTGTTCTACTGTATTGTACATACCATACAGGAATGCATGCCTTCCCCAAGGATCTGCACTTATGGTAGAGGTTTCCACCGCTGGTATTACCTTGAACTTAAAGCTCTTTATCACCTCCTGAGCCTGCATATCGAGAGCAGTGAAGATAAACTCATAATCACCAAGAGGCAATGCAGAGAGCAATGTTGAGAAATCGAGAGTCATTGTCTCTTTAGTTCCTGCAACAACACCACTCCATACAAGACCGGCATTGTTCACCGCGCTCTTGTCGGTCTCAGACATTGATATCAAATTGAATGAAGCCGGTATGCCACGATTTGTCAATTCTGCTGAATTATGGCTCACAACCAATTTCTCAATACCAGCCTTTGATATTACATTAACCTGCCATGTCAAAGTTGAACCTATTGATATATAAGCGGTATTGTCGAGGTTGAATCCGCTTGTAGAGAAGGCAGGTTTCGCCTTTTTATTAAGGTTTACATTAACATCATACTCGCGGTCATTTGTTGAAGTATCAACTCCGATTCCAGGGATGATTGCTCCACCCTCATCATTTTCAGACAACGAGAGATTGAAGATATAATGCTCTTTTGGGCTTACATTCTCTATAGTTCCAAAGACATCACCATCAGATATTTCATCATCCTGATTTATCAGATATATGCTATATTTCAACATGCCTGTACATTGGAAATAACCCTCTCCTCCAATTGAGCCGTCATCAGCCACTCCTTTGTCGGAACTGTAGATCAGGTTTCTGCTGCCATCAGAAAAATCTGTATGGTTTGTGACGGTCACTATTACTGTCTTGAATGCATCTGTCACACTCTTATCACATTTTACAGTCACCTTCACCTGTGAAAGAGTACAGACAACCTCTGCTGTAGTGGTTTGTCCCACCACAACTTCAACTTCATCCTTACCCTGATAGACAGGCATACCAAATGCTGCATGCCCTCCATTCTCACCGGTAGTGCCTATTACGGTATATTTTCCGGCTTTCAGTTTCAACGGAGAGGTGGCCAGATCATTGTGATTGTCATATGATGCCACTACCACTCCCTCTGAATTCTGAACTTCAACTTTGTAGACAGGATCAGCCTCAGCCTTTGTACCCACAACCACCAAAGACTCATCCTGTGATATGTTGAGCTTCAAAAATCCAGTACCGGCAGAACCGCCATCCTTATTGCAGGAGGTAACGAATCCCACCAAAAGTACAATCAATATTTTTTTCAATATATTCATAATAATGCCGATCCGTTATTCTACAATATTTACAATACAATTTGCAGTCGACTCCTTAGCCTGGCTATCTATTACCTTCACCTCAAAATTACAGGTTCCAGGCTCTGCAACTGCAGCCAAAGCGCTCATGAACGATCCGATTTTGAACACATAGCTGCTTTGTCCCTTGATAGGGTCTGTTGCCGGATCTTTTATAAGTCCAAGCTCTATCAGAAGTGCTTTTCTGTCTGCACCGGTTGCATCATCAAAATTCACAATACTGAATGTTCCGCTCAAGCCGAGAGCTGCTGCAGCCTCCTGCAAACTTGAAGGATTTGATGAAATTGTTACAAGGATATCATTAATTGTTTTTGAGTTCAATGTTGCAATATTGATATCAACGGTCATTGCTGCCAACTCTGCGTCTGTTGCACTCTTTGAAATCTGGACAGGAGTGGTTATACCGTCGCCGGAAATTGCAGGCAAATACTCATTGACGCTCTCGCCACCGCCTTCGCCGCCTTCAGTTCCGCCACCTTCACCAGAACCGCCGTCACCGCTGCCGCTGCCGGTACCATCATCCGGTATAGGAGTTTCGTCTTCTCCTGGAACAATAATCTCCACATTTCTGTTATTTACAGTATAATCAATTGTTATTCCGCTATTTGTACCGTCTCCGAACTGGATATCACCTGTTTCTTGAGCATCAAACGTCAATACAAAATGGTCCTGAGCCTTTCCATCAGGAATATCTATAGAGTGCAGAATCTCCTCTCCAGTTGATTTTCTTGTTCCGTTCAATCTTATAGAAAGAGGGCCAACAGAGAAATATCCGCTCTGGTTATTGTCTATTATTGTTTTAGTAAATACCAGATTACCAGTTCCATTTGTCACAGCAATCTCAAAATTGTCCGATATCTCCTTGCCGAAAGCTTCTGTATACTTGATTGTAACCTTCATATTCTGGAGTGTACATTTTACATCTACAGGAACTACTTTTCCTGCCTGAACTGTAAAATCGCCCTCTCCAAAATATATAGGCTGGTCAAATGCAGCCGGATCATTACCATGAGATCCCGCCTGAATTGTATAGGTACCAGGAGTAACCTCCACTGCATTAGGAATATCAGCATATCTGTTGAAGCTCTTCACAACAGTCTCCCCTTTCAAGATTTTTACGTAGAAATCAGCAACCTCAACACTCTCTGCCTTGGTTTGAGTAAATTCACCACTGCTCTCCAATCCAATTGAAACAGCGCCATAGCCTTCTTTAATGCCACTGTCATAACCCTCTTTTGAACAGCCCGACAACATAAGTAGGGCAAATGCTGCAATCAAAAATAAATTTTTCATATATATTACCATTTTTATATCCTATTAATAATTAAGTATCACATTATCCACCTTCAGCACACTTCCCACAAATGAATCCAATGACCATGGATTTGCATCATAACTTCCATCAATATGTGTAACGTACTCCCACTTCTCATTTATTCCCTCATTTACACCCGACTGGAATATCACAAACACAGATGCTGCCTTTGAATCCATTCTTGAGTATTTGAAATTGAGCGTATACTCAGTATAACCGCTTACAGTTGCCGCAGTTGTAAACTCATCTGTCGAAGCAATCTCCTCGCCTGCCGCATTATATAATTTTGCATATACTTTACAGTTATCACCGTTGTAAGGGGCATATTTGTAGCTGAATGTCAGGGATGCCGGTCTTGACTGGTGGGATATTCCAAGTTTGTCAGGAGTTTCGGCAGATGCTGTAACATCAGTTTTGCCAGTATACAAGGTTCCTGCATAAACTCTATAATCTTTCTGTACCGCCTCGGCTACAGCTTTCTCAGCCCAGAACAATCCTGAACCTACATCAGTTCCACCCAGACCAACTCTCGACATCGCCATAGTCCTTATCTCAGCGGCATTTCCGCTTACAGCATCAGTTGTAGGAATTGTACATGAGTTCCATCTGTATGCAGTAACCTGATTGGTAGTACCAGAACTTGTTCCATCCTCCACACCATCCATTGTGAGAGTGTTTTTTGTACCCCACGCCTTATCAGACGCTGAATTTCCAGGATAATACAGATATAGTGATTTGAGGCCATATGTATTGTACTTGGTATTGCTCCAGCTCTCCATATCACCGTTTACAAGCTGCTGTGCAGCCTCTGTTGTTCCGGCAGTCTGCTCTGTATATTTCAATCCGTTACTGTAATTCGCCCTGAATGAATATGCAGTGGCCGGAACAAGTCCTGTAACCATAAATCTGCTCACATCCGAAGTTCTGCTGACAAATTCGGTATTCAATGCAACCGCCGATGTACCATCCATTGCCTCAATTACAAACTGGCTGGCATCTGTTGCATTTGTTGTAACCTCGATATATGCCTTTGTCGCCCACATATCATAATCAGGTATGGCATTTATGGCAACTGTTGCCCCAACAAGGTTCAAAGTAAGCTCTATCTCCGATACTTTGCCCTTTACATCGGTAACACGCAGGGTGAATTTATTTACATTCTCTCCCACCATTCTGAGTCTCTTTGTCAATTCGGCAAAACGTACAATACCGTAACGGCTTTCGCCTTTGCTCAAACTCCATTTGATACCATAAGCCCTTATTGTACTGAGCAGCTCCTCATTTGAATCAAGCAAATCTATCTCCTGAGGCCAGTTGCTAGGCAAAAACTCCGATTGCGACACCAATACACATTTCTCTATAAAGGCCGGAGCTGTAATTCCAACATACAGATCGCCCTCAACTCCTGAAGCCTCCACAAACGAAACAGTATTATTTGTAAATCCTACAGCTTCAAAAGATGGAGCATCCTTTGCCACAAGTGTTGCAGGTATTACAACAGTCTCAATTTTGTCATCAGTTCCTGTAACGAGCTGGAATGATATTGTAACCTCCTCTTTGGCAGCCTCTTTAGTATCGATTTTAAAAGTTATGAAATCATTTGCTGCACAAGCGATTGCTTTAGGCGAATAGACCCTTGTGTTGCCATTTCCATCTACGAGGGTGATATCCATCTTTATATCACCTGCAGGAATATATCCGCTGCGGGTCTCATCTTTTCCGAATGAGAGGGAACCACTCTTGCCTTCACGGTATATCTTCACAGACCAGTCTGAATAATCTGCCTTCACATTGTCACCCCATTCAACGGCAACCTTCACATTTGCCATGCGGCATACCATAGATACGGCAGTTGTAGATTGTCCGTCGACAGCAAATGTACTTTTACCTGCAAAATAGATTGCATCAAAGCCTACAGCCAAAGAATCACCATAGAATGCATGCGCGGTAAAATTGCCTTTATTCATGCGCACCTTCTCATCCTTGATGTCGCCATATTTCCATTTTTTGAATTTCACACCCGACGAATTGAAGACCTCAAGAGTAAAATCATTCACATCCAATGATAGCTCCTCCCCTGATTTTGTTCCAACCGCTGATGTGGTGTAGTCGGCCGACAATGCAAACTTCGCACTGCCACCTCCAAAATCGTAAGCGTCCTTTCCGCATGAGGCACATAATGCCGCCATGAGTACAATAAGGACACTCGCTTTAAAAAACTTCATAATTGTCCAATTTTAAAAACTGCTGCAAAATTGCCTATATTCATTTTATCTCACAACTTTTTTTATCGTATTTTATATCCAAATTTATCGATTTTTAATGTTTATGGTGGGAAATTTGCCTATTTTTGTAAAAAATACTACACAAACAATGAGCATAGGCGACTCTTTTCCAAAGTATGACATTCCTATAGACTATATCATGGATGATGCCCTCACCGGACGTATTCTGGAGTTCTACAAAATGTTTCCCGCCAAAATAAAGGCCGGGGTCTTTGCCATATGCCTCAAAGGGGAGGTGAAAGCTACACTGAATCTGTCGGAATATATTGTAAAGGATAATGATTTTGTAACAATCCTGCCAGGCAGCTTCCTTCAGATACATGATGTCACTGAAGATACAGTAATTGCATTCATAGGTTTTTCCTCTTCTTTCATAAACACCGTACATTTCTGGAAAAATATAACAACCAGTCTGGCCAGCATAATCAATACCCCCATAATACACCTGAAAAAGGAGACTGCAGATTTTTTCAAAGGCACAATATCCATTCTCATCAAAGGTGAGGAGTCGCCCGACAAACTGCTGAACAGGGAGATCATGATGCATGTTCTGGAGATCATATACAATACCCTCTCCACCATATATCCACAATACACACAGTCCGGGCCGGAAAAGAACCCACGCGAATATGATGTACTCAGGGAATTCATCAGACTGGCCTTTGAGAACTATATGTCTGAGCATAAAGCAACTTTCTATGCAAATGAGATAGGGCTCTCCCTCTCCCATTTCTGCGCAACAATAAAAAAGGCAACCGGAAAAACCGTACAGGAGATAATCAGGGAGCTGATTATAACTGATGCAAAAGCCCAGCTCAAAAGTTCAGACACCAGAATAAACAAAATTGCAAAGTCGTTAGGTTTCACTCCGGCAGCTTTTAACCGTTATTTTTTGGAATATGTTAAAATGACGCCTTTAGAATATAGGAACAGTTAGTTTTTTTACTATATTTGCGCCCTAATAGAACACTCCCCTTATATTTAATTATTGTATGGCATTTACTAATAATGTAATGATTGTGCGCCACAAACTGTTGGCCACATTGGTTAAACTCTGGAAAGAGGACTCCCTTACAGACAAGATCGATCGTCTGCCTATAGAATTGAGTCCCAGAAAATCCAAAGTCATGGGACGTTGCTGCATTCACAAGGAGCGCGCAGTATGGAAATACAAATCACTACCTCTGCTGGGTTTTGATATGAATGATGAGAAAGATGAGCTGGCTCCTCTCTCTTATTATGCACAACAGGCTGTAACACGCAACAAGAATCTCAAGGAGAATATTCTTTGCGTAATAGATGAGGCCTGCTCTTCTTGCGTGCAGACAAATTACGAGGTTACCAACCTTTGCCGCGGCTGTGTAGCCCGCAGTTGTTATATGAACTGTCCCAAGAATGCTATACATTTCAATAAGAAAGGACAGGCAGAGATTGACCACGATTTGTGCATCAGTTGTGGAAAATGCCACAAAAGCTGTCCATACCATGCTATTGTATATATTCCTGTACCATGTGAAGATGCATGCCCTGTAAAGGCAATAAGCAAGGATGAGTACGGAATTGAGCATATCGATGAGAGCAAGTGTATCTATTGCGGAAAATGTCTGAATGCATGTCCATTTGGTGCCATATTTGAAATTTCACAGGTATTTGACATCCTGCAGAAGATAAAAGAGGGCAAGAAGGTGGTTGCAATGGTTGCCCCTGCAATTCTTGCACAATTCAATGCCCCTATCGAGAATATCTACGGAGCTCTCAAGGCTGTCGGTTTTTCTGATGTGATTGAGGTTGCCCAAGGTGCAATGGAGACAACAAGAATCGAATCTGAGGAGTTTAAGGAGAGACTTGAGGAGGGTGCTCCATTCATGACTACAAGCTGTTGTCCTTCTTACATAGAACTTTCAGAGAAGCATATTCCTGATATCAAGAAATACATCTCTACAACAAAATCACCTATGTACTATACAGGTGAGATAGTTAAGAAAGAGGATCCAGAAGCACTTACTGTATTTATCGGTCCATGTATCGCCAAAAGGAAAGAGGCAAGGAAATATCCTGAGTTTGTGGACTATGCCATGACTTTTGAGGAGATGGGTTCTATCCTTTCAGGAATGGATATCGACATAAATACAGTAGAGCCTTACCAGATGAAGTTCAAATCTGTGATGGAGGCTCACGGATTTGCACAGACAGGTGGTGTTACAGGCGCAGTGAAAGCTTACCTTGCACAAGCAAACCTGAATGCTACACTCGTTGCAAATCTAGACAAGAAAAACATTGGTCTGTTGAGACTCTACGCAAAAACCGGCAAGGCACCGTCACCATTCATTGAAGTTATGGCATGTGAGAGCGGATGTGTTACCGGACCTTGTATCTACAACGACAAAGTGAATTCTGTTAAACAGATGAATACCGAACTTCAGAAGATGAAATAATAACCACGACAGCCTGATAAATTCAACTATCGGGCTGTTTTATTTTCTTTATACATATAATTTTGATGTTTGGATTTTATTCCATAATTTTGTAGCCATATATCCGATATAGCTGATGAACATAGCGATACATAACTACTCTTCTATTGCGATGTCTGTCCAGATGGCAGGCATGATGTATTGCATGTTTGATTCATCAATGCGAATGCATCGCTAAGATGCTGTGTAATATTCTTGAGGGAGTCATGTTCCAGGAACATCAACCCTAACCAACTGTAAAATCCGATATAATATTGTTTCAGAGAAGGAGATAGTGCCTCTCTTTTGTTCAGGCAGATTTAGAAGGTCTGTCGCATTAACCATTTAAAAGAAATTATCATGTCACAATATAAATTTGAGACCCTACAGGTTCATGCCGGACATACTCCGGACCCCACAACAGGTGCATGCACCACTCCCATTTACCAGACTTCAGCATATGCCTTCAAAGATATAGAGCATGGAAGGAGGCTCTTTGCTCTCGAAGAAGAAGGAAACATCTATTCACGCCTGGGCAACCCTACCGCAGATGTTCTTGAAAAGAGAATTGCAGCTCTGGAAAATTCTGTAGCGGCAGTTGCCACCTCTTCTGGAATGAGCGCACAGTTCCTTGCAATACAGAATCTTTGTGAAGCAGGAGACAATATTATAAGTTCAATATCACTATATGGAGGCACCTACAACCAGTTCAAGGTTACCCTTCCAAGACTTGGCATAAATGTAAAATTCTGCAAATGCACAGACAGAGAGGAGATTGAATCACTTGTTGATGACAATACAAAAGCAATTTATGTAGAGACTATTGCCAATTCAGATCTGTCGGTTCCAGATTTTGACATGCTTAAAGAGGTATGTGCCAAGTACAAACTGCCTCTTATTGTGGATAATACCGTAGGATGCGGAGGATATTTGTGTGCTCCTGCCGATTGGGGCGCAAATATAATTACACACTCTGCAACTAAATGGATTGGAGGACATGGAAATTCAATTGCAGGAATTGTTGTTGATGCAGGAAATTTCGACTGGTCGAGCGGACGTTTCCCCCAATTTACCCAGCCGGCAGCGGCATATAAAGGGTTGAGCTTCCACAAAGTTTTCGGCAATACAGCATTTGCTGTGAGGGCAAGAAGTGAGGGTTTGAGGGATTATGGGTGCTGTCTGAGCCCTTTCAATGCATTTCTGCTGCTTACAGGTGTAGAGACCCTCTCACTCCGTTGCCAGAGAGTATGCGACAATGCCATGGCTCTTGCAAAATGGTTTGAGAAACATCCGGCCGTTGAGCATGTCAACTACCCCGGTCTGGAGAGCCACCCTAGCCATGAAAATGCAAAAAAATATCTCAGAAACGGATTTGGAGGCATAATTACAGTAGACCTCAAGGCTTCGAGGGAGGAGACAGGCAAGGTTGTGGACAAATTGAAAATATTTACCCTCCTTGCAAATCTTGGTGACAACAAGTCGCTTGTCGCCCACCCTGCAACAACTACCCATGCACAGCTTTCAGACCAGGAGCTGCTTAATGTAGGAATAAAACCTGGAACATTGAGATTATGTATAGGTATTGAGAACATCGATGATATAATTGCCGATTTTGAACAGGCTCTTGCATCAATCAGATAATTGTTGCAAGCTCATCAATCCGACAAAAATTATGGAAAAACGATTTTTCAGATATGACGCAGAGCTTATTCTGGAGAGCGGCGAAACACTCTCCGGTATAGAGATCTGCTACCATATATCAAAAGAGTACGGCAAAGAGGCCCAGCCCAAAAAAGTTGTATGGATTACACATGCCCTCACTGCCAATTCAAACCCATGCGAATGGTGGGATACAATGGTTGGCGAGGGCAAATATCTTGACCCGCGCAAATTTACAATTGTCTGCGCAAACATTCTCGGTTCATGCTATGGTAGCACCAACCCGCTCTCCATCAATCCGCATAGCGGAAAACCATACATGCTGGGATTCCCAAAAACAACGGTAAGGGATATTGCCGCGTGTCACGAACTGCTCAGAAAAGAGCTTGGCATTGAGGAGATTGAACTGCTGGTTGGTGGTTCTGTAGGAGGATTCCAGGCATTGGAATGGAGCATAATGAGCAGCAGCAGAATAAAAAATATGATTCTGCTGGCATGCGGTGCCAGAGTTACCCCATGGCTCGGAGCATTCAATGAAACAATGAGGATGGCTCTCCATGCAGACCCTACATTTGAAGCTCAGGAATATGATCTGGCAGATGGAAAGGCAGTTGCAAAGGGTGGAAAGAGAGGACTTGCCGCAGCACGCGCTCTCGCCCTCATATCATATCGCAGCTATACCGGCTATCTCACAACCCAACCGGAAACAGATGAAGATACTATGTGGTGCACAAGAGTTGGCTCATATCAGCAATACCAGGGAAAAAAGCTGGTAGACAGGTTTGATGCCTATTCCTACAACTCTATGGTATATATTACCGACAGCCATAATATCGGACGCAAACGCGGAGGAGTGGAGGCTGCATTGAAACAGGTAAAGGCAAACTGCATCTGCGTTGGAATAGACAGCGACGGACTCTTCCCTTGCTGCGAACAGCAATTTATGGCAGAGCATATTCCGGGAGCCCAGTACAGGGAGATCACCTCCCTATTCGGCCACGACGGATTTCTGCTGGAATGGAAACAGATTACAGACATTTTTAAAGAAGTGATTATATGCAAGTAATGAAATTTGGCGGCAGCTCAGTTGCCAATGCCAAAAATATAAACAAAGTAATAGCCATTGTAAAAGAGGCCCTCAAGAAAGATAAGACAGTTGTGGTATCATCTGCCATAAGCGGATGTACAGATGAACTTATTGCTATAGGCAAGGAGGCTCTCAGCCAGAATGAAAATTATACTGTCCGCATAGACCAGCTTGAATTGAGACACATATCACTCATAGAGGAGCTTATCCCTGCAGAAGATTATACATCAATAAAACAGGAGTGCAAAGAGCTCTTCAACAAACTGAGAGAGATCTGCAAAGGTGTATTTCTTCTCAAGGAGCTGAGTAATTTGAGCCTCGACCATATTGTAAGCTTTGGAGAAATTCTCTCCACAAAAATTATAAGCGCAAAACTCAAATCATTAAACATAAGCCATATCTGGAAAGACTCCCGGGAACTTGTAACAACAGAACCTGTAAATGGTAAAAACATTGTTATACAAGATCTTACAAACTGGAAAATCAAAGAGTTCTTTGAGCAGAGCAACCACAAGCTCTACATTATGCCAGGTTTCATTGCCATGGATGAGAAGGGTCGCACAACCACATTGGGAAGAGGCGGTTCTGATTACACAGCATCACTGATTGCTGTTGGAGCCCAGGCCAGAATCCTTGAGATCTGGACAGATGTATGCGGAATGATGACTGCCGATCCACGAGTTGTACCACAGGCTCATCCAATACGTAACATATCATATAAAGAGGCTCTTGAACTTTCGCACTTCGGAGCAAAGGTGGTATATCCTCCAACGATACAACCGGTTGTGAAACAAGGTATTCCAATTTATGTAAAAAACACTTTTGAGCCATTGGATCCTGGTACACTCATCGAGCGCAACCCGCCTGAGGGCCATAGCAAGATAAAGGGAATTTCGAGCTCTAACAAAATTGCACTCCTCTCCATGGAGGGAAGCGGCATGGTGGGTATCCCAGGCTATTCAAGCAGACTCTTTGACACTCTTACAAAAAATAATGTAAACATCATCCTCATCACCCAGGCCTCTTCTGTACACACCATGTGCATAGCAATTGATGAAGCCGATGCCGACAAAGCAAAAAAGGCCACAGATGAGCTTTTCGCCTATGAGATATCATTAGGCAAAGTTGATCCGTTGCGCGTGGAGAAGGGATTTTCTATCATTTCACTGGTTGGCGATGACATGAAAAACCAGTCGGGAGCCAGCGGAAAGATGTTTGAGGCATTGGGACGCGAAGGAATAAATATCCGCGCCATAGCACAGGGCTCTTCTGAGAAGAATGTTTCGGCTGTTGTACAGACAGAGCATGTCCACGAGGCCATCAGGGCAATCCATAAAGAGTTCTTCGGAGGAAACTGCAAAAGGATCAACCTCTTCATTGCCGGTTACGGAACTGTATCAAAAGCTTTGGTTGAAATAATCAGAGAAAAGAAGGAGTATCTGGCAAGAACACTTGGCAAAGAACTGGTTGTTTGCGGATTGTGCAACAGCAAGAACTACGTTATAAATAAGAATGGCATACAGCTTGGTGACCAGCAGCAGATGCTTGCCCAATTGGGCAGCGGCGAGTCTAATGTTGCAAATGAATATATCGATGCTTTGTCGGAGCTGAAACTGAGTGATGCGATATTTGTGGATTGCACTGCAAATAAAGGAATTGCAAGCTTGTACACCGATCTGTTCAGAAACAAGATCTCGGTTGTTGCATGCAACAAGATTGCAAACTCACTGAATTACGATTCATACAAAGAGCTGTTCAGCTGTGCATTGGAAGAGGGTGTGTCCTACAGATATGAAACAACTGTGTGTGCAGCCATGCCGGTGCTTGCCATGATAAGGCAGATTATGAACAGCGGTGACAAGATCCTCAAGATAGAGGGTATTGTAAGTGGAACTCTCAACTACCTGTTCAGCACATACAATGCACAGAAGAGCTTTGCCCAGCTGGTGAAAGAGGCCAAGGAGCTGGGATATACTGAGCCGGATCCTAGACTTGATCTGTCGGGTACAGATGTGTTGAGAAAATTTATCATATCGGCACGCGAGGCTGGAGAAGAGCTGGAATCATCACAGATTAATTTCAAAGGATTTGTGCCGGATTCTGTACTTGCACCTCAGGGAGCAACATTTGCTGATGACCAGGAGTATTTCTACAATGCACTGGAGGCAGAGGAACCGGTATTGAAGGCGGCCTATGAGAATGCGGCATCAAATGGCAAGAAGTTGCGTTTCATGGCAATTCTCGACAAAAGTGGCGAAACTCCAGAGTACAGGATTGCCCTTACAGAGGTAGACTCTTCGCATCCGTTCTACTCTCTCGAGGGAAGCGACAATGCCATGGTAATTACCACAGAATATTATCCTCAGGGGGTAGTAATCAAAGGCGCCGGTGCAGGAGCAAGGCAAACAGCCAGCGGATTGTTGAATGATATTTTGAAATAAAATTTTGACATATATGAAAGTAGCAGTAGTGGGTGCCACAGGTCTGGTTGGCACAAGAATGTTGAAAGTGTTGGAAGAGAGGAATTTTCCGGTAAGCGAACTGATACCGGTTGCCTCGGCAAAATCCAAAGGAAAGAAAATCGCCTTCAAAGGCAAAGAATATGAGGTTGTTACTCCCGAAGAGGCTGTGGAGATGAAACCTGTTCTGGCAATTTTCTCTGCTGGAAGCGATGCTTCAGCCAAATATGCACCTATGTTTGCAGAGGCTGGCTGCAGAGTGGTGGACAACTCCGCATGTTGGAGAATGGACCCTTCAAAAAAACTGGTCATTCCGGAGATCAATGCGGATGTGGTTGAGGAAAATGATATGATTATCGCAAATCCCAACTGTTCTACAATACAGATGCTCGTTGCAATTGCAGACCTCCACAAAGAGTACAAGATAAAGAGAATTGTAGTATCAACTTACCAATGCATCACCGGCACAGGACAAAAGGCTGTAGACCAGCTGGTTGAAGAGAGAAGCAGGTGGCAGGGCGTTGAACACAACATAATTGGCGGAGAGTATCCGTGTGCCTATCCTTACCAGATAGATCTCAACCTTCTGCCGCACATCGACAAATTCCTGGAGAACGGCTATACCAAAGAGGAGATGAAGATGGTAAATGAGACCCACAAGATCATGAGGGACGAAAATATCAAAGTTTCACCTACTGCCATAAGGATTCCTGTATTAGGCGGCCATGCAGAGTCGATAAATCTGGAATTTGAGAGGTCATTTGAGGAAAAAGATGCTGTAAAAATTCTCTCTGCAACACCGGGTGTAGTTGTTCTGGACAATATCAAACCCGACGGAGAGAACCAGAACCCGGCAATAGGCTGCAAAGATCCGAATGCACTCCCATATCCTATGCCACTCTACTCTGAAGGCAGGGATGAGGTATTTGTAGGCCGCATAAGGAGAGATCCGAGCATTGAGAACGGCCTTAACCTCTGGTGTGTGGCCGACAACCTCAGAAAAGGTGCCGCAACCAATGCCGTACAGATTGCAGAAGTGCTCCTCCAGAAAGGATTCATAAACTAAACTGCAAGCCGAGTGCAAAGCTCAAGCCTGCTTGAAGATATGCCGAGGCGCAGCGTGATTGTAAACGAGGTTTAAAATAAACTGCAAGCCGAGAGCAGAACTCAAGCCTGCTTGAAGATATGCCGAGGCGCAGCGTGATTGTAAACGAAGTTTAAAATAAACTGCAAGCCGAGTGCAGAACTCAAGCTTGCTTGAAGATATGCCGAGGCGCAGCGTGATTGTAAACAAAGTTTAAAATAATTTTGATTATATTTGCATGTTTTACCCGATATGGTAAAGCATGTGAATATAATCATTTTTATATATGAGTGAAAGTACACAGAACGAGCTGTTTGAAGCACAAAGCGAAAGCAAGGCCAAATCAAAAGCTGGCAATACCGGCGTCGCTGACTATACAGAAGATGATTTTGAAACGCTGAGCTGGAATGAACATATCCGCAGGCGTTCTGGTATGTATATCGGCAAACTTGGCGACGGTTCCAGCCCCGATGATGGAATATATGTTCTCTTCAAGGAGATTGTAGACAACGCAATCGACGAGTTCATCATGGGCTTTGGAAAGGCTGTAAATATTACACTCCAAGACAATGTGGTTACCGTAAGGGATTTCGGACGCGGCATCCCGTTCGGCAAACTCATTGATGCTGTGAGCAAGATGAATACAGGTGCAAAATACGGCAGCGGTGCTTTCCACAAATCTGTGGGACTGAACGGCGTTGGTACCAAAGCAGTAAATGCCACCTCTACATATTTTTATATACAGTCATTCAGAGACGGCGAGAGTTTCTATGCAGAGTTCAGCAAGGGAGATCTTGTAAAAAGCGGTGAATGCAGTGCTCCAAACGAGAAGAACGGAACGCTGGTGAAATATATTGCAGATGAGACCCTTTACGAGAACTACAGCTACAATTATGAGTATCTCGAGACCATGCTCCGCAATTATGCCTATCTGAATACAGGACTTTCACTTAATTTCAACGGAACAGAGTTCAAATCAAAGAATGGTCTGCTGGATCTTATAAACGACAACCTCTCGGAGACTCCGCTCTATCCTGTGATACATCTGTCGGGAAAGGATATTGAGATTGCAATTACACACGGAACCGAGAATGGAGAGAATATAAGCTCCTTTGTAAATGGCCAGAATACAATACATGGAGGAACCCATCTTGCCGCATTCAGAGAGGGTGTGGCAAAGACCGTAAAGGAGTTCTTCAAGAAAGATTTCGACCCTAAAGATGTGCGCCAGTCGATTGTTGCGGCTGTAAGTATAAAGGTTGAGGAGCCATCTTTCTCAAACCAGACAAAGACATTCCTCAACTCAAAAGATGTTGCAAAAGATGGTCCTTCGGTAAGGAATTTCATTGTAGATTTCATTACTGAGCATCTCGACAACTTCCTCCACAAAAACCCATCTGTCGCCGATCCGTTGCTTAAAAAGGTGGTTGAAAATGAAAAGGAGAGAAAGGCCATTTCCGGAATTCAGAAATTGGCAAGGGAGAGGGCAAAAAAGGCAAATCTGCACAACAGGAAACTGAGGGATTGCCGTATCCACTACCACGATAAAGATGAGCGTAACCAGGATTCAATGCTCTTTATAACAGAGGGAGATTCTGCAAGCGGTTCTATCACAAAAAGCCGGAATGTGAATACCCAGGCTGTATTCAGTTTGAGGGGTAAACCTCTCAACAGCTATGGCCTGAGCAAGAAAATTGTTTATGAGAACGAGGAGTTCAATCTGCTGCAAGCTGCACTGAACATTGAGGAGGATATTGAAAATCTGAGATATAACAAAATTGTAATTGCTACCGATGCCGATGTGGACGGCATGCACATACGTCTGCTTCTGCTCACTTTCTTCCTCCAGTTCTTCCCGGATGTAATCAGGCAGGGACACCTCTACATACTCCAGACACCGCTATTCAGGGTGAGGAAAAAGAGACCTTCCCAGGCAGGTGCTTCAAAAAGACGTGGCAAAGGAGCTGATAAAGATGATATGGAGACCTACTACTGCTACTCTGCAGAGGAGAAGGAGAGGGCCATCGCAAAATTGGGCAAGAACCCTGAGATAACCCGATTCAAAGGTCTTGGAGAGATCTCTCCGGATGAGTTTGCCAACTTTATAGGGGATGATATCAGACTCGACAGAGTGAGACTCAGCAAGGATGACACAATCCACGAGCTGCTCGAATTCTACATGGGCAAAAATACCATGGAGCGACAGAACTTCATCAAACAGAATCTCCGTTCAGATCTGATAATGGAGGAGATCATTGAAACTGCTAATAACTAAAAGAGAGAAAGATGAAATACATCTGCAAATTTTTACTATGGATTTTTGGCTGGAAGGCAATGTTGCCGCCAATCGACGGTCCTAAAGGCATTATCTTGGGCGTTCCACATACCTCTGCATGGGACTTTGTGATTTCATGGATATACTATACATCAGTTGGCGGCAAAGCCAGCGTTATGGTAAAAAAAGAGTTTTTCTGGGGGCCGCTGGCTCCACTAATGAGATCATTGGGAGCAGTTCCTGTAGACCGCAAAAGAGGAGCTACCGTTGCCAAGCAGATGATTGATGCAATGAACAAGGCAGAGAAGATGCATCTGGCCATAGCTCCTGAGGGAACCCGACAGCTTACAGAAAAATGGAAGACCGGATTCCACACAATTGCAAAAGCCTGCGATGTTCCAGTATACCTTGGATACTTCGATTGGGGCAGAAAACAGATCAGCCGTGGCGAAAGGTTTGAGCTCACGGATGATGCACAGGCTGATTTGAAACGTATCAGACAGATCTATAAAGAGATGGGGCTTAAAGGAAAACACCCCGAACTCTTCACCACCGGCAAAGATATTGCCTGAAGCATAATGTGTCCCGGACCTCGGTGGCACATTTTTTGCAAACTACACTCGCCTAAACTTATACACAACCTACAACATGATGAATTTTAAAACAATAAAGGAGCTATTTATCAGTAAAACAAAGGCTTTCAGCAAGTACAAATATCTCTGCACAATAGGTGGCGATTTTTACACTTATGAGCAATTCGGGTATAAAACCGAGGAGATATCAGAACTTTTACTGAGCAATAACATCCAGCCGGGAGATAAAGTAGGTATCCTTTCCCAAAATATGCCCAACTGGGGTGTAGCCTTTTTCAGTTGTGCAGCATACAACAGAATTGCAGTTCCCCTGCTGCCCGATTTTTCGGAGACAGAGATTGAAAATATATTGGAGCACTCGGAAGCCAAAGCGATATTTGTATCGAAAAAGCTCTCCAGGAAGCTGTCGGGAGCAATAAAGGAGAAACTGCAGACAATCATTGAAATTGATGATTTCACTGTATTGAAAGGGGAAAGTGCATGCAATAAGCCTGCATCTGAACTTAAAGAGGCCCTCCTGGCACCGGAATTCACTCCAAAAGAGGAGGAGCTTGCTACAATTATATATACTTCAGGTACTACAGGAAATTCAAAAGGTGTAATGCTGAGCCACAAGAACCTCTGCTCACATCTTAAATCAGCAATGCAGTTGCGCCCAAGTTTTGAATGGGACGTATGGCTTTCAATTTTACCACTGTCGCATACATTGGAAAACAGCCTTTCGCTTCTGCTTCCATTCTCCAGCGGAGCCTCAGTATATTATCTCGACAAAGCCCCTACCCCTTCAGCTCTGCTCCAGGCATTCAAAGTTGTAAAACCGACAACTATCCTGGTAGTTCCGCTCATTATCGAGAAAATATACAAGAACTCAATCCTGCCAAAGATCAATGCAAAGAAGATCACTGCAACCATGTACAAGACAGTACTGGGCAGAAAACTTGTGCATAAAATTGTAGGAAAACAGATGAAGGAGATGTTTGGAGGAAATGTACGTTTCTTTGGTATAGGAGGTGCAAAGCTCGACGGAACAGTGGAACGCTTCCTCTATGAGGCAAAATTCCCTTATGCAATAGGTTATGGCCTTACAGAGTGCTGTCCACTGCTTGCAGGAGCAATTCCAAGCATGGTCAAATGGCAGACTACAGGACCTGCTGTTCCGGGAGTACAATTGAGAATAGACAATGTAAATCCGGAGACAGGCGAAGGCGAGATTGTTGCAAAGGGCGACAATATAATGATGGGATACTACAAGAATCCTAAAGCCACAGCTGAGGCCTTTACAGTGGATGGCTGGTTCAGGACACAAGATCTTGGATATATTGATGAGAAGGGCTGGCTTTCAATCAGAGGCCGACTCAAAAATATGATTCTCGGACCAAGCGGAGAGAACATCTACCCGGAGGAGATTGAGACTGTAATCAACTCGCACGCCTCTGTTGTTGAATCTCTTGTAACAACCCATAAAGGTAACCTGATTGCCAGGATACATCCTAATCCCGATAAATTGGAGACCTACAACAAGAAGAGAGAGGAGCTCTACATAGCCTACCTTGAGAAAAAGAGCGAACTCATTCAGGAATATGAAGCAAAAAAAGCAGAGCTTATTGAGGCCTATTCCAGCAAAAAAGCTGAAATATCAGCCATTTATGAATTAAAGAAGAAGGAGTTGGCCCTAAAGAAGAGCGAGTTTGCAAAAGCATATGACCAGAAACGACGCGAGTTGTACAAGGCATATGCAGAGAAGAGAGAGGATGCTTTTGCCTCATATCATTCCAAGAAAGAGGAGCTGAAAGAGAGTCTGAGCAGTTCTTTCGACTCGCTGAAAAAAGAGGTTTCTGAATATGTAAATGCCCGTGTAAACAAATTCTCACGCATTACCGAAATATATATTCAGCATGAGGCCTTCCAGAAGACAGCCACAAGTAAAATTAAAAGGTATCTCTACAACTAAGAGATACCTTTTTTCTTTCCGGCAACATTGCCATCTCCTTAGAACCACAGGTCGAGGCGTCCTACATATTCCCCTTTTTCGCCATCCTGAACTATTATCACATCCCTGCCCAACTTGTTTTTTACAACCACTTTATCCTCAAGTCTGGTATGTGAATGGCCTCCTACTATAATATCAACATT
Source organism: Bacteroidales bacterium (assembly GCA_017935505.1). Taxonomy (GTDB): domain Bacteria; phylum Bacteroidota; class Bacteroidia; order Bacteroidales; family UBA932; genus Egerieousia. The sequence continues at coordinate 26,499 of JAGBHM010000032.1, read as the reverse complement.
CTCTGACTGCTGCGCAATATACTCATCACCAGGATTGTTTTCTCGCCCGGCATAGTGACCGCAATGTGAAAGAGCTATCACCAGATCGCACTTGTGCACATTCTTCAGTTCAAGAGCCAGTCTGTTCAAAACCTTCACCGGATGTATATGTGAGGCATTTTTCAAGTATTTGCTCGACACCACCCCTCTTATATTGACCATCAGGCCAATTATGCCGATCTTCTTGCCAGCCTTCTTAATAATAGTATAAGGTTTCACAAGGCCGTCAAGGGGACTTCCTGTAAAATCATAGTTTGCACATACAACATCAAACTCAGCATTGCCAATTCTGCGGGCCAACTCCTGATGTCCGTTGTCAAATTCATGGTTTCCAAGACATACGCAATCATAATTGAGAGCATTTAGCAGCTCTATCTCAACATCACCCTTGAATAATGAAAAATAGGGGCTTCCCTGGCTGAAATCACCTGCATCAAGCAGAAGTACATTTTTACGTCCATACCTCTTCACAACCTCCTTGATATAGGCCTCTCTCCTTTCATATCCGCCAAGGCCCTTGCCTTCTCCTGTCACCTGCGGAGTTATCTGGCTGTGAGTATCATTTGTATGCAATATCACAAGATCCTGAGCACTGGCTACAGTACAGAAGATCATAAAGGCAAGCAATAAAATATCTTTTCTTTTCATATCTAGCTCTTTAACGTATCAATTATTTTTTAGGGGCCTTTATCACCACAGCCCTTCCATCTATCTCAGCTTCAACCATTTTCCCTTGTGCCGACAGGTTTTTGATATACTCTATCACCACATTCCTCATATATACACCACAATCCTCGGCATGCTTTGCATATTTGAGAGCATAGACACTGTCGCCTCCGCCAAGAAGAAAATCAATTGTAACAACCTTATATATACGGTTATCATCAATTGGCGCTCCTGCTACAGTACACTCCACAAGCACATTTTTATCTATTTTCAGACGCACGCCACCCATTGCCTCCACACGGCCTCGCTTTGCAAAATTCTCCATAAGTTCACGCACATACTTGCCCTCCAGATCCAATATCATGATTTTATTGTCGAAAGGGAAAATTGAAATAATATCAAATGATGTGACATCCCCTTCCGGCATGGAAGCCCTTATTCCGCCAAAATTGGTTATCGACATATCGGCCTTTGCGGTAGCATTACCTGTAGTTTTCTGCAGATACTCGGTACCATAAGCCAACATTATATCTCCTGCCAGATTAGACAGTTTATCCTCCGGAGGATATGATTTCAACTCCTCTCTGGTCTTTCCTATGGGAACAAGCAGAGAATCTACGGCCGGTCTGTACTTGCCTATAACCTTGGCTGCCTTCCCGGTAGAGAAGTTATAAGTTGAATCCATTTTAGTGCGGCTCCACACAGCTTTGGAGTAATTTTGTCCGTAGCAGAGAGCTGCGCCCAATGCAAATATCAGTATCAGAATTGTTCTTTTCATATTTATCACCACTTTAGCAAGTTATCTTATCTTCATCCATTTCCACAAATCTTTCCAGGTAGCCTTCTTACCATACATCAAGATTCCTATTCTATATATTTTGCCCGATATATATGTAAGGATCAGGAATGTAACAATCAATAAACCGATAGATAATGCAAGCTCCCATGCAGGCACCCCGTATGCAATCCTTGCCATCATGACCATAGGAGATGTGAACGGAATCACAGAGGCCCAGAATGAGAGAGAGCTGTCGGGATATTGGAATGTATGCAGCATAATGAAGAGGCCTATGATCAGAGGCATTGTTACAGGCAATATGAGCTGCTGAGTATCAGCCTCATTGTCCACAGCCGATCCTACAGCGGCAAACATTCCGGAATAGAGCAGATAACCCAAAAGGAAATAGATAAGGAAACATACCACTATTTTAATATAGTTGACCTCTCTGAGGGCCCGCAATATTCCGTCGAATTCACTCTCTTCTACCTCCAGATTCTGCATATCAATATTCTGCACATTCATCTCCTCCATAACCTGCTCAACCGGCATTCCGGCTGTTACCGACTCCTGGATCTTATCCACACCAACTGCTGCAGAGACACCGGTTACAATTGCAAAGGTAAGCACCACCCATATGAGGAATTGTGTAAGTCCCACAGCCGCAACACCTATAATCTTGCCCAACATCAGCTGGAAAGGTTTTACAGAGGAGACTATTACCTCAACTATTCTGGTTGTCTTTTCATCTATCACACTGCGCATAACCATACTTCCGAACATGAATATGAACATGTAGATGAGAAAACTTGCAATATAGCCTATTCCCATATAAATCTCAACCATCGACTCCTTCTCCTCGCCGGTCTGCTCGTCCAGAGTGTAGGTATTCATCTTTACATCAGATTCAATATCCTTGAGCACACGGTCGAGATCCGGAATGTTGTATGCCTTCAATTTATTATCCTCCACAGCCTTGTTCACACTCTTGCGTATCTGCGACTGCAGATCGATATTGAGCTGTTTCTCCGAATAGGCTGTAATGGTGAGATTTTTGTTCGAATCCAATGGTGAGATTCCTATAATGGCAAATAGTCCCGAATCCTTGAAGTTCTCCTTCAAAGATGCCAACGACTCCTCTGGAGCAGCCTGCTCAAAAATTATCTCTTTACTGCTCTCCAGATAGGGCATCACAATACCCGACTCGTCAACAACCTTCACCATCTGACCCTCCTCTCCGCTCGAATAGAGTGCAATCAACGACGGCACAACCATAAGTGCAGCAAAGAGCAGCGGTGTAAGGATGGTTGTAAATATGAATGATTTTTTCTTTACCCTTATGGCATATTCACGGCCTATTATGATTCCAATTTTACTCCTTCCCATATCAGCACAATTTAATTGTTACTTACCAATTTTATAAAAATGTCCTTCATACGTGGAATCAGCTCCTGATAAGAGACCACATCCACTGCATTAATTACATTTGCCAGCACCTGGGCATTATTGACAGACCTCGGCACCTCCAGAATGGCACGCCATCCGTTACGGCCCTGCTCATCCGCCACTATTTCAAAAGGCATATTGCCCGCTCCGGCTGTAAGGCCTCCTGCCCTCCTTATTGAATCTGCAAGATTATCAGAAGATCGGTATACCAGTTCAACCTGATTGCTGCCATATTCTCTGCGGATTTTATCGGTATTGCCAGATACAATCAGATTGGATTTGTTGATCAAAGCTATATTGTCGCACAGCTCCTCAACACTCTCCATATTGTGTGTAGAGAGGATTATTGTTGTGCCGGCAGCCTTCATATCCAGTATTTCTTTGCGGATAAGGTTCACATTTACAGGGTCAAATCCAGAGAACGGCTCATCAAGTATAAGAAGTTTCGGACGATGCAGCACAGTTGTGATAAACTGCACCTTCTGGGCCATACCCTTCGAAAGCTCCTCAACTTTCTTGTTCCACCAAGCCTGTATTCCAAACTTCACAAACCACTCCTTGAGCGCCTTTGTAGCCTCAGCACTTCCCATACCCTTCAGACGTGCCAGATAGAGAGCCTGCTCTCCCACCTTCATTTTTTTATAAAGGCCTCTCTCTTCCGGAAGATAGCCGATATTCTCCACATCCTCTTCACGCATAGGACGTCCGCCGAACAGAACCTCACCGCTGTCGGGCACAGTAATCTGATTAATGATTCTTATTAAAGTGGTTTTTCCTGCTCCATTAGGGCCAAGCAATCCAAATATCTCACCCTCAGGAATATCCAAACTCACAGAATTAAGAGCTGTAAAATCTCCAAATTTCTTTACAACATTGGAACAAGTAATAATTCCCATAAATATCTCTTTATTTTTGACTCAAATGTAATGTTTTTTTTGGTAAAATGTTCAAAAAAAGGCGCCACATCCTATTGGAGTGGCGCCATACCTAATTAATAACCTATGAATAACTTGATTATTTACTAGCCGTTTAATACTTATTCTGCTCTATCACACCATTTGACTTTGCAATCTCATCGGCATGGATCGGAATAGCATAATGACGGGATCCAGGCTCCAATGTATAAGTGACTACACCATCATTAGGTAGGACTGCGGTACTTGTGTATTTATAGAAATTTCTCTTGATTGTAACCTTATTTACAGGATCATTTGCATTAAGACGTTTCAGATCATACCAACGAATGCTGAATGGCATCTCTCTACGACGCTCCTGAAGCACTTTCTTTAATGCGATATCAGCTGATGCCGCTGTCAAATCTGTATAGACAGACCTCTCTATACGGTTTTTACGGAGAGCATTTACACGTGCCATTGCCCCTGTTGCATCACCACTTCTAGCAAGAGCCTCTGCCACAATTAAATTCATCTCTGCAACGGTAGGTCCCGAAAGTATTTCACCCATGAATTGGATATACCCAGGATAAATTCTATCAGAAGTCTTCTCCTTGAATGTCGAGATACTATAATATGGAGCCATGAAATACTTGTATCTCAAGTCATTTTCCAGTTTTCCCTCTGGTACATCCTCTTCAAATGTTGCAAGGAGTTCCGCACTTGGTATAAACCATGAAGTTGCGCATTGTGTTGTTCTTGCATAGAACAATTCATCCCAACCCAAAAGCACCTCCATATTTGGTTCCATTCCCCAATAAGTAACCAACTGGTTCCAAAGATAAGGGCGTCGCAATATCACCTCTTCTCCAGTATCTGTCAAAGTATACTTCCCGACAGAACTCTTGTAATACATTTCTGACGGATCATTAAAATCTTTAAAATCACCATACTCTTTTAGAGCCTCAAGCGCATAATGCATCGCCTTTTCATAATCTGCGCGATACAGGTAATAACGGGCCGCAAACGCCTTTACAGCTCCTGTAGAACCACGCCAGTTCACATGCATACCATCAGCCCTTATAAAAGTTTTCTTAATTTTAAGGGCCTCCTGCAGATCAGCCTCAATAAAATCCCAAGTATCTTTCAAATTCGCACGTGCAATATTCTCCTCAAAAGATGGAGTCTTTTTCAAACTTATTCCCAGTTCATCACCATTTGTACCATCATAATAAAGTGTATGGGCAAGGGCTATAGTAAAGAAACAATATGCTCTCAGAAAATGCGCATCAGCCTTAAGATTTGCCTTTGCCTGCTCATCTCCAGATACCTTATCAATATAGTCAAGAACCAGATTGGCATAATATACTTTTGTATATTCTGCGCCCCATGAAGAGTATCTGCCGGTAGTACTTTCATCATTCCAAAGACCATAAGACAAATACTCCAAATTATAGCTCTTATTGTCCTGAATCATTGTAAGGAATGCATAATCATCACTGGCAACCATCATATCACCTTTTTCTTGGAAGAAGTTTACAGGATATACTGCATACGATGCCAATACAGCATCCAACTGCTCTACAGTTTCGATAGGCTTCATAGTATTCTTAGACGGTTCCTCATTTAGGAAATCATCTATAGGATCACATCCGCTGAAAACGAACAAGCAGATGCTCAAAAATAACATTATAATATTTTTAAATTTCATAACAGCTTTCATTTTTAGAAGTTACATTTGATTCCGAACAAATAAGCCTGCTGCAGACGAACTGAACCTCTGCGGAATTCAGAATCTTCATTCCATTTGTTAAAATAGATATTGAATGGGTTATTTGCCTGAGCGTATACTTTGAGCCCCTTGATACCAAGCCAGTCAGTACATGATTTAGGAAGGTTATAACTCAAATTTATCTCTTGAAATCTGATAAGTGACGCATTGGCTGTCAAATAAGACATATGAGGATAGAATCTGTCCCAGAAAGAGGCACCAGCATCTGAATCATCAAGAGGAAGCGGAACCATCTCATTAGGATCACAATTCAGCACTTCATCAAGTTTTGAATTTGGGATTCCACCATCTTCCATCCTAGGATAGTTAAATGATTCGCGCAAGAATTTATGACCGAATTTACCTGTTATAATCAGGGACAAATCAAAATTGTATACCTTCAATGAAGTACTGAATGATACATTTACAGGAGCAACGGTTGTACCCATATCATACGAAATATTATCTGCACTGCCTGTAGGCCAAGCTGTAAGGAATTGATGAACTCCATCTTTTCCAATAATTGTAGGCTGCAGATCAGGTGATGAATCTGTTCCATTATTAACAAGTCCACCATATTTGTAGCACCATAGAGTATTCATATCATATCCCTCTAACCATTTTGCAGAGGCCTCTGGACTATATACGAGCTGATATGCTGTAGTTGGAACCGCATTCAGTGTCAACACTCTGTTTTTATTGTATGAGAACATGAGTGACCCATCCCATACTATATTCTTATTTATCGGAATGGTAGAACCTACTTCCACCTCTATACCTTTATTGGATATTTCACCATTATTCAACGATATCGAAGATGTGCCCATAACCTTAGGCAAAGAGACTTTGGCAATCAAATCACTTGACAACCTGTTATAGTAGTCAAATTTACCTCTAAGTTTTCCTCCAAAGAGTTGAAAATCAAATCCAATATCAAATGTTTTGGTTTTTTCCCACCTCAACGTAGGATTACCGTAACTTGCCATAGGATTCATTCCATTTATTCCCAACATATTTTCACCGGTTATGATACTTGGAGTTGGAGCAGGACTCAACAATGGCTGGAATGTAGTTGATTTGTCCACATTACCATTGTAACCGAATGTTGCACGTATTGACAATGCATCCAGCCATTCTACATTTTTAAGAAAATCCTCACGACCAATCTGCCAGCTGGCACCTACAGACCAGAATGGTGCATAACGGTATTTAGGATCATCTGTAATCAGATTTGAAGCATCAGTACGTATACTTCCAGATATTGTATATTTATTATCATAAGTATACGAAGCATTGGCAAATGCAGAGAAGTATCTGTCTGCTGTATGCGAGAATGTATTCAAATAGTCAAATGACTGCGGGTTACCTTGCCAATCTTTTAGAGCATAATCTCCTGTACCGCCAAAACCATTTACAAGCGAACCTACAGTAAGCGCATCATCACTATATCCATATGTTCTCGGATATCCGAAATATTGGTATACATTGTCTATAGCCTCTATACCTGCCAGAGCTGCTACAGTATGTTTATCGGCAAAGGTGCGGTTAAAGTTTACCTGGGCACGAAGTGTAAGGACACTAGTTTCTGATGAACTCTGATCAAGGATACCTCCCTCCGGCAGATTCAGCACAACATCATCTGTTGTATGATCCCAGGTTGCGGCCGTGTTGATCATGGTACGCACTTCATATGTTTTGTCGCTATAATAATTATGGACACGATTTCTGATAAGTTCATACTGAGCCTTTGTGTCAATTGTCAACCCATCAATAATCTTGAATGTAAGTCCAGCATTAATCCTACTCAAAAAATTATTGGATTCAAGACTTCTTCCTCTCATCTCCTCTACTGGATTAAATGTCCAATCACTATACGGAAAAGCCTCCAACGGCACATTCTGCGACAGATAAGCGTCGTAATAATTCCTCTGATAACGCACATAGTCACCATTATCATCCAAGAGCATTTCATATGGAGCAAGGCCTGAAAGGCCATAACCGCTGTTATTATTTTTATTATAATTTATGGTACCGTTCAATGTCAAATCCAACCATTTGAATACCTGAGTTCTGTTACGTAATCCCACATTGTATTTTCTGCTGTCCTGATCGCTGTATACCATTTTGTCAGATTGATACAGCAATGAGATATTTGTACTTGAACGACGGGTTCCAATGCTGATGTTCACATTTTGCTGGTGAGTTGCAGCATTCTGTAAAAGCAAATCTTTAACCTGATCATAATTGTTATTCTTACGCAGTGCATTAATTTTATTCATAGCTTCCTGTTCAGAGATAATGCCATTATATGCATCAGTCAAATACAAATAGACACTGCTCCTTGGGTTGATGGAGTAAGTTGATGTGGTTGGAATAGAAGAATTTGCCCACTCTTTGCCAAAGTTTTCAAGTTCATAATCAATTATGTCATTCACAGATGCATGTGAAAGAGTATAATCCAAATTCAGTTTCGGAGACACTTTATAAAATGCAGAGTAATCCACATTCACTACAGGTTTGTCTGAATTTGCCTTGGCATTTTTTGTTGTGATTACAATAACACCATTAGCAGATTTTGCTCCCCAAATTGATGCAGCTGCCGCATCTTTCAATACTGTAATATTCTCTACATCATTTGGATTTATTGATTCAAATGTAGACTCTACAGGGAATCCGTCAATAATGATGAGTGGTGGTGCAGATGCTGCAAACGTTGAAATACCACGGATCTGGAATGTGGGATTGCCATATACATCCTGAGAATATGCAAGGCCTGGAGATGCACCAATCAGACGGCTGCTTATATTGGATGCCGGTTTCTCGAGCTGAGCTTTTTTAACTATGTCAAAAGAACCGGTAGCCCTCTCTTTTGATATTGTCTGATAACCGGTTACCACAACATCATCCAATGCAATGATATCCTCTGTCATCACTGCATTAATTACATTTGATTTGCCGACATATACCTCATAAGCAGACATTCCTATAAGAGAAAATGACAATAAGTCTCCCTCATCTGCACTGATAATATAATTACCGTCAACATCTGTTGCAGCAATCACTCCATTTGTTTTATTGACAATTGTAACCCCGACCAAAGGTTCTCCATCACTATCCGAAACATACCCTTTCACCCTTTCAGGAGCAGTTTTTGCACTACCCTTCACTACACTATTCTGCAATGCAATCTGTTTACCCTTGATATTCCATGTAATTCCTGTTCCCACCAAGAGTTCCTTCAATACAGAATTAATATCTGCATTTTTCTCAACACGATTTAAAGTGACTTTTTTGTCCAACTCCTTGATGGCATCTGAATATACAAATGAATATCCGGTCTGCCCGGTTATCTCTTTCAGAATTGTTTTAATAGGAGTTTCCCGATAATTTAGATTGATATCCTGGGCAAAAGAGGAAAATACAAACCCAAGAGATACAATCACTGAAAGCAATAGCTTTTTTGAAAAACGTTTTTTCATAAGTTTATTAAGATTTGTGTTCTATACTATCATAAAGAACACAAACCGAAACAAACCCTAATAATTATTATAAAAATGTCATTTGCTCGACAAATAGACTACCTTATCCTTTATGGTATATCTCACCAGAGAGGTCATTTGGATAAGATCCATAATCTGTACAAGAGATTCAGAATTGAATGTAGCTGTAATTTTTACATTGCTGATACTGTTGTCCTTTATTACAAAATCACAGCCATGCCATCTGCCAAGAATTTTAACAACCTCATAAACAGGAGTCTCATCAAATATTATTTTCCCCTGAACCCATGCAATATCATCCTTTGGAGACTCTTTTTCTATTTTTTTGAACGGTTCCTGGCTCATTACGCCGCCTGATACAACGACTGTCTGATTGGGTGCTACACTTGTATATTTATACCCGATTTCTGTCTCCCTTATCAAATCTATCTCCCCTGAATAAAGAGTCGTTTCCGCTTTAGAATCATCTTCATACGCTTTCACATTGAATTTGGTGCCCAAAACTTTCACACTGAATCCCCTTGTTGTATGGACTATCATAGGTTTCATAGGATTTTTCACAACATCAAAATAGGCCTCTCCACTTAAATTCACAACTCTCAATTCATCACCAAACTCCTCAGGATAACTTATTTTAGTATCTGAATTCAATATCACAACAGAACTGTCCGGAAGAACAAGACGGGCCTTCACTCCTTTATTTGTATAAAACTCCTTTGCCGGTTTTATTTTCCTGAATTTTATCTGTTCAGCCACAGCCCTATCTATAGAATAAGAGCTCTCTACAGCACTATTTTTCCCAATATACCATCCACTTATTCCGGTAAGGAGAAGTATCAATATAACTGCAGCAGAAGAAAGTGCTGTACGCAACAGTTTGTGCATAGTTCTCCTTTTACTCTCCTTAACCCCGATACTGTACCTAAGTTTCTCAAAGCCATCCCGAGGTTCCATCTTTTCAGCAATATTCGAGCACACCCACACAGACTGAAGCCTTGCCAGATACTCAGCATTCCTCACATCCTTTGATGCCCATTCCAGGACTTGTTCCATCTCTTTGGAATCGGCCTGATCACTTACATATTTTATTAATAATGCTTTTTTCATATACTACTAAAGTTCTACATAAGGAAGCATTAACACAATGAGCAGGAAATAATCTCCCATCACTTTTCTAAGTATTTTATATGCACAGGATATTCTGTATTCCACAGTTTTTTCTGATATATTCTGCAACTGTGCCACTTCCCTGTTTTTCAATAATTGTTTTCTGCTAAAGAGAAAAGTTTCCCTCACTTTTGGAGGCATCAATTCTATCGCACTTGCATAGAGCTTTTCCACCTCTTTCGAATAGAGATTTCCCAGCGAGCTATTGCGCAGTGCTATAATTGATATATCTGAGGCATTCAACTTTTTCTCTTTACTATATTTCTTCTGATATTTTTCATGTCTAAGAAAATTTAGGCATCTGTATTTTGCCATAACCAGCAAATATGGGTATATTTCACCACTATCATTGAGTGAATCTATCTTTTCCCATAAAGCCATGTATACATCCTGAACAATATCATCAGCCTGTACACCATCTTTAATGTAGCTGTAGACAAAAAAATAGACTTTCCCTGAGTACCTATTATAGGCCTCCTCAAAGAAGAGTTCTTTGCTTAAGTCCTTGTCTAGATCCTTGAAATACATATGTACATATATATAGAACTCAAAGTGTCAGTTTCCCTAAAAAATAAAAGCACTATCACTCCACATAATACCAGAGCTTTTGCGCCATCTCTTCGGTGATGATCCTCTCTTTCACAAGGTTTTCGAGAGTGCAGGCCTCCGGCCCCATTTTTTCGCGCATCAATATTATTCCTCTTGCGGCATATGCTCCTATGTATGGATGATTTATCAAAAAATATTTTCCGGCAGTATCTAGTGAAAAGCGTTTTACAGCTGCAGGGTCTGCGGTAATTCTGTCGGAAAAGCCTGCATATCTTGCACTGTCGATGCCATCTATCTCCATCAGCTGCTCCGGTGCATAAAAATTGCCTAATCTCCACCTGTAGGCAACTATTTTCTCTGCATAGTAGCGGCCTATCCCATAAAGTTTCATAAGATCCGATGTATCGGCCATATTCAAATTAACCAACAACGGAGCCCGCTCCTTGCGTTGTCTATCTATACTCTTCTTCACACTTTCCACTCTCTTCCCGACAGAATCTGCACTCTCCTTGTGCCCAATTTGCCGCTGTTGCACACCAGTGGATTTCTGCTTTCCAACACCTTTTATCACAATATAGCCGGCAAGTTCGTTGTACTTCTCTTCACCCACTACATAGAGCCGTGCAAAATCCTCCTTTTTGCGGAATCTGCCACCCTTATTTCTATATTTCACTATTGATTGCGCCTGTTTTTGCGAAAATCCGAGAAGCACCAGACTATCTTCAGAAATTGTGTTCGGATCAAACTCAAATGGCATCACATTCCTCTTTACCGAACTCTTTTTCTCTATTCTTCCGCTATTTTTCACCCTATTACCGGATCTTTCCGGAGCAATCCGGCCGGCAGTGCAACTCTGCAGGCTGTCGGAAACGGATTCCTCTGCCACAAGCTCATCAGCCTCCTCTGCAACTGATATTTTTTCAACCACAAATACCACTATTTGAAACAGGAGCAATGCCAACAGCAGAACAATTACCCCAACCGAACGGCTCGTTGAAATACCGCTTCTTCCATAGAGGTTCTCCTCTCCGCTACTCCTCTTCCTGTTGTAATTCTCTTCCCCTCTCATAATCCGCCCCCGCTATTATCATTACAATTTCACCCTTCGGCTCATTTTTCGAATACCACTCAAAAAGTTCCTGTGCGCTGCCTCTTCTGCACTCCTCATGCATTTTGGAGATCTCACGACACACTGCAACATATCTGTCGGGGCCCATAAATTCAACAATCTGCCCCAAAGTCTTCACCAGTCTGTATGGAGATTCATAAACAATTGTTGTCCGCTTCTCCAGAGCCATCTCCTTAAATTTTGTCTGACGACCCTTCTTTACAGGCAGAAAACCTTCAAAACAGAAACGGTCACAAGGAAATCCCGAATTTACCAATGCCGGAACAAATGCTGTTGCACCCGGAAGAGTCTCAACATCAACACCTGCCTCAACGCATGTCCTCACAAGGAAAAAGCCGGGATCAGAAATTCCAGGAGTGCCGGCATCAGAAATAAGTGCTACATTCATACCGGCCAATATCTTTTCACACACACCGGAAGCGGTCTTATGCTCATTGAATTTGTGGTGGCTCTCCATCCTTGTGTGTATATCATATTTTTTCAGAAGCACAGAGCTTGTTCTGGTATCCTCCGCCAGAATAAGATCTACCTCCTTCAATATTCTCAGTGCCCTCAAAGTAATGTCTTCCAAATTACCAATGGGAGTAGGTATCAAATAAAGTTTTGCCATAACACACCCTCCTATCTATTGAATTTACGTCTTACCGCCATATAGAATCTGTACACCTCGTCGCTCTGCTCATCCCATTGGGGGAACCTCTCCCGCATATAGGCAACCACAACTTTGAAATTCTCCATTTCATTAATTGCATCAAGAGTCTCCTTAAAGATCATCTCAGCCTCGTCAAGATTTCCTGTAACATTGAACAGCTCTTTTACAAACTCATAACGGTCATTAAAACTTATACCTTTATATACATCATCGATATATGATGCCGGATAGTCAACCTCCCAGTCATACCAATCAGGTTTTGCAGCATCGTTTATCATTTTGGCCTCACCGTAATAACCCAGGCCATCATTCTCACCAAGTGGCTCATCATACACCTCTTCTTTCTCAGCAATTTCCTCTATACCAGTATCCTCCGCCATATATTCAAAAGAAATTCCACTCTCTTTTCCAACTTCACTTTCCGGTTTATTATCCTCATTCTCAGGGATCATATCAGAAAATTCTTCTCTCTCCCCAGCCAACTTCTCAGATACTTCTTTACCCACCTCTTCTAAATTCTCCTCGCCAATCTCTTCCTCTTCAAGATTCTCTTCGACAATATTTTCCTCCCCAGGATTCTCCTCGCTCTCCTCCTCCGGCGCATCCTCAAAATTCTCAACGCAATCCTGCAATGGCTCATCCTCAAAATCCGCCACGGCCTCTTCTGCCGTCATTTCAGACTCCCGGACATTGTCGGAATCATCCTCTGCATTATCCCCAGCTACAGCATCTGCCTCAAAAACTCCGCCCAAAACAACATCTGCCCCGACATGCTCCTGCTCAAATTTCTGCTCAAGTTTCTGCAGCCGCTCCTCAAGCTCCGACACTCTCTTCTCCAGGCCCTCTGCATACTCTTCCATAATTGACAGGGCTCCCGACAACATTTTTTTCAACTCCTCAAAATTGATCTTCACATTCTCCATAAAATCAAATTTTATATCTTTGCAAAAGAAAAACTGAATTTTTATCCCAACAAAAATACAAAAAAATGTTCTTAGAAAATGCCAACCATCCCGGCTGGATTGAGATTATTTGCGGGTCAATGTTCTCAGGAAAGACAGAGGAGCTGCTCCGTCGGCTCAAGAGAGCAAAATTTGCCAACCTTAAAGTGGAGATTTTCAAACCGGCAATAGATATAAGGTACTCAGAGGAAGAGGTTGTTTCCCACGACTCCCATGCAATCCTCTCCACCCCGGTGGAGACATCGGACAGCATTCTGCTCCTTACTGGTGATGTGGATGTTGTAGGCATTGATGAGGTGCAGTTTTTCGATGACAATATAGTTAATGTGTGCCAGCAGCTTGCCAATCGGGGTGTACGTGTAATCTGCGCCGGACTCGATATGGATTATCTGGGCAATCCGTTCGGTCCCATGCCAAAACTGATGGCTGTTGCCGAATATGTTACAAAAGTTCATGCAATCTGTGTAAAGTGCGGCAACCTTGCCCACCACTCTCACAGACTCTCTGCAAGCAACAAACTCGTTGAACTTGGTGAGAAAGACACATATGAACCAATCTGCCGCCACTGCTTCAACAAGGCACTTGAAGAGGAGGGAAAGGAGAGTGCTGTCATATAATACTAAAACTTAACATAGTCTAATGAAAGTTATTTGGAAATCAGTCATCTGCAGTCTATTGACCGGCATATTTGTACTTCTGATAGCCTTAGCAAGCCACAAATTCTTTGACAAGGAGCACTCATCAAAAGAATCGGCACAGCCAACCCATACCGTTGTTGTTGCAGACAACTCGCCTATAGGAACATACAATTGGGTTGCTGTCATTGCCTCAATAATTGCTTTGGGTATAAGTGCATTGACTCTCTATTCACAGGAAAAAGTTGCTGAGAACACAAGTATGCTGAGCTATAAGGCGCAAGAGGAGGTTTTATACGATCTTGTACGTCACTTTTACCGCAATATGGCAGTTATGTGGGCCATCACAAACCGTATTGATGATGCAGCCATGAGGCATAACATGCGCAAAAATAAAAAACAGAAAAATGAGACTCCGGTTTCCGGTTCATCCACAGTTCAATACTACACGGCCTATCCATCTGAGATACATCTTAAGAAAGCCAAAGTACCATCAAATAACATCCACCCCGAACTATATGTAAATGACGATTATAAATACAACATAATCAATGAGTTCTTATTAGAGTTAAGAAACTATAATCTCGAGTTGGAGGTGGCTTCCAAACATTTCCAGAACACAAAACTGGCAAAAGAAATTATTGATTATGATATTGATACTCTCCTGTTCAAGCCTGCAAATCTTACAAACAGAATCATAAAGGTATTGGCATCCCTTGAGGGTCTCAGCCTGAAAATACGCACAGAGATATCAACTCTCGGATTCCTGTCAAAATATTGTAAGAGGGTATGGAAGAGATATGCAGAATCATGTGCAAAGAGATATGGTCTGAACCTTTCAAATGAAGCCATGGCTGTTATTAGCACATTCGACAACAACAAATTCACAGATTTGCTGAAGGAGAGAGTTCTGGCTCAGAAAATAGAGAAAAAAATTGCTCCGAACTGCGAAAAAATCATCATAAAAAATCACGACAAGAATGTAGCTGACAACAAAGATTGCAGCCCATGGGAGAATAACATTGAATGTTACAACAATCCGAAACCATATACCGATTTCATTTTCAAGACAAAGCATGAACTATTTTTCAAAATGCTGAATGAAGATGCACAGATTGAGTGTGGAAAAAACAGGTCCGGAGGCGACAAACTATTGATAATCGGCATTAAATCATAGATTATATCCCAGAATCTGAAAAAATTCATATATTTGCACACCACGGGTGATTGAGTGGAATCACCCTGATTCTTTGGGGCATTAGCTCATCTGGCTAGAGCGCAACACTGGCAGTGTTGAGGTGATCGGTTCGAGTCCGATATGCTCCACCAAACAAATAAGAGACTGACTAAAAAGTCAAATAATTGACTTTGAAGTTAGCCTCTTTTCTATTTTTAGACATTTACCTATTTGCAACGCACATCCCATCCGGAGATAATATCGCCATACACAACAAATATCACCTCAAAACTCTTGTTGCTGGCTTTGTCGGTTACATTATATACTTTGATACGCTCATTCTCCCTTACAAGCTCATACTCACTGAGATCAAGAGCCGGATATGATTTTGCCGGATCATCTTTCACCATACCATTAACGCTATATTCATGAATGGCCTCGCCTGCCACAAGTCGCTGGATATTGCGTTCAACAACTGCCATAAGTCCTTTGTGTACAAATGGGTTTGTGTCGGCGGCCTCTGCTGCAACAAATGGTACAACTCCGCCATTTTCCGCTCTTACATTTCTCAGACTGTCTGAGTATTTTTTGAAACGGGCACGGAGTTCAGGAGTATCCAAACCGGCAATTGTATATAGTGAAATTGCCTGGGCTCCACCTCTGAATGCCGCATCCATCTTTGCAAATATATGCTCAGGCAGACCGCCAAGTTCTGTATCAAGACCAGCGCCAAGGATTGTATTTGGATTTTTATCGCGGTTATTCTCAACAGTACCCTCATATGCAAACTCAGGATCCTGAGTATAGAAATCGGTATAGAGCATCGGGAAGATCAGATCCACATCCCATTTTCCCCAATCTTGGGCAACCATGAATGAAGCAATTTTAGGAGTTGTAAATGGAGATGCTGTAACAGTCTTTCCATAAGAGTGTATTGTCTGCGCCATAAGGTTTGCAGCCTCTGTAACCTCATCACAACGGAATTGTCTCCATTTGAGATCTCTCGACGGATCTTCCTGCTCACGTGGATCATATCCATATTTCTCAATAAACTTGTTCAACATAACCGGATGATATCCAAAATCCCACTGCGGGAACACTTCGGTATCCTGTGTTATTCCATAAATATAACTCAATGAGATAGGCAGCACTACATCCACCAGACGGCAATAATCGAGGCAGACACCCTCAATACCATCTATTTCACAAATCTCTTTTGTCCTCTTTACAAGCCACTCCTTTACCTCCGGCAGCGACGGATTCACAAATTTATATGATCTCACATATGCCTTGTGATCAACCAGACTTTCACCGTTGCGGTTTACGTCAAACCAATCGGGATGCGCCTCCAGCATTTGGGCCCTGTCCTGACGCGGAGGGTTGAGGGTCCATAACCAAGCATACACTTTAATACCGTGTCTCTTTGCAATCTCAATATCCTTCTTATAATCCTCTACAGATGCCGCATGCAACATTACAGCCTCAATACCGGCCTCTTCCATATTGGCAAAGGCCTCTTCCATATCTACATCAGGCAAGTCCTCGAGCCAAGTCCAGAACATCGGATAGTTTTGAGTATTATTTTCAGATTTGCATGAAAAACAACAGAGTGCAACAAATAATGCCGCACATAACAATAATGCAGAAGACTTTTTCATAGTATGTGATAAAATATAAAAATAGATAATGATACTTTATCTATTATACACCATTAGTGCAGGCTTACCCCAATAAGTTTCATGAATTCTTCGCGGGTCCTTATATCCTTGAGGAAGACTCCTGTAAATGCAGAGGTAGTTGTTACTGAGTTCTGTTTCTGCACACCCCTTATCTGCATGCACATGTGGGCTGCCTCAATAACAACGGCAACACCCAGCGGATTCAATGTCTCCTGAATACAGTCGCGGATCTGGACTGTAAGGCGTTCCTGGACCTGCAGTCTGCGGGCAAATGCATCCACAACACGGGGAATCTTGCTTAATCCTGTAATACATCCATTTGGTATATACGCTACATGGGCCTTGCCGTAGAATGGCAGCATATGGTGCTCACACATAGAATAGATCTCAATATCCTTTACCAGCACCATCTGTTGATAATCCTCCTTGAACCTTGCAGAGTTGAGTATTGCTACCGGATCTGCCGAGTATCCTTGGGTAAGAAACTGCATTGCCTTGGCAACTCTTTCAGGGGTCTTCAACAAGCCCTCCCTCTGCGGATCCTCTCCCAACAGCTCCAGTATTGCCTTATAATGCCTTGCAAGCTCAAGTGTTGTCTGCTCATCAAACTGCTCTATTTTTGTATATGCCATAACCTCTCTTTTTATGCAAAGGTATAAAGAATTTAAATTATTATGCTATTTTTGTAAGACCATATACTTTACGACAACATATTTCTGGAAAATAGACAATCTATATGGAAAAAGATCTCACCAAATACAAAATTCTGGTTGTAGATGACGAGGAAGATATCTGTGAAATCCTCCATTACAATCTCACTGCTGCCGGATACACAGTAGAGACTGCCGCGAATGCAGAAGAGGCACTTTTCAAACTAAGGGATGGGTTCCATCTTATACTGCTTGATATAATGATGGATGGAATAAGTGGTCTGAAGATGGCCCAACTGCTCAGGGAGGAGTACAACAGCAATATCCCTATTATATTTTTGTCGGCCCTTGATACAGAGGGAGATATCCTCAACGGGTTTGAGAAAGGAGGTGATGATTACATACCAAAGCCTTTTTCAGTGAAAGAGGTTATAGCCAGAATCAGAGCAGTATTGCAGAGATGTTATCTTTCAAATGACAACAGTGCCGATTCAGAAGGTGCCAATACCGGAAGAGAACGCAGAAACGAATTGGCCGACAAATATATCATAGGCAAGCTCACTGTCGACTATAACGACAAAAGAGTATATATCGGTGGCACTGAGGTGATTCTAACAAAAAAGGAGAATGAGATACTGATACTCCTTACACAAAATCCGAATAAGATATATTCACGCGAAGATATACTGAAATATGTGTGGAAGAACGAAAGTTATGTGCTGGACAGAACCGTTGATGTGCATATTGCCAGACTCCGCAAAAAACTTGGGGAGTACGGCAACATGATAATAAACAGATCCGGATACGGATACTGTTTCCAACCTCAACATTAACTGTCCAATAGGTAAAGTTCATGAAAGTAAAGTATCAATACCACCTTATATTATATTTTCTGCTGGCGCTCTCGGTTATGGCGTTGGCCTTTGTGGTCTTCTCTTACAATGTGGATATCAACTACAACCTCAAGACCAAGAAGACAGGGCTCATAATGTATAATGATATTGCATACAAGGCAATCTGCAACAATACTCCGTACGATTCCATCCCATTGCCGGCAAGAGTAAGAGTCTCCATTCTTGACACTAATTATTCGGTCATATACGACAACTTCAACATCAACCAAGTTGGAGAGAAGGTACTGAGGGAGGAGTTTGACATTGCAAAAAAATATGGTTCAAGCACTCTGCTGAGGAAAGCAAATACAATAGATGCCCATTTCCTCTTCTATGTAAAGAAATATCCCGATTTCTACCTCCGCACAGCATTGGAGTGTGATGAAGAGATTTTACGCAATGTAAGAAGTGAGCAACGCTATATCTATCTGATTGCCTTCCTCTTCATACTTCTCGCTGTAATTATTTTCTATGTAACCCGACGGCTTACCAAGCCCATAAACGCCCTGAACCAGTTCATAAATATTGTAAACAGCCCCAACAGGGATTTCAGCAAAATAAAATTTCCAAATGATGAGCTGGGAGAGGTGAGCAAGCGAATTATCGAGACATACCAGAGATACGAAGAGACGAAATTATACAAAGAGCAGATGAGTCATAATGTTGCACATGAGCTAAAGACTCCTGTAACCGCAATAAGAGCCTATCTGGAGACCATCCTCAACTCTCCTGATATGGGAAGGGAGACATTTTCAAAATTTGTAGAAAAGGCATACTCCCAATCAATGAGGCTCTCATCTCTCATAAGCGATGTCTCTACACTCAACAAACTTGATGAAAAATCCGATTCATTCAAAAATGAGGATGTGGTAATATCGCAATGTCTGAAAGAGGTACTCAATGAGCTAGGATACAAGATAGAGGCAAACAATATTGAATTTGTTTCGCTCATCAGCACCAACTTGAGGCTCAACGGTTGTTACACTCTAATATATTCTCTATTTAAAAATCTGATAGACAATTCAATAGAGCATGGAGGCAAAAATATAACAATAACCCTCTCCGCAGGAATCAACCAGATACCGGGAGATGGAGGCTACAGGATAGACTTTACATATACTGATACAGGCAAAGGCATCCCTCCGGAGAATCTGCCACGCATATTTGAGCGTTTCTACAGGATAGAGGAGGGCCGTACACGCAAAACCGGAGGTTGCGGATTGGGTCTGGCCATAGTACAGAATGCAATATTGTACCATAGAGGAGAGGTAACGGTAGACAACCGTCCCGAGGGCGGTGTAATATTCAAATTCCACCTCTATTCACTTTAACATTTTACCCGACAGAAATATGAAAAAAATACTGATTACAGCAGCAGAACAGGAGGAGCTGGTTTGTGCACAGCAGGCCTTCAGAATAAATGAAAACAGACTGGCATCCAAGGGCATTGAAGTGGAGTTCATGCTCACGGGAATCGGAACTACATCAACCTGCTACAGACTCACAAAAAAAGTTCTCGAAGCAAAAGTCAGCGGCACACCATATGATCTGGTAATCAACATAGGAATTGCTGGCAGCTATTCGTTCAACGATGAGCCGGGCACCCCTGCCCTTTTCCCAATGGGAAGCACCGCCATTATAGAGAAGGAGTATTTTGGAGATCTTGGTTTTGAGACAAACTTTGGATTCCAGACACTCTTCCAGTATGAAATTCTCGATGCCGATCTATTTCCATTCAAAGGAGGAGCTCTCTACAGGAGGCCTTTGGAGGAGAGGCTGGAGAAAGTCCTTGAAAAATACCGCAAGGCAACAGGTGTCACTGTTCAGACAGTTACCGGCAACAGAGGGCGTACAGAGGAGCTCTGCCACCAGTTCAATCCGCATATAGAGAGTATGGAGGGAGCTGCTGTCTATTATGTATGTCTTCTTGAGGATATCCCATGTTTTGAGTTGAGAACCGTTTCTAATGAAGTTGGAGAGAGGAACAGGGAGAAATGGAACACCCCACTTGCACTTGAGAGCCTCAGAAGGGCAATGAACGACTTTTTGGGAGAGTTGTAATATATAATTATAATAAGGAGATGGAGATTATGGAGGAGGAAAGCAAACAAAGAAGAGAGATTATCCGCATAAGCGGACTCAAAAAGATCTACAAGATGGGCAACCAGCAGGTCAATGCCCTCAATGGCGCAGACCTTGTAATAAGGGAGAATGAATATGTAGCCATAATGGGACCGTCGGGATCCGGTAAATCTACAATGATGAACATATTGGGATGCCTCGACACTCCAACAGAAGGGTGCTACATACTCAATGGCACCGATGTGAGCAAAATGGAGGATTCACAGCTGGCAGAAGTGAGGAACAAGGAGATAGGTTTTGTATTCCAGTCATTCAACCTTCTGCCGAGATATACAGCCCTTGAAAACACCGCACTTCCGCTCATATATGCAGGATTCTCCAAAGAAGAGAGGGAGGAGAAGGCCCGCAAGGCATTGGAAACTGTGGGCTTGGGAGAGCGCATATCTCACAGACCATCAGAACTTTCGGGCGGACAAAGACAAAGGGTTGCCATAGCAAGAGCTCTTATAAACAACCCGTCAATAATATTGGCAGATGAGCCCACCGGCAACCTTGATACAAAAACATCTGTTGATATAATGAATTTATTTGAACAGATACACAACAATGGCAACACTGTTATTGTTGTTACTCATGAAGAGGATATTGCCATGTATGCCAAGCGGATTATCCGGCTGCGCGACGGCAAAATAGAGAGTGATACAATAAATAATTGAAAGATATGAAAGTTTACACAAAAACAGGAGACAAAGGGACAACCTCACTTGTTGGAGGAAAAAGAGTTCCCAAGAACCACCCAAGAGTAGAAGCATATGGAGATGTTGATGAGCTCATCTCCTATCTTGGTGTTGTAATTTGTGATACCGACACTCTGCACGAGCAGGAGCTGCTCCGCAAAATACAGAAAGACCTTATGCTTGTTTCTGCCCATTTTGCATCCGACGGCTCCTCAAAGAAGATGAAGGGCATTTCAGAGGAGGACATTACTCTGCTTGAGTCTGAAATAGATATCATGACCGGCGAGATGCCTCCACAAATAGCATTCATACTGCCTGGAGATCCGAGAGTGGCCTCTGAGTGCCATGTTGCAAGAACAGTCTGCCGCCGGGCCGAACGCCACGCCCTTGCAATAATCCAAGAAAAAGAGAATGAAGATATTACAGGCACGCAACTTGAAATAGGAATCAGATATCTCAACAGACTTTCTGATTATCTGTTTACATTGGGTCGCTTTTTCTGCCATAAAAATGGTATAGATGAGACATTTTGGTTGCCATAATACCATATATTCAATTTAATATTAGGATGTATTGAAACTTTTACTATATTTGCGCCCTCTTAAAATAAAGCAAGTAATACTAATTACCTAATTATTATTTTTTTACTATGTATTGGACACTTGAACTTGCATCTAAACTCGAAGATGCACCATGGCCTGCAACAAAAGAGGAGCTTATCGACTATGCTACCCGTTCTGGAGCCCCACTGGAGGTAATTGAGAATTTGAATGACCTTGAGGATGACGGCGAAATCTACGACAGCATCGAAGAGATTTGGCCAGATTATCCAAGTAAAGAAGACTTTTTCTTCAACGAAGATGAGTATTAGAAGCTTGAACTTAGATTAAGTATCTGAATATCGGCGGGATAAACAATATCAATTTGTTTGTCCCGCTTGTGTTTTATCCACAGCATGTATTTTTTGCTGAAAAAAGAGTATTTTTGTAGAACTTAAGAGTTTTAATTTTCGGTTACATGAAGATAATCATAGCAGGTGCCGGTGAGGTAGGCAGCCATCTTGCCAAGATGTTGAGCAATGAGTCCAATGACCTCACCATTATTGATACAAAAGAGAGCAATCTCAACAATCTGTCGCAAATAGCAGATGTGGTTACAGTGCTGGGAAATCCCACTTCAATCTCTGTACTGGAGCAGGCCGGAGTTGCCAAAGCCGACCTGTTCATTGCAGTAAGTCCTGCCCAGGAGCAGGATGTGAATCTGATAAGTGCACTCCTTGCAAAGAAGCTTGGCTGCAAGAAGGTAACAGCCAGAATCAACAACAATGAGTACATGCGACACGAGAACAAGCTTCTCTTTACGGAGCTCGGCATTGATCTGCTGTTTTACCCTGAGAAGATTGCATCGTATGAGATATCAGACCTGCTCAAGCAGACCGGAACAACCGAATTCATGGAGTTTGGCCGTGGAATGCTGCAGATGGTTGTATTCAGGCTCGATGATGGTGCACCTCTTATACAGAAGCATGTGTATGACATGCTCAAGCTGGGAAATGATTCTCCTTTCAAACCGGTAGCAATTTCACGCGACGGAAAGACTCTTATCCCTACCCGCGACACTAAATTCATCGAAAACGACCTTGTATTTGTAATCTGTACAAGAGAGGGTGTAAAGCAGGCAATGAGCTATTCGGGCAAGCATGAAATAGATATCAAGAAGCTCATGATAGTTGGAGGCGGACGTATTGCCGAAATGCTTGTAAATAAAATGGAAGACTCTGTCGAGCAGATAAAGATCATTGAACAGAGACAAGAACGGTGCGAATATCTTGCTGAAACACTTGACAATACCATTATTATAAATGGCGACGGCCGTAATACAGATCTGCTGATTGAGGAGGATGTAAAGGATTTTGATGCCTTTGTTGCAGTCACCAGCAGCTCAGAAACAAATATCCTTGCATGTGTTGCAGCAAAGAAAATGGGCGTTCCTGAGACAATTGCAGAGGTTGAGAACATAGAATATATAAAACTTGCGGAAGGAATGGGTGTTGATGCGGTAATCAATAAGAAACTCAGTACCGCAGGACGTATATTCCGCTTCACATTGAGCAATAAGGTGCGTTCTATCAAATGTCTGAACGGTTCCGATGCCGAAGTACTAGAGTTCATTGTAAACCCGGACAGCTCCATCACCAAAGGCCCTATAGAGGATCTCCACTTCCCTAAAGAGGCAATTATCGGTGGCATAATTAGAGGCAATGAGAGCTTTATTGCAAATGAGCACACTATAATAAAACCGTACGACAGGGTTGTTGTGTTTGCCTTGCCTCAAGTATTGTCCAAAGTAAACAATTTCTTCATATAGACCGATGGCAAGCTATCTACAAGTAGAAAACATCTCAAAATCATACGGGACAAAAGTTCTGTTCGACAATATAAGCTTTAATATAAATGAAGGTGACAAGATTGCCCTTATCGCTCCTAACGGTACAGGCAAGACATCACTGCTGAGCATTTTGGCTGGTAAAGACTCTTCTGACCGCGGAGGTGAGGTAAAGTTTCTCAAGGACATTACAATCTCTTTTCTGGAGCAGGAGAGCTGCTTTCCTGCTGATGAGAGCATATATGAGGTGGTTCAGAAAGCCCGTCGGGATAAAAACAAGAAGAGTTACAACAAAAGGGCTGCCGACACTGCCGAAGTTCCGGAATGGGAAGAGGAGTACCGCATAAATGAGATTCTCTACAGACTGAAATTGGAAAATACCTCCAATAAGATCTGCGAATTGAGCGGTGGAGAGATAAAGAGGGTTGCCATTGCAGCCATGCTCATTACAGAGCCGGACTTTCTGATAATGGATGAGCCTACAAACCATCTCGACCTGGAGACAATTGAATATCTTGAGGAGATGCTCTCCCGTACCCGTTGCACACTGCTCATGGTTACGCACGACCGCTACTTCCTTGACCGCATCTGCAACCAGATTCTTGAGCTGTGGGAGGGAAATCTCTACCAATACAATGGAAACTACTCCTATTTTCTGGAGAAGAGGGATGAGAGGATAAACAATTTCAAGGCTGAAACCGACAGGGCCCGCAACCTGCTCCGCACAGAGCTCGACTGGATGCGCCGTATGCCATGCGCCCGCGGGACCAAGGCCAAATACCGTATTGATGCCTTCTATGATCTGAAAGAGAGAGCTTCCCAAAGGATTTCAGAAAAGAATATTGATATAAATGTAAAAGTATCGCGTTTAGGAAAGAAGATAATAAACTGTGAACATGTAGGGTATGTTTGGGAGAATCCTACAAGCAGCAAGTCCGGCAGCGAAAGCTATAACGCCAACTGGGTTGGAATAGATGACTTTACCTACAAGTTTGCCCCTGGTGAAAAGATTGGAATTGTTGGCAAGAATGGTGTCGGCAAGAGCACATTCCTCAATCTTCTCACAGGCGATCTGCAACCCACTTCGGGAGAGATTGAGAGAGGTGAGACTGTTGTTTTCGGCTACTACCGCCAATCCGGAATAGAGTTCAACCCAAATGATACAGTTATTGATGCTGTGCAGAAGATTGCCGAAACAGTAACCCTCTCAGATGGAAAAAATGTTCCGGTTACAACCTTTCTCAACTATTTCCTATTTCCACCGCCAACCCATAGGATAAAGATTGAGAAGCTCAGCGGAGGTGAAAAGAGGAGACTCTATCTGCTCACAGTGCTGATGAAGAATCCGAATGTATTGATTCTCGACGAGCCTACGAATGACTTGGATATCCTCACTCTCAATGTATTGGAAGAGTATTTGAAAGATTTTCCAGGGTCTCTCATAATTGTTTCGCACGACAGGTTCTTCCTCGACAAACTTGCAGACCACCTCTTCATTTTTGAGGGCAATGGCATTATAAAGGATTTTGTAGGAAGTTACTCGGGATACCGCCAATACATGAAGGATAAAGAGGCTGAAAGGAGGGCTAAAGAGAGGGAACTGGCTGAAAAACAGGCAAAACAGAGTGGCCAGGGCAAGGCTTCGGGCAACGGACGGCAAGAGGCCGGTGCACCTAAAAAACGCAAGTTATCATATAAAGAGCAGAGGGAACTTGAACAACTCGAAAAAGAGCTTGAAACCCTTAATGAGGAGAAGGCTGCTCTGGAAGAGGCTCTCTCTTCGGGCACACTCTCTGCAGAGGAGCTTACCGCCTCATCCACCCGCATAGGTGAAGTTATCACCCTGCTGGATGAGAAGGAGATGAGATGGCTGGAATTGTCGGATATATAATAAATTACACACACATTAAACCAATATTATCATGAAAAATTTAGTAAAGGCACTCATTCTTCCTGCTGCAGTGATCTTTTTTGCTGCAAGTTGCGGACAAAGCCAATCAAAGGATGCAAAAATTCCTGAACAGACCAAAGCTACAGAGCAGGCTGCAGACTCTGTAAAAGCTGATGACAGAGGCTATATTGTAAAAGTTGGCGATATGGTACCCCAATTCGACCTGCATCTTCTCGATGGTACAAAAGTTCCTGTCTCATCTCTGAAAGGCAAGGTTGTAATGCTCCAGTTTACAGCAAGCTGGTGTGGTGTTTGCCGTAAGGAGATGCCTTTTATTGAGAAAGATATTTGGCTGAAACTCAAGGAGAATCCGGAGTTTGCACTTTACGGTATTGACCTTAAGGAGGATGCCGAGACCACTGCAAAATTTGCAGATCTCATTCCTGTAACTTACCCGCTTACTCTCGACCTTGAGGGCAAGACTTTTGAACTTTACTGCGCTAAAGGTGCCGGTGTTACCAGAAATATCATTCTCGATCGCGAAGGCAAAATCATCATGCTCACCCGCCTGTTTGATGAAACCGAATTCAACAGCATGGTTGAACTGATAAATGCAGAGCTGAATAAGTAGTCTATTTGGCGACATTACCTTATAAAACGAAGAAGAGCACCGGATCTGATGTGACCCCCAAAAGTTGGACGGTTTAACATTATTAAGAGGCTCGCTTAGATTGGAATAAAGCTCGGTATTGTACCGGGCTTTTTCCATTTAGCCTCAGTTTGATTCTATAATTATTGTAATAGCGTATATACTTAAC
>JAGBHM010000031.1 GCA_017935505.1 Bacteroidales bacterium | reverse complement strand
TCCCGACTGATGCTGCAGCATGCTCTAAACTATAGCCACTAAAACAATCCGCAAAAATCTAAAAAAGTTAAGAAATCTCTTGGAAAAGTCTTAGAATACCCGTTCACGAGGCCACGGGCGGCCACGCCATCCAAACTTACCATGCTGCCACCGTCGATACATTCATGTAAATGAGAGTCGGGGGACTGAATCACTTATTAGTTCCCCGCTTTTATTGTGTTACCAGTTTGCAATCATTATATAACCGTTCAGATAGGTTGCAATAACAAGCCATGCCAAATATGGTACAAAGAGCCATGCGGAAACTCTGCTTGTGCGGTATGTTTTTATTGTGTATATGAGTACTGCTGCGTCAAGGGCCAATATGTCGATCATGCCCAGCAGAGGACTTCTTAGAGTGAAGAAGAGTATGCTCCACAAGAAATTGAGGGTCAATTGGATAGAGAATAGTCCGAATATCTGCTTGAATTGCTTTTCAGGTGTATACCAGGCAAGTCCGATTGAGACTCCCATGCACAGATATATTATGCTCCATACTATCGGAAATACTTGAGGGGCCGGTGTTAATGGGGACTTGGCAAGCAAAGGATACCAGTTACTGATGGAATCTGCTTGGAGGAGGCTTGCAATATAGCCCACGGCAAAGCATCCTGTAACAGCTATGACTATAGGCCAGAAATATTTCATTATCGAATCTGGGGTTATGGGGTCGGTAGTGTGAAGTGTGGTGTTTTTCATCTTTTCGGCTTTTGAAATTATGATTTATAAACCGACAGATGGGGGATATGTTCAATACCCAGAATTCAGATGAGTGTGTATACAAAGAAAAAACGCAAGCGGAAATGCTTGCGTTTCTCTGGTGATCCGCCTGGGGCTCGAACCCAGGACCCCAACATTAAAAGTGTTGTGCTCTACCTGCTGAGCTAGCGAATCAATCCCTTGTTTCCCTCGGTTCAGAACTCTTTAGGAGTGCTCCGTTCCGTTTGGGATTGCAAAGGTAGACATTTTTTCTTACAGTCCAAATTTTTTTTGAAGAAAATGATAAAAAAGTGCAAAAAATATTGTTTTGGGCCATTTTTTTCCAGAATTCTTTGTGATAGATATTAATTTTGTCGGAAGAACCTGTTGATTATATCAGAAAAGTGTATTGCGTAGTGAATTGTGGGAAAAATATATTTGCACAAAGTGTTAGGCATTTCCTGGAGGAATGTGGAATCCCTTTTGAAGAGAGGGGTGAAAGGTGCCTGCATTTTCCGGAACGTGGAGTGTGCCTTATTCTTGTTCCTATTGATGCTTTTGATATAGAGAGTGATTTTGACGCTCCGGAATCTGATACAATATATTTATATGAAGACAGGTGGGTCTATCGCAATGACCTGATGAAAAAACGCATTCTTGCAAGGTTAGGCGTGTTTAGATCGCTATTTGCCAGAAAGTGCAGGATTATAGATGATTCCCAAATAAAGGCCGATAGTCGTAAGAATCTAAAAATAAAGGATTTTCTCGAATTGTACCATTCGTATGGGGATGCCAGGTGTAAATATAGGTATGCTCTGGAGTATGATGGCGATATTGTGGCGGTGGCCACATTCTCCTCTCCCAGACCGATGCCAAGGTGTACCGATGAAGGGAGTGTAATTGTATATGATTCTTACGAGTGGGTAAGATATGCATCATTGCCGGATTGCAGAGTGATAGGAGGAATGGGCAGGCTGCTCAAGGCCTTCATCTCGGATATCACTGTAAAAAACAGCAAGGGGCGCAGACCGGTTGAAGTTATGACCTATGCCGATCTGGAGTGGTCTGCAGGGGAGGTCTACAGCCGTCTTGGCTTTAAATTAGTGCAAAAGAGGGAGCCTGTGGAATTTCTTGTAAACCAGGAGACATTTGAGAGGATTGCTTCAAATAAATTTGAGGCAAAAAGAGAAAGCTCCCAAGATTTTGTGAAAATAAAAAACCTCGGGAGCCTAAAATATCTTTATCAGATGTGAGCTATTTGATCTCAGTTTGTGTTATTTGACCTCTGTGGTGCTTTTGTCTTTGCTCAACCCCAATCTTATTACACCGCCTGCTGCCACCTTTTTAGAAATTATGGCCTCCGCTATAGGATCCTCCACGTAGCGTTGGATGGCACGTTTGAGTGGCCTTGCTCCATATTGCGGATCATATCCTGCTGCAGCAACAAATTTCTTTGCACCTTGTGTGAGCCTGAGTGAATAGCCTGCCTGCTCTATCCTTGTGTGCAGACTCTTTAGCTCTATTTCGATAATCTTCTCAAGGTTCTCCTTTGTGAGTGAATTGAAGAGAATCTGCTCATCAATTCTGTTTATGAACTCAGGGGTAAATGTCTTCTGGATAGCCTTTTCCACAATCTCACGGCTGTTTGTGGCCAAATCCCTTTTGGTGGCATTTGCAAAACCGAGACCTTTTCCAAACTCTTTGAGCTCCTTGGTGCCTATGTTTGATGTAAGGATAAGTACAGTGTTCCTGAAGTCGATGTGGCGGCCGTTGCTGTCGGTGAGTTTGCCCTCATCGAGAACCTGCAGAAGCAGATTGTAGATATCGGGATGGGCCTTCTCTATCTCATCAAGAAGTACTACCGAATATGGTTTGCGGCGCACCCTTTCAGAGAGCTGTCCACCTTCGTCGTAACCTACATAGCCCGGAGGGGCACCTATGAGTCTGCTCACGGCGTGTTTCTCCATGAACTCACTCATATCTATTCTTATGAGAGCATCCTGGGAGTCAAACATATATTGTGCAAGGGTCTTTGCCAATTGGGTCTTTCCTACACCTGTCGGGCCCAAAAAGAGGAATGTTCCTATAGGCTTGTTCGGATCCTTCAGACCGGCCCTGTTGCGCTGTATGGCACGTGTCACCCTGTCTACCGCATCTTCCTGACCTATAATTCTCTCTTTGAGTATTTTGCCCATGCTCATCAACTTATTTCCTTCGCTCTCGGCAATCCTGTTTACAGGAATGTTTGTAGCCATGCTCAGAACCTCTGCAATATCCTCTTTATCAACGGTGTCAGGCTGCTTCTCCTTTTTGGCCTCCCATCTCTTCTGCAGAGTCTCAAGCTCTTCGTTTTTGGCCTTTTCTATATCGCGATACATGGCTGCCTTCTCAAAATCCATTTCGGAAACCGCCTGCTGCTTGTTCTTTCTTATGACATCCAGAGCAGCTTCCGCTTCGAGTATCTGTTTTGGAATCTTTAGATTGCGCAGATGTACACGGCTGCCTGCCTCATCGAGGATGTCAATTGCCTTGTCTGGCAGGCATCTCTCCGTAATGTACCTTTCGCTCAAACTTACGCAGGCCCTCAATGCAGCATCTGTATAGATTACATTGTGGTGTTTCTGATATCTCTCCTTTATATTCTCCAGAATCGACAGTGTCTGCTCAAAATCGGTGGCCTCCACCATAATTTTCTGGAATCTTCTCTCCAAAGCCCCATCCTTCTCTATGAACTGACGGTATTCGTCGAGGGTGGTGGCGCCGATGCACTGTATCTCACCTCGGGCAAGTGCCGGTTTGAGCATATTTGCAGCATCCAGAGAACCTGCCGCTCCTCCTGCACCCACAAGGGTGTGCATCTCATCAATGAAGAGTATTATGTCGGGATTCTTGTTTATTTCGTTGAGGATAGCCTTCATCCTCTCCTCAAATTGTCCC
>JAGBHM010000030.1 GCA_017935505.1 Bacteroidales bacterium | reverse complement strand
TTACGGTTAATGTATGCAATGGTATATCCATTCTCAAGCATATGCATATACTTCAATCGTTCTGCATAGCCATGTCTCTTTCTTTTTTTAGACATAACAAAACCCCGAAAGTTTTTTGTCTAACTTTCGGGGTTCATGTCATTTGGTCAGCTCCTCTTATTTTTATCATTCATATGTGTTTGTGTTCTGAAATGGCGGTAGGGTAAGTTTGTCTTACCGAGCCAAGCTGCTATCTGATGATTACCATCTCATCGAGAAGATGTTGTGCTCCTGCGCATCTGTCTATAAAGAATAGTGCGAATCTTATGTCGAGTGCAATGTTGCGGCATACTTCGGGGTCGAATACAACATCACTCATTGTGCCTTCCCATACTCGGTCGAAGTTAACACCAATGAGGTTGCCGTTGCCATCAATTACAGGGCTGCCTGAGTTTCCACCGCTGGTGTGGTTGGTTGCAATGAATGCTACAGGTACAGTTCCGTTCACATCCCATTTGCCGTAATTCTTGGTTGCATAGGCATCTCTCAATACCTGAGGAACATCATAGTCGTAGATATTCGGGTTGTCTTTCTGCATTATTCCCTCTATGCTCGATATAGGGGTAAAGTATACTGCATCAGAAGGGGAGTAGCCTTTTACAGAACCATATGCTATACGGAGTGTTGAATTTGCATCAGGGTAAAATACTCTATCTCCACCTGTCTGCTCATTGAACTCTATCTGGCCCTTCATGTATTTGCGGTAAAGGAGGGTGATTTGAGCATTGATGCTGTCGAGGAATGGTTTGTATTCTGAGTTGAAATGGTTGTTGGTCTCAACATAAAGTTCTTTTGCAAGCTCTTCCGATTCGGCGTCATATATGGCATCTGCCCATTTCTCAACAGAGCCCATTTCTGCTAATTTGTCTTTGAAATAGGGAGCCTTGTATTTGTCGTCAATTGTATTATTGTACTCATTGATGAGGGCAATGAAAATATCTTTATCAATAGGTTTGTAATAATCTTTGTAGAAGAGTGCTGAGTCGGTTTGGGCTTTGTTTGCAGCATATTTTACATACTCAATTACATTGATTGCCTCTTTCTGGTAGTCATTTACTAACGAAAGTTCTTCAATTTGGGTATAAAGTCTTGCAAACTCCTCCATAAGTCCGTTATACTCAGGCTTATCAGCAGCCCATTGCGCAAATTCTTTCTCGTAATTGCGTTTGTTTTCAATGGTATTCATTTTATAGATACCTTTTCTCTCGCCCTGCCATTTTTTCCATGAATTTGAAACGCTTGCATTTTTTGAGGCATACTGGATTCTTACAGCCGGATCTTTCTCCTGCTCGCGATTCATGATGTCGAGTCTCAAGGTTCTCAATTTGATTTTGTGAGGATTCGATACATTGGCAGTGTAGTCAACCGCATGCGACATCAGGTACTCATTTGTTCTGCCAGGGAAACCGTATACCAGTGTGAAATCGCCCTCCTGTATACCTGATGCATTGATTTTAAAGAATTTTTTAGGTCTGTAAGGAACATTTTCAGGTGAGTAGTCTGCAGGTTCATTGTCTTTGCCTGCATATATTCTAAATAAGCTGAAATCTCCTGTATGGCGTGGCCACATCCAGTTGTCGGTATCTCCTCCAAATTTTCCTACAGCTGAAGGTGGTGCGCCAACCAGTCTGACATCTGTAAATACTTTGTATACCCAGATGAAATATTGGTTACCATAATATAAAGGGGCGATTTTGGCCTTCAGCCCTTTGCCTTTGGAAACAGTCTCCTTTATAATTTTATCGGAATTTGTCCTGATGATGCTGTTGCGCTCCTCTTCGCTCATTCCTGGGGCATATCCCTTGAGAACCTCATCTGTGACATCTTCCATATATTCGAGGAATGCTACATAAAGATCGGGATTTGCAAGCTCCTGCTCACGGGTCATTGCCCAGAAGCCGTCTTTAAGGTAGTCATGTTCAACAGAACTGTGATATTGTATTTTGCTGTATCCGCAATGGTGATTGGTTATCAGCAGACCTTCGTTTGAGATAAGCTCTCCGGTACATCCTCCGTTGAAATGGACAATGGCATCCTTCAATGAAGAGTTGTTGATGCTGTAGAGATCTTCTGCAGAGAGTTTGAACCCTTTTGACTGCATATCGTTTATGCGTTGGGCTATTTGAGAAGGGAGCCACATGCCTTCATCGGCTACAAGTGCAAGCCCGGGGAATAAAAGAATAATAAGTAACAGTAGTTTTTTCATAAGCAATTAATGTTTGTATAAGACAAATTTAACAAAACTTTTATTATTTTTGAAAGTTGTTATCGTATAAGGCAAATTATGAACAAGCTTGCAAAGTATATAATAATTATAGCAGGCTGTGCTGCAGTGCTCTTTGTAGCATGGTATTTCGGCTCTGTACTGGCTGATATACTCATTGCTGCGATACTTTCACTCATCGGAAAACCTGTAATGAAGCTGCTCACATCCATCAGGGTGGGCAAGT
Organism: Bacteroidales bacterium; assembly: GCA_017935505.1. GTDB lineage: Bacteria > Bacteroidota > Bacteroidia > Bacteroidales > UBA932 > Egerieousia. The sequence goes on along the minus strand of JAGBHM010000030.1, from coordinate 36,337 downwards.
TCAGGATAGGAAATTCACTGGCTGCAGTGATGACACTCTCCATGATTGCCTCTGTGCTGGTCTCTTTCTTCATCTTCATAACACCGCTTGTGGGAAAGATCCTTACGGAGATGGGTGGTGTGGACCTCGAGGCTCTGAGGGTGAAACTGGCAATCCCGTTGATGAAATACAATCTGCTTGTGCATGAGATGTTTCCTTCGCTGGACCCTTCAATAACAATTGAGTCGCTGATAACCTCCCAGCTGAAGGAGTTCTTCAGTTTCAATATGTTTACCGACACATTCAACTCCATAACATCGTTTCTTGTCCATTTTGTAGTCTCAACATTCACCATAGTATTTGTCACTTTCTTCTTTCTGAAGGATACAAATATGTTCTCAAAGATGGTATTGATATTTGTGCCTGTGAAATATGAGGAGAATACAAAGAGGGCTCTCAATAGTATCAATGATCTGCTGGTGAGGTATTTTACAGGAATCAGTATAGAAACAGTGCTGATTACGGTATTGAACACTATAGGATTGTGCTGGATTGGAGGTCTTTCGTTCCAGCTGGCTGTTGTGCTTGCATTTTTGTCGGGAATATTGAATGTAATACCTTATATAGGTCCTGTATTTGCCGGAGCTGTGGGTACCCTGCTGGGTGTTGTCTCCCTATATGGAGCCTCCGGTGAGACAGTTCTGGGGCTTCTTATAGTAAAACTTGTTGCAGTATTTGTGGTGACACATATAATAGATGTATTCATTTTCCAGCCATATATATATTCAAATAGTGTAAAGGCCCATCCTCTTGAGATATTTCTTGTAATTCTGCTGGCTGGAAATATTGCGGGAATTCTTGGCATGCTGGTGGCTATACCGGCCTATACTGTGCTGAGAGTCTTTGCAAAAGAGTTTTTCTCCAACTTTAAATTGGTACAAAGGCTAACTGACAGAATGGAAGAGTAATATGTAGTTTTGGCTGTTTATATTTTTTTGTTATATTCGCAGTTTGTATCAAAAAAATAGATCAGATGAAAAACTTTTTTAGATTATCATTCTTGATGATTCTGCCGCTTTTGGCCTCATGTACCCAGAGTGAGGTTGTGAAGATAAGCGGTAGCGTCCAATTTGTGGGAGGGGGTAATAAAAATAAGGTAACTGTCTCACAAAGTGATGGTTTCGACCAAATTATTTTGGCAGAAACAACCATTAATCCGGATAATACATATTCATTGGAGGTTGTTCCGGCAAACCCAGGTGTGGTAAATATCACATGCTGCGAAGAGCAGAGGGTGAGGGCCTGGCTGGAAGATGAGGATATGGTTATCAATTTCAGAGGCATTGATACTGCAAAAGTGCGTATTTTCAATCCTCCGTATGTGCATATCTATGCAGGCCCTAAAAACAATCTTTTAAATCTAAGCAACTACAGCAATTATCAGGAGTATCAGAGCAGTATAGCTCTTTCTCAGGCAGTCTATGGCCAACCTGATATTCCGGCACAAGCAAAACAGGCCCTCTTCTCCCAGATGTATGAGGCCAACAACAAAAATGTAAGAGCCTTCAACAGATATCTCATAGAGAACAACAGCAACCTTACAAGCTGCCTTGCACTTCTTCCTCAATTGAGATTTGAGACCGATTCATCATTCATACTTGATGTGCTTGCAAAAATGGAGCAGGCAAATCCTGGTGATACATTGGCAAAGGCATATTTGAAAAAACTCCGTATTACTCAAGAAAAGAAGAGAAAGATGGAGATTGGCCAGATGGCACCGGAGTTCTCATTGACAGATGAGAGCGGCAAGGTTGTGAATGTAAGGGATTTCATAGGCAAAGTGCTCATTATTGATTTCTGGGCAAGCTGGTGTGGCCCATGCCGCGGAGAAATTCCTAGCATGAAGAAGATCTATGCAGATTTTAAAGACAGGGATGATGTCGCATTCCTGAGCATATCAATTGATTCCAAAAAGGCAGACTGGGAGAAAGCTCTCGGTGAGGAGAATATGGAGTGGATGCAGTTGTGGGCTCCAGATAGTGGCAAAGAGCTGATGGACAAATACCAGTTCAATGGAATTCCTTTTATTGTTGCAATTGACAAAGAGGGAAAAATTGCCGGCAAACGTCTGCGTGGAGAGGCTGTTCGTAAAGCTATTGAGAAGGCTTTGTAACAAGAAACCTAATCTACAAAATAAATAAACCTTATAATTAACTTATCTAATTAACTTATGAAAAAGTTTTTATTTTCATTTCTCTGTATGTTGCTGCTTGTTTGTCAAGTAGCTGTAGCCCAGAGTTCCCAGACACTACGGGGAAAGGTGACAGATTCCAATAATGAACCGTTACCTGGCGTGTCAATCACAGTTCCAGGAACTAAGATTGTTGTGATTACAGATATCGACGGAACTTTCAAAGTTGATGTACCGTCTTCTGTAAAAGCTAAAAACATTACAGTTTCATGTATCGGTATGGAGACAATGTCTGTGCCTTTTGCACAGGTAGCTCCTGCAACACCTATAGTAATGAATGAGGATGTTACATTGTTGGGTGATGTAATCGTTACAGGTTATCAGACAATCTCAAAAGAGCGTGCTACCGGTTCATTCGGTACTGTACGCAGTGAGCAATTGGAGAAAAAACTGAATGTTGACCTTAAGAATATTCTTGAGGGACAAGTTGCCGGTGTGGTACTTGACAAAGATGGAAATATCTCAATCCGTGGTATCTCTACCTGGAAAGCTGAGACTGCTCCACTTATCGTTGTTGACGGTTATCCAACTGAGATCTCTTTGAGCGACCTTAACCCTGACAACATCGAGAACGTTACAGTATTGAAAGACGGTGTGGCTGCTTCAATCTACGGTTCACGTTCTGCAAACGGTGTTATCGTTGTAACAACAAAAGCTGGTGAGAAAGGCAAGACAAAAGTAAGCTACAGAGGTACTTTCAAATTTGAGGGAAAACCTGATTTGAGCGATCTTCATATGGCTTCAACTTCTGATTATATCGATGCAGAGTTGGCATTGTATGATTTCAGTCCAAACGGTTCTGCCTACAATATTGCAACTAAAAACAATAACTTGAGTGAGGTTAACTACCTTCTTGCAATGCGTAAGGCTGGTAAAATATCTGATAATGAGTTTAACAATTCAATTAATGCTTTGCGCAAGAATGATGTGTTAAAGGATATGGAGAAAAACATGTTCCGCACACACTTTGTACAAACTCACAACTTGAGCATCAGTGGCGGTACTGATCAGAACAGATACAACCTGGCTGTAAATTATGCCAAAGATCATGGTAACTATGTAAATACAAACAGCGACCGTCTGATTGTTGACTTCAACAACCAGTGGAATCCTTGGAAATTCTTGACAGTTAATGTTGCTGCAAACATCAACTATACTCTTTCTGAGGCTCCTGCTACAGAATGGCAGTCTCTTACAAACATGACATCATACATCAAACCTTACCATACATTGTATAATGAGGACGGTTCTTTGAGAAATCTGAGATTGGCATCATATGCTACTTCAGAGCTGTACAACTCTGTAAGCGGTTTGAAGGATGTAACTTACAATCCTATAACAGATGCTTATGATGATTATGTAACAAACAATAACTTCTCAACCCGTTTCAGCGGTTCATTGCGTTTCAACATCATTGAAGGTCTTACTGCTGAGGTAGGTGGTAACTGGGCAAGAAGCAACAATATCAGAAAAGCAGTTGCTGAGGCCGACAGCTACAGAATGAGAATGGCATTCAATAACACTACATCAACCTCTAATCCGTCGAACCACTATGTTCCAGATGGTGACATGATCAATGAGATTCGTTACAAAAGTGAGAACTGGACAGTACGTGCACAGGCTAACTTCAACCGTACATTCGGCAAACATCGTGTAACTGCATTGGCAGGATATGAGGTAAGACGTATTGCTTACGATAACAATACATATGCAACCCGTCTGGGTTACAACTCAACAGCCGGTTCATTCTCACCTACAAACTTGGTGGATCTTAAATCTGGTGTATTCAACAGTGATATGCTTACCGGCAGCAATCCGATATCATCTGCTTTGAATTATGGTAGCTACAGCATAAGCGACAACCGTTTTGTCTCTTGGTATGTTAATGCTTCATATGAGTTCGACAACAGATATCTTGTTAGCGGTAGTATCAGGGAAGACCTTACCAACTTCTTTGGAACAGACCCTAAATATCGTCACAGACCTATGTGGTCAATTGGTGGTACCTGGAAAATCCATAATGAAAAATTCTTTGATGTATCATGGATCGACCGTTTGAACCTACGTCTTTCATACGGTATCAATGGTAACATCTCTTTGACTGAGGGCCCTTACCTTATCCTTGGTGCCGGCTCATTCAGCTCAATTACAGGTGGTATTGCAAACAGCATCAAATCTTATCCTAACAACTCTTTGAGATGGGAGAAGACTGAGACTACTAACATTGGTCTGGATGTAAGCGTGCTTGACAGCCGTTTGGGCGTAAGCTTCGATTACTATCAGAAACTTAGTAGCGATTTGTTGGCAAGTGATGCAATTGACCCAACAACAGGTGCATCTTCAGTTATGAAGAATGTGGGTTCAATCGACAACAGAGGTTATGAGATTGCCCTTACTGCAACTCCTGTAAGAAACAAGAACTTCTCTTGGGATTTGTCATACAATCTTTCTTTGAACAAGAACAAGGTAAAAGAGTACAATGTGAATATGGCATATCCTACCTCATGGGCATGGACTTCGCCTGTACATGCTGAGGGATATCCTATGTATGGCTTGTTCGGTTATAAATTCGCAGGTTTGGATGGAAAAGGCCAGACTATGATTTATGACAAGGAGGGTAATAAGAAACTTGCATCTTTGTGTACTGTTGATGATATTATCTATCAAGGTACAGCTGTGCCAAAAGCTGACATGTCATTTACAAACAACTTCAGATACAAAAACTGGAACTTGTCATTCATGTTCATTGCAAAATTTGGCCACAAATATCGTAAGGATGTGTTCCAAGGCTCAAACTACAACAGCAGACACTTTGCTGAGCGTTGGCAGAAACCTGGTGATGAGGCATGGGCAGTTTACCCTTATTTCGCAAGCTGGAATATGGATATGTTCTACCATCCATTCTCTGATATCTTCATCGGCAATGCAAGCTATGCAAAATTGCGTGACCTTACTTTGACATATACTTTCGACAATAACCTTACCCAGAAGATAGGTATGAGCAATGCACGTATCTACTTGCAGGCAAGAAACTTGTTCCGTATAACCGCTTCTGATTGCGATATCGATCCAGAGAGATACGAAGTTGAAATGGGTGGTGGTATGGGTAGCAGCACCAATACCGGTTATGCAACATTGCCTATGAGACCTGAGTTCTATATTGGATTGTCATTCAGTTTTTAAACATTTGAAGTTATGAGAAAATTAATATATTTGACATTAGCCGCGTTTGTCGGCATATTCACATCTTGTGATGCCTTTTTGGATGTGAAGCCTGTTGGAAAGATGATTCCTACAGAGATTTCCCAGTTCGAGAACCTGTTGAACAATACACAGACCGTTGACCATTTCTTTATGATGGATAACAATGGCGGATGTTCTTACGCCATGTTGGGTGATAACCTCATGATCAGTGAAAACCAGAAGAATTATAACTATATAGAGACTTTCCCTAACCTTGATATTGTAGCTGCTGCGATCTTTCATGCACCAATGATGGACCCTACATCAACTCCTATGCATTGGACTTATACTTACAGAGCTATAGGTTACTTCAACAATGTTATTGACGGTGTTAACGGAATTGACACAGAGTCTGAATATGCTAAAGGCGTAATAGCTCAGGCAAGAGCCGGAAGAGCATGGATCTATATGAACTTTGTTTTGTGCTACGGTCCTATGTATGATCCTGCCGGTGCAAATGATACTCCTGTAATTCCTATGCGTACCAGCGGTGACCCTACTGTTTCAAACGGTCCGTTGAAAACTACTGCTGAGATTTTTGAGCAGGTAAAAGCTGATTTGGACTATGCTTGCGAGAATGCTCCTGCAACAACTACCAATGCTTGTAGAATTAACAAGGCTTGTGCTTATGCCCTTAGAGCAGAGTACTACATGTTTACAAGAGATTGGGAGAACATGAGAAAAGATGCTCAGCAAGCTTGGTCATTGGCTCTTGCACATAGAGGTTCTGTAGATAATATGATTTATGATTATGCAGATTTCTATTATGAGGCTCTTACTGAGATTAATCCACCAGAGGGTTGTTCACCAGAGTACTACATGACATTGAGAGGTCCGGACAATGATTTCAACCAGACTTCTAATCGTGAGTTGTTGCTCTACAGAGAGATGCCAAATGCAGCATCTACATCTAAATATTATCCATCTGAAGAGTGGCTTGCAAATATGGATAAAGAGAAAGATTTGCGTTGGATCAAATTTGTATATAGAGTTGAGGGCTTCAGCAAGAACATTGGTGCTAATACTTATAAAGATGACCTTGTAGATCTTGATTATAGAGGTGCTCAGTTGGCAAGTACCCAGGCTCTCACTTATCCTTTGTTGCTTTTGATTAAAGCTGAGGCAGAGGCTCGTACAAACAAATTGACCGATGCATTGGCTTCTTTGAATACATTGCGTAAATATCGTTATGATGGTGATGTTACAGATTTGGAAGGTGGTGCAGGCATGTCTCAAGACCAGTTGCTTGACGAGATTCTGAAAGAGCGCCGCAGAGAGCAGCCGCTTATCTCATTCCAGCGTACTCTTGATTTGAAACGTTACGCGCTTGACGGCAACAAACCATGGGTAAGACAGACAATTACACATAAAGTTGGTAACAAGACCTACAGCAAGTCTATTACAGATCCTTACTTCCAGTCTTTGCCAATTGACAACGCAATCATAAACCACAACCCAGAGTGGGGATTGCAGCCAAATAATACTCCATTTGAGCCTTATAAAGCATGGTAATTGCAATATGCTGGATATAAAAAAGGTGGCCTTTCGAGGCCACCTTTCTTGTTATAAAAAAAAGTAAAAAAATTACTGTTTTTCAGGACGCTCATTTGCTACAGCAACATTGATTACACGACCCATATGCTCAGTGCCATTGAGTGCGTTTATTGCTGCAAGAGCCTCCTCTTCGTTAGGCATCTCCACAAAGCCATAGCCTTTGGATCTGCGGGTCTCTTTATTAAGAATGATGCGTGAGGTTGTAACCTCGCCGAATGGCGCAAATAATTGAGCCAAGTCCTCTTTTCGGGCCTTGAAGCTCAAACTGGATACAAAAATGTTCATTTTATATTTATTAATAAGTTAGGGTTAGTCAAATTCTATGCAAAGCTAACTATAAAAAGAGAATTGGCAAATAATAATTAGCTCTGGCGGCTATTCTGTAACGATTTTTAATGAAAATAAAGGCATTTTTAGAAAATTTATTGCAGAATGGTCAAATTCCTATATATTCTATAATCCAATTCAAAATTTTAAGTGTAATCTGTAGGATTGACCCCGATAGATTCCCTATAATTGGAATATTGCATGTTATCAGGGAGAATACCAGAATGTAGAGAGAAATTGTGACAAATGGAATTGCTGCAATATTTGTAATCAGAAAGAAAAAAGGGAAACTGTCAAAGTAGTACAACACTAGAGGAGCTGTTGCAATCTGGCATGCGGTGGAGATGCAGATTAGATTCCACACAGCTCTTAAGAAGCGGCAGGCTCCATGTCTGCCAAATATCTTTATCGATTCGCAGAGCGTAGGGGAGATACCTATAATACCAGCCATTGCTGCAAAGGAGAGCTGGAATCCAATATCTGCCAGCTCATTTGGATTGATGAGCAGAATTATGCAGGCCGACAGCAGAAGTACACTCCACCTTCCGCCATCCCTTCTGCTCATTGATAGGAGCTTCCATACGGTGACCATGATGGCAGCCCTCTGGACTGATGCACCGAATCCGGTAATGGCGGCATACATGAATATGAAGAGTGTGCATATTGCAAACTTCACCCTCCTTGAGCTGATGTGCATATCCAGAAAAGAGAATGTCAGATTGAGGATTGCATATATTATCCCTATATGCAATCCCGACAGTGCAAGAACATGCATAGCTCCAGACTGCCTGTATGCCTCTTTCAAGTTGCGTGGAATATGACCCTTTTCTCCGGTAATGAAAGCAATGGCAACACCTTTTTCTTTGGGGCCCTCCAATATCCCGGAGATCTTTTTTATGGTAAAATTCTCTATAATTTCGGATATTTCATGCACAACTCCGTTTTGGAACTCTTTTTGTGCATTTTCAGACTGGGGTGGGAGGGCGGTTCTTCCCATGTTGGCAAAACCGCAGAAAAACAGGGAGAGAAGTGGCAGAATTACAAGTAATCGTGGCCTGCGATGAACAAATCCCAGCTGTAGTGTTATTATATATAGTATAGTGGCAATTGTTGCTGCAGATAGCGGGAAAATGGGATTTACAGCGAGTCCAAAGAGTTGCTTCATGCAAAATGCTGCAACTGAGCCGGCTATAAAACCAGACAAAAAATATGCTCCCCCTCTGCCCATCTTTTTTAAAAGAATTGCTGCAAAATTAATAAAAGTTGAACTATCTTTGGCCACCGATGAAGAAAATTGCATTCATAGTAAATCCAATATCTGGTACCGGGCATAAGGAGGCCATCATGGAGTATGTTAAAGGTATCTTTGTCCCTTCCAGAGGGTATGAATCTGAGATTTATATCACGAAGGGACCGGGAGATGTGTATGAGGCAGCCAAAAGGTATAGCAGCAACGGATATGACATTGTAGTTGCTGTTGGAGGGGATGGTACTGTGAATCAGGTTGCAAAAGGCCTTATCAATAGCAATACCAAACTGGCGGTAATTCCGGTCGGGTCTGGTAACGGGCTGGCAAGACACCTGAAGATTCCACTCTCTTATCATAGGGCTGTTGATGTTATACTCGAAGAGAAGGTGCAGCTGATTGATGCCGGAAAGATTAATGATGAGATATTCTTCTGCACTGCAGGGCTGGGTTTTGAAGCTGTGATAGGAGACCGTTTCAACTCATCGGGGACACGCGGACTGATTACATATATGGAGTTTTGTGCCAAGGAGTATGTAAATTACCGTCGGGAGGAGTATAAAATAAGGATTCCCGGGTATGAATATGATACGAAGGCATTTCTCATCACATTTGCAAATTGTGCCCAATGGGGGAATAATGTCTTCATAGCACCGGATGCCAATATATCAGACGGTATGATTGATGTGGTGATATGGAAGAGGGCGCCGCTTGTGACAATGCCGCTCCTTACTGCAGGGCTCTTCCTCAAGACAATACAATATTCTGAATTTATCGACACTTTCCGCTGTAAAGAGGTTAAAATAACCCGACAGTCTGAGGGCCTAATCCAGTTCGACGGGGAGAGCCGCATTATGGAGCAGGAGATTGAAGTTTCAGTGCTGCATCATGCTGTCAAGGCTATAGTTCCTGCCGAATTTGACATCATCTCCTATGCAAAGAATATTGTTCCGCACCTGAAAGAGATGCTTCCTAAAATAGAAGATTTTCCCAATAGTATAAAAATACAGTAGAATCCGTCAGAAAATTTGCATATTTTTTTATGCAACTGAGGGCTATAATTATTATCTTTGTGTAACATACCTATAAAAGATTATAATTAATAAACAAATACTGAATTTTTACTATGATTGTTTTAGTTTTGAATTGCGGTAGTTCTTCATTGAAATATCAGGTTCTTGATATGAAGAATGAATCAGACTACTCTTTATTGGCAAAAGGACTGGTTGAAAGAATCGGTTTGGAAATGGGTGACATTACCCACAGTGTAACAGGTAAAGAGAAACATAAGGTTCATCAGCCTATCCCTACTCATACAGAGGGTATCAAAGGTGTTCTGGATCTTTTGACCGACCCTGAGCATGGCGTTCTCAAATCATTGGCAGATATTGATGCTGTCGGTCATAGAGTTGCACACGGTGGCGAGTATTTCAATACCAGCAAACTTATAGATGCTTCGGTAATAGAGGGCATTGAGAAGTGCTGTGAGCTTGCTCCTCTGCATAATCCTGCAAACCTTTTGGGTATCAAGGCTGTTGAGACACTTATGCCAAATGTGCCTCAGGTGGCTGTATTTGATACATCATTCCACCAGACAATGCCTGACTACTCATATATGTATGCAATCCCTTATGAGTACTACAGCAAATATAAAATCCGCCGCTATGGTTTCCATGGTACAAGCCACAAGTTTGTAGCACAGAAGGGTGCAGCTTTGGCAGGCCTTGATTTTGAGAACTCAAAGATCATCACATGCCATTTGGGCAATGGCGGTTCTGTAACAGCAGTAATGAATGGAAAATCTGTAGATACATCAATGGGCTTCACTCCGGTTGAGGGTGTTGTTATGGGTACACGTTGCGGAAATGTTGATGCAGGTGTTGTAACATATATTCAAGATAAGGAGAACCTCGATTCAAAAGGTATCAATGCTGTTCTCAACAAGATGAGCGGTTTCTTGGGCGTTTCTGGCGTATCATCAGACGCAAGGGATATCGAAGGTGCAGCTGCTGAAGGAAACAAACGTGCAGCTTTGGCAATGGATATGTTCAAATATAGTGTCCTCAAATATATCGGTGCATACTCTGCAGTGATGAATGGTGTGGATATGATTGTGTTTACCGGCGGTATCGGTGAGAATGACCCTTATGTAAGGGAGTACATCTCAAAAGGCTGCTCATACCTTGGTATTGATTTCAACCCTGAGGCCAATGACGGCTTGAGAGGTAAAGATGCAATCCTTACAAAAGAGGGTTCAAAAGTGGTTGTTGCTGCAATTACTACAAACGAGGAGCTCGTAATTGCCCGCGATACCATGAGACTTGCAAAATAGATTAATTTACAGAACTGAATATTAAAAAATATAGAACTATGATTAAGAATTTTGATGAATTATTTGAGCAGTTGCGTTCAAAACCTAAAAAAAGACTTGTAGCTGCATGGGCTGTTGATGACCATACTATCAGCGCTGTTGGATTGGCAATCAAAGCCGGTATTGTTGAGGGTACACTTGTTGGTGATGAGAATATGATTGCAGAGGTTTGTCAGAAAGAGAATATCGACAAATCAATCTTTACAATCATCCACAATCCTAATGAGTTGAAATCAATTGCCCAGGCTGTTGAGATGGTAAATAACGGTGAGGCTGATATTCTTATGAAAGGCCTTTGTTCAACAGACAAATATATGCGCGGCATCCTTAACAAAGAGAAAGGTCTCCTTCCTCCAAAAGCAGTTTTGAGCCACGTATGTCTTGTACAGAATCCTAACTATCACAAATTGCTTGTAATCTCTGACATTGCTGTAATTCCAGCTCCTGATTTCAAACAGAAACAGGCTATGATCAAATATGTGGCAGATACTGCAAAGGCAATTGGTGTTGAGAAACCTAAAGTTGCAATGATTACAGCTACAGAGCAGATGCTTCAGGGTATGCCTGCATGTGTTGAGGCTGCAATGCTTGCAAAGATGAGCGACAGAGGCCAGATTTCAGGCTGTGTTGTAGATGGTCCTTTGGCTTTGGACGTTGCATTGTCTGAGGAGGCAGTTAAGATCAAGAAACTTACAAGCCAGGTTGCCGGTGATGCAGATTGTCTTGTATTCCCTTCTATCGAGGCTGCTAATGTATTCTACAAATCGAATACCCAGCTTATCCCAGGTGTTAGAGTTGCTGCAATGGTTGCAGGTGCGAAAGCTCCATGTGTATTGTCAAGCCGCGCAGACAGCATCGATACCAAATTGAATTCAATAGCATTGGCTGCAATTACTGCAAAATAATTTTTTATGGCAAAACTGATACTGGCTATCAATCCGGGATCTACATCAACAAAGATTTCGGTATACGAAGATACAAAAGAGGTGTTTACAAAAACCCTCAGGCATACTAATGAGGAGTTGGCTCCATACAAGAATGTAATAGAGCAGTTCAACTTCAGAAAAGAGACAATAAAGGCGGCTTTGGTTGAGAACAATATTGAATTGAAGTCGTTGGATGTGATTGTTGGAAGGGGCGGTCTTGTTAAACCGATACCATCTGGCGTTTACAGTGTAAATGATGCCATGATTGAGGATATCAAGAGTGGAAAGAATGGTGAGCATGCAAGCAATCTTGGAGCAATCATTGCAAAAGATTTGGCAGAGGAGGTTGGAAATATTCCTGCCCTTATTGCAGATCCAGTTGTTGTTGATGAGTTGGCTCCTGTTGCAAGAATTGCCGGTCATCCTCTTTTCAGCCGCATATCAATTTTCCATGCTTTGAACCAGAAGGCTATAGCAAAACTTTATGCTAGAGAGAACGGCAAAAAGTATGAGGAGCTTAACCTTATAGTGGCTCACTTGGGTGGCGGTGTATCTGTCGGAATTCATGAGAAAGGCAAAGTTGTTGATGTAAATGATGCATTGAACGGCGAGGGTCCATTCTCTCCAGAGCGTTCTGGCGGACTTCCTGCAGCTCAGGTTGTAAATCTCTGTTTTGGTGGAAAATATACTGAGGCTGAGATCCGCAAGATGATCTCCGGTAAAGGTGGCGTAGTTGCCTATCTTGGTACAAACTCTTTCCAGGATGTTGAGAATAGAGTTGCTGCCGGAGATGCTGAGGCTACCCTTATTTCAGATGCTTTTGCATACCAGCTTGCAAAGGAGATTGGAGCGATGGCTACTGTAGTTAATGGAAAAGTTGATGCCATTATAATTACAGGTGGTATTGCATACAACAAACCTCTTATGGAACAGGTGAAGAGCAAAGTTGAGTTCATTGCTCCTGTTGCCGTATATCCAGGTGAAGATGAGATGGGCGCATTGGCCGGTAACGGTCTTGCAGTCCTGAATGGAACCGAGCAGGTGAAAGTATACTAGAAACCTGTAGGAATAAAAATTGGTGGTGGCCAGAATGTCTAGCGACAGACTGGCTGCCATTTTTTTTTGAACATATTCAGCTGTGCGATGTTAATTGGTATACAATAATAAAATATTAACAAGGAGGATATAATTATGATGCCGGTAAGAAGACCACAGCAATGGCTGCCAAGTATTTTTAATGACTTTTTCGACAATAATCTCATGACAAGGGCAAATGCAACAGCCCCAGCCGTAAATGTGATTGAGAATGAAAATGACTATAGGGTTGAGCTTGCAGTGCCGGGAATGACCAAGGATGATTTTAAGGTGAGACTGGATGAAGATAATAATCTGGTTATCACAATGGAGAAAAAGTATGATAACAGGGAGGAGAAGAAGGAGGGAAAATATTTGAGAAGGGAGTTTTCATATACGAAATTCCAGCAGACAATGATTCTTCCCGAAAATGTGGATGAATCAAAGATTTCTGCAAAAGTAGACAATGGAGTCTTGGTGATTGATGTGCCCAAGCTTCCTGTGGAGCATACTAAAACTGTAGAGAAAGAGATAATTGTCCAATAGCCGATTAATGGACCCTTACTCCTTGCATTCCTTCAAAGCGGATGCAGGGAGTATTGATTTTATATAGCTACTCCAATTTTATATAGTATTCAAAACCGCTCTCCCCTTCAAATAGTTCAGGATGCAGGATGAGTGCAAGGTCATGCAGTATTATGTGAGGCTCTATCACTCCGGTCTCCCAAAAATCACTGCCCCCTTCGGGTGTGTTGCGCAGTGTATTGTTGTATACACGCCCATTTTTAAGCGCAGGAATGTTTTTGAACAGATTGTTCTCCGATATAATATCATCTATACTCTTCATGGTGTTTGGGTGGAGCCATACATCGGCCTGTAGTGCATAGGCGTATGCCTGTTCAAAGCCCGATTGTGTGGATTGTGAACTGTTTTCCACCGAGCCGAGAATTATACCTCCGGCATCTTTTATCAGCTGGGATGTGTAATTTTCACCTCCTGGAATATACCATATCCCTTTATATGGGGCATTGAGCATCACTTTTGTGCGGCTGCTTCCCTTTACCGCTTCAAAAATCTTCTCCTTTATCTTCAGATACTCTTCAACTTTATGGGAAAAGAGAGAGTCTGCCATCGCACTCTTTCCGCACAAGGCTCCAAAGAGTTTCATGTATTCCAGCTTTCCAAGAGGGGAGTTTTCGAGATAATCACCAATCGTGAGAGTCTTTACACCAAGCTTCTGAAGCTTCTCTATATAGGAGTTGTCTGCACCGCTGATGCCATATGCTATTACAACATCCGGTTTCATTGCCATTATCAGTTCATAATTTGGCAGGTTTTCGCCGCCTACATCCTTTATACGGCCATCTGCAATGAGTTGTCTTACCTGTTTATTGTAGATGAATCTGGTGCCTGATATCCCCTTTATAACCTCTGCTTGCCCGAGTGCTGCAATATATGCCACATGTGATGAAGACATGCATACTACACTTTTTAAAGGATATGGAATTGTATATATATTTTCTGACAAAAGTTTTGTGCAGTCTCTCGGAACCAAAAGGTATTTCTCATCTTTAAGCTTTCCGCTCCAGGTATTTTTGATTATCAGGCTCTTTATTGAGCTGTCGCTCTCCTCTATTGTAAAATGTCTTGCATATATGGAGCCATTTTCAGTTTGACCACTTGCCTTGTTTCCCGACAGGCCTCCTCCATCCGGATTGCCGCCGCATGATGCAATGATGGCAAAAGCCAGAAGGAGCGCTGATAAGAGCGGAACTTTGGAAATTATCTTCATTTTTTCAGGAATATGATTGTGAATGTAAAATTAGGAAAAAATATGTTACTTTGCATTATGATGAAATCTGATATTATTATAATAGGTGGAGGTGCTGCAGGGCTGTTTGCTGCAGCAATGGCCGCTACAAAGGGGATTTCTGTGACTCTGCTTGAGAAAAATGGCAGATGTGGCAGAAAGATAGCCCTTACAGGCAAAGGAAGGTGCAACCTTACAAATACAAAGCCATGGGAGGAGTTCCAGCATCATGTTCATCCTAAAAACATTTTCTTCAAGAATGCCTTTTTCTCGATGGACAACATTAAAGTGATGGAGTTTTTTGAAAGCATGGGGCTGCCTCTGGTTGTGGAGAGGGGTGACCGTGTCTTTCCAAAGAGCATGAGAGCCCAGGATGTTACAGATACACTTGTTTCGTGGATGGAGAGCAGAGGGGTGGATATTATAACCGATTGTGAAGTTGAAGAGATTATAAAGGAGGCCGGCAGCGGAATCTTTACAGTTATGGCCGATGGTTCACCAGTTGCATCGTCCAAAAATGTGATTGTCGCAACAGGCGGTTTGTCATATCCGGTAACAGGCTCTACCGGCGACGGCTACAGGTTTGCAAAGAGCTTCGGTCATAAGATAGTGGAGTGCTTCCCATCATTGACAGCACTCGTTCCGGCCGGATATTCGGAGCAATATCACGGTATTTCACTTAAAAATGTAGAGGCTACACTTTTAATAAATAACCAGCCTGTACAGACTGAATTTGGCGATATCGATTTTACCAATGGTGGAATGGAGGGGCCTATTGGCTTTAAAATCAGTCGTAAGGCTGTGCAGAATCTCAGAAACGGGCAAAAAGTGTCGGTACTTCTCGACCTCAAGCCGGCCGTTTCTCTAAAGCAGCTTGCTGATAGGATACAGAGGGAGATGGCGGCTTTATCGGCAGGACAGAGAGATGAGTTGGAGAAGAATCAGGAGAGGGGAGTTGCACGTCATCTGCTGCCAAAGTTGATGCCAAAAGCACTTGTAGAGCCGTTTGTCTCATCTTGCCGTACAAATTCGGGAAGCTCAAAGAGGGGATTGACAATTGAAAATCTGCCACATCTTTTAAAGGAGTGGAGGTTTGAGATAAGATCGAATGTTGGATATGAGCGCTGTGTGGTTACGGCCGGAGGTGTCTCACTTCAGGAGATCTCCAAAAAGAGCATGGAGTCCAAACTTGTGCAGGGACTCTATTTTGTTGGTGAAGTTCTTGATCTCGACGGAGATACTGGAGGCTATAATCTGCAGATAGCATTCTCTACAGCAGCCTTGGCTGTAGAATCGATATGCAGAGGCCTATAGGGGTTTTGCAAGCCGGGAGATATTTTTGCAACTATTTGATTGAGAAACAGATCTCTCCAAATTTTATTGCCATCTCTGATGGCATGATAACAGGAGTGTGCAGCTCCATTGCAATGAAATCACCTGTCCTCACAGAGGTATATCTGGTTATCTTCTCAATCTTTTCGTAGAAAAACTGCATGATTTTTCCGGCATCCGAAGCCAGAAGAGCCTTCCATGGGTTTTCATCATCAAACTGGAACCCGGCAATATTCTGCTCCATATATTCAAGGCCTTTGAGAACATCCTCTGCCGGATACTGCTCCGGCTGGAACAGTTGTGATATATATGTAGAGTTGTCCAGTGAATTTGCTGTCTGGAAACTCACCGGGCAGTTCTCTACAATAAGTGATTTTGCCGAGAGACTCACGCCATATCCAATTTGTGAGCAGTATCTGTTGGCAAATTTTGCCGATATGGCCTTCCCGGCCCTCTCCATGCGTATATAAATGAACGGAACAACAGCAATCTCTGTTATATCGTCCGGGCAGAAATAGTCGTTACTATCCCTGTTCAGAGATATGTCCGGCCTTATATAATGAAAATCACTGTTGTATGGAACCGTTATTATATTCATAACGCACTATCGCATTTTAAGTTTAATGTCTGTGAGTACTTTTTTGGTGTCGAGTGTAAAATCACCATTCATCATCCATGAATAGTAGCTTGGCTCTTTAAGGAGTACCTCCTCAACCAGTTTACCCTTGTGCTTTCCAAAGTTTATCACAGGCTGGTCTTTGTCGTTGAGTACAATTCTTCCTGCATAATCTACAAAACGGGTGCGTGTGGAGAACTCTGCAAGCATCGCAACATCGTTTTTGAGAGTTTCAGGATATTTGTCGAGCTGGGCTTTCAATATTTCATATGTTGCCAAAGTGTCAGCTTCTGCGCTATGGGCATTCTCAAGGTCTTTGTGACAATAAAATTTATATGCAGCCGACAGTGTCCGCTGTTCCATCTTGTGGAAAATATTCTGTACATCAACAAGATGACGTTTCCTGAAGTCAAACTCTACACCAGCTCTCAGGAACTCCTCCGCAAGAAGCGGAATATCGAATTTCAAGGAGTTGTATCCGGCAATATCACATCCTGTCATCCACTGAGCAAGACTCTTTGCAATCTCCTTGAATTTTGGACAATCCTTTACATCTTCATCGGAGATACCATGCACTGCCTGCGCCTCCGGCGAAATTGGAATGGTTGGATTGAGTCTTCTTGTCTTTATCTCCTGATCGCCGTTGGGCATGACTTTTACGGCGCAGATCTCTACAATTCTGTCTGTAGCAACATTTAACCCCGTACTCTCTATGTCAAAGAAAAGTAGGGGGTTTTTAAGGTTCAATTGCATATTCTATTTGAATTTTATGCTGAATTTACATTAGTTTCAGGGCTGCTAGTTGTTGATACGCATAGGCATCAGCAATGCACAGATCTCCTCATCCGGCTCGCTCTGTATTGCAGGCTGGATCAGTGCGGCTCTGTTAGGGTCGGCAAGTTTTATACAGATCTGGTCGTATGGAAGATTACCCAATATCTCAATCAGGAATGTTGATTTGAATCCGATCTCCATAGGGGCTCCTTCATACTCGCAGTGCAGTGTCTCCTGGGCACTCATAGAGAAATCCACATCCTGTGCCGAAATCTCCAGCTTGTTCTGGCTCAGTTTGAAGATAATCTGGCTTGTTGCCTGGTTCGAACATACAGCCACACGTTTGCTGGCATTCAATATCTCTGTCCTTGAGATTGATACCACATTTGTATTGTTCTTAGGAATCACAGAACGGTATGCAGGGTATACACCATCAACAAGACGGCATACCATGAGTGTATTCTCAAATTTGAAGTATGCATTCTTTTTGTCGAACGAGATCTCCACATTCTCATCTCCCAATTTGGCAAGGTTGTTCTTGAGGATATTTGCCGGTTTTTTTGGAAGTATGAATCCCGACGCTCCATTTCCCTTTACATCGTTACGGGTGTAGCATACGAGTTTGTGGGCATTTGACGCCACCATTGTTGTGTTCTCCGGTGTGATATCAAAGAAAATACCGTTCATTACAGGCCTCAACTCTTCGTCGGCTGTTGCATAGATTGTATTGTTGATACCGTCTGCAAGAATGCCGCCCTTGAAGTTTAGGGTTACAGCCTCTGACAGCTGTGGAAGCTCCGGATAATCTTCTGTTGAAAGGTATGGAATCTGGGCGCTTCCGCTTGCCCATGCAATATTTACGATGTTCTTCTCGGGTTCTGTTGAAAACTCTATAGGCTGTGTAGGCAGCTCTTTAAGTGTATCTGTAAGAAGTTTTGCAGGTACTGCTATCTCTCCTCCTTCTGTCACTTCGTCTATGTTGATTACCGTCTTGAGAGTGGTTTCAGAATCGGATGCAGTGACTGTCAAAGAGTTTCCTTCCAATACGAAGAGAAAATTATCCAGAATTGGCAGTGGGTTCTTTGATGCGATA
Source organism: Bacteroidales bacterium (assembly GCA_017935505.1). Lineage (GTDB taxonomy): Bacteria > Bacteroidota > Bacteroidia > Bacteroidales > UBA932 > Egerieousia. The sequence continues at coordinate 17,741 of JAGBHM010000030.1, read as the reverse complement.
ACTCTCGATACCGATAATAGTCCTTGTAATAGATCTGTACTTGAAACAATAAACTTCATAATTTTCATGTTTAAAATAATGTACAAATATAATAATTATTTGGCATATATTTTGAGTTTGTGCATTATAAATTTTTATTAATAAAATGTGAGGTATGAAGAGAAATTTATTGTTTTTACTGTTGTCGGTAATACTTAGTGCATTATGTGCAGTATTGGTTTCAAAATACTACATCTCGTCGCACCGTTATGTATATCTTGAGGGCGAGCGCCCCTCTTTGAGGAGTGTTGAATTTGTGGATCGTGATTTTCCTGATTTTACCTATGCGGCCGAGAGCTCTGTTGCCGGAGTTGTGCAGGTTAAGGTGCTCAAAAGAAGCGAGGCACCGCGTGAGGCCACTATTCTTGAACATTTTTTCGGATATGGAACACCTTATACACTACCTAGGGAGAGTGTGAATTCTGGTTCCGGTGTAATTATCTCTCCGGATGGGTATATTGTAACAAACAACCATGTGGTGGAGGGAGCCTCTGAGACAGTTGTGACACTGGACAACAACAAGAGCTTCAAGGCCAGAATTGTTGGAACCGATCCTGTGACCGATATAGCGCTGCTTAAAGTTGAGTCGGAGAACCTTCCTGTAATACCTATGGGCAGCTCAGACAGTCTCCGACTGGGCGAGTGGGTTCTTGCAATAGGAAGTCCATATGATTTGAGAAGTACCATTACGGCTGGAATTGTGAGTGCAAAAGGACGTTCACTGCCCGATATGTCAGGTGAGTTCAAAATAGAATCATTTATCCAGACAGATGCGGCTGTCAATCCTGGCAACAGCGGTGGAGCCCTTGTGAACACTAAAGGAGAACTGGTTGGTATAAATACTGCAATAAAATCAAATACAGGCTCTTATGCGGGCTATTCTTTTGCTGTGCCTACTGCAATTGTACAGAAAGTTGTTGCAGATTTGAAGGAGTATGGAACAGTGCAGAGGGCTATGCTTGGAATCTCCATGCAGGAGCTTACAGACAATCTGGCAAAGAGTGCCGGCATTGAGGGCAACTTCTCCGGAGTATATGTTGCAGAGGTGCAGAGCGGTGGTGCGGCAGACATTGCCGGAATAAAGAGCGGTGATATAATCATGTCAATAGACAGCATACTTGTAAAGAGCCCTTCTGATATTCAGGAGAAGATCAATGCATACAGACCGAATGACAATATCAGCATAACACTGTTGAGAAATGGTGAAGTGAAAACATTGCAGGTGCAGCTCCAGGGAAGGGGCTCAACTATTGCTGTGGCCAGTCCAGACGGTAAAAGGGCTGAGATGATGGGAGCTGTACTGGAGAATGCCCCGTCGGATTTGCTGAACAGGCTGAGACTGAAAGGTGGTGTGCAGATTACATCGCTGAAAAAGGGAAAATTCAAGGATGCCGGCATAAAGGAGGGGCTTGTGATAACCCATATCAACCAGGTTCCGGTGGCAAGTGCTGAGGAGGTTTTTTCAATTATCAGCAAGGCCCGCAGATCTGTACTTGTAGAGGGGGTTTATCCGAATGGCTCCGTATATTACTACGGTGTAGGGGTTTAATTCCCTTTTTTAATTGGAAGTATATAAAAAAAAATGTATTTTTGCGCGACAATTCAAGCCCATGAGACAGTTAAAAATAACAAAATCAATTACAAACAGAGAGAGTGCATCTCTCGATAAATATCTGCAAGAGATTGGTAGAGAGGAGCTAATAACAGTAGAAGACGAAGTTGAATTGGCTCAGCGTATCCGTAAGGGAGATCAGGAGGCGTTGGAAAAACTCACAAGAGCAAACTTAAGATTCGTTGTCTCTGTTGCAAAGCAGTATCAAAATCAGGGACTAAGTCTGCCGGATCTCATCAATGAGGGTAATCTGGGACTTATCAAGGCTGCCGAGAAATTTGACGAGACAAGGGGTTTCAAATTCATCTCCTACGCAGTGTGGTGGATACGTCAGTCGATATTGCAGGCATTGGCTGAGCAGTCGCGTATTGTACGTCTTCCATTGAATCAGGTAGGCTCCTTGAACAAGATCAACAAGGCCCTTTCAAAATTTGAGCAGGAGAACGAGAGGATGCCGTCTCCGGAAGAGTTGGCGGATATTCTGGATATTCCGCGCGATAAAATTGCCGATACACTCAGGGTTTCAGGCCGTCACGTATCTGTTGATGCTCCGTTTGTGGATGGAGAGGACAACAGCCTTCTTGATGTGCTTGTCAATTCAGACTCTCCAAATGCAGACAGAGGGCTTGTAAATGAGTCTCTCAACAAGGAGATTGAGCGTGCCCTTTCAACCCTTACAGAGAGGGAGAGGGATATTGTGAAATATTTCTTTGGAATCGGAACGCAGGAGATGACCCTTGAGGAGATCGGAGAGTATTTCGGTCTGACCAGAGAGAGGGTAAGGCAGATTAAGGAGAAGGCGATAAGGCGTCTCCGTCATAGCGCACGAAGCAAATTGTTGAAGAGCTATTTGGGTTAATTCCCTTATAGTTCTTTTTTATTATATCAAACCATAATCCCGATAAACTTATGAAAAAACAACTGTTATCTCTACTTGTTGCAGGGGTATGTGCCGTTTCATGCAATACCGCTGATTCGGATAACCCGCTGTTGGCAGAATGGAATACCCCTTTTGGTATACCACCTTTTGAGCAGGTTCAGCCTGAGCACTATATGCCTGCATTCGTTGAAGCAATGGCTCAGGAAAAGGCAGAAATTGATGCTATCGTAAACAATCCTGAAGAGCCTACATTCGAAAATACTATCGTTGCATACGATAATACCGGTAAGCTGCTTTCGAGAATATCATCAGTATTCAGCAGTGCAAGCGGTGTAAATTCAAATGATGAAATAAGAGAAATTGCAAAAGAACTTTCTCCATTGAGAAGTGCTCACAGCAGTGAAATTGCTCTTAATGACGGTTTGTTCAAAAGAGTCAAAGCTGTTTATGAGAAACGTGATTCATTGGGTCTTCGTGCCGATCAGATGCGTCTTCTTACCGAAATGTACAAAGATTTTGAGCGCGCAGGTGCAAACCTTCCTGCTGATAAAAAGGAGGAGCTCAAGAAGGTGAACGCAGAACTTTCTGCATTGCAGCTTACATCCGGACAGAATATCCTTAAAGAGACTGCTGCATATACACTTGTTGTGGAGAAAGAGGAGGATCTTGCCGGACTTACTCCAGATCAGATAGCTGAGGCTGCTTCAAGAGCCGAGAAGGCCGGACAGAGTGGCAAATGGTTCTTTGGTCTCGATAATCCGAGCATTATGCCTTTCCTTGCAAATGCCGATAACAGGGAGCTCCGCAAACAGATGCTCACTGCATATCTTAACAGAGGTAACAACAACAATAGCGAAGATAATAAAGAGGTAATCAAGAAAATTGTAGAGTTGCGTCTGAAGAAGGCTCAGATAATGGGAAAAGAGAATTATGCCCAATTTGCTATCGAGGAGCGTATGGCAAAGACACCTGAGGCAGTATACAATCTTCTAGATCAGATTTGGGAGCCTGCGTTGGCTATGGCAAAGAAAGAGGCTGCACAGATGGAGCCTTTGATGAAAAAGGATGGCATAGACAAACTTGAGGCTTGGGACTGGAGATATTATGCACAGAAGGTGATGGCTGAGCAATATAATCTCGACGAGGCTTCAATGGCCCCTTACTTCAAACTGGAAAATGTAAGAGAGGGTATCTTCTATGTTGCCAATAAACTTTATGGCTTGTCATTCAAACAGTTGGATAATGTCCCACTTCCAAGTTCAGAGGCTGTGGCATTTGAGGTTACCAACAAAGATGGCGGACACCAGGGTGTTGTATTCTTTGATATGTTTGCCCGTCCTGGCCAGAAGAGAGGCGGTGCATGGTGCAGCTCATTCCGTGGCCAGTCTTATGAGAATGGAGAAAGAGTTGCTCCTCTTGTTACAATTGTAGGTAACTTCTCACGCCCTGTAGGCGACAAACCTGCTCTTTTGACAACTGATGAGGTTACAACATTCTTCCACGAGTTCGGACACGGTATAGATAACCTTCTTAAAGATGTACAATATAATGGATTGAGAGGATATCCACGTGATTTTGTAGAGATTCATTCTCAATTGAACGAGCATTGGGCATTTGAACCAGAGGTTCTTAAAGAGTATGCTAAACACTACGAGACTGGTGAGGTTATCCCTACAGAGCTTGTTGAGAAGATGGAAAAAGCTGGAAAATATGGTCAGGGATTTGCTACCGTTGAGTACCTTGCAGCATCATATCTTGATATGGATTTCCATGTGCTTAAGGAGGTCCCTGCTGATCTTGATATCAATGCATTTGAGGAGAAGACCTTGGGCGACAGAGGATTGCTTCCTCAGATTCCGTCGAGATACAGAACAACCTACTTCAACCACACTTGGGGTGGCGGATATACAGCCGGTTACTACAGCTATATCTGGGCAGAGGTTCTGGATGCTGATGCTTACGAGGCATACAAAGAGACAGGTGATATCTTCAATCCGGAGGTTGCTGCAAAATACAAGAAGGAGATTCTTGTAAGGGCAGGTGAGGATGATGCAATGACACTTTATGTGAACTTCAGAGGCAAAGAGCCTGGTATCGATCCACTCCTTAAAAACAGAGGATTGAAATAAATATGAATCTCTATAGGCGTGGCTGATGCCATGCTGCAGTAAAAGAGCGGATTTGAATGCAATTTTTGCTTCAGATCCGCTCTTTCTTATTTAAGGAGTGCAATAGGTCTATTTATTTGAATAGTTCCATTAAAATTTATAACTTTGACCGCTTAATGAAATCTAACTAAAACCAATATTCATGAATGATATTTTAGGCTCGGTAGGCCATATTATTACAGCAGTAAGTGACTTTGTGTGCGGTTATCCGCTCTTTTTTCTATTAATAGGCGGAGGCCTCTTCTTTTTGATTTATTCGGGTTTTGTTCCGCTCAGATACTATGGAAGAGCGTTGAAATCATTAAAATCAGACGATTCAAATGCAGAAGGACAGATAAGTTCATTTGAGGCATTGGCAAGTGCAATTGCCGCAACTGTAGGAATGGGTAATATTGCCGGTGTTGCAATCGCTTTGTCGATTGGAGGGCCTGGCGCCATTTTCTGGATGTGGGTAAGCTCACTTTTGGGTATGGCAACAAAGTTCTTTGAGGGAACATTGTCTGTTATGTATAAGGGAAAGGATGATACTGGCGAGGTTCAGGGCGGTCCTATGTACATGATCCTTTCCGGATTGGGACCAAAATGGAAACCTCTTGCAGTATTTTTTTCAATTTCAGGTCTTTTTGGTACACTCTGCATCATGCAGTCAAACCAGTTTACAGAGGCGATAACTTCGGTATTCTTCAGACCTGAGCAGAATACAGTTACTTTGAGATTTATTATCGGTGTCATTATAACAGTTGTTGTTGCTTGTGTGATTCTTGGTGGTATCAAGAGAATTTCAAAGGTTGCTACCAAGGTTGTACCTGCCATGGTTGCAATGTACTTTATACTTGTTCTATACATAATTGTTACAAATCTTCATGCTATTCCTGGTGTGTTCGGGGCAATTTTCACCGAAGCGCTCACTGTTAAAGCAGGTGTGGGTGGTGGAATAGGTGCATTGGTTTCCATTGCACTTATAGGTATCAGACGTGCCGCATTGGTAAATGAGGCGGGTGTGGGTACAGCATCAATGATGCACGGTGCTTCAAAGAATAACCAGCCTGTTAAAGAGGGCCTTGTTGCAATGATAGGTCCTTCAATTGATTCGGGACTCGTATGTACACTCACTGCAATTGCAATCCTTATCCAGAGGGATGTGCTTCCTCTGGGTGACGGTATCAGTGGCTCTATTGCCGGTTTGAGTGTAGCTCTTCAGGCATTTGATGCTTCTATTCCTGGCCTTGGAAAATATTTGTTGTTGCTTATGCTCTTCTTCTTCGCATTCTCAACAATGTTCTCATACTCATATTATGGCCAGAAATGTACAGGTTTCCTTTTTGGAGCAAAATATTCAAAATACTATAATATTTTCTTCCTTGTGATGTTGGTTGTGGCAGCAGTAATACCTCTTAAGGCGGCTGTAGGCTTAATAGACCTTGCATACGCGCTTATGGCATTCCCTACAATGTTTACCCTTCTTGTCCTTTCTCCAAAAGTGAAGAAGGCTATGAAGGTCTATTTTGCAAAGGAGAAATAATTTCAATAACAGAATATATTTAGAATAGAGATATGATGAATCCGGAAAACTTTATTTTTGAGAAGGCCAGATTGGCTGTCGGAGCACTTTACAATACAGAAGTCAATGAAAAAATGATTCAAACCCAGGCAACACGCAAGGAGTTTGAAGGTGATATAACACTTGTAACATTCCCGTTACTTAAAACCAGCCGCAAATCTCCTGAGGAGACTGCGCAGCAGATGGGTGCATGGCTCAAGGAGAATTGTCCTGAAATAGAGTCATTCAATGTGATAAAGGGATTCTTGAATATAAAATTCTCGGAGTGGTTCTGGCAGGGAATTTTGAATGAAATCTACTCGGCAGAGGATTTCGGCCAGCTTCCCGACAGTGGAAAGACAATTATGGTTGAGTACTCCTCTCCAAATACAAATAAACCATTGCATCTTGGCCACATCCGTAACAACCTTTTGGGTTGGTCTGTATCAAAACTGCTTGAGGCAAATGGCCATAAAGTGTTGAAAGTAAATCTGGTGAATGATAGAGGTATACATATCTGCAAATCTATGCTGGCATGGTTGCTCATGGGTAACGGGGAGACTCCCGAAACCTCTGGCCTGAAAGGAGACCACCTTGTAGGAAAATATTATGTAGCCTTCAGCAATGAGTTGAAACGTCAGACAAAGGAGATTGCCTCTGCAGAGAATATTTCGGAGGATGAGGCAGAGAAGAAGGCTCCAATCCTTAAGGAGGCTCAGGCAATGTTGCTCAAATGGGAGCAGGGTGATGAAGAGGTTGTTGCATTGTGGAAAAAGATGAATGGATGGGTGTATGACGGATTTGCACAGACCTACAAGAGATTGGGCATTGAGTTCGACAGAACATACTATGAATCACAGACATATCTCTTGGGCAAGGCTCTTGTTCAGGAGGGATTGAAGAATAATATCTTTGAAACACATGAAGATAACTCTGTATGGTGTAACCTTGAGGGTGACGGACTCGACAAGAAACTCCTGTTGAGAGGCGACGGAACATCTGTATACATGACCCAGGACTTGGGAACAGCACACCAGAGATTCTCTGAGTACAAACTGGATGAGCATATCTATGTTGTGGGAAATGAGCAGAACTATCATTTCCAGGTACTTAAACTGATTCTGAAAAAGTTGGGATTCGACTGGTCCGATTCAATATATCACCTCTCATATGGTATGGTAGAGCTTCCTGAAGGAAAGATGAAATCGAGGGAGGGTACTGTTGTTGATGCGGATGATCTTGTAGAGAAGATGTACCAGACTGCCAAGGAGACCTCTCTGGAGCTCGGCAAGTTGGGCGATATGGGAGAGCAGGAGCAGGAGGCCCTCTTTGAGATGCTTGGTTTGGGTGCGCTCAAATACTTCATAATCAAAGTTGATCCTAAAAAGACCATGCTGTTTGATCCTAAGGAGTCTATCGACTTCAATGGAAATACAGGTCCGTTCATCCAGTATACCCATGCGAGAATCAAGTCAATTCTACGCAAGGCGGCATCTGAGGGCTTTGAGAAGGCTGTAGTCTCTGCCGATGTTGTGAAGGATGGAAATGTGTCATATCTGCTGCCTAAGGAGATTGAAATTATAAAATTGCTCAACACATTCCCAGTAGTGATCAAAGAGGCCGGTGATGCCCATTCTCCTGCTGTCGTGGCAAATTATGCTTATGAGTTGGCAAAAGAGTTCAATCAGTATTATCACGATGTTACAATATTGAAAGAGGAGAATCAGGCGGCGCGTAACCAGAGACTTGCTCTTATCGAGATTATATCAAGAGTATTGGTGAAGGCTATGGGTATTCTTGGCATAACATTGCCTGAAAGAATGTAATGGCATAATTGGAGTTTATGAAAAACAGTACCTTTTTGCCCACATCACAGAAGGAGATGGCAGCCCTTGGCTGGCAGAATGTTGATATAATCCTCTTTTCGGGAGATGCCTATATCGACCATCCGGCCTTTGGTACGGCAGTAATTGCAAGGGTGCTGGAGAGGGAAGGCTACAGGGTTGCAGTGGTGCCGCAGCCAAACTGGAGAGATGATTTGCGCGATTTCAAAAAATTGGGCAAACCGCGTCTCTTCTTTGGAGTGAATGCAGGTGCAATGGATTCTATGGTGAACCATTATACTGCAGGAAAGAGGTTGAGAAGCAATGACGCATACACTCCAAACGGTATTGCAAACCAGCGTCCCGATTATGCGGTAAAGGTCTATTCAAATATATTGAAAGAGCTCTATCCGGATGTGCCTGTGGTGATTGGAGGTATTGAGGCCTCCCTAAGACGTTTTGCCCATTACGACTATTGGCAGGACAAATTGCTCCCTTCAATTCTTGTGGAGAGCAAGGCCGATTACCTTATTTATGGAATGGGGGAGAGGAGCATAGTTGAACTGGCTTCCCATATACGCAATAATGCAGTAATTCCAGAGAAGGAGTTGGAGAATATCCGTCAAGTTGCATGGTTGAGCCGTAGCAAGCCAGTTGAAAAGGAGGGGAGGATTATCCTCAAACCATTTGGGGAGTGTTTGAATAACAAAAAGGCATTTGCTGAGAACTTCAATATCATAGAGACTGAGGCCAACAGAGTGAATCCGTCCCAGCTGGTGGAGCCTTGCGGCAATGGAAAGTATGTTTATGTAAATCCTCCGCATCCTCTGCTTACCTCAGAGGAGCTGGATTCATATTATGATCTTCCTTATACAAAGTTGCCTCATCCACGCTACAAAGGGAAGCATATTCCGGCCTATGAAATGATAAAGCACTCCATTACAACCCATAGAGGCTGTTTCGGAGGTTGTAGCTTCTGTACAATTGCGGCCCATCAGGGAAAACATATCCAGAGCAGGAGTGAAGAGTCGATTTTGAGGGAGATAGAGCAGTTGGCCACTATGCCTGGATTTGCCGGCAATCTCTCGGATGTGGGGGCGCCAACTGCAAATATGTATGGAATGGGTGGTATGGATGAGACTGTATGTGGCAAATGCTTCAGAAAGTCATGCCTATATCCTAAACGTTGCCCGAATTTGAGGCACTCGCATTGGAGACTGATACGTCTTTATGAAAAGATATTGCAGGTGCCAGGCATAAAGCATGCTTATATTGGAAGCGGAATCAGATATGACCTCTTTCTCGATGAAAAGGGCTATCTCGACAACTCTTCTGAAAAGTACCTTACTGAACTTATAGTAAAACATACGAGCGGACGTCTGAAAGTTGCCCCTGAGCATACACAGGAGTGCGTGCTCAAGCAGATGAACAAGCCCTCTTTCAAATTGTTTGAAACATTGAAACGTGAGTTCGACAAAATTGTGAAGAGAAACCGTATCAACTGTGTGCTTGTACCATATTTTATCTCTTCGCATCCTGGATGTTCAATGAAAGAGATGCAGCTGCTCTCTGAGAATAAGGTTCTGAAGGGTGTTTACATGGATCAGGTACAGGATTTCACACCCACACCAATGACAAAATCTTCAGTATCATTCTACACCGGACTGGACCCGAAAACACTCTCTCCAGTGTTTGTAGAGCATGATTTGAAGAAAAAGAAAGCACAGAAATCATATTTTTTCAAGAAATGAAAAAAAATGAGCCGTAATTAAAAAAATTGCATTATAATTGTACCCGTAAACATTTACCTAAGCATTTATGGAGAAAAACAATAATACATCTGAAGCTGGTACCGTAAAAACCAGCAGAATCGCAGCAAGGCAGCAGAAGAAGAGAGCTGTTGTAAGCTATGCCAATATGTCCCCAGAGTTGGCGGCAGCCTTTAAAGAGAAGTACCCGAAGGGATATGCAGATTATATGGGCGATATCTTTAAAGTTGACAAACCCGACGGATCTTTCTTCTATGCAATATCACTTGAGATTCCGGATGCAATATACCTTATAAAGATAGATGTCAAGATTGATGATTATGATGATGTTGAAAATGGCCTGTTTGGAGATGATGCTGCAGTAGACGGAGAAGAGGGCGGTGGCGATGGTACATTCCCTGACAATGATGGTGGCGGAGCGTTCGGATCTGATGAGGATGGAGATGAATAGTGAATTTTCAAATTTGAGATAATGGACGGTTGCATATTGCAGCCGTCTTTTTTTATTTCACTCCAAAGAAATCCAATTGAAATATTTGCTATATTCGCATATTCTAAACTTGAACTGATGTACGGTATATTTTTGGACATTCTCCACAGAATAAAACAATATGCTTCGCGGCTGGGAGAGAGCAAGCTGTTGCTTATCCTGGCTATAATTGTGGGATTGGGCAGCGGCTTTGCGGCAGTATTTCTCAAACAGATGATCCATTTCTTCCAATGGATACTCACTGGCTGGTTCAATACCCCGGCCGACAGTTTCCTCTATCTCATCTATCCTGGCCTTGGAATGCTCATGGCCTTGCTTTTTGTAAAATATGTGATAAAGGACAATATAGGACACGGTGTAACCAAAGTGTTGCTCGCAGTATCAAAAAATGAGTCAAAGATAAAGAGTCACAATATGTGGTCATCGCTCGTTGCAAGTTCTGCAACAATCGGTTTCGGAGGTTCGGTGGGAGCGGAGGCTCCAATTGTCTATACAGGTGCTGCAATAGGCTCCAATGTGGCCCGTTTCATGGGGCTTTCCTATAAGAATATGACCATCCTTCTGGGATGTGGTGCTGCCGGTGCTGTTGCAGGAATATTCAAAGCTCCTCTGGCAGGTGTGCTCTTTACATTGGAAATATTGCTCTTCAATATGTCCATGACATCAATATTGCCTTTTGTAATTTCGGCAATGACTGCCACAACCGTTTCATATCTGTTTCTTGGTGAAACCGTGGCATTCCCAAATACAATCACAAAATTTGCAATAGGAAATTTCCCATATTATGTATTGTTCGGCATCATCTGCGGCTTTGGATCGCTCTATTTCACAAGAATGACACTGCATCTCGAAGATAAGATCAAATCTATACTCAATCCATATCGCAGATGGGCGATATCTGCAGTCTCATTGGGCATATTCATATTTATATTTCCACCTCTTTATGGTGAGGGTTATGATGTTTTGACAAATCTGCTCAACAACCATCCTGCGGAGGCTGTCGGTACATCATTCTTTGAAAAATTGATTATAAAGCCTTGGATTGTACCGCTCTTCTTTTTTGCAGTATTTCTCTTCAAGGTATTTTCAATGTCATTTACAAATGCTGGAGGTGGTGTTGGAGGAACATTCGGTCCTACACTCTTTATGGGTGGTATTCTGGGATTTGTTGTCTCCCGTACACTGAACCTTTCGGGGCTGGTTGATCTGCCTGAGACAAATTTCGTTCTGGTCGGTATGGCAGGCCTCATGTCAGGCGTCATGCAGGCACCAATGACTGCAATATTCCTCATAGCGGAGATTACAGGAGGCTACTCACTTCTTATGCCTCTTATCATTACATCTGCAGTCTCATTTGCCACAATACGTCTTTTTGAACCATACTCCATATATACAAAGCGTATTGCCAAGGAGGGTGCCCTGCTTACACATGATTCGGATCAGGCTGTCCTCACTCTGCTCAAAACAGATGATCTGATTGAAACCGATTTTTCAAAGGTTGGTCTGGAGTTCAGTTTGAGGGAATTGGTGCAGGTGATTGCCCATTCCAAACGCAATCTCTACCCTGTTGTTGACGATAAAAATGTTGTACAGGGCATATTGCAGCTCGATGATGTGAGGGAGGTGATGTTCGATACATCAAAATATGACAGCACCTATGTATATACTTATATGAAGCAGGCTCCTGATTTTGTATATCATGGCGAGAGTATGGAGAGTGTGATGAACAAGTTTGAATATACTGGCGCATGGAATCTGCCGGTGGTTGAAGAGGATATGACATATTTGGGCTTTGTCTCAAAATCCAAGATCTTCTCTGCATACAGAGAGCAGCTTCAGCAAGTTTCCCATGATTGACGTTATACACCATTGAAAGCCGATATATGTTGGAAAAATTATATATAAATACCATTGCCGGCCGTCTTGATGTAAAAGATTGGCAGGTTGAGCATTGTATAGAACTTTTTGAGGAGGGGGCAACAGTGCCCTTCATAAGCCGCTACAGAAAGGAGAGGACAGGAGCGCTGGATGAGGTGCAAGTTGCGGAGATACGTTTCCATTATCAGAAATTTCTGGAACTTGACAAGAGAAAAACCGCTGTATTGGCCAGCATAGAAGAGCAGGGAAAACTGGATCCCCAGCTGGAAAAGGCTATAAAACAGGCAGTGGAGCTGCAGACGTTGGAGGATTTGTATCTTCCTTATAGGCCTAAGCGCAGGACAAGGGCATCAATGGCAAAGGAGAAGGGGCTTGAACCGTTGGCAGCAAAGATGATGACATTGCAGGTCGACAGGTTTTCTGAGTATGTGAAATCATTTGTCAATGAGAAGGTAAAGGATGTTGAAGAGGCTCTGCAGGGGGCAAAGGATATTATTGCAGAGAATTTGGCAGAGAGGCAGGAGATAAGGCAGGAACTGCGCTCATTTTATGTGAAGAGCGGACGTATCTGTTCAAAAATTGCAAAGGGGGCCGATGAGGAGGAGGCTGAGAAGTTCCAGAATTATTTCGACTTTTCGGAGGATATTTCCCGTATGCCTGCACATAGGGTGCTGGCGGTTCTTAGAGGAGCAGAAGAGGGGTGCCTGTCGGTTAAAGTATCTGTAGATGAAACTATTCCAATAAAAATTATAAACAGGCTTTTCTATAAAGGCCAGAAATGCAGTTCTTTCCAGCTCTATGAGCAGCTGGAGGATGCTGTTGGTGATGCCTATAAGAGGCTGCTTCATCCTTCCATTGAGAATGAGGCTGTGAAGATTGCCAAAGAGAGGGCTGATCTTGAGTCGGTGAAGGTGTTTGGAGAGAATCTCAGACAACTTTTGTTGGCACCTCCTGTAGGCCAAAAGAGGACCTTGGCCATTGACCCTGGTTTTAGAACCGGCTGTAAAGTGGTTTGTCTCGATGAGCAGGGAGCTTTGCTTCATAATGATACAATTTATCCTCATCCTCCTGCAAATGAGAAGATTATGGCAATGAAAAAGATCTCAAATATGGTGGAGTCCTATAAAATTGAGGTTATTGCCATAGGAAACGGAACAGCAAGCAGGGAGACAGAGGCTTTTATCAAGAGATTGTCTTTCCCTCATGCAGTGAAAGTCTACTCCGTAAGTGAGGATGGTGCGTCAATCTACTCTGCATCACCTGTTGCAAGGGAGGAGTTTCCGCAGTATGATGTTACAGTAAGAGGGGCAGTATCTATAGGACGCCGTCTGATGGATCCTCTCGCTGAGCTGGTGAAGATCGATCCCAAATCTCTGGGCATAGGCCAGTACCAGCACGATGTAGATCAGAGTCTGCTAAAGGAGAAACTCGATGATGTGGTGGTGAGTTGTGTGAATAGTGTAGGTGTAAATCTGAATACTGCCAGCAAACATCTGCTTTCATATATTTCCGGTATAGGACCGGCTCTCGCCCAAAATATTGTTGATTACAGAACCAATAACGGAGCCTTTACCTCCCGCGCCCAGCTGCTTAAAGTGAAGAGGCTGGGAGAGAAGGTGTATGAACAGGCTGCAGGTTTTTTGAGGATACCTGGAGCTGAGAATCCTCTTGACAATTCGGCTGTACACCCCGAAAGGTATGAACTTGTGTCGAAAATGGCTGCATCTGTTAATCTCCCGCTCGGAGAACTTGTCGGAAATAAAGAGAAAATAGATTCGATAGATATCAGCTCCTTTGTTGATGATCAGGTTGGTTTGCCTACATTGAATGATATCATCCAGGAGTTGGCAAAGCCTGGCCGCGACCCACGCTCTGGCATAAAAGTTCTGGAATTCTCAAATGAAATCCACTCGATAGAGGATGTCAAACCGGGTATGGAGCTGCCTGGAATAATCACAAATATTACCAATTTTGGAGCATTTGTAGATGTGGGTATAAAGCAGAATGGCCTTATACATGTCTCCAATATGGCCGACAGGTTCATCTCCAATCCGGCAGAGGTGGTAAAATTGCACCAGCATGTGCAGGTAAGGGTGCTGGAGGTTGATGTAAAAAGAAACAGAATACAGCTGAAGCTGCTCAAGTAGCCGGCTAATTGAGTCTCTTGCTCTCCTTCTGGGCCATAATAACACCTATAATTACAATTGCAACGCCTGCAACTTTAATTATGGTCAGCTCTTCTTGTCCAAGCATGAAGGCACCAACAGCCGATACAGCCGGAATAAGCGCTGAGAAGATATTTGTACGTGTTATACCCAACTTTCCTATAGCATGTACCCAGAATACAAATGAAACACATGAGCAGAAGAGAGCAAGTGTAATTATTGTGGAGAGTATCTTGAATGAGAAAAAATTGGGAGTGAGTCCGTCGAGGCCATATAGAAGGAAGAATGGCAAGAAAAATAGCGAACCTATGACAAACTGGTATGTGGTAATTGTAATGGCATTGTATTTTGCAGACAATTTTTTTACAGTCGTAGAGTAGGCAATTGAGGAGATTACCGCCATAAAGAGCAGTGCTATTCCATACACATGTTCAACGTTCAGGGCTCCCTCCTGGAAGACAACAAGTCCAATTCCCGGCAGTGTTAGCAGAATGCCGGTTACTTTATATATATTGAAAGGTATGTGCCATATGATTTTCTCCATGATGAGGCAGAAGATGGGAATTGTTGCTATCACTACAGAGGTGATTACTGCAGAGCCTGTAGCCTTCATGCCGAATGTCTCGCCCAAAAAATAGACAAATGGTTCACAAAAGGCCATAAGCCCCATCCAGAGCATATCCTTGGCTTCCACCTTCTGCAGTTTTTTGATGCATTTGGAGAATATTGTAAGTAGTATGCCGGCTATGGCGAGCCTGATAAATAGAAATGTAAATACCGGTATATTATTTATCAGCAATACGTTGGACCAGACAAATGAAAATCCCCAGAAGAATACTGCAGAAATTGCGGCCAAATATGCAAGTGTGTTATGGTTTGATTGCATAGGAATTCCAGTTTTAATACTACTGTTTTCTGTTGAAGTTCAGCCTCATACTGTTTCGGTTGCCTGTGAGTTTTCCATTATTTACCACCTGCGTGCCATTTATAAAGGTATGTAGTACGGAGCACGAGAATGTATACCCTTCAAATGGACTCCAGCCACATTTGTATGCAGGATGCAAAGTGCTGCAAGTGTCTGGTTTATTAGTATTAATTACAACAATATCTGCAAAATAACCCTCTCTTAGGTATCCCCTTTCTTTAATTTTGAAGAGCTCTCCAGGAGAATGGCTCATTCTGTCGACAACCTCCTCAATTGTGAAGATGCCTTTTTTGCAGAGTTCAAGCATCACCTGCAGCGAGTGTTGTACCAGTGGCAGGCCACTTGGTGCAGAGAGATATGGCTGAGCCTTCTCCTCTTTCAGGTGTGGTGCATGGTCTGTTGCAACAACTTTTATAAGACCCTCCTTCACTGCCTTGCGTATTGCCAGCATGTCGGATTCCTCCTTTATGGCAGGGTTGCATTTTACTTTTGAACCATATTTTGCATAATCCTTCCTGTTGAACCACATGTAATGGACACATACCTCTCCACTTATATTCGGATTGGATTTTCTAGCCTCTCTAAGCATCTCAAGCTCTTCGGCTGTGCTGATGTGAAGTATGTGGAGGTTCGATGAATTCTTTACAGCAAGCTCCATAGCTTTTTTGGAGCATTTTACACATGCTTCGCGGTTTCTTATTTGGGGATGTTCCTCAAAAGGTATCTCATCTCCATATTTGGTTTTGCTCTTTTCGAGGTTCTCCCTGATGGTCTGCTCATCCTCACAATGGGTTGCAATGAGTACCGGCGACTCCCTGAAGATACTATTCAACATATCTTCATCATTTACGAGCATGTTTCCGGTAGAAGAGCCCATGAATACCTTCAGACCGCATACATTTGCAGGGTTGATGCCCTTTATCTCCTCTAAATTTTCATTTGTAGCTCCGAGATAGAATGAGTAGTTTGCAAAAGAGGTATCGGATGCAATATTATATTTCTCCTCCAATGCCGCCAATGTTGTAACAGGCGGATTGTTGTTTGGCATATCCATAAAAGAGGTGACACCGCCAAGTGCTGCAGCCTTGCTCTCGCTCTCTATGGTAGCCTTATGGGTATTTCCCGGTTCCCTGAAATGGACCTGGTCATCAATTACTCCCGGGATGATGTGCATGCCGGCAGCATCTGTGATATTTTCACAAGGAACACTGCTCTCCAGCTCCTCTATATATTTATTGTACGACTCCATATTGTCATATTTCTCCGACAATATGATTTTTCCAATTCTTTCTCCCTCTATTAAAATGCTTCCCAGTGATGAGGAGCCCTCATTTACTATTATGCCGTTTTTGATAAGTCTTTTCATTTCAAATGCCCTATTTACGAGGTTTGATAGTGCGGAATCTCATCTTTATTACTCCCCAGAATGCCTCTCCGAATATGCCGGAGCTCATCTTTGAAGTACCTTCTGTCCTGTTTATGAAGATTATCGGAACCTCCTTGATCTTAAAACCAAGTTTGTATGTAGTATATTTCATCTCAATCTGGAATCCGTAACCGTTCATCTGTATATTGTCCAGATCAATCTTCTGCAATACCCGTTTTGTGTAGCACTTGAAACCTGCTGTGCAGTCAAATATCTTCATTCCAAGTACAGTCCTTACATATGTAGAGGCGTAGTAGGACATGATCACCCTGCCTATAGGCCAATTCACAACACTGATTCCATTGCAATATCTCGAACCGATGGCAAGGTCTGCACCATCCTCCGCGCATGCTTCGTATAGTTTGTGCAGATCATCCGGATTATGGGAGAAATCGGCATCCATCTCAAATATATAATCGTAATCATGTTCAAGAGACCATTTGAAACCGGCAATATATGCTGTTCCAAGTCCAAGCTTGCCTTTGCGTTCTACAATAAACAGCCTGTCTGGGAACTCTTCCTGCAGATTCTTTACAATTGCAGCGGTACCGTCGGGTGAGCCGTCATCTATAATAAGTATATGATAATCTCCTTCTAGTGAAAAAACCTTGCGGATAATCTTCTCGATATTCTCTTTCTCGTTGTAAGTGGGTATTATTATAATCTTCTTCGACATAGCTGTTACTGATTGCTGGTCATATATAGTTGAAATATCTTTCAAAGATATGATTTTTTGTAAAAAAATGGTAATACACTAATGCTACTTGACACTAAATTTCAAAAAAATATTGAATCTCTGTTGGTGTAGTGAAAAATGATAAAAAAAATTAAAAAAAATGTTTATTTGCGGCATTGCTGACTTTCAGTGTTTTGTGGTATTTGGGTAAAAAAATTGACAAAAAAAGGTAAAAATTTTTGCAATAAAATTTGGAAGTGGAGAAAAAGTTTGTACCTTTGCGCTCCCGTTCGGTTAGGACGGGATGAGTTGATTGAAATGATGAAAGACAAGCAGCATATTCAGGAATG
>JAGBHM010000029.1 GCA_017935505.1 Bacteroidales bacterium | reverse complement strand
GTTAAGTATATACGCTATTACAATAATTATAGAATCAAACTGAGGCTAAATGGAAAAAGCCCGGTACAATACCGAGCTTTATTCCAATCTAAGCGAGCCTCTTAATAATGTTAAACCGTCCAACTTTTGGGGGTCACATCATTTTCCGGTCTTTTTTTATTATTGTCAAAAGTTGTCAAAAAATAGAATTTCCTTTGCAAATCGTTATCCCTATTGCATGTAAGGTATGAATGATTTGGTTCTGGAAAAATTGAAAATATTGGCAGAGTCGGCAAAATATGATGTCTCCTGTGCCTCCAGCGGTACGACTCGCAGAGGCAGATCGGGGGATATAGGCTCCGCCTATGGCTGGGGCATATGCCACAGTTTTGCCGAAGATGGCAGATGCATCTCACTGCTGAAGATAATGCTCTCCAACAACTGTATATATGATTGTGCAAACTGCATAAACAGAAGAAGCAATGATATAAGGAGGGCCACTTTTTCTGTAAAGGAGTTAGTGGAGCTTACAATCGGCTTTTACAGAAGAAATTACATAGAGGGACTTTTCCTGAGTTCGGGAGTTGTTAAAGATCCTGATTACACAATGGAGAGGTTGGTGAGGGTTGCAAAGGAGCTAAGGCAGGTCTATAGATTCAATGGATATATACATCTGAAGAGCATACCGGGAGCAAGCAGAGAATTGGTGAATGAAGCCGGCCTCTATGCCGACAGAATGAGTGTGAATATTGAGATTCCCAATGAGAGAAATCTCAGAATGCTGGCTCCCGAAAAGAATTTCAGGAGCGTTTTTGAACCGATGCAGTATATTGGACAGGGAGTTCTGCAGAGTGCACAGGAGAGAGGCAAGTATAGAAAAGCTCCACGGTTTGTGCCTGCAGGGCAGAGCACTCAGATGATTGTGGGGGCCACCCCAGATTCTGATAAAGATATCCTGATGCTCTCTTCCATGCTCTACAGACGGCCTGGTATGAAGCGTGTCTACTATTCAGGCTACGTGCCTGTGAACGGATATGATCCGCGCCTGCCGGCCCTTAAACAGCCACCTCTGGTGAGGGAGAACCGGTTGTATCAGGCCGATTGGCTCATGCGGTTTTATGGTTTTGAGGCCACTGAAATTGTTGATGATCAATTTCCTCTGCTGGATCTTGAGGTCGATCCAAAGATGGCATGGGCATTGCGGCACCCTGAATATTTTCCTGTTGATATAAATAGCGCTGATTATCAAATGATTCTTAGAGTGCCTGGAATTGGAGTGAAGAGTGCCAAAATGATAGTGGCGGCACGCCGTTATGGTAAACTTAATCTGGAACAGGTTGGAAAGATGGGGGCTGTATTGAAGAGGGCCCGCTATTTTATAACTGAAAATGGGGGCCTGTACCGGAACAGAAGGCATATTACAATAAATGAATTGGGTGCGGAGGGGGTGAGAAGGGCTCTGCTGCCCTCTGTAAAGGAGCCTGCCGATCTGCAACTAAAACTTCCGTTATGGTGATATTTGTTTATGACAGAAGCTTTGAGGGGCTGCTCACCTCGCTTTTTTACTGCTATTCACACAAGCGGTTTCCCGACTCACTGCTTGGGGTTGGCGAGCAGCTGCCGCTGCTTTGTGATGAGGTGGTTGAGATTGTTACAGATGATCAGCAGGCAGGAAGGGTGTGGAGAGGTTTGGAGAAGAAACTGTCGGGATATGCTTTGTGGGCTGTTGCAGCATGTTGGATGAGTGGATTACCGCAGGTGGAGATGCTCCTGCTCCGGTATATGAAGAGGATTTTTGATTCTCACTCGAGTGTTGAACTGGATTTTGCAGATCCGGATGTGCTGGAGGTTGTCCGCATTGCCAAAAAAGTAGCAAAAGAGAGAGAAAGGGTTGTGCAGTTTGTCCGTTTCCAGCATGGTGCAGATGATATATATTATGCCTGTATAAATCCGATATATAATGTATTGCCATTTGCCGTAAACTATTTTACCAACCGTTTTGCTTTCCAGAGATGGATAATTTATGATACGATACGCCAGTTTGGTTATTATTACGACGGCAAGAGTGTGACAGAGGTGAATTGCACCACATATTGCAATGGTGAGGAGTCTGTCGGAGTGTTGGGTGAAGGAGAGAGAGGTGAAGATGAGGAGCTCTTCCGCAGATTATGGCAGACATATTTCAGCTCCATTGCCATAAAAGAGCGCCTGAACCCTAAACTGCACAGGCAGCATATGCCTGTGAGGTTCTGGAAATACCTTACAGAGAAGCAGTTGAAGTAATTCTTATATATTCGGTGAACTTTCCGGCCGCGAAACAGTTGGTAATTGGAATGTAGCCGGATGTTATGCGAGTAAGATTGGAAGAATATATAAAGGTGTTCCTTTTTGTCCTCTCAGTTGTGGTGGTTGGGGCAGCCGTGATCGATTATGGATTTGAACTTGACGCCAGGGAAGCATCGGTAATGGAACATATATATGAAGTGGCATGGTGGTGCTATTTTCTAATGTTCACATTGTGGATTCTTTTCAATAGGAAAGGTGTTGAGGGAATCAAGGCCTATATGAGCTGGATATTGGCACTGATGCTCTACCTGCCGGTAATTTCAAAACTGTTTGGAATCTCCTTTTTCGACAGCAACCTCTATAACCTTCCTCTGGTGCTGCTTTTTGCTTTGCTGGAGATTTCAAGGGGCGTTGTAGGCTTCATAGGCAAAAAGACCAATCCCACACTGCTTCTCGCCTCAGGCTTTCTGGTGCTGATATTCCTGGGAACACTGCTTCTGATGCTTCCTCGTTCAACACATGATGGGATAAGGCTCTCTGTTGTTGATGCACTGTTTGTCTCCACAAGTGCCGTTTGCGTGACGGGACTCTCTCCGGTAGATATATCCTCTACCTTCACATTGGGCGGACAAACTGTGATTGTGTTGCTAATACAGGCCGGAGGCCTTGGAGTAATGACGGTCACAAGTTTCTTCGCACTCTTTTTTATGGGAACGCCCACCCTCTACAGCCAGTTTGCACTAAAGGATATGGTGGGTTCAGATACATTCGGCTCGCTGCTCTCCACTCTGCTGTACATATTGGCATTTACATTTGCAATTGAGGCTGTAGGAGCAATATTGATATGGTGTACGATCCACTCTACAATGGAGATGCCGCTCGCCGAAGAGATATTTTTTGCAATATTCCACTCTGTCTCCGCATTTTGCAATGCCGGATTCTCCACTCTTGAGGGAAATTTGGGCAATACAGGCATCATTACAGGACATGGCGGCTTCTTTGTAACAATATCGCTGCTGGTGATTATGGGTGGTATAGGGTACCCCATATTGGTAGATTTGGGCAGAGTGGCAGCATACCACTTCAGGAGAATATATAGGAGAATCTTCAAAAGGGGGCAGAGCAATGTAAGGGTGATACATCTTGCCAATATAAATACCAGGCTTGTGTTGGTCTCCACACTCATTCTGCTGGTTGCAGGAACTCTCTCCATTGCAGTAGCGGAGTGGAATGGAGCATTTGCCGGAATGTCAGTTGAGGATAAGCTCGTACACTCATTTTTCAATTCGGCGGTGCCGAGGACTGCAGGATTCAATAGTGTGGGGATTACCTCTTTTTCAACAGTTACAATAATAGTGTACACCCTTCTTATGTGGATAGGAGGTGCCTCACAATCTACTGCCGGAGGAGTTAAAGTGAATACTGTTGCGGTATCTACAGCAAACTTCATCTCCATTATACAAGGCAGAGAGAGGGCTGTCGCATTTAACAGGGAGATCTCTCCACACTCTGTACGGAGAGCATCTGCAACAATTTACAGTTCGATAGCGATGATAGCGCTCTTTTTTGCAATTCTTGTAATTATGGAACCGCACCTCTCTCCCGGGAGATTGCTTTTTGAGACGGTATCGGCATTCAGTACCGTAGGTGCCAGTATGGATACCACTCCGCTGCTTGGGGTTGGCAGCAAGTTCTGCCTCTGCGCACTCATGTTTGCAGGACGGGTTGGCTTTATAACACTGCTCATGGGCCTTGCTCAGGGTAAAGGAGAGCCAAAATACCGTTATCCGCAAGATAATGTGATAATAAATTGAGAATATTATGAGATATCTGATAATAGGTCTTGGCACCTTCGGCAGGAGATTGGCCGAAGAGCTGACCGATAACGGTCACGATGTGGTTGTAGTTGATTCCAACCGACATAGGGTGGAGTATATAAAGGAGCGTGTCTCGGTTGCATATATCATGGATGCCTCGGAGAAGGAGGCACTCAAATCATTACCTTTGGATGAGTTTGACTGTGCAGTTGTGACCATAGGAAGAAGCATGGAGAGTTCGCTGCGTACAGTTGCTGCGCTGAAGCAGCTTGGCGTAAAAAAAATTTATGCGCGGGCTGTTGACCACACGCATAAATCGATATTAGTAGCAATGGAGATTCACAAAATATTTATACCGGAGAGCTATTCGGCCAGAATATTTGCCGGTAAAATAGTTGGTGATGAAGATTTTATAATGGAATAGACTCCTTTACAACGCGGCACATTCCGTCATACTGCTCCTCCATGCTCTGCAACAGTTTGTATTGGGCATGTGTGCGTATCAGATTGTGCTGAGGCGATTTTGTCTTGTAGTAGTTGTCTCCGTCGATATAATCCATAAGGAAACGGAGTGTCTGCTCAAATGTTATATATTTTGCAGAGAAGGCCAGATAGTCGGTCTCAGCCTTTGTCAAGAATGAAGAGGTCTCTGAGAGATATCCTTCTGTATATCCGCGGAACATCTCCATATCCATTGATACATTGTTGAGGTTTTCATCATCTTCCAGACCGGTATTGGTGTAAGACCTGATTGCATCGCCAAAATCGTTGAGGCAGGTGCTGCTCAGCACTGTATCCAGATCTATCACACACAACACATCACCACTCTTGTCAAAGAGGATATTGCTTATTTTTGTATCATTGTGTGTCACTCTGCATGGAATTGTGCCGTTTTCTACAAGTTCCCAGAATTTCATCATCTCTTCCCGACGGCTCTCGATCCATCCTATCTCTTCTGCAACAGAGGCCTTGCGCCCTACGGGATCCTTGGCAAGAGTTTCGTCCCATTGTTTGAAACGGAACCTCATATTGTGGAAACCCGGCAGAATGTCGGCAAGTGGCTCCTTGAAATCACTCAGCATGGATTGGAATACTCCAATGCCCTTTCCTCCCTGATATGCAAGTTCTGGAGTATCGGCATTCTGGTATGAGAGTGTATCCTCTATAAATATTGAGACAGCCCAGAAATCCCCATTTTCATCCTTGAAATAGAGCTTGCCATCTTTGGTCTTGACAACAGTCATTGCCTCCCGCATAGGATCTCCCCCTTTTGCGGAAATTTTATCTTTAAGGTGCAGCGTCACCCTCTCTATATTCTCCATCATTGCAGGAATATCCTTGAAGATATTCTTGTTTTTGCGCTGCAGAATATAGTTGGGGCTGCTTTGGCCAGATGTCCTCACTATGAAGGTGTCGTTGATGAAACCCTCACCAAGGGGCTCAATGGCTGAAATCACCTCCTCAATGCAGAATTGTTCTGCGATATTGTAAAGTACTGTCGTCTCCATTGTATATGTTTTGATATACAATATATACACCAATTATTTTACTTTCCCGAATATTACGGATGCATTGTGACCTCCAAATCCGAAGCTGTTGCTCAGTGCATAATTTACAGTAGTCTTGAGAGACTCTCCGACAACAATGTTTGACCCGTCCGGAATATTTGGATCGAGCTGGGTTACATTTATTGTTGCAGGGATTATATCATTCTGTATTGCAAGTACCGATGCAATTGCCTCTATGGCGCTTGCCGCTCCCAACAGATGGCCTGTCATGGATTTTGTGGAACTTATATATGTTTTGCTGTAGCTGTCGCCCAGTGTGCTCTTCAGAGCAAAGAGTTCCGGCATATCTCCAACAGGGGTTGATGTTCCATGAGTATTCACATAGTTGATATCCTCAGGTTTTAGGCCGGCATCCTTTATTGCGTTCTTCATGCATAAAGCTGCTCCAACTCCCTCAGGATGAGTTGCTGAGATGTGGTATGCATCACATGACATTCCGCCTCCGCAAAGCTCAGCATATATTTTGGCACCTCTCTTCTTTGCATGTTCATACTCTTCCAGAACAATAGCTCCGGCACCCTCTCCAATAACAAATCCGTCTCTGGTTACATCATAAGGCCTTGAAGCGGTGGCATAGTTTTCATTATTTGTAGAGAGGGCTTTCATGCTGTTGAATCCTCCTACGGAACTTGGGGTGATTGCCGCCTCAGTTCCTCCAGTTACCATAATATCTGCAAGACCGGTCCTTATAAAGTTGAAAGCTGTGATGATTGCATGGTTTGATGAAGCACAGGCCGAAACTGTAGCAAAGTTAGCACCCATGAATCCATGTTTTATTGAGATCATGCCGGCAGACATGTTGGTGATCATCTTTGTGATGTAGAATGGGTTGAACCTTGGCACACCGCTGCCTGTAAAATAATCCTTGAGCTCCTGCTCGAGGTTGTTCAATCCTCCAATTCCCGATGCGAATATCACTCCGCAACGCTCTTTGTCAACAGGGGCGGCATCAATTCCTGCATCTTTTACAGCCTGGTCGGCAGCAACCATGGCATATACCGCATTAGGATCCATTTTTCTCAGCTCTTTCCTGTCTATGAACTCTTCCGGATTGAATCCTTTTATTTCACATGCAAACTTTGTCTTGAAATTTGTTGTATCGAATTTTGTAATTGGTGCACAACCAGAAACACCAGCTGTAAGGGCTTTCCAGAAATCCTCCACGTTGTTTCCGATAGGGGTAAGACAACCTAATCCTGTAACTACTACTCTTTTTGTCTCCATATAAGTTGGTTTTAGTTGTGAATTTATCAAGCGACAAAAATAGTGTTTTAATTAAATTTTTGATAATACTGATGAAAAAACATTGCAAAGTTTTATTAAATCATTACCTTTGCAGTCAGATTTGTAAACAGGTTCTTGTTTTCGATTGGCCCAAGTGGCGAAATGGTAGACGCGCTCGTTTCAGGTGCGAGTGCCGAGAGGCATGCAGGTTCGATTCCTGTCTTGGGCACAAAAAATCCCGTCAGACTGATGTCCGGCGGGATTTCGGTTATTGTTACATGGCTTCTAAAACAAAAAGAATGTCTTCGGTGCATAGTACAGACAAGTTACAGGAAAATCATAAGGAACGCATATTCAGGTGTATAAAGGAGGTATTGCCTGGTGCTTCCAAAACATGTGCATGGATAGTGAAGATTACTGTGGCAGTTTCATTTGCCATACTTTTTCTCAAATATTTCAAGCTCCTTCCCATCTTCTCCAACTTCATAAGTCCCGTATTCAACTATATAGGATTGCCTGGAGAGGCAGCGTTGGCATATGTTTCTGGCTATTTCGTAAATGTGTATGCGGCAATCTCGGCTGCGGTGGCTGTAGATCTGGATGTTAGGGCAACAACAATATTGAGTGTTATGGTCCTCTGTTCCCACAATATGATAACAGAGACTGCTGTACAGAAGAAGACCGGTTCGTCTGCAGTGCGCATGGTCATCATAAGGACACTCTCTGCATTTGTTCTCGCATTTGTCTTGAATAAGATAATGCCGGGCGGCGTTTTAGGCATGCAGATGGGGGAGGCGGCCCAAGACCTTCCCTTCATGACTCTCTTCACAGATTGGCTCATATCCACATTCTGGCTTGTGATAAAGATGACAGTACTCATATTTTCACTCTCGATAATGCAGAGGCTACTTGCAGAGTATGGTGTGATAAGGTGGGTTTCCAAATTCCTCAGGCCTCTTCTTGCCCTGTTCGGGCTTCCTGCAAAGACTGCTTTCCTCTGGATTGTCGCAAATATTCTTGGGTTGGCATATGGTGCTGCAGTTATGATAGATGAGAGCAAAAGTGGGAAAATATCCCGTCGGGATATCAATCTGCTCAATACGCATATCTCAATATCCCATAGCAATTTTGAGGATCTGTTTCTGGTATGTTCAATAGGTGGTATATGGTATATCCTATTGATAAGCAGATGGATAGCGTCTATGGTGCTGGTTTGGGCACAGCGGCTGGAATATTTTGTAGCAGACAAGATGGCATCCAAAAAAAATATGCGGGAATTATAATTGTCAGACCTACAGATTTTTTTATTATTTTTGCACGATTATTATAATAACAGATATATAAAAGAAAATTTACATATGAGTACAGAGAGAATAAAATGCCTTATCATAGGTAGCGGTCCTGCAGGCTATACTGCGGCAATTTATGCTTCACGTGCAAACCTCAATCCTGTTGTATATGAAGGTGCACAACCTGGCGGACAGTTGACTACTACAACTGAAATAGACAATTTCCCTGGATACCCTATGGGTGTTACAGGTACATCTCTTATGGAAGATTTGAAGAAACAGGCTGAAAGATTCGGCACTGAGGTGAGATATGGAGTTGTATCAAAAGTTGATTTCAGCGAAAGGCCTTTCAAAGTTGAGATAAATTCAGAGAAAGAGATATTGGCCGATACAGTAATCATTGCTACAGGTGCTGTTGCTAAATATCTGGGCTTGCCTAGTGAGGAGAAGTTCAGAGGTGCAGGTGTTTCTGCATGTGCAACTTGTGACGGTTTCTTCTACCGCAGAAAAGATGTTGCCGTTGTAGGTGGCGGTGATACTGCATGTGAAGAGGCTACATATCTTGCGGGATTGTGCAATAAAGTCT
Organism: Bacteroidales bacterium; assembly: GCA_017935505.1. Taxonomy (GTDB): domain Bacteria; phylum Bacteroidota; class Bacteroidia; order Bacteroidales; family UBA932; genus Egerieousia. The sequence continues at coordinate 38,260 of JAGBHM010000029.1, read as the reverse complement.
ATCTGATTGTGAGAAGGGATGTGCTCAGAGCATCAAAGGCAATGCAGGAGAGGGTTATGAATACCCCTAATATTGAGATTCTCTGGAATACAAATACCAAGGAGATTCTTGGTGATGAGTTTGGTGTTACAGGTGCTGCTCTTGTAAACAACAAGACCGGAGAGGAGAGCCAAATCAATATCCACGGTTTCTTCCTGGCTATCGGCCATCATCCTAATTCAGAGGTCTTCAAGCCTTATATTGAGACCAATGCAGAGGGTTATATAATTACCGACGGAAAATCACAAAAAACATCTGTTCCTGGTGTTTTTGCAGCAGGTGATGTTCAGGATCCAACTTACCGTCAGGCAATTGCAGCTGCAGGAAGCGGTTGCAGGGCTGCAATGGATGCAGAAAAATTCCTTCAGGAAAACCAGTAATAGAAACTTTGGCTTGTTATTTGCCTATGTGACAAGTCTAATATTAAAAGAAACAAAGGATGCGAATAGGAAAGATTCTGGGAATAGTTGCAATTGTCTCCCTTGTAACTTCGTGTGCCAGCTATTATGAGACAGTTATGAGGAGTACCGATGTTGACCTTAAGTATAAGGCTGCATTCGATTACTATAATCAGGGAAAATACAGAAGATCTGCAGAGCTCTTTGAGAGCCTCATTCTTCTTATGCAGGGATTGCCTCAGGAGGATACTGTGCAGTATTACACAGCTTTGAGCAACTATAAAATGCGTGACTATGTCACAGCAGAGAGCAATTTCGACAAGTTCGTCAATGTATTTCCGCGCAGCCCGTTCACTGAAGATGCAAAATTCTTGAGGATAAAGTGTCTCTATGAGTCGACTTACCGCTATGAACTCGACCAGACTCCTACGAGAAAGGCCATGACTGTTATCGGGGAGTTCATGTATGAAAATCCGGCCAGCAGCCATTATGATGAGTGCAATGCCATGATTTCTGAGTTCAAGGAGCGTCTCGACAGAAAGAGCTTTGAATCTGCAAAACTCTACTATACCATAGAGGATTATCAGGCAGCCCATTACGCACTGAAGAATGTGCTTAAGGAGAATGCCGACAATATCTACAGGGAGGATGTGCTTTACTATACCGCTTTGGCTTCGTACAAATATGCGCTCAACTCAATTTTTGAGAAACAGAGGGAACGTTACCTTACATTTATAGATGACTACTATAATTTCATAGGTGAATATCCTGAGTCGCGCAAGAGAAAAGAGCTGGACGCCTATTATGAAAAGGCAATCTCTTTTACCAAAAAGGATGAGCCTAGGAGCGAGTCTGAGGCGGCAGAACTTACAAAAGAGCAGATGCGTGAAATGGAGAGATTGAACAAGAAGGCTATGAAAGAGGTGAAGAAGTCTGCAAAAATTAAAGAAGAATCGAAATAAATTATTGAAAAATCATATGGAAAAGAATCAAACAAAGGTTGCGGGCAATACCGTTACCAGAAATTTATCTGATTTGGCAGAACCTACAGGAAATATTTATGAGTCTGTAATGGTGATAGCAAAGAGATCAAACCAGATTGCTGCAGATGTAAAGCAGGAGTTGAGCGCCAAATTGGAGGAGTTCTCAAATTTCGCTGATACTTTGGAAGAGACCTTCGAGAACAGGGAGCAGATTGAGATATCACGTCATTATGAGAAATTGCCAAAACCTACATTGGTGGCAATCAAAGAGTTCCAGAATGGCGAGATCTACTATCGCAAAATAGAGAACAAGGCGGACAAAAATTAAGGTAAAGATTCTGGTATGGCTTCATTGGCTGGCAAGCATATTCTGTTGGGTGTTACAGGAAGTATTGCGGCATACAAGTCTGCAATGCTGATAAGGGCTCTCGTCAAAGAGGGGGCTGAGGTTAGGGTTGTAATGACTGAGATGGCCAAACATTTCATCACACCGCTTACACTTGCAACACTATCAAAGAACCCGATAGCAGTAGAGTTCTATAATCCTGAAAATGGAGACTGGAACAGTCACGTGTCGTTGGGTTTGTGGGCAGATCTGCTGCTGATAGCACCTGTGACAGCCAATACAATGGGAAAAATGGTGACAGGAGTTGCCGATAATCTTCTAATAACAACATATCTGTCGGCAAAATGCCCGGTAGCTGTAGCACCTGCGATGGATCTGGACATGTACAAACATCCTTCCACCACAGAGAATATGAATATATTGCGCAGCAGGGGCGTCTATATCATAGAGCCTGCATCAGGAGAACTGGCCAGCGGACTTGATGGGAAAGGGAGAATGGAGGAGCCGGAGCGTATCGTGGCACATGTAGAGGCAATATTTGCAGCATCAGGCACTCTTGCAGGCAAGAAAATGCTTATAACAGCCGGACCTACGTGTGAAGATATAGATCCTGTAAGGTATATAACAAACCACTCTTCTGGAAAGATGGGATATGCCATAGCCCATGAGGCTGCAAACAGAGGTGCTGAGGTTACCGTAGTGAGCGGCCCTGTAAATGTGGAACTGTTCCATCCGAATGTGAAGATTGTTCCGGTAAAATCGGCAGGAGAGATGTTTGAGGCCTGCAAAGGATTTGTGGCGGATGCCGATATGATAGTATTGTGTGCTGCCGTTGCAGATTTTACAGTAAAGGAGAGGGCCGACAGAAAGATCAAGCGTGAAAAGAGTGACTACGCCCTTACCCTTACTCCAACTCAGGATATTGCTGCATGGGTGGGTGCCAACAAGAGGAGTGGAACATTCCTCACCGGCTTTGCCCTCGAGACCAATGATGAGCTGGAGAATGCCAAAGGAAAATTGAAGAGGAAGAATCTGGATATGATTGTCCTCAATTCGATGCAGGATGCAGGGGCCGGGTTCAGGACAGACACAAACAAAATAACTATAATAACATCAGACGGCAATGTTGATGTCTATCCTCTGAAAACGAAAAAGCAGGTGGCCGCAGACATTATTGACAAGATGGAGAAATGCAGTAATGCTTAAGCGGCAATGCTAAGGAAACTCACCATACATAATTATGCACTTATAGAGAGCCTGGATATTGATTTTCCAGGCGGTCTTGTTATTATAACAGGGGAAACCGGAGCGGGAAAGTCTATTCTGCTCGGGGCTCTCTCTTTGCTTCTTGGGGGAAAAAGCGATATCGCCTCCCTTAAGGACAATACCAGAAACTGTGTGGTTGAGGGGGAGTTTGACATTTCCGGATGTGATATTGACCTATCGGAAATATCTGGGGATGATGCGCCTGTTGCTGATGACAATATTCTGGTTTTGAGGAGAGTTGTTGCACCTTCAGGCAGATCAAGAGCATTTATAAATGATGAGCCGGTTCCAATGAGCGTGCTCTCGGAAATTTCCAGAAAACTGGTGGATATACATGCCCAGCACAACCATCTTCTTCTGACTGATAAAAAATATCAGTTGTCGGTATTGGACTATTTTGCCGAAGCCGGAGAACTGCTTGCCGGTTACAGGAAAATTCATGTGGAGCTGCAAAGGGCTCAACAGGAGCTTCAGAGAATTGAGAAGGCCAATGCTGCAAATGCCCAGGAGAGGGAGTACAAGGAGTTCCAACTTGCCAGACTGCAGGAGGCAAATCTGGTGGAAGGGGAGCTGGAGGAGCTTGAACTGGAGCAGAAACAACTAGCAAATGCCGAAGATATCAGATCATCGGTCTACGGCTCACTGGAGCTTTTGAGGCCTATGGGCGGTTCGGTTGTGCAAAATTTTAAAGAAGCAGTACATTTATTAAGAAAGTGTTATACCTTTGTGCCCGGATTGGAAGAGGTGGCTCAGAGGCTCGAAAGTTGCAGGATTGAGTGCAAGGATATTGAGCAGGAGTTGGAGAGGATTGGCGATGGTATTACTGCCTCACCACAGAGGTTGCAGGAGGTTGATGATAGGATTGCACTGCTCGAAGATCTGCTCAAGAGGTATTCGTGTACAACAGTATCGCAACTGATCGAATATAGGGAGAGGCTGAAGATGGAACTCTCCGGTGCGGAAGAGAGTGTGGAGTTGGAGGAGAGCCAGAGAGAGCTTGTGCTCAAACTCACTCAAGAGAGGGCGGCGGCGGCTGACCTTCTTTCGGAGAGAAGGCGTGGAAGTGCCGGAAAATTGTCGGAGCTTCTTGAGGACAGTATCAGGAATCTGGAGATGCCTTATGCAGAGTTCAAGGTTGAACTTGATACCCTCGATAGCTATGGTGAGGATGGTAAGGATGGAATACGCTTTCTGTTTGCGGCCAACGGAGGATCGAAGCTTGTTGAGATTTCAAAAGTGGCATCTGGAGGTGAGCTGTCGAGAATTATGTTGTGCCTTAAGGAGATGATGGCCAAATATACCGGTATGCCAACCATTATTTTTGATGAAATTGATACCGGCGTTTCTGGAAGCATAGCGGACAAGATGGGAGAGATGATAGGGCGTATGGGCAAGAATATGCAGGTTTTTGCAATTACCCATCTGCCTCAGATTGCTGTAAAAGGAGAGACACACTTGCTTGTATACAAGGAATTTGATTCGGAGAAACAGGCACATACAAATATAAAGTTGCTTGAGGACAATGAGCGTGTAATGGAGGTGGCGAGGATGTTGAGTGGAGCACAGCTCTCGGAAGCGGCGATTGAAAATGCAAAATATTTATTAAGTAATAACTAAGTAATTATGAGATTAATTATTCAAGAGTCTTACTCTCAGCTTTCACAATGGGCTGCAGCTTACATTGTAAAAAGGATAAATGAATTTGCTCCTACAGCGGAGAAACCTTTTGTTTTGGGTTTGCCAACCGGTTCAACTCCTCTTGGTACATACAAACAGCTCATCAAATTGTATAATGAGGGAAAAGTCTCATTTGAGAATGTTGTGACATTCAATATGGATGAGTATATAGGTCTTCCTGAGGATCATCCGGAGAGCTACCATTCATTCATGTGGAACAACTTCTTCAAACATATCAATATAAAGAAGGAGAATGTAAATATCCTCAATGGTAATGCAGAGGATCCTCAAGCAGAGTGTGTAAGATATGAGGAGAAGATCAAATCATATGGTGGAATCCATCTCTTCATGGGTGGTATAGGCCCCGACGGCCATATCGCATTCAATGAGCCAGGCTCATCATTGGCTTCAAGAACAAGAGTGAAGACCCTTACCCAGGATACCATCATTGCAAACTCAAGATTCTTCAACAACGACATCAACCTTGTACCTAAGACTGCCCTTACTGTTGGTGTAGGTACAATTATGGATGCACAGGAGGTTCTTATCCTTGTAAATGGCCATAACAAGGCACGTGCATTGTATCAGGCTGTTGAAGGTGCTGTAAACCATATGTGGACAATAAGCATCCTTCAGATGCATCCGAAAGGAATCATTGTTTGTGACGATGCTTCAACTGATGAACTGAAAGTTGGAACAGTTAAATATTTCAAGGATATCGAGAGCAAGAATCTCAATCCAGATGATATGATCTAATAACAAACTTGCAAAATGAAAGGCCGGTAACCATTGAGTTGTCGGCCTTATTTTGTATATTTGGCAAAGAACAAAATATATCGACCATGTATAAAAAATCAGCAATCGGGAGCCTGAGGCAGATGCTTGCCTCAAAAAATTTGCAGGCCATAATTATTCCAACCAATGACCCTCATTTTGGTGAGTATACACAGAACTATTACAAGGTAAGGGAGTGGTTGAGCGGATTCAACGGCTCTGCAGGTACTCTAGTGGTTACGATGGAGAGCGCCGCATTGTGGACCGATTCCCGTTACTTTGTCCAGGCTCAGGCCCAACTTGAAGGGAGTGGCATTGAACTGATGAAGATGAAGATGCCGGGCACACCATCCATTGAGACATGGCTGGAGAGTGAATTTGTATCCTCCAGAGGCGGAAGAGTGGCAATTGACCAGGCGCTGTTTTCATATAGCGAATATACCTCTTTGGCAGAGAATTTGGCTCCAAGGTATGAGGTTGTGCCTGTGGATGATTTCTTCAGTGAAATCTGGGAAAGTAGGGAAGTATTGATATTCAATCAGATAGAATATCTCCCGGTTGAATATTCGGGAGAGGAAAGCATTTCAAAATATAGAAGGCTCAAAGCTCTCCTCGAAAGGTATGCTGCAGGAAAATTCGCATATATAGTGACGGCATGTGATGAAGTGGCATGGTTGTGCAATATAAGGGGTACAGATATTGAGTATAATCCTCTTGTCCAGTCTTATGCAGTGGCTACAGAGGATAAGGTGCATCTTTTTGTGAAGAGGGAGGCAGTAGGTGCGCAGGTGGAGGAGATGCTCTCATCGCAAAATATCGTGCTGCATGATTATTTTGATTATGTGGATTTCTTGTCTGCTATTCCTGCAGATGTACTGAGAATATGCTCGCCGTCAAAAGTGACTGTGAGAGATTATAAGGCCTTGCAGGTTTCAGGTGCAAAATTCATCTCCGATCCGATAACCGGTGGCGCTTTGAACCGTATGAAGGCTGTCAAGAATGGTGTTGAACTTGATGGTTTCAGACATGCTTTCCTTCAAGATGGTGTGGCATGGTGCCGGTTGCTAAAATTTATAGATGACTCTCTGGCTGCGGGCAAATCTCTTACAGAGTATGAAATTGGTGAAAAACTGATCTCATTCAGACGAGATTTCGACGGTTATAAAGGTGAGAGTTTTGAACCGATAGTGGCTTTTGGAGCGAATGGTGCACTGCCGCATTATAGTGCCACACAAGAGAAGAGCAGCAGCGTATGTGCCGGAAACAATTTCCTTCTTATGGATACCGGTGCACAGTTCCTCTTTGGTACAACAGATACAACCCGTACAATACCTTTAGGACCGCTTGATGATGATAAAAAGAGATTCTATACATTGGTGTTGAAGGGAATGATCTCTTTGAGTATGGCAAAATTCCCGTCGGGAACGCGTGGCGCTTCACTCGATATCCTTGCGCGTGGGCCGTTGTTTGGAGAAGGAGTTATGTATTATCATGGAACAGGACATGGCATAGGCCATTACCTTTGTGTGCATGAGGGACCTCAAAGTGTGAGGATGGAGGAGAATCCTGTACCTCTTGAGCCGGGAATGGTAATTTCGAATGAGCCTGCAATCTATTTTGCCGGAAGATATGGTATACGTACAGAAAATGTAGTTACCGTTAAGGCATGGAAAGAGGGTGAGTTCGGGCAATTCAATGAGTTTGAAACCTTTACGTTGGTTCCTATAGCCACATCATGTGTCGATCCAAAACTGTTGACTGCCGCAGAACTGGAGTGGCTCAACAATTATAATGCAAGGGTCTTTGAACAGATATCACCATTGCTTAACTCTGAAGAAGAGGCCAATTGGCTTTCAAATGTGACTGCCACAATTGGATGAATGAGTATATTTTCATAATTTTGAGTTGTTTTTAATATCATATAGATGACAATATTGGTAACAGGAGCAGCAGGCTTTATCGGATCAAATCTGATTAAGGCACTATGCAGAAGCAATTCTTCTGTATGGGGAGATAATTTGGCTGTGGTTGGTGTAGACAACATGAACAGCTATTATGATCCGCAGCTGAAACAGGAGAGACTGGATGAACTGGAAAAATTGCCTGGATTTGTTTTTGTAAAAGGAAATATTGCTGACAAGGGGCTGATCAACTCTATTTTTCAGAACTACAAACCATCTATTGTTGTAAATCTGGCAGCCCAAGCTGGAGTACGCTATAGCATTACTGATCCGGATGTATATATTGAGTCAAACATAATAGGATTCTATAATATTCTGGAAGCATGCCGGCACTCATATAAGCAATATGAAGGCGGTGTGCAGCATCTGGTGTATGCAAGTTCAAGTTCGGTATATGGAGCAAATCACAAGACCCCTCACTCTACAGATGATAAAGTTGACAATCCTATTTCACTATATGCGGCAACCAAAAAAAGCAATGAGCTGATGGCACATTGCTACAGCAAACTGTACGATATTCCATCTACCGGTTTGAGGTTCTTTACGGTGTATGGACCGGCCGGCCGTCCTGATATGGCATATTTCGGATTTGCAGATAAACTGGTGAGAGGTGAGAAGATACAGATCTTCAACTATGGTAATTGTATGCGTGATTTCACTTATGTTGATGATGTGGTTGAAGGTATAATGAAGGTAATGGAAAGGGCTCCGGAGAGGGGCATGGGGGAGGATGGATTGCCTCTCCCTCCATATGCAGTATATAATATAGGTAACAGCCATCCGGAGAATCTGCTGGATTTTGTAGACATTCTGCAGCAGGAGCTGGTGAGGGCTGGGGTGTTGCCGGAAGATTACGATTTTGAATCACATAAGGAACTTGTGCCTATGCAGCCTGGAGATGTTGCGGTAACATATGCAGATACAACTGCTTTGGAGCGTGATTTCGGATTCAAGCCTTCAACACCGTTGAGGGCAGGTCTAAGAGCTTTTGCGGAGTGGTACAAAATATATTGTCTAAGAAAATAAGTTTTAAGGAAAGATGCCGATGAGAATAGCAGTAGCGGGAACGGGTTATGTAGGTTTGAGCATGGCAACATTGCTGGCTCAGCATAATGAGGTTATAGCCGTGGATATTCTTCCTGAAAAGGTGGAGATGATAAACAGACGCAAATCACCGATTCAGGATGAGTATATTGAAAAATATTTTGCAGAGAAGAATCTCAATCTTACAGCAACACTCGACGGTAGCTCTGCATACAGGAGTGCCGATTTTGTGATAATAGCAGCTCCGACAAATTATGACAGCCAGAAGAACTTTTTTGATACATCGGCTGTTGAGTCTGTGATAGACCTTGTTGTAGAGAGTAATCCGGATGCTGTAATGGTAATCAAATCTACTATACCGGTTGGATTTTGCCGGAGTATGTATGTAAAGTATGCAAAACGGTTCCAGAGTGATCTCTCACTTGCTGGAAAGAAGTTCAATCTTCTCTTTTCCCCTGAATTTCTGAGGGAGAGCAAGGCACTATATGACAACCTCTACCCAAGCCGCATCATAGTTGGAATACCTAAAAATATTGCCAATTTCGACGAGGAGAATGCTGCAATTACAGCAAATGCCGATATTGAAAAGCTTACAGAGGCGGCCCATCTCTTTGCCGAACTGCTCAAACAAGGAGCTATAAAGGAGGATATAGAGACAATATTCATGGGGCTGAAGGAGGCAGAGGCTGTAAAACTTTTTGCCAATACCTATCTGGCGTTGAGGGTAAGTTACTTTAATGAACTTGATACATATGCAGAATTGAAGGGGCTTGATTCAGCGGCAATTATTCAGGGTATAGGCCTTGATCCGCGGATTGGTACCCACTATAACAATCCATCATTCGGATATGGTGGATACTGTCTGCCGAAAGATACCAAACAGTTGCTGGCCAATTATCAGGATGTTCCTCAGAATATGATGACTGCCATTGTAGAGAGCAATCGTACCAGAAAAGATTTTATTGCCGACAGAGTACTGGAGCTGGCCGGATATTACCAGTCGAACAGTGCTTATGATGCCAAAAAGGAGAAGCAGGTGGTGGTAGGAGTCTTTCGCCTTACGATGAAATCAAACTCTGACAACTTCCGCCAGAGTTCGATTCAGGGGGTAATGAAGAGGATAAAGGCCAAAGGTGCCGAGGTGATCATATATGAACCTACACTGGAAAACGGTACAACTTTTTTTGGCAGTAGGGTGGTGAATGACCTGGAGTCATTCAAGGCAAAATCACAGGCCATAATTGCCAATAGATACGATCCTTGCCTGGATGATGTGCAGGACAAGGTATATACAAGAGATATTTTCAGAAGGGACTAAGAAAAACTGTAGTTATGAAAGGAATAGTACTCGCCGGAGGAAGCGGCACCAGATTATATCCTATTACGAAGGGCATTTCAAAACAGCTGATGCCTATCTATGACAAGCCTATGGTCTACTACCCCATAAGTGTACTCATGTTGGCCGGAATAAGGGATATACTTATAATATCAACCCCTGAAGATCTGCCTGGATTCAAGAGACTTCTCGGAGATGGTTCTGATTATGGAGTGAGTTTTTCCTATGCAGAACAGCCCTCTCCCGACGGACTGGCCCAGGCCTTTACAATTGGAGAAGAGTTTATAGGAGATGATTGTGCATGTCTTGTGCTTGGAGACAATATCTTCCACGGTTCGGGATTTACCAGAATGCTAAGGGAGGCTGTTGCCACTGCAGAGCAGGAGGGTAAGGCTACAGTGTTCGGATATTGGGTGAGTGATCCTCAAAGGTATGGAGTTGCCGAGTTCGACAAGAATGGAAATTGCTTGAGCATTGAGGAGAAACCTGCTGAGCCGAAGAGCAATTATGCCGTTGTGGGGTTGTATTTCTACCCCAATAGAGTTGTGGAGATTGCAAAAAATATAAAACCGTCGGCCCGTGGAGAGTATGAGATAACAACTGTAAACCAACAATTCCTTTCAGATGGTCAGTTGAAGGTGCAGACTCTGGGTAGAGGCTTTGCCTGGCTTGATACAGGAACTCATGATTCACTCTCTGAGGCATCTACATATATAGAGGTGCTGGAGAAGAGGCAGGGACTGAAAGTGGCGTGTCTCGAAGGAATAGCCTACAGGCAGGGATGGATTACCGAAGAGAAGATGCGCAAACTGGCAGAGCCTATGCTGAAAAACCAGTATGGCCAGTATCTTCTCAAAGTTATAGAGGAGCTGAAAGCTACAGACTATCCTAATCTATAACGGATATCGTATAATCGGGGTTGTACACTATATTTCTTGTAGCCCTGTTTTTGAGACCTGATTGCTCAGAATCCTTTTTGAGCCTGAAATCTGACTGGAGCATGCGTGCATGTTCCAGTTCTGTTGAATGGACAAAACTGTTTCCATATAGTGCCATCTCTTTCAATATATATTTTGTGATGTCGTATCCCTGATAAGCATATGGGGTAGGCTCAGTGCCATAAAGAGCCCTGTATTGCTGTAGGAATCTGATGGTCTGCTGATTGCTGTAGTCTACAAAATATGGTAGAGAGATGTGCAGTTTCAATTTATGGAACAATTCTACATTTATAGTTTCAAAATTGCGCCATTTGGGAAGTCCGAAGAGTGTGATATTTGCACCCGGCTTGCGGCACAGATCGAGGTTTCTCACCACATCACTCACAAATGCTTCGCTGTTTGAAGGAACCAGAGCAATGTGCTCATTTTCCGATAATGTATCAACGGAAGAGAGGATTCTACCATATATCTGTCTTCCTTCAAGAATGCCGTATGAGATGGTTTTATAATCAATTCCTCTCTCTTCGAGCAGTTTTTTGGCATTGTTGACATAGATTGAATCACCGGCAGTGCCCTTTTCGCAAATGAGGAGTACTGTTGATGAGTTGTGCTCCGTACGGTATTTGTCGAGAAGATCTACAGTGTTCCCAATCTGTGAAAGAGTATTGGCAGGCATCTGTATAAAATATGGATTCTCGTCAGCCATGCTCTCTGCAGTATTGTCGAGAGGTGATACCAGCGGGATTCCCGCATTTTGGGAATATCCTGTAAATGCAGTTATCATCTTGGCTCTTGCTGGGCCGACAATAAGCTGGTTGTTGGAGAAACCCGGTGAATCAATAAGTGAGTGGAGCGGGTTATATTCACTCTGGTCATACACATTGATCTTTACCGGAACTCCGCTATTTTTCATATCATTGGCTGCCAGGAGAGAGCCTGCATAGAAATCCATGAAATTTGAGTTGATGCGGCTTGTATCAACACTGCCGAACGGCAGGATATAGGCTATCTCAACCGGCTCATCCTTTTTGCGGAACTTTACTTTGCTCTCTGCTGCAGGTTGGAGAGTATCTGCAGTTATCACTTTTTCCTCAGGTTTCTCTACAGTTGTTGTATCCTTATCTGCTGGAGAGGGCTCAACAAAAGGTTTCGGAATGATGATGTTGTCCTGAGGAACATACTCCTTGTCTGGGATAAGCAGAGATTGTCTGGTCTTAAGTTTTGAACTTTTTAGGTTGTTGAGAGCCATTATAGCCTCAACTGAAACGCCATACTTTTCGGATATATCCGTAATGTCCTCATACCATTTTACTGTATGTTTCTTATACTTTTTATTAGTCTGCTTTTTGGACTTCTGCTCTGTAGCCTGCATTTGTTTGACAGCAATTTCCTGAGCAGGAGCCGGCTCTTGTAGGGCTGAATCTGCCTCATTAACCGGTATATAGAGGATAGTGCCGGTTTTCAGACCAGATTCTGCAGCCCTGTTGTGCTTAACAATCTCCTCTATAGTCACATTGTATGCTTTGCTCAGAGAGTAGAGTGTCTCTTTTTTTCTGACAGTATGCGCATAGTAGAGGTTGTCTCCAACCTTCACCTTCTCAGTTGTAATTTTTGATGCATCCTGTCCGTAGATATCAGTTAAAGTAAAAAGTATGAGGACAAACAGATATACTATTCTCATAGTCTGGCTAACATGTTTTTTACATTTGTTTCAATACGCTCGTATACATCTCCTGTATACTCAGCTTTCTCAAATTTAGAACCGGTTATATTCTCATAAAGTTCTATGTAGCGTTCAGAGATGCTATCCACAATTTCGTCGGTCATTTCAGGAACCTGCTGTCCCTGCTGTCCGCTGAAATTGTTCTCCATGAGCCACTCCCTTACAAACTCTTTCGAAAGCTGTTTCTGCTGTTCGCCTTTGTCGAAACGCTCCTGGTAGCCCTCCTTGTAGAAGTAACGGCTGCTGTCTGGAGTGTGGATTTCGTCAATAAGGTAGATTTCACCATCTTTAAGGCCGAACTCATATTTTGTGTCAACAAGAATCAGGCCTCTTTCTGCAGCAATCTGGCTTCCTCTCTCAAAAAGGGCCAGTGAGATTCTCTCCAGTTCGTTGTAGATATCCTCTTTTACAAGACCTTGTCTGATAATCTCCTCTCTTGAAATGTCCTGGTCATGTCCACCAATCTCCGCCTTTGTAGTAGGGGTTACAATAGGAGTCTCAAATTTCTGGTGTTCCCTCATGCCATCTGGAATCTTTACTCCACAGATCTCTCTCGCTCCACCTTTGTATGCTCTCCATGAACTTCCTGTAAGATATCCTCTAACAATCATTTCAACTGGTAGAGAGTCGCATCTGTAGCCTACGGTCACCATAGGGTCCGGTGATGCTATTTTCCAGTTCTTGACAATATCAGAGGTGCTGTCGAGGAATTTTGATGCAATCTGGTTCAATACCTGGCCTTTGTATGGAATGCCCTTTGGAAGGACAACATCAAATGCCGAGATACGGTCTGTAGCTACCATAACCATATATTCATTGTTGATAGTATATACGTCCCTTACCTTTCCAACATATTTGGCGGTCTGTTTTGGAAAATCAAATTCAGTGCGTGTTATAGATCTCATATTATATAATAAATAAAGTTTCATTAAAAAGACAAGCCGTATCCGGGAGAGCAGAAAACCCTACCAGTACGGCATTATCTTATATTATTGCATGATACTATTTTTTAGATTGGATATACTCTTCGTTAAGACCTTTCAATACATCATTTGTGATGTCCAATGAAGGGTTGCCTACGATAACAGTGCTTGATGCACCGCTGGTGGTGAGGATAAGAGCATAGTTGTGAGTCTCATTGTATGAATTGAGGTAGGTCTGGATTGCATCCATAACTCTTCTCAACATTACAGCCTCTTCCTCCTGCATCTCCATCTGTTTCTGCTGGCTCAAGTTGCGCAGCTCCTGCTCTCTCTGCATCAATGCCTGTTGCTGGGTCTCAGCCTGTGAGCGTGTAAGCAGACCTTTATTCAATTTATTCTGGAAATCTGTTGCAGATTTTTCAAAAGCATTGCTCTTCTTTCTCAAATCGTCCTGGATAGCTTCAACTTTAGACTCAAACTCAGACTTGAGGTCATTGAACATATCGTACTGGTTAACCAGTGAATCCATCTGGATATAAACGATGCTGCCTGCTGGTGCAATCTCGCCACTTGGAGCAACTTGAGCCGAAGCTTGTGTTGATTGAGTTGAATTACAAGAACTTACGAACATAGCGACAGATATTATAGCCGCTAGAATAGATAATGTGTGTTTCATGTTGTTATTATTGTTGTTTGATTATTTCAAATATATCAGCCGGCAAAGATAATTAAAAATCGGATAATTCCCTTCTATAAGCGGCAATAGTATTCTCCAATCCCAAATAAATTGCATCACATATAAGAGCATGACCGATAGAAACTTCCAGCAGTCCGGGGATTGTCTGTGCAAAATATCTGAGGTTGTCCAGATTCAGATCATGTCCGGCATTGAGGCCAAGACCGCATTTTAGGGCCTGCTGGGCTGCTTTATAGTAAGGCTCTATTGCCTGCTCTCTGTTTTTGTGATATCCGCTGGCATAAGCCTCAGTGTAGAGCTCAACTCTGTCGCAGCCGGTATCTGCAGCATGTTTTATAATCTCCTCAACGGGGTCTACAAAGATTGAAACCCTAATTCCAGCATCCTTGAAACGTTTGCAGATCTGCTGAAGATACTTCTTGTGGGTAATTGTATCCCAGCCTGCATTTGAAGTAAGCACATCAGCCGCGTCAGGAACCAGTGTCACCTGGGCCGGCATCACCTCAAGAACAAGATCTGTAAATGAATCTATAGGATTTCCCTCTATGTTGAATTCAGTGGTAAGCAGAGGTTTCAAATCTCTTGCATCCTGATATCTTATATGTCTCTCATCTGGTCTTGGATGAACTGTAATTCCTTGAGCTCCAAATTTTTCACAATCGATGGCCGCTTTGAGCACATCCGGCATATTGCCACCACGCGCATTGCGGATAGTTGCAATTTTATTGATATTTACACTAAGTTTCGTCATTCTCTCACATTTATTTTTCCTATTACAAAAATAATGTATATTTTGCAGAATTTTGTATATCTTGCATAAAAAAAAGACGGATAATGAAACTTGCCCTTTTCGGAAGAAAAACTGATATATTCAATCTCAGGAAACTCAATAACCTTATACATAAATTCAAAGAGCACGGAGATGTGGAACTCTGTTTTTATGCCCCATTTTACGAAAGCTTGAAGGAGAACGGTTTTACAGATGAAAAATATCCTCTCTTCACATCCTTTTCTGATTTGCCTGAAGATCTGAATCTCTTCCTCTCTCTGGGTGGCGACGGAACATTCCTGGAGTCGCTCACATTTATCCGCGACAGGGAGATTCCGGTTGCCGGAATCAATTCTGGGCGTCTGGGTTTTCTCACTACAGCACAGATAGATGGTGAGGATGACAGTTGGATTGGGAAGCTGCTGTCGGGCAATTATGCAGTGGAGCAGAGAAGTGTCCTCTCTTTTGATGTGGAGGGAGAGGCCTGCGTGCCGGATGATTTTTACAAATGTGCACTCAATGAGATAACATTGCAGCGCCGCAGCCCGATAATGCTTGAGATTTCAATCTCTGTAGATGGCCGTCCGTTACCTGTATATATTGCCGACGGAATACTTATAGGAAGCGCAACAGGCTCTACAGCCTACTCGCTGAGCATTGGAGGACCTATTGTTACTCCAGACTCCAAAGTGTTGATAATAGCGCCAATAGCACCGCACAACCTCAATGTGCGCCCTATAATTGTTCCTGAGACATCCAAAATAGAGATATCATACAATACAAGAGGTGATGATGCGCTCCTTACGGCAGACAACCGCTTCTTCGTATTTCCAAAACATGGGAAACTCACCATCTCAAAAAGCGGGTATCCGCTCAAAAGTATATCCATCAACAACAGTTTTATAGAGGCTTTGAACCAGAAACTATTATGGGGAGAAGACAAAAGGAATATGCTCAAATAAATAATTTGTTATATTTGCAGATTATTTTGCGTAAACTAAGTTTTTATGGCTGATCAGGAGAAGATACCGGTTCATGTCTCTATAATCATGGACGGAAATGGCCGTTGGGCCAAGATGCGTGGAGAAGAGCGTATTTTTGGACATAAAGCCGGTGCAGACAGTGTAAGGGCGTGTGTTGAGTATGCTATTGAGAAGGGTATCAAGTATTTGAGCCTCTTTGCGTTCTCGGAGGAGAACTGGGGTAGGCCCGTAGCTGAAGTTGAGGGGCTCATGAAGATGATGCTCAAGGCAATCCTCGATGAAACCCCTTCATTCATGAAGAATGGTATCCGTTTCAAGGCTATAGGAAACCTGTCGAGGCTCTCAGAGGGTCTGAGGAATCAGATTGATGAGTGTATGGCAGTTACAGCCGGCAATACAAATCTTACCCTGATTATATTTTTGAGTTACAGCGGAAAGTGGGATATTCTCCAGGCTGTAAACAGGTTCATGCAGGATAATGAGGGTAAGGAGGGTATGCTCCTGGATGCAGATCTCCTCTCCCGCTACTTGAGTACAAGGGATATTCCTGACCCCGATCTGCTGATACGCACAAGTGGGGAACAGAGGATAAGCAATTACATGTTATGGCAGACAGCATATACCGAATATTATTTTACGGATGTGCTTTGGCCCGATTTTCGCAAAACCCAATTTCAAGAAGCATTAGATGCCTTCGCCATGAGGGACAGAAGGTATGGAAAAGTGAAGTAACATAATCACAGTCAGATATTTGATGAAGCGTTTAAGTTTAATAGTTTTAGTGGTCTTGTTGTTGCCTGCGTGCCTGTTCGCACAGAATGGCAACGTTGTTGTCGATTATAATAATCCAAAAAAATATATACTTGGAGGTGTTGAAGTGAAGGGTGTGAAACTGCATAGTCCTGAGCAGATAATATCAATTACAGGATTGCAGAAGGGTGATGAGATCACTGTTCCGAGCGAGCAGCTTTCGGAGGTGGTTAAACGTATCTATCAACAGCGCTTCTTCTCCAATGTAGGCCTTTATATCGATTCACTCTCTGCAAATAGGGATACCTGTTTCCTTGCTCTGGAACTGCAGGAGAGACCGAGGGTTTCAAGATGGAGCTTCAAGGGGGTGAAGAAGAGTGAGCAGACTGATATTGCAGACCGTGTGAAACTCAGAAGAGGTGGAGAGTTGTCTGACTATGTTGTGAAGTCAACCACCGATATCATAAAGAAATATTTCAGTGAGAAGGGTTTCCTCAAGACTACCGTGAGTGTGGAGCAGGAGGTTGATACTGTTGTAAAGAATGCGATAAGGGTAACTTTCAATATAAATAAGGGCCCTAAGGTGAAGATTGAGACAATCACATTCAGTGGAAATGATCATATCAAGGATTCAAAACTTGCTTCAGCCATGAAGAAGACCAAGGACAAACGTCTGGTAAACTTCCTCAAGAGTAAGAAATTCAATGAAAAGGAGTATGATAACGACAAGAATGCCATGATTTCGGTATTTAATGAGGCCGGATATCGTGATGCAAAGATTGTCAAGGACAGTATATATTATATAACTGATGACAGAATGGCTATTGACTTCAAGTTTGAAGAGGGCAAAAAATACTATTTCAGGGATATAAGCTGGACAGGAAACTCAATATACACTGCAGAGCAGCTCAACAACATACTCATGATCCAGAAGGGTGACATCTACGATGTGGTTACAATGGAGAAACGTCTTTTCGGAGATCCAAAGCAACAGCATATGGATGTGAGGAAGATGTATACCGACAATGGCTACCTGTTCTTCAACCTTATGCCTGTGGAGGTGAATATAGAGGGTGACTCAGTTGATGTGGAGATGCGTATATTTGAGGGTAAACCTGCGACATTCAGCAATATCATAATAAATGGAAATACCATTACAAATGAGAAGATTGCAAGAAGGTCTCTCTTTACACGTCCGGGTTATCTCTACAGCCAGTCGGATATGGAGCGCTCTTTGAGGGAAATCTCATCAATGGGACACTTTGATCCGGAGGTTGCAATGTCGGAGAAGGGTTACAGCATTTTGCCAAACCAGTTGAACAATACAGTGGACATTGCCTATAATCTTGCAGAAAAACCTAACAGCCAGCTTGAACTTTCAGGAGGTTGGGGTGGCAATACATTCGTAGGAACTGTGGGTGTAAGTTTCAACAACTTCTCTTTCAAGAGAATGTTTGAGAAGAAGGCATGGAGACCAGTTCCTCTTGGTGACGGCCAGACCCTCTCAATCAGGTTCCAGACAAACGGAACATATTATACAGCCCTCACAGCCAGCTTTATGGAGCCTTGGTTGTTTGGTAAGAAGCCAACATCATTGAATGTTTCAGTATATTATACAAGACAGACAAACTCCTACTATTTCTACCAGAATACAGATGAATATATGGAGGTGTTTGGAGCTGCTGTAGGTATAGGAACAAGGCTTAAATGGCCGGACAACTACTTTGTCCTCTATAATGAGTTGAGCTGGCAGACCTATAAACTTCAGGACTGGAACTACAACTTCCTCTTCAATACAGGAAAATCGAACAATGCAAGCTACAAAATATCATTGAACAGAAACTCTACAGACCAGCCTGTATATCCAAGAAAAGGTTCTGATTTGCTGTTGAGCCTGCAGCTTACTCCGCCGTACTCTGCATTCCGATCAAAAGATACAGATTACAAGGGAATGTCTGATGAGGAGAGGTATAAATGGATAGAGTATCACAAATGGACATTCAAGGGTACATTGTATACCCAGCTTATAGGAGACCTGGTATTGAAGACATCTGCAAACTTCGGTTATCTGGGCTGCTACAACAGAAATTTGGGCTATTCTCCTTTCGAAGGATTTGTGCTGGGCGGTGACGGTATGAGCGGTTATAATACCTATGGTTCTGAGATTATAGGACTTAGGGGTTATCCGAACAACTCATTGACTCCTATTATAGACAACGCGTATGCAGGAAATGTCTATGATAAGTTTACCGTAGAGTTGAGATATCCTGTAGTGTTGCAGCCGCAATCTACAATATATGCATTGGCCTTTCTTGAAGGAGGTAACTGCTGGTCCGATATAAAGGATTTCAATCCATTCTCAATTAAGAGGTCTGCCGGTGTGGGTCTTAGGGTGATGCTTCCGATTGTCGGTATGCTAGGAATTGATTGGGCCTGGGGATTCGATCCTGTACCTAATGAGGGCCTTAAGCGTGGAGGCAGCCAGTTCCACTTCATGATAGGACAACAATTCTAGGATCTGTTTGTATTTATTCAGATAAAATAATTGTCGGAGTATGAAAAAAGTATTATTGATTCTATTGGTATTTGCCGCTTTTTCGTTGCAGGCGAATGCACAGAAGGTGGGATATATCGATACTGAAGCTATCTTGTCCCAGCTTCCCGAATATGCTGTTGCCCAGGAGAAGCTGAATTCACTCAGTACGCAATATAAAGAGAAGGTTGAGAGCGAATTTCGTGTCGTTGAGCAGATGTATAACAAGTATATGTCTGTAAAAGGATCTCTTACAGAGTCGCAGCGTGCGCAGCAAGAAAATGCCATTATCTCTAAGGAGAAGAGTGCCAAAGAGTTGCGTAATGCCTATTTTGGACAGGACGGCTATTTGCAGAAAAAGAGTGAAGAGCTGATGCAGCCCATAAGGGAGAAAGTTCAGAAAGCAATTGACAAAATTGCAGAAAATGAAAATTTTATGATTATCTTTGACCTTGCTATTTTGCAGGGGGTTGTCTATGATAATCCAAAATATGATCTAAGTGCCAGAGTTCTGGAAGAGATAAATGCAAAATAATTTTTAAGAAAACTAAAATCAAAAAATAGTATTATGAAAAACATTATGAAGTTGTTGGCAGTGGTAATGATATGTTTGTCAACACAATCATTTGCTCAGACTTTTAAATTCGGACACATTAACACTCAAGAGGTGATTGCATTGATGGCGGAGACAGATTCTGCTAATGTCCAATTGGAGAAATATGGAAAAAGTCTTGACGAGACCCTTCAGGGAATGGACAGCGAATTCAGAAGAAAATATGAAGAGTATGTTCAGAAACAGAAAGACTGGTTGCCTGCAGTTCTTGAGGCTAAAGAGAAAGAGCTGAATGAGATCCAGCAGAGATTGCAGCAGTTCAATCAGAATGCACAAAGAGAGTTCGAACAGAAGAGACAAGAGTTGTTTGCTCCAATTTTCCAGAAAGCAAGAGAGGCTATTGACAAAGTTGGAAAAGCTAACGGATTTACCTACATCTTTGATACTTCAGCCGGTTCTTTGGTATTCATCAATGACAATTCAAGTGTAAATGTATTGCCATTGGTTAAGACTGAGTTGGGAATTCCTGCAGACAAGACATTGCCTGTAAATGCACAACCTGCAGCGTAAATCTCCAGCCCTTTATATCGGGCCGACAGATGATAAATGAGAGGGAGACTGATATTTTATCGGTCTCCCTTATTTTTTTGGAAAAAAGGTTATAATCATTGATAAAAATGATTACATTTGTAGACAAATTGTAAAACTATAATAAAAAAGCCCCTCTTAAGGAATTATTCTTTATGGAACACAAAATTATTGACACACAAGAGGTAGTTATCCGTTTTACCGGAGATTCCGGTGATGGAATGCAATTGACAGGAACATTGTTTGCAGATGCCTCAGCTTTGTATGGAAATGAAATTTCTACATTCCCGGACTATCCGGCAGAAATTAGAGCCCCACAGGGTACTGTTTCGGGAGTATCAGGTTTCCAAGTACATATCGGATCGACAGAAGTGAAAACCCCAGGCGACTACTGTGATGTACTTGTGGCTATGAATCCGGCAGCTTTGAAAGCTAATGCCAAATGGGCAAAACCTGGAGCCAGCATTATTATCGACACAGACTCTTTTGATGAGAAAGGCCTTGAGAAAGCAGGCTTCAAGACAAATGACCCTATAGCCGAGATGAAATTGGAGGATTATCACATTGTTGCCTCTCCTATCACATCTCTTACCAAAGAGAGCCTTAAAGACAGCGGCTTGGACAATAAGGCCATAATAAGAAGTAAAAACATGTTCGTATTGGGTATGTGTTACTTCATGTTCAACCGTCCATTGAATTTTACAGAAGAGTATCTAGAGAAAAAATTTGCGAAGAAACCTAATTTGATTGCACCTAACAAGAAAGTGCTCAATGACGGTTACAACTATGCACACAATATTCATGCAATTCCTAATACATACAGAATTGAGCCTGCAAAACAGGAGCCAGGTGTATATAGGAATATAAACGGAAACCAGGCTACAGCTTGGGGTCTGTTGGCAGCTTCAGAAAAATCAGGCAGACCTTTGTTCTGTGGATCATACCCTATCACCCCTGCTACTGTAATCCTTGAGGAGCTTGCTATCCACAAGTCTTTGGGCGCAAAAACAGTTCAGTGTGAGGATGAGATCTCAGGTATCTGTACTGCAATCGGTGCGGCTTATGCCGGAAATATGGCCGTTACAACAACTTCAGGTCCTGGTCTTTCATTGAAATCTGAGGCTTTGGGTCTTGCTATGATTACAGAGCTTCCGCTTGTAATTGTAGATGTTCAGAGAAGTGGCCCTTCTACCGGTATCCCTACAAAAACAGAGCAGACAGACTTGAACCAGGCATTGTATGGCAGAAACGGTGAGTGTCCTATCATGGTAATGGCAGCGAGAACTCCTTCTCATTGCTTCCACTCAGCTTTCTATGCTGCAAAATATGCGATGGAGCACATGATGCCTGTTATCCTCTTGACTGAGGGATTCATCGGCAACGGTTCTGAGCCATGGAAGATTCCTTCAATGAATGATTATCCAGCTATCAATCCTCCTATCATCGACAAATGTGACGGCAAATTCAAACCGTTCGAGAGAGATTTGGAGAAATATGCAAGAAGCTGGGCTCTTCCAGGAACTCCTGGTCTTGAGCATAGAGTTGGTGGTCTTGAAAAGACTCCTGCAGGTGCAGTTTCATCTGATCCGCTTATGCATGAGCAGATGGTTGCAGCACGTGCTGAGAAAGTGGCAAGAACTGCAAACTATATTCCTGAGCTTGAGGTTGTCGGCAACCAGTCAGGTGATATATTGATCGTTGGATGGGGTGGTACTTACGGCCACTTGTACACTGCAACAAAACAGTTGTTGGCAGAGGGGGCAAATGTAGGTTTCGCTCATTTCGACTATATCAATCCGCTTCCTAAGAATACTGCAGAAGTGTTCTCGAAATTTAAGAAAATCATTGTATGTGAGCTCAATAGCGGTCAGTTCGTAGACTATTTGAGAGCTAAACATCCTGATTTCAAATATGAACAATTGAATAAAGTTCAAGGACAGCCATTCATCGTACAAGAGATTGTAGCGGCTGTAAAGGCTTTGTAATTAAAAACATTTTTAAATTTCTAAAGAACACACTATTATGAAATATACATTACAAGATTTTAAGAGCGATCAGGAAGTAAAATGGTGTCCTGGTTGTGGTGACCATGCGGTTTTGGCTTCTGTTCTAAGAGCTATGCCAGAGGTTTGCGAAGAGATGGGTTATAACAAGGAACAATTCGTATTCGTTTCTGGTATCGGATGTTCTTCTCGTTTCCCTTACTATATGAATACATATGGTTTCCACTCAATCCACGGTAGAGCTACAGCTATCTCTACAGGTGTTAAGGTGGCAAATCCTGAGTTGTGCGTATGGCAGGCAACTGGTGACGGTGATGCCCTTGCAATTGGAGGTAACCACTTCATTCACGCTCTCCGCAGAAATATCGACATCAATATCATATTGTTCAACAACCGTATCTATGGTCTTACAAAAGGACAGTACTCTCCTACATCAAAATTGGGTATTGTAACCAAGACTTCACCTTACGGTTCAATTGAGCAGCCGTTCACCCCTGGTCAGTTGGTGTTGGGCGCAAGAGGAACATTCTTTGCACGCAGCCTTGATTCAGAGTTGAAATTGAATCAGGAGATTATGGTTCAGGCAGCAAAACACAAAGGTACTTCAATTATGGAGATGCTTGTGAACTGCGTAATCTTCAACGACGGAACACATATGGAGTTCTCAGAGAGATCTGTAAGAGCAGACAGAACAATTGTCCTCAAACATGGCGAGCCTATGATTTTCGGTGCAAACAGAGACAAAGGTCTTGTATTGGACGGCGACAAATTGAAAGTTGTTACTATCGGTGAGAACGGCATTACTGAGAAAGATATTCTCGTACACGATGCACATACCAGCAACATCGGTATCCACAGCATGCTTGTTGATATGAAATATCCTGACTATCCTGTTGCTCTCGGAGTTATCAGAGATGTTGAGGACAAGACATACAACGACAATGTTCACAATCAGGTTAAAGAGGTGAAAGAGAAATCAAAGATCCAATGTATGGAGGATCTTCTTCACAGCGGTGCAACCTGGACAGTTAAATAAAAATTGACAGTAACCTTATTATAAAACATAAAAACACAAAAATAAATTATGAAAGTAGCAGAAATAATGGCCAACTTGGAGAAAAAATATGGCCATGAGAAAGAGTATTTGCAGGCAGTACGCGAGGTACTTGAGTCTATCGAGGAAGTGTACAACCAACATCCTGAGTTTGAGAAAGCTAAGATCGTTGAGCGTATCGTAGAGCCTGATAGAATCTTCACATTCAGAGTAACTTGGGTAGACGATAAAGGCGAAGTTCAAACAAACTTGGGTTATCGTGTACAGTTCAACAGCGCTATCGGCCCTTACAAAGGCGGTTTGCGTTTCCACCCAGCTGTTACCCCTTCTATGCTTAAATTCTTGGGCTTTGAGCAGACTTTCAAAAACGCTCTTACAACTTTGCCTATGGGCGGTGGTAAAGGTGGTTCAGATTTCAACCCAGTTGGAAAATCTGACGCTGAGATCATGCGTTTCTGCCAGGCATTTATGCTAGAGTTGTGGAGAAACTTGGGTCCTGATACTGACGTTCCTGCAGGTGATGTTGGAGTTGGTGGCCGTGAGATCGGTTTCTTGCATGGTATGTATACTAAATTGGCTCGCAAATACAGCACAGGTGTATTGACTGGTAAAGGTGCTATGTGGGGTGGTTCTATCCTACGTCCTGAGGCTACTGGTTTCGGTGCTTTGTATTTCACTCAACACCTTTTGGACAAAGCAAACAAAGAGCTTAAAGGCAAAACAGTTGCTATCTCTGGTTTCGGTAACGTAGCATGGGGTGCTGCAACTAAAGCTACTGAGCTAGGTGCTAAAGTTGTTGCTATCTCTGGTCCAGACGGCGTATGCGAGATTCCTAACGGTATTACTAAAGAGATGATCGACTATATGTTGGTAATGCGTGCTTCTAACCGTAACAAAGTAGAGGATATGGCTACTGAGTTCCCTGCTGCAGCTAAATTTACTGCTGGTAAAAAAGCTTGGAGCGTAAAATGTGATATCGCTTTGCCATGTGCATTCCAGAATGAGTTGAACGGTGACGACGCTAAAGAGTTGATCGCTAACGGTACTTGGTGCTGCTGCGAGGTTTCTAACATGGGTTGTACTCCTGAGGCTATCAAAGAGTTCCAGGATAACAAGATCCTCTTCGCTCCTGGTAAAGCTGTTAACGCTGGTGGTGTAGCTACTTCAGGTTTGGAGATGACTCAGAACTGTATGCACCTTGGTTGGGCTGCTTCTGAGGTTGACGCTAAATTGCACTTCATCATGGAGAGCATCCACAATGCTTGCGTTAAATATGGTGAGCAACCAGATGGTTCAGTTGACTATGTTAAAGGTGCAAACATTGCCGGCTTCATGAAAGTTGCTCAGGCTATGTTGGAGCAAGGTGTTATCTAATTGATAATTACATACTCAAAAATAAGGAGGGATTTTTTCCCTCCTTTTTTATTTTTTCCTAAATTTGCTATCCATTGCTAAAATCTGCAGATATTTATGATTGGACTCTTTGATTCAGGGGTTGGAGGCCTCTCGGTATGGAAAGAACTGGTGAAGATAATGCCGGATGAGAGGTATATATATGTATCCGACAACGGATATTGTCCTTATGGGCCAAAGCCCAAAGCGGATATTTTGGATAGAGCCAAAAAGATTACAGAGTTTCTGATAGACAAAGGGGCGGATATAATAGTTGTTGCATGCAATACAGCAACTGCCGCAGCAATAGAGACTTTGCGCAAAACATACTCCCTGCCATTTGTCGGGATGGAACCGGCTGTAAAACCTGCAGCTTTAAATAGTTCAACAGGCGTTATTGGTGTGCTGGCAACCCAGGGAACATTCAAAGGTGAACTCTATTTGCGTACTTTGCATAAGTTCGCATCCAATACAAAGGTCATTGAGCAGATAGGAACAGGATTGGTAGAGCTTGTGGAGAATGGAAATACCGATTCTGAAGAGGCAAAGGAGCTACTGGAGAAATATCTGCGTCCAATGCTGGAGGAGGGTGCGGACCATCTGGTTCTGGGATGTACTCACTATCCGTTTCTTACAGATACAATCAGAAAAATTACAGGAGATTCAGTGGCTATAGTCAACCCGGCACCGGCCATTGCAAGCAGGACTCATGAACTCCTTAGAGAACTCAATATACAATCAAAAAGCCCCGACGGTGCCAATTTATTCTATACAACCGGCGGAAATATCCGGCTCATGGAGAAGATGGTTGGAGAAATCATCAGAAATGAAAATCCGGAAATGGTTGTCGGAAATGAATTTCATACAATTAATATATAGAAATTGAGGATGGTTTCGTATCTTTACCGTTTTATTGGATAATTATGGGTTCGACACATCTTCATATTTCAGACAGACTCAGGAGAGGATTTGCCTATCCTGCCCGTTGTCATGAAGAGTGTGAACTCGTATTTGTTGAGAATGCTTCCGGTGTGAGGAGAATTGTGGGGGATTCGGTGGAGATGGCTGGTGAATATGATCTGGTATTGGTTTGCAGCAGTGAGTTGGGGCATGCCTGGGTGAAGGATATCCCGGAGTGCTGCGATTCCAGAGTGCTCTCCATAAGATTCCAGAAGGAAATTGTTGACAAATTTGGAGATGATGACAAATTTGCCCCAATAAAGCTCCTTATGGAGGATGCCCGTAGGGGTGTTGCGTTTCCGGTTTCAGCAATTATGAGTGTATATCATATGCTGGATACAATTTATAAGGAGCAGGAGAATTTCTATTCTTTTACAAAATTTCTTGCAATACTGCATGAATTGTCGAAATGTAGAGGGTACAGAATTCTCTCTTCCTCTCCATCAATGAAGGCGAATACCTTTGGTGGGAACCGTAAGGTACAGGCCGTGCAGGAATTTATAGAAGAAAACTATAAATCGGAGATAAGGCTCTCTACTCTTGCTGAGATAGCCGGAATCTCAGATGTGGCGCTGAGCCGACTGTTCAAGGCAAAGGTGGGGAAGAGTTTGTCGGATTATATCATAGATGTGAGGTTGGGATATGCGGAGGAGTTGCTGTGTGAGACCGATATTCCGGTTTCAGAAGTGAGCAGTGAGTGTGGCTTCAACAACCTTTCAAATTTTAACCGTATTTTTAAAAAATATAGGTTCTGTTCGCCTATGGAATTGAGAGAGCGGAGAATAGGTGTAAAGAAAATTGTGTGACAAAATGGGAAAATACTATATATACATATTGATGTTTTTTCTCTTTATCCCCTTTATGGCATTTGCCGATGGGGAGATGGAGTACAAAATATTGAAAATATCAGACAGAGTATTCTATAATACGAACAAGCCTACAATAAAAGTGGCTATATATAATAAAGGTGAGGAGAAACATGCCGGATCGGTAGTTTGTAGGGTTGAGACATACTCAGGAGAACATGTGTTTGATTTTGGTCAGGAGTTCCTTGTAGCTCCTGCTGATTCATCATTCCTTTCATTCACTTTTGCACTGGAAAAGGGTTTCTACAAAGTCTCTCTTCTGGCCGATGGGCAGCAGAAAGAGAGGGTTGTTATGGCATATGAGCCCGAAATGATAGGAAGCGGTGCAGATACCTCATTCAATGGAAAAGAGTATTACGCCGATGTGCTGCAACAACTGGAGCGTCAGCAGCTCTATGCGTTGGTGGAGAAGATCAAGAAGAGTGGTGGAAAATTACGTGAGGCATACAAGGTCTCAGTGAGGTCTATAGGGGGAAGATACTTTGAAGGATATTATCTCTATCCTAAAAAACGCGGCATATATCCGGTGGTGATTACATGTGCCGACAAAAATGAAACTTTGGAGATGCCTGCCATTGATTCATATCCCGATAGAATAGATTTTGTAATTACCACAAGAAAATCGCTCATCCGCAATGAAGATTATTATAAGGGCTCATACATTGATATAATGAGGGCGATTGATTTTGTATATAGCAGGAAAGAGGCTGATCTGAAGAATATTTTCCTTCAGGGAAATGGTTGTGGGGGAGCAATGGTGCTTGCTGCAGCGGCACTCGATAAAAGGGTTGCCGGAGTCTCTGTCTATGCTCCAGGCTATTCGGATGAGAGTGCGGTGGAGGGCAGCAAACCATATGAAGTGAAGAACGTTTC
Organism: Bacteroidales bacterium; assembly: GCA_017935505.1. Lineage (GTDB taxonomy): Bacteria > Bacteroidota > Bacteroidia > Bacteroidales > UBA932 > Egerieousia. Next base: position 10,831 of record JAGBHM010000029.1, on the reverse strand, counting down.
TGAAAATATAGAGTGTCCGGTGCTTATGGGGGTTGGACTTGAAGATACAGTATGCCCTCCTGCTGACAATTTTGAAATATATAACCCGATAAAGGGAACTAAAGAGTACTATATTTTTATTGAAGGTCACTATCCGCCAGCCGAATGGAAGGAGATAACGGATAATTTTTATATGAAACATAAAAGATAGGGATGTGTATGAATGAGTGCAAACTGAAATATCCGTTGATGTTCTACCCTGTATTGAAACAGACTTTATGGGGCGGCGACAGGATTATACCATTTTTATCATTGGAGGGTGAAAAGGACAGATGCGGAGTGCCTTATGCAGAATTGGACCATGTAGGTGAGTATTGGGCCGTATCCGGAATCGAGGGCTTTGAATCTGTGGTGAAGGGGGGTGAACTTGATGGCGTTACCCTCTCTGAACTGGTTGGAAAGTATGGCGAGTCACTTATGGGCAAGAAGAATTATGTCCGTTTCGGAAAGAGGTTCCCTCTGCTGGTGAAGTTTATAGATGCAGCCCTGGACCTCTCTGTACAGGTTCATCCAAATGATGTTGTGGCATCTTCAAGACATTGCAGCAGTGGAAAGGATGAGATGTGTTATATAGTTGATTCTCAAAATAGAGCAAAACTTTTGTCGGGTTTTGCCACACCTGTGACACGAGAGCAGTATAACAACATGTCCACACAGCAGATAATGGAGGCTCTGCATGAATATGAGATAGAGCAGGGAGACATGTTCTATCTGCCTGCAGGAACTGTGCACAGCATAGGTGCAGGCGCATTTATTGCAGAGATACAGCAGTCGTCGGACATTACATACCGCATATATGATTTCGACAGAAAAGACAAGGCGGGAAATTTTAGGGAGCTGCATACCGCAATGGCTGCAGAGGCTATTGATTTTTCGCGTTACGGCAGCTGCAAGATAGATTATTCATTGCCGCAGAACTGCTCTGAAGATGCCTGGGACCACGCCTTCAAAGCTGTGGAGTGCAACCATTTCATAACCTCATTGATGAGCCTTGAAAATGATTCACAAAAGGAGAAACGATTTGGTTTCAACTACTCGCATCTTGACTCATTTGTAATACTTACCTGTGTAAAAGGCAGTTGTACACTTATTTACAATAACTGTTGTGAGTCGGAAAAGGAAAATCTCTCCCAAGAGCAGTGCCGAATGGAGATAAGGCGTGGCAATGCGGTACTTCTTCCGGCAGATCTGAAAAACATATTATTTGAAATACCATCCGGAATCTCTTGCGAAATTCTGGAGACACATATCTGATAAGATGGCACGGTTCGGACTAATAGGAAATCCCATAGCACATTCAAAGAGTCCTTTACTTTTTGCAGCAGCATATCCAGATAAAGATACATATGAGCTGATTGAAGCGGAGAATCTCGAAAAATCGTTGCAGATATTCATGCAGGAGGATTTTAAAGGAATAAATGTTACATCACCATACAAAGATCTTGTAATGGAACATGTTGCATTTCCCGACAGGATCTCCTCTCTGCTCGGCAGTGCAAATGTGCTGATAAAGGGAGAGGCCGGCAAAGATGGTATGCCTTTGCTTTACTCTTATAACACAGACTATTATGGCGTAAAGAATACTGTAGCTGAGTTTCTTTCGAAAAGGAGTGAAAGGGGTGGTGCATCGGCCGGTTCTGTGGAAAAAGTACTTGTTGTGGGGGCTGGAGGAGCCGGTAAGGCCGCAGCACTGGCAATGAAGGATATGGGTTATGATGTCTCTCTGGCAAACAGGTCGGCAGGAAAGGTTGCTGAGTTTGCATCGGCAATAGGTGTGGAGTATGTGCCGTTGGATATGGCCGGCAAATTGGCAAAGGAGGCAGACATTATTGTCTATTCCCTCTCTTTTCTCATTGACCAGCTCAAAGGTGTGGATTTGTCGGGAAAGGCAGTTTTTGAGGCAAATTATGCAAAGCCCTCGCTGGCACCAGAATGTGGTGTTGTTTCTGGAGTCTATATTGATGGACGGTGGTGGCTCTACCATCAGGCGATACCGGCATTTGAACTGTTTACCGGCAGGAGGCCTAATTTATTGGCAATGAGAAGAATAATAGGCATAAAATAAAAAACTCTTTTTTTACTTCAAAATATCAGCAGAATGTTGTAATTTTGACCGTTAAAAATTTGATCTAATATGTCATTCAACAAAGTATTATTGATAGGAAATACAGGAAGGGATCCTGAAGTGAGGCATCTGGAGTCGGGTGTGGCTGTTGCAACCTTTACTCTTGCCACAACAGAGAGATATAAAGACAGGAATGGTGTAATGCAGGACCAGACAGAGTGGCATAACATAGTGTGCTGGAGAAATCTTGCGGAGTTGTCGGAAAAATATATAAGCAAAGGCACTCAGATTTTTGTGGAGGGAAAGATCAGAACCCGCAGCTGGACAGACCAGAATGGTCAGAAAAGGTTTACAACAGAGATTGTTGCAGACAATATAAGGCTGCTCGGTAAAAAGGGTGACTCTTCATCTGCACAAAGTCCGGCAAGTTATGGAGCCCCACAGGGCGGTTACGGTATGCCTCAGGTCTCTTATGGTGCACCTCAGCCTATGCCGCAGCAGAATATGGGGGCAGCATCTCCACAGCCTGCAGCAGATTTTCCTATGGAAGATGCATCGGATGACCTTCCATTTTAATGACTTATGATTGAAATATAAACTTTAATACTATTATATATACTATGAAAGTAGATGTAGTTCTTGGATTACAGTGGGGTGATGAGGGTAAAGGCAAGATTGTGGATGTTCTTGCAAATACCTATCCTGTTGTAGCCAGATTTCAGGGTGGCCCTAATGCAGGACACTCACTTCATTTTGAGGGTAAAAAATTTGTACTGCACACAGTTCCTTCTGGTGTGTTCAGAGAGGGTTCCATTAACTTTATCGGTAATGGAGTAGTTATCGACCCTATTATCTTTAAAGAGGAGTGTGAAGGTATTGAGGCAATGGGAGTTCCTGTAAAAGAGAGAGTTGTATTGGCAGATAGAGCTCACTTGATCCTTCCTACCCACAGAATCATTGATGCAGCTTCTGAGGCGGCAAAAGGTAAAAGCAAAATTGGCTCAACCCTAAAAGGTATCGGCCCTACATATATGGACAAGACCGGAAGAAACGGCCTGAGAATAGGTGATATCCTTACACCAAATTTCATGGAGCGTTTTGAGGCCCTCAAAAACAGGCATAAAGATATGCTCAAACAGTATGATTTTGAGTATAATGCAGAGGAGAGGGAGCAGGAGTGGCTCGATGCTGTGAACTACATGAAGCAATTTACAATAGTTGACGGTGCATATGCTGTAAACGGTTACCTCAATGGTGGCAAGGCTGTTTTGGCAGAGGGAGCTCAAGGCTCTATGCTTGATGTTGATTTTGGTTCATATCCGTTTGTAACATCATCATCTACAACATGTGCCGGTGCATGTATAGGTTTGGGTGTTTCCCCAAGAAATATAGGCAACGTATATGGTATCTTCAAGGCATACTGTACAAGAGTGGGCAGCGGTCCATTCCCTACAGAGTTGTTTGACGAGACCGGAGAAGAGTTGAGAAAGCAGGGCTTTGAGTTTGGTGCAACAACCGGCCGTCCACGCAGAACAGGCTGGCTCGATCTTCCTGCACTCAAATATGCAATTATGGTAAGCGGTGTAACAGAACTTATCATGATGAAGGCCGATGTGCTTGATACATTCGATACAATAAAGGTCGCTACATCTTATATGGTAAACGGCAAAGAGACCCAGCAGGTACCTTACGATGTTTACGCAGAGGTAACACCTGTATATACAGAGTTCAAAGGCTGGAAAAAAGACCTTACAAAAGTAAAATCAGAAGATGAACTTCCTGTAGAGTTCAAAGAGTACATCAAGTTCATTGAGGATTCATTGCAGGTTCCAATCAAAATCATCTCTTTGGGACCGGACAGAGAGCAAACAATTGTGAGATAACCATTTTCCGTTTGCGGAAATTGAAAAATATAAGAAAGGCCAATCCAAACAAGGGTTGGTCTTTTTTTGTTGGTTTTGATACTAAGATTGCTTATGACTTTCCCCAAACCCATACATGTGATTCTCGCCATTGCTATTCTATTTTGATGAAGCAATTTGGCTGCAAAACTCGCTTTGCTCAAACAGTTGCAGCCTCTATCATTGCTTCATCTTCATATAATACGCAGCTCAAATAAACATGTACAGTTTTGGGGAAAGTTAGCAGAACTTTGATGTGGAAGTAAGAATAATGTAATGTATATGGAAAAAGGTAAGCCGTTTTTTTAGATAACCATTTTTTTTTAATTACTTTTTTTGTTATATTGCGTGTAGTTCTCAGTTTGATAACATGATGGTGTTTAAAATATATTTGTTTATGTGTCAGATAGTCTTGCATTAAGGTGATTATACCTAATTCATATTTAGGTATAAAAGGTTTGTTGGGTATTGAGACTATATATGTAAGATAAACTTAAATATTACTATTATGAAAATAATTTATAGATTCGGAATATTATTGTGCGCAATAGCAATGACCTGCGTTTCGTGTCAAAAGGATGAATCCATAGCAATAGATTTGTTGGAAGTTTTTGACAACACTATTATAGAGTATTCAGCAGAATGTTCGATGATCACTAGTATGCCATTTACAAAATCTGGCAATACTGTAAGTTATGATTATCTTATTAAATTATCTGAAGGATTACCGCAAATGATGAAAGATGATCTTGATGAGATTTTACTGAATTCATCGAAATGTGCAGATTTGAATGAATTGAAAAAATATCTTCAAGATTGTATAACAGATATAAATGCATCACCTGTTATTAATGATAATGCAAAGATCGCATATGTAAAAGGCCTATGTTTGTATTACACATTTATTAATGTTGCAGTAGAATATGATATCAAGACAAAAGGTGTAATTACACAAGAAGAAAGAGCCTTAATAGGTGAAGCATCAAAAAGTGATACTGTTCAATCTGTAGTTTGGGGTTGGGTATGGGGAACTATAACAGGTGGTTCTACCGGCGGAGTACTAGGAGCCGTAGGAGCCCTGTTATATGAATTATTTTAATATCTTTAGTAAGTATGAGTATGAAAAGGGAATTGCTGTTTTTTGCCATTTGTATGGCGGTGTTGTACATCTCTTTTCTTTTGGGATGTAAGTATTTGGACGACAGAGCATTGTTTGATGTGCTGTTTATAAACTTCAAATTGGCGCCAAAATCATCGTTTATAACACTCTGGTTAGTGGCGTTTGCAGTATTGAGGTTATTGTACAGGGTTAAACGGAATAGGAGGTGATATAAAACAGGAGGGCGACCTTTTTGGGCCGCCCTCTGTCGTTTTATTGTGTTAAAGACAATTATTTCTGCTGGTTAGGAACATCGAGATTCAACTGAGGATTCTTCTTTGATGAGAAGAACAACATCAATGAAACTGATATTGCAACAATTCCGAGGATGATGAATACATACTCAGCATTCACAGCTGCTTCAACGCCAGAGAATTTGTTGAGGATGCTTCCTACAATAATAGGAACAAGCATCATACCCATATTCTGGATCCAGTAGATAAGCGAGTATGCTGTACCCAAGTTCTTTTCAGGAACAATTTTAGGAACTGAAGGCCACATTGCAGCAGGTACAAGTGAGTAGCCTACACCAAGAATTGCGATGCCAAGGTAGCCGAAAATAGCCTCACCTGGAGCAAATGCAATGATGATGTGAGCAACAAATACCATTACAGAGCCGGTAATCATCCAAGTTGTAGCTTTACCTATTTTATCGACAAGAATACCGAACAATGGGGTAAATACAACAGTGAAGAAAGGAATCATAGATACCATCAAGGATGCGGTCTGCTCAAAATCTACAGCATCAGCACCGAATCTTGGGATAAGGATAGCTGTTGCAAATTTCTTGAATGAGATGATGCAGCAGTAGAAGAATACACAAAGCAATGAGATGAGCAGATAGTGTTTGTTGCCCAAAATCTTGAAGATATCTGAGAATTTGAATTTATCCTCCTCAGCAGTCTGAACTTTGTCTGAAGTTCCCTCCTGCTGGTCGAATTTGGCATCCATTGCAACAAAGATTGCCCATACAACGGCACCTACCAACAACAGCATCAAGCCGAAGAATGCTGGTCTGTTTGTTACATCAAGAGGGTAACCTGCAGCAGACTCCTGTACCAATACCGGAGAGAGAAGAAGGGCCGCAGCTGTTCCCAAACGTGCAATGGCAAGCTGGAGACCCATAGCCAATGCCATAGATTTTCCTTTGAACCATTTTGCAATTGAACGGGTAACTGCAACACCGGCAATTTCACTTCCGAGTCCGAAGAGCATACATCCTACATATGCTATAGTGAGTGAATGGCCTGATTCAACAATTGATTTTGATGAGATTGTTACATATACAAGAGCTGCACCAGCCGCCATAAGGCCTACGAAAATTGAACCTGTAATGCGTACACCCCATTTGTCGAGCAACATACCGCAAACGATAAGTCCGCCCCATACGCAGAGGAACGAGTATCCGCCGGCGTAGAAACCATAATCGAGTGAGTTCCATCCAAGCTCAAGCATTTCAGGATTTTTGAAAATGTGTGAGATTGTAGAGAACATGTCATCAAAGAAGTATGATGCAAACATAGGTACCACAAGGCACGCCCATGCCAACCAACATGCGCTCTTACTCTCTTTTAGAGTTTTAACTACTTTGTTCATAGATTTTTTAGTGTTTGTTATGTTAATGTTTATCAGTTGTATACTATTTTATATTAGGCAGCTCCAGGCCATATCCTTTCTTCTTGTCCTCAACTTTGAGCCACAAGCCAAGTACCAGGGCAAGGACACCAAGTGATGAGAAGATGAGCATAGGCACTGTGTATCCTCCTGTTTTGTCGAGGCTCCAGCCAATGATGATAGGGAATGCCATGAGTCCGATATTCTGGATCCAGAAGATTACTGAGTATGCAGAACCGAGATATCTCTCCTCTACAAGTTTTGGAACTGAAGGCCACAAGGCTGCAGGAACCAAAGAGAATGAGATTCCGAGAAGGATGATTGCGCTGTAAGCTATAGGTTTGTTCAGCGGAACAAGTGCAAATGTAAGGTGGCATGCAATCATAAGTATTGCGCCAAGGATGAGCATTGAGGCTCCTTTACCCTTTTTGTCGAGGAATGCTCCAAGGAATGGAGTGAGGAACATTGCTCCGATAGGGAACCATGAGAAGAGACCTGAAGCCTCTGCAGTAGGCATATTGAGGTTGGTCTCCAACATTCCGGTAGCGAATTTCTGGAATGGGAATATTGCAGAATAATATAATACGCACAACCCGGCAACAATGAGGAAAGTCTTGCTTGTGAAGAGTTTTCCTATATCACTCACCTTGAACTGCTCCTCAGCCTCTTCGCTGGCTGTCTCACCCAACTGTTTGTCGAGTTTTACATCCATGAATGTGAATATGGTATAGGTGAGCAGGCCTATAATTAAAAGTATTGTACAGAATAGGACAGGGGTTACTACGGTAGGCATTGTCTCATTTGCCCATGTTGAGAGTGCAGGAGAGAGACGGAATACTGCAAATACACCCAGGCGGGCAATTGCCATCTCAAGACCCATTGCAAGGGCCATCTCTTTACCTTTGAACCATTTTGCGATTGCTTTTGAAACAGTTACACCGCCCATCTCAACGCCGCAACCGAAAATCATGAATCCCACAGAGGCCAATTTTGCAGTGGCAGGGAAACTTGTCCAGAATGAGTCGAGGAATCTGTACAGGCCACACTCAGGGGAGAACATGTCGCTGATAGCGTATAATTTGATTGCAGCACCTATTACCATTACAGATCCCGACAGGATTCCTGTAAAGCGGATTCCCATCTTGTCGAGGATGATACCGGCAAAGATTAGGAAGAATGCGAATACATTCAGAAAATACTCGGAGCTGCAGAATGTACCGTAAGTTTCGGCAGACCAGCCTTTGCTTGTCTCCAACAATGTTGAAAGAGGTGACAGCACATCCACAAACATGTATGCAAAGAACATCATAAGTGCGATGAGCACCAGCGCTGTCCATCTGGCAGCAAAGCTGTCATTCAGTAGTTTTTTAGTAGTAGTCATTATGTGTATTTTAGTTATTTAATATCGTAATAAGTAATAATCGGGCAATTTAGGCAAATAATTCCAAAGGATAAAATCTAATTTGAAAATTTTCATGTGTGGCAAAATAATTGTAACTTGCAAAGTTTTTCATTTGTAGAGATGTTGGAGAGTGTAAATAGTCCTTCAGATATCAGAAATCTCACTCCTGCGCAGTTGCGTGAGCTCTGTGGGGAGATTAGAAGATACATGATAGAGTGCTGCTCAACAAACCCGGGCCATTTGGGGTCGAGTTTGGGGGCGGTGGAGCTGTGTGTGGCTCTGCACTATGTGCTGGACACTCCAAAAGATAAGATTGTGTGGGATGTGGGACACCAGGCATATGCACATAAAATCATAACAGGCCGTCGGGAGGCATTTAAGGAGAACAGAAAATACAAGGGATTGAGCGGTTTTCCTAAAATGTCTGAGAGTGAATATGATTCATTTGGAGCAGGACATACATCCACATCAATTTCTGCAGCTTTGGGTATGGCAACCTCGGCCCGCATGAATGGTGTACAGGAGAGGGTAGTTGCAGTGATAGGAGACGGTGCGATGACTGGAGGCCTCGCTTTTGAGGGGCTGAACAATGCCGGAGCAATGAAATCGGATCTGCTGGTAATACTCAATGATAACCAGATTTCTATCGACAATAATGTTGGTGCATTGCACAATTATCTGATGCGCATCTCCACATCCCCTGCCTACAACAGGCTGAAGAATAAAATCTGGAACAAGCTGGGCAACCGGTCGCTCCGCAAATTCATGCAGAAGGTCAGATTCAGTACAAAACTTGCATTCTTCAAGAGCGGTTCCGTTTTTGAAGGGCTTGGTTTCAGATATTTTGGAATAATTGACGGTAATGATATAGAGGAACTTGTAACAACCCTCGATAATATAAAGGATATAAAGGGGCCTAAACTGCTCCATATACACACTGTAAAGGGCAAAGGGTACAAACCTGCGGAACAGAACCAGAGTGTGTGGCATGCTCCGGGCAAATTCAATGTGGAGACCGGCGAGAGGATTGTGGCCAAAGGTCCAAAGAGGTACAAGTATCAGGAAATTTTTGGAGAGACTGTTACAGAGTTGGCCCGTAAAGATGAAAGGATTGTGGGCATAACCCCGGCAATGGCTTCGGGATGCTCCCTTAATATAATGATGAAGGAGTTTCCTGAGCGTACATTTGATGTGGGTATTGCGGAGCAGCATGCTGTCACTTTTTCGGCAGGACTCGCCGCCGGAGGAATGTTGCCCTTCTGCAATATCTATTCAACTTTTATGCAGAGAGCCTACGACAGTATTGTGCATGATGTGGCACTCCAGAATCTCAAGGTGGTTTTCTGTATAGACAGGGGCGGCCTGGTGGGAGAGGATGGTGCTACCCATCATGGAGCATTTGATATGGCATATTTCAGATCTATTCCAAATATTGCAGTGGCTGCGCCGCTGAATGAAGTTGAGCTGAGGAATATGCTTTATTCTGCAACTTTGCCGGAGTATGGAGCTGTTGCTATAAGGTATCCTCGTGGCGAGTGTGAGGGGCTGGATTGGAAAAAGGATTTCGAGAGGATCCCTCTTGGTAAGGCAGAGCTGTTGCGAGATGGTGCAAAGGTTGCAGTATTGTCTGTCGGTACAATAGGAAACAGGGTGGCCAAGGCGATAGAGGGTTTTGTGGCAGATACCGGAAAGAATCCTATACATTATAATATGCGTTTCCTCAAGCCGCTGGATACAGAAGCAATTGATAGGGCCTGCTCGCTTTGTGATACTATAATTACTGTGGAGGACGGAACCGTTGTGGGAGGATTGCATAGTGCGGTCTCTGAATATGTGGCAGAGCGTGGTTTTAATTGCAGAATTTTGAAAATGGGTATACCCGACAGATTTGTTGAACAGGGCAAAATAGATGAGTTATTGTCGGAGTGTCAGTACAATACGGAGGATATCCGAAAAATTATTGAAAAAAGTTTTTAAAATTTTTGCAAAAATATTTGGTGAATAAAATCAAAACACATATCTTTGCAATCCCAAACGAAAAGAAAGCCTTTCGAATGGATCTTTGAAATTTTGCCGATGTAGCTCAGTTGGCCAGAGCAGCTGATTTGTAATCAGCTGGTCGGGGGTTCGAATCCCTCCATCGGCTCTAAAATATATACAAGTTTTTTGAACGTATTGAAGAAAATGGGGAGATACCAAAGTGGCCAACTGGGGCAGACTGTAAATCTGCTGGCGCACGCCTTCGTAGGTTCGAATCCTGCTCTCCCCACTTTTTTTGTATTGATAAGAAACAAATTGCGGAAGTAGCTCAGTTGGTAGAGCATCAGCCTTCCAAGCTGAGGGTCGCGGGTTCGAACCTCGTCTTCCGCTCTTTTTTTTTATAAGCCAGTGTAGCTCAGGGGTAGAGCGCTTCCTTGGTCAGGAAGAGGTCATGAGTTCAAATCTCATCACCGGCTCTATAAGTGTGTAAAATATTCAATTAATTAATAATTACTATTATGGCAAAAGAAACATTTAAGAGGGAAAAACCTCACGTTAACATTGGTACTATTGGCCACGTTGACCACGGTAAAACTACTCTAACTGCAGCTATTACAACTGTATTGGCAAAAGCAGGTCTTTCAGAGCTTCGTTCATTCGATTCTATCGAT
>JAGBHM010000028.1 GCA_017935505.1 Bacteroidales bacterium | reverse complement strand
ATTGGGTTGTTACCGATGCCAAGGAAGCCCATCATCTCAACGTGAGCAGGAACTGATGAAGAACCTGCGAACTGAGCGTCTGAGTGCATACGGCCCATTGTGTCGGTCATACCGTATGATGCAGGACCTGCAGCCATGTTGCATAATGCTCCATGCACTCTTTTGGGCCAATTTTGGAACTATCTCAAAAAGTGGCGGCGTATAAGGCGCAAAAAGATTATACCTACCCCTCATAATCCAAACACTGCTCAACAATGGCAATCTTAATATCATCCCATTCATAACCGTTAAGGCAAATTGGGTCAATATAAGTGTCCGCCTCTGAGAAATTCATTAAAGAATCCAAAATTTGCTGTTCCTTATGCTCCCATGGATGCCTTTTCAGATGCAAATCCAACATATCTTTTAACGAATATCTCTGGAACAGATTATATATATCCCAATAATCCTTTTTTCTACCACCTCTGCTGATTGCATTTATCTTCATTGCAACAATGTCATCCATTGAAGCCATTCTTATTCCATCAATAATATCTGCTTGATGAATAAAAGGATCTGTGTACATCAAATCCAACTTTAAACAATCATCCTTGCTGTTGCCAATATGATAACCTCTTCCAAATCCAATAATAGAGGTTGGATCTCCGCTATAGTAATAATTGAACTTGGCTTGTAAAAATTTCTCAAATGTTTTATAGTCCAGACTATTGTATGGAGCATCTGTAAACATATCAATATCAACTGAGAGTCTATGACCTAAACGCAAACTCAAATTTGTCCCTCCCACCAATCGGAATGGAGCAAAAAGAGGTTCTGCCATCAACACATTCAAAGCCTCTTTAAGCAATGGAGTAACTGTATTGTAAAAAAGAACATTAGTTTTCATTCCTATCTATCCTAATCCTATACTGATTTTTACTTCTGAACTGCTCCAAATCATCAACCTCCAACCCATAAAACCTTGCTATCTCAGCAATATCTTCTTTACTTCCCCTTTCCAAAACTCTTGCAATTATAGACTTTCTGTATCTGCCCCAATCAATCTTATCAAAATCCGCATCCCAGAAAAGAATCCTGCTTATATTCGGAACGCCTTTCACCGATTCCTGCGCTCTTTTTATTCTGTACTGAGCAATATCATAATAAGCCTGTAAAGTCAATAGCATTCCCTCTTCATAGCCAAATGTATCCTCTATTTTAACAGCCATCTCAACTGTCAATGCCCTATGACCTTTGATAACAGCATTAAGAGTCTGGCTATGCTCACCTATTTTTTCAGCCAAACCTCTCTGAGTAATCTTCTGTTTACGGATCTCCCTTTCTATGATTTTTCCAGGGTGTATTCCTTTAAAAGCACTTATAATATCTCCTCTCATAACTCTGCAAATATAAAAATAAACAAATTTGTTTGCAAAAAGTATGCAAAAAAATCTCAGAATTCCCCTACTTTCTCATTTTGAAAATCAAAAATCCATCCGTAACTTTATAAAACAAAATCCTGACAGTCTTGCTAACCATCAGGATTTGCTTCTATTTATTTTTCGTACGAATATTCACACCCCCTTAAACCTTTCTTCTGTTTCCTTGTTATACAAGTGAAATAGTTTTTTAAGTTAGGTTAAGTCGGGCAAACCCTACAGTCTCGGGATGAGGTTGTTGGGTTTGTTTTTAATAATTCATATAGCAAGCCAATAGCGCACCATTCTCCCTTCTCAGCCCCCTCCAAACCACATTCCCTGCGCCACTGTCTTGGAGAATCACCAACATCCCCTAAAAATAGTATAACAGCAACAATCCACAAAAAAAGGTGGCCCACAAAAGACCACCTTTCATTATCATTATCCCGACTTTACTTAATGGGAATCAACTCTAATTTCAGGTAAATAGGACGTGTACACCATTTTCCGTTTGCGTCATCATAATATTCCACGCCGAAACAATAGAGTGCATCTTTATGCCATACCATAGCATTGTTGAAGTCCAGTCCATCAAATTCAGGGAAATCTTCGTACCAAGGTAATTTCCACCTGTTGTTGATATATACTGCAATTTCTTCCATTCGGGCAAGGTTGCCGTCTTTGTGCCGGTAAAAATAAAGCAACGCAATATCATCGCAGTCAAAACCACTGCAGCCGACATATATCCCTGTCTTGGAATATGCAGCACGGTCGCTTCCTTTGATTTTAGTGGAGTCTGCCTGGAAGTTTTCATCCACAAATACAGCTCCCATCCAGTTGGCATACCATAAATCTGCGATATACTCACCAGTAGGATATCGTCCAATGTTGTCAATTACATAATCTGTCCATACGTATGCTTCCTTTTCTTCATCGGTAAGCGTGCGGAATACTGCAACTTCAACCTCTTTCTTCTTATGCCAGTACAATGTTGTGTCTCTGATTTGATTATATTCGAAGCGATGCTTGTACGCATCAATATAATCATCTCGGGTAATCCTTGTTTCCTTAACACTGAACTGATGCTCTTGTGCTGAAATGTTCAGACAGGACATCAGGGATAGAATCCATAATATTGTAAAAGAAGATATCCTTGACATAAAGGGGTATTTTAAATGCAAATTCCGATTTATCCCTCCAAAGTTAGAAAAATTCATATGGATTAAAAAGGATTACAGTTATGAATTAGTATGACTATTTAACTACCAATCGAAATTTGAGCTGTTGGCTATATAACAAAAAGACTCCCGGAGCAATACCGAGAGTCTTTAACTATATGTCACCGGATAGATTATTTGCTCAATGCAGTAGCAACATCCACAGCAACAGCAACAGTAGCACCTACCATTGGGTTGTTACCGATGCCAAGGAAGCCCATCATCTCAACGTGAGCAGGAACTGATGAAGAACCTGCGAACTGAGCGTCTGAGT
>JAGBHM010000027.1 GCA_017935505.1 Bacteroidales bacterium | reverse complement strand
ATCTTTATGCAACTTATCCACAACCTGCAGATAGGCATACGCATCTGCCATATCTCCAGACTTATTATACTTCTCAAGCATAGCTTCGGGTCTGTTGGCCGGTTTTACCGCGTCTTCCACCTTTTTGATGAATGACTCAAGTTGTCCGCCACCTACAACACGGCCAATCTCATTACCCTGTGCATCAAGTATAAGGAATGTAGGATATGCCCTAACACCATACTTTTTACCGATAGCAGGACCTTCACCCTTCTCCATATCAATCTTTATATTCACAAAACGTTTGTTGAAATACTCTCCTGCCTCTTTTGTGGGAAATACCTTCTCTGCCATCATTTTACATGGACCACACCATGTTGTATAACAATCAACAAATACAACCGACGGGCCTTTTTTATTTGAAGCAGCTTTATTTAGGACCTCTTGCAATGAACCGGTTTCCCATTTGACGCCAATTTGCGCAAATACGCCAACAGACCAAATTAAAGATAGAATTAAAAGAAATGCTTTTTTCATATTTATTGTGATTATATTATAAGAAACTTTTTATCTCACTAAATATATTACATTCTCCTCTATTCTGTAATCTACAGGCAACTTGTCTCTCATATCCTCCAACACATTAACAATTGGAGTATTTTCAAATTTGGCAGTATATGTATAATCACACAGAATCTCCTCATCTATTCTCACCTCTATCCCATACCACCTCTCCAATCTTACAACAACATCTCTTATTGGCAAATTATCAAAATACAATACACCATCTTTCCATGCTGCTATCTTTTCCATAATCTCCGCAGATACATTTATCACAGATTCCGGTTGATGAATAATAGAAACCGCTGGTCTTATAATATATGTTTCGTTTGGGGTCATGCTATGAATAGGGGTATCTTTTCCCTTTTCATACACATCTATTTTGCCGGAATATAGAGTTGTTTCTATTGCATTTTCATTTTTGTAAGACTTTACATTAAATGTTGTTCCAAGAACTTTCAGTGAATAATCGTTATCCAGGTTCACAATCATAGGCTGGTTGGGATTTTCAACTACCTCAAAATAACCTTCACCCGATAAAGTTACCATTCGTGCATGTGCAGAAAATTTTAAAGGAAATGTTATCCGTGATTCAGAATTAAGCCACACAACAGAACCGTCGGGAAGTTCAACTCTTGATTTCTCACCTTTTGCAACAAATATCTCCCTATGCAACGCATCCGCAGTTCTTGTTCCACATATAAGAGGTTGAGCCTCTATTTTTACTGGTGCTTTTATACTAAATTGCAAAATATTCAACGAAACCGAAAATACAAACAATATTACAGCAGCATATCCTATATACCTCTTTATCTTACTATTACGCCACCAAAGATTCCTAATCTGCTTTTTACCGACGTTATACACCTCTTCACATTGCATTATAAAGTTATTATACTCCTCAGCACTAGCCCTACACGCTTTATCTTCAGATAATAAGAGTGCTTCCATATTTATAAGCATCATCAGAACCTTTTTATTCTCTTCATTCTGATTTACCCAATCCATTACCTGCTCACACTCCTGCAATGTTGCCTGTTTGGATATATATTTAATTAAAATTTCCGTATTCATACCAATCTACTATAAATACAACAAACATCATTTTTACCCCAACAGCAAATGCAACATAATTGCATAATATCCCTTAAGATACTCTTTCAGTACCTTAATGGCTTGCATCATGCGGTATTCTACTGTTTTTATTGAAATATTTTGGATTTTAGCTATTTCTCTGTACTTATAATTATCATATCTTGAAAGTAAAAAGGTCTCCCTAACACTTGTTGGCATTGCCTCCAGTGCTTTTCTGTACAATTTAACAAGTCTCTTGTAATCAAAACTTTCTATAGAATAACAATTCAACGACTCCAAAGCAATATCAATATTGAACTGATATAAACTATCGTTACAATAACGCTGTTTTGCTCTTTCTCTTTTCAGATAGTTTATACACCTATGCTTTACCATCACAAAAAGATACGGAAGCAAGGAATCGTCTAATGGAAACCTTTCTCTATTTTCATACACATGTGTAAAGATATCCTGAATTATACACACGGCAACCTCCTCACTTCTCAAATATACATTTGCGAAGTTCTTGAGTCTGTTAAAATTTTTGCAATACAGTTCCTTAAATGCTATTTCCATTATATAAGCTACTCCACTTATATATGCAACTACTTCAACTCCATCATCTTTGTTATAGGCTCCAAAGCCCTTTTTGAAATTTCCGACGGAATCTTCACTTCATACTTCTCATCCCTGAGAGCTTCATATACAGACTCGAGTGTTGACATCTTCATATATTCACATACTATCTTGTCCGATACCGGGATAAACTCCTTACCTGGATTGTCTTTACGCAATTTGTGAAGAGTGCCCACCTCTGTTGCTATCAGGAACTGCTTTTTAGGGCTTTCTGTGGCATGACGCAAAATTCCCGATGTAGAGTACATATAGCAGTTAGGATGCTCCAGAATGGCCGGATCGCTTGAGCAAGGACACTCCGGATGAATCAGCACATCCGCCTGAGGATACTCTGCAATCTTGTCGAGAATCATCTTTGCAGTCACCTGCTCATGCACTCTGCAACATCCGTCGTAAAGTTCCATCTGACGTCCTGTACTCTTTGTTATATATGCTCCAAGATTCCTGTCTGGAACAAAATATACTTTTGCATCTGCAGGGAGGCTCTTTACCACAGCAACTGCATTTGCGCTTGTGCAGCAGATATCTGTGTAGTTTTTGACTTCAGCAGTAGTATTCACATAACTTACAATTATGCCATCCGGATTTGAAGCTTTCCAATTAGCCAATGCCTGGCCTGTTACTCCATCTGCCAAAGAGCATCCTGCTCCCAATGCCGGAATCAGAACTTTTTTATCTGGAGAAATGAGTGCTGCAGTCTCTGCCATGAAATGGACTCCGGCAAAGACAATTACAGAGGCATCGGTTGTACCTGCCTTTCTTGATAATTCCAAAGAGTCTCCCAAGAAATCTGCTATATCCTGCACATCAGAGTCTGAATAGTAATGGGCAAGTACTATCGCATTCTTCTCTTTTTTAAGTCTCTCTATCTCGTGTATAAGTTCCTGTTTTGTCATACTATTTCTCTACTTGAATATTCATGCTTATATCCATGGCCTTTACAGTGTGGGTCAAAGCTCCTACACTTATAAAGTCAACACCTGTGGCAGCAACCTCCTTAAGGCGCGGAATGTTCATGTTTCCTGAGGCTTCTGTCTTGATCTCCTTGCCCGAAGCCTTTATCACCCCAACCGCCTTTGCCATTGTTGCATTATCCATATTGTCGAGCATTATTATATCTGCTCCTGCTGCTATAGCTTCATCAACCTCTGCAAGATTGGTTGTCTCCACCTCAACTTTTATTGTTGAAGGGATATTTGCCCTTACCTGCTCTACAGCCTTGGTTATTCCTCCGGCCATCTTTATATGGTTATCTTTAATCATTGCCATATCATAAAGACCCATCCTGTGGTTTGTTCCGCCACCATGCTTCACTGCCATCTTGTCAAGTACACGTAGGCCTGGTGCGGTTTTTCTTGTATCAAGAAGCTGTGTTGATGTACCCACAAGTTCCTTTACATATCGGCTGGTCTCTGTTGCAATGCCACACATTCTCTGGAAGATGTTCAAAGAGGTCCTTTCGCCCTTCAATAATGTAGGATAAGAGGCCTCTATCCTCAATATCACATCACCCTTCTTGACAAAATCACCATTTTTGAAATATGGTACAAATACAATATCCTTCTGGAATTTCAAAAACACCTTCTCAACAATTTCAAGTCCCGAGATTACACCCTCCTGCTTTGCTGTCATTGTTGCAACGGCATTCATCGACTCCGGAATAATGGAATCGGTTGTAACATCACCTGTGTTTATATCCTCTTCAAAGGCAAGATCAATAAGTCTGTCTATCAAATTTTCGTATTGCATATTGTAAAAATTTCTTTATTCCTCCGGTAGAACAGTTTCTAAAAATCCAGATAACCGCTGTTTACTGGTGCTATTGTTATCTCTTTTCCAATCTGTTGCACTGAATGTACCTCATACTCTTCACTTGCACATGGATAGTCCTCTCTGTAATGACCGCCACGACTCTCCTTCCTGAGCAGTGCCGGATTCATTATAAGTGATGCCACTATCAGCAATCTCCATGAGGCATCTTCATAGAACTCCTTCATAACACCGCCAGCCACTACATTCTGCGACATCATAAGTTCAGAGCCAAGCTCCTCTATCTTCTCAAGTCCCTCCTTCAGCCACTCCTCTCTTCTTACAATACCGGCATAAGTGTTCATGATTCTGGAAACCTTCTCCTTCAGCTGCAAATATGATTCCTGTTTTGAATTGTCCTTGTAATATTCTTTATTGAATTCAGGACACTCCTTTATAGGGCCCTCCTTCACAGAATCCTCTATTGCTCTGCTTGCAAACACCAGACACTCGAGCAATGAATTGGATGCCAATCTATTAGCCCCCATTATACCGGTTGCTGCAATCTCTCCGCAAACGTAGAGTCTCTTTATATCTGTACGACCGTTTATATTGGAAGCCACTCCTCCAACTGTATAATGTGCAGCAGGTGCTACAGGAATCTCTTTTGTAAGATCATATCCGAACTCCTTGCATTTTGCGCTTATGCCTGGGAACCGTTTCAATATCTTTGCAGAGTCGAGATGTTTCAATGACAATATCACATAAGGCATATTGTCCTTTTTCATCTGCTTGTAGATAGAGCGTGCAACAATATCCCTTGGAGCAAGTTCCGCCAGCTCATGAATCGGCACCATAAAGCGTTTTCCATCCTTTCCAAACAGATAGGCTCCCTCGCCTCTCACTGCTTCACTTATAAGGAATGCCTTTTGTGAATCCTTTACATATAATCCCGACGGATGGAACTGTATGAATTCCATATCTATTATACGGCAACCCGCCTTATATGCAATGGCAAGTCCGTCGCCGATAGTTGTCTGTGGATTGGTTGTTCGTTCATAGATGGCAGATGTGCCACCTGAAGTAAGGAAGACGTGGTTTGCATAGAGAAGTACCTCAGCACCCTCTGCCGCATCACAATCATCATTACCGGCCGCCTTCAGCAGCTCTTCATTCTCACTCCAGCAGCGCACTCCGTAACATGTTCCATCCGAAATGAGCAGATCGAGGAGCGATGTATTCTCAAATACCTTTATATTATCTTTCTCTACAACTTTTGAGATGACAAACTCTGTAATCCAACGGCCGGTAGAATCACCTCCTGCATGGAGAATTCTCCTTTTATGATGGCCGCCTTCAAGTCCAAGGGCAAGATTGCCATTCTCCTTGTCAAACTCCATTCCGTCGGCAATGATATCACTAATTCTTTCGGGGCCTTCATTTACAAGCACATCAACTGCGCTCTCCTCACACAGGCCTCGACCTGCAATAAGTGTATCTGATTTGTGAATTTCAGGATCATCCTCAACAGACGTTACCGCAGCGATTCCACCTTGAGCATTAAAAGAGTTGCTCTCCCTGACAAACGACTTTGTAACAATGGCCACGTTACCGTTGAACGAAGCCTTATAGGCAGCGTATAACCCTGCAAGACCGCTACCTACAACAATGTAATCGAATTTTTGCATTTTTTAGCCGGGTAAATTTTGTCAAAGTTACCATTTTTTTTCAATGCATTGCAGATTTCTGAAATTTTTTGATAGTTAATATAACAACAAAAGGTGCGGCACAAACCATAAGATTTTACCGCACCCTCTATATTATCAACACAATGGGATAGTACCGCTACTGTACAACCACTCTCTCTACCTCTTCGAGCAGCTCCCTCTCTTTTGCATTGGAGAGATCCAGTAGATTCTTCGCCTTTGACTTCAACTCAAGAGCCACATCCACATCTTCTATGCTTGCCGCATTGATCATAACATTAAGATATGCACCATACACAGCAGTTCTTATACACAATGCGCCAACTCCTGCATCTGTTATAGAGTTAGGATTTCCATCCTTAACCATTGCCTCAACAACCTCATAGGCAGAATATGCCGCCTCCATTGTCTTGTACGGAACCTGCGCTGCATATATTGTAGCCTCCTGAATTGCCTTTTTGCGTGCAGCCTTTTCGGCATCGGTTGTCTTAGGCAGGCCGAATGCCTCCATTATCTTATTGAAAGAGACAGTGTCTTCATCAACAAGGTGCAGCAATGTATCCTTTATCCTCTGGCCCTTCACTGCCCAATTTGAGAAATACTCCCATTTGTCATCCCATCCCGGTTTATGGGCCGACAGATTTGCAACCATTGTACCCAATGCTGCTCCGAGCGCACCGCAATATGCCGAAATTGATCCGCCGCCAGGAGCTGGAGACTCACTTGCAGTCTCATTCGCAAAACCTGTACAAGTCATATCTACAAGTCTCTCATCACCAGCATTATCGGCCTCCATCAGATACTCTATAACCTTCTCTTTAGGATCAAATGGTTTAAGGTCATCAAGGCCCAGTGATTTCACTGCTATCTTTATAACCTCCTCCTCTGGAATACCCAATGAACGCTGCTGTTTTGCCAGATAATAATTTCCCGCATCAATCAGCACTTTTTTAGGTACAAGACCAACAAGTTCAGAACCTGTAACACGCAATCCACGGGCTGCTGCCTTTGCACAAACTTCATCAAATGCTATATGCACCGGAGTTGTATTTATATCGGTAACATTCATGGAAACCTGAGCAATTCCATACTCTTTGATAAACCAGCCTATGGCTTTGCACCCTTTGAGTGTTCCAGGCTGCCACATCTCATTTCCATTCTCATCTACAAGCACTTTACCGGTAAGTTTTCCGCCCTCACGCATTTTGCGGCCCTTCTCCCTTACATCAAAGGCAATTGCATTTGCCCTTCTTGTAGAGGTTGTATTGAGATTATAATTTATAGCAACAAGAAAATCCCTTGCTCCAATTACCGAAATACCTGTACGGGCAACTCTTTCACTATATTCAGATGGTCCGAAATCTGGTTTCCATTCTGGATCCGAGAGTTTTTTCTGTATTCCTTCATACTCTCCTGCCCTGCATACAGCCAGATTGCGTCTTTGAGGTGTAAATGCCGCCGCCTCATAACAGTAAACCGGGATGCCTGCTTCACTTCCAACTCTTTCTGCCAATTTGCGGGCATATTCGGCACACTCCTCCATTGTCACATTTGCAATCGGAATCAACGGACACACATCGGTTGCGCCAATTCTTGGATGCTCCCCATGATGACCACGCATATCTATCACCTCGCCAGCCTTTCTGATTGCTCTGAATGCCGCCTCTATAACAGCCTCAGGCTCTCCTACAAATGTAACAACAGTTCGGTTTGTGGCATCACCCGGATCAACATTCAGCAATTTTACACCATCAACGCTCTCCACCTGATCTGTGATCTGTTTTATAATCTCCATGTCGCGTCCTTCGCTGAAATTTGGGACGCACTCTATTATCTTCTTCATTATAGTTTTTTTATATTGTTGTCGTGCAGTTATATAATGTAATTATGCCTTGCAATACTGTTTTCCATCGATATAAAGGCATATTCCTGTAGCAAGGCCATCTATAAGTACCTGAGGATCCAGTTCAAAATAATGGACAGGATACAGATTTTTAGGTTTTATAAAATTGGCAGCCTCGATAAATTTCTCATCAGATAATGTATATGGCAGATTCTTTGGCAAGAAGGCAATGTCAGCCCCTTTTGCAACCGCCATCTCAGGAATGAACTCGGTGTCACCAGCAATATAGATTACAAAGCCTCCCATATTGAGGATATAGCCGTTGCCCTCACCTTTCAGGTGGAATGGTTTACCATTATCCCTTTTGTTCTCAATATTATATGCAGGGGTTGCCTTGATCTCAATGCCTTTCACCTTCACGCTGTCACCATTGCCAAGCACCTGCACCGAGCAGTTTTTAAGGGCATGCGCATCTTTGAATATATTTTCGAGATTTGTAGACGGGTCTACATTATATTCATTGTCATCAACATCCAGACCAAGTTTTGCCAGATCATATTTAAAACAGGTACCGACACCTTTACTTACAATAAATTCTGTATTTGGAGTGGCTATATCCTTTATTGCCTTGCAGTCATAGTGGTCTGTATGGGCATGTGTAAGCAGTATAAGATCTGCCTTCTTCATCTTTGAATAATCGTAGAGATCGCTGTATGGATCTACATATATATGCATTCCCTCCCAATCGAGGTGAAGCGAGCCATGGGCCAAGTGTTCAACATTTACAAGACCCAGCGGAGTGTAGAATGTATTATGAATCTGATTTCCCATAATGATTATCTTTATTTATTACTGTATTTCTATTTGTTTTCCGTCAAGTATTATCTTCTCTATAAAAGGAGTTGTGAAGGCATAAGGTATAAAGTCTAAAGAAGGTATCTTCTTGGTTATTATAAAGTTTGCCCTCTTCCCAACAGTTATGGAGCCCACCTCATCCTCAAGCCCCATAGCACAGGCTCCATTGATTGTGCAGGCGTTGAAGGCCTGCTGTGGAGTAAGTTTCATGGCAATGCAGGCCAATGCCATCTGGAACTGCATGCTTCCGCTCGGACAAGAACCTGGATTATAATTTGTGGCCAGTGCAAGCGGTATATCATTCTCTACAAATTTGCGTGCAGGAGAGTAATCCATATTCAAGAAGAAGGTGGCACCAGGCAACATTGTAGCTATTGTACCGGAATTTTTAAGTGCCATTATCTCCTCTTCTCCAACACTCTCGAGATGGTCCACACTTATTGCATCATACTTTACACCAACCTGCACACCTCCAGAAACTCCCATCTGATTTGCATGTACTTTTGCCCTCATGCCATGCTTCATGCCTGCGTTCAATATGCGGTCGGTATCCTCAACCGAGAAGAAACCATCCTCACAGAAGACATCAATATAATCTGCAAGTTCATGTGAAGCTACCACTGGAATCATTGTATTGATAATCTCATCAACATACCCCTCTTTATTGCCTGCATACCTTGCAGGAACGGCATGGGCTCCCAGAAATGTTGTCTTTACAGGTATCGGCAAATTCTGCTGCAGCCTTTTTGCAACCCTCAGCATCTTGAGTTCCGTATCAAGGCTCAAACCATAGCCGCTTTTAATCTCAACGGCTCCGGTTCCACTCGCAATTATCTCATAGGCACGGCCCAATGCGCTGGAGTAAAGATCATCTTCCGACATATTCTCCAACAGCAAGGCTGAATTGAGTATTCCACCGCCATTGGCAGCTATCTGCTGGTAACTAAGCCCTTTTATCTTATCTACAAACTCTCTCTCCCTGCTTCCGGCATAAATAAGATGTGTATGTGAATCACAGAAAGACGGCATTACAATCCTTCCCTGAGCATCTATAACCTCAATAGCATCTGCTTGGCTACAAGTCTCCTTTTCATGCGGATCTGCACTATTCCAGGCCTTTACCAGCATATTCAGCTCTGCAGGAAGATTTTTCATCTCCCCATAATCAGCAATTCTTCCATCAACTGCATATACATAAGCATTTTCAATACAGTTGACATCATCCATCTCCACACCCCTCTTCAGGACAATCTCCTCTCCAGCCTGCAAAAGCTCCTTTATATTTATAATCAACAACTTATCCATTTCTTCAAATATATCAATAACAGTTACGCAAAAACTCCACAGAGTTATTTATATGCACATACATAACCTCATCCTCCTCTATAAAATTCACCACTTCCCTATATTTCCCGACAAATTCTTCAAGCACCGGAGATGTCTTCAGAGGTCTGCGGAACTCCAATGCCTGTGCTGCGTTCATCAACTCTATTGCAAGAACCTTCTCCACATTATTCACTATCCTATAGCATTTTGTAGCGGCATTTGCTCCCATGCTCACATGATCTTCCTGGCCTTGCGATGAGTCAATTGTATCTACCGAAGCCGGTGTGGCCAACTGTTTGTTCTGGCTTACAACTCCCGCTGCAGCATATTGAGGTATCATAAAGCCCGAATTCAAACCAGGTTTTGCAACAAGGAATGAAGGCAATCCCCTCTTTCCGCTAATAAGCTGATATGTTCTTCTTTCAGAAATACTTCCTATCTCAGCAATGGCTATCGAGAGGAAATCGAGGTTCAAAGCCAGCGGCTCTCCGTGGAAATTGCCGGCTGAGACAATCATATCCTCATCAGGCAATACTGTTGGATTATCTGTAGCACTATTAAGTTCTGTTGTAAAGACTTGTTCAATATTTCTGATTGCATCCTTCACCGCTCCATGCACCTGCGGAACACATCTGAATGAGTAGGGATCCTGAACATGCTGTTTGTATTGCTGAATAATCTGACTTCCGTCGAGATATGCCAATATATTCTTCGCAGTCTCCATCTGCCCGCTATGCGGCCTTACTGCATGCACTCCAGGTGTGAAAGGCTCTATTCTTCCGTCATACGCATCCAATGAAAGTGCTGCGATTTTATCTGCAAGGGACGACAATTTCTTTGCCTTATATAAATTGTACATGGCAAATGAGAGCATGAACTGCGTTCCGTTCAATAATGCCAATCCCTCTTTTGAAGCAAGGGTTAGGGGCTCCCATCCGAATTTTGCATTGATTTCTGCTGCTGTATAACGTCTTCCACAATAATTTACCTCACCAAGTCCAAGCAGAGGAAGACACATATTTGCAAGAGGTGCCAAATCTCCGGATGCTCCCAGAGATCCCTGCTGATACACAACAGGATGCACACCATTATTGAAGAAATCCACAAGACGCTCCACTGTCTCGAGCCTTACTCCGGAGTATCCGTATGAAAGCGATTTAACCTTAAAGGCTAACATCAGCCTTACAATCTCTTCCGGCACCTCCTCTCCAAGAGAGCAGGCATGTGACATTACAAGATTTTTCTGCAGTGCGCTAAGATCATCTGCACCTATCGAAACATTACATAGAGAGCCAAAACCTGTGGTTATACCATAAATGGGCTCCTTCTGGCTTCTCATTCTGTTGTCGAGATACTCCCTGCATTTGACTATACGCTCTTTTGCAGCCTCACCAAGAACAATCTTTGAACCACTTTTCAATAACAATTCCACATCTTTAAGCGAATGCTGCTTCTGATCTATATTAAAACTCATAATTTCAATAACTTTTTATCACAAAATAAGACATTAGACAAATATAATAAATTTACATTTATTTTCCTATATATTAAATTTCTTATTTTAACTTTGTGCCTGTTTTACGACAATATAATATATGTACCAAATATTAAAATCATGAACTTTAACTTAAAACATCTATTGATTTTATTTGCCATTACATTCGTGATGGCGGCATGTTCCAAGGATGATGGTCCTGTTGGAAATCCAGATGCAGACAGAACTACACTTACAGGATTTTCATTTAAAAAGGCGGATAATTCCGGATTGAATTCGAACATCACCAGCTGTACCAGCGGAAACATGATATATGTCACAGTCCCTGAAGATGTAAGCCTTTCATCTCTTGTACCATCCTTTACTATAGGTCAGGGTGCCTCATTGACAATAAACGGCATTCCTGTAGAAAATGAAACTACACCTTGTGACTTCTCAAAAACTTCAAAGATTGTTGTTACATCAGAGAGCGGCCTCACAAGGAGTTATACACTTCTTGCAAGGAACGGAAATCCAAAAATAGACAACATGGTATACGAATTCATGGCTGCACACAGCATCCCAGGTGTATCAATCGCTATAAGCAAGGATGAGGAGACTGTATATAAGGCCGGATATGGTTTTGCAGTTGTAGATAAAGAGATAAGGGTTACACCTCAGACACTCTTCAGACTCGCAAGTATGTCGAAACAGCAGACTGCTTTGGGTATCATGACTTTATATGAGGCTGGCAAGGTAAAAATGGATGATATAGTATTCGGCAAAGGCGGCATTCTTGAGCCAATGTTCGGAGATGAGGGTATTCTACCGGGTGCAAAAGGTGTTACAGTACAGCATCTGCTCGAGCACACAAGCGGATGGTCGACAGACCCCGTATATCCAAGCAATTCAGTTTACTACAATAAACCGCTCAAAGAGCGTATTGAATATCTTATCAAAAATGTTACTCAGGATAATACACCTGGAACAAACCACAAGTACAACAACCTCAACTTTGCTGTTCTTGGATTGGTTATTGAGCAGCTGTCGGGCATGAATTATGAGGACTATCTTGCAGAATATGTACACAAGAAAGCAGGTGTAAGCAATATTGTAGTTAGTGGCAATTCTCTAGCGGAAAGACTGCCTAACGAGTGTGAATATTATGGTCAGGACGGCAAAAATCCTTATGGAAATGATATGATTGTATCTAAAGCAGCCGGCGGTATGGCAGCTAATGTAGAGGAGCTGATGAAACTTATGGCAACTATCGACTATGGCACAAAAGTTCCTGATATTCTCAAGAAAGAGACTCTCGACCTGATGTATACCCAATCTCCTGTAAGAGACAGATATGCAAAAGGATGGAGGGTAAATTATCCTGATATTCCTAGCTGGGCTGCTTATCACGGAGGCACACTTGGTGGTACATGCACCATATGGGCCAGAGGTAAAGACAACGTAAACGGAGTTGTACTCTGCAACTCTCGCAGCTATAATATGAGCATTGATGACGAAATGTGGTATATGCTCAGAGATATCCAGGAAATGTTCTAGACAGACACAAAACTCTATAATTACTACAGGTTGTCAGCAATGGCAATAGCCGCAGCAGCCTCAACAACAACAGGACATCTGAGTGCAATACAGGCATCATGACGCCCTTTTACAGAGAACTCTTCCATCTGTTCTGTTATAAAATTGAATGAGGTCTGTTTCTTGCTGATACTTGAAGTTGGTTTTACGGCAATTCTGAATACAACAGGATTGCCGTTTGTTATTCCTCCATTTATTCCTCCGGCACCGTTTGTTGCAGTATGTCCCTCTTTGTCGATGTAGCAGTCATTATGTTCAGATCCCTTCATTCTGGCAGCTGCAAAACCGTCACCGAACTCTATACCCCTCACGGCCGGTATTGAGAATGCAAGATGGGCAATCTGCGACTCCATTGAATCGAAAAACGGCTCGCCAAGCCCTACAGGCAGATTTATACATCTGCACTCCACAACGCCTCCAACAGAATCACCCTCCGCCACTGCTCCATCAATAATTGAATCCCACTCTGTTGCTCTGGCAATAGGAAGGCCACCCAATTCTATGATTTTGGCAGAGACATTTACAGGTGCTATAATTTTCTTTGCCACAACACCTGCTGCTACCAAACAAAGTGTAAGCCTTCCGGAAAAATGGCCCCCACCCCTTATATCGTTAAAGAAATTATGCTTCACAGAGGCCACAAAATCTGCATGTCCCGGGCGTGGTATCTCCCTGAATGATGAGTAATCCGATGATCTGGTATTGTTATTATGGAATACTACAGTAAGCGGTGCTCCGGTTGTGCAGCCGTCACACACTCCACTCACAATAGATGGCAGATCATCCTCTTTCCTTGGAGTAGTACCCTTTGCCCCACTCTTCCTGCGGCCCAAATCTTCCATAAAATCGGCCTCAGAGAGCTGGATTCCGGCAGGAACATCATCCATAACTACACCTATAAGTTCACCATGTGATTCTCCAAAAATGGAGATGCGAAATTTTTTACCGTATGTATTCATATCTACTGCCCTATCGGGAAATTAATTGTCACTTAAATGTCTTAAAAAAGAGGGAAATGATTTGTCCATGCACTTTAGTTCATCAAGAAATACTGGCTCTCCAACAAACAACGATGCAACAATAAGGCTCATTGCAATCCTGTGGTCGTTATGGCTGTGCACATTACCACCGTGCAGAGATGGAGCTACTTCCTTACCATCTGCTCCACAAATATACATATAGTCTCCCTCTATATTGATATCAGCCCCCAATGCCGTAAATTCGGTATATATGCTCTCGGCCCTGTTGCTCTCCTTCTGCAAAAGGCGGCTCACCCCTTTTATCACAGATTTTCCGCTGCAGAAGAGGGCCAGCACGGTCAATATAGGGAAGAGGTCCGGAGCATTTGTAGCATCAAAATCAAATGCCGACAGCCCCTCAGAAGCACTTATCTCTATATCATACGCATACCCCGACGGTATTGCCTCAACTTTTGCCCCAGCCATTTCCAGAACTTTCAAAATGGCCTCATCGGCCTGGGCTGTACCGAGTTGCATATTCAAAAGAGCATACCTTCTGCCGGATGCCACGCTTCTGCGCTCCATCATTGATGATATTGCATATGCAACAGCAAAGAATGATGCCGAACTCCAGTCGGGCTCCATATAAAGGCTGCATGGGGAGTACTCCTGCCCACCCTCAATATAAAATACAATGGATCCGTCCGAAAGTCTCTCTTCATTTATCTCTATTCCAAAATTCTCCAGCACGCCCAATGTAAGGTTGATATATGGTATGCTTGTAGGGTTTTCTATCTGCAGTACAGTATTGTATGGCAGCAGCGGCAATGTCATCAAAAATCCCGAAACAGTCTGTGAGCTCTCCGCTCCATCTATGACAATTCTACGGGCACTCATGCCACCACTTACTGTAAATGGCAGATATCCTCCATTTGTTGTAGAGCACACCGCTCCCGCGTTCTCTACAGCAGCCGCAGCTCCACCAAGATTACGACCTAGTATACTGCCATGTCCGGTTATCTCTATGCTGCACTCCTTGCCACGAACTCCGCCAATGGCATCTCCGCCAGCAGCATCACCACACCCGGAGGCATATGCCGCAAACGGTATGAGCAGACGGGTTAGCAAGCCAGATTCTCCGGTAACTATCTTAATATCTTCGCCACTGGCCAGCAGTCCTTTGACAATCTCTGCTGCGCCACCACTTTTTATTACAAGTTCCCCATTCTCACACTCCACACTACACCCGAGTTGCTCTATCACCTTTATTGCCCCATTGATATCGTTGCATGGTTCAAAATTGGTAAGAAGGGTAACCCCCTTTGCAAAAGCGGCAGCCAGAATGGCCCTCTGTGCCACACTTTTTGAACAAGGAATGGAGGTTGATGTTATATCAAGGGGATAATTGAGCTCTACGCGGCCCGGCTCCAACAACTTCGCCATCTGGGCCACTGTATACTGGCCCGGAGCTGTTGCAGAGTTTTCGCCATAGGCACAATAGGTATATGGCGCACCAAGTTTTAGAGAGAGATAACGGCTGAACTGCCCCGCTTTGCCCATGGCAAAGGCAAGCAACTTCACATCCTTAACCTCAGAATAGTTGTTTGTTGTGAACTCCTTTGCCCAGCCATCCATCTTATACAGGCTGAGTGTCCGCACAGCATCAGAGATATCATGAGCTGTTGTGACAATCTTTACTATATCGGCACCTTTGCGTCTGCACACATCGGCAATCTGCCTCAGTTCATCAAACGATGGAGTTCCGTTGAAATCGTGATACGAAATTATCAGTTTTGCACCGTTGACCTGTGCATAAACCTTAACATACTCCAAAAAATCGACAGGAGCCTCTATCTCAATATCTACATACTTGGCCCCTTTGCGTATTGCGGTAATTATCTGCTCCCTGGCAAATTCAATCGAACTATTTGCGATTCTGCAGGTTATGAGCAGATTAGGATGGGATGCCACAGCAACCTCCAGTTCTTCCAGCGACAATCTGCACAAATCTGCCCTCAACTCAACCATAGGTGCATCTGCCATCGCTTTCAGGCAGCCCTGAAGGGTTGTTTCCTGTATACTAACACAAATCACAGCTAATTTCCTCCACTATTTTTAATGGTACCAATACATCATTCACCTCACCCACTCTCTTGGGAAGTATGAAATGTATTGATTCTCCTGCAACTTTTTTATCCATTCTAAGGGCCTCCACCAACATTCCCAGAGGCATCTGCCTTCCATTTTTGTCAGACGGCACGGCTGTTGGAAGTCCCACGCTTTTCAGATCTCTCTCCAGCTGCTGCGCAAAATCAGATGAGATGCCATAATAGCAGGCGGCAAGTTTGGCAGCAAGCACCATTCCTATAGCGACAGCCTCTCCATGCATTATCGGGCCATAATCAGGAGTATCACCACAAATCTTCTCTATTGCATGCGCAAAGGTATGCCCAAGATTTAGCATCCGCCTCTCACCCCTTTCAAATTCATCTCTCTCCACAACTGCAGATTTATATTCTGCACATTTTCCTATTATCTCCAACAGGAGCTCCTCCTTGTAAAATTCGCCCTTCTTAAGATATGAACCTGTAGAGGCAAGATATTGCTCCAATTCAGAAAAATACTCCACAGCAGCAGCATACTGCTCCTTGTCAAAGAGTATAAAAGTTTTGAGAACCTCTGCAACACCAGCCCTGAACTCTTTTGGATGGAGGGTACGCAGCACCTCTGAGCATATGTATACCCATTGAGGCTGGGTAATCGTACCAACTATATTTTTATATGACTCAAAATTCACCCCATTCTTTCCCCCGATAGAGGCATCAACCTGAGCCAGCAGTGTTGTTGGAACAAATCCGAATTTCACACCACGCTTATATATTGATGCGGCAAAACCGGCCATATCAGTTGTTATTCCTCCACCCACTCCCAGCACAAAGGCCCCCCTGTCGGCACCAGACTCTAGAAGCCTTCCTGTAATTTCCACCACAGACTCCAAAGTTTTCCTCTGCTCAGAGGTAGGGATCTCTATCATATTGCACCCTTCAAAGTGGCTGTGCAGATGTTTCAGATTGCTGTCTATAACAACAAACACATTGTCACTATCATTTAAGAAGCGACTCAACTCGCTGATATCCTTATAGATAAAGATATTTCTCATATTCATATCCCTTTAACGGTTACAAATTTATATAAAAAATCTTTGATGTTTTGGCTAAAATATATACATTTGTTCTGCAATTGCATTTGATATGAGACAACATCGATTTACATACTCTTACTTTTATTACTTTTACTTTAGCACAAGGTAAAGGACGGGAGTTTGGTATGTATTTCTGATTATATATAAAGTATTTTATAACTCCTGTCCTTTGGGCGGGAGTTTTTTTTATTGACCTATCAACATACTATGAAAAGGAAAATTGCCATACAGGGAATAGGAGGATGTAACCATTATATTGCAGCCAAGGCATTTTTTGAGGGGGATGAGATCCAGACAATCGATTGTGACACGTTCAAGGAGCTGGTCCAGCTGGTTGCATCAAATCCCGACACTCTCGCCATGATGGCTATAGAGAATACGATAGCCGGCAGCATACTTCCAAATTATCAGCTTATAAGAGAGAACGACCTGGTTATTGTGGGTGAATACAAATTGAGGATTGAGCACTCGCTCGTAGCACTTCCTGGAGTTGGCATTGAGCAGATAAAAGAGGTGAACTCCCACCCGATGGCTCTTATGCAGTGCGGTGATTTTCTCGACCGCCACCCGTACATGAAACTTGTTGAGAAGGATGATACTGCAGGCAGTGCAAAATGGATTATGGAGAACAATCTCACAGACCATGCTGCAATCTGCCCTTCGGGAGCTGCCGAACTATACGGCATGAATATCCTTGCAGAGGGAATCGAGACCAACAAACGCAACTTTACACGCTTTCTGGTTCTTGCCAATAAAGATATAGCCAAGGAGGTATTGGTACAGTTCTATAACAGAGAGAAGGCAGCAGGAAAGATCGAGCCCCAACAGGGCAACCAATGGGTGAACAAGAGTTCCATGGTATTCACTCTGCCGCACTCTTCTGGAAGTTTGTCAAAAGTGCTCGCAGTTCTGTCGTTCTATGATATGAACTTGAGTATGATACAGTCGCTCCCGATAGTTGGGAAAGAGTGGGAGTACCAATTCTACATAAACCTTCTTTTTGAGGATTATCAACGCTATATACAGGCCATTGATGCAATAATGCCTCTCTGCAGGGAGTTCAAGATCCTTGGAGAGTATGCAGAAGGAAAACAGACAATATAAACGGAGATTCAACACAATTATATATGAAAACCATTGTACCGGCAAACAGAGTCAGCAATGTGCAGGAGTACTACTTCTCTGTAAAGTTGAAGGAGATTGCACAGATGAATGCTAATGGGGAAAATGTCATAAACCTTGGAATAGGAAGTCCAGATTTACCCCCTTCTGAAAAGACAATAGAGGCCCTGACCTCAAATGCAGTCAGACCAGACATCCACGGCTACCAGCCGTATGTGGGCATTGCAGAACTTAGGGAGGAGTTTGCCAACTGGTATAAAAAATGGTATGGAGTGGAGCTGAACCCGACAAATGAGATACTTCCGCTCATAGGAAGCAAAGAGGGCATAATGCACATCACGCTCGCCTTCATCAATGAAGGAGACGGTGTCCTTGTCCCTAACCCGGGATATCCTACATATACATCAGTATCAAAACTGGCAGGAGCCAGAATATACAACTACAACCTCACAGAAGAGAATGGTTGGCACCCAGATTTCCGAGCTCTTGAAGAGGCTGATGCAAAGGGGGAGATTGACCTTAAGAGCATAAAGCTGATGTGGTGCAACTACCCTAATATGCCTACCGGAGCAAATGGTTCCACAGAACTTTTTGAAAAGCTTGTTGCCTTTGGCAAGAAACACAATATTGTAATATGCCACGACAATCCATACAGCTTCATCCTCACAGAGAAGCCTCTGAGCATTCTGAGCATACCGGGAGCAAAAGATATATGTATTGAGCTGAACTCTCTCAGCAAATCATCAAATATGCCGGGATGGCGTATAGGAATGGTTGCAACAAACAGCATATTTATGCAGTGGATTCTGCGGGTGAAGAGCAATATGGACTCGGGAATGTTCCGTCCTATGCAGCTTGCCGCCGTGGAGGCCCTCAAGGCAGAGCGCAGCTGGTATGACAAGATGAATGCCGTATACTCAGGCAGACGCGCCCTTGCCCATCAGATTATGGAGACAATAGGGGCCGACGCCAGAAAAGAGCAGGTAGGCATGTTCCTTTGGGGCAAAGTGAAGGGCAATGCAAAAGAGTTGTGCGATGATGTACTCTACAAAGCAAAGGTATTCATCACACCCGGATTCATATTCGGAAGCCAGGGAGAGAACTATGTGAGGATCTCTTTGTGCTGCAAAGAGCCGCAACTCGAAGAGGCCTTGAAGAGAATAAAGGCCGCCCTGTAAAACCTACACAAAAGAGAAAAACAGAAAATAGACAATAAAAATCATCAGATATGAAAATGGAAATCGATCAAATAAAGATAAACGGCATCGATAGCAAAAGACCTATTGTAATTGCCGGTCCATGCAGTGCAGAGAGCCGCGAACAGGTTTTGGAAACAGCAGCAAGTCTGGCGGCAAAAGGAATAAAGATATTCAGGGCCGGAATCTGGAAACCACGCACCAAACCTGGTGGTTTTGAGGGTGTAGGAGCTGTCGGGCTGCCATGGTTGAAAGAGGTTAAACAGACCACCGGAATGCTCACAGCAACAGAGGTTGCCACTCCATATCATGTATTTGAAGCGATAAAAGCGGGTATTGACATATTATGGATTGGAGCAAGGACTGTAGCAAATCCATTTGCAATGCAGGAGCTCGCAGATGCGCTCAAAGGTACCGATATTCCTGTGCTGATCAAAAACCCTGTCAACCCTGACCTTGAGCTCTGGATTGGAGCAATCGAGCGCATGTACAGAGCCGGCATAACAAATCTTGGTGTAATCCACAGAGGATTCAGTTCATACGAGAAGAAACTCTACAGAAACCTTCCGTTGTGGCATATTCCAATTGAATTGAAGAGAAGATATCCGAACATCACAGTATTCTGCGACCCAAGCCATATAGGCGGCAAGAGGGAGTTGGTTGCCCCTATTGCACAGCAGGCTCTCGACCTTAAATTCGAAGGTCTCATAATAGAATCGCACTGCAATCCCGACTGCGCGCTCAGCGATGCTGCACAACAGATAACCCCAGATGTACTTGATTATACATTGAACATGCTTGTCATCAGAGAAAACGGCCAGACTACAGAAAATATCAATATCCTGAGAAAACAGATTGATGAAATTGATGAGAAACTTCTCACAATTTTGGCTAAACGTATGAGAATCTCAAAAGAGATAGGTATTTACAAGAAAGAGCATAATATGCCTATCCTCCAATCCGGACGATACAACGATATTCTTGAGAACAGGGCAAAACAGGGAGAGGCCCTCAACCTGAGCGGAGACTTTGTTACAGAGATAATGAAGGCCATCCACGAGGAGTCTGTAAAGGTGCAGATGGAGATTATGAAATGATTTTTAGGATACAAATTTGAATAAGTAATGAGAATTTTAATATTGGGAGCCGGCAAAATGGGGTCATTCTTTACAGACCTGCTCAGCTTCAACCACGATGTGGCGGTTTTCGAGTCTGATCCGAAGAGGATGCGTTTCATCTACAATGCATTGAGATTCAAAAGTTATGATGAAGTGGATGAATTTTCTCCAGAACTTGTATTGAATTGTGTCACTTTAAATTACACAATCCAAGCCTTCAAGGATGTGATTCCACATATAAATAAAGATTGTATCCTTGCCGACATTGCCTCTGTGAAAACCGGTCTGAAGGAGTTTTATCAGCAGTGTGGTTTCAGATTTGTCTCAACTCACCCGATGTTCGGACCGACATTTGCCAACCTGGGCAATCTGCAGACCGAGAATGCAATATTGATAAAGGAGTCTGACTACCTTGGAAAAATATTTTTCAAAGACCTCTTCAGCTCACTAAAACTCAATATTTGTGAATATACATTCGAGGGGCACGATGAAGTGGTGGCATATTCACTCTCCATTCCGTTTGCCTCAACACTTGTATTCGGCTCCATCATGAAGCATCAGGATGCCCCCGGAACCACATTCAAGAAGCATATGGCAATAGCCAGAGGTCTTCTCTCCGAAGATGATTATCTGCTTACAGAGATTCTCTTCAATCCTAATACACCAGGGCAGTTGGAGAAAATTATAAATGAGCTCACCCAGCTGTCGGAAATAGTAAGTAAAAAAGAGAGTGCAAAGATGAAGATTTTCCTCGACGGTGTGAGAAAAAATCTGGAATAGACTCATTCTAATGCAAAAAGAAAAGGGATGGCCGGCAATAAAACCAGTCATCCCTTTTTATACTATTGTAAAGATATCTACTCCTCTACAGCACCAGCAACCACATTTGCGATTTGTGCCCTCAATCTTACAACGCCACCTTTATCCTCAGGATGAACCCTATGAGTCAAAAGGATAACGGCAGTCTTTGATACAGGGTCTACAACGAATGATGTTCCTGTATAACCTGTATGGCCGAATGTACGCTCAGGATGGAACATATGGCCGTTATTTGAAGAATAAGGGGTAAAATTGTGCCATCCCAATGAGCAGCCGATATGTCTCAAATCTGCAGGCACTCTTGTCATTGCCTCTACGGTAAGTTTGCCCAATACATGTTTGCCATTGATCTCTCCGTCATTCATGAGGGCTGCAGCAAGAAGAGCCAGATCCTCCGCATTTGAGAATACACCTGCATTACCTGAATTGCCATGGTTCATAACCCTTGCAAGAGGATCATGTACCTCACCACAAAGCACTGAGCCGTCAGGCTGTTTCTCTGTAGGGGCAACCAATGCCATAATCTCAGCCTTGTTCTCTTTTTTTGGATTATATGTGGTATGCTTCATTCCCAATACATCAAAAATATTCTCCTGTGCATACTCGCTTATGCTCTTGCCTGTAATGTTCTGCAATACATTCTGCAATGTTATAAAGTTGAGGCAGCTGTATTGGAAAGTTGTTGTAGGGGCATAATCCCTCTTCATGGTGCAGATATGTGCCATCAACGAATCAGGATCTGCAACACCGCATTTTTTAATTACGACCTCAGGAGATACATAAGGAGGAAGTCCCGATGAATGGGTTAGAAGATCTATTATACGTATATCGGTTGTCTTTCCGGTCTCAGGATCTGTCCATGGCTGGAAACCTGGGATATACATGCTCACTTTGTCGGTAAGTCTGAACCCTCCTCTCTCCAT
Organism: Bacteroidales bacterium; assembly: GCA_017935505.1. GTDB lineage: Bacteria > Bacteroidota > Bacteroidia > Bacteroidales > UBA932 > Egerieousia. The sequence goes on along the minus strand of JAGBHM010000027.1, from coordinate 45,590 downwards.
AAGGTGAGCCATTGACATTGCGGTTCCCACAACTTTACTGCATGATGCAAGGTCGAAAACGGTATTCTCGGTCATGGCAACTGTATCTGGATATACACTCTTGTTGCCGTATGCTTTAAGATATGCCAGTTTACTGTTTTTCACTACAGCCAACACTGCTCCGGGAATCTCTTTGTTTGCAATTGATGCATTGATAATCTCATCGGCCTTGGCCAATTTTTCAGAATTCATGCCAACACTCTCCGGTGTAACTCTCTCAAAAGTGACATCTGCAGATTGCTGTGGGCAGCACATGCTGAATACAAACGAAAATAGTGCGCACACAAGCGCAGGGAAGAACAAATGCTTTTTCATATGTTATATTTTAAATGACAAATGCAAATTTAATAATAAAATATAAAAAAAGAGCAGCCCTTAAAGCTGCTCCTTTACAAAGTATCTGAAATCCTCAAGGATTACTCTTCTCTGTTTGATTTCTGGCGACGGTTGCCTCTGCGATCGTTTTTGCGGTCACCACGGCCACCTCTGCGCTCACCGCCTCTGCCTTGTCCAGCTGAAGCATTTGCGCTTACACCTGCGTTAGGAGTAAGGTCTCTCTTACCATAAACCTCGCCATTGCAAACCCATACTTTGATACCCAATACACCAACTTTGGTATTAGCCTCAGCCAATGCATAGTCGATATCTGCACGGAATGTATGAAGAGGAGTACGGCCCTCTTTGTAAAGCTCTGCACGAGCCATCTCAGCACCACCAAGACGACCGCTGATAAGTACTTTGATACCCTCAGCACCCATTCTCATAGTAGTAGCGATAGCCATTTTGATTGCTCTACGGTAAGAAACACGGCCCTCAACCTGTCTTGCAATGTTGTTAGCAATGATATTGGCATCAATCTCAGGACGTTTTACCTCAAAGATGTTGATCTGAACCTCTTTGTTTGAGATCTTCTTCAACTCCTCTTTAAGTTTGTCTACCTCCTGACCGCCTTTACCGATGATAACACCAGGTCTTGCAGTGTGAATAGTAACGGTGATCAATTTCAAAGTTCTCTCAATAACTATTTTAGAGAGGCTGGCTTTAGCCAGACGAGCGTTAAGATACTCACGGATTTTGGTATCTTCCAAAATCTTTGCAGCGTAATCTTTTCCGCCATACCAGTTAGAATCCCATCCACGGATGATTCCAAGTCTGTTGCTTATAGGATTAGTTTTCTGTCCCATTATTTAGCCTCCTCTTTTTTAGCGGCTTTAGTGCCTACAATTATAGTTACATGGTTAGAACGTTTGCGGATTCTTGCAGCACGACCTTGAGGAGCAGTTCTGATTCTCTTGAGAGAACGGCCCTGACCTACCATAATGGTCTGAACGCATACATTACCGTTTTCCAACTCTTTTCTGTCAGCCTCATTCTTTGCCTCCCAGTTAGCGATAGCTGAACGGAGAAGTTTTTCCAAACGAACTGAAGCCTCTTTATTTGAATATTTCAGAATATCCAAAGCGCGATTAACCTCAACGCCTCTGATGATGTCAGCAACCAAGCGCATCTTACGAGGAGAGGTAGGAACATCATTCAGCTTTGCAATAGCTGTCTGTTTTTTTATCTCTTTAAGCCTCTCGGCCATTAATTTTTTACGAGCTCCCATTTTACTGTAATCTGTATTTCATTATTTATTAACGATTACCCGAGTGACCTTTAAAGGTTCTAGTCGGTGCAAATTCTCCGAGCTTGTGACCTACCATATTCTCAGTAACATAAACAGGAATAAACTTGTTTCCGTTATGAACAGCTATAGTATGACCAACAAAGTCTGGCGAAATCATACTGGCTCTTGACCAGGTTTTCACTACATCTTTCTTGCCTGTTTCATTCATGGCAAGGATCTTTTTCTCTAGGCTTGCCTCAATATAAGGGCCTTTTTTTATCGAACGACTCATAATTCTACTTCAGTTTAATTCCTATTTACTTCTTCTTTCAATAATAAACTTCTTAGTAGTCTTCTTAGGGTTTCTTGTCTTGTATCCCTTAGCTGGCAAACCTTTTCTTGAACGAGGATGTCCTCCAGAGGCACGTCCTTCACCACCACCCATAGGGTGATCAACTGGGTTCATTACAACACCACGAACGCGAGGTCTGCGACCCAACCAACGTTTGCGGCCGGCTTTACCGTGAGACTCTAAGTTGTGATCTGGGTTAGATACAACACCAACAGTAGCACGACAGCTAACCAATACCATTCTTGTCTCGCCAGAAGGCAATCTCAAGATTGCATGGTTACCCTCTCTTGCAGTAAGCTGTGCATAGCATCCTGCAGAACGTGCCATAGCTGCACCCTGACCAGGGATAAGCTCAATGTTGTGTACATCTGTTCCAAGAGGAATTTCTGCTAGAGGTAAAGTATTACCAACCTCAGGAGCTACGCCTGAGCCTGAAGCAATTACTTGTCCTACTTTAATGCCTTTAGGGGCAATGATATAGCGTTTCTCGCCATCTCCGTAAACCACCAATGCAATTCTTGCACTGCGGTTTGGATCATACTCAATAGTCTTAACAGTAGCGGTGTAGTTATCTTTATTTCTCAAGAAATCGATAACACGATACATTTTTTTGTGTCCGCCACCAATATAGCGCATAGTCATTTTTCCAGAGTTGTTACGACCACCTGTCTTGCGAAGAGGTTTCAACAATGATTTCTCCGGAGTTGTGCATGTGATTTCGTCAAACGCGCTGATTACTTTATTTCTTTGACCGGGTGTAACCGGTTTAAATTTACGTACTGCCATCTCTTAAATGTTGCTGTAGAAATCAATCTTATCTTCACCGGCCAAAGTTACAAATGCCTTCTTATAGTGATTTGCGCGGCCTGACAATAAACCCGCTTTAGTATAGCGGCTTTTCTTCTTTCCGTGGTAGTTTACTGTATTTACATCTTTTACAGTAACACCATACATTTGCTCAACTGCAGCTTTAATCTCAATCTTGTTTGCGCTGCGGTCAACTACGAAACCGTAACGATTCAATTTCTCGCCCAGAATCGTCATCTTCTCAGTTACTAGAGGCTTAATTAAAATTCCCATCGTTATTCGGTTTTATTAACGAACTCTGATAGCGTCCTGAACACCGTCAACAAGAACAAGTTTTGTAGCATTTACGATATCGTAAGTGTTGATCTCGTTGATAGTAGTTACTTTAACGTTCTCAAGGTTACGTGATGATAAGTAAATATTATTTGAATTCTCAGGAAGAACAAACAGAACTTTTCTATCGTTTGACTTGATGTTGTTAAGGATAGAAATGAACTCTTTTGTTTTAGGAGCTTCCATTACAAATGGCTCTACCATTGTGATAGCCTCACCTTTAGCCTTGTAGCTAAGAGCTGAGAAACGTGCCAATTGTTTGAGCTTCTTATTCAATTTGAAACCGTAGTCCCTTGGTTTTGGACCAAATGCACGGCCACCACCAACAAAAATGTTTGATTTGATGCTACCATGACGTGCACCGCCTGAACCTTTTTGTCTAACGATCTTCTTGGTGCTGTATGCTACCTCTGAACGATCTTTGGTTTTGTGAGTTCCCTGACGTTGGTTTGCTAGGTACTGTTTAACGTCTAAGTAAATGGCGTGATCGTTAGGCTCTATGCCAAAAATCGCCTCATTCAAAGTCACTCTCTTTCCTGACTCTGTACCGTCAATTTTTAATACTGCTAATTCCATAGACGCTTATTCCTCCACAATTACATAAGAACCTTTAGCTCCTGGGATAGAACCTTTAACAAGAATAAGGTTGTTCTCAGGGATAACTTTGATAACTTTAAGGTTCAGAATTTTAACTCTGTCGCCACCTGTACGGCCGGCCATTCTCATACCTTTGAATACTCTTGAAGGCCAAGATGATGCACCTAGTGATCCTGGTGCACGAAGTCTGTTGTGCTGACCATGTGTCTGTCCGCCTACACCGGCAAAGCCGTGACGTTTTACAACACCTTGGAAGCCTTTACCTTTTGATATACCGGTAACATCTACCCAAGTCTCCTCATCCTCTGTGAAGATATCAGAAACGGTGATTTGATCGCCTAACTGCAACTCTTTGTCGAAATCATTCTCAAACTCAACAAGTTTGCGTTTAGGTGTGGTATTTGCCTTTTTAAAGTGACCCAACATAGGGGCGCTGGTGTGTTTTTCTTTTTTCTCGTCATAGGCAAGCTGTACAGCGGCATAACCATCAACTTCTTCTGTACGAATCTGCGTAACAACACACGGACCAGCTTCAATAACGGTGCATGGTATATTTTTACCATTTGCATCGAAAACGGAAGTCATTCCGATTTTTTTTCCAATTAATCCAGGCATTGGTTTTAATTAGTGTTTTAAAATTAAACATAGCTGCATTGCCAACAATTCTGCAAAAATATTGTAATTCAATTGGTTACAGCTCCTCGCATATTTTGCGGGGTTGCAAAGGTAGCACTAATTATTTAATTTCCAAAATATTTCACTTGGTATTACGCAATGAATCCACTTTGGAATGGTAGAATTTTGAATAAACATCCTCAGTCATCTGCACCAGCGTAGATTTGTACAGATTGTACTCAGGACAATCTTTCGGCAGATACTTATTGAGGACTTTCACCGGATAAACCGCCTTGTTCTTCACAAGAGACCTGTATGCTTTTGAATACTCGACAAACCTTTCAGTCCTGTCGGAAATTGTATCTACCCTTTTATAGAGGTTCTTGCTCACCTTCAAAGCATGATCCTCAACAATTTTGGATATGGTGTCAAAAATCACAATGGCAGACGAGACGTCACTCACATACTTGCCGTCAACATGCACGCTGTCGATATATACATGCTTGCCATATCCGCTATTGCCTGAAATCTGATATGTAAGGATAGAGCCCATAAGGGCGGAAAAGACAACTGCCACAGAGAATATCAGAGGCAAAAAGTTGACCTTCTCCCTCAAAATCTCAACAAGTTCAGATGCCTTGATGATTTCCTGTGCCTTTTTGGCCTCCTCATAGCGTCTGAGCATCTGCTTGAGTCTTGGCAAACCCGCAGGCAAAATGGAACTGATCTCCTTGACAAGTTCAACAAAAGCTCCCAAATCGGGATACTCTTTATATTTTACATAGAAATTGGCGGAACTCTTGGCAAAATCCATCAATTTGACATATCCGCCATCATAAGTGATAAGGACATTCTCAGACTTGATATTATTATGGACCAATCCGTTCTCATGTATAAAATCAATTACAACGGCCAGCTCTTTCACAAGAGATAAAACCTGCTCACTGCCCAATCCGTTGTTCTTTGTATAATCTATTATATTCTCCCCCTCAACATACTCCATAATTATGCACTCGCCCAAATCTCCCACAATCTCATATCCCACGCTCCTGACAAGATTAGGATGTGTCCTCAAATAAACATTGTTGAATTCATTATACAGAAGGTCCATATAAACCTTGTCACCTTTGAATTCCTTTCTCAGTGTTTTGAGGGCATGCCATCTGCCATGTCTTTTGGCTTTATAAATTGCACTGTATCCATCAGCCGATGTATGGAACTCCTTTATATCGGTAAAGCCACCCAACTCTTCAGAAGGAGCGCTTCCCTTTGCCATTTCATTTTTTGCCCCGACAGATTCCTTCTCATCCACCTCCTCGCCCTGTTTGGACCCGAGTTGGGAGTCGTAGAATTCATTGCAGTAATCCTGCCATCCGGCAGCGCCAACAAACCTTGCGAGCAGAGACATAGTTGAAACCCTCGGTTTCACATCACTGGTTATATAGTTAAAGAAGCGCTTGAGCGTTGTGGGGCTGATATACTCATGCAGTTCCATCTTTATCTGCATGGAGAGAAAATCAAAATCAGCAGGAGCATCCAGAGAACGTCCTATTTTAAGTTTTATGTCCTTTTTGAGATTTTCTATAATCTTCAGTTCGTCCATCACCTGTTGTTTTTCAATTCAAGTCCAAAACTATCTATTCTTCCACAAAAAAGCAAGTCGAATATAGTATTACAATACCCACAATGGGGCAAATGAATCAAAATGGCACGAAATGGAATGCAATACTCCGGAATGAAATTATAAAGATTTCTAGTGGTTTATCGTGGCAATTTTTGGCATAGCTTGTCCGTTTATATTTGTTGCAACTTAAAACCAACCCTAAAAAGACACTTAAATCTAATAACAAAAACTGACAGTCTATGAAGAAATTCTGTTCAACACTAATGCTGTTTTTTGCGTGCATATTCTCTGTATTCGCACAAGACAGCAACATCTACAGTATTGAGGGAACTGTTGTTCTCAAAGAGACTGGAGAACCGATTCCTTATGCACAAATAGTAATAAAGGAATTAGGACAATGGGCTTTCACCAATGACGAAGGTGAATTTAAAATCAATGGAGTAATCGAAGGCAAATACACTCTACAGGCTTTTGCTTTGGGTTACGTAGATTATGAAGTTCCAATCACTGTATCCAAAAAAGTTCCGAAATTCAAGATACTGATGATGGAGGACAACCTCAAATTAAGCGAAGTTGTAGTAACAGCGCAAGCCGGAGAGAGCATCAACTCTTCCAATAAAATAGGAAAGGCAGCCATCTCCCACCTACAGGCATCAAGTGTAGCTGACATCATGCAGCTTCTTCCAGGAGGCGTTACAACCAACCCATCCATTACACAAAAGAACAATATCTCAATCCGTGGATTTAGCGATGTGAACAACTACCGCGGAACCGGATTCCTGATCAATGGCTCACAGATAAGCAACGATGCCAGCATGTACAATGGCACCGGTAGTGTAATGAATACACTTCCTACAATCGACTACAGACAGTACTCTACAGATAATATTGAGTCGGTAGAGGTTATTAAAGGTGTTGCATCTGCAGAGTATGGAGATATCACTGCCGGTGCGGTACTTGTAAATACAAAAGCTGGACGGACTCCTTTTGAAATAAGTTTTAAAGTAGATCCAAGCACAAAGGCATTCTCTGCAAACAAAGGATTCTCATTAGGCAAAGATAACGGTTATCTCAATGTTGATGCCGATTATGCTAATGCAGCAACAGACAGAAGATCTCCTGTAAATACATTCGACCGTCTGAATTTTGGTTTGACATACTCAAACACATTCAATAACGACCGCAAACCATTCCGTTTCAACGCCAGACTTACAGGTAACTTCATGTTCAATACTGCCGAGTCTGATCCTGATGCCGGAAAAGAGGATTTCTCTACCACACGCAATAACGAAATCGGCCTCTCAATCTATGGTAAATGGATGATCAACAAAAAATGGATCTCCGCTTTAAGCTATAATTTGTCGGGAAGATACAGTATAGACAATATCAGAAATTACTCTCTTGTTGCAAACAACATCATCCCTACCACAAGTACAATGACTCCGGGTATTGCACTCGGACAGTTCACTTCGGGCCAGGCTTATGTAGATGAACGCATAAATGACGAGCCTATATATCTGAATGCAAAAATATCTGCAAACCTGAACAAAAAGATAAAAGGCTCTTTGTTCAGCACAGTTCTGGGTGTTGAATTCAACTCAAAAGGCAACAATGGTAAGGGTACCTATTATATAGGAGAGCAACCTGCATTCTTCAGGGAGCGCCACTACAGCGATATCCCATTCATGAATACCTTTGCTGCATTCTTGCAGGAGGAGGTAACCATTCCCATAGCATCAACCTCTTTGGAATTGGATCTTGGAGCGCGCTTTACAAAATTGGCAATCAAAAATTATGATTACAAACCAACATTGGATCCACGTTTTAACGCACGCTACAACATTATAAAGAATAACAAGAGAACCGGAGTAAGCACTTTTGCCATTCATGGTGGTTGGGGTATTCTTGAAAAACTCCCTTCACTAAATCTGCTTTATGGTGGCGATGTCTATATCGACCGCACCCTGTTCCAATACAAGAACATTTCAACAAATGAGTTGCTCTCTCTGATTCAAACAGTTATAGAAGATGAGCTGCTGGATTACAATATCGGTCTTGCAAAAACCCGCAATATGGAGATAGGTTTCAACATGACTATAGGTGATGTTAAATTTGACATTACATACTTCAATGAGAAACTCACCAGAGCCATCTCTCAAAATATGGAGTACACATTGCAACCAACCAAATATTACAATGCTGTTACCTCTATGACTGCCGCTCCTAAATATGAGAATGGCATGATCATGATTAAGGATGATAGCGGAAACTATGTTGAGGCTCCGTCTACTTTAGTAAATGAGTACCTTGGCAGCGATACACCAGACAATCGTGGCAAACAGGATAAATGGGGAATTGAGTATGATGTTGATTTTGGAAGAATAAAATCACTGAATACATCTATCATTGTAAATGGTAGTTACCTGAAGACCACTAACAGCACCGGTGGATTGCTATATGATTATATAGGTGGCCAGGACCCTCTAAACTCGAAGGACCGTTTCCCATATATCTCAATTTTTGAAGGAACAGCCAACGTTAGCAACGGCCAGAACCGCGACCGTCTGACAACATCTTTAAATCTTGTTACCAATATACCTAAGTTGAGAATGGTAGTTTCATTCACAACCCAGTTTATCTGGATGGACAGAACCTGGAGCTTGTTCAAGGAGAACGATGTGTATGAACTTGATGACAACGGCAACAAGATATTTGGCAACTATGCAGAACATGGTACCGACAGAGTTCTATACAGAGATCCTGTAGCATATATGGATAGAGATGGTAATATCCACCCATTCAGTGACTACTATACAACTGCTGATGAGGATTTGAAATTCAGACTTGGAATGATGAGAGAGACATCTAGCTTCTCATACAATTTCCTCAAGAACTCATACAATCCTTATGTAATGGCAAATATCAGGGTTACAAAAGAGATTGGAGATTTTGCAAAAATATCTTTCTATGCAAACAACTTCACCAACTCAAGGCCTATAATGAAGAATAATGCAAGACCTAATATGTTGGGCGACAGAAAAAACACCAGCATATACTTTGGTGCAGAGCTTAGAATAACTCTATAATTGAATTATTATGAAAATCAAGAATTTATTATATACAGCAATCGCATCTCTCATACTGTTCAGCTCATGCATACAGGAGTTGCGCAAAGATGATTTTAAAGATGAGGCTATAAGCGGCCTTGTGAAAATTCAGCTCAAAATGCCTCAAGGTTATGAGCAGTTCTCTACAGAGGGAATGAAAATTCTCCTTCTTGACAACACTTCCGGCTTGGAATACACTGTAATTGCGGATGCCAACGGTTATGCAGAGGCACGTGTTGCATTTGGAACCTATAGTATCTCTTCAGAGTCAAAATATACCGAGAATAAGACTATAAGTATTTTTAACGGAATGCAATCGGGTCTTAGACTTACTCCAGAGGAGAATACCGCAAATGTATCAATTGACCTGAAATATTCAAAAAGTTCCCAAATCATCATCAAAGAGTTCTATTACGGTGGTTGTCAGAATATAAGCACCGGAAAAAACTATGCTAAAGATGTATATGTAATATTGTATAACAATTCAGAAGAGGTTGCTTATCTGGACTCTCTCTGTATTGGTGTTGCATATCCATGGAATGCTCCTACTACCGGTAAAATCCCTGAATTTACAGACGTGAATGGTAATTTGATGCCTGGTGCTCCTAATTCAGGTATGGGATGGATGTTCGACGGTACTGGAAAGGATCTTCCTCTGCAACCTGGTGAAGATGCTGTAATATCTCTCAATGCCATAGATCATACCAAAATTACAGCAAACTCTGTAAACCTCGGCAAACAGGGCTACTTTACTTTTTACGATCCAGTCCTCACTCCACAGCACTCTACTCCAGAAGCTGGTGTGATACCTCTGAAAGGGTTCTGGAAAACAGGCCCGTCTAAATCATATGTTATTTCGAATCTCAGCCCTGCACTATTCATCTATACAACAGGTGGAAGAGACATTGAGGAGTTTATCGCCCAGACTTATACTCCAAATCCAAAAAATCCTAGCCAGGCTCTTTCAGCTTGTCTGTTTGTGGAGAAAGATAATGTTGTAGATGGCGTTGAGTGTTTCAGAAACAACAACGATACAAAGAGATTCATTCCTGAGATTGATAATGGATTCATAAGAACACCTGGTAATGGCCAAGGATATAGTGTACATAGAAAAATTGATGAGGAAGCTACAGCTGCTGCAGGAGGCAGAATTGTATACCAAGATACCAACAACTCCTCAAACGACTTTTATGTAAGAGATAAAGCATCTTTAACAGAGAATTAATATGATAAATATTATGAAATTAAAATATATATCAATAATGCTTGTTGCCCTCGCCGTATTAGCAGGCAACAAACAGGCAATGGCGCAGAAGAACCATTACTCGTTTGAAAGAATTGAGAGCATGACCCCTTGGTTGCAGTCCTACAATGCCGCAGGCCTTGTATTCAATGTTGCCGATGAGAATATTTCAACAGTATATGGCTATGCCGATTATAAAGACAATGGCTTCAAGAATTACAATGAGGCAGAATCTGTTACAGTTCTCGGTCTGGGCACAAAATCGTATACCAGATTGAACAATTTCTATTTCTACGGCAGATTTGATTACAGCTATACATTCAAAGAGAATCAGACATGGCTCGGTACCGTATATGAGAACGGAACTATTGCCCCTATGCTTGAAAATGTACCTGGAAAAGTACATAATGAGTCTTACAAACTGAATGCGAGAATTGCATACAAAGTTTCAGACAAGAGTGCATTCGGTATCACATTCGACTATGAAGACGCAGTTGCTGCAAAGAAAAAAGATGGAAGGAACAGCAATACCTTCTCTAACTTGAATGTTTCACCTGCATACACCTTTGCATCTGAGCATGTAAATGTCGGCTTAGGTCTGAATTATCAATACAATGTTGAGAATGTGAACTACCAATATTACGGAGAGGCTACAGGTCTTCATCTTTATTACATGGATGGTCTTTTTATGTATACCTCATCAACCATTATCAACACAATGATAAAAGAGCGTATGTACATTAAAAACACCTTTGGAGGTTCTGCTCAAGCTGAATTGAAATTTGGCAAATTCAGTTTCTTCAACCAGTTCACAGCTCTGCACAGCAATCATGACCTATATGAGGATCTTGGATTGAAGAAAAGATATGCCGTTACAGAAGAGATGCAGTACAACTATAATGGCATCATTAAATTCAATGGCCAAAAAATGGAAAATTCACTCCATCTGAATTATAGCAACAAGGAGTCTCTATTGTACAATATAAGCAATGTATACGAGGCTATTGAGGGTGAGAACAACCAGTGGCAATACAATGAATATGGTAAAGTTTTAAGATATGTCGCACAAAGCGAGAGCGCAGGAGCTGTCTACCATGGCTTTATCAAAAAGGATGAGCATCTCCAGAATATAGATTTTTCTTTGGGATTTGCATTTTGTAAAGATACTAAAACTCAGAAACTATATCCGTCCGAATACAATCAAAGTATTTACATGAGGAACTATTTTGCAAATGTAAACAAGAGTATTTCAATTAAGGATTATGGTTATTTTATCATTGGTATTTCGGGCGGATTTTCTGATGGAAACGGAAGCATGCTTGTTGAGAAAAACCCTATCAAATCGGGTAGTATAAGTGTACATAAAGATCTGGTTGAGACAGATTTCCTCTACAAGACTGCAGAGAGATATAATATTGGCGGCTCAATTAAATATAGCCATACACTGAATGCAGACAAAGGAATGTCTCTATGGATTAAAGCTGATTATATGTACAACGGAATTACAATGCCGGAAGTTTCTTCTGCAAATACCGAAATTCTGAACCACTTTGTAGAAGACAACCGTCATGCAATGAAAATAAGCGTAGGATTCAATTTTTAACGGTAAGAAATAAATAACTATCAAGAATTATAATATTAAAGAGATGAAAAATTTTAAGAAAAATTGGTTACGTTACCTTCTGCAATGGGGTGTTATAATGCTCATCATTGCTTTTGCTTTCAAGATTTTTGGAAATGAAACTTTTGACCCTGAGGCATACTGCCCGTTTGGAGGTCTTCAGACTTTCGGAACATACCTTGTACAGGGTTCAATGGCCTGCAGCATGACTGCTACCCAAATTATGATGGGTCTCGTGCTTGCTATTGGTGTTGTGCTCTTCAGCAGACTCTTCTGTGCATATTTCTGTCCACTTGGAACAATTGTGGAGTCTTTGGGTAAACTACGTGCAAAAATGGGCTTGAAAGAGGTTGTGATTGTAAGTGAGTCTATCGCTGACAAAGCTTTGAGAGCTGTAAAATATATCCTCCTTTTCACCATTTTCTACATGACAATGTCTGAGTCCGAGCTGTTCTGTAAGAACTTCGACCCTTACTATGCTTTTGCAACCGGATTCCAGGGTGAACTTACAGTTTGGATGGCTTGCATTTCAATTGCAATTTGCATTTTGGGCAGCTTCTTTATAAAAATGTTCTGGTGCAAATATATATGTCCACTTGGAGCAGCCAGCAACATCTTCAAATTCACAATCACCTTCGTATGTATTTTTGGAGCATACCTTCTTCTAGTACTTTGCGGCATCCAGATCAGCTGGGTAATTCCTTTGGCTGTTGTATGTATTGCAGGCTACTTGTCTGAAATCATCTACCGCAAATCAAAGGTATTCCCTGTAATGAGCGTATGCAGAAACGATGAATTGTGTAACAAATGCGGACTTTGTACTAAAAAATGTCCTTACTCTATCAACATCGCATCTGTTGACAAGGTTAAATGTGTTGATTGTACCCTTTGCGGTGAGTGTATCTCTGCTTGTAACAAGAATGCACTCAGCTTCAGCGGTAACAAAAACCTCAGATGGGCTCCTGCCATTATCTCTTTGGTTCTTTTCGTTGTAGCTGTATTTTTGGGAACAACTGTGGAGCTTCCTACTATTGATGAGAGATGGGGTGATGAGAGCAAACATGCAAATCTCGAAAAACTTACAGTTGAGGGATTGCGCTCAGTAAAATGCTATGGAAGTTCTAAAGCATTCTCTGCTCAGGTTCAGAAGATTCCTGGAGCATATGGTGTAGAAACATATGTTAAACATTCAAGAGTAAATATCTGGTATAACCCAGAAGAAACTACTCCTGATGCTATCCAAAAGGCTATTTATGTTCCTAGCAAATTCAAGATCAACCATCCGTCGGCTCAAGATTCTTTGATTAAGGTCATTACTATCAGAACTGAGAACATGCATGACAAGATGGACCCTAACTACCTTGGCCTTCAATTCAGAGGCAGCGGCAAAAAATATTTCGGTCTTGAGACAGAGTATGACTGTCCTATCGTTGTAAGACTTTACATGGGTCTTGATGAGGAGATCAACGAAGATTTCCTTGAGGAGATGGTTGAGATGAAAGAGCTTGTAATGCCTGTTCACGGTGGCGGTTCAAGAGTTATTGAAGTTGATTATGCTTTTGTAAAACTTGAGGATAAAGTAGATACAATTACCCGCAGAGAGTTCCTTGAGAGCCAGATGAATGCTGTAAACAGAACATTCAAGAAGGCTGTAGAGAAATATGGCACAGAGAATTCAGCTGTATATGAGATGGTTTATCCTGCAATTGACAAACCTATTGTATCACGCAACCTGCCATACCTCATCTCTTACCTTTCAATGACTGAAGGTGTACTTGGATTCAAAACTCTTTTGAATGCAGACGAGGAGTATGCTCTCCAGATAACATATGACAAAAACACTTTGGATGATGCCAAGATTTGGGAAGTTCTCCAGAACCCTACATGGACTGTAATGATGAAGGATGGCACTACCCAGGAGGTTGAGGCAAAAATGTCATTTGAAAACCAAGGCAAGACCCTATAATTAAAAATCTTATATGAGAAGATTTATGATAATACTGGCAGCGATCGCACTATTGCTGCCAGTTTGTTCCCAAGCTGATGAGGGAATGTGGATGGTGCACCATTTTGAAAAGGATATCTACCCTCAAATGGTCAAGAAAGGCTTCAAACTCAAATCAAATGAGATTTATAATGAGCAGACCGGTGATGCCCTTGCCAATGCCATTGTCTCTCTGGACTTTGGCTGTACAGGCAGTATGATTTCCAAAAATGGACTGCTTATCACAAACCACCACTGTGCATACGGAGATATCCACGCTTTGAGCACAAATGAAAACAACTACCTTGAAGAGGGCTTTTGGGCAATGAGCTCAAAGGATGAGAAACCTATAAAAGGTAAAAAAGTACAGTTCCTGAGAAAAGTTCTCGATGTTACAGATGAGGTTTCAGCAATCAAGGACAGCCTTGCAAAACAAGGTTTTACAGGAATGATGATGAGACGCACATACCGTATAATAGAGACCAGATACAGCAAGAATACCGATTATATGGTATCATGTGCCTCAATGTGGAATGGTGTAAAATATTATATGTTCTTCTACGAAGAGTTCAGCGATATCAGACTTGTAGGTGCTCCACCTGCTTCTATCGGAGCATTTGGCGGTGAAACTGACAACTGGGGATGGCCACAGCATAAAGGCGACTTTGCTCTCTACAGAGTTTATACCGGCCCGGATGGAAAACCGGCAGAATACTCTCCGGAAAATATTCCTATGCAGCCAAAAAGAACTCTTTCTATCAGCGCCAAGGGTGTAAAACCTAATGATTACTCAATGATTATGGGATACCCTGGACGTACAAACAGATATGCTTCATCTTTTGAGATCAGGGAGAAAGAGAATATTACCAATCCTATTATCGTAACTGCACGCAGAAGCAAATTGGATGTCTGGAAGAAACATATGGACAACGATCCTAAAATCAGACTTCTTTATGCCGACAAATATTTTACAATAAGCAACTATGCAGATTATGCCAAATGGGAGAATATCTGTCTGCGCCGTTATGATGTTGCCGACATCAGGGCTGAAGAGGAAAAATATATGAAAGAAAAGCATGGTGAGCTTTTCAGTCAGATGGAAAAAGCTTACACCATGAATAAAGAGCACGTAAGGAACAAAACCTGGTATAAAGAGGTCTTCAACTCTCCATCTGAATGGCTGACCAATGCAAGACGTGTTCTATCTGTACTGCGCGATATGAATAAACAAAATATTGCAGCTATAGATAAGAATCACCCTATTATGAAAAAGTATCTTGCATCTCTCAAGAGGGATTTCCAGAGTTTTGATCTTGAGACAGAACGTGAACTTTTTGGCAAACAGCTCAATTTGTTTGTGAACAATATTGATCCTAAATATTGCTCAGACACTATGATAAGTTGGATAAACAAATTCAACAAAGATGGTAAGGCAATTGCAGATTATATCTACAACAACTCATTCCTGAGCACTGTAGAAGAGGCTGAAGAGTATTTTTCAACCCCTCGTACCGCTGAAGAGATTGCAAACGACCCTCTCAACAAATATCTCCAGGCTTGCTCTATATTGAATTTCAATAAAGAGGCAGAAGGATTTGAGAAAAAATGCGGTTATTGTCCAAACAAATCTACATCCAGATATGCACGCGCATTGTATGAATCAAGAGAAGAGAGAGGCATCCCTCAGTACCCTAATGCAAACTCAACCATGCGCTTTACATTTGGTACAGTTGGCGGCATCAAACCTGCTGACGGTATTGAATATCATTACCAGACAACCATAAACGGATACACAGAGAAGGAGGATCCAAACAATTATGAGTTTAATGTGAATGATAAAATGAAAGCTCTCATAGCTTCTAAAGATTGGGGCAGATGGGGCGAAAAGGGTCAGTTGTATGTAAACTTCTTAACCGACAACGATATCACAGGTGGTAACTCAGGAAGCCCTGTAATCAATGGCAAAGGAGAGATAATTGGCCTGGCTTTCGACGGAAACAGAGAGTCCATGAGCGGTGATGTATACTTCCACGAGAAATATTTCAAAACCGTATGTGTGGATATAAGATTTGTTCTCTGGGTTATAGAGAAATATGGTCATGCAGGACACCTCATTGATGAGATGGATATAAAATTCAAATAATATGAATCTTAAATTTTTTAACATAGTCACTCTTTTCATTATTTGTGCGGGAGCCTTCGGGCTCTCTGCGCAAGAAAAGGGTAATACTGCAGAGAGGGCTGAGAAAATTGTTGTTGACAAGAATTTCCTGACCGGAAAACTCGACAATGGCCTCACATACTATATCCGTAAAGCCACAAATCCGGCAAAAAGTGCAGAATTCTATATTGTCCACAATGTGGGATCTTTACAGGAGAACGACTCGCAGCGCGGTCTGGCCCACTTCCTTGAGCATATGGCATTCAACGGCACCAAGAACTTCCCTGGTAAGGAGCTCTTGAATTCAATGGCCAAAATTGGTGTAAAATTTGGTGCAAACATCAATGCCTACACCGCAATGGACAGAACTGTCTACAACATCTCGGCAGTTCCGATGCTCAGAAGTTCCATTACCGACAGTGTTCTTCTTATGCTCCACGACTGGTCTTCTTTCATCTCTTGTGAACCTGAAGAGATTGAAGCAGAGAGAGGTGTAGTATTGGAAGAGTGGCGTAGAGGCGATGATCCACGTACACGTATGATCCTTGGCATAAACGAACTTGAACAGAGTGGCAGCCGTTTTGCCAAAAGAAGGGTTATAGGTCTTCCACAGATTATCACCTCTTTTACAAGAGATACCCTTATCGCTTACTACAAAAAATGGTACAGACCTGATCTGCAAGCTGTAGTAGTAGTTGGAGATGTAGACCCACAGGATATTGAGCAAAGAATCAAGAGAATCTTTGCAGATATACCCGCTGCAAAGGCAGATGCTGCTGTAAGGGAGTCTTATCCTATGCCTGCAGACGGAAAGCCTGTAGTTGGAAGATATCTCGACCCTGAATTGAAAGCTATCTCCGCAAGATTCGTAGTCCGCTACCCACTGCCAAATGCAGAAGAGAAGCAGAGTGTCGAATCTATAAAAGGGAAACTGATTATTGATCTCATTACAGATATGATGGCGGGAAGGTGTGCAGCACATGCTTCAGGCACTGCCCCTATGTTCAAGAATGTAATTCCTACAAATGCCGACACATACTATGCATGGAGAAACTTCCGCCTTACAGCCCTCCCTTTTAACAACAATCTGGAGCAGGCTATGACCGGTATCCTCATGGAATATGAGAGAATGCTCAGATATGGATTCGCAGAGGATGAACTGAAAGATGCAAAAATCACAAAAAGATCAAAAATTAGTAAAGAGGAGAAGAAAGATCTGAAAGCCAAAAATGAGGATTATGTGGATATGGCTGTAGAGGCATTTACCCGCAATACTCCCCTTTACGACATCCCTGCATACTACAAATCTATGCGCGAACAGCTTGAAAAGATTACAGTTGCAGATATCAAGGAGTTTATGGAGAAAAATCTCGGATACAAGAATATTGTTCTCGTATTTGCGGGGTCCGACACCAAAACTTTCAGCAGTGATGAAAGGATGCATGCAATTATAGATTCGCTCAGGAATACCCCTCTTGAAAAATATGTACATGTTTCAAAGAACGAACTTGCATTCAATGCCAAACTCAGCCCTAAAGCAATATCTTCACAGGCTAAAGATGTTACATTCAATGGTTCAACTGGTAAAGAGATTGCTGCAAAAGAGATTGCACTGGAGAATGGTGTGAAGATTCTTTATACAAACAATCCAACCCTCACCGACAAGGAGGTGAGAATGTACTCATTCCGAAAAGGAGGGTACTCTGTTGTATCAGATGAGGATCTTCCGAATGCCCGCATGCTCAACATGGGTATCGCCAATTACACTCCAAATGGTATCAATAAGAATGATTTCAACAGATATATATCGGATAACCAGATGTTTCTGTCGAGAGAACTAACTTCTGAGCATGATATCATGGAGGGACGCTTCAATATAGAAGATGCAGAGAGATTTTTCAAAACCCTCTATTTGTCTGTGAACAATTCTTCATTAACTGCTAAAGCCTTCAACGATTATAAGGCAAGATTGGTTAAGGATGCCTCTATGATGACAGGCAGCAGAAAGTTCAGCGACACCTGCAGAACTCTCACATACAAGGAGTCCCCTATGCTTGAGAGGATAACTAAGGAGCAGGCCGAAGCACTGACCAAAGAGGCTCTTGACGGAATGTTCAACAAACATTTTGGAGAGATATCAAATACAACTTTCATCTTTGAGAGTAATGGTATGTCGCTTGATGAGCTCTTGCCATATTTTGAGAAGTACATCACAAATATGAACTCATCAGATTTGCCTGTACCTTCAAAAACAGCAGACAGGAAACTCTACTGGAAAGAGGGCATCAAAGATTTGAGATTCCATGATGCCGAAGTTCTCGGCAGCAAAGCAAGTGTAAAAGCTGAGATATTTACATCATTCAAATATAACAGCAGTAACATAATTACCGCGAAATACTTCACATACCTTTTGAGGGAATACTACACCAAGAGTATCCGTGAAGAGAGAGGCGGCAGCTACACAATCATGGTGGAGGAGGAGTTCTTCTCTGTTCCTTCTGAGTATATGAAGCATACTATCGATTTTGATACAAATGCTCAAATGGCGGAGGAGCTCGTAGGA
Organism: Bacteroidales bacterium; assembly: GCA_017935505.1. GTDB lineage: Bacteria > Bacteroidota > Bacteroidia > Bacteroidales > UBA932 > Egerieousia. Next base: position 26,938 of record JAGBHM010000027.1, on the reverse strand, counting down.
TGTGTTTGGGATGCTGTAGAACAACTTGCAAAGGTTGGCCCGACAGATGACAACATCAATAGCATCAAACTCTACTTCAGCAAATTTGCCAAAGAGAGAAGGGAGCTTCACAAATCTGTAATTCCTCACATTGTAGCGGAACTTACAGGTTCGAAAAGCGCAGACCAGTTTGTAATAGACATCATTGAGAGCATAACTGCAAAGGATGTCCAGAAACTGGCCAAAAACATCATGAAGCAGAAAAACTTCTCAACATACGTATACTTGCCACAAAACAATAAATAATTTGTGTTTCCATAAAGGCGTTTCCAACGCAATCAGGACCGGCTTCAGAACTATGGAGCCGGTCTTCTGTTTTTATACATAAACTTGCCATATGAGAGTACACGGTTCAGGAATTTATATAGCCGCAATATTGGTTGGAGTATTGTCGGGCCTCATCTGTGTGGCCTTCAGGTATACTGTTGCCACAATCTGCTCCCTGCGGCCACATCTGTTCAACCATAGCAATCCGCTGATTGCCCATCTTGCCGTATTTTCAACAATTTTTATAATGCTGTCGGCCACAGGATGGATTGTGAGGAGATTTCCGAAGGCAAGCGGAAGCGGACTGCCTCAGACTCAGGCACTCCTCTTTGGCAGAAGAGTATATGACAAGCCATTCACATACCTCCTGGTAAAATTTGCAGGCGGTATATTCAGTTTGTGTTCAGGTCTCTCGCTGGGCAGGGAGGGCACAAGTGTGCAGATGGGCTCCCTTACCGGATACATTACGGCATCTGTATTGAAACTTCCACCAGGCAAACACAGGCACCTTATAGCAGCCGGTGCAGGAGCCGGAGTCTCCGCAGCATTTACGGCACCACTCTCCTCCTCCATTCTGATTATGGAGTCGCTTCAGAAAGTTACAATCACAACTACCCTGATATGCACTCTTCTAGCAGGAGGCACAGCCAGTATAATTGCAAAATTCATCACTCCGGGAAATATCTACGACAGCATTGGAGTTGCAATGCCGGCCAATCCCCAGTGGCAGCTAATGCTCCTCTTTGTTGCGATGGCAATTTTTTTTGCACTCATGGGCCGATTCTTCTCCACACTGCTTGAAAAGGGAAAACTTATCTATGCCAGAAGCGGCAGAAGTGCACTGTTCCACAATCTGCTTCTTGCCTCAGTAACTTGGACAATAGGGCTATTCTTCACAGGAATGATAGGAGGCGACCAGACATTTCTTGTGAAAGAGAGTACAATAAACAGCTACCTCCATCCCGGCATCGCCGGACATCCGCTCCTAACATCTTTGATAAATATCCTCATCCTCACACTTATAATAATTATAGTATCCGCATTCACAATACTCTCCCATTCGAGCGGCTACCCGGGAGGCATTTTTCTTCCCATGATGACAATTGGAGGCCTGCTTGGAAAACTCTTCTACGATCTGCAGCTTCTCATTGCAGGTTCATGGCTCACTGTCTCAACGGAAGTGCCGGCAAGCGGAACTCTGTCGGGATACTTTATGCTTATTGGCATGAGTGCTTTCTTTATAGCAGTTGTGAGGACACCCCTTACAGGCTTTATACTTATCAGCGAAATGACAGGGCACTACGAGGTCTTCTTCCCAACCCTCATAGTGGGTATTCTTGTATATTATCTTACTCAAATACTGAAAGTTACACCACTGAATGACCTGCTGTACGATTTTATGATTAAAGAAGATGTCCAGCAACCCCAACGGACTACAATATATATTGATGCCGGATATGGCTCATATTTCCATAATAAGGTGTGCGGAGAGCTCACTCTTCCTCAAGGGTGCAGGTTAGTGGAGATCTGCAGAATGGAAAAGGGGAAGGATGGCAAGCCGGTGAACAGAAAAATCCCCATTGAACCGCAACTTGCAATACAGGAAGACGATTCAATAGGGATAGAGGTCAATTCTTCAGAAATAGAGCAGCTCTACAGGGCCCTGGCGAGCTTTGGGGAGTAATGAGCAAACAGCTTTTCTCTGTTTTGCCAGAGTCTGCCAGGATTACTCCATATAGCTGCTGTTATCCCAGCAATGTGTACATAAATCACATTTAGGAAGCCCAATAGCCTCAACCAAATCATCAAGTCTCTGGAACTTGAGTGATGTCAGCTGCAGATGCTTACGCATTATATCAACCATCTCCTTATGTTTAGGACTGTCGGGATTTGCATACTCAGCGCACATCTCATCTGTAAGGTTATCCTTGCCCTCCATATCTCTAATAACCCTTCTGGCATATAAATCGTATGTACTGCGCGAGGTTGAAAAATTCAAAAATTTACAAGGGAAAATCAGAGGCGGACATGCAATCCTCATGTGAATCTCCTTCACACCGGCATCCAACAATTTTACTACATTATCTTTCAACTGTGTTCCTCTAACAATGGAATCATCCATGAAAACGATTTTCTGATCCTTAGTAAACTTCTCATTAGGAAGCAGCTTCATTTTGGCAACAAGATCTCTCATCTTCTGGTTCTGCGGCATAAAGCTTCTCGGCCATGTAGGGGTATATTTAACAAAAGGTCTCTTATATGGTATTCTCTTCTCATTTGAATAACCGATGGCATGTCCGACACCCGAATCAGGAATTCCTGCGGCAAAATCGGCCTCCAGATCAACATCTCTCCTTGCCATCGCAGCACCGCTGTTGTATCTCGAATCCTCAACATTTATACCCTCATACCATGCCGAAGGGTAGCCGTAGTAGACCCATAGGAATGAACAGACCTGTTTGCGGCATCCTGCTGGAGCAACCTCTCTTACACCATCAGCACTCATCTGTACAATCTCTCCCGGACCGAGATCCCTCACATAATCATATCCCAAATTGGCAAAACTCGAACTCTCGCTCGCACAGACATATCCCTTGTCATTTTTACCTATGGTTATAGGAGTTCTTCCGAACTTGTCTCTTGCAGCATATATTGCATGGTCGGTAAGCACGAGCAGTGAACATGAGCCCTTCACCTTCTTCTGCACCAGCTCTATGCCGTCCCTTATGGAATTGCCCATTCCTATAAGCATGGCAACAAGTTCTGTAGCATTTATATCAGAACCCGACAGCTCTGCAAAGTGCATTTTCTTGTCGAGCAATTCATTTGCAAGCTCATCGATATTGTCTATTCTGGCCACCGTTACAACAGCATATCTGCCGAGATGTGAGGTAATTGTAATAGGCTGTGACTCACAATCTGATATTACGCCCACACCCATTTGTGCCTCTCCGAATTTAGGGAGTTCATCTTCAAATTTGTTTCTGAAATAGCCATCTTCCAGAGAGTGGATTGAACGGATGAATCTATTATTGTTGTAGAATGCCATACCGGCACGTTTTGTGCCCAGATGGGAATGATAATCTGTTCCGTAAAATACATCATTCACACACTCGTTGCGTGATACACATCCAAAAAAGCCAGACATAGTTAGGATATTATGTTGTTAAATTAATAATTCGCTCGGGGTATTCCCAAGACAAAGATATAACAGAAATGGTGTATTGATATCAAAAAATTACTATTTTTACGATGTTTTTAAATACTCATTATAATGAAAAAAATATTGGTTCTATCACTGCTATGGATATGTTCGTTATCCGTTTCAGTTCAAGCACAAGACATTAAATCAATTCTTTCAGGAATTGCAAAAAACGTTGTAGGTGACAAGCTCACCACAGAATTTTCTGTTATCGGCACATGGGCATACAAATCGCCCGCATGCAAACTGGAGAATGATGATGCAAATATTCTGTCGAGTGCAGGAGGTTCTATAATGGCTACAACAGTAGAGGGCTCACTTACAAAAATTTATGACAAACTGGGATTCGACAAATGTATCTTCACTTTTGCAGAGGACGGCACATATACAACCGCTATGGGCAAAATCAAAGGTAAAGGAACCTACACATTCAACTCTGAAGACAAAACCATTACCTTCAAAACAAGGCTCGGAGTGAAATTTACAGCAAAAGTCTCAGTTACAGGCTCTTCAATGGCACTTACATTTAAAGCCGACAAACTGCTCACCGCAATAAAGGCCATCACAGGCATTGCAGGAAACATTACCCAATATGCCGGAGTTCTGAGCTCTTTGGCAGATAAATATGACGGACTCTCCCTCGGTTTTGAACTTGCAAAACAATAATGAATAGCGAGACAATCTGTCTTAAACTGAAGGAGATTCTCATTGCTCTGATCTTCTTGCTGCTGGCCGGATGTTCCAAAGATTCCCATCTTGGAGAGACCAACGGGCCTCAAGAGCCCTATGTCCCCTCAGCAGCAGTGGATGGAAGGGCTGTGGTGGCTTATGTTACCTATTACGGTACAACACTCCCCAGGCCGGAGCTATGTACACATATAAATTATGCATTTGCAGAGATATATGTAAGAGGTGGCAAGTATCTTAAATTCAAATTGAAGGGGTCACAATCACGTTTCGACAGCGTTGTAGCCCTCAAAAAGAGAAATCCCAAACTCAAAGTGCTTCTCTCGTTCTCCAACTCGGTAGGAAATTCAGACAATGTGCCGGGTGAGGGGTTCTCCGTTCTTGCAGCAAGTGAAGAGAACAGGAAGGCCTTTGCCCAGGACTGCCTTGAATTCTGCAAGGAATACGGTATAGACGGCATTGATATGGACTGGGAGTTCCCGGGGCTTGACTGGAGCGGGCAGGCTGTTGATCTGGCTCACGATACAGATAACCATGTTCTGATGATGAAGCAGCTAAGAGAGACACTTGGCAGCGATTATCTCCTCACATATGCCGGATATGTCTCCGACAAACAGCGCGTTTCAGGAGGTTTTAGATATATCGACATAAAGGCCCTCGACCCTATAGTTGACTTTGTAAACCTGATGACCTACGAAATGGATTCGGGAAGCACACCGCACAATGCTGTAAATTGTCCAAGCGCATACTGGGATATTGTCAGGACATACAGGGCATACATGAATGCCGGAGCCACACCTTCAAAACTCGTACTCGGCATACCGTTTTACGGCAGAGTTTCCCATTCTTCAAGCCCAGGAGCCATAACTTACAAGACAATCAAAGCTCTCGGAGCCGGTTACACAATAGAAAACTGGGATGCCTCCGCAAATGTTCCCTACGTTACAAAAAACGGAACAAAATATTGCTACTACGATAATCCACGAAGCATCGAATACAAGGCCAAATGGGCATTGGAGAGGGGTTTTTATGGGCTGATGTATTGGGAAAACGATCAGGATGACTCAGCTTTCACACTCCGCAAGGCAGCGTGGGAGGGAGTTATGGGTGAGTGAAAGTATAATTTATTTTGCTGTTATGCTTTTCATATTTAATTGAATTATACTAACTTTACAGAAAAATTATCAAAACACACATATTAATATAGAAACTATGGGAAAATTTGTAATTTCAACAAGAAAGAATGGCGAGTTCCAGTTCAATCTTAAAGCTACCAACGGTCAGGTTATTCTCACCAGCGAAGGTTATACTACAAAAGCCGCATGTCTAAACGGTATTGAGTCTGTAAAGAAAAACGGACCTGTAGAGGCAAGATATGAGAAAAAAACTGCTGCTAACGGCAAATTCCACTTCAACCTTAAAGCTACAAACGGTCAGGTTATCGGATCAAGCCAGATGTATGCTTCAGAGAAGACAAGAGATAACGGCATTGCTTCTGTTATGAGAAATGCTCCTGAGGCTGAGGTTGTGGAGGTTACTGAATAATTTACATCCATCAATAAAATGCATAGAGGGCCGACTAAAAACACTTTAGCCAGCCCTCTTTTTTGTAATAATCCTACAGCTCCGGTTTCGTCTTTATTGCCTCCTTAAGGGCTGCTATCCTCTTTTCATCACTCGGATGAGTGCTGAAGAAATCACTTTTGGCAGAAGTTTTCCCCTCAATCATCTTTTCCCAAAAAGCAGGAGCGGCATTCACATCATATCCTGCAATATCCATTATATACATGCCAATCTTGTCTGCCTCATATTCATGTTTTCGCGAATATGGCAACAGCACCCCCGCCTGTGAACCGATTCCAAATCCAAGGTTGAAGAGGCTCTGTGCAGCAGCACCCTTCTTTGCCCCAATCACCTCACTTGCAGCACTTCCCAAAAGGTTCATTACAGATTGCTGGCTCATTCTCTCATTTCCATGTTTGGCAATGGCATGCGCCATCTCATGGCCCATCACAACTGCAATATAATCTGGCGTATCGGCATATTTCAATATGCCTTCATAAAATACAATCTTTCCCGACGGCATACAGAAAGCATTCACTTCAGAAGAGTTAACCAGCATAAACTCCCATTTGAGTCCGCTGAGGGCACTGCTCTGGCCATGGCTCTTCAGATACGATTCAAGCGCATACACCATCTTCTCTCCCACACCTTTAAGCATTCTGGTTGCAGCGGCATCCGACGACACCGGTGCTGTTTTGGCAAACTCCGAGTATGACTGGTCCGACAATGCCATGATTTCACTGTCTGAAAAAAGAAGCATCTGTTTGCGGCCAGTAAACGACACCACTCCGCAGGATGCGGCCAGCAATGCAACCACTGCCACTGCTGCCATTATCTTTACAAGTTTCCTCATTGCTCTCTCAATTTGTATTAACCCTTTTATACAAAGGTAAGATTTTATGATAAATGTGCAAAAGCCCCGAAGCGCTATACGACATTATGCGTTGTCAGGATTTTTTTCGTCCAAGTTGGAGCCCTCGCGCATTATTATCTGCATATATCTTACAAGTTCTACAGTATTGTTTATCCCCAGTTTTTTAAAGATATTGTTCTTGTGAACCTCCACTGTACGCTGTGAGATATTAAGTTTTTCTGCAATCTCTTTATTGAGCAACCCCTTTGCACACAATCCTGCAATCTCCTGCTCTCTAGGTGTCATCTTCACCTTAGGCACTTCGATCGGACTGCCTGTTATTGAAAGGATCTCATCCTTCACCTCCTTGGGGATATTCGACTGCGCTATAGCAAAAAGTCTGTCCTTATCGAGATTTGCCTTCGCCAAAATTGCATTTTTCTGCTTTGTAACCTTTATTGCTTTCCTGCTCATATATAAAAGTGCAGATATAAGTATTAATAAAACAATCAATATCGACAACATTGTATTCTGCCATCTTATCTTTCCCTTTTGCATAGCTATTGACTGCTCTTTTTTCAATACATCATATTTAACTGAAAATGACTGCAATAGTTCTGTAGACTTCTCATCATGCATAATTTTCTGGAGCTCCACATATTCCTCAAGCTGGTGCAATGCTTCGGCATTATCTGTACCCTTGTACAAATTATACAACCCTTTTCTGGCCCTGGACTCCATATAGATATGATTTATACTCTTGCATATCTTTATTGCCTCATTAAACGAATGTTCTGCCTCATTATAATTATTGTTTCTTGCAGCAATCTCACCAAGCTGTACATATGTTATTGATGATGAGTTCTGATTGTTCTTTTCCAAAAAAACGGGCAAAGCCTTCTCCAATTCAAATTCAGCAGCTCTATCCTTTCCCATCTCCATCAGAACTGCAGCCTTCTGGCTTCTCCGAACAGCCATTTTAACTGTATTGTTATTGAGGCTATCCAAAGAGAATGCTTCATCTGCATATGACAATGCCTTCTCCAACTCGCCCAATTTCAAATATATCTCAGAGGCTACCCCATACCGGATTGCCAGATAAGAGCTTCTCTTGAGCCCTCTCTCAATATCCAGTGCTTCATCAATATATTTCTTTGCCGCCTGAGGATTTCCTGACATCAGATATAAGCCTGCAATATTGTTAAGCGAAGAACTTATGTTCTCAGGATTTCCTTGACTTCTGTCTATGAGCAGGCACTCCTCAGCACATCCGATTGCCCTGGTAAATTCTCCTTTAAGTCTGAATATACTCACAGCCAAGCTCAAACAATCTGCTTTGAGGTTTTCATCATAAAATTCACCGGACAATGCCCTGTTGATGCAATATTCGGAAAGATCGAGCAGATTTTCCCCAAATGCCCAATCTGCCATAAGATAATCAGTTCCCGGCTGAGAATCAGAGTCATACTCCGCTTCTGCCTGAATTCCACACTCCATATAAACCGAATCCACAACATCTTTTGGACAGTTTTGCAGATACAACTCCTGAGGGAGTTCTATAAACGATAATAGTAGCAGTGCAACGAGTTTGCTCATAATCGATTTTTATTTGCAAAGTTTTATAATTAACTCTAAAAATTACACTTAAAGCATAAGTAAATATACTTAGATTTATCCAAATCAGCCAATTATCCGAAATAATCACATCCCATATAGGCTAAATTTGTAGAGAGCGCGATGCTTTAACTCTAATATATTCACCAAAAAATAATATTATGGCTACATCAGATCCTAAAAAAGCCGCTACCACCTTGCGAAGCGGAGGACGAATTTCAAAACCAGTTGGCAAAAATCAATATATCACCAATCAGAGGCCTAGGCCATCTGTAAGCAGTTCTACCAGACCTGCCAGACCATCAGCAAGCACTTCTACCAGACCGGCCAGACCATCAGCAAGCACATCTGCCAGGCCAACAGTTACCAAGACTGTTGTAAAAACCGACCCTAAAGTTACAACCAAAATAGAAAAAATATCCCGCATTTTCACTATTTACGGCAATAAAGACGGAGCTAAGGTCATTAATGAAAGACCTGCTGGCTACGGTGATGGCAACATTGGTGACGATGGTACCAGAATTATAAAAGTTACCGCCACTCCTAACAGTGTTGCCTATAATTCTGCAACAGGATACGCAACTGTAAAGGTCACCATCAGACTGGCAGTGTGGGAAAAAGATTATTCTTCTAAAAAGAACCGCGATTCCCTCAGTTTGACAAAACAGATACAGCACTCCGTATTTGTGGGAAAAGGCAGAACCATCGAAGGCATTGGCACTAAAAATAAAGACAACACATATAGTGGATATAAATATGTGGAGGTAAGCGCCACTCCTTTTGCACCAACCAATAACAATAAATATGAGACTGCCATATATAAGAGCAATTATCATGGCGGAAACGGATTCCAGAATCTATCTCCACTTGATTACCCTAAAGACAATACACATCAGGATTGGCTGGCAATACAGGATATCAGAGTGCAGGCCAATGCCGACGGCAATGAATTGTATGGTACAAACAACCTGGCCATAACAGGATGCTTCAATTTCTACTTTAAAGTTGTAACCAAGACCTGGAGTGAGTATTCAGAAGAGATCACAACAATGAACAAGCCTAGAGTTACCACAACTCCAGGCCATTATGATGTTCAGTCAACTGAGACCTTGGACTCAATCAAAGAAGTTGTAGGCAAAGGTTATGACATTACAGGCGGTTATACAGATACTTCATCTGTCAAACACTCAGTGCTGGATCTCAACAAGATCAATAATCTCCAGCTGCTGAAAGTTACCAAACAAAGGCCATTCATTCAAAGATCATCCATTACAGGCGAATCATTGAAGGAGTTCAGTTCAAAACTTGAAACAAGTCTGAATGTAAAAGTTTCATTCTCCGGATTCGGTGCTGCTTTTTCAAGTGATACCAAAACTACTTCATCTACAGAAAAGAGCATGTCTGAAAACAGGAGGTTCGTAAAAATGACCTCTATGCTTAAAAACAAGGAGTATGACCTGTTGCTGGACTACAAGAACAACTTGAACACCGAACTATTGAGTCCGACATTCCTGAATGATCTCAATTCAAGTGATCCTACTGCCATTATTGAGAATTACGGCACACACATTATATTGGGTGCAGTGTACGGCGCCAGCGCCTCTTACAATATGAGCTATATCAAAAGTGTAAGCAACATCACAACTGCCCGCACATTTGAAAATACCACATCTATCGGATATAATTCTACCGGTGGAACAAAAGGGGAGAAAAAAGAGGAAAACAAAAAATCTGCTATAGCCAAATTGGTAGATGAACTTGGTGGAGTTGAGAAACTATCTGATGCAGAGTTCAAAGAGCTGATGAGTGCATACAAGTATGAACTTGATGTACAGAATAAAGCAAAAGAGGCTTCCAAAAATGATTCAAAATCTTCTGGTTCCGGTTCAAAATCTTCTGGCTCTGGCTCAAAACTATCCGGATGGGGAGCAAGTGCTGAAACAAGTTACAGTGAATCTGAAACCACCAGCAACTCATTCGAAAATACAACAACAGAATCCAATGGTATTGCTTATGGTGGCGATTGGGCCTTGAGTGCCGCTATCAGAAACGGTGAACTTGACAAAATACCTGCTTGGGAAATCTCTGCAGATCCAAGATCTAACGATCCTCTCATAAATCACCAATGGTGTGACTTCATTCCTGGAAGGCTCGTTCCTATTTATGAGTTTGTACCGGCAGGATGCAAAGTTACTGCAGAAAAACTCCGTCAGGAATGGACCAGATATATCGACAGCAAGGGCAAGAAACTTACACCTACCAAACAGAGCATAATATCTCTTCCTGGCGGCATCAATGTCACTGGAAACAGCGAATGTGTAAAAAGCTTGAATTCGGACCGTGAGGTAGATTCCGGCAAAAACAAGGCAACAGGCTGGAAGGTAAGGTTTGAACTTGTAAATCTGGAAAATGGAAATGTTGCTGTTGTTGTGCAACTGACAGTTGGAGAGGATGGTTTGGGTGGCAACAGAACATTAATGATGCTTCACTACCCTATAGAGGTTACAAACCCTGATGGCGGCACCACTGTCATTGATACAACCACATACAACTGCAGCTATGAGACTTCAGGAACAATATACAGACAAGAGCATAGTCTGTTTGATGTAACACGTTTCTTCATGGATTGTCCATTCCTGAATCTTGTAAAGAACCCTAACAACAAAGTCTACATCAGAGTTGATGGAGGTGGTGATGATTCTTCAAATATCCAGATCAAAGTTGACAACTTCTACATACCGGTATTAGTCGATGCTGAAGATTGATACTAGACAAGTAATCTTGTTTTGATATAAAAAAGAAGATATCCAGTAAAACGAACTGGATATCTTTTTATTTATGATGTAATACTTATTCTTATCAAATTCTCTTCTTGTCCCATCTGGCGAATTTCATGTAGAGGAAGCATAAAATACCGAGCAGTGCTCCATATAGGATTTCTGCAGTCCAGACCAGTTCAACCCTTGTTGTAAGGTGTGTCATCGCAAATATGAAAAGTATATAAACTACCAGGACTGCACTCTCCAGATATAATGCAGCAGAGGTATTTCCAGTGCCGGAAACCGCCTCAAAGTAGCCATTGCCTATACCTTGGAATATTGTTCCGCCACAAATGACAAGGATCGAAGGGATAACCAATCGGGCAAAATCCAGGTCATCGGTATAAATTCCGGCAATCTGCATAGGAAAGATTGCAACAAATATCACAATAGGGATTGTGCATAACATGCAATTCTTCAACACCTTATTGATTGTCGGGAAAATCTGGTTGAGGCGGCCCTCCCCTATAATTCGGCTTACCAATGTATTTGTTGTGGTTGAAAATGCAAAACAAGGGGTAATCAGAATCATATAGATACTTCTTGTTACGGATGAGATTCCGGTGGCAGTTTCTCCCATCTTCTCTATTAGAACAAAAAAGATAAACCATACACTGAAAGAGAAGAGTTTCTGCACCATTGTGGGTGTGGATATCTTTAAGATTCTGCCCATCAATTCTGATTCCAGCCCATTAATCTTAAACATTCCGAACTCTCTGTTTCTCAATGTAATATAACTATACAGAGTAAAAAAAGCGAATGCCGAGACCTCTGCGCACAACGATGCCAATGCAGCACCGCCAATACCCATCTGTGGGAAACCGCATTTGCCAAATATCAGGCAGTAATCCAGTGCGATATTGACAACTGCCATTATTGCAGTAGAATATGTGATCACCTTTGTATTGGATATACCAACATATAGAGCCCGATACAAGAAATTGAAGCAGACAAAGGCAATTCCAAATTGTCGGTATTTTATATAATCTATGGATGCCTCGTAGATATTTTGAGAATCAATGAGCCAAAGCAGTAGCTGGTCTGAAAAGAAATATAATATCGAGAACAAAATCAAGCCCAACAGCAGGACAAAAAGTGACCCATGTTCAAAGATTACACCTATTCTGCCGTAGTTTTTCTCACCAAAACGGCGTGCCACAATGATTTGGATTCCTATTGCAAAACCGGCTGCCACTGTAGTGAAAACAAAATAGAAAAGTCCGGCAAGCATGGAGGCCCCCAAGGCTATAACACCCAGATGACCCAAAAATGCAGTATCAGTAAAATTAATGATGGTCTGGGCCATATTGCCTAGCATAATCGGCAACGCAATACTCCAAATCTCCCTATTGGTTATATGTGTTTTCATCACTAATCAATCGCTACCCTATCAACGTACAGCATCTGTGAGGTACAATGCAACTCTACAGACCCAATCTGATCAGGCTTCTCTCTTCGTTTGTCTTCTGAGACTTCTTTTGTTTGAATGAGTTTATATTATAGGTGATTCCAAGCCAGAGCATACGGCTTTTCCGTGTGCTGATATTGGTCAGATCAAACACTTTATTATATGAATGTATTTCCCATTTGTATGTATTGAAAACATCTGTCAGCAAAATTGAAATATTCATCACACCTTTAAGAAACCTTTGCTTTAAACCTAAATTCATATAGTGGGTGAGGGATGTGGTAAGCTGAGGATAGTACATTGGAGTGGTAAGAAAATACTGGAGCTGAATGTCGGTCGTCTTGCCTGGTGCGAAATCAAATAGGATATTGCTGTTGTTTGACCAGCCTTTATTGTCGATGTCTGCACCTTCGAATTGTCCATGCGTATTCACATAGAATGTATTTGCACTTAATGTTGCACTCATCCACTTGCAAGGGGAGATACCCAATGACAAGTCAAGACCCGCCTTGAGATCGGATTCGGCGTTTATATAGGTTGTGATAAGCAGATTGTCCTGAAGTTTTGTTATCTGCGATATAAAATCCGCAGTATGGTTCAGATATGCATCTGCAAAGAGTTTAAAGGCCTTTCCACTACGACTGTAACTAATATCCAGTTTGCTTGATTTTTCCGGCTGGAGGTTCATATTGCCTTGCTCATATGTGGTAGCATCCACCATGCTCATATAGGGATTGAGCTGAGGATATGTTGGTCTTCCTATCCGTCGTGAAAATGCAAATGCAAGTTCATCTCTTTCTGTAATTTTATATATTCCCGAAAGGGAAGGGACAAGAATGTAATCGTTGTTTGTCTTTTGGAGTCTCTCATGAGAACTATTCAAAGTAACTGAACTGAACTCCCCTCTTAATCCTGCCTTATATGAAAATTTTTTGCCGATTTTAGAGGCGAACATCACATATGCTGCAGGAATAATTTCTTTATGAAGCAGATTATTGCTGAACGAATCAGAATATATCCAATCTCCGTTTTCAAGTGAATAGAACCGATGGTAGATATCGTTGCTCCGATATGTAAGTTTTGCACCTGCTGTCAAAGTACCGGCTTTATATTTATGAGTATAATCACCCTGCAATGATGTTATAAAGGGACTTCCGCCTGAGTTCGACCGATTCACTTCATTACCCTCAAGGAAGTAGTACGACGGCCTATGCCCCCAGATCTTTGATATCGACCCCTTTATGGAAAAATTGGAGACCTCTGGCTTTATAATATGCTTATATTCAATCGCAGCCTCAATATTTTCCCTGTTCCAAGTAACATCATTATATCTGTTCTCCGTTTCCTGACCACCGGCTCCAATGAAAATATTTGTAAGGTTCTGATTCACATTCAATCGTGGCAGAATACATTTAAGATCAATATTCAATGTGTTCCTCTTGTCAATTCGGAAATCTGCTCCAAAACCTATATTATTGTTGAATGTATATCTTGTTGCCTTCATCTGCTGCAGAGTCTGGTGGTTGTTTTGATGAATAGTACGGTTCAGGATAGTGTTTAGCTGATCATCTTCATATTTTGTATTATAATTAAACCGATAAGAACTCTTTCCCCTATTATAACTAAATGCTATATTACCTGTGACAAAGTGATTGAAGCCATAATTCACGGCCGCCACACCACTAAATCCTTTGTTCCCACCTCTCTTTGAAATAATATTTATGATACCTCCCGTACCGCCTGCATCATACGATGCATCTGGATTAGTAATGATATCTATACTTTTTATATTGGCTGCCGGAATAGCAGAAAGATCACTCACTGTTGTTGGAATACCGTCAATCAAAACAAGGATATTGGAATTTCCTCTAATAGAGATGACATCATTTAATATTGTCACAGATGAGGCTGAAGTGAGCAGATCAATAGCTGACCCCTTTGACGAAACCATGTTTGCAGAAGCGTTGATACTTGTGCGTTCCAAGGAACTTTTATGTGATTCTGTTTTTGCCGTAACCACAACTTCTCCTAAAAGTTGAGCATCATCTTCTATAAGAATCTTACCAACATTTACTGATGATGAAGATACTGCAATATCCATCTCCTTTTTTGAATATCCGATGAACTCTACAACCAATCTGTATGTCTTGGCAGAGCGTGGAAATATCAAATTAAAACCACCCCGTTCATTTGTAATGCCTCCGGCTATAACCTTATTCCCATCATACAAGACAACGGAAGCACAATAAACAGGTTCTCCATTTTTATCTGAAACCAATCCAGAGACAGTGCATTTGTTTTGTGCGACAACACTTAAGAATGTAAATATAAGAATTACCGACAGTAGTATTTTCCTTGCTGACATTATCATAATTAATTTGACTATTCAATCTGCCCATGCCCAATTGTAGGCATCCCGGCGAAGGTAGAAAAATTTGTATGAATTACAAAGGATTACAGTTCTGAATTAGTGTGATTGTTTGCTCAATGCGGTAGCAACAGCAACAGTAACACCTACCATTGGGTTGTTACCAATGCCAAGGAAGCCCATCATCTCAACGTGGGCAGGAACTGAAGAAGAACCTGCGAACTGAGCGTCCCGAACCATATTCAAGCGAAGGCCTCTGAGCAGCATACGGCCCCTGCTGTGTTGCAGCCTTGCCAATTCACCAACAAAGCAAAGCATTAAATTTAACATCCAACTTTTTGCTGACTTTTAGCAGGCGGCTCACATTAAAGGTTTTGGTAAGGGTAACCATTGGCATTGGGGATGTTATCCACATCTCAAATGCCTCCGCCCTAGTTGTATCTTTAGGATTTACTTCTGTTTTCATGCAACAAAATTAGGAATTTTCCAATCCCCTGACCAATGGCTGTCACAAGAAAAGGAAAGAAAAATAAAAAAGCTATAAAGGTATTGTCAGACATATAATCTGTCTTGAACATACTCCACCAATACTGGAATCCATATGCACACTCAACCCAATATTCTCCATCAACTTCCATATAAAATGTTTTTCCTGCATGCCAGACAGATAGGACAACCAATAAAATAACATATATTACCACATGCTGCAACAGAAAATGCAACATGTAATAAATAGAAGATTGGCACTTAAGTTTCTGCCTTGCTTTCTTATGAACCAACAAGAAGACACTGATTACCAGAGGTGTAAAAACTGCCAAACAAAAAAGATATGCCGGGGCACCAAAAGTCTGGGTATCCTGAATTATAAAATAATAATACGGTGCTATCAAAAAAGAAAATAAAAAACCAGCAACCGGCAAATTGAAATATTCCGGCAAACAAGCAATTTTATACGCAACCCTACTAAGCAAAACATTTAATCCTGCATTCTTCAAAACTGCAAAAAGCAGGACACTCAGGCACCATTGCCCCAAAAACAGAATCAGCAGTATAAAATTACCGTCCATATTTCAAGTTTTCATATAGTGCAAATATATACTTTTTTATTGAGACCAACAATGAGTGTAATATCCCTCTCCTTGTGCATCTCCCGGAATACTCACTCCAGGATGCAAATTATCATTTCCTGTTCTTGTTCCTATAGGACATCGTCAGTCTCCTGCAATTCATCGTCCACGCCAACATGCCCTACAGGTAATGGACGGGAGATAGCGTGGACAACGAATTGCAGGAACGGCACTACAACGGAATCCACAAAAAAAGGTGGCCTCAAGACCACCTTCCATATCTTTTTCCCGACAGAAATCGTCGGGAAGAAAATTCCTTTGACAGAAATTATTTGCTCAATGCAGTAGCAACATCCACAGCAACAGCAACAGTAGCACCTACCATTGGGTTGTTACCGATGCCAAGGAAGCCCATCATCTCAACGTGTGCAGGAACTGATGAAGAACCTGCGAACTGAGCGTCCCGAACCATATTCAAGCGAAGGCCTCTGAGCAGCATACGGCCCATTGTGTCGGTCATACCGTGGGATTGTGGCTTACAGATGGCTCTAGCTAGGATTTTAGAATATCTGGTCGCATATAAGTCTCAAAATAGGAGATTTTGCTCCAAATACTCTACTCACTTGAACCTTTCCTCTCCTCCCTTGTTATTTATACGAAATAGTTTTTTAAGTTAGGTTAAGTCGGGCAAACCTTGCAGTCTCGGGATGAGATTGTGGGGTTTGTTTTTATCTCAACAATTCTCTTACCTTTTCTGCAATCATTCCAGGTTTCACATAAAAATCTCCCATACGTTCATCATTTCCACGGCAAGGGTTGTCTATCCATCCGAACTTCACACTAGACATCACACCTCTCCCTGTTGAAGGATTGGTTTCAATATATTCCGACAAATATTTTATCCTGTCTCTCTTCAAATCCACAGTAAAACTTATTGTATAATTATGGTCTGAAGTCTGCTCCCCTCCCTTAGGCTTAAAAACCTTCCCTTCAAAATACGCCTCATCCTCAGTAAACCAATATCTGACAATCTCAGTCTCTCCTATCTCCTCCCAAAAATTTTTCACCAACAGACAGGCATTTCCTTTAATGGTATTATCCTTTATAACCCTGTTTCTCTCTCCGGCTCTCATTTCAGCCCACTCTCCTTCATAACAAGTGTTATAAATATGATTCTTATACAAAAAGAAGTCTAAATGTCTGTCTCTTGCATCCAAAAACACTTGTTCAAAAGTTTGGCAGAAACTTGTCTGAACCAATAATCCTAAAACAATGGTTAATATTATCCTCTTAACAATTATCATTTTCTGGCAAACTTCCTATAAACAAACCACATCCCCACAAGATACAGCAGCACAAGAATTGGAGAGGAATATAGTTTCAACACATAAATAAAAATGGCACTCGGGCACAAATAAGCCAAAAAATCCGCAACCTTTCCCGTATACTCTTTTGAATAAGTCAATCCATATATAATCAATCCTATTGCAAGCAAAGGGAAAGCAGAAACTGCATGAATCAATGCATAACCCACATGCAAATCATCCAAGCCATAATAGACAAGTTCTGCACCAACACAGCACGCCAAGTACAATGCCAGACTTATTCCACCATAAACCCATCCTTTTCTCCCCGACAATCCAACATCCTTCCCATGCAATAACACCCCCAACACCATAAACACCACTCCATACAGCAACATCGGGAATCTATAAACCACCATCCCAGAAAGATAACTCCCCAAATAATCAGACAAGCGCATAAATAAGTCAAACCTTCCAACCAAGTCAATGGCTACATAACCCATAAATGCCACAACAGACACCCCTATCAACGCCACATTGGATGTATGGGCAAACCTATCTTTACACTTCTCGGCAATCTTTAATCCTAACCATAAGAACCACAATGACACGCCAAGACTTATCGCAAAGTAATTTAAGCCCGATGCCACTCTAACGGTCATCAAATCTGCAATCCAATCACCACAAATTGTAATAATTGGAATTATAAGCACCAAAAATATTGTTGCAATAACTCGCATTAGTCGCACATTTATCCTATTGTAAATATTGCTCTGGCGTAATTGCCACCTTTGCATAATCCGTCCCAGAATAATAAGATTTGAACACAAATACAATATCCATTTTATTTATCATTGCCAAGGTTATCATGGAATCCTTTATTGCGCCCCAATTCTCCAAAACATAATTCTCAAGATAACTCTGAGTAACAGCCGACATTTCATCCATACTTAATTCTGGCAACCTTACATTATACACAACATTTTTTTCATCATAATTCAAATCAACAGACATTAGCTCGGTTCCACCAAAATACTCACAAGGGATAATCTTATTATACTCATCCAATAGTTCCAACAGAACATTTTTTTCCACAATATCTTCACCTTTATTTCCGATAACTCTCTTATAATCATCACTAGTTATCAAGATATTTCCTATTGCCTCACCATTCTTATCTGCATATGTATAAAGCATATTATCTCCTTTTGTCAAAGAAGCCACCGCTAATTGCTCACTCTCTGGATGTTGACACAAAACATTCAATATTGAATATTTTAATTGCAAGAAATACGCCTCCATATCTTCCTCACTAACCACCCTTTTATCAATCTCACTCATAGAATATGAAAATACCACTCTTCCATCTTTTTTCTCAACAGATTCCAATATAACTCCATCACTAACCTCAATAGGAAGGCTCTCCGACTTCAACTGTTCAATCATTGATTCTACAGAAACTTCAGATACACCTGATGCTTGTTTAACGCCAATACTTGTCAACCAAATTGAGCCACCCAATAAGAATATATATACTATCAACAGTATCTTCTCTGGAACTCTCCACTTTCTTGTTTCTTCGGGAATGGCATTCTTAACCCTTTCGGACATTTTTATAAATGACCCCCAAGTTACAGCCCAAACAAGTGATTTAAAGATATCCCAAACATTGTCAATGATTTCAGAGTTAGAAAACATATCGCTAGCAATAATTAGGACAATTGCTGCAAGCACTGCACTTAACGCATGCATTCCAATATACGTATAAGCTAAAGCAACCGCATTGTCCTTTCGTCTATAAAATGCAGTGATTGTCATAGCTGCTATTATAAACATTGGAGTAAAGGGAAGCAATCCAACTATTCCATACAATAAATTTTCACTTTGCAATAGAGTTTGTCCAGCAGTCAATATCACCCCCCCAAAAACTCCACCCCACAGAAAAAGCACCAACCATCCTCTTACCTTCGTTTTATTTGCCTCTTCTTTCTCTTGTCTTCTTTTATTCCTTGCTATTTCTTTTTCATCTGGTTCATAATTAGGGCATTCATCATCAAACTCTGGTTTACTGTTAGTAACTGAGCAAGTCAAACCAGAATGATACTCTATTCTGTTTTTACATCCTCTGCAGATTTTCAGTTTTTCTTCAATAGTTTTCATATACATCCAACCTTATAATTAGAAGTAATTAGGTATGCAGTTTCTCTAAATGAATTCTACTTCAATCCTGTCAACAATAATCCTCCATTAAATTCTGTGATAAAATTTGCGTATTCATTGCATGATAAAAGGAAAGATTTCAACTCTGATGTTAAACGGGGCTGAGAAAGATAGTTCGGTATATATATTAAATTCCCTTTAATTGATGACCAACTATTGTTTTGTTTTATCCCAATAACCTCATATTCGGCAGATTCATCTGAGTAGTACTTAATACTAATTTGAACTTGACATAAACTAACATTATCACTATTAACTAGTAATGCCTGTGCAATCTTAACCTCCTGATCAATCAATGAAAGCGCAGGACGAGATGGCGATACGCTCATCCCATAGTATTCATTAACAGGAGCTCTTGGTATATTAATTGTCGGCAATGTAATGTTTGGCACACTAGGAGTATAAACCAAGCCATTTTGTCCATTAGATGTAAAATATAAAGCAATGAATAAAAAAAATGATAATAATAACTTTTTCATAGCACTTATGTTTTAATTTAACTATTAATTTTTTAGGTTAATTGCAAAACCGACTCCATCAAAAAACACATTCCATACCCTTGGATAGTTATCAAATGGTTGAATGCTTATTGTTGCCCTAACTTTTCTTAACTTATTTGATTCATTACGAACTTTTGTCAATCCTCTATTTACAAAATCTCTAGCTCGGTCTTTATCTGTACGCAATTTATCCCATTCCCAAGGATAATATTCAACATATCCTGAATACTCTAAAAATTTACCAGATTTCTTGATCTTCCTCATATCTTTCTTACTTGGTATATAAAAATTAGTTATAGTTATTTTACAAGAATATTCCGATGGATGCTCATGTTCTCCAAAAATTGTCAAAACAGTTCCAAAATTATTTATATGCAAACACTTAAAGTATTCATCAGACCATTCACTCCAATATCCATCAATATATGATGAATATTTATACCTAAATACATTCTGAGAAAAAGCACCGCTCGATATCAGAATAAATACTATTGTAATAATAATTCTTTTCATGAATCTATCGTCATTAGCACATTATTGTAAAGTGATACCACTGTGTCCCAAGAAATGGTATATGTTTATAAAAAGAAAGCGTGGGACTATTAACTTATTTAAGAGAAAGGCTCTGGTAAACCTGCGCAGTAAATAAGCAACAGCCCACGCCAATATCTATGGATATAGATATGCGTGAGTAAGTCAGCTTATTCTCCTGCTAAAATTTACCAGATTTTATCTCTGAGAACTAAGCTAAACACTTCCTATGTGTTTATATGTATATCACCTTTCGGCGACTCTACAAAGGTAGGAAATATTTTCTTACTCTGAAGCTGTTGCTTGAAACAAATTTCCCCCAAATATTCCTAAAAATCAATATTGACAGAAAAATACTTTATAAAAAAATTGGGGCAATGTATCTCTACATCACCCCTTCATCAACAAAACTGAAATAGCTCTCCCTTGTAACAATAAGGTGGTCCAACAGATTTACCTCCATAACCGTTAAAGCCTTTCTTATCCTTTCAGTCATAATCTTGTCTGGTTCACTCGGCTTCAAGTTCCCACTTGGATGGTTATGTGCAAGAATGACTCCACTTGCATTGGTAAGCAAAGCACCCTGTAGAATGAGCTTCACATCAACGGCTGTTGAGCATGGCCCACCTTCGGATACTGTCAGGCACCCCAAAACATGGTTTGATCTATTCATATAAATAACCTTGAAACTCTCCCTATAATCTATGGTTTCATCGGGAAACTGTGCCTTTACAATGTGGTAGGCCGTTCCTGATCCTGTAATCTGTTGTCTGTCCTTGCATGGAATCCTGTTCTTGTAAGTCAATTGCACCTCTGCAACTTTGAAATCCGTTTTCATAGGCCGATATTTTTATTTGTCGGGATTCAAGAAGCAGACTGAGTATTCTAAACCAATGAAATGAATTTTTCTGGAGCAAACCTTTTAAAAGGATTGTTATTCTGGGTATGTGTTAAGATGGCTGAGTTTCCAGAAAATTTTTCAGAAAAAATGGGGAGGGGGACATCTGGAGGGATAATCCCCCTTTGAGGGCTATATTTTCAACTTGCAACCGACAACCTATTTTTTTCAGGGGTCTATATATAGGGGAATATATAAATTAGGTAGTAGCCATTCCAATTTTCCGGATGATGCGGACAGCCTTACTTTTCTGCCTCCAGCACTCCTCTGTCTCAAAATATTTCTTGAGAGCTTTGCCCACTCCTCGCTTGTCAACTCTGATTCCATTTGTAATAAATATGGCCTTCAATTTCTCATTTACTTCACTCAGCATATAAGTTTCACCAACCTTGAAACTATCATATACTGCTGTAACCACACAGTTTTGGCTATATTGTTTTGCCTCCCTGCTTTTCTTGATTTTGTCCAAGATTGTTAAATTCTTTAAATTAGGGAGAGACCTCATCCCCTCCACTCCAAGTTCCCTGCACCCTTCTGCCACCAAAGGCCAATTCTTATCTATGTATTTTTTGCATTCTTCATCATAATGGTTATCTGGATTTTCTAACTTTTCTCTTAACTCCAACAGAAATTGGTTCGCCTCCTGTTGGGATTTATTTTTGACCTCCTCCAATTTTTGCCTATCCTCATCTGACATTTTATACTTCACAAAATGCGGAGTTACAGCAAAAGACTTATGGTTATAAGCCCCTATGATATGCTTGGGGGTTCTATACCATCCTCGCACTTGTTCATCTCTCACAGTATTGTTATACATAAAGAAATTGGGGTCCCCGTTTGGCAGGATATATTTTGCATAATCCACCCTTGTCAATGATTGGTCCGCAACCGTCATTGAGCCTCCTGTTGTGGCGGTCTCTGACAATTCCCTAAGCTTTGTATAATATTCATGCTGTTCATGCAGGAACTGCTCTATCTGCTCTTTATTCTGGGGTTCTATAGTAGAATTGAAGTTGGTTATATGGTAAAGTTTATGGATTCCATTCCTGAACCGCCCTGCAATCTGCACCGCTTCTGTATAAGGGTCTATGATTGAATGAATGGATTTGTAAACATCTGTGACAATAATCACAACGGGTGGGGTATCAAGGATAATATCCACCGCAGAAAAAAAACGGCTTGTAAAGAAATTATATCTTTCCAACTGAATCTTACCATCTATTTTTACAAGGTTGGTATAAACACTTTGTATATTTTCCTTTACAAGTTTACTCCTGCTCTCTGCCCCACAAAAAATATTGCTTTGTCCTTTCAAATGCATCTGCTCAACCACCTCTTTGATTCCCTCTGTTGTATTGAAAAAGATACAGGCTTTCAAATGCTGTGGTAATTTCCTGAGAATATTATCCAATATGTTGTTCACATTGGTTGTAATCACAAGGGAAAGCGGTTGCCTATAGTCATAGGTGGGAGCAACCTTTATTTTCTTAAATTCCTGCTGTTCAAATCGGGGGTCATTCACAATTATAGGGGTTGCTGAGACCATTGCCTTGTTGTTGCACAAAAAGAAGTCATCTATTGGGTTGAGTATGGAATTTCTATAGTCAACATCCTGACTTGCCTTTTCACATTCATCAAACAATAGAAAAAAATCTTGGTACAAGTTCATTCCGCTGTTATTTATTGCCGTCTTGACTTTATGGAACCCTTCAGGGGTAGTCATAATCTTGTAATATATTTTCTTCGGCAACTCATACCTAATTTTCCCTTCAGTATTTATAAGCGGTTCATAACTGTTGGCATATTCCTGCAAATACTCCTCCACCTTGGGAACGGTAACCGCTTCATATACTCCCAACATATCCGGATGTCCGTCTTGCTTGCCCAAAATTACCGGCAGGTTAGGTTCAATGATTATGGAATGCCTTGGAGTTGCTATCTCAAGGGTTGTTGCACCACATCCGCAGATAGTCTTGTCAAGGATTGTATTGGTGGGGATGTCTTTGAGAACTTCGCCTATGTATTGACCGTTGTTAAGTTGGATACTTTCAGTTTGCATAAGGTATCTGTTTTAGGTTAAAAAAAGGGAGAGGGCTTTTACCCTCCCCTTCCTCTGAGGCTTTACGCCCCAACAAGCATACTAAGAATACTTTCGTAAGGTTTGCCTGGGTAGGTAATCTTACCCCTTTCAAACACCAACACTTTATTCAGGTAAAAAACTCCTTCAGAAGTTGAAGCCTCTTTCTTCTCAGCCTGTGCTTCTACTGCGTACTCATTATAATGGTTTGTCAACCATTTCTCGGCATCCACAATACCCTCTGGAATTTTGAAGTCTGAAACTTCTGGAAGTTCTTTGCCCTGAAGAAAGGCTATGAGGAACTTCATAATATCTTCGTTAAGTTGAAGTTTCATGTTTAACTGGGTTTCTTCCACCCTAATTCCAATCCAAGCGTAGGGTTGCTCTCCTTTGTCAACCCTTGGGGTCATTAACAATACTGCTTTTGGCTCATTAAATGCCATTTTAATTTCTGAGATAATCTCTGCTATTGAAAGGTCTACGCCTTTAATGTGACTAATATTAAAAAATTTTTTCATTATTGAAAATTTGAATAATTATGGGCCATTTTCTGAGGAGGCCCTTTGCCTCAGAAACTTTGTTGACGGCGCCTTATCAACTCCGTTTCTGGGTGCAAATATATGACAACATTTTTCTGCCACAAAATGTAACACACTTATTTTCAATGGTTTAATATAATTTGAAAACCGCAAAAAATGGACAATTTCAAATTATACCGCAATGGGATTCCTCTGTCTTATTTCATCTTCCTGTATAGTTTACAGCCAATTAGTGCAATCGGATTGCCCTCTTCTATAGCCTTTTTAACTCCCCACGATGATACTTCCACATGCCTTAAATGCGTTTCTGGATCCCTCTTGATATTGCTTATCGTACTTCTCAGGTATTTGAAATCTGGGTCACTCTCAAGTTTATCTATGTAACTCTTTGGATAGTTCATTATTTTGAACAGCTCCACCAGAAGATAGCAGAAGGACTTGGTTACTGTACCATCATTTAAATGATTGGATATTATATTGTATGTACCCCATATGAAGTTATTGGTTAAAGGGCGTGGTAATTTTGCCCCTTTATAACTCAAGGAGTTCAGTTCTGCTATGGCATCCTCCTTGGATTTGATTGGTTTCAGGTATTCATCAAAATGATTGGACAGCAAAACTTTTGAGAACCAATTGTTTACATTTTCCAATTTCACGGATTTGCATTTACCCATCTTTATTGTGATGGCAGTATCCTCATCCCCTGCTTCTATCCATTCTTGGGATGCCTTATACAGCATCAGCAAATCCTTCCTTGCACGTTCATAATAAAAGCACTCAACATATGCATCATAGTCAAAGTATGTCAGGTCATCTATGAGCGCCTCATAAGTTTGGTCATCCATTGGCCTGCCATGTTCCTCCTCATACTCCTGTTTTAACCTTTCCACATATTCATCAAACTCCTTTTCACTGTCATCTGACTGCTGCGCCTTCTGCTCAATATACTCCTTCATCCTGCAAGGGCAAGTCATATACATTATGGCATCTATTATAGGGAGGTTCTCTGCTATTGGAGGAAGTGGTGAATCTTCAAATATCTTGTAAAACTCATCCTTAGAGAATGGAAATTCAAAAGAGTAATGCTTCCCTCCATTTTCCGGCTTACCGTAATTTAACAGTTGCAGACCATAATGGAGCCCCAAATCATATACAATATTCTTGAGTTCTGCTTCTTCTACCTTATAAGTGTATTTCTCAGCCATAGCTTAAATTTTTTTGTTTCCTCAAATTTACCCATTTATTTGCATAGTCCTGTCAAATAGAAAGGAACTGCCCCGTTTATTGAGCAGTTCCATATCTTAAACGGCCGGATTATCTGTATCAGATGAGAAGATATTTGCAAGGGTATCCATCTGTTCGCCAATGCATTTATCAATCAATTTTGCATAATGATTGGTCATTCTAGTGTTGGTATGTCCAAGCATTTTAGAGACAACTTCCAGAGAAATATTATTGGCAAGTGTTACTGTGCTTGCAAAGGTGTGACGGCTTGTGTGGAAGGTAAGATGTTTTTCTATACCGCACAAGATTGCAATATCCTTAAGGTATTTGTTTACATCCGCAGCATCCTGTATTGGAAGGAGTTTGCTTCCCCCTTTGTATTTTTCCAATATAAGTTTTGCCATCGGGAGTAAAGGGATTCTGGCAAGGACTCCTGTCTTTACCCTGTGTTTCTTTATCCAGATTCTACCTTGTGGATCACGTTCAAAATGCTCTGCCGTTAGGGTTTTGATATCTATATAGCTTAAACCTGTAAAACAGCCAAAGAGGAACATATCCCTGGCCCTTTCAAATCGGGGTATTGGGGTGTCAAAGTTGATTATCTTCTGCAATTCTTCTGCATCCAAGAAATCTATCTCCACAGGCTCCCTCTCTACCTTATATGCCATAAATGGGTTAAAGGTCATATAAGTATTGGCTACAGCAAGGTTTATAACCTTTTTAAGGAGCTTTAGATGCTTGATAGAGGAATTCTGAGCCATCTCCTTATCAATTCTCAGGAACGCATGAAAGCCCTGAATAAAGCTGATGTTCAACTCTCTCAAATATATATCCCCTCTCTTGTACTTTTGGGACATAAACTCCTTAATGAGCCGTAGAGTGTAAACAGACACCCAATGAGTTGCTTTGGAAACTCCTTTTCCCAACAGCTTTTCTTGTTCGTTGTTATGCTCTGTAAAGACTTCCATCAAGGTATGCTCCTTTATGGATTCCACCTTATCAAAGTATGCATCCTTTAAAAGTTCTGCTGTAACAATGAACCCTCTTTTGTTCAACTCGACCTCTTTATCGTAGAGTTTGGTCACAACGGATTTCAAAAATGCATTCAGAGCCTTAGCTTCCTCATCCTTACCCTTTACTTGTTGTTTTACTTTGTCCCATTTGCTTACAAGGACTTGTTTTCCTGTAGAAAATGTGACTCTCTCTCCATTGATTGTTACTGTTGTTTCAATGGGTGCACAGCCATTTTTCCTGGCTTTACTCTCTCTTATGCTAAAGAGGATTGAAAATGTACTTCTTTTCATCTCATTTTATGATTAAATTGAAGTACGGATATAGTCTAAGTTCTTTAATCCAACTTTCTGTATTTCTGTCAGTTATATCACTTTTTGCGACCATATAAAAAAGTGGTCGCGAATTGGTCGCAAATTTCCCTCAAAAACACCCCATTTTCAGGAGATTTTACATCTCCCCGACAACAATACAACTTGCCAATTCCAATGCCTAAAACGCCTCATTTAACCATCAAGACATCCCCCAATCCACAAACATCCAGGCATAAAAAAACCTCCCCACCATCAGGCAGAGAGGTTTATATAATCAACTGATATTAAATCAATTATTTGCTCAATGCAGTAGCAACATCCACAGCAACAGCAACAGTAGCACCTACCATTGGGTTGTTACCGATGCCAAGGAAGCCCATCATCTCAACGTGAGCAGGAACTGATGAAGAACCTGCGAACTGAGCGTCTGAGT
>JAGBHM010000026.1 GCA_017935505.1 Bacteroidales bacterium | reverse complement strand
TGTTCATGGATATAATTTACACTATATCCATCCTCAAGCATATGCATATACTTCAATCGTTCTGCATAGCCATGTTTCTTTAATTTTTTTGACATAACAAAACCCCGAAAGTTTTTTGTCTAACTTTCGGGGTTCATGTCATAATTGGGCTGTTTTTATTTTCAATATCATCAACTTACTCTTTCGACAATACTTTCCAGATTCCTGCGCTTATTGCAGCTCCAATGAATGGGCCTACAATGAATATCCACAATTGCTCCAATGCAGGACCTCCCTCAAACAATGCAGGGCCTATTGAGCGTGCAGGGTTTACAGAAGTTCCGGTGTAGCGGATACATACAAGGTGTACCAATACAAGTGAAAGACCTATTGCAAGGCCAGCAAAATTGCCTGCACCTTTCTTCTCATCTGTTGTACCCAATACTACCAATACAAAAATTGCAGTAAATACAATCTCAGCAATAAGGCCACCTACAAGAGAAACGCCAGGCTGACATGCATTTGCACCTGTACCTACAATAACATCACCGCTTGTTGATGTGCACAAAGCAAGAACTGCAGCACCCAAAATTGCACCAATAGTCTGGAATATCATATACATTGCAGCATCCTTACCATTCATTCTTCCAGACAAAAGACATCCCAAAGTGATGGCCGGATTGATATGACATCCGCTGATTCCACCAATTGTATAGGCCATGGCAACAACTGCCAGACCAAATGCCAATGCGGTTCCTACAACTGTAGCAGCCAAGACAGGATCATTTGAAGTACAGCCCAAACTTACTGCTGTACCGCAACCCATAAGTACAAGAACCATTGTACCTACCATTTCAGCTAAATACTTTTTCATAAAAATAGTTTTTAAGTTTAATACGAATACTAAGTTATGACTTTTTTTGTTTATAAACAAAAAAGGCCGCCTTCTTTACGAAAGCGGCCTTGAATTGTTATAGAAAAATACTTTTCTACTATTTGTTAGAGTAACCAGGATTTTGCTGTGTAGCAATATCAGGGTTAGCATTCATCTCTGCAGTGAAGATAGGAAGGATAGTCTTAGGGTGAGTTCTATCAATAGTATGATCTCTATCTGTCAAGTTAACATTACCCAAGAAATCATCAAACTCAATAGTTCTGTTGTTACGGATCAAATCCCAGAATCTGTGACCCTCACATACCAACTCTTTAGATCTCTCATCAAGAATCATATCAAGAGTTATAGTCTCTGCAGTTGCAGGCTCCAAGTTAGGAGATCTCTTACGGATTTCATTCAAATAATCAGCAGCAGCCTCAGCATCCGGAGTTGTTTGGCGCAATGCAGCCTCAGCAGCAATCAGATAAATCTCTGAAAGACGGATAACCTTAATGTTACATGCAGAAGCACTTGCTTTACCATCACCAGGATATTTGCCATTGCTATCTTTCTTAACACCACCAAGATATTTGTAGCAGCAACCCAATCTGTCTGAGCTGGTCTCATCATAAGTCATGATACCCCATCTAACATCATCCATATCCTCTTTAAGTCTGTTCATGAAGTAATCACTTGCTACATAATAACCTCCAATAGATGAAGTATAGTCTTTTCTACGAGAGTAAACACCACCAAGAGATGATGAACCAAGGTCGCCCTCTTCGTCTAGCATGTAAATCTCAAAGATAGACTCATCACCAAATTGCTCAGACCATGACTGAACCCATTTCTCATTAGTGTACAGTTCATAATCGCCATCTGTAATGATCTCTTCTGCAACTTCAAGTGCATCATCAAATCTCTCCATTGCAAGATAAACTCTAGCTTGTATAGCCAAGTTACCGTAATAGTTGATATAACCATTAGCGTTATCTTTGTCAAGTAGAGACTGAGCAGCTGTCAAATCTGATTCGATAGTTGCGTAGTTTTCAGCTACAGTTGCACGAAGAACGCGAGCTAGAGGGTCAAGTACAGTTTTTACATCTGGAACACCCCAAGCTGATTTGTCCTCATTATAAGGCTCACCGTACAAACGTACAAGATCGAAATAAATCATTGCACGATAAGTAAGAATCTGACCTTTGATATTATCAAAATCCTCAGTAGAGCCATCCTTCTCCAATTTTTCGATTGTTGCCAACAAGGAGTTGATCTGCATAATGATGTTATAACCGGTTGTCCAGAAACCAGAATATGCACCGGAATTTGTAGCATGGCTAAAAAGATACAAGCCATCATAACCTCTACCGTTACTTATGATAGTCATATCACCACCTTTTGCATCGGCATACAGGAACATATCTCTACCAAGGTAGCTACCGCCTGACATTTTGCTCAAGATACCATTAACCATACTCATAGCATCTTTAGCTGTTTTGACTGCGGTAGCAGTATCGCCATAGTTTGTAGGCGCCTTATCCAAAAATTCTTCGCAAGAAGAGAATGTGAATAAGCAAATTAATGCAAATAATATATTAATTTTTTTCATTGTCTATGTATTTTTAAATTAGAATGATAGTTCTAGACCAAATGTGTAGGTTCTTCCAAATGGAGTCTCCCATCCTCTTGTTCCGTATGCATTTACCTCAGGGTCTACTTTCTTGTTAGCTGCAAATGTCAACAAGTTAGAACCGTTGAAGTATACTCTTGCTGAGCCCAAACCAACTTTGTTAACCCATGCTTTAGGGAAGTTGTAGCCTACAGTAACATTTTTCAATCTCAAGAAGTTTCCATTGTAAATGTGACGTGTACTGATCAACATTGCTGACTCAGGGTCGCTACCCAATAGTCTAGGAGTATCTGTTACATCACCTGGCTCTTTCCAACGGTTATCATATACATACTTAGATCTTGTTCTCTCCCAGTAGTAACCGTCATCATCAATATCCTCCTCTGCGCCATCATACATATCACCGAATTTGTAGATAAAGTTCAAACTTACATCAAGTCCTCTATATGACAAGCTTGTATTGAAACCACCCTGGAGTTTTGGAACCAAATTACCAATGATCTTACGGTTTGCATAAGTCTCACCGTCTGCATCCTCAACTACAACTCTGCCTTTGTACTCATAAGCAGTACCGTTATCAAGCAATTTCTGCTCTTCCTCTGCAGTACCATTTACATACCACATCTGGTAACCGTTCTCGCTGTTTACACCAGCCCACTCACGGCCATATACAGCAAGCATAGATTCACCCTCTCTATAAATGAATGTACATCTGCCATCACCACCTGTAGGATCACTCCAAATGATATCTTGTCCACCATAAAGTTTTGTAACTTTAGAATTAGCTGTAGAAGCTGTTACACTTGCACTCCAGGTAAGATCTTTATTTCTGATGATATCACCACCCAACTCAATCTCAATACCTCTGTTGTTAATCTCTCCAATATTTTGAAGAATAGAGCTGAAACCTGTAATTGTTGAAATTGGAACATCCTGCAACAAATCTTTAGAATCTCTGTTGAAGTACTCAACAGTACCATACAATCTTTGATCCCAGAAACCGAACTCCAATGCAACGTTAGTTGTATAAGAGGTCTCCCATGAAAGTTTTGAAGTGTTACTTACGATTGTAGATATAGCACCACCTGGGTTCTGGTTGTATTTGTATGAATATCCGGTCAAAGATCTCCAACCGTAGTTATCAGAAGGAAGTGTACCGTTAACACCATATGAAGCTCTAATTCTCAAGTTGCTGATCCAATCAATATTTTTCATAAATTTCTCATTATTGATTTTCCAAGATCCTGCAACTGACCAGAAGTTACCCCAACGTGTATCTGGCTCCAATTTTGAAGAACCGTCACGTCTGTACGAACCTGACAAGTAGTATCTTCCATCATAGTTGTACTCTGCACGAGAGAGGATAGAAACCATTGAGTTGCCCCAGCTATATGCATTTGCATCCAAAACACCGGCAGTAGCTACTGTATGAAGTGAACTGGTAGGTAGGTTAGAACCACCTGCTCTCTGGTATACAGTCTCTTTGTCCTCCAACTCAAAACCTGCCAACAAACCGATAGTGTGTTTGTCTTTGAAAGTTTTGTTATAGTTCAAAGTAGTAGACGAAGTCAAAGTCTTATACTGAGTACTCATCTCTGTTACACTACCGCTGTTGCTTGAACCATTGTAATGGTTAGCGCTGTAGTAGATATGGTCTTTAGTCTCTGAATTATCGTAAGAGAAGATAGTTTTAGCATCCAAGCCATCAAGAATATGTACTGTAAGAGCCTCGCTAGCCTGTACTTTGAATGTCTTAGATTCATTCTCCCACTCATTTTGATAATACACCTGGTTGTAACCGTATGAACCATAACGCTCAGTCCAAGGTGAACCATCGATATAGCTGTATGGATGGTAGTAGCCCCACAACAAGTTACGAGTCTGCATGAAGTAGTTAGTACTCATGTTACGGGTATCATTGTAACCAGATTTGTTAAGGTGTGCAATGTTTACGCTAGTTTGGAACTCAATATGTTTTCCAACTTTCTGGTTAACATTAACTCTACCTGACAAACGTGAGAAATCATTAACTTTGATTCTACCTTTATCGCTTGTGTATGCGAATGAAGAGTAGTAAGAAGTATTCTCAGTACCACCGCTTACAGACAAATCATATGTTTGATAAACAGCTGTTCTGAAGTATGCATCTTCCCAATCATAGTAACCATTTCTAGGATATAGGATATTTGCATTTTTTACAGTATTCTTATAGTAGTTTCTGTTAGTTGAATTTGACTGATACATCTCATCAGTTTCCAACATAGTTTTATTCTCTTGTGTAATAGGAATTGCAGAAATCTTAGGGTAAGGGCCATCGCCTTCTGCCATAATGAGGTAACCATGCATAGTGAATTTGTTATGGATACGGTTCATTACATACTCTTGTGTAGCAGCACCTCTTTTCTTAACTCTATTCTCGTAATCCCAGAAAATCTCATACAACATTTCAATATTCTCCTGAGTACTTGCAACCTCATAGTTATCAGTAGCCCAATCTGGAGTGATACCTACAGATGCTTTGAAAGTTACGGTTGGTTTACCCATTTTACCTTTCTTTGTGGTAACCATGATAACACCGTTAGCAGCACGTGAACCGTAAAGTGCAGAAGCAGCAGCATCTTTCAATACAGTAATACTCTCAATATCACTTGGGTTCAAAGTATTCATAACGTTGTTTGAAGTACCAGCTACATAGTCGCTCATTTGACCAGTATTACCAGAAGTTACAGGAACGCCATCGATTACATACAAAGGCTCGTTTGATGCGTTCATTGAGCCGATACCACGGATACGAATCTGGCTTGTTGAACCAGCCTGACCTGATGATTGGGTAATCTGCAAACCTGCAACTTTACCGTTCAATGCGTTCTCGAATGAAGTGGTAGGAACATTTTTCAAAGCATCAGATTTTACAACTGAAGCAGCACCTGTATAAGTACCTTTTTTAGCTGTACCGTAAGCAACAACGATAGTCTCGTCCAATTGCACAGCCTCTGGTGCCAATACTACGTTAATAACAGCTTTTCCGTTTACTGGAACTTTTTGAGTTACATAACCCATAAACGAAATGATAAGGTTTCCGTCAGACGGAATATTGATTGAGAATTTACCGTTATCATCGGTAAAAACCAAATTGGTAGTACCCTCTTCCTGTACGTTTGCATAGGCGATAGTACTTCCGTCATCTGCAGCAGTCACCGTACCGGTAACTGTTGTTTGCGCAAACATCACACTTGAGCAAAGTGCGAATAGCGCAAGCAAGATTGTTTTCTTCATAGATTTTAAAATTAGTTAGAAATTAGTTTTTGCGTTTAGCGCTTAGTACTCTGATTACTAAACTATTACACAATATGAGCAAAATATTGTAGAAACAGCTCTCTCCCTATGGAAAAATGTAATCAAACTCAAAGATAGCAATTTTTTACAGATTCTATCATCTTTCGGACAATTTGGTTCAAAGTTCAATCATTTTTAGCACTTTAAATCGCAAAAAGAAGGATTTTCATGAAAAAATCCACTTTTTTCACCACAAATTTGACATTATCACGACCAGAATATTTTAAACACATCCCTACAATCAATATTCTCCAATCAAGAGAGACTCATTCTCTATCAAATCTCCATGTAATAGCATGTTGTAGCAATCTATTTTTAAAAAAGTCATGAGTTTCGCAGAAAATTTCTTATCTTTGAAAGAAATTGCCCAATTCATCAAGAGACATATATCTACAGTTGCGCCTTTATTCTGTAAATATAATAGTGTACTGAAGCTAAACTAAAAAACTTTATTTTTTAACTAATTCATTAACTATGAGAAAATTATTCCTGCTCGCGCTTGCGGTGCTCACATCCGGATTACTGTTTGCGCAATCGAGAATTACCGGAAAGGTAAGTTCTGCAGAAGATGGCAGTGCGGTTTCTTTTGCAAGTATCGTTGTAAAGGGTACTCAAATGATTGCCACCTCTGATGACAATGGAGAGTATGCATTGGATAATGTTCCAAATGACGCAGTCCTTGTATTCTCATCTATCGGATTTAAAACAATTGAAATTCCTGTAAATGGCAAAGCCGTTGTAAACGCAATTCTTCCTCCAGACACAGAGGTACTGGATGATGTGATGGTTGTTGCATACGGTACTGTAAAGAAAGGATCTTACTCAGGATCGGCAACCGTTGTAAAAGATGACGCGCTCAAAGACGCTCCAGTAATGAGCTTTGAGTCTGTATTGTCTGGTAAAGCTCCCGGCGTACAGGTAGCAGCTTCATCAGGACAGCCTGGTGCCCAAGCTGATATCAGCATCCGTGGTTTCGGTTCATTCAATGCCGGCAATGCTCCTTTGTATGTAATCGACGGTGTTCCTGCTACAAGTGGTGACTGGTCTTCAGGAAACATTTCAACTACTGCAATGTCATTCTTGAATCCGTCAGACATTGAGTCAATCACTATCTTGAAAGATGCTGCTGCAGCTTCACTTTACGGTTCACGTGCATCCAATGGTGTTATTCTGATCACAACCAAAAAAGGTCAGCAAGGTAAAGTTACATCTACTTTTAAAGGCAGCGTGGGTGTATCATATTTTGCATACGACAACTATCCTTTGGCATCAGATTCAGAGACAGAGCAGTTGCACAGATTGGCATGGACACATTATGGAGAAAGAAATCCTAATTCATGGAAAAACTACGGCACACTTGAGGCTTATGTAGATGCAAAAGTACAGCAGAATTATCCTGCAAGAGATGAGAGCAAATATATCTACAAAGATTGGGAAGATGTATTGTTCCGCAAAGGTATTGCCCAGAACTATGAGTACAGCGTATCAGGCGGTGGTGAGAAAGGCAGAATCTACGCATCGGTAGCTTACTCAGACCAACAGGGTCTTACAACAATTGAGAATTTGCAGAGGGTTTCTACAACTGTAAACGGTGAGGCAAAACTGAACAAATACATCAGATTGGGTGGTAACTTGCAATACTCTTGGACATTCCAGGAAGGTCACCAGGAAGACCACTCTAAAGATGACCCTTACACAATCTGGAAAGTATACTTGAATGACAGATGGCCTTATGCTTACAGAGAGACCGGCGAGTTGTATATGGAGCGCTGGAACCCTACAGTAAGTACAGTCAACCCTGTTCCTACATACGATATGCAGATCAACGACGCACGCCAGAACCGTCTGTTGTTGAAAGGTTGGATGGAAGTGAAATTCACTGAATGGCTCACTGCAAAATCAACAATAAGCAGCGACTGGCTGTATGTTCATGACAGATTCGGATGGTTGTATGGCCACCCTAACTTCACCGCTTATGGTGAGCCAGGTGGTTACATGAGTGACCGTCATAGAAATATCAATAGAATGGTAAGTTCTACCCAGTTGAACTTCGACAAAACTTGGGGTGAACATCATGTTTCAGCAATGGCAGCATGGGAGGCTGAGGAAGAGAAATACAGAATGACAAGAGCCGGTAAGACCAGCTTCTCATATGCAGGTGCTACTGAGTCTTATTTTGGTACAGAGTATGACTCAAGCTACTCATACAGCCGTGAAGAGGGCCTTCTTTCAGTATTGGGAAGCCTTAGCTATGATTTTGGTGCAAGATACTACATCACAGGAACATTCAGACGCGACGGTTCTTCAAGACTTGCTCCTGAAACCCGTTGGGGCAACTTCTGGTCAGTATCCGGATCATGGAGATTCGCAAATGAGAAATTCATGGATTTCGCATGGTTGAACGATGGTAAACTCCGTGGATCATATGGAACCAGCGGAACACTTCCTTCTGACTATTTCGGCTATATGTCTGTTTACGATTATGGCGTATATGGCGACCAAGGTGCAAGCTATCCTTCAAATCTTGCAAACGCAGACCTTACTTGGGAGAAAAACAAGAACTGGAACGTTGCATTGGACGCTACAATATTTGACAAATACACTGTCTCTGTAGAGTACTATGAAAAAGAGACTTCTGATTTGTTGTTGGATGCTAAAATCCCTTCTACAACCGGTTTCACAAGCACTCTTTCAAATGTAGGTGCAATGAAGAACAGAGGTTGGGAAATTTCGGTGAATGTAGATATCCTCAAAAAAGATGATTGGGATTTGTCAGTTGGTGCCAACTGGTCAACTATCGATAATGAGATCCTCTCTCTCTCAGAGGAAGGTGAGACCCAGACATCACGTCCTTACATTTGGAAAGCAGGATATGCATTCTACCAGTACTACTCACGTCATTACCTAGGATATGCAAAAGAGGATTATGACGACGGTTACGGTCACGTAATCAAAGCAGGTATGCCTCTATATGCAGAGGGCTCATTCTATGAGAAAGGTGAAACAGTTGATATGGATGTAGTTCTTAAAGACGGCACCAAGATTGCTGAAGGCGAAAAGATGCCTTACGACAGTTACAACTATGCTCCTACCAACAGAAACTATGCAGGTTCTATGATCCTCGACGGCAAAACTGCCCTACCAAAAGGTTACGGTGGTTTCAACGTAGCATTGAGATGGAAAGATTTGAACTTCTCAATGGCATGGTCATACAAATATGGCCACTACATCTGGGATGATGGTACAGATGATATGTACACCGACGGTTACCGTGAGTTCCACAGAAATATAGGTAAATCACAAATTGATTCTTACTCTGCAAACAACACAAATGCAAAATATCCGATGCGTATTGCAGGCAACAATCAAGGTGCTTACTATGATTCCGACAGATTCCTTCACAAAGGTGATTATTTGAGATTGAAGAATGCTACAATATCATATAACATTCCTAGAACATTTGTAAACAAACTCAGCTTGACAAGTGCACGTGTATATGTTGCCGGTGCAAACTTGCTTACATTCTCTAAACTGCATGTAGATCCTGAAATCCAGAACAGCGGTTTCTACTCATTGGGAATGCCTGCTATGAGAACTGTAACATTCGGTGTTGAAGTAAGCTTCTAAGAATGAATCTATCAAGCATTAATTATGATAAATTAAAACGGATTTTAGTATGAAAAAATTTATAACCAACATAGCAATTGCTGCCGGCCTCCTGCTGGGAGTCTCTTCATGCGAAGGCTTCCTTGATAAAGTGCCTACAGACTCAGTGGTAGCTGAAAGTGCAATGGTAACCATGGATGACGCCAAAGTTGCAGCAAATGGTCTTTACATAGACCTGATGTACTACAATATGTATGGAACATATATGGTTTATATGGGTGATATGAGAGCCGACAACCTTTATCCTTTGGATATGGGTGGAACAGGTTCTACAGTATATCAATTGGATTTCTCGCCAACTCAGACAAACTATTTCAGTTTCTGGCAGAACTACTATAATATAATAATGAAGGCAAATACATTCATTGCCAACATTAATACTCTTGAGACAATATCAACAGCCGAAGAGGATCTCAAAAATGATTTGACCGGACAGGCATATGCAATCAGATCTTTGTGCTACTTCGATTTGGCAAGACTTTACGGATATCCATACCTTAAAGATAACGGAGCCTCTTTGGGCGCAATTATCCTCACATCTGTTATTTCTCCTTCAGAGGCAAGATTGCCTAGAAATACCGTAGCTGAGACTTATGCTCAGGCAGAGTCTGATGTACAGACAGCTCTCGGACTTCTTTCAAAGAGCAAAAACGATGGTCACTTCAACTATTGGGCAGCAAAAATGTTGCAAGGCAAGATTGCCCTTTATAAAGGTGATTACAAAACTGCTTATGAGGCATGTTCTGAGGTAGTGGAGGAATCTCCATACAGATTGGTTCCTAATGAAGAATATCTCAACTACTGGAGCAAAGTATGTGATGATGAGTCTGTAATGGAATTCCTTGTTACAGCCGACGGTGATATCGACTCAGATGGTGGTTTCTACACAATCTATCACAACCTTTGGTTTGAGGCAAGCAATGCAGGTAAATCAGTTATCCCTACAAAGAAATGGAGAGAATTGTTCAAAGATACTCCAAACGACGTAAGGGCACAGATGATCAAATACAATGATCCTGAAACCGGCATTATCAAAGATAGAGGTTTCTACTGGCTTAAGAAATTCATCGGCAATGAGGGTGGAACTACTTTCAGACAGAACAACCCAAGATTGTTCAGAATTACCGATGCTTACTTGATGGCAGCAGAGGCAGCTCTTGAACTTGGCGGGCATCAGGATATTGCTGACGATTATCTGAATGCTGTAAGAAAGAGAGCAGACCTCACCGCAGAGGATGTAACTGCAACTTTGGATTTGATTGCAACTGAGCGCCACAAAGAGTTTATCGGCGAGGGCCACAGATTCTTTGATGTAATGAGAAAAGGCGGTTCAATCGTTAGAGACCAGAGCATCGATGAGAATGACTTTGCAGGTTCTCCAAGAGAGGTGATCACTTGGGACGACCATAGAGTGGTTCTTCCTATTTCAGATACTGAAAGAAGTATTCACCCTGAACTTCAACAGAACCCTGGTTATTAATAGAAATTTCTATTAATCCATAAATAAAGGGCAGTCATTAACGGCTGCCCTTTTTCTTTTCCAATCTTTCCAACTTCTTTTCAAGCCTCTTGAGTTCACGCCTATAGCCCTTCATCTCCTTCCTCAACAATGCCTGCTCCTTTTTGATCCGTCGCCTCTCCTCTTTCTCAAGTTTTAAAATCTGCTCTTTAGGCACTAGAGCCTGCTGTTTGGAATCCATTAGCATTTTTTTGGCTGCAATCTGCTCTTCAAGCGCAACTATCTCATCAGAGATTTTCCTGTTCCTCTCTATTTCTGAAGTGCCGGCAGATGCAGTTGAGTCTGCAACTTCAGAGAGAGCTGTGGCAGTTGTATCGGCCAAAAGGTTTGCATTTTCAAGGCTGTCGGCAAGATGGGCGGATCTTAGCAGAGAATCACGCTTCTCAGCCTCTCGCTCCCGTTGTTTGGCCTCTATACGGGCCAGCTCTTTTGCAGCCCTCAAAGAGTCGGAATGTGCCTTATAATTCAATATTGAATCTCGTGCAGATGCAAAATACACCTTGGCAAAAGGATAGTCTGGGAATACTTCTGAAACCAGTTCATGCCTTCTGGAGTGTTTTATATTTCTGTCTGTCACCTCAAATCTCGAGAGAGGTCTCTCCTCTCCCCTCCAGTTGAAGCCTCTCAATCTCTGCTCCTCAAGCGGCAGCCCGAATGTAGGCAGAAGATTATTGCTTAAATTCTCAAAATACTTTATCCTCTCAACTTTTCTCTCCTTCAATTTTGCCGAAATTATCTTTCCCTCCTTCTGGTTCATCATTGTTATGACACTGTCCTCCTCCACATAAAAGATCATTGAGGCACCACCCAATGCGTCATAACGGTAGAGATCATTATCCTTGAAGTACGCAACCATCTCCGTACCCTTTATCTGGTTGAAATGCACAGAATCTTCCTGCGAGGCGATAAAGGCGTTGGTTATCAGGTTTGCTTTATTCAAAGTATTGTCTTTCAATACAATTTGCATGCTGTCGGATGTAAACTGATGCTTTACATCATTCCACATTACAGGATTTATGTAGAGACGTGCCATAGAATCGATACCCGTATACACCATAGAGTCACACAAGGCCTGCACATCACTTCTGAATACCTTCACATTACGCCAGGCATCTATAAAAGTCACAGAAGAGGTATCGGGAGCTGCTATAACCGGGTCCGCAGGTTGTGCCAGCGAATCGGCAGCAGCAAGTGCAGCAGATGTGTCTGCAACGGTACGCTCAGCATCAATCTCTGGCGGAAGCAGTTTTCCATTCTCCTTCAAGGCAGCAAGCTTATCCTTATCAAGAGGGCCATTTATAAAAGGTGACCTGAGGGCATCCTCATTCTCTTTTCTCTTTATGGCCGCCTCCTCCTCTATCTTTTTCAGAGGATCTATATCCGACAATCTCTTCCTCTCTGCAGCTTTTGCAACCTCAACCGAGTCGATGTCGCAATACCTTATCATATAATAATTTATGGTATCTGCCGCTAGAAACATGGTATCCCTCACACCATTTTCCACACTATACATGGCCACCGACGGTTTTGCAGTCAGTTCAACCCTCATCGGTTTTGGATTGTAAACCGCCTTGTCGGCAAAACAGTAGGCCTGCTGCACAGTGTCCAATATCTGGATATTGTCAAAAAGGTTGGCAACACCCGTATTCCTGAAATAGGAAAGCGTATCTGCCCACAACTCCTGCTCCTTTGTGAGGATATAGCTATCGCGGTTAAAATGGAAAACATTTTCGGGTCTGTCAAATACTCCGGCATTGGCAAAGAGCATATTGTCCTCCTGCCATGCAGTTGTCCCTTTGCCGAAATATGCCTTGTTCTCAACTGTATTGTAATCTACTTTTACCGATTTTATAAAGACCGAATCGGTAAACATCTGCACATTGTCCTTGAATGAGAAGGTTTTGTCGGCAGCCCTGTATTCACCATTGCGGCTCTCAATGAGATTGCCGTCACTGTTTCTCATGGCACCACCGGCATGGAATGTGGCAATGCTATCTTTTGTATTGTAATCGAGATAATTTGTTCTGAGGACATTACCCTCCTTATCGAACAGTTCCACAAGAGTTCCTCTGAATTGGGCCAGGTTCTGGTCTACCAGATAGTCAATCTTGTCGCTCACAAGAAAAGTATTGTCCTGAATTATCTGGACATTGCCCAACGCCTTTATAACATTTGTATTTACATTCCACAATGCAGTATCGCATATAAGATATGTATTGTTGTGGAAGAAACGTGCTGCCGGGCCTATAATTTTTCGGTAAGAGACACCATCAACCTCCTGCAATTGCGCAGAACTTGCCTCTATAAGACGTATAAGGGAGTCCTTTGCCTCTCTCTTCTCCTGTGAGAAAACCATTGAAGAAAGAAGCATGAAACCGATAAGCAGTAGTGAAATTCTCCCCCTCATAACAGTTATTTAATCCATCCCTCCTTCTCAAAGTCACATTTCTTGAACATATCGTCAATTATAATCAGATTGTTCTTCTGTTTCTCTTTGATGAAGGCATCGATAGCCTCAGTCTGTTTCCTGTTGTCTGCGATATTCTGTATGATATTGAAATCATCCTTTATATTTGCGGTATGCGACGGTACAATCTCCTCCAGCTTTATGATTTTGTAGATAGTATTTCCCCTGCCTTCGTTATCAAGAGACTCAAGTGGAGCAGAGATATCTCCCGGCTGCATATCCTTCAGCACTGCATAGTCTGCAGGTTTCAGCTGGTCCTTCTCAAAATATATAGATCCTGTTCCCTCATCTGCCATAAGACCTCCACTTACAGCAGATTTTGGATCCTGAGAATGGATCCTCGCAGCAAGTTCAAATGTAAGGCTGTCAGAAAGGATTTTGCTTTTGAGGCTGTCCAATGTCTTGAATGCCTTTGCCCTGTCTTCTGATGTATATTCAGGTTTCAGAAGTATGTGGCGGGCATTGAACATGTCACCGCTCTTCTCAATCATCTGTATAAGGTGGAATCCGTCTGGAGTCTCAACTATCTGGGAAATCTGGCCCGGTTTCAATGCCATTGCAGCATCTGAAAAGGCTGGCCAGTACATCGATTTAGGAGCCATTCTCAATTCGCCGCCTCTTCCTGCACTTCCAGGGTCCTGAGAGTAGATTGTTGCCAAGGTGCTGAATCTCTCACCATTCAGAATTCTGTTGCGGAACTCCAGCAACCTCTCCTTCACAGCCATTGCAGCCTGCTCTTTAACCGGATAGAGTACAATCTGACTCAATTTGTATTGTGTAGATATGATAGGCAGACTGTCCTTGTCAACCTTTTTATAGAATCTCTCAACATCTGAGGGGGTCATACTGCCTGCAGACTGCATAACTTTCTGCTGCATCTGCTGGGTAAGGCTCTGGTCGCTAAGAATCTCCCTCCAGTCATTTTTCAGTTTATGAAGCGGCTTTTTGAAATAGTCCTCCACTGCCTTCTCTCCACCCAATGAGGCTACGGCATTATCAATTCTGCTCGAGAGCTCAGACTCAACCTGATCCAGGTTTACGGTAAGGCTGTCGAGTCTGGCCTGGGTAAGAAAGAGTTTCTGGGTGAGCATATTCTCAAGAATCTCACACCTTATGTTGCTACGGCCCGAAATCATACCTTGCGCCATCATCATCTGCACCTCAGACTCCAACTGGGATATTGTAATTATCTCGTTTCCAACCAATGCAATTGTCTTGTCAATTAGTCCACCCTGATATGTTTGGGCATAAGCGAACTGTCCCAAAACTAGGAACAACCCAAAAACAGCATTTCTAATTATCTTCATTTTCAACAAATTTTATTTTCTTACCACTCATGGCATCATTAAAAATCTCTTTATGCAGAACATTTATCAGCTCCTGCTTCCTTTTGCTCAACAATATGTTGCCAATCTTCTCTTTATTGTACTCATATGGAGAAATGTCTCCCGGAAGGACAAACTCCACAACCTGCAGAAAGTTGGAATATGTTGAATCTTTCTGCTCTATAACCCCTCTCCTTGCAACTTTGTCCACCAGTTCGGAGATATCCATATCCATATCTCGTGCCACTATTCGCATATCCACCCATTTATTCCCATAATTATCATATTTATATGCAGAATTGTAGGCTAGCTCATCCATCTTGTCCACACTCTCAGTATCATTTTTACCCGACAGGCTCCGTACTTTGGAGAGATTTGGAGAGCTGTTGTGCATCTTCACAAAACGGCACCTCACAACACCATTGTCTGTTACAAATGACTCTTTGTGTGCAGTATAATAATTACGCTGCTCCTCATCTGTAACAAGAGTGTCGAGACGGTCCTCTATATACTTGTTCTCATACCTGAAGACCAGAAGCTGGCTCCTATACTCCTCCAAAAGAGCAGAGACATCTTTCGCCTCTTTAGGCAACTGCTCCTCGGCCTTGTTGAGCATCAGTCTCTTCAGTATCCATGAATTCACATACTGCTCTGCCAGGGTGGCGCTGTCCAGCGCTGAGGCGCCTTTGGGCAAGACTTTGTCGAGATCACTTTTATACAACACCGCATTACCTATCTGTACCACCTTCTCTCCTTTGGAAACCGATTCAAAAAAGGAGCATGAGCAGGACAGCAGCAATGCGGATATTAGTAAAAGTGTTTTGAGCATCAGTTTATATACAGATATTATCTGCTATAGTTAGGAGCTTCACGGGTTATGGTCACATCATGAGGATGGTTCTCCTGCAGACCTGCATTTGTAATTCTCACAAACTGGGCCTCACGCAATTTCTCCACATTAGGAGCACCACAATAACCCATACCGGCTCTCAAACCACCTATCAGCTGATATATTACCTCTGCTAAAGTACCTTTATACGGCACCTGTGCAACGATTCCTTCCGGAACGAGTTTCTTGATATCCTCTTCCATATCCTGGAAATACCTGTCTTTTGAACCTTGCTGCATAGCCTCCAATGAGCCCATACCTCTGTAAGACTTGAATTTCCTTCCGTTCAGAATGATTGTTTCACCTGGAGACTCCTCAACACCTGCAAAGAGCGAACCTGCCATAATTGTGCTTGCACCTGCAGCCAGAGCCTTTACGATATCACCAGAATAACGGATACCGCCATCTGCAATAATTGGAATTCCAGTACCCTTGAGAGCATCTGCAGCGAGCATTACAGCTGTAAGCTGAGGCACTCCCACTCCCGCTACAACGCGTGTTGTACAGATTGAGCCGGGGCCTATACCTACTTTCACACCGTCAACGCCGCACTCGGCAAGGGCCTTTGCAGCCTCACCTGTTGCAATATTTCCGGCAATAACCTGAAGATGAGGGAATGCAGCCTTCAACTCCTTGATCACTTTCAATACATACACAGAGTGTCCATGCGCAGTATCAACCACAACGGCATCAGTATCTACTGAAACAAGTTTTTCAACCTTTGCTATAGTGTCTGCACCCACGCCAACAGCGGCAGCAGCCAAAAGGCGGCCCTTTGAATCCTTGCTGGCAATAGGGTTATCCTTGATTTTTGTTATATCCTTATAGGTTATGAGTCCTACAAGCGCTCCATCTTTATCAACTACAGGCAACTTCTCAATTCTGTATTTCTGCAGAAGATCTGTTGCATGAGCAAGGTCTGTACCGCTTGTTGTAGTAATCAGATTCTCTTTGGTCATAACCTCGCTTATCGGAGTCTTGAGATTGTCCACAAAGCGCAAATCCCTGTTTGTAACTATACCTATCAGCTTTTTCTTGTCATCCACAACAGGAATACCACCTATATGGTTCATGCTCATAAGTTTGAGGGCATCGGCAACAACTGCGTCACTTTTAATTGTAACAGGATCGTAGATCATTCCATTCTCAGCCCTCTTTACACGCCTTACATGTTCCATCTGACGCTCTATAGGCATATTCTTGTGTATAATACCTATACCACCGGCACGGGCTATTGCAATCGCCAACTCGGCCTCTGTTACTGTATCCATAGCTGCAGATACAATCGGAGACTGCAAAATAATATCTCTTGAGAAATGACTGCTTACATTTACCTCTCTTGGAAGCACTTCTGAACGGGCAGGAATCAACAATACATCATCGAATGTCAACCCTTCCTGAATAATTCTGTTAGCTAATAGTTGCATATCTATGTATTTTTAAAAGGCGAAGGTACTAAAAAATCAGCAAACCGACAGAAATTAGATACATTTATTTAAAAAAATAATACATCTGCATCATTTTTTAT
Organism: Bacteroidales bacterium; assembly: GCA_017935505.1. Lineage (GTDB taxonomy): Bacteria > Bacteroidota > Bacteroidia > Bacteroidales > UBA932 > Egerieousia. The sequence goes on along the minus strand of JAGBHM010000026.1, from coordinate 175,784 downwards.
AGAGTCTTCCCTGATATGTATCCCTCTCCTGTAGCCGTTTGTCCAACAATCTGAGCAATTCTGTATTTCTGATTAACCCCCAGGGCGTATGGTTGACAAAGCGTGGAGGCACCTCTCCTGCGAACCGCTCTATATAGAGATCAGGCCTCAGATACTCAAGGAAATCAACAAAGAAATCCACATATCCGTCGAGGGTGAAACTTATAAAATCTTCCGGCACGCGCTCATACTCTCTCTCCATGGCGGTTCCCTTTATAATCTGCAACTGATGGAATTTGAGCGTATTAAGAGGAAGTTCATTTATTATCGGAGCCATTCCTATCAGTTCCTCCCTGCTCTCTCCAGGCAATCCCATGATAAAGTGCGCCCCCTGAAAAATACCCCTCGCCGCAGTTGCCTCAACCGCCCTCACAGCCGCTGCAAAATCATGTCCGCGGTTAATTCTCCGCAGAGTCTTGTCATAGCAGCTCTCTATTCCATACTCAATTATCACAACTTTATCCTTTGACAAGGCCTGGAAATAATCCAGTTTCTCATCATCAATGCAATCCGGACGGGTTCCCACAACAATTCCCCTCACCGACGGATGCTCCAATGCCTGACCATAAAACTCCCTGAGCACCTCCAGAGGCGCATAGGTATTTGAAAAAGACTGGAAATAGGCCAGATAGTCATGAGTGTTCCTATAGCGCCCCTTATGAAACTCTATTCCCTCCTCAATCTGCTGGAGGACAGGCTTATCCGGAGTACTGTAATTGGGATGGAAAGCAGCATTATTGCAATAGGTACACCCGCCTGTCCCAACTCTTCCGTCCCGGTTTGGACAAGTGAAACCGGCATCAATAACTATCTTCTGTAGCCGGCATCCATATTTCTCCCTGAAATATCCGGTAAATGAGTTATAGCGTTTCTCCATAACTTTTTGTCCGCGTGCAGCAATTATCTCTCAAGAAAGCTCTCTTTCGGACGCTCCACCATCACTTTGAAAACCGCCTTTTTTATTGTTCCGTCACCCATAAGCGGGGCATGTGCATCTGCCGGAAATATTATGGCAAGGTTATTCTCTCCCAAGCTCACATAGTTCTCAGGCTGGTCATCATTGAGGTATGCCAGATCCTCCTCTTCCTTGTATTTCACATTGAGTCCCTGGTCATTACAGAGAGCCCTATCCTTAATACCTATTGTCTCGGCGCCCTCTATTACAACATGTATATCTATATATGAATCATGCACCTCCAGAGGAGCCTCACCAAGATCTTTCAACTCTCCGCTATAAACTGTACAGTATACATTTTTACCATCAATCTCGTGCTTGCCTTCCTCAAGCTCCTGAAGTTTGTTGCCACGCAAGAAATCATATACCTTGTCAAACCCGGGAACCATGGTTTTATATTTTTCAAAACTTTTGACAGAATCTATAATCATAACTTTTTTACGACAAATATACTATAAAAATCCATATGAAGATATTGATATTGTGGCAACAGATGACTATCTTTGCCTGTCAAACACTATTCTAACTTATTTTAAATGAAAAAAGCACTATTATTTACAGCCATTTCGGCCGTAATTTTTGGCAGCTGCTGCAACCAGTCATCAGATGCGACTATCGAAAAATTCAATGATATCCAGAAAGGTGTCAAGACCGCTTTTGCTCCCGACGGACGCTCAAAAACCTTCGAAACAACTCTGGAAAAGGAGGGCAACACTTATGTATTGAGAGGTGTTACAACAGAGAAGGAGGCAAAAGATTCACTTCTTAAAGCATTGGAAACAAATAATATAAAAGCTCAGGACAGCCTTTTCATGCTGCCTTGCGCAAAATTGGGTGACAAAATATATGGTGTAACAACCCAATCTGTTGTAAACTTCCGTACTTCAGGCAAATACAGCGCAGAGTCCGCTACCCAGGCAATGATGGGAACCCCTGTAAAGCTACTCCAGAAAAAAGGAGGATGGACAAGAGCCATCACCCCTGAGGGCTACATTTCATGGGTTACATCCGGAAGCATCCAGGAGATGAACCAGGAGGAGTACAACAAATATATGGCGGCTCCAAAAGTTATCGTAACAACAAAATACACTACCATTTATGAGGACATGAGTGATAAGAGCCAGATGGTTAGTGACGCCGTTTGGGGCAATATTCTTCTCGATTTGGGGGATGCCGGAATCTATTGGAGAAAAGTGGCCATAGCAGACGGCAGAACTGGATTCATACCTCAGAGAGATGTTCAGAATTTCGACAAATGGCTCGACAGCCGTAACCCTACCGCAGACAACATCATCGCCACTGCAAAACAGTTCATCGGTGTGCCTTACATGTGGGGAGGAACTTCAATCAAGGCTGTAGACTGCAGCGGTTTCTGCAAATCAACATATTTCCTCAATGGTATCATTCTTGCTAGAGATGCTTCACAGCAGTGCCATACCGGAGACAATATCGACATCTCAAAATATGTAAACGACAGCACTTACACAGTTGAGGCACTTTCAAACCTCAAGAAGGGCGACTTGATCTTCTTCGGCTCAAAGGCTACCCCTGAGAAGAAAGAGAGAGTGACACATGTGGGAATTTACATTGGAGAGGGTATTTTCATCCACTCTGCAACCAAAGTGAGAATCAATTCACTGATACCTACAGACGAGAACTACTACAGCGGTTCAACAAGACTCATCAGAGCTTCACGCATTTTGGGTAATGTTGACAAAGGAAAGGATATCTGGAGCATTCCGTCGATGTACAAACAGAATTAAAAACGAATAAATTTTACCCATTATGATAACCAACAGACGTAATTTCCTAAAATCAGCAGGTATGCTCACAGCTGCGGCTGCACTGTTCAACCCTGCAACAATTTTTGCCCAGAAAGGTGTTAAGAAATCGGGCGGAAGCAAGAAACTTGAGCTTTCATTCGTCCCTTACAATGCTCAGATGAAGCATGCTTTTGCCATTGCTACATCTGTAAGAACCACCACTCCTATTGTTCTTACCCAAATCACTTACGATGGAGTTACAGGATACGGAGAGGCTGCAATGCCACCTTATTTGGGAGAGACCCAGGCTTCAGTTATCGAGTTCCTAAAGAAAGTTGACCTGAGCAAATTCAGTTCTCCTTTCCTTATCGACGATATCATGAAATATGTAGACAGCATTGCAATCAACAACACTGCTGCAAAAGCTGCTGTGGATATTGCCCTTCATGATCTAGTTGGTAAATTGATTGGACAGCCTTGGTGGAAGATCTGGGGATTCGACCCTACCGTATGTCCAAATACCTCTTTCACTGTAGGTCTTGATACCGAAGAGGTTGTAAAAGAGAAGACAAGAGAGGCATCTCCATACAAAGTGATCAAAGTAAAACTCGGTAGAGATGAGGCTACCGACAAGATGATGATAAACACCATCCGCTCTGTGACAGATACTATGATCTGCGTTGATGCAAACCAGGGTTGGAAAGACAAACACTATGCCCTTGACATGATCCATTGGTTGAACGAGCGCAACGTGAAGATGATTGAGCAGCCTATGTCGAAATACCTTTTGGATGAGACTGCATGGCTTACAGAGAACAGTCCGCTTCCTATCTATGCAGATGAGGCTTGCCAGAGACTTACTGATATCCAGAAACTCAAAGGTGCATACACTGGTATCAACATCAAATTGATGAAATGTACAGGTATGAGAGAGGCTCGTGAGATGGTGTCATTGGCAGAGGCTCTCAACATGAAACTGATGATAGGCTGTATGACTGAGACATCTTGCGCAATCTCTGCAGCTGCACAGTTGGCTCCTAAGATGGAGTGGGCAGACCTCGACGGCAACCTGCTCATCACAAATGACTGCTACAGCGGAATGAAGATTGTGGACGGCAAGATCACATTGAACGACAAACCTGGTATCGGTATTGAAAAAATCTAATTTGAAACCTATATAATCTTATAAATATGGCTAATTTAAGAGTTATTAAAAAAGATGTTATTTACCTTATCAACGAGGTGATTTCTGATTGTTGGGTATTCATGTATCTCAACAATGAAGCAAAACAGGATGAAGCCAAACAAATTATCACAGATGCTGTTGCGCTCGGTGACAATCTGTTTGACCAGATTAACCACTATCCTAAAGAGGAGACTAAAAAACACTTCAAACAGGTAAATGAGAAGTTGCTTGCAGAGGTTGACGCATTGTTCAAAAGAATCAGCGCTCTTGCAAAATAAAGATTGACCGAAACATCTATTATACAAGGCAGGCCCATCATCAGGGCCTGTCTTCTTTATATCGGTTATGGAATTCTCTGAAGCAGATGTGAATATTTGCGCAATGATGCAGAGAGCTCCTTTTCCCTCCCACCGCAAAAGGAGTTCACGAGTTTGTGGAACTCTTTTCCATGATTCCGGTGCACAAGATGGCAGAGTTCATGGATAATCACAAAATCGCTTAACTCTCCTGGCAGATCCACAAGATGCATATTGAGGTTGATATTCCTCTTTGCAGAACAGCTTCCCCAATTTGTACGATTATTTTTGATAAAGACTCTGCTGTAATCAAAGGGTCTGTCTGAAGAGGCACTGCCTGAGGCAGAAGAGGAGATCTTTTCATTCAATATACCCGCCCAATATGCAAGCCTTGCTGGAAGATACTCTTTTGCCCTACGCCGTATATCCAACAGCTCCTCTGCAGAATAGAGCCCCTTTTGGGCGGCACCGGACTGCATCTGTCTCTCCAGCACCCGGAGTATCTTGTCCAAGTTTGTCTCCACAAACTGTTGGGCTTTGCCGTAAGTTACCCAGAAGGGCAACGATACCCTCACCCCTTTGCGGGCAGAGACCGAAACTCGTATGCTTCTACTCCCTATACGCTTCACATATAATATATCTCCTATCTGAAGATGAGCGATTATTTTCTGCATCAGGCGGCATTTGTTATTGAAACATTGCAAAAGTAAACAATATAAATGCAATATTTCTTGTCAGTTTATTTTTTTTAATTACCTTTGCAGTCCCAATTTTGGGAGAAAGAATTTTATAAACATTTAAATCTTAGCAAAATGGCAGAGTATTTATCACCTGACAAAAAGCAAGAGATTTTCGGTCAATACGGAAAGTCTAATACAGACACCGGCTCAGCAGAGAGTCAAGTTGCTTTATTTTCCTACCGTATCGCTCACCTTACAGCTCACTTGAAAAACAACAAGAAAGATTACAACACACAGAGATCGTTGTTGAGACTTGTTGGTAAAAGACGTCGTCTTTTGGATTACTTGAAAGCTCGTGACATTGAGAGATACAGAAATATTGTGAAGGCCCTTAACCTTCGTAAATAATACAGTAAAGGAAAAGAGAAAGAGGCAATCGGCAACGGTTGCCTCTTATTATTTTAAGCTTCGCTTACAATCACGCTGCGCCTCGGCATACAGTTTATTTTACAATATTTTGATTTTCACATAAGTTTCTATACTTTTGTAGCTTTATAATGAATAAATGTGCCTTGTCTGCCAACAAAGGCAGCTCGCGGCAGGCAAAGGCGATGTTAGAGTTAATTAAAACTCCCATAGGGGGAGGCGGGCTGCAAACTTTAAAGAATGAATATAGTAAAGAAATCCATCCAGCTACACGATGGAAGAACAATTGAAATTGAAACCGGCAAATTGGCCAAACAGGCAGACGGATCGGTTGTTTTGAAAATGGGTAACACCATGTTGCTTGCAACTGTTACCTGTGCAAAAGATGCAAAAGAGGATGTTGACTTCATGCCGCTTCAGGTAGATTACAAAGAGAAATTTGCCTCTGCAGGACGTTTCCCAGGCGGATTCATGAAGAGGGAGGGTAGAGCAACTGATGCTGAAATTCTTGTGGCCCGTTTGATTGACAGAGCACTCAGACCTCTCTTCCCGGACGATTTCCATGCAGAAGTTTTCGTAACAGTTAACCTTATTTCTGCCGACAAAGATATTATGCCTGATGCATTGGCAGGTTTGGCAGCATCAGCAGCATTGGCAGTAAGTGATATTCCATTCGGTGGCCCGATTTCAGAAGTGAGGGTTGCCAGAATAAATGGTGAATTCTGTATAAACCCTACATTCTCAGAGCTTGAGAAGGCAGACCTCGATATCATGGTTGCAGCAACTATCGACAACATCATGATGGTTGAGGGTGAGATGAAAGAGGTAAGCGAGTCTGTAATGCTTGAGGCTATCAAATTCGCACACGAGGCAATCAAGGCACAGTGTCAGGCACAGTTGGAGCTCATGGCTGAGGTAGGAAAAACAGAGAAGAGAGCATATTGCCACGAGAAAAACGATGAGGAGCTGAAAGAGGCATGCCACAATTACTGCTACGACAAATGTTATGCAATTGCAAAGAGCGGTACAGCAAAACATGAGAGAGGTGATGCATTTGCAGCTTTGGAAGAGGAGTTCCTTGCAACACTTCCAGAGGAGGAGAGAGAGGAGAAGGCAGCTCTTGTAGCAAGATATTTCCACGGTGTGGAGAAAGAGGCTATGAGAAACATGATCCTCGACGAAGGCGTAAGACTCGACGGAAGAACAACTACACAGATCCGTCCTATCTGGTGTGAGGTTGACTACCTCCCATGCGCACACGGTTCTGCAATATTCACACGTGGTGAAACACAGTCACTTACAACTGTTACTCTGGGAACCAAACTTGATATGAAAGAGACAGATGAGGTTCTTGTACAGAAGACAGAGCCATTTGTTCTCCACTATAACTTCCCTCCATTCTCAACAGGTGAGGCCAAAGCTCAGAGAGGTATCGGCCGCCGCGAGATAGGTCACGGAAACTTGGCTTGGAGAGCACTCAAACCAATGGTTCCTACAGGTGAAGAGAATCCTTATGCAGTACGCGTAGTTTCAGATATTCTCGAGTCTAACGGTTCGTCATCTATGGCAACTGTATGTGCCGGTACATTGGCACTTATGGATTCCGGAATCAAATTGAAGAAACCGGTATCAGGTATTGCAATGGGTCTTATCTCAGATTCAAAGACAGGCAAATATGCAATCCTTTCAGATATCCTTGGAGATGAGGACCACTTGGGTGATATGGACTTCAAAGTTACCGGTACAAAAGACGGTATCACAGCGACCCAGATGGATATCAAAGTTGACGGCCTTTCATACCAGGTTCTTGAGCAGGCTCTTGAGCAGGCACGCCAGGGCAGAATGCATATCATGGGCGAGATGATGAAATGCATCAGCGAGCCACGTGAAGATCTCAAACCTCATGCTCCAAGAATTGTACAGCTTACTGTTCCAGGTGAGTTCATCGGAGCAATTATCGGAAAAGGTGGAGAGGTTATCCAAAATATCCAGAAGACCACCGGTACAACCATTACCATTACTGAGCAGCAGAATGAGAACAATGACACTGTTGGTGTTGTTGATATCTTCGGTGAAAACAAAGAGGGTATGGATGCTGCACTCAACTGGATCAAAGGTATTGTTACCGTTCCTGAAGTTGGTGAGACCTACAAAGGAAAAGTTGTGTCAATCCTTGAGTTCGGTGCATTTGTCCAGATACTTCCTGGCAAAGAGGGTCTTCTCCATATCTCTGAGATAGATTGGAAGAAGGTTGAGAAGGTTGAGGATGTTCTCAATGTTGGTGATGAAGTTGAGGTAAAACTGTTGGAGATCGACAGCAAAACCGGAAAGATGAGACTCTCACGCAAAGCCCTTATTGAGAAACCTGAGGGTTATGTTGAGCCTGTACGCAGACCTCGTCCTGACAACGGAGGACATAAGAAACCGTTCAACGGTCAGAAACCAAGAGGCGACAGAAATGAAAGAGGTGACAGAGAGCAGCGCAAACCTCAGAACGACCAGCCTAAAGCTGAGTAATGTTTCAAGCGACAAACCAGAAGGCGGCTATTTTGCCGCCTTCTTTTTTCATAATCACTCTAACTGAAAGATATCATGATTTCAAATGTACATGCACTCTTCTTCAGCCCCACTCTCACAACAAGAAAAGTCACTGAGTCCATTGCCAGAGGATGCGCAGAGAGGCTCAATACAGTTGCAGGCTCCATTGATGTAACAACTCCAGCCAACAGGCAGGAGACTCCTTCGTTCACTCCGTCGGACCTTGTGGTCTTTGGTATACCTGTATATATAGGAAGGGTTCCAAACCTTATCAGGGAGTTCTTTGCATCAATAAAAGGGAATGGTGCAATTGGAGTTCCAGTTGCAGTTTATGGAAACAGAGCATACGATGACGCCCTCCTCGAGTTGAAGGACATTATGGAGGAGAATGGGTTCAAATGCATAGCAGGAGCCGCCTTCATTGGAGAGCACTCCTTCTCCACCACTCTCGGTGGCGGCAGGCCAAATGCAGAGGATCTGGAGAGTGCATACAAATTCGGAGAGGAGATTGCGGCAGCAGTTCCGCAATATACAGGCAAGAGGCTGCAGGTTCCGGGAAATTATCCCTACAAATTTTTTGATGCCAGAAATTCCCAGAACAAGGGCATAGACATAAGGAAGGTCCATCCCCTTACTGATGATTCCAAATGCAACAGATGCGGTCTGTGCGCCACACTGTGCCCTATGGGATCTATCAATCCGGCTGATCCTGCCGATATCACAGGAAAATGTATAAAATGTTGCGCCTGCATCAAGAGATGTCCGTCGGGAGCAAAATATTTTACAGACCCTACATATCTTGAGCATAAGGAGATTTTGGAAAAGAACTTTACCATTCCGGCAAAGAAACCAGAAATTTTCTGGTAACTGATATACCTTATTATAAAAGGGAAAGGGACAGCCACAAATCGGACTGCCCCTTTAATTGTATTTATCTGTGGCGCACTGTTTCTACCATGCGTTCAAAGGTCTTCCGCTCATCAGCTGACGCGCTGCAGCTTTAACCTCCTCAAGAACTTTCTCGTCTCCGATATTGCTCAATACTTTGTCAACAAGGTCTACAATTACAGCCATATCTTTCTCAACAAGTCCGCGTGATGTTACTGCAGGGCTACCTACACGGATACCTGAAGTCTGGAATGGAGAACGGCTGTCGAACGGAACCATGTTCTTATTTACTGTGATATCTGCCTGAACCAAAGTCTTCTCGGCAACTTTACCGGTAAGATCAGGGAATTTGGTTCTAAGGTCTATCAACATTACATGGTTGTCTGTACCACCTGAAACCACTTTATATCCTTTTGCAATGAATGCCTCTGCCATTGCTGCTGCATTCTTTTTCACCTGCAATTGGTACTCCTTGAACTCAGGCTGTAAAGCCTCAAAGAATGAGACAGCTTTTGCAGCAATACAGTGCTCAAGTGGACCACCCTGAATACCAGGGAATACGCTTGAATTCAACACTGCAGACATCTTCTTGATCTCGCCTTTAGGGGTCTTGATACCAAATGGATTGTCGAAATCTTTACCCATAAGGATGATACCGCCACGAGGGCCTCTCAATGTCTTGTGGGTTGTTGATGTTACAATATGTGCATGTTTTACAGGGTTATCCAACAAACCTGCTGCAATCAGACCTGCAGGGTGTGCCATATCTACCCAAAGGATTGCTCCGACTTTATCGGCAATAGCTCTCATTCTTGCCCAATCCCACTCTCTTGAATAGGCAGAAGCTCCACCGATAATCAGTTTTGGTTTGTGCTCAAGGGCCTGTTTCTCCATATCATCATAATCAATAAGACCTGTCTCCTCGTTCAGACGGTAAGCTACCGCATTGTAAAGGATACCGGACATATTTACAGGAGAACCATGAGTAAGGTGACCGCCATGAGCAAGGTCCAGACCCATAAATGTATCACCAGGTTTGATACATGCCATCATTACAGCCATATTTGCCTGTGCACCGGAGTGTGGCTGCACATTTGCATACTCAGCATCAAAAAGTTGGCATATTCTGTCGATTGCAAGCTGCTCTATCTGGTCTACAACCTCACAACCGCCATAATATCTTGCTCCCGGATATCCCTCTGCATATTTGTTTGTACATACAGAGCCCAATGCCTCCAGTACTTGATTGGAAACGAAATTTTCAGAAGCAATAAGTTCGATACCATGAAGCTGCCTGTTTTCTTCCTTTTTGATTAATTCAGAAATTTGAAGATCTTGTTTCATATTGTTTTTATATTTGTAATATTTATATTGACATTAAATAAAGTAAAGTATAAAGATATAAATTTTTTTTTAAAATGTATAGAAAATTAAGGAACGATGAGCTGGAAAGGTTGTCGGCCGAAGAGTTCAAGAGGGCCCACAAACTGAAAATAACTGTAATACTCGATAATGTACGCAGCCAGCACAACATTGGATCTGTTTTCCGTACGGCAGACTCCTTCTTCATAGAGAGGATCATTCTATGCGGAATATGCGCAGTACCTCCAACTCCCGAAATTCACAAGTCGGCCCTCGGAGCAGAGTTCTCCGTAGATTGGCAATATTATAAAAATACTTCTGAGGCCGTGGCGGCGCTAAAGGAAGAGGGATATATTATAATAAGTGTGGAGCAGGCTGAGAACTCTATAATGCTTCACAATTTCGAGCCTGATCCCAACAAAAAATATGCACTCGTTTTCGGCAATGAGGTTAAGGGTGTTTCACAGGATGTGGTGGACATGAGCGACTCCGTTCTGGAGATACCGCAATTCGGGACAAAACATTCCCTCAACATTTCGGTTTCAGCCGGCGCAGTACTGTGGGAATGCTGCAAAAAACTCAAATTGGTATGAATTGGTCTGGATTGGCCTGAATTGGCCAATAGCTTTTCACTATTTTCGTATCCAATAAAAACATTTAACCAAATTTTAAAAATATGTTAAAAAACACCATTACCATTTTATTGGCCTTTTGCATAGGACTAAGTTGTGCAACTGATTTGTCGGCACAAAAGAAAAAAGGCAAAAAGGCCATGCCTGTACAGACTACACAAGTAAAAAAAGATTCCACTGCCAAAAAGGCTCCAGCACCAAAGGGTCCTGCATCCCTTGCAAAATTTGTAAAGCCAAGTGCCAAAATAATGCGAGGTATGACAACTGTCTATCAACAGGACAACAAATATTATATAAATATCAATGATACACTCCTTGGCCGCGACATAAGGATGGTCAGCCGTATTTCAAAGGGTGCGGAGGGTATCAGAACTGACTTCACCGGATATGCAGGAGATGATATAAACTCTGCCGTTTTCCGTTTTGAGAAGGGGCCGAACAATAAAATATTCATGAGGACCATCACTTTCAGGGAGCGTTCAAATGAAATTCTTCCAGAAAACGTGGAGGCTTCAAATGTAACAGCCATTGCATTCTCATTTGACATCAAAGCACAGTCATCAGACAAAAAAGACAACCTCATCGACGTTACCGACCTGCTGCTGACTGATACCGAATATATCTTCTTTAAAAAACGCGACAAAAGCACCTATAAACTGGGAGGTCTGCAGAAAGACAAATCCTATATAAAGAGTGTAAAGACATTCCCTATCAATACAGAGTTCAGAGTTGTACACACTTATGCCAAACAGAACGGCAACCCTACAGCAACATTTGAATTGAACAGTTCATTTGTATTGCTTCCAAAAGTTCCCATGACTCCAAGATACGCCGATAGCCGCGTAGGTTATTTTACTGTCAACTATACAGATTTCGACAGACATCCACAAAGAGTTGAGCGTACAGCCCTTATTACACGCTGGAGATTGGAGCCAAAACCTGAGGATATAGAAAAATACAAACGCGGTGAATTGGTGGAGCCTGCCAAACCTATCGTATTCTATATCGACCCTACAACTCCAAAAGAGTGGGTTCCATATTTGATCCAAGGTGTCAATGACTGGCAGCCTGCATTTGAGAAGGCTGGTTTCAAAAATGCGATTTATGCACTTGAGGCCCCTACATTCGAGGAGGATTCTACCTGGTCTTTGGAGGATGCCCGCCACTCTGCCATTGTATACAAACCATCATCAACTCCTAATGCAAGCGGCCCACACATTAACGACCCGCGTTCTGGTGAAATTATTGAGAGCCATGTAAACTGGTACCATAATGTAATGTCTCTGCTGCACAAATGGTATTTTATACAATGTTCTCCATCAGATCCTGCAGCAAAACAGATGACTCTCGATACAGAACTCATGGGTGAACTTATCAGATTTGTCTCTTCTCACGAAGTTGGCCATACTTTGGGACTAAGACACAACTTCCTTGCATCTGCAATATACAGTCCTGAACAATTGAGGGATGTTGAGTTCTTGAAGGAGAACGGACATGCAACCTCAATTATGGATTATGCACGCTTCAACTATGTAGCACAACCTGGAGACAATATTCCACGTGAATTGTTGTTCCCAAGAATAAACTATTACGACAACTGGGCAATTGAGTGGGGCTACAGACGCTTCCCTGAAATTGACGACCCTGAGAAAGAGCTGCCAAAAGTAAACCAATGGGTTATTGAAAAAATCAAGAATCCTCTATATCAATTTGGTACAGAGAGCAGCCAGAGTGATCCAAGATTCCAGTCAGAGGATTTGGGCAACAACCATATGGTAAGTAATGAGTATGGTATCAAGAACCTGAAATATATCATGAATAATCTTGTTGAATGGACAAGTATCCCTAACCATGATTATGAGACTCTCAAAGATTATTATGGAGAGGTTGTAAAACAATACAGAAGATATATCAATCATGTTGCCAGATGGATTGGAGGTGTATATGAAGAGCCTAAAACCGTTGAACAGGCTGGTGCAGTATTCACTCATGTAGAGAAGAGCAAACAGAAAGAGGCTTGGGATTTCTTGAAACGCAACTTCTTTACTCCTCAGACATGGATTATTCCTGACCAAGTCCTCAATAAAATTGTAACAAGAGGCGATCTTACCATGTCAAGCATATACTCGGCTGTACTCAAGAATATGATGAGCAAGAGAGTTATGATGAATTTGTGCAATGATGAACTTGTGAACGGAAGCAAAGGCTACACAATGGAGAATTTCTATGCAGATATGAATGCTGCTGTCTGGACTCCTCTTTCATCAGACAAGGCTAAAGCCATGTGCCAAAGAATACTCCAGAAATGCTATGTAAAATCACTGATCGATCTGTATGAAGGAAATAGTGACATGGCAAGGCTGATGGGTGGTAATGCCGCTAAAAATGACAATTCAGACATTATCTCGATGGCATACTACCAGTTGGTAACCCTAAAGAGCAAATTGAACGCCATGGGTGGTTCTGCAACTAATGTTGCCCATTACAAATTCTTGTCAAGCCTTATTGACAAAAGCCTTTCAAAGAACGGAAACAACTCAAAATAGAGAAGTATCCTCTTGATAACAATAACAGGGCGGCTGAAAATTTCAACCGCCCTGTTTATTATTAATGGTATCATCATCCGTCAAGGATTCATCATATCTGTATTTCTGTAATTCAAGATCTCATAGATAGCTTCAATCGCTGTGGCTGCCGGACCTGTAGGATCTATCATCTTGGCCTTATTGTAGGCATTGATGGCATCTCCCCAAAGTTGCTGTCTGCGGTATATGCCTCCAAGCAGATACCATGCATAGGCATTTTTCGGCTCCTTCTCCAATAAAATGTTCAGCTGATTGTAAGCCTCCTCCAATCGGCACTCCCTCAACAGAGCCTCTATCTCCAATGTTGTCAGGAGCTGGGATATTGTCTTGTTCTTATTCATACAGATAATGCTGCCGATAGACCATTATTTTACGATACCAGAGAAGCCCATGAAGGCCATTGCAAGGATACCTGCTGTAATCAAAGCAATTGGAACACCTTTGAATGCCTTAGGAACATTTGAAAGCTCCAATTGTTCACGCATTCCAGCAAAAAGTGTCATTGCCAAGCCAAAGCCCAAGGCACTTGCAATTGCATAAACAACAGATTCTGCCAAATTGAACATATCAGGCTCTGCACCACCAAAACCGAATGGTTTTGAAACTACCAATATGGCAACACCCAATACAGCACAGTTTGTTGTAATAAGAGGAAGGAAAATACCCAATGCCTGATACAATGCAGGGCTGATTTTCTTGAGGATAATTTCCACCATCTGAACCAATGCTGCAATAACAAGGATAAATGCGATAGTCTGCATGAATTCAATTCCAAGCGGAACCAACAGATAATACTGCACAAGATAAGTTACAAGAGTGGCCACTGCCATAACAAAGCATACTGCACCAGACATGCCGACAGCAGTAGAAACCTTATTTGAAACGCCCAAGAACGGACATACGCCCAAGAATTGCGCCAACAAGATGTTGTTAACAAATACGGCTGATATTATAATCAATATATATTCCATAATAGTAATCTTTTATAGTTTATTTTTTTGCTTTGTTGAATAGAACCATCAAGTATCCCAATACAAGGAAAGCACCTGGAGCAAGAACAAATGCCAGCATACCGTCGCCCTCTACCAACTTAGTTCCAAATACAGAAAGGCCACCCAAAAGCTCTCTTACAAAACCGATAACGGTAAGAGAACATGTAAAGCCAAGGCCTATGCCTATACCGTCCAAAGCTGAATCAACCACTGAATTCTTGCAAGCAAAAGCCTCAGCACGTCCCAATACTATACAGTTTACTACAATAAGCGGAATAAACAGGCCCAATGTAGCATACAAGGCAGGAACATAAGCCTGCATAAGGAACTGCAGTACAGTTACAAGAGCAGCGATTACAACGATATAGCTCGGAATTTTCACTTTTGAAGGGATCAGTGGAGCTATGGCTGATATCACCATATTCGACAGAATGAGCACAAAAGTGGTAGCCAGACCCATTCCCATACCATTGATAGCAGAAGTGGTTGTACCCAATGTAGGACACATACCGAGCACCAGTACAAATGTAGGGTTCTCTTTAATAATACCCTTAGTGATTAAACTTAGCTTACCCATAATTATTTCTGAGCCTCCTCACTCGCATTTGTAGTCTCAACCTCTGCAGCCTCTTCAGCCGGTGTGGTCTCCTCTACTTGTACATTATTTTTATTAGCCTCACAGAATGCCAAATAAGCATTGTTGACAGCGTCACAGAAAGCACGTGAAGTGATTGTTGAAGCAGTAATGGCATCAACATCTCCACCATCTTTCTTAACGATCATCTTAAAGTTTGGATCTGCAGGGTTCTTGCCCTCAAACTGTGTTACGAAATGGCTTTCACTATCTGTAATCTTGGCACCGAGACCAGGAGTCTCCGCGTGAGATATTACAGATGTCTTCACAATTGATCCGTCAGGATTGAAACCGACCATCAAAGTGATGTTTCCGCCAAAACCATTTGAAGTTGATGCCTCAACAGCATAACCTACAATCTCACCACCCTTCTTTGCAGGGTAGATTACAGATTTTTTACCATTTACCTCAACATCGAATTTTTCATCCGACGGAGCATTGTCAAATTCAGGGACAACACCACCTATCGCGCCATTGATCTTTGCAAGCTGGGCAGCTGCAATAGGCTCTTTAGTTACCGCATATACACCACCTAAAATTGCAGAAGCAATAAGGCAGACTGCAAAAAGGGTAACAGACATATTTAAAAATGTAGATTCCTTTGCCATTATTTTGCCTCCTTAGCGAATCTTTTAGGTTTAACATACATGTTGATCAGCGGAACTGTTGCATTCATTATAAGGATTGCAAACGAAATTCCTTCAGGATATGCGCCGAATTCACGGATAAGGATTGTAATTATACCTATACCCACGCCAAAGATTACCATTCCCTTATTGTTCATAGGGGAAGTTACATAATCTGTAGCCATAAATATTGAACCGAGCAACATACCACCTGTCAACAAATTGAATATAGGATCTGTAAACTGGTCTGGATTGCACAACCAGAGGATACCGGAGAATACAAATACAGTAGCCCAGATCGACAATGTGATATGAGGTTTGATCACTCTTCTCACAAGCAGATAGACAAATCCCAACAAAAGGGCAATTGCAGATACCTCACCGGCAGAACCCACTCTTGCAAAGAGCAATTGCGAGTAAGAAAGCGACGGGTTATTTGCAAAAATCTCGCTTATAGGAGTTCCGGCAGCAACAGCCTCTTTAACCAATGCAAGTGGAGTGGCTCCTGATGCGGCATCAATTGTTGCACCGAAGAAAGATGCAGGTGCTGTCCAGTCTGTCATAAGTACAGGGAACGATACCAACAGGAATACACGGCCAACCAATGCAGGGTTGAACAGGTTCTGGCCAAGACCTCCAAAGGTCATTTTGGCAACACCTATTGCAACGATTGCACCTATTACCATCAGCCACCATGGTGAATTTGGCGGCAAGTTAAGAGCAAGCAGTACTCCGGTAAGTGCTGCAGAACAGTCGCAAATTGTACATTTGCCTTTCAAAAGGAATTTCTGGATAAGAAACTCCACCAACATACATGAGATTACACCAACCAATACCAATTTGATTGCGGCAAACCCAAAGTAATATATTGAAACTAAAACGGCGGGGATCAATGCTATAATCACATCCCTCATCAAGTTCCTGGTATTTTCTTTTCCGTGAATATGCGGAGCAGATGATACAAGCAGTTGTTTCATTCTTTAGTCTTTTAAATTATCAATATCATTATTTTTTTGGACGGCTACGCATGATTCCCATAACTTTAGCTTTACCAAATCTTACATGATCCAACAGAGGGATATAGGCAGGACAGGTAAACTGGCAACATCCGCACTCTATACAGTCATAAATCTTATGAGCCTCAAGGTCATCCCAACGTCCGGCCCTTGAATATTTGTTCAATATATAAGGCTCAAGACCCATTGGACACGCGTCGATACATTTTCCGCATCTTATACAGTTGCTCTCCTCATGTCTCTTTGTCTGCTCAGCAGTAAGGAAAAGAACAGAAGAAGAACCTTTTAGAGTAGGTGCATCGAGGTTGGCCATAGCTTTACCCATCATAGGGCCACCGCTGATTACTTTGGCAGCATTCTCTGGAATACCGCCGGTAACCTCTATGATTTTGCTGATTGGAGTACCTACCCTATGCTTGTAGTTTTTCTGTACATTGCTGCAAAGTCCTGTTACTGTAAGGATGCCCTCGAACAACGGTTTGTTCTTTTGCACAGCCTCATATACAGCCAATGCAGTACCAACATTCTGAACAACGGCACCGGTATCTATAGGAAGGCCCATTGAAGGAACACGTCTGCCAACAACAGCATCAATCAATTGTTTTTCACCACCTTGTGGATATTTTTTCTTCAGAACCACAACTTTGATTTGTGGATATGCAGATGCATACTGGTTAAGTTTCTCAATTGCCTTAGGCTTGTTCTCCTCAACACCTATAAATCCTTGGGTAACATTCAGGGCCTTCATCATTATAGAGGCTCCGATAAGCACCTGCTCAGGCATCTCCATAAGAACTCTGTAGTCTGATGTAAGGTAAGGTTCACACTCTGCGGCATTAATTATAAGGAATTCAGCCTTTTTGCCTGGAGGAGGTGAGAGTTTAACATTGGTAGGGAAAGTTGCACCACCCAAACCAACAACGCCACACTCTTGAATTTTGGCAATTATCTCTTTTGAGTCAAGTTTTATCTCTTTTACAATGGCATCAGAACGGTCAATTGTATCTACCCACTCATCACCCTCAACTGTAATTACAACAGCTTTGCATGGATTGCCGGCCAAATCCTTGATTGTCTCAATTGCTTTGACTGTACCACTTACAGATGAATGTACCGGAGCAGAAATAAAGCCACTGGCATTGGCGATAAGCTGACCCACTTTTACCTTGTCTCCAACCGCAACTATCGGCTCTGCAGGAGCACCCAGATGTTGCGACATAGAGATATATGCTGTTTCCGGAATTGGGAAATTCTCTATAGCTGCGTCACAAGATATCTTATTGTCAGCCGGATGAACTCCACCTATTGAAAATGTTTTCATATATCTGTAGTTTTTAATGTAAAGTTATTATTGAAATTATGCATCAGCTTTTTCAGAAGAAACAGCTGCTTTTGGAGCTGGCTCTGCAGCTGGTGCCGACGCAGGAGCTTGCGCAGGTGCTGCAGGTTGGGCTGCAGGAGCAGCCTTAGGAGGTCTTGGAGGGAAATTCACAGCATGAATAGCACCTGTAGGACACTCTGCCACACATTTTGTACATAACTTACATTTATTGAAATCTATGTATGCCACATTATTCTCAACAGTGATTGCTCCGAAAGGACATACTTTAGCACATTTACCACAACCTATACAAGCAGCACTACAAGCTTTTCTTGCAACTCCACCCTTATCTTTGTTTATACATGAAACAAACACCCTGCGTGATTTAGGGCCTTTATTTCTCAACTCTATAACTCCCTTAGGGCAAGCTTTCACACAAGCTCCACAAGCAGTACATTTCTCATCATCCACAACTGGGAGACCGGTCTGTGGATCCATGGAAATGGCTCCGAAGTTACATGCATTTGTACAGTCGCCCTTACCAAGACAGCCATATTTGCAACCGGTGTCTCCTGGGTAGAGGGAACTCATGATAGCGCAAGATGAAGCACCATCATAAACATTTGTCTTTGGTCGTTTGTCGCATGAACCTGCACATCTCACAACGGCCACCATAGGTGCTTTTTCTGCCACCTCAAAGCCAAGAGCTCCGGCAACTTTCTGCATTACGGGATTGCCACCAACCGGACAATAGAGATTATCCAGATTTTCAGCCTTTGTACAAGCCTCTGCAAAAGCCCTGCAACCGGCCTGTCCACAACCACCGCAATTAGCACCTGGCATAAGAGCCTCCACGATATCAATACGCGGATCCTCTTCTACCTTAAATTTTTGTGCCACAAAGTAAAGCACAACAGCCAGCAAAAGTCCCAAAAGACTCAAACTGACTACGGTAAAAATAATAGTAGTACTCATTAAATTTGGTGTTTATTGTTGTTTTTCAATAGTAAAAGCAAATTCTCGTGCAATCTTGTCTCTCAAAAGCCAAATGCACAGATAATAGACTCCCACACCTGCAATGGAGAGAAGCCCGGCATTCAGCTCACTCACCCCTAAACTTGGCAAAGATAACAATAAAATCATTAAAATAGCCAATGGAATAACATAAGAAATCCAAACGGCCTTCAATCCCATTGTCCTCCTCATAACCACCTTGACCTCTTCACCCTCCGTATAGTGTTCCCTTATCGGATTGTTTACTCTGATAATTTTTGCAGAAACATCACTCATTGTGCACATCGATTTTGCATGGCATGCCGCACACATCGATTTGTTCAGAATCTCAACATCTACATAGGCAGGTGTTATTGATTTCACCACACCCACGTGATCTACAGTCTTGTTTTTACTCATAAAATCACTTTATTTTGCTCTCAAGCGGGTATTTCAGATTTTCCCACTTTTTCAATCTTCCATATACAGTTCCCACCAATATCTTGGATTCAAACCAGAGCGGTATCTTATTTTTGTCATCACTTACCCAGATGAACATTTCATCTTCTCCTGTAAATACCTCCCCGGCAACCAGACGGACTGCAAATTTCATGGTATTAAAGGTCCCGACACCTTTCATCTTCTTCACCTCCTTCCCTTTATATACGAAATAGAGGTCGTGTATCTCTCTGTCTATTGCAAATGATATGGGTTGCTCCTGATCAACAGGAACAAAGGAAAAATCTATATTCCTGCTCATGTAATAGAGTGTCACAAGATCGTAAGTATATGATTTTCCAGGTAATATCGAATCTTTTGGAGCCTCCTCTTTCCTCTTTGTGGTGGCATATATACGATAAGTGCTGTTATCAAATTTATAGTCGTTTATCATACGGTACTTGCCCTCCTGTGAGTTCCTGTAGAACCTCAGCGGACGCATTGTCTCCCCGTCGAAATCAGACTCAAAATGCTCCCTGACCTTAAAGAAGAGGTCATAGAAACGGTATGTCTTTCCCTTGACTACAGCATTATAAATACCATCTTTGTATTTGAGAGTGGCAACACCCTCCCCAACATCCGTATTTACACCACCCCAGGTATAACTCAATACATAAGTGAGGGTTTCACCATCTTTGAACGGCAATTCCGCCCCCTTCTGCTGTGAATGGAGAGGCAATGCAGGCACTGCAAGAAATAGCGTTGAAAAAATGGCAAATATGCCTGTTATGTATACGGAACGTTTCATGATCGCAATATATTACTGGAAATCACTGTTATCCGCAAAATCATTGCCGCTCATGCCGGAGACACCCATCATATCATCAGAACGGTTCATCTTGGACCCCATATATCTCGACTCTGCATCTGGAGGCATATTCAATGCAGGATCAAGCACATCCACAAACCTTACCTCTGAATTTCTGAACTTCATCTGCACATCACAGACAGCTCCGTTACGGTGCTTTGCAATAATTATATCGGTAAGTCCCACCTGAGAGGGGTCTTCGGTCATTCCATAATAATCCGGACGGTGTATGAACATAACGATATCTGCATCCTGCTCAATGGCTCCTGACTCCCTCAAGTCACTCAGCTGCGGTCTTTTTGCGCCTCCACGGGTCTCTACGGCACGGCTCAACTGTGAAAGGGCCAATATAGGCACATTCAACTCTTTTGCTATGGCTTTCAACGATCTTGAGATAGCAGATACCTCCTGCTCTCTCATCGCCTTCAGCTCAGGCGGGCCGGCCATCAGCTGCAGATAGTCTATTATTATCATCTTCACTCCTGCAGAAGAGACAAGCCTTCTTGCCTTCGAACGGAACTCATAGATGGAGAGTCCGGGAGTATCATCAATATATAGAGGAGCTTGGGAGAGGGCGTTCAGCCGTTCATTCAACTGCTCCCACTCATATTGCTCCAGTTTCTTTCCTCCTTTAATTTTTTCTGCCGACAAACCGGTCTCACTTATCATAAGACGCTTTACCAACTGGGTCGAAGCCATCTCAAGAGAAAAAAAGGCTACCGGTATTTTATGGTCTACCGCCATATTTCTGGCCATGGTAAGCACAAATGCAGTCTTACCCACAGACGGACGGGCCGCAAGGATAATCAGGTCAGAGGCCTGCCAACCGAGGGTAACTCTGTCTATTCCGGTATATCCGCTCGGCACGCCGCTCAATCCATCTTCCCTCAATTGAACTGACTCCAAATCTGCGATTGCTTCATTTATGACATCCTGCACAGACTGGGTCTCCCTTTTCATATTTCTGTCGGCAAGAGTAAATATCTTCTGCTGTGTATTGTCAAGCAGATCATCAACTCCCAGGGAATCATCAAAAGCATCTCTCTGCACTTCATACGATATTGATATCAGCTCCCTCTGTATATATTTCTGCACCAATATTTTGGTATGATAATCCAAGTGTGCCGCAGCACCAATCTTCATACTGAGCTGGGTCAGATAGTAAGGGCCGCCTATAAGTTCGAGGTCATCTGTTTTTCTCAGCTCTTGGGCAACGGTGTAGATATCCACAGCATCGTGCCTCATGGCCAATGCCGATATTGCCTGGAAGATCTTGCGGTTTGCCTCCTTATAGAAACACTCCGGAACAAGGACATCCATAACATCCGCTATAGAATTTGGCTCCAAAAGAAGAGCTCCGAGCACAGCCTCCTCAATATCAACAGCTTGAGGCGGTTTACGTCCGGCCTCCAATCCCATCATTTCGAGATTTTTTATCTGATTGGAACCTCCTGTCCCTCTTTTTCCGGTTGTTTTTGCCATAGGTGTGATGGTTTTGATAGTTAATATATGTACAAAAAACACCCTCTGCCCCATGTATTTATACTAAAGGCCCAGAGGATGTATGTACTGTATGTCAGACGGCAGACTACTCGTTCTCGAATTCAGGATTTACCAGAATTCTACCACAATACTCGCAAACGATAATTTTTTTGCTTGATGCGATATCCAACTGTCTTTGAGGAGGTATCTTATTGAAACATCCACCACAAGCATCTCTCTTGACTGTTACAACGGCCATTTTGTTTCTTGCATTTGACCTTACTTTCTTATAGGCATTCAACAGTCTTGCATCAATTTGCGACTGGATCTCTTCCGACTCCTTGAGCAATCTCTCCTCATCTTTCTGAGTCTCCTCAACAATTGACTCAAGCTCTTTCTTCTTGTTTACAAGATCCTCTTTCCTTCCCTCGAGCAATTCAGCTGTAGTTGCCAACAGCTCTTTCTTCTCTGCAAGGGCAACAGTATTGGTCTTGATCTTCTTCTCAGCCAATTGTCTCTCAAGATCCTGGAACTCTATCTCCTTTGAGAGCGAATCATATTCACGGTTGTTCTTTACATTGTTCCTCTGCTCTTCATATTTCTCGATGAGAGATTTGCAGGTAACGATATCCTGCTTTTTCTGAGCTATCGATGCCTCAGTATCGGCAATATCTTTGGTAAGATTTGCCAATCTTGTCTCCAAACCGGCAATATCATCCTCAAGATCCTGAACCTCCAATGGAAGCTCACCTCTCAAAAGATATATTTTATCTATTTCCGAATCAGTCTGCTGAAGTTTGTACAGAAGTCTCAGGCGAGTCTCCATGCTCATATCAGAATCCAGATTCTTTGCTATCTGTAAAGACGCAAAAGTTTCACCCTCTACTATAGGAGTTGCAACTGTGTTGTTTTTTTTACTTGTAGCCATAATTCAGCTTTAATAGTAATATATTGGATTATTATTTTTTCTGCTTATCGAAACCGCAAAGTTAGGAAATTTTTCGCAAAGTATCTTTGCAAAGAGGCCAACTACATCATATTCGCTGTAATAATGGCCTATATCCATTATCATAAAGTCCTTTTCGCAATAAAATTGATGGTATGTAATGTCGCCGGTAATGTACACCTGAGCCCCTTTTGCCATAGCATCCGGAATGAACGAATGTCCGCTTCCGCCACACACCGCCACCCTTGAGACAGGTTTATCAAGCGGTTTGGAGAATCTTACATTATTGAGATTGAACTTCTCTTTCACAATTTTCACCAGTTCCTGCGATGCGACAGGTCTCTCCAGATTACCCACAAGACCGAGGTTATCCATATTCAGCGGTTCTATATCCACAAGGCCTAACCTCTTTGCCATCAGCGCACTCACACCATCAGAGGCTTTGTCCATATTTGTATGGGCTGCATAAATTGCAATGTCATTTTTTATCGCCCCGGTTATTATCCTGCCCACATTATTATCAGGAACAATCGATTTCACCCCCTTGAAGATCAGTGGATGGTGGGTTATAATTATATCGCAACCCAGCTCCACAGCCTCTTCCAACACCTCTTCTGTGCAATCTAGGGCAATGAGGGCCCTCTTCACCTCTTTCTGCGGATCACCTACAGAAAAACCACAATTGTCCCAACTCTCCTGGAGAGCGACCGGAGCAAATGCCTCAATGGGCGCTACAACTTCTCTTGCTGTCATGACTGCACCTCTTTTTGTTCAGATGCCACCAGCAAAGAAGAGACATTGAGCAGCTTCTCCTTTATGCCTGTGAGCTTTGATATCACCTCCACCCTTTTGTCAACTCCTGAAATATTGTCTTTCATCCTCTTGTGAGCCCCCTCCAATGTCATGCCGCACTCCTTTACCAGGTAATATATCACCTTAAAATTCGACAAATCCTGAGCTGAGAACATCCTGTTTCCCTTCTTGTTCCTGGCCGGCTTTATAAAGTCGGGAAACTTTTGTGCCCAAAAGCGTACAAGCGATGTATTTTCTCCCAAAATTTCAGAAACTTCTCCAATGGTGTAATAAAGCTTCTCTATGGCTTTCTCTTTGTATGGCATACTGTTATATTATTAATCCAACGACTGTCCTGTATTTGACGAAACGGCAACCATATCCCTGTACTGCTCCGGAGAGAGCTCCGCAAAAAAGTAGTTTACAGGATCCATAATCTTGCCGTTGAAACTTATCTCATAATGCAGATGTGGGGCAAATGACATTCCCGACAGACCAACCCTGCCAATCACCTCACCTTGAGCAATCTTCTGTCCCTTCCTTACAAGAATATCACCCAGGTGTGAATATGTGGTGACATATCCGTTCTGATGATTGATCACAACCGAATTACCAGACTCTCTCTTGGAACGTCTGGTAATCTCCACTACGCCATCCGCTGCAGCAACCACATCAGTACCTGCTGCCCCCAGCAGATCCATGCCGTTATGCATTACAACCGTTTTGTAGAAGGGATTTATCTTCTTACCTACAGATGCTCCTGCTTGTCCCAGCGAAAAGCCCTTCAACGGTATTATGGATGGAATATGTTTTACGCTATTGCCCAGATATTCACACTCCTGCTCTATCAGCTCCATATCCCTGGAAACCGCTTCGGCACTCTTCTCCATGGCTGCAAGACTTCTGGCACCCATAAGAATTATATTGTCATTTCTGGTGGTATCGATATGCTCTATCAGACTGTTCTCCTGCCCAATGAGGGATACAATAAGGGGGTCGGCGTTGAATATGCTCCTGTATATCTCCCTGTCCTTGTATTTGAGATTGCTTACTGTATTGTCGAGAAGTTCAAGCTTCTCCTGCATTCTCTCATATTCCTGCTCCATTATTCGGTTTTCGCGGGCGATTTTCCTCTCCTGATCAGTACTGAAAACCAAAGAGAATACAATATAATACAATATGGCAAGTACGACACTTGCCAAGAAATACTGGAATATTCTCTTCAGCCACCATCCTGCCCCTCTCTTTTCCTCGACAAATTCCAGTTTATCCTTATTGAACTTGTATTTTTCCATTATACAACATCGTCATCCTTTTCCTTAGGCCTTACCATCGAGACATATTCATTTCCCTTTACATCCGAATTGTAATAATTCAAAGGATTGACTCTGCCATTTTTATAAAGTACCTCATAATGAAGGTGACAGCCACTGGAGCGTCCGCTGCTTCCCATACTTCCTATCTGCTGGCCCCTCTCAACCATATCACCCTCCTTTACATGTATCTCATGAAGATGAGCATACCTTGTCTTGTATCCGAATCCATGGTCAATAATCACCTCACGTCCATATCCGAAGAAGTTGAAGGAGACCTCAACTACTTTGCCATTGCCTGGAGCATATATCGGCTCCCCGACAGAACCGGCAAAATCCACACCCTGATGCATTTTAGGTCTCTTTGTGAAAGGATCGGTCCTGAGACCGAATGTACTTGTGAGACGGGTATTATCCAACTGTACGGGCGGTATTGCCGGAACACACGAAGCCATCTCGCCTGTTCTCTTTGCCAGAACAGTAACCTCATCATAAGAGCGGGACTGGACAAATGCCTTTTTGTAGAGGATGTCCATCTTCTTTTCAATGTCTGTCAAAAATTCAGAATTCGACAGATTTTCAAGATGTGCATATCTGTTTACACCTCCAAATCCTGCATTTCTCACATCCTGAGGAATCTCCTCCATTCCAAAAATCGGACGGTACACATAGTTGTCCCTGCGCTGCAGCTCCATCAGCACATTGTTATTCTGCTCAAATCTTCTTTCGAGGAGTTCCAGTTTTGACTGCAACTCTACAGATTTCTGCTTGAGAGCCATCAGCTTAGGCGTATCAAAACCAAAATGGAGAGTATATATAAGAAAATATCCCACAAACGATACAACACTCAACAGAAAGAGCGCAAAACCCTTTGAAAACCTCTTGACAAAGGGTATTTTGTGTACCTCATAAGCCAAGGTTTCCGCGTTGAATTTATATCTTTTGATTCCTGCCATGTGCTAAAAATCCTAAATTAATGGATGCAAATATAAAAATTAAAATTAAAAAGATTAAATTTGTGCCCTATTTTACAATAAAAATGCTATGACCTCTAAAGAAATCAGAAATACATTTCTGGAGTTTTTCTCCTCTAAAAATCATACCATAGTTCCATCAGCACCTATGGTTGTGAAGAATGACCCTACTTTGATGTTCACCAATGCCGGAATGAACCAGTTCAAAGATTGGTTCCTCGGAAATGCACCTGCCAAATATAAAAGGGTGGCAGATTCGCAAAAATGTTTGAGGGTAAGTGGAAAGCACAATGACCTTGAAGAGGTGGGTCTGGACACCTACCACCATACCATGTTTGAGATGCTAGGCAACTGGAGTTTTGGTGACTATTTCAAGAAAGAGGCTATAGAGTGGGCGTGGGAGCTCCTCACAGAGGTATACAAATTGGACAAGGAGCGTCTCTATGCAACAGTTTTTGAGGGTTATGAGCCCGACGGACTTGGAAAGGATACCGAAGCTGAGACTGCATGGCTCAACTACCTGCCGGCAGAGAGAATCATAAACGGCAACAAGAAGGACAATTTCTGGGAGATGGGCGAAACCGGTCCTTGTGGTCCTTGCAGTGAGATCCACATCGACTTGAGAAGCGACAGTGAAAGGGCAAAAATACCTGGAAGAGAGCTTGTAAACAAAGGACATCATCTTGTGATAGAGATCTGGAACCTTGTATTCATGCAGTTCAACCGCAAAGCAAACGGACAGTTGGAACTGCTTCCTCAGAAACATGTCGACACAGGTATGGGACTTGAGCGTCTGTGCATGGCTCTGCAGGGAAAACAGAGCAACTACGATACAGACATTTTCCAGACCATGATAGACAAGATTGCCCAGCTGAGCGGTATGGAGTACCAGCCGGAAGGAAAGGTAGGTATTGCAATGAGGGTTATTTCAGACCACATAAGAGCCATAAGTTTCTCTATTGCGGATGGACAGCTTCCTTCAAATGTAAAATCGGGATATGTGATAAGGAGAATTTTGAGAAGGGCAGTGAGATATGCATACACATTCCTCAATGTGTCAGAACCGCTCCTGTACAGACTTGTGCCTACATTGGTATCACAGATGGGCGAAGCTTTCCCGGAACTAAAATCACAACAGGCTCTTATTGAGAAAGTTATAAAAGAGGAAGAGGAGGCATTCTTGAGAACCCTCGACAAAGGAATAAAACTGATGGACTCCCTGATTGAGAAGTATAAGGAGAGCAAAGAGATTGCCGGTGTGGATGCATTTGTATTGTATGATACATTCGGCTTCCCTATCGACCTTACAGAACTGATTGCAAAAGAGCATGGATACAGTGTTGACCTCAAGGGCTTTGAGCAGGAACTTCAGAAACAGAAAGAGAGAAGCCGCAATGCCACTGCTAAAGAGGAGGGTGACTGGGTTGAGGTAGCTCCTTATGAGGCTACAGTATTCACCGGCTACGACAGCACAAGAGAAGAGGGTGTTAAAATATTGAAATACCGTACAGTCAAGACAAAGAATAAGGAGATTTACCAGCTGGTATTCAACAGGAGTCCGTTCTATGCAGAGAGCGGCGGACAGGTTGGAGACAGCGGATATATCCAAGGCGAGTCTGGTGATAAAATAAATATCACAAATACAGTTAAAGAGAATGGTCTGCCAATACATATTGCAGAGCATATACCGGTAAATCCTTCTGAAGCATTTGTTGCCCAGATAGATGAGCAGAAAAGGCAAGATACTGCCAACAACCACACTGCTACCCACCTTCTCCACCATGCACTGAGGGAGATTCTTGGCACACATATTGAGCAGAAAGGTTCGTTGGTAAGTTCAGACTACTTCAGATTTGACTTCTCTCATTTTGAAAAGATTGACGAGGCCACTCTGAGAAGAGTTGAGAAACGTGTCAACCAGATGATCAGGGATAACTCCCCTAGATGCGAATTCAGGGAGATTCCTATAGAGGAGGCAAAAGCAAAAGGTGCGATGGCATTGTTCGGAGAAAAGTATGGTGACAAGGTAAGGGTTATCCAATATGGAGACTCTATAGAGTTGTGCGGAGGTACACACACAAGCGCCACCGGAAATATCGGTTACTTCAAAATTTTGTCGGAATCGGCTGTTGCTGCAGGAGTACGAAGGATAGAGGCTACTACCGGAGCCCATGCCGAGGCTGTAATTGATATGGCAGCTGATGTCCTCTCTTCTGTCAAGAAACTGTTCAACAACCCTCAGAATGTCCTTTCAAGTATTTCAAAACTAATTGAGGACAATGAGGCCATAAAGAAAAATATGGACGAGCTGCTGAAGGAGCGTGCTGTAAGCCTCAAGAACAGCTGTCTGCAGAATGTGAAAGTGGTCAATGGTGTCAATATCATGGCATTGAAGGGATTCTTCCAGCCTAATGTCATAAAGGATGTGGCCTTCATGCTCAAAAATGAGACCCAGAACAGTGCATTCATCGGTGTAACTCAATTTGAAGATAAGGTAACCCTCACACTGATGTATACTGATGACCTCGTTGCACAAGGCTACCATGCAGGAAAAGATGTGAAAGAGGCTGCCAAATTCATCAATGGCGGCGGCGGAGGCCAACCTTCTCTGGCAACTGCAGGAGGAAAGAATCCTGACGGCATGTCTGCTGCAATGGATGCTCTGCTTGCAAGTGCTGCAAAATAACAAGTGATTACGGAATGAAAAAACTGGATTCATTTATACTGAAGTCTTTCTTAGGACCATTCATCATGACATTTCTCATTGTGATATTTGTCTTGATGATGCAGTTCTTGTGGCTTTATATAGATGAACTGGTTGGAAAAGGCCTTGGATTTGGAGTCATCATTGAGTTCTTGGGATGGGGCTCTGCAACTCTGATTCCATTGGCACTGCCTCTTGCCACTCTGCTTGCCTCAATCATGACGATGGGCAACATGGGTGAAAACAATGAGCTGTTGGCAATGAAGGCGGCCGGAATATCCTTGCAGAGGATAATCACTCCTTTGATCTATGTTTCTGTGCTGATAAGCATCGGCGCCTTCTTTGCATCGAACGACCTTATCCCGGTGGCATACAATAAAATATATACTCTCAGGGATGATATCGGCAAGACAAAGGAGGAGATAAAGATACCTACAGGCATCTTTTACGATGGTGTTGAGGGATACAACATCAGAGTGGAATACCGTGATGACAATAACATGATGCATAATGTCATGGTATACAACCACAGCGGCAAAAAGGGCAATGTGAGTCTTACCGTTGCTGACTCCGGCCATGTGGCACTCTCTCCAGACAAGAGCAGCATGATCTTCACCCTCTATTCGGGTGTGAACTATGAAGAGGACAATACTAAAAAGTATAAGGATACCACACTCTCCATGCAGAAGATAGATTTCAGCAGGCAGGATGTGATAATACCTCTTGAAAACTATGCCTTCAAGAAATCTGATGATGCCAGATATGGAAATGAGACTATGGCAAAAGGGCTCTCCCAGTTGAAAGCCGACAGGGATTCCCTCTCTGAGGTGTACAAAAACACCCTTAATATGCAGGTTCAGAAGGCCATAAACTCCTCAAACCTCGCATTTGCTTATCAGACAGACAGTTCGAGAATTGAGAAATACACCGGCATCTTCTGTCCCGATTCACTATTCATGTGGAACAGTACAGAAGATCAGGCAAATGCATATACAAATGCAGCCACCGCCATAAACAACCAGATATCCAGCCTGGAATTCTTCGAAAGGGAGCTCTTCCAGTCGGCATATCCTCTGAGAAGGGCCATCATTGAGTCGTACAGAAAATTCACGCTCTCTTTTGCATGTCTGATCTTTTTCTTCATCGGAGCACCATTGGGAGCTATCATAAGGAAGGGCGGATTGGGAACGCCGATGATTGTTTCTGTCATGTTCTTTGTTGTCTATTGGGTATTTGACATCAGCGGCAAGAAACTGGCCAACGACGGTGCCATATCACCATTTTTCGGCACATTCATATCATCATTTGTACTTGTTCCTATGGGCGTGTTCCTCACCATAAAGAGTACAAGAGACTCCTCCCTGTTCAATGCCGACTCATACAAGATATTCTTCAAGAATCTCCTGAGCAAGATAAAGAATTTTGGAAAAACCATTCAATTGAAAAGAAAAAAGGGATGAAAAGACCTAGAATAATATATATGGGTACTCCGGAATTTGCCGTAGCACCCCTTGAGGCAATTCTGGAAAACGGATATGATGTTGCAGCAGTAGTTACAGTTCCCGACAAACCCTCGGGAAGAGGCCTGAAACTGAATGAAAGTGCAGTAAAGCAGTTTGCCGTATCAAAAGGGCTTGATGTGCTCCAGCCTGTTTCATTGAAAGATCCGGAATTTCTCTCTGCCCTTGAGAGTTATCAGGCTGACCTTTTTATTGTTGTGGCATTCAGGATGCTTCCTAAAGTTGTATGGAGCATGCCAAAAATGGGCACATTCAACCTCCACGGGTCATTGCTGCCACAATACAGGGGTGCTGCCCCTATAAACTGGGCCATAATTAATGGAGAGACAAAGAGTGGTGTCACCACATTTTTTATCGACGAAAAAATTGATACAGGAAACATCCTGCTCAGGGAGGAGACTGCAATTGAAGAGAGTGAGAATGTGGGAAGCCTGTATGACCGACTCATGGCTATAGGT
Source organism: Bacteroidales bacterium (assembly GCA_017935505.1). Lineage (GTDB taxonomy): Bacteria > Bacteroidota > Bacteroidia > Bacteroidales > UBA932 > Egerieousia. The sequence continues at coordinate 145,357 of JAGBHM010000026.1, read as the reverse complement.
GCCCAACTTGTAATAAAGACAATTGAAGGTATTGAAAATAAAACAATTGCACCAAAACCTCAATCCCAGTTCATTGCAGATGGGGAGATTATAAATGATGCTCCGAAACTCACAAAAGAGCTCTGCCGCATAGACTGGAACAATGATGTCAAGCAGATCTACTGCCTGATCAGGGGATTGTCTCCATATCCGGCATCCTACTCCACAATTACAGACGGCGCAAAGAGCTTCGATATGAAGATCTACGATTCCACACCGGTGGAACACTCGGACGGTAGCGCTGATCTGCAGCCAGGCACAATCTTCACAGACAACAAATCATATCTGCATGTTGCCTGCCATGGTGGAAAACTGGCACTCAATGAGATCCAGCTTGCTGGTAAAAAGAGAATGAAAATTAAAGATTTCCTATTGGGATTCAGAGATTTGGACAAATACAGATTCATCTGAACCAATTAACTGTTGAAAATGGAACCAAAAAATATTGTCATACTTGCCGACGGCTCATTCCCCCAGACAGCATACCCTTTGTCCATTCTGAACAAAGCTGACATAATAATATGTTGCGACGGTGCCATCCTGAAGCTTCTGGAGCATACAAATCTGATGGCAGACTATATCGTTGGCGATATGGATACCCTTGATGATGAGAACAAACTGAAATTCAAGGATATCATAATACACAATCCGGATCAGCAGACAAATGACCAGACAAAGGCCTTCAGGTTTGCCCTCACCCTCTCCCCTTCCAGAATCTCAATACTTGGAGCCACAGGTGGAAGGGAAGACCACACCTTGGGCAACATCTCACTGCTCACAGAGTACTCCAAAGAGATTGAGTACCTTCCATTTCCTCCCGAAATAAACATAATTACAGACTACGGGGTCTTCACATCTTATTCCGACACTTGCACTGTTGACTCCATCCCTGGAGAGCAAATCTCAATTTTCGCATTTGATGCCACCCTTAAAATAAAATCGGCAGGGTTGAGATACCCTACCGATAATGTAATTTTTGATTCCTGGTGGAAAGCTACTCTCAACGAGTCACTCTCCGACAAATTCACCCTCACATTGAGCCATCCGGCCAGGATCTTGGTATACAGATGTTTCCAGATTAAACAAGGAACATACCTATCATAGCTGCAGACATAAGTGCAACAAGTGTTGCTCCCAGCAATGCCCTAAAACCGTATTCTGACAGAATGTGGGCCTTATCTTTTGCCATACCTCCGATGCCGCCAATCTGGATACCCACAGAGGCAAAGTTTGCAAATCCGCACAATACGTAAGTTGCCAGGATAACTGATTTTGTAGAGACAAATGCTCCTGTCTGGATCATTGTCGCAAGGCTCTGGTAGCCGACAAACTCTGTAAGGATAAGTTTCTCACCCAACAATCTTCCTACAAGAGGCAGGTCTGCACCATTGATTCCTGTAAGCCAGATTACCGGATAGAAGAGATATGACAGGAAGAACTCCAGAGAGAGGCCTGTATAACGGCCGTCAGTTGCCTCAGCAATAACTGTATTCAAACTTGTAATGTCACCTATCTTGTCGAATATGAAATTGAATCCTGCAATAAGGGCATAGAATACAAGAAGCATTGCGCCTACGTTGGCTGCAAGTTTCAAACCGTCTGCAGTACCATTGGAAATGGCATCCAGGATATTCTTTCCAATCTTTTCAGAAGAGACCTCAACCGAATTATCTACCTCCTCAGTCTGGGGCTTAAGTATTTTTGATATTGCAATGGCACCCGGTGCCGCCATTACTGAAGCTGAAAGCAGATGTTTTGCAAACTCTATCTCCATAAGTCTGTCGCCACAGCCGAGCATACCGATATATGCAGCAAGCACACCTCCTGCCATTGTTGCCATTCCTGATGTCATGATAAGCATCAGCTCAGATCTGGTCATCTGAGGGATGTAGGCCTTCACCAGCAGCGGTGCTTCTGTTTGTCCAAGGAAGATATTTCCTGCACAAGAGAGCGACTCTGCACCAGAGAGTTTCATAAGTTTTGTAAGGCACCATCCCATAGCCCAAACCACCTTCTGAAGCACGCCCAGATAGAAGAAGAGGCTGGTCAGGGCAGAGAAGAAGATGATTGTAGGAAGAATCTGCAACACAAATACAAAGCCGAACTTGCTTGTATCCATCAATCCGCCGAACAGGAAGTTTGAACCTGCCTTTGTCCAGTCAAGTACTGCAACAAAGCATTTTCCCAGCACTTCAAAAACAGTCTGCACTGCCGGGAACATCAATACCGATACGGCAATTATAAACTGAAGTGCCAAAGCCTTTCCAACTGTTCCCCAGTTTACACGCTTGCGGTCTACACTGAACAGCCATGCAATAAGGATAATTATGGCCATTCCACATATTCCACGCAATATGGAGACAATATTGAATGTAAAGTTCTTCTCAGCAAGAATTGCCTTATATGGATTCTCAGCAACAGCCACCTCTGTCTGTGCGACCTCCTCTACAACAGAGGCTACGGTATCTGCAGCCGCCTGAATCTGGATGCTGTCGGTTTGGGCAAACAGCATATTGCCCACAAACAGGGCAAATAGAATAAAAATATACTTTTTCATGTAATCTATAATTAATTCTCCTCTTTTTTACGGCCTCTTTTGAGCTCCTCTATTTGGCGGCTTATCTGCGAAGCCCTCTCATACTCCTCATTGGCAATGGCCTCCTGCAGTGCCTCCTTCAGATTCTTCAGCATTGCCTCACTGTCGAGAACATCTTTTGAATAGGAATCCATCCCTTTGGCATACTTGTCCATCAGAGCTTCGGCAATATAAATTGGGGCCCCGAACTGTTTTGAAAGGATTATACCGTCTGCAAATCCTGCAATCTGCCTTATCTCCCTCTCTCCATCAAAAAGCAGCAGTTCCGACAAAAAGCCTCCATCATTCTCCTCCTGCCCTATCTCAACTCCATCAGCCAGTTCATCCCTTCTTATTATTGCAACCTCAAGCAATTCCACTCTATACTCCTGAAGCACCTTTGAGAATACCCTCTGTATAGTAAGCTCTTCCCTCTCCTGTTTGAAATTGGAGAGCATTGCATGCATTTCAGGCGGTGTCAGAGGTACTGGAAGGCATTTGTCGAGACCTTCCCTATATAAAAAGAAAGTGAAGCTGCCTCCATCTTCTGCAGATGCAGCCAATGCCCCTATATCCAATCTAACTCTTTTCATTTGATGTGCATTAAGTTTATCTTCTGAAGTTACGCAAATATAGTGCTATTTTTTTTATCTTTGCCTTTTACAGATTATAATCTTAGGAGATGATTTTTGAAAAAATAGCACAAGACACCCAGACCTCTGCCAGATGCGGGCTGTTGTATACAGACCATGGCGTAATTGAGACCCCCATATTCATGCCGGTGGGCACAGTGGGTTCTGTAAAGGGTGTATATCATAAAGACCTTAAGGAAGACATTAAGGCCCAGATTATTCTGGGCAATACATATCACCTCTATCTGAGGCCGGGACTCCAGATAATCAACCAGGCCGGGGGCTTGCATAAATTCATTTCATGGGACAGGCCGATGCTCACAGACAGCGGCGGATTCCAGGTGTTCTCATTGGCGGAGAACCGAAAGCTCACAGATGAGGGATGCACCTTCAGATCCCACATCGATGGCTCCAAACATATATTTACCCCGGAAAACAATGTCGACACACAACGCATGATAGGCGCCGACATCATAATGGCCCTAGATGAGTGCACACCGGGGGATGCAGACCACAAATATGCACTAAAATCTCTCAAACTCACCCAGAAGTGGCTTGAAAGGGGTATAAAGAGATTCAAGGAGACAGAGCCTCTGTACGGTTACAGACAGTTCTATTTCCCGATTGTACAAGGATGTGTCTACCCCGATTTGAGAATAATGGCAGCAGAACATGCTGTCTCAATGGATATGGACGGATACGCCATAGGAGGTCTCTCTGTCGGCGAGCCTACCGAGAAGATGTATGAAATGCTTGAGGTTGTAACCCCTATTCTTCCGGTTGACAAACCCCGCTACCTGATGGGAGTTGGAACTCCTGCCAATATTCTGGAGGGTATTGCCCGCGGTGTGGATATGTTTGATTGTGTAATGCCTACACGCAACGGAAGGAACGGCATGCTCTTTACATGGGAGGGAATGATAAATATACGTAATAAGAAATGGGCAGACGACATCTCCCCTATCGACCCTAATGGCACCTCTTTTGTGGACCACACCTATACCAAAGCATATCTGAGACATCAGTTTGTGGCAGGAGAGATGCTTGCAGCCCAAATTGCCAGCGAGCACAATCTGGCCTTCTATCTCGACCTTGTAAAAGTTGCAAGGGAGCATATCAAAGCCGGAGATTTCGCCCAATGGAAAGATGCAGCTGTGAAAAAACTGGAAACAAAACTATAGGTATAGCTGTCGGGACAGATTATGAAGTACAATTTCAACATAACAATTCTTGACAAGTACATAATAAAGAAATTTATAGGTACTTACTTTTTTGCCATCTTGTTGATTATAGGCATTGTAATCATATTTGACATAAGTGAGAAGATCGACGACTTCGTTGACAAGGAGGCCCCGCTGAAGGCGATCATATTCAATTACTATTCAAATTTCATCCCCTATTTCATGAATATGTTCAGCCCGATGTTCGTATTCATATCAGTTATCTTCTTTACATCAAAACTGGCGGCGAATAGTGAGATAGTGGCGATACTGGCAGGAGGTATAAGTTTCAAGAGGATAATGTACCCATACCTGATATCAGCGGCCGTAATTGCCGCATTCAGTCTTCTTCTGAACCTGTTTGTAATTCCGCCGGCCAATAAAGGCAGGCTTGCATTCGAGGAGAAGTATATAAAGAAAAAGTATGAAAATACCGGCAGAAATCTCCACTATCAGATTTCTCCCGGTACATTCATGTATGTTGAGTCATTCAGTACATGGAACAATACTGCATATAAATTTACACTGGAGAGCATTGAGGGCAATACAATAACCTCAAAGCTGAGTGCCGAGACAGCTGCCTGGGACTCCACAAAAGGGTGCTGGAGGCTCAACAATTACCACCTTCGCAAATATGTGGGCAACAGCGAGAGCATAACAACAGGAAAGACACTTGATACCACAATTGCAATTACAGTATCTGATTTCTATCGCAAAAAGAAGATGGTTGAACAGCTGAACTATCCGCAGCTGAACAATATGATAGAGACCCAGAAAATGCGTGGAGACCAGATGGTCAAGTATGCCCTTATAGAGAAGCATACCCGCTTTGCACTGCCGTTTTCGGCCTTTATCCTTACAATAATAGGAGTATCGCTCTCTTCTCAAAAGAGGCGTGGAGGAATTGGAATGAATATAGGAATCGGAATTGCGCTGAGCTTCTCCTACATATTGTTCCTGCGTTTCAGCCAGATGTTTGTGCACACGGGTGCCCTGCCTCCAGGATTCGCCCTGTGGCTGCCTAACCTGCTGTATGCGATGATAGCCTTCTTCCTCTATAGAATTGCACCTAAATAACATAATATCCGTTCACTATGAAATCTTCAAAAAAAATTATGGCAATTGTGCCTATTTTGATTTTACTTCTGCTGATTATGGTTGCAAATAACCGCAAATCAAACAGCGGTGCCATTACAGTTGAAAATATCATCAAACCGGAATTTCTCCAACCAGGCGATAGCGTAGGAATCATGACCATATCTTCCCCAATGGATGCCGACTCCCGCGCAGAAGCCGATTCACTGATTGATATTGTACGCTCATGGGGTGTTAATGTAAAATTGGGCGAGAACCTTTTCAAAAAGGATTTCTATGCATTCTCAGCCTCCGACAAAGAGAGGGCCGAGGAGTTCATGCGTATGATCAGAAATGACAATCTGAAGGCAATCGTATTCTACAGAGGAGGATATGGAGCAATAAGAACCCTGGAATATATTGACTGGGAAGAGGTAAAAAAACATCCTAAATGGATTGTAGGATTCAGCGATGTTACAACCATGCTTATGGTGTATGCCAATATGGGCATCCAGACCATTCATGGAGCAATGCTAAACTCCTATTGGCTCACCAGAAGACCGGACTCTTCTGCAATAACTGTAAGCGATGCACTTTTTGGAAGATTGAAAAAATATCATGTAAATCCACATCCTTTCAACAAGTACGGCACTGCCGAAGGTATTCTCGTTGGTGGAAACATGACACTCATCTCTATAGCAGAGGGTACCCCATATGACCTGGATATCAATGAAAACTCAATTCTCTTTATAGAAGAGGTTGGTGAAGGCTTCAATGATGTAGACCGTTATATGCAGCAATTGAAGAAATCTGGAAAGTTGGATAAGGTGAAGGCACTGGTAATCGGCAGCTACCGCAATGTCGTAGATTCAGAAGATCCTTGGGGCATCTCACTCTACGAGTTGCTCAAGACCTATACAGACGAGCTCGACATCCCTGTAATATACAACTACCCAGCAGGCCATGGCCGCCCTCATTACGCCACCTATATCGGAGGTCCTGTGAAAATTACTGTTGACGAAAACGGTGCTGAAGTTGAGTTCAACTGAACCGGAAAGAGTATATAATAATATAGTAAAAGGGCCGGAACTCTCTCCGGCCCTTTTCTTTGTGAAATAGTTTTAAGTCTCCCAAATTGGGAATATATCTCTAGTACTCTCCTCTTGCCAATTTCTCACGGCAGGCTCTGAGCATATCATCAACCATCTCATTGATGCCCCATTTAGGGTTCCAGCCCCACTCATTACGGGCACATGAGTCATCCATACAGTCTGGCCACGATGCAGAGATCTGCTCTTTAACCGGATCTACATTGTAATCTGCCTCAAACTCAGGTATACGTTTTTTAATCTCCGCGAACAACTCTTTTGGAGTGAAGCTCATTGAGGTGATATTGAAGCTGTTCCTGTGGATGAGTTTTGAAGGGTCAGCCTCCATAAGCTGGGTTGTAGCCTCGAGTGCATCTGGCATGTATAGCATATCCATATATGTATTCTCAGGCACCTCACAAGTATATTTTCCGCTCTTTACAGCATGGTAGAACACCTCAACTGCATAATCAGTGGTTCCTCCACCAGGCATTGCGCCGTTTGATATGATACCAGGGAAACGGACACTTCTTGTGTCCACACCAAATTTTGTAAAATAATAATCCGACAGCAATTCACCTGTCACTTTGCAGACTCCATATATTGTATTTGGGCGCATGACTGTGTCTTGAGGAGTCTTGTAGTGTGGAGTGTTGTCACCAAATGCTCCAATTGAACTTGGGGTAAATACGGCACATCCATTCTCTTTTGCAATATTGAGTGCATTCAGCAGAGCTCCCATATTGATGTTCCATGCCAATTGCGGATTTCTCTCTCCAGTTGCAGATAAGAGCGCAACAAGATTGAATATTGCATCCACATTATATTTTTTCACAGTTTCTGCATACGAATTACCGTCAAGGGCATCCAAAGAGATCGCAATGGAAGACTGTGCCAGTCTATCCACAACTTCCGGTTTGAGATCGGCAGCAATTACATTATCAGCACCATAGTTTTTCTGAAGGTGTGGAACCAGTTCCGTTCCGATCTGACCTCCTGCTCCAACTACCAGAATACGTTTCATTTATATGACTATTTTAATAAAATTTATAAGTAGGTTTTATAAAAAGCTCCCATAATGGGACTTTTGCATTACAAATGTAATAAATTTACGCAAAAATTGTACATTTATATAGTATACACACTCGACAAAAGTATACCCCTAATTACAATTACAAATTTGTTTAAATTATTATTTTTGCAGAATGAATACCTCTTGCAGCATATTTTTGGAGTTGAAGGAGCTGGCTTACAGTTTGGGATTTACAGCGGTAGGATATGCCCCGGCCTTGCCATTGCAGGATGAGGCAGCAAGGTTTGCAGATGCCATGCAGCAGGGTTATTTTGCAGAGCTTGGCTATCTCAAGCGCAATATTGAAAAGAGGGAAGACCCCAGATTTCTGGTTGAAGGGGCAAAAAGTGTGCTTGTATTCCTTGCCCCATACGGAAACTCTTCGGTTGCGGAGAGAGCCAATATTACAGAGATTGATTTCTCCAGTTGCTACAATCTGCCGGAGCAGCCGGCAGACCTGCATAAAGGCGGTTATAAAGTGGCACAGTATGCACTTGGCGAAGATTACCATACAGTTATAAAAAAGAGGCTCAACACCATTCTCAACTTCATGAAGGAGAAAGACTCTACAATCTCAGGCCGTACATTTGTTGATACAGCTCCGGTTCTTGAAAGGGCATGGGCAGTGAGGGCAGGGCTCGGATTTATAGGCAAAAACAACTTTCTGATAAGCCGGGAGTGTGGAATAAGAAATTTTATCGGGGTAATAATAAGTAATTTTGAGATACCACAACAGAGATACCGGGAGTGCGGCATAATACCGCCTAAAGAGTGGGAGGAGCTCTGTAACAAAAAATATTGCGGATCATGTACAAGATGTATTGATGCCTGCCCTACAGGGGCTCTGTGCTCCCCATATTCACTTGATGCAAACAAATGCATCTCTTACCTCACAATAGAGAGCAAAGGGGCCTCCCCCATCTCAAATCTGGAACATGCCGATGAGCGCAACGGATGGATCTTCGGCTGCGATGCCTGTATGAATGTATGTCCATGGAACAGCCGTAACAAAAAGGGCTGGAGTGAGTTTGAGCAGAAAGAATCACCTCTCAGCTATACACATTTAAGGAGAAGATAACTTTGCTATTAGCATTTACAATATGGAACTGATTACAAAAGTTGATATTGCCGAGCCTCAGAAGAGGCTTTCCTACAAAAATAAAATGATGATTGTAGGGTCATGTTTTGCCAATGAGGTTGGCGCTATTCTCAAATCCTACTCATTTGATATCTCGATAAATCCCTTCGGCACTCTTTATAATCCGGTATCAATACTGAACTCACTGGAGAGGATGAATGGCAATCTTCCCTTTGATTCAACTGATGTTGTAGATATCTCCCTACACAGCACAGAAGGCGCCGCACAGCCCAAAAAAGGGGCCTCAAAGGGCGATAACAATGCCAGATACTGCTCCTTTTCCCACCACAGCTCCTTTGCCCGGGAATCAGACGGAGAGTTCCTCAAATATGCCAATGAGCAGCTTGCGGAGGCCTCCGCAGCCTTCAAGGAGTGCGATACAATAATTATAACTCTCGGAACCAGTTGGGTATTCAGACATATTCCTAGCGGAAAAATTGTATCGAATTGTCATAGGATAACACCAAAGGAGTTTAAGAGGGAATTTCTCTCCTGCGATGAAACCTCAGCACTCTTCAACAATTTCATTGCCCGACATCCCGATAAGAATTTCATATTTACTGTAAGCCCTATACGGCATCTGAAGGATGGAGCCCATGGCAACCAGATAAGCAAAGCCTCACTGCTGCTCGCCATAGAGCAGATACTCAAGGCAAATCCTCAAAATACATACTATTTCCCTGCATATGAAATTGTATTGGATGAGTTGCGCGACTACCGCTTTTATGCCGAAGATATGGTACATCCCTCGGAGGTGGCTGTAAAATACATTTTTGAAAAATTCAAGGAGCACTGTATCGACGAGCAGTCATACTCTGAGATGGCCAGAAACTTGAAGGCCTACAAGCTGGAAAACCATCGGAGGCTACTTTGAATAAAACTCAAGGAAATTCACAATACACCATCTGATAAATAAAAAAAGCGACCCTACGGATCGCTTTCTCTATTTGGATTTTGCCGAAATTACTCAGCTTTCTCTTCAGTAGCTGGAGCCTCAGCTGCAGGAGCTGCTGCTTTTTTAGCACGGCTTCTACGGGTTGTAGCTTTCTTAGCCTCTTTCTTAGGAGCTGAAGCCAAAGCTGCCTCGTTGAAGTCAACCAACTCGATGATAGCCATTTCAGCTGCGTCACCTACACGGAAACCGGTTTTTACAATACGCAAGTATCCGCCTGGACGATCTGCAACTTTAGGGGCGATTACGCGGAACAATTCAGTAACAGCCTCTTTTTGTTTTAGATAGCTGAACACAGTACGACGAGAGTGTGTGCTATCTTCTTTAGATTTGGTAATAAGTGGTTCAAGGTAAACGCGCAATGCTTTAGCCTTAGCTAGAGTTGTCTCAATACGTTTGTGTAATAGAAGAGAAGAACCCATGTTAGCCAACATAGCCTTACGGTGACCGCTTTTACGACCTAAATGGTTAAATGCCTTATTATGTCTCATTTTCTATTGCTTTTTATCAATATTATATTTAGTAACATCCATGCCGAAAGACAACTTCAATCTGTCAATCAACATATCAATCTCAGTTAATGATTTCTTACCGAAGTTTCTGAACTTCATAAGTTCTGATCTCTGGTGTGAAACCAAATCTGCAAATGTTTCGATATCTGCCGCTTTCAAGCAATTCAACGCTCTTACAGAGAGTTCCATATCAGACAGCTTGGTCAAAAGCAGATGGCGCATGCGCAATGACTCCTCATCGAGCTCATTGCTTACTACCTCTGGAGTTGTCTCCAAACTTATCTTCTCATCTGAGAACAACATGAAGTGGTGGATCAATATCTTGGCTGCCTCTTTCAAAGCATCCTTAGGATGAATTGAACCGTCTGTTGTAATCTCAAGATTCAATTTCTCATAGTCAGTCTTTTGCTCAACACGCCAGCTCTCACTTGAAAAATTCACATTCTTTATAGGAGAGAATATTGAGTCGATAGGAATAGTTCCAAAAGGAGCACCCTCAACTTTATTCTCTTCTGCCGGAACATAACCTCTTCCCTTGTCTATTCTCATGTCAATAGACAATTTTACAGAAGGCTCCATAGAGCAGATGTGAAGTTCCGGATTCAATACTTTAAAAGAAGATAAATTCTTCGAAATATCCTCAGCAGTAAAATCTTGCTTACCACTAACAGTAACAGTAATCACTTCGCTATCCTCGCCTTCAATCATTCTTTTGAAACGAACCTGTTTCAAGTTAAGAACAATATCCACAACACTCTCAATAACGCCAGGGATAGTAGCAAACTCATGATCTACACCATGAATTCTTATTGAAGTGATAGCAAAACCCTCAAGTGACGATAATAATATTCTTCTCAACGCATTACCGATAGTAATTCCATAAGTAGGCTCAAGTGGTCTGAACTCGAATCTTCCAAATGTTTCGGTTGAGTCAAGCATTATTACCTTATCCGGTTTTTGAAATGCTAATATTGCCATTTTATTAATATTTATTAGTGTTATGCTTAAAGCAAGTCATTTACTATTTAGAGTACAACTCAACGATCAGCTGCTCATTGATGGTCTCAGGGATCTCAGTTCTATCAGGCAAATTCAAGAATTTACCAGACAAAGTGTTGGCATCCCACTCCAACCAAGGATATTTGTTTGCAGAAGCTGCAAGGCTGTCTTGGATTACCTCCAAGCTCTTTGATCTCTCGCGTACACCAATTACATCACCAGGTTTTACCAATACTGAAGGAATGCTGTTTACATTACCGTTCACTACGATATGACGGTGGCTAACCAACTGGCGTGCTGCTGCACGTGTAGGGGCAATACCCATTCTGTATACGATGTTATCCAAACGAGACTCCAACAACATGATGAGGTTCTCACCTTTAATACCTTTCATCTTAGAGGCTTTCTCATAAAGGTTGCGGAACTGTCTCTCCAACAAACCGTAAGTATATTTTACTTTTTGTTTCTCTTTCAACTGAGTACCGTACTCAGATGATTTTTTTCTTTTTTTAGCGAGGCCGTGTTGTCCTGGAGGGAAATTTCTGCGCTCAAAATATTTATCAGGACCGAAAATAGGCTCTCCAAATTTGCGGGCGATTTTAGTAGAAGGCCCAGTATATCTTGCCATATTAAATTACAATTTAAATTATTATGAAATTAAATTATACTCTACGGCGACCTTTTGGTCTACAACCGTTGTGAGGAAGTGGAGTAACATCAACGATCTCAGTTACCTCAATACCTGCACCATGAATAGTTCGGATTGCCGACTCACGACCTGCTCCCGGACCTTTAACATAAGCCTTAACTTTACGCAAACCCAAGTCAAAAGCTACTTTTGCACAATCTGCAGCTGCTACCTGTGCTGCATACGGAGTGTTTTTCTTAGAACCTCTGAAGCCCATTTTACCAGCAGAAGACCAGCTGATAACCTGACCTTGACCATTGGTTAAAGTCACAATTACATTATTGAATGTTGATGAGATATGAGCCTCGCCATATGCCTCAACTTTAACAACTCTTTTCTTATTAGATGATGTTTTCTTTGCCATAATCTTAGGTTCTATTTAGTTGCTTTCTTCTTGTTAGCTACCGTTTTCTTCTTACCTTTACGGGTACGGGCATTGTTTTTAGTACTTTGACCCCTTACAGGAAGACCAATACGGTGACGGATACCTCTGTAACATCCGATATCCATCAGACGTTTAATGTTCAACTGAATAGTAGAACGAAGTTCTCCTTCAATTTTATACTCTTCTGCAATTGTTGCTCGAATTGCAGCGATTTGGTCATCTGTCCAATCTTGCACCTTAATGTTTACGTCAATACCGTTTTGACTAAGGATTTTTTTGGCAGAACTGCGACCAATTCCAAAGATATAGGTTAGACCTATCTCTCCACGTTTGTTTTTTGGTAAATCAACTCCGGCTATACGTGCCATAATTATCTATTTATTTTAAATCTTTATTGTTTACAATTAGGAATTATCCTTGGCGCATTTTGAACTTAGGATTCTTTTTGCAAATGATATACAAACGGCCTTTGCGTTTTACTATTTTGCAGTCTTCGCTACGCTTTTTAATGGATGCTTTTACTTTCATTGTATTTAGTTTTTATTTGTATCTGAAAGAAATCCTTCCTTTTGTCAAATCATAAGGAGACATCTCAACTCTCACTTTATCACCAGGCAAGATTCGGATGTAGTGCATTCTCATCTTTCCTGAAATATGGGCGGTTAACACATGACCGTTATCCAACTCCACTCTGAACATGGCATTGGACAATGCCTCAATAATAGTTCCGTCTTTTTCTATAGCAGCTTGCTTTGACATAAAAATCTCCTTACAATTTAATAAAATTATTACTTATTTTCGATATATTCAAATGTTGTCAAGACCTCAGGGACTCCTTTTTTCACAGCTACCATGAATTCGAAATGTGCCGAATTCTTGCCATCTGCGGTTCTTACATCCCAACCGTTGTCTTCAAGATAGATATCCTTGACTCCAGCATTTACCATAGGCTCAATGCATATGACCATGCCCTCCGCAAGTTTCTTACCTTGTCCGGCCCTTCCATAATTAGGGACTTCCGGTGCCTCATGCAGGCGTTTGCCGATTCCATGACCCACCAACTCCCTAACTACAGAAAATCCGTTTTCTTCACAGTAATGCTGCACGGCAAAACCGATATCACCTATCCTGTTTCCGGCAACTGCTTTTTGGGCGCCAAGATACAACGATTTCTTGGTAACCTCAAGCAATTTTGCAGTTTCCGGATCAATTTCACCCACAGCAAATGTATAAGCCGAGTCTCCATTGAATCCTTTATATACGGTACCGCAGTCTACCGATACAATATCTCCCTCCTTAAGACAGTAATCTGATGGAAAACCATGGACTACTGTATCATTTACAGAGATACACAATGTATATGGGAAACCGCCGTAACCAAGAAAGCCGGGTACTGCACCATGATCCCTTATGAAGGTCTCTGCAATCTGGTCAAGTTTTTTGGTTGTTACACCTGGAACTATCGCTTTACCCACCTCTCCGAGAGTCTTTGATACCAATATGGCATTCTCTCTCAGGATTTCAATCTCTTCTTCGGTCTTTAACTTTATCATTTCAAACAACTATCAAAAAATTACATTCCCGAACGGCCTTTGAGACGTCCTGTCTTCATCAAACCGTCGTAGTGGCGCATCAACAAATAGCTCTCTATCTGTTGCAATGTATCCAATACAACTCCAACAAGGATCAACAAGCTGGTACCGCCATAGAACTGGGCGAACTGGTTGTTAATACCGAGTTTCATTGCAAATGCCGGCATAATTGCTACCAAAGCGAGGAAGATAGAGCCCGGTAGTGTAATACGCGACATTATTGAATCCAAGTACTCTGCAGTCTTCTTGCCAGGTTTTACGCCTGGGATAAAGCCTCCATTCTTCTTCATATCCTCTGCCATCATTGTAGGGTTTACAGTTACTGCTGTATAGAAGTAAGTGAACGCTACAACCAAAAGACCGAATATGAAGTTGTACCAAAAGCCAGTATAGTCACCTAATGTGGCGGCTAATCCACGGGTAGCATCAAAGCTGGCAAATATAAGCGGGAACAACATCAAAGCCTGCGCAAAGATAATAGGCATCACACCTGCTGCGTTTATCTTCAACGGAATATATTGACGTACGCCGCCATACTGTTTGTTTCCAATGATTCTCTTGGCATACTGTACAGGAATTTTGCGTACACCCTGTACCAATGCAATAGTTGCAACAAATACGAAGAACAATAGGATAAGCTCAACAATAAGCATAAGGATACTTCCTGTTGTCTGGCTCAATCTTGTTCCAACCTCTGCTGCCAAAGCATAAGGCAATCTTGCAATGATACCAACCATAATGATCAGTGATATACCATTACCCAAGCCGCGATCGGTAATGCGCTCACCCAACCACATGATAAACATGGTACCGCCAATAAGAACTATTGTAGCAAACAGATTAAATGAAAAACCTTTAATCAAGAATGCTGACTCTGGCAACTGTGCATGCAGATTGGTCAAATATGCAGGACCTTGCAAAGCAAGAATCACAATTGTCAGATAGCGGGTCAACTGATTCATCTTCCTTCTTCCACTCTCGCCTTCGCGCTGCAGTTTCTGGAAATATGGAATCATCATTCCCAACAATTGAATAACAATTGATGCAGAGATGTAAGGCATTACACCCAATGCAAAAATTGAAGCATTTCCGAAAGCACCGCCGGAGAACATGTTCAACAGGCCGAGAAGACCTTCCGAAGTCTGTGCTTCCAGATTTGCAAGCTGAGTAGGATCAATACCTGGAACTACTACAAAGCAGCCCAATCTGTATACAATCAGCAAAAGGATAGTGTAAACTATTCTTTTACGCAGCTCTTCAATTCTGAAAATATTTTTAAATGTTTCAATTAATTTTTTCATCAGTTTGTCGGATTATAGAATAGATGTAGTTCCTTGAAGAGCCTCAATCTTTGCAATTGCAGATTTTGAGAAAGCATGTGCAGTAACATCAAGTTTTACAGTCAACTCACCGTTACCCAATACTTTTACCAAATCTTTTTTGGTAACAAGACCATGCTCAATCAATGTATCAACAGAAATTGCGTTTATGCCTGTTTTCTCGCTCAAAGCTTGTAGAACAGACAAATTGATTGCTTTGTACTCTACTCTATTTGGATTGTTGAATCCATATTTAGGCAGACGTCTTTGAATAGGCATCTGACCTCCCTCAAAACCTATTTTACGAGAGTAACCAGCACGTGATTTTGCACCGTTCATACCACGGGTTGATGTTCCACCGTGACCTGAACCCTCACCACGACCAATTCTTTTCTCTCTTTTTGTAGCACCTGCTGCTGGTTTCAATTCATGTAATTTCATTATTAAAATCTCCTATCGTTAGTTGATTTCTTCTACTTTAACTAAGTGCAGAACTTTCTCGATCATACCCTGAGCTACAGGAGTCAATTCCAATTCTACAGTTTGATTAATTCGGCGAAGACCCAAAGACTGCAAGTTTGCAATTTGTCTTTTTGTTGCTCCGTTTTTACTTCTTACCTGAGTAACTTTAACTTTTGCCATGATCTCTACCTCCTTAACCATTAAATACTTTATTCATATGAATACCTCTCAAACCAGCAATAGTATAAGCATCACGCATCTCAGCAAGAGCTGCAACAGTTGCTTTTACCAAGTTATGTGGATTTGAAGATCCTTTAGATTTAGCCAACACATCATGAATACCTACAGACTCGAACACTGCACGCATCGCACCACCCGCTTTAACTCCAGTACCGGGAGCAGCTGGTTTCATGAATACCTGTGCACCGCCGAATTTTGCAGATTGCTCATGAGGAATTGTCTCTTTGTGAAGAGGAACTTTAACCAAGTTCTTCTTTGCATCCTCTATTCCTTTTGAAATAGCAGTAGTAACCTCGTTAGCTTTACCCAAACCGTAGCCAACAACACCATTCTCATCACCTACAACAACTATTGCTGCAAAACTGAAGTGACGACCACCTTTTGTAACTTTAGTAACTCTTCTTACAGCTACTAGTCTGTCTTTCAACTCAAGATCGGTAGTTTTTACCTTTTTTACATTCATATTTGCCATAGTTTCTTAGAATTTAAGTCCACCCTCACGAGCGGCATCAGCCAAACTTTTTACTCTTCCATGATAAAGGTAACCTCCACGGTCAAATGCAACCTCAGTAATACCTTTTGCAATAGCACGCTCAGCAGCAGCTTTACCTACCATTGCAGCTATTTCCATATTTGTCTTACCTTTTGCCTGCTCTACAATTGCTTTATCCAATGAAGATGCAGCAGCCAAAGTAACACCATTAACGTCATCTATAAGCTGAACATATATCTGACTGTTGCTTCTGAATACGCTCATTCTTGGTTTCTGAGCAGTACCGTTTACAACTTTACGAATACGATAACGTATTCTCTGTCTTCTTTCTATTTTATTTATAGCCATATCTTATCCTTAAATTATTTAGCGCCAGCCGACTTACCAGCTTTACGACGAAGTTGTTCACCAACAAACTTAATACCTTTACCTTTGTAAGGCTCTGGTTTACGCAATGAGCGAATTTTAGCAGCAACCATACCAAGCAATTGCTTGTCGTGGCTCTTCAATACCAAAATTGGATTAGCACCTTTCTTAACAGGTTCTGCCTCTCCCTTAACCTCTGCAGGCAACATGAAATGAATGTCGTGAGAGAAACCAAGGTTGAATTCAAGGATCTGGCCTTTTACTTCTACACGGTAACCAACACCCACCAACTCCTGTTTGATAGTATAACCGGTTGAAACACCTACTACCATGTTGTTGATAAGTGCACGGTACAAACCATGCAATGAACGATGGCGCGGTTGATTTGTAGGTCTTTCTACTTTCACTACGCCGCCCTCTACGGTTACTTTGATGTCAGCATCAACTTTTTGAGTCAACTCACCTAGAGGTCCTTTAACCTTTACCACATTGCCGTCAACAACACTGACAGTCACTCCTTGTGGAAGGCTTACAGGTAATTTTCCTATTCTTGACATTTAATTAAAATTTTAAGTTTAATAAAACATTAATAAACATAGCACAATACCTCACCACCAACGTTAAGAGTTTTTGCCTCTTTATCGGTAATAATACCTTTTGATGTAGATAAAATAGCTATACCCAATCCATTAAGTACTCTTGGCATAGTAGCAACGCCTCTGTACTGTCTTAGACCGGGTTTACTTACACGAATAATTTTTTTGATTGCAGCTTTCTTGCTCTCAGGATGATATTTAAGCGCAATCTTGATTGTGTTGAAAGGTGTTCCCTCAACCAATTTGTAACTCAAGATGTACCCTTTCTCGTGTAGTACTCGGGTAATCTCCATTTTCATTCTTGACGAAGGTATCTCCACAACTTTGTGGCCCGCAAGCGATGCATTACGGATTCTTGTCAAAAAGTCTGCTATTGGATCAGTCATTTTTAATTAGTTTTTTTTAGAATCGACACCCGCAACCGTTATCCATAGGAAGGAACCTGTTGCAAGTGCCCGATATCCAATGTTAATACTTTTTTTATTTATAAGGGATTGCTCCCGTTATTTCATTATGTCTCTACTACCAGCTAGCCTTGTGAACTCCTGGGATAAGGCCTTTACTTGCCATCTCACGGAATTGAATACGGCTGATACCGAAGATTCGCATATAACCTTTTGGTCTACCAGTGATAGAACAACGGTTGTGAAGACGTACTGGGCTTGAGTTCTTAGGCAATTTAGCAAGACCTGCATAATCTCCAGCCTCTTTCAATTGTTTGCGTTTCTCCGCATATTTGGCACATAGTTTTGCACGTTTAACCTCACGTGCTTTCATTGATTCTTTTGCCATATCTTACTCTTTGATTATTTCTTAATGTTTTTAAAAGGCAAACCAAACTCACGAAGCAAAGCGTAAGCAGCCTCGTCACTCTCAGTATTTGTTACGAATGTAATCTCCATACCGAGAACTTTGGTAATTTTATCGATATCTATTTCAGGGAAAATGATCTGCTCTTTGATACCCAATGTATAGTTACCTCTTCCATCAAGTTTCTCGTTGATACCTTTGAAGTCTCTGATACGAGGCAATGCGATACAGATAAGTCTCTCCAAGAACTCATACATTCTTGCACCACGCAAAGTAACTTTAACACCGATAGGCATACCTTTACGAAGTTTGAAGTTTGAGATATCTTTTTTAGAGTAAGTCAAAACTGCTTTCTGACCAGTGATAGTGGTAAGCTCCTGCTGAGCAACCTCTATAAGTTTCTTGTCAGCAACTGCCTGGCCCATACCCTGGTT
This sequence comes from Bacteroidales bacterium, assembly GCA_017935505.1. GTDB lineage: Bacteria > Bacteroidota > Bacteroidia > Bacteroidales > UBA932 > Egerieousia. The sequence goes on along the minus strand of JAGBHM010000026.1, from coordinate 126,671 downwards.
GATAGTAATCTTCTCAAGTTTTGGAACCTGCATTACAGTTTTAAATCCGAAATCTTTCTGCAATTTAGCAACGATCTCCTCTTTGTATTTCTTCTGAAGAGTAGGAACATATCCTTCTACTTTAGGAGCAACAATCTCTGCTGCTTTTTTAGTCTCTTTTGCTGCCATTATTTAATCTCCTCTCCTGATTTTTTAGCGTAACGAACCAATTTGCCATTCTCACCTACGCGACGGCCAACTTTAGTTGCGCCACCTTTAACAGGATCTACTACCTGCAGGTTTGAAATATGAATACCAGCCTCTTGCTTGATAATACCACCCTGAGGATGTTTTGCATTAGGTTTGGTATGCTTGCTTACCATGTTGAGTCCCTCAACAATAGCACGGTTTTTCTCTTTATCAACGCTCAATACCTTTCCAGTCTTACCCTTCTCGTCACCGGCGTTTACAAAAACCATATCACCTTTTTTAATATGTAATTTCTTATTCATAATACTTATATTATTATAGTACCTCCGGTGCTAAAGAAACAATTTTCATATAGTTGTCGCGCAACTCTCTGGCAACTGGGCCAAAAATACGTGTTCCGCGAACCTCGCCCTGGTTATTCAACAATACACAGGCGTTTTCATCAAATCTGATATAAGAACCGTCTGCACGACGAATCTCTTTTTTAGTACGAACTACTACTGCTTTAGAAACAGAGCCTTTTTTAGCATCACCGCCAGGGATTGCACTTTTAACGGCAACAACAATCTTGTCACCAACACTTGCATAGCGACGGCGTGTACCACCTAACACACGAATACAAAGAACTTCCTTTGCACCGCTGTTATCTGCTACCAATAATCTTGATTCCTGTTGTATCATTGTTATTTAACTTTTTCTACGATTTCTACTAGTCTCCAACGTTTTGTTTTGCTCAACGGACGGGTCTCCATAATTCTTACAGTATCACCCTCATTGCATTCATTCTTCTCATCGTGAGCAACAAATTTAGTGGTTTTATTTACGAACTTTCCGTAAATAGGGTGTTTCTCTTTAGTTTTTACAGCAACTACAACTGTTCTGTCCATTTTGTTGCTAACCACTACACCTATTCTTTCTTTACGAAGTCTTCTTTCCATGAACTACGACTTATTTGTTCTGGTTTTCAATTTGGCTCAACACGGTGAGCATTCTTGCAATATTTTTTCTTGCTTTTCTGATTTTTGAAGAATCCTCTAATGGAGAAATCGCATGATTCATCTTCAACTGGTTAAGAGCAGCAACTTCTGACTCCAAGCGCTCACGCAAATCTTTTGCAGGCAGCTCGCGTATTTCTGACATTTTCATCTTTCAATTCCCCATTAATTATTCAACATAATCTCTACGAACTACAAACTTGGTAGTTACAGGCAACTTCTGTGCACCAAGACGGAGAGCCTCTTTTGCAATCTCCATAGGAACACCCTCAAGCTCTATAAGCATTCTACCTGGAGTAACTGGAGCAACGAATCCCTCTGGAGCACCTTTACCTTTACCCATACGTACCTCAGCTGGTTTCTTGGTATAAGGTTTATCAGGGAATATTCTGATCCAAATTTTACCCTCACGTTTCATATAACGAACTACGGCCTGACGTGCAGCCTCAATCTGTTGACCTGTTAGCCAGCAAGACTCAAGTGTCTTAATACCAAATGAGCCGAATGCCAATTGAGCACCCCTGTGGGCAACACCTTTCATGCGGCCCTTCTGCTGTCTTCTAAACTTGGTTTTCTTTGGTTGTAACATTACTTTCTAAATTTGACAATAAAAATTATTGTAACTCTTTAATTTATTGATTCCCAGACACATAGCTGTAACGGAGCCATATTTATGGGGTTGCAAAGATACACAAAATATTTAAGAAACAAATATTTTTTACATTTTTTATTCAATTTTCGACAAAAAAAAATGACAGCCAACGCTGCCATTTTCATTAACTTACGAGAATCAAAACTTTTTCAAAAGTGCAATTTGCGACAAAATTGTACCACAACAAAAAAGTCTCGCATTACATCTTCTTTGAAACATTAATTATCTCCTCCCATACTCTCAGGAAATTTCCACCCCAGAACTTGCCCAACTCCTCGGGAGTATAACCTCTTTTGAGCATTTCAACGGTGATAGCCTTCATCTTTGAACAATCCTCCAGTCCCACAACTCCACCGCCACCGTCAAAATCGGTACCGAGACCTATATGGTCGGGGCCAACAATCTTCTTCATATGGTCGATATGGTCAACCAGATGTTTTACTGTCACATCCTTCTTTGGAAGATGCGAAAGGAAGAAACGTCCGGTAGCGCACTGGATCACACCGCCTTTGGCTGCAATAGCCCTCATCTCATCATCTGTAAGGTTCCTCTTGTGGTTCTTCATCTCCCAGGCTCCGGAATGGGTTGCCACAACCGGTGCCTTGCTGCACTCCAACACATCTGCAAGAGTTGAAGAAGAGGCATGTGAAACATCTATGATCATGCCCAATCTGTTCATCCTCTTTATGACCTTGTATCCGAAATCAGACAATCCTCCATACCTTTCAGGCTCCTTATCCATAGAAGCGTCGCAGATACAGTTTGCAGAGTTATGGCTAAGTGTAAGATATCTTACTCCACGGTTATAGAACTCATCCAGTCTGGAGAGCTCCTTACCTATCGGATATCCGTTCTCTATTGCCAGCACCACAATGCTCTTGCCTTTTGCCTTGATTTTTGCCAAATCCGACGGGCAATATGCTATTTCAGCCTCCTCTGCATGATCTCCGACATATTTCTTGAACAAATCAAGTTCTGTCGAACAGAGGGTATATACAGAATCAAGGGATTTCTGATCCAAAGCCTTCTGCCCCAGATATATTGCAAAGAAACCGGCATCCAAGCCTCCCTCTTTCATCTTTTCAAAAGAGACCTGGCCGCTTACCACAGTATATCCTGCAGCATTATTCCTCACCTTCCTTGCAAGACGCTCCGGATGGTTCAGATAGAGAGCTGCATCATTATGGGAATCCAGCGTTACATACCTCTTGTGTATAGAGTCTGCAACCGCCACACACTCAGCCTCTGTAAGGGGTTCCCTATTTTCGGCCTTCTTCCAGGATTCCGCACAACCGGTACTTTGGGCGGAGAGGACTCCGCCACAGAATACCGACAAAAATATGATAAGCAAATATCTTTTCATTTATGCTTTACTTTTATTTGAACCGATCCACCAGCCCATTTTTTTGGCCAGCAACAACAAAAGAAGTGAAAGTGCCAGACATGCAAGCATCAGCCACAAGCCATGCCCGTTGACGAACATGATTGGAACAAATGTTATCAACAGAATCTCTATCGGGGCAATAGGCAGATATGCCAATGCATAATCATCCATAGCCTTGCTCAACAATTTAGGGTCCACTATTCTTATAAGGGCAATACCCATAGCCATGGTTCCTGTCCACCATCCCCATGCAAAAATAGAGCGCTCGAACCAGTAGGTTTTGGAGAGATGTTTTCCAAAATAGAATGAGATGAACCATACTACTACAACTCCAAAGATAATGAGCACAATTAGAGGCAATGCATATTTTACAACAACTCCAAGTTTTATAGAGGCTACACCGCATGCCACCAGCAGATCTGTAAAGAAACTGCTCAAACGCTGTGTAGTATTTGGACAAATATAGTCTGATACGCCTGTCTTGTCTGATATCTTTTTGAAGAGAAGGCCGATTATAAAGGCACAGCTGAATACCGGCAACTCCAATTTAGGGTAATACATCTTCACTCCCTGGCTTATCATGTAGCCTACAAATGCCACTACAAATATAAAGGCCATTTGCAAAGTAATGGATTCTATTGAGATTGAAGAGGTTGTAGCTGTTCCTATAGAGTCTCTCTTATCATGAGGAAGCAGACCGCTTCTGAGCTCATTAGGCAAATCATTGAAATCGGCGATAAAGGCAGTCTGTTTGTTTCGTGCAGCCCATTTGATCATAATCAATCCTCCTATAATTGCACAGACAACACCTACAGTGGCAGTAGTCATACCCAAACTGCGAGCCTCATCCCATCCGAGTCCTTCATATGCAGAACCTATTGCAGCAGCTGTTCCGTGTCCACCATAAAATCCTGTTGACAACATTACACCGAATGCATCATTCAAATCAGGCCATATAAGTTTGAGGACAAATAGTCCGAACAGACCCGCAAGTGCCCACTGCAGCAACATACCCAGCTGGGCAAACACCCACATAGGGCCAACTCTGTCCGACACCTCTTTCATAGAAACTTTTGGAGAAGACAATGGCAATGCTCCAAATACAAGTGCAATCAACACAGCGGCATATGTTCCGAGGTTGTTTGAAAATGGAAGCCATCCAAGGCCGTTGGTACCGAATGCAAGACCCAGCAATCCGGCAATGAGGCTAGGTGGTATGAAGAGTTTCTGGATAAGTTTTACTTTTACTCGTATAAGTTTTCCCATAAGCAGCAGGCCAAAAATGAGACCAAGGTCTACAAATAGGGTCCATGGGGTAAAAACGGAAGCATCGAACATATTTTTTTAAGTTTAGTTATTAATGAACGATAAAGTTAATATATTTGGCTTAATAATTGCTCAAAATTTTGCATAATGCATCAAAAAAAGCTCTATATATTAATAAGTTTTCTCCTTGTGGCCATCACATTGCCCCAAGCGGATGCATGTGCCCAAAACAGAAGGGGCAAGACTATCGGGTTTATAATACAGGACAATGGAGACACCCTTTTTGCCGACAAAATTGCCCCATTGTATGTATTCAACAGACCGGACAACTGGAAAAAGAGCCGCCAATGGAGAGAATACTACAAAACTGTTTACAATTTCAAAAAAACATATCCTTATGCCCTCATTGCTAAGGAGATAACAAGGGATGCCGACAGCACTTTGGCCCATTCAAACTTCACAAAGAAAGAGAGGGAGAAATATCTGCGCCAATATGAAAAAAGACTCTTCAAGGAGTTTGAAAAGCCACTGCGAAGCCTTACACTATCACAAGGCAAGCTTCTGCTCAAGCTGCTCGACAGGGAATTGGGACAAACCTCATTCTATGTAATAAAGAACTACCGCGGAGGCGCAGCTGCAGGTTTCTGGCAAGGGGTGGCAAAGCTGTTCGGCTCAGACCTCAAGAAACCGTACGACAAATTTGGAGAAGACAAAGTTGTTGAAGAGCTGGTACAGATGTACCACGACGGGGTTTTCGACTATCTGTACTACTCAATGTTCTTCAAGTAGAAGCCTTTGGCAATATTTTCACCATTAAAGAGCAGGTAATCGTAATGGTTTATCCATTCACCCAGCATAAACATCTCACCGCCATTATCCAACTGGCAATGGGCATTGTAATGGTAATGTCCGAATATGAAGTAATCCACTTTTTCATCAGATGGTTGCCTCTGCTGGAAATCCTCGGCAAATTTCACAAGCGGCTCGCCGCTTCCGCTGAACAGAAACTTCTCTCCTTTTGAAAGGCGGTTGTGCTTGCTCCATGAGTGGCCGAATCCGAATGCCCAGCGCGGATGCAGACAGCTGAAGAGAATTTGTGCGAATCTGTTTGTAAAGAGTCCTTTCAGGAGCTTGTAGCCCTTATCAGAGGCATCCAGACCATCTCCATGACCTATACAGAATCTCTTACCTGAAATCTCAAATACGGCCGGCTGGCGACGCTCCATAATCATACCTATCTCCTGTTCAAAGTAGTTGTATGTCCAGATATCATGATTCCCGTTGAAAAAATGGACCTCAACGCCTCTGTCCACAAGTGCGGCAAGGGCGCCCAAAGTTCTTGTGAACCCCCTTGGGACCACATTTTTATATTCATACCAAAAATCAAAGATATCACCCAGCAGAAACAATTTCTCAGTTTCTGCAGGAAGAGTCTGAAGAAAAGAGGCAAAACGGCGCTCCCGCTCGGCAGCGTCTTTATAATCGAGTCCCAAATGGACATCCGAGACAAAATAGCACAGTTTTTTACCCTTCATCAGAAACTAGCAATTACACAAGCGATTCCTGCTATGGCACAATAGATGGCAAAGCCCCATAATCTGGCTCTACGCACAAGGTTTATCATCAATTTGCATGCGAACAGTCCCGACAAGAATGCTGTTACAAAGCCTAATATCAACGGCATCGCCCCTATTCCAGAAGATGCCTGGCCGAACTCCCCTCCTACAAGTTCAAGAAATGCTTCACCAAGGATTGGGACAAGCACCATTAGGAATGAGAATTTGGCAACCTCAGACTTCTTGACTCCCAACATCAACCCTGTTGAAATGGTGGAACCCGAACGTGAAAGACCTGGAAGGACCGCACATGCCTGAGCCAGGCCAATAATGAATGCCTCCTTATACCCTATATTTTTACCACATTCCGACACTTCTCCGCCATGGTCATAGCCATTTGCCTGCTGCAAGGCTCTGGCCATCTGCCTTCTGGTCATAACTTCGCTCAATGAGAGCAGGGCAGATGTTACAATCAGCATGAAACCGACAACTGCAAGACCACTGCCAAAGAGCTCTTCAACAAAATCCTTGCAGAAAACACCTACTATAAATATCGGAATCATCGAAACCGCTATCTTGAACAGATAATCTTTCTGTGGATTCATCTCCAGTTTGAAAACACCTTTTATCAAGTCCCAGATCTCACTGCGGAACGCAACTATTGTGCTGAGTACTGTTGCGGCATGCACTGCCACTTCAAAGCTCAGATTGGAGCTCTCTATGCCAAAAAGATTTTTACAGATTGTAAGATGTCCGCTGCTGCTCACCGGAAGAAATTCGGTAAGTCCCTGGACCAGTCCCATCACTATAGCCTCTACTCCAGTCATATCATCTACCTGTTATTTTTGCCCCTGTACATTATTGCCACTATCTCCAGCACCATTCCCGCCAATATTACAATGGGAGCCAGAACTGTCCTTCTGAAATTGAACATCTGGTCATTGAACTCGTTGGGATTGTCGGATCCGCCTCCGGCCATCAGCACATAGCCGAATAACATAACGGCAAAGCCTGCAATTATATAAAGCACGTTTTTGCGTGGAATTGCAAAACTCTTCTCATCAATCTCATTCTGCCCTTTCACGGCATTTGTTCTCTTTTTCATCTTCTCCATTTTAATAATAAAGCTCATCATTGGTGAGCGACACCAGTTTGTTCACAACAAAAAATGTGCAAACGACACAAATAAGTATTCCCAAAAGCACTATTCCCGACATAACCGCTGCAAGCAGCTTAGGCTCAAAGACATTGAACAGCTGTGCAAACTGCTCCTTTACCACAAAGAGCACTCCAAGCAGGATAAGCACTGCAATAAGCGCCGAAATAAGTCCCTGAAACATTGAGCGCAACAGGAACGGAGCCCTTATGAAAGCCTTTGTAGCCCCCACCAGGCGCATAGTGTAGATTGAGAATCTCTTTGAATAGACATTCAGCCGCACAGTATTGTTTATCAGCACAAATGATATAAACAGCAGCAATGCTATAAACACCATGAGTACCAGTCCTATCCTCTCTATATTGTCATTTATGGCCTCAATCAGGGTATTCTGATAGAGCACCTCATCAACTTGAGGCAATGAACTCATCTGCAACTTGAAAGCCTCGAGGCTGTCGGGTTCGAAATAATCTGCATTAAGCAGTACATCTATCGATATCGGAATAGGGTTCACATCAAATACCTTAAGGAAATCCTCCCCGAGCAGATCTTTCATCTCCCTGGTTCCCTGCTCCTTGGAGATATATTCAGTAGACTTGACCGAATTGAGGCCCCCTATATGTTTATCCACCTCCCTGGCATCCAGATCCTCCACCTCCTCCTTGAGGATTACAGAGATCTTCACATTCTCCTTGAAATAGTCGGAAACAGATTTTGCATTTACAGCCAGAATAGCAAACAATCCCACCAGCAGAAGAACCATGCTTATACTGATGATGGACGATAAATAGGAGTGTACCAGTCTGCGCGCTATTATATTTTTTTCTTTCTTGACCATAGCAATTAACCCTCAAAGATATATAAAAATTACATATCATTTTCTTTATTTTTTTTATTATCTTTGCATGGCTAAATTTTATCTATATGAAAGAACCTAAAAGAGTATTGTTCGTCAATTCGGAGATTCTACCGTATATCCCGGAGACAACCGCCTCTACAGTAGGCAGATACCTACCACAAGGAGTACAGGAAAGCGGAAAAGAGATTCGTTCGTTCATGCCTCGCTACGGATGCATTAATGAGAGACGTAACCAACTGCATGAAGTAATACGTCTTTCTGGAATGAACATTATCGTGAATGATATCGACAGACCTCTGATTATCAAGGTCGCATCAATTCCGTCGGCTCGTATGCAGGTTTATTTCATAGATAATGACGATTATTTCCAGAGAAAATTCATTTTCAATGACGAAAACGGAAATTTCTTTGAGGATAATGATGAAAGGGCCATCTTCTTTGCCAGAGGCGTTCTCGAGACTGTGAAGAAGTTGAGATGGAAACCGGACATCATCCACTGCCAAGGCTGGATCTCTCATATTTTGCCGCTATATCTGAAGAAAATATATAAGGATGACCCTATCTTCACAGACAGCAAACTGATACTTTCGCTCTATGATGAGGCCGATTCCTTCACTTTTGCCGATGATATGCGTTCAAAGATTATACTCCCTGGTATCAAAAACAAGGATCTGGATATATTGTCTCCGGCTAATGGCACAAATCTTGCTAAGTTGGCTGTTCAGAATGCAGACGGAATAATTATGGGAAGTCAGAATATAAATGAGGAGCTTGCATCATTTGTCAAAGCTTCAAAATTGCCTGTCTTGCCATATGTAGGAATCAGTACCTCCGATTCTGAATACATTAAAGAGTATAACCAGTTTTACGACACAATTCTAGAGAATAATGCAATTTAAGGATACACTCCGCACCATGATACTAACAGCATTCTCATGTCTGTTAGTTTTTTCATGTATTACCGTTGACAAATCGGTAGGATCAGACTATATACCGGATGACCACAAGCTGAAAATGCAGTCGGTATCACTGCCTCTGCCTGTAACGCTCAAGATGGCAGACAGCATTCAAGGTGTGACAACATCATATTCCACAATAGGCGCTTTCCGCACCAAGGAGTTTGGAGTGGCTGAGTTTGGAATGGCAGCAAACATCTCTCCCACAAATACAATGTTGGATCTGGGGAAAGATCCTAAAATAATATCAACTTATTTGAGTCTCCCTTTGGCGGCGGTTGCTTCAGGTGGCTCACTCAACACTGCATCGGTAATTCTGGATCCTTCACAAGAGGGAATCACCCAGAACATCAATGTATACAGATTGAAAAAGCAGCTGGATTCCACAACTCTTTACGCCAACTCAATCTCAGAGGATGACTACCACCACACATTGCTCAACACCAGTGCTGCAACATATTTTGGTGGCGACAGCATAAAAATATATCTCGACAATGCACTCGGAGCAGAGATTCTGAGCGCAACCGCAGAGGAACTCGACTCACTTGCACTCTTTTCTGAGCGTCACCCGGGCTTGTACATAACTTGCGATCCGCCTGCTGGAAACATTGAAGGAGGCCGTCTGAGTCTGTTTGATGCCACATCATCTTTCATCTACCTCAAATGCAATTTCCAGCCTACATGGGAGGAGGGATTGGCGAGAAAAGATACCTTGATCGCCATTACCTTAGGATATGGCTACACCCTGAACACCTCAAAATACAGTTCAAAGAATCTGGAAACCGATGAGCCTCTTGAGGAGCTTCCAATTGAAGGCATTGGTGGAATAGCACCTTATGTTGATGTTGCAGACTTGAAGGATGTACTCAATTCGTGGGCGGCAGAAAATGGTTATGACCCGGCAAAGGTACTTATAGCAAAGGCCAGTCTAGTATTCCCGTTCGAGCTGCCTGAGAACCTTGATATCGTGCCCTACAGGTATCCTTCATACCTTTTTCCTGCAAACCGGAAATTTGCCAACGACACAACTGATGTAAAATACTATTATCCGCTCGAAGACTACAACAGCACAGACAACCCTATGGGTGTCATGAACCGCTCACTGTTGCAGTATAACTGTGATGTTTCATCTACAATCCAGAAGATAATGAACAAGGATAAATCCGAACTGGACGACTCATACAGTTTCTGGCTCTATCCTCTCAGAAGCGAAACTGACAGCTATTACGGATACACCAGCTATTATATAAACAACTACACCTATTTTAATGCTAAAATAAACGGTCCTAAAGCAGAAAGGCATCCTGAACTACAACTGATCTATACAGTAGTTGAATAGGCCCCAATAATTGAAATAATTGGAATATAGAAGAGGACAGCCTTTTTGGACTGTCCTCTTTGCGTATATAGTTGTGTGTTTGGGATGAGATATGCAACTCTACAACCGCAACAAACTCTGATTCCACAAGAGATCTCTACCCACAGATACGAATAAGCAGAACATACCCAAAGGAGATATATAGAAACAACTAGCCGCCATTACCAGTTGATACTGACAATGGCGGCTAATGCTTGTTGTACAGCCCTGAACCTATTTCAAGGTAACTGATTTAAGATACATAGCTTTTTGAGTATTCTCGTAAGCTATTTTAACTTTAGCATCTTTTACAGCAGATCCCAAAGTAAATGTATAATCGGTTGCTGTTGTTGTAAGCGTAACTGTCTCCCCTACTTTTGCATCATTCACATACACACTTACCTTTGCAGTACCGCTACTGGCAATTGAGCCATTGATTACAATAGAAGAAACTGTAATACCAGTAGCTGTTGTCTCCAATGAGAATGCTGTTGCAGGCTTGCTTCCTGATCCAAGCTGAAGTCCTCTTGCACTATCATTAGTATCAAATCCTATATATCCACCATTAGCACCCCATGTTATAGCTGTAGTCCATGTCAAGGCAGGAGTACCTGCTGTGACAGACGATTTAAAAGCATCTACAGTGCCAAATGCGCCACTTTCAAGAGTCCAGCTATAACCTCCAGTAGCCTCACCACCACCTTCGCCACCTTCATCGCCACCAGTCTGTCCGGCCTCGTGTGAGATATAGTATGCAGAACCTACCTGAGCTGTTCCCTTGTACTCTGCACGTTTTCCGATAAGGGTCACTTTGTCGCCCTCTTTAATTCCAAGGGAAGCAAATGATTTGTCGTTTTTAGCCACAGGAGCCTTTGTAAGGCCATATACATAAACAGAGGTACCTGCCTCATCTACAAGGTCGAAATTACCATAAATCTCAGCATTGTTATATGTGCCGTTTGAGAGATTCTTCACAGTTCCAGTGAGTTTGTAATAGGCATCACCGGTTGATGCTGCAAGGAAGTCTGCCACTGTTGACTCAGTATATGAGATATGAGATTCGTAGTAAGCAGGAACATTGTTGTAACCGGCTTGTGGCTCTCCTTTGTATGAGCTCTTTGTTCCAACTATAGTGAGGATATCTCCCACTTTAAGGCCAAGTGATGCAAATGATTTGTCATTTTTCTCAACAGCTGTTGCAGTAACACCATAAACATATACCTCACCTGTGGCATCTTCCAAGTAGATATTACCATACTCCTCTTTTACAATGCTCTTGATTTTACCGGTCAATCTGTACAATGCAGGACCATCCTCTTTTGTCAAGAAGTCAGCAATTGAAATATCAACAATTGAACCCTCCTGTTTTACATTGGTTGTTACGGTTGATACAACATCACCTTTAGAAGAGGTAAATGATATTGTAGCGTTACGCAAACCGCCAAGGTTTTCACCTGCTGAGAATGAAATTCTTGTAGTGTCACCGTCAGGTCTGATAGCACCCATGTTCAACCATGATTTTGCAGCATCGTCAATTGCAACCTCAAAACTTTCACCTTTATATGCAAGGGCTATCTCAAACTCACCACCCTCGATAGGAAGCTCAACCTCTGATGGAGTTGCAGATACCAATGAAGCGACATGTGATACATAGTAACCGCCCATAACCTCGATAAGACCGTTGTATGAACCTCTGTATCCACGGAGTGTGATAAGGTCGCCTTCGCTCAAACCGAGGTTCTCAAATGCGCCATACTCACCACCCTGTTTGTCATACAGACCATATACATATACTGTTCCTGTTGGATCTGTGATATTGAAGTTTCCATAATATGTGCTCTTCACACCAGAAATTGTACCGGTAAGTTCATAGAATACTGTTTCATCCTCTGCAGCTGCATTAAACTCTGCAATTGTAATTTTTGCAGGCTCCACAGGTTTCTTTGCAGGGTCACCGGCTTGGATAATTGCAACTGTTGCAGCAGACTCAAGTACGCTGAATGTCACAGAACCTTTTCTCTCGGCAGCGAGAGTTCCGTCTGTATCAAGGTTGTCTGCAACTTTAATACTTACAGTCATATTTCCTGTACCGTAGTTAGGAGTAACTGTAATCCACTCTGGAGCCGAAGCTACCCAATCACCGTCCGATAGAATCGACACAGTCTGCTCGGCACCGTTCTGTCCCTCAAAATTCAATTCAGGAACATCAGCTCTGATGGATTGACCCATCGGTTCAGCATCATCCTCACATGCGGTGAAAGAGATTGCTGCAAATGCCATCAAAAGATATAATAAATATTTTTTCATACTTTTCATTTCGTTTTAAAATTAGCTAATGTTGCCAGAATTAGAATGTTAGTCTAAAGCCTAACTGACATCTCCATCTCGACATGAAATCACTCACATACAAAGTCTTAGGATTGAATTTATATGTAGGGGTCATATTGCCTTTGCTATCTTTGCTCAAAGCGGTAACATTGAGTATCTGCACATTGTATGCACCTGAATAGTAGATACCCCACTCAGGGTTAAGCAAGTTGCTGAAGTTGATGAAGTCTACAATGAACTGAAGTTTTCTGCCGTTCTCTTTGTCATAGAAGAAGTCCTGTGCAATATGCAAATCGAAATGGTGTTCAAATTTACCTATGCCGGCATATCTGTCTGACCACTGGCCCCTGTTGCTGTTCAAATACTCATCATTTCTGATAAATGATTCAAATTTTGCAGCATCTGCAGGATCTGCCCAGCTCATCATACCAACCTCTTTTTGTGTTGGGATATACAATACTGAGTTACCTTTCTGTCCGTCACCGTTAAAGTCTGACGACTCATTCATTGAGTAAGAGTATCTCTGTCCGCTGGCACCCTCGTATGTCAAGGCAACAGTAGTCTTCAAGCCTCTTGCATATACAGGAGAGTTGTAAGAAATCATGGCCATTACTTTGTGAGGCCTGTCGAACAATGAGAAGCCAAGTTCAGGAGCATTTGTATCAACTGAGTAGTTGTATTTCCAGTTTGAGTATGCTACTGAAGATGTACCGTCATTTACAGAGTATGAGTGGCCAAATGTATATGAAGCCATCAAGTTAAGACCAAAGTCAAATGATTTCTCAATCTGACCGCTGAATGAGTATGTATATCCTTTATTGGTATTGTCCAATGATACGATAGCAGCATAAGCCTTGTCAACAGTGTAGTATGGAGCGGTGCTTGCGCCATTCTCTGCTGCTGCAGTTGCGTTCACACCATAAACAACATTCTTGCTAGTAAGTGCAAGGTTCTTGAAGAATACGTTGTTGAGTGTTTTTGAATACAATGCGTCAAATGTGAATTTCCATCCTTTTGCAAACATATACTCATAACCCAAGTTTGCACGGAATACCTGAGGATATTTGAACTTCTTGTCCAAAGTGTTGATTGTAGCTCCACCAGAAGCAGCTGCAATACCAGTCTCAACAATATCCTTGTAAGGGTTTGTAGTAATAGGGAAATCTTTTGAAGGAGAGTTTACTGTTATAGATTTAGACTCCATACCTGTATTGTTGTAGGCATTTGAAAGCCATACGAAAGGTACACGGCCGGTAAACAGACCTGCACCACCTCTGAGCAACATGGTACGGTCTTCATCCATAAACCAACGGAAACCGATACGAGGAGAGAGAAGAACTTTTGCACTAGGAATGGTTCCCACATAAGCTTTGTTTGCAATAGCTATGTCAGTCTCATTGTATGTAGGGTTCTTTGTAGGTTTGTTCAGAAGAAGCGGCATATCTGCACGCAAACCATATGTAACTGTAAGGTTTTTGTTAGGTTTCCACTCATCCTGTACATACAGACCGAACTGTGCTGCCCAAGTGGTTGCACCCCAACGGGTGTTGCCGTTTGTAAGCTCAGGGTCTGCATATTTGTAAGCATACTTGTAGAAGTTGTTTGTAAAGTAATCTGCTACAGTATTGAAGTAGTAGCTTCCGAAAGCACCCTGAAGGAAGATGTTGTAGAATTTGAACAACTCATTGTGTGTTCCGATAGTGATATTGTGGTTACCTTTATATATAGAGACATTGTCGGTAAGTGTATAGGCATCCGAGCTCATGGCATTTGCACCTGAAGAGAACTCAGTACCGAGTGAGAAACCGATCTCATCTCCGTCGATATACATATTAGGACCTGCATAAGCGATTGAACGCTCATCTCTTACAAATACGCCTGTTGCACGGAACTCATTTGAAACTTCGTCTGATATACGTGAGTTCAACTCCAATACAAGGGTATTTGTCTTATTTGACTGTTTGTATGCAGAACCGTTGAATTTGTAAGAGCTAGGGCTTGAGCTGTACTGGTCTGCAAAAGCATCCATAAACTGGTAACGCAACATCAATTTGTTATTGTTGTTGATATTCCAGTCCAAACGCAACATTGCATTGATAGACCTGTCCTCAACCTGATGCTGGCCATATGACTCACCTGTCTTGAAGCCGAAAGTCTTCTCATAATGGTTGATCATAGCCTGAGCCATCTTCTCATTGAAGATATTTCCCAAAGAGTTTCCGTCTGCATCAAATACCTCAGCAGCAAGAGGAGTGCTGTTGTATGTTCCGTTTGCAGGAGAATCTACATCCGGATATGTCTTTTTATAATACTCAGCGCTGGCAAAGATGAACAATTTGTTCTTTATGATAGGAGCACCTACAGTGAAACCGTAAGTCTGCGCCAACTGTGTTGAATATTTCTCTCTTACAGCAACATCACCAGGAGTCTTTCCAATCATATCCTGGTTATTGAAGTATGAATAGAATGTTCCTTTCACAGTGTTTGTTCCCGATTTGGTAATTGCGTTGATTGCACCACCTGTAAAACCAGATTGTCTTACATCAAAAGGAGCAACTACAACCTGAACCTCCTCAATTGCATCCATTGACACAGGATTGGCACCGGTCTGTCCGCCGTTTGTTCCTGAAGAAGAGAGACCGAATGCGTCATTTGCAATGGCACCGTCGATCTGGAAGCTGTTGTAACGGTTGTTAGAACCTGCAAATGAGATACCTCCATTTTTTCCTACTGAAGCCTGTGGCGACAATTTCGCAACATCATAAATACTTCTATCAATTGTAGGGATAGACTCTACAGTCTGGAGGTTGAATGAAGAAGCGGCACCAGTCTGAGATGATTTGAATGCACTTTCACCAACAACGATGATTGCATCCAACTCATTCGAAGACTCCATCTCCGCATTGATTTCATAAGCTTCACCAAGTTTCAGATAGATATCCTTATACTCAATGGTAGACATTCCGATAAATGAGATCTGAACTTTGTAAGGACCTCCGGTACGCATACCATTAATCACAAAACGGCCCTCGTCATTAGCGGTGGCCACATACTGTGTACCTGAAGGCACATGTGTAGCAACAATTGTTGCACCAACCAATGCCTCGGCACCTTTTTCACCAACATATCCGTTCATTCCGGATGTTGTTACCTGCGCAAATGCCGGAATAAGCACGAACAGGCAAGCCAAAGTGGCAAGAAAACATTTAATAGTTTGTTTCATAAATTGTTAGATAGTTTTATTATTTTTTTTTGGAACATTATAATCAACACTGTTTTTACAATCCCCAGATAGAGGTAGTCACAGAGCCCTCTACCGCACTCTCTATTGAATCATCCAAATTGTGGAAGAAGTCGAATCCGGTAAGCTCCTCTATAGCCTTCACGCTCTTTGCATGTTTGGTTGCAATTGAAGCGTCAGAATTGGCTTTGTTCTCAAACCAGAAACCTACAGCAGAATATCCGCCATTTGTTGTATCCGATTTCTTGTATCTCAGCACAACTTTGAAGTAAGCCTTCGGTATTGCAACATTATTTCCACTGTTATCCTTTATATACTCGACAGTTGTATTCTCCTTTGTTGTTGCCACAGCACCTGTAACCACATAGAGAGTATCGCAACTGTTGGCCCAGTTTCTCACATTGGTCTCCAGTTTGCCCCAGATACCTTGGTTGAGGGAGCTGTTCTGGGCAGTCATATTTATATAATAGAATGTTGACTCATTTGCAGCAACTGAGTGGAGACGGTCTGCAGAAGGGAGCTGGTGTCCCCTGTCATAACCGGTAACACCCCATCCTTTTGCCAGCACAGGCTGGCATCTCTTAGGAACCTTAGGGTCGAAATTCCAGGCATCAGACCTGCTTGTATTGCTTGCATCTATACCTTTATATAATGTATAGGCAACCCACTGAGCATAACGGTTGTTTCCGTCGAGCCAATATGAGTAGTTCCTAACCTTTTTGCCATTGAGGTCGATATCATGTGTAATGTATGCAAATCCGTCGGCCGGTGTAATCTTAGGAAGTTCAATCCATTTGTTTACAGGATCCGAAACAAGCGACTCATACGCATACTGGGTTATTTTCAAGGTTATTATATTGTTTGCCACCTCAGCATTTGTTGTCTTGAATGTTATAGTAGCTGTACGGGTTGCTGTTGTGCTTGGATTCTGAGTATAATTTATTGTTATCTCAGCACTTGCATTTCCGCTCGACTGGCTCAACTGGAAGTCCGGATTTGAAGAGCTGGCTGTCCACTCCACATTTGCAGTGAGCTTCACCTTAATTGACGAGCCCTCTCCTGCCACATTCATCTCTGTGTATGACAATGCAAATTTAGGGGCAGAGACAAACCTTGCATTTGTAAGGCCTGCATAATCATTTCTGTCTGAAACCGACAGCTGGTATTTGCCGTTGTTCACCCCTGCAATACCCTTGAGGGTACCGCTTCCTTGAGGAACAGTCTCTGTTCCGAACACAGCATATTTTGATGAGAATATATCAAACATCTCACCGGTCTTTGCCTCTATTGCTATGCTTGTATGGGAATCGGACATTACGAATGTCTTTGCCAAATCATCAGAAGATACCTGAACATCCTTTACAGCAACATATGTGCTCTCATACGCGCCTGTAACCAGTTCAGAAGCGGTTATCTCTTTTGCAACCGGTGTCTCTGTTCCGATCTTTGCAATGTTTGCAAGAGGAAGTCCGTTTACCTGAAGAGGACCGCCATTGTATACAGAGAGTGTCTGGTCTTTCAGTTTTACGGTAACTTTATCTCCTCTGGCGAATTCGGTATTGTCTGCACCACAATAGAGCATTATGCCTGAATTGCCATCCGATACTATAATGGCTTTTGCCGATGTATAGTTATTGAGGCCGCCCGATGTATTTCTGCGGTAATCACTTATCACAGTACCGGCAATTGTGATATCTTCTGCTATCTTGTAGTCTGTGCCGGTATACAACGCACGGACTTTTGATATTGCTGTGTATTGCGAATCATCGCTGCCAGGATCATCTCCCGGCTCATCACCTGGCTCATCAGGCTCTTCCACTCCAGCCGCCTGATACACTACAACTGTGCCTTCCGCCTTCGAAGAGAAGACTTTGACCTCTGCACTTCTGGCCTTCCCGCCATTCTTTGATACAGAGATACTTATGGTTCCATTTCCCTCTCCTTTTGATGGAGAGACTGTTATCCAGTTCAAATCTGTAGTACCCGCATCATTAAGGTATGTTGCGGTCCATGACACATTGGAAGTTACAGCCACATTTTCAGAAATTCCATCTGCCGACACATTCAGCTGGGACTTGTCGAGGGTTATTTTCTCTACAAATTCTTCGCTTGAACAAGAGAGCAACAATATTGCAAACGATAATAGAAAGGTAAGTAAGTTAGTCTGTTTCATAGGCTGAGTATATCTTTTTTCTTTTCGCACGCAAAAATATATCAAACCAAAATATCATCCAAATATCCGACACCCAAAAATGTTAATAACCTGTTAATATTTTTTAATATGGATTTTTATACTACCTTTGCGCCCTGATTAAGGAATAGTGGAAAGATTTGACTGCTTGCAACCACGCTAAAAAATGCTAAAACGCTATCTGTCAAGCCTTTCTAAATAATTAAAAATCTTTAAATTATTTAGTTTATGTCTTATTTGTTTACATCAGAATCAGTATCGGAAGGTCATCCCGACAAAGTTGCAGACCAGATTTCAGATGCCATCCTCGATGAGTTCCTGCGCCAGGATCCCGAGAGCAAGGTAGCATGTGAAACATTCGTAAGTACAGGCCTTGTTGTTATAGGCGGAGAGGTACGCTCAGAGGCTTATGTTGATATTCAAGGAGTTGCCCGCAGAGTAATAAACAGAATAGGCTACACAAAAGCTGAGTATATGTTCGACGGAAACTCCTGCGGTATTCTCTCAGCTCTGCATGAGCAGTCTCCAGACATCAACCGTGGAGTAGTTGTTGCCAACAAAGAGGAGCAGGGTGCAGGAGACCAGGGAATGATGTTCGGATATGCTTGCACCGATACCGAAGAGTATATGCCGCTGCCTCTCTATCTGGCCCACCTTGCATTGGTGGAGCTTGCAGAGATCAGGAAAAACACCAACCTGATGCCATATTTGAGACCGGATGCAAAATCACAGTTTACAATTGAGTACTCGGATGATCACGAACCGCTGAGGATACACACAATCGTTGTCTCAACCCAGCATGACGAGTTTGACAACGACCAGGCAATGCAGCAGCGTATCAAGAGTGACATCAAGAATATCCTCCTGCCACGCATGATTGCAAAGCTTCCTGCAGAGACTCAGAAGCTCTTCAAGGATGACTTCATTCTCTTTGTAAACCCTACCGGAAAGTTTGTGATTGGTGGTCCTCACGGAGATACCGGACTTACAGGCCGAAAAATTGTTGTTGACACATATGGTGGACGCGGTGCACATGGTGGCGGAGCCTTTTCTGGCAAAGATTCCTCTAAGGTAGACCGTTCTGCAGCATATGCAGCCCGCTACATTGCCAAAAACCTCGTTGCAGCAGGTGTTGCCAAAGAGGTATTGGTACAGCTTGCCTATGCAATTGGAGTTGCAAAACCGGTAAGTATCTTCATCAATACCCGCGGAACATCCCTCATCAACAAAACCGACGGTGAAATAGCAAAAACTGTTGGAGAAATTTTTGACCTCCGTCCTGCAAAAATTGTTGAGAAATTCGGACTCACCAACCCTATATTTGAGGCAACAGCAGCATACGGCCATATGGGAAGAAAGCCTTATACCAAAGAGGTTGAGGTTATCGAGAACGGCCAGAAAACCACCAAAGAGGTGCAATTCTTCGGATGGGAGAAAGTTGATGCCGTTGACCAGATAAAGAGAGCATTTGAAATTTGCTAAAATTGAATAGTCTGCTTAAATTGGATTGAATATGGTTAAAAGCTATATAGTAGCAGGACATTCATTCAATATAGAGGCAAACTGCGATTTATCCTTCTGGAATAGAATTGAAGAAAATTACGGGCCTTTCGAAACCAAAGAGGGAGAGAGGCCCCTTTTTTCTTTGTCGGTATGCGACAGCCTCGATATTCCTGACAAGAAAGCTGTTTTCTCAAATAGAGACAGTGTAGAAGAGGGATTTATCACTATTGATATTTATCAGACCGGCAACGGCCTCTATTTTGAATTTACTCAGCCTCACTCGCCACAAACAAACGGCAAACTCCTCATCAATGGCTCACAAAACGAGGCAAAGCTCTCTCTGCATGGTAATATGCTTGAGCAATTCAACACATTGAATACTGCCGCGAATTTCTGTTTTATGGCCGCGACAGCCTCTCTCAACACTATAATGGTACACTCATCAACCATTATATATAAAGGTAAGGCATATATGTTCCTCGGCAAGAGCGGAACCGGAAAAAGCACACATAGCAGAATGTGGCTTAACTCAGTGGAGGGGTCTGAACTGCTGAATGATGACCATCCGGTAATAAGGATTGATGAATCGGGAACAACCGTTGCCTATGGCTCCCCATGGAGCGGAAAAACTCCTTGCTACAAAAACCTCCAGGCACCTGTGGGTGGCATTGTACGAATCAGCAGAGCAAAATACAATAGAGCCCGAAGGCTTTCACATATAGAGTCATACGCATCACTTATGCCGAGTTGCCCTAATCTGGTGTGGGAGAAGCAATTTGCAGAGTACAAACATGCAACACTGCAAAAGATTATTGCCTCCGTTCCATGCTGGGTAATGGAGTGTCTGCCAAATGAAGATGCTGCAAAAGTGTGCTGTGAATCGGTAACCAAACCATAACCCTGCATATGTCAATCTCCAGAAAAACTGCCCGGACCGAACTGCTCATGAATGAGGCTCTCCTGCTCATTGAAGAGGGAAAAAGAGTTATTGTGCGTGTAAAAGGCAGCAGTATGCTCCCCTTTTTAAGAGGGGACAAAGATAGCGTTGAGCTTGAAAAGGCATCAGAAATCAAATGTGGCGATATTGTGCTTGCCTATGTGGAGGAGTGCAGATTTGTCCTGCACCGCATAATTAGAATTGATGAAGAGCGGGTAGTGCTGATGGGCGACGGTAATCTGAAGGGATGTGAATATTGCAGGATTGAGGATATCAAGGCAAAAGCGGTAAACATAATAAAACCAGCGAAAGGTGGCTACAAAAAAATAAGCTGTACAGACCGCACACATGTGAGAAAGGCAGATTTGTGGAAAAAATTGCTACCTGTAAGAAGATATATTCTGGCAATTTACAAAAGAATATCCTAAATTGCGCATTATGAAAATTATAGAAGGTTTTATACTAAGGGATATCATGGGGCAGGCCACCATCATCGGAGAGGGTGCCGCCCAAGTCGATTTCAACAAACTTATCACACTTAATGCTACAGCCGCATTCCTCTGGAGATCGGTGGAGGGCAAAGAGTTTGACATCGATACACTTGCCAATCTTCTGGTTGAAGAGTATGGCATCAGTACCGAACTGGCCAAAAAAGATGCCGCCCACATCGCAGAAAAATGGGTGGAGGTTGGAATTGTAAAGTAACATAGAGGGCTTGGGAATGAATATTTCTGAAAAGAATATGCTTTCACTTGTCAGAAGTGCCTTATGGGGGACTCCTGCCGGAATCCAAGAGCCGATAGAGTGGAGTCAGATTATAGAGGCTGCTTCCAGACAAACCCTTTTGGGGCTTGTGGCATCTGCTGCCGGAAAACTACCCCAAGAGCAGCAGCCAGAGGAGGCTGCCAAAACCAGATTACAGAGAGCACTTTTCAGAATAATTTCATCACATAACCTTTTGAACAGCCGCCTGGCTGAGGTTGCATCCATCCTGAACAGCAACAATATAGAATATGTGCTGCTCAAAGGAGAAGGGCTGGCTCTGAACTATCCGGATCCAACAATACGCCAATGCGGAGATATTGATCTGTATATCGGCCCTAACAACTGCCTTAAGGCATTCAGGCTCCTCATTGCAGAATCTGGTCAGGAAGAGGAAGAGGTACCTTTGGAAAATGCAAAGCACTACCATCTCAACTATAAAGGAGTTGTTATTGAACTACATAAAATAGCGGATACCATTCCGGGCATCCGTGCCGACAGGAGATATCAGCAGTGGACCTTAAAGCAGCTGTCTGGTAACAACTTGCGTAAAATTGCCGGGACAACAATAAACCTTCCGCCCTATAATTTTGATGCAATATATATTCTCAACCATATATGGCACCACTTTGTAGCAGGAGGCATAGGGCTCAGACAAGTTTGCGACTGGGTGCTTTATCTCCACAAATTCCATAAAGAGATCGATCTCAGGGAGCTGGAAAGCGATTTAAAGTCATTTGGAATGTGTAATGTCTGGCAGATTTTTGGAGAACTTGCCGTACGCCACTTGGGACTTCCGGAAAATGAACTACCTTTATATACCGGTACCAGCCGCAGGAAGGCGGATGCCCTGCTTGAGGTAATATTGAGGGAGGGTAATTTCGGGTACCACGCACATGTTAAGAGTTCACCTCGTCCTAAGGGTCGGATTGCAGGAAAGCTCTATACACTAAATGCTAATGCAAAAAGATTTTTTTATATAGTATCCATCGCTCCATACGATGTTATAAGAGGTTGGATCTCCTTTTTTATAAATGGCATTTTGAATTTTTTCAGATTCAATGGTTGACATGAAGAGTACAGACTGCATAAAATGGATATGGAAAGCATCTAAAGATGTAAGGGGCCGCATAGCTTTGTCATCCCTTGCCGGTATGCTCTACATCTGCACTTCACTCGCATTTGTATGGTTCTGCAAGGAACTGGTGGATATTGCCACCTCTAAAAATACCGGGAATCTGGGTATGAACATTGCCGGAATGGCCATATGTCTGCTCCTGCAGATAGTATTCTCGGCCATGGAAACCAGACTGAACAACATTACCGAAATTATTCTTAAAAACAAGCTCAGGTATACACTCTTTACCGGACTAATGGAGAGCAAATGGTTTGGAAAAGAGAGTTTCCACAGCGGTGACTCCATGAACCGCATTACAGAAGATGTGCGCATAGTTGCCGATGCAATCACCAAATCTGTTCCTACTGCCATCACCGCCTCCATACAATTTCTGGCGGCATTTACATTCCTGTTTTTGCTTGAGCCGGCACTTGCATGGGCCATTCCGGGCCTGATGCTCACTATGCTGACCATTAGCAAGGCCTATATAAAAAGGATGAGGAGTCTCAACAGTAACATCAGGGAGTCGGAGAGCCATGTGCATACACTGATGCAGGAGAGTCTGCAGCACAGAATTACTATAAACTCTTTTGAACAGGGAGATTATATAAAGGAGAATCTAACCAGCCGGCAGTCATCACTGCTCGGTCATGTAATTGACAAAACCAGATACAGCATATTCACAAAATCATTTGTCCAGGCCGGATTCTTCACCGGATATGCCGCTGCATTCCTCTGGGGAGTATTCGGAATCATTGCCGGAACTGTTACATTTGGAACCATGACTGCTTTTCTGCAGCTTGTGGGCCAGATACAACGCCCTATCATCAATCTGGCGGCACAATTGCCTGTATTAATCAACAGCATCACCTCCGCAGAGAGACTTGCAGAGATATTGTCACTGCCAAAAGAGGAATCGGGCGACCCGGTTATGCTGCAGAATCCATCGGGAATATGCTTTAATAATGTAACATACTCCTATCCCGACAGTTCGAAAAATATCCTGTCCAACTTCTCCTACAACTTTGCACCAGGCAGCACAACAGCCCTGATGGGAGAGACCGGAGCAGGAAAGAGCACTCTGATGAGGTTGGCACTTGGGTTGCTTGATCCAAATTCCGGCTCGGTATCAATCTATGACAAAGAGCAGAGCCTACTGGCATCATCGCAGACACGCTGCAACATCATATATGTGCCACAAGGTAATACTCTGATGAGCGGAACAATAAGGGAGAACCTGCTGTTGGGCAATCCCCTCGCCACAGATGAGCAGATAAAGAGGGCTCTTCACTCTGCTGCGGCCGATTTTGTACTTGAGCTTCCTAACGGGCTTGAAACCATATGCGGGGAAAAAGGAGCTGGACTGAGCGAAGGCCAGGCCCAAAGAGTTGCAATTGCCAGAGCACTTCTGCGCAGAGGCAACATCATATTGCTGGATGAACCTACCGCCTCACTCGATAGTGACACAGAGGAGGTTCTGCTCACAAGGCTCACTAAAAATCTGGATGGAAAGACTCTGATAATTGTAACACACCGGAGAGCTGCATCTGCCCTTTGCAGCAACACACTCACAATCCAAGGCTGAAAAGCTACAGATCAACCCGCTTTATAGGCACCCTCTATGGCAAGCCTGAGCTCCGTGATGCTCGACATCCTCTTTATCTGGCCATCCTTCACAAAAGAGATGTTGCCGGTCTCTTCAGATACAACAATAACAGTGGCATCTGTCTGCTCTGTAAGACCAGTGGCAGCCCTATGTCGCATTCCATACTGTGCCGGTATATTCGGATTCTCACTGATAGGCAGCGTGCAGCGAGCCGCAACTATGCGGTTGTTGGCAATAACCATGGCTCCGTCATGCAGAGGGGCATTTTTAAAGAAGATATTTTCAATCAGCCTCCTGTTTATATTGGCATCCACAACATCTCCGGTCTCCACAATTTGGTCGATGGATGAGGTGTGTGCCAACACAATCAGTGCACCGGTCTTGGTCTCACTCATCTTGCGGCAGGCCTGCGTAATCTCATCAAGAGTCTCCAATGGAATCTCCTCCTGTCTCCTTCCAAAAATGAGCCCTATGATTTTGCGGCTCTCCCCTCCGTTTATATATCTATTTCCCAAATGGAGCAAAAAGCGCCTTATCTCCTGTTGGAACAATACAATTATAGCAATTACTCCAACTCCCAAAATTTGCCCCAGAATTGCAGAGAGCAAACTCATGTTCAAGGCATTGACAATAATCCATGCCACATATATTATTATTATGCCGGAAAAGATGCTGATAGCGGCCGTACCTCTTATGAGTTTATAAATATAATAAACCAGCAACGCCACCAGAATGACATCTATAACATCTATGAGCTTGATATCTATAAAATCCAACATAACAATATCAATTGTAAAATAACGCAACTCACGTACAAATATATATAAAAACTTTTAATAAAAAACTACCTCATTTCCATCTATAGTATACTTGATGTCTGTACAGAATTTTATTGATTCGAGAACCCTAACCAGTGGCTCCTGGTTGAATTTTGCAGTGAATGTGTATTTATACAATTTATCATTCCTTACTGTTATTGATGCTCCGTGCCACCTTTCCAACTCTTTTATTACCGCATCCATAGGGGTATTGTCGAAAATAAGCACTCCATTGCGCCATGCTGCAATTTTTAAAGTATCTGCCTTAAGCACCTTCAAAGGAGCCTTGGCCTCTCTTGTTACATAAGACTCATTAGGTTTGAGCTCGGCCAGCTTAAATGTTTCTCCATCAGATTTGGTACCCAAAACATCTACTTTGCCGCTATATAGTGTAGTGCGTGTTGTAGCTTCATTTTCATAAGCCCTGAGGTTGAATTCTGTTCCCAGAACCTTTACAACAATATTCCTGTTGGTACTCACAACCATTGGGGTATCGGGATTGGGTTTCACCTTAAAATAGGCCTCCCCTGTTATAAAGACCTCTCTGGTTGGGCCAATAAATTTATCAGGAAAAGTAATTTTTGTATCTGAGTTAAGTTTTACCACAGAACTGTCTGGAAGAATAACCTCTCCTCTAGTTCCCTTATTTGTATAGATTGTATGGGTATATGGTTTTGGGAACTCTGCAAACACTATTCTCTGGGCCGGAAGGTTCTCATCCTGCGCCCGGTATGAAGAACGGTGCAGCATTATTGCCATATTGGTAAAGAGGGCTACAGTAAATATTGCCACAGCTCCAAGAGTTATATAATGTAGCTTCTCTATTTTTCTATTTTTGGTCTGCTGCTTTATAATCCCTTCAGCAATCTGCATCTGTTTGTCGGAAGCAGGCATATTGGGCAATGTGCTGTAAATATACTCATCCTTTACCTTTATAAAGTGCTGCATATTCTCATCACTCTGCATAATCCACCCCTCAACAAGATCTGTTGTCTGCTGATTGGCATTACCTGAGATATATTCTATAAGCGAGCTGTCATCCATACTACAACCAATAATTAATTGTCCAAAATGTAAGCAGTCCCATTGCTTTACGCAATATCTTAAGGGCCGATGAAATTCTATATTCAATATTCTTCTCAGAGACATTCTGGATCTGGGCTATCTCCGAGTAGGTCTTGTTACGGAAGCGGCTGAGCATAAATGCCTCTTTTGTTTTTGGAGGCATCTTCTCCAGTGCTTCCATGAGCACATTCATGGCTTCTTTCTCAAAAAGTTCCTCAATAGTTGAGTCTGCCAATGAAGTAAAATTTATATCAAATTTCCTGGAACGGGCAACATATTTATTATGCTCCCTTTTGTACTTTTCTCTTTTGAGGATATTAATGCAACGGTTTCTTGCCATTGCCATTACACTTGGCAAGATATTGTCCTGATACTCATCAAGATGCTGCCATAATGAAGTGAATACATCATTTGCCACATCCTGAGCCTCTTCGTATGTGTCGAGGTAGTGCAACGCATAGTATACAACATTGTTGTAATACTTGCGGAACACTACCCTAAAAAGCTCTATTTTCTCCTCTTCTGAATGAAACACAACCAAGACTTTATATCGTATCCAAATGTAATGAAGTTTAGTTAAACCGCAAAATCCGCAGTTTCGTTACTTCTCCAACTGCTCTTTTATAAATTGCTCTATGGTATTCCTGTTAACCTTATAGCCTACAATTGTACCATTCTGGTCTACAAACAGATTTTGAGGAATACCTTTAATGTAGAACATATTTACTGTTGCATTACCCCACCCCTTAAGGTCTGAAACCTGTGGCCAAGGCAACTTTTCACTCTCAATACATTTTACCCAAGCATCCTTATTGGAATCGTAAGAGACACCAAGCACCTCAAAGCCCTTATCGTGATATTTCTCATAGATTTTCATAAGAGTTGGATTGAATGCCCTGCACGGACCGCACCAGCTCGCCCAAAAATCCACCATGGTAAGCTTGTTCTTAGAATACACATCAGAAAACTTAACCGGATTGCCCTGCGGATCATTCTGAGTAAAATCTGCAACCTTATTGCCAACCCTTACAGCCTTGAGCTGTGCAGCAGCCTGCTCAATCTGTTTAAGTTTCTTATTCTCTACAAACTCAGGCACTGCCTTAAATGCCGCGATTCTTGCCTCCAGTTCTGCATCAGAGAAATTCTCAACATTCTTGAATAAATACACAAGAGCATATTGGCTCAAAGGATTGCTGGCCATATAATTATCCTCCATAGCCTTGCAAACAGAATCACGCTCGCGACTTATACTCTTCCAAATTTCAAGAAGCTTTGCCTTCTCTGCCTCATCTTTGCTCGACCTGTATGCACCAAGAACTTCAGCAAATTTTCGCTTTTCATGAATATCCCGGCGTGCAGAAACCAATGAATCATAAAATTTCTGGTACTCTCCACCCTCTATTTTAACATCAGTGATGCCACCCTTTGAGAAGGTCAAAACTACATTATTCTCACAATTTTCCAGAAAAAACAGAACTTGGCGACCTTTAGTACCAAAAGCTTTTCCAAACAGAATCACTTCATCAGGAGTTTGCATATTACCCTCAAAACAAGCCTTGCCATCTACAACAAGGGCTGTATCCACAGCACCAGGCTTGCGCAAATAAACAGTATCCAATATCTGACCCGACAGATCTCCTTTAAACTCCACATTAATCCTGTAACCTGTCTCAGCCTTTTTGCCGCACGAGCATAAACACAATACCACAACGGCAAGTAATAATATTTTTCTCATCTAAAACAATTAAATATAATTCCTATTAACTCTATCTTCAAAAAACAATTCAGGCAAGGGCCTGTAAAAGAGCCAAGCCCTCACCTGAATCAACAAACATTAACCTTAACTTTAACCAATCTTATCTATTTAAGTCTAATTCCGTCTATACAGAAGTATGGTGCAAGTTTCAATGAACCATCTGCTCGTTTTTCTGAACTATCCAATGTAAACACAATTTTATCTACAACACCAAGTCCTGACAAATCCCACGGGCCCCATGCATTCAATACAGTATTCCATTTATTGTATGGTTCAGGTGCAACATTCGTTCTTACAGAAAGATAAAACTCAGAAGTACCAGTTTGGGTATTGCCATTATATCCTGTTGCTATAACTTTAAAATAACCGTTTGTTTTCTTGGTATTGTTGTACATTCTTGTAACCGACTCACCTTGGAAGAAGTTATAATAATCAGGAACACGCCATAGACCCTTGATGGTGGTATTGATAATATTAGGGTTAGCTACAAATGCATCAGTACCGTTGGCATTCAATGGTAAGTAAGATTGGGTTGTAGCATCCCATCTCGATGATAAGAAGCTTCCATAGTAAAGAGTAAGGTAGTTAAATGTACAGTTGGAGATAAGAATATGCTCAACCACTCTTGGTTTGTCTATTGTAAAAAATGCCTCTTCTCCCTCAACTCTTACAACTGCAAAATTCTTCAACTTATTCACATTGGAACCTGTAAAACAAGAATACAATGCTGTATCTGTAGCCGCCTTCAAAACAGCAGGATCCGGATTCTCAGATCCATATGGGGTAGAGTTGCAGAACGGATAAGATCTGTTGTTCTTGTTTGAAAGGGCAAAACCTATATGGGTTCCGTCTGCCTTTTTCTTTGCATTGAATATAATTGAACCTTCATTAAAAGCCCTTGCAGTGAAAGGGGCATCAAACTGCACGAAATCTAGTGCAGGAACCTCAACATCAATACTGTTCTCCTCTTTGTTGAAGGTAACATCATTTGGGTAGGGCAACAGCGGCTCTCGTGAAATTTCATCACAGGAAACAAATAGAATTCCAGCCCCAATAAACATCAGTATATGTTTTAAAATCTTCATAATAATTCCTTTTTAAATTAATCTTGTCCTGGATTCTGCATACCGGCCAACGCCAAGTTGTTGATCATCTCAACGCTAGGGATAGGCCATTGCATCTTGGTAAAATCAGTAGCTTGGCTCCTGTTTGATCTGGAAGCCTCCAAATAAGAAACTCCACTGTTATTAGGAATTCTTGCTGCAGCAAAGAATTCACATCCGTTCTCAAGGATAAGCTCCTTACAATACTCTTGGTAAATTATATCCCATACCTCCTGCTGGGTTGCAGGTGTGGCAATCTGAGGCAATACAGGATTTGTTCTCTGTGCCCTCATCTGGTTGATAGGGGCAATAGCATCTGCATAAGAGGCTCCATTATGGGCAAGACACTCAGCCTTCATAATATAAAGTTCAGGAACTCTCATAAAATAGATTGCATACTTCTCATCTTTTGGTGTTCCATAATAACCGTCATACTCACCTTTTCTAAAAAGTTTTGTAAAGGTCCAATGATATGTGGTATAGCTGGCCAATGGATGGCGTGATACACCTGTTACTACTTTCCATCTTGGATCTGCCCTCATCCAAACCTGTGCCTCTGTATTAACCAATCCGCAAGTGGCATTCTGCTGATAAGGATACCAGTAACCGCCATTAGCGGTATACCATGTAGCTGCAACAGCAAAGTATTGGGCCCCACGAGTCATAATGGGTCCTGCATTTGCAGTTCTGTTCCCGTCATCCTCAAGATATCTTACAAAGATATTCTCTTTTGAGTCCCAAGCCTGATTGAAGTGCTCAGCCATATCTGCCTGCATTGCAATGCCGGCTGCAGGAAGTGCATCGAAACAATCATCAATAAGGTCTTCTGCATCTTCAAACTCACCCCTTACCATAAGAAGTTTGGCTTTCCACGCTTTAGCAAAAATCTGTGAAACTTTGCGTGGAGTAGTGAAAGTCTCTGACATATTCTGGATACCAAAATCTATATCATCAAATATCTGTTTCCAGCTCTCACCCACTGTACTTCTTGGGATATTTGTATTTATAGGACTTGCTGACTGATTTCTGTAAATTACACCATATGGGCTTGTATCGTCATCTGTCCACCAATAGCAATAGCAAAGCATTACCAAAGAGTGAAAATAACCTCTCAAAAAGATTGCCTCTCCCAATAACTCATTCTTAGCTTTTGCTGAAGGGAAAATATCATCACTTAATTTAGAAATCTTTTCAATAGCAAAGTTTGCAGCATTGATTCCTGAATAAGCTGTATTCCATAGTGCTGTTGGTGAGTTTGTTGATTTATATGACGCATATAGATCATTCTGGAAAGTACCAGCGTATGCCATGGCTAACTTTGTGCAAAGTCTTCCAGTCATATCCATACCCAAACCATCACCTGTCATAACACTGCCATATATACCTGTCACTGCTTTCTTTGCACCATCATAAGTAGAAACAGCAGCATCTGCATCCCACTTGTGTCTTGGCTTCTCGTTCAAGAAATCTTCGCAAGATGCGAAAATCAGAACCGCACTTAGTATCAATAATATCTTGTTTTTCATAAATTCTCTCTTTAAATTCTACCTGAAAGTAATTTTAACACCCGCTGTAAATGTTCTTGCAGACGGATAGTAGCTGTTGTCAACACCCATTGCTGCAGTAAGTGATGTACTTGCCGCAAAGTTACCCTGTGGATCAAATCCTGGATATTTTGTAATGGTGAACAAATTGCCAGCCTGCAAAGAGAACTCAATATTGTCTACGATTGAGTTGCCAAAATATTGTTTGCCCAATCTGTAGTTTACATTTATAGTATTAAGTCTGAAGTATGAAGCATCATACAAGAAATAATCAGAGAAATTGACAGAACCTCCATTTTGACCATCTCCATATGGAGTGATGGCTGGGAATGTTGCAGGATTGTAAGGGGAGTTTTGAGGAACTACCGCAGACATACCTGCCATTTTATTGGACTGATTATCTACAGAAGCACCTGATGCATCATTACAAGCCATCATCCAAAGTCTCTTGTGACCAAGTGCATATGAGAAGTTGGCACCAATATTCAAACTGTTGCCAATGTAAAGTTGCAACCCCATACCACCATACACTTTAGGGATCTGAGAGCCCAAATATGTTTTATCATTGGTAGCGTTAACTACACCGTCTCCATTCTGATCTTTGATATAAAGATCACCTGCAGTTTCATGGGCAACTCTATAATTTGTAATACTGCCATTTGATCCAAACTGTTTGAGTGCTATAACCTCCTCTGCCGAACCAAACAATCTGTTATATGTCTGATATCCCCACCATTGGCCAGACTTCTGGCCTGCCTCAAGTTTTGTATATGTTGAAATATACTCCTTGGTAGAGTTATTGAATTTGTCAATCCAAGTAGAGTTGGTTGCTGCATTTACGTGATATGTCAACTGCCATTTTGCATTTTTCACAATATCAATATCAAATGAGAACTCCCAACCTTTGGTGGTACTGGCTGCCAAGTTTGAGGTAATACTTGAGAATGAGGTACTTGTTGGTAATGTCTGGCTGTAGATAAGGAAATCTGATTTTTTCTGGAAGTATCCAATTGAAGTTCTGATTCTCGATTTCCAGAACTCCAAATCCAATGCTATATCAGTCATCCAGGCCTCTTCCCATCTCAAGTTATTATTTCCTATATTTGACGGATAAATACCCACCTCTTCATTATATTGGTTAGATCCAACCAATGAAAGCCATTGATAATCAGATAAATTCTGCGAACCAGATTTACCATGGCTGGCTCTGAATTTTGCAAATGATATTATATCTTCTATGTTCCAGTTCTTGAAGAATTTCTCATTGGTGATTGTCCATCCCAAACCGAATGATGGGAACCATCCCCAACGGCTACCATCACCAAAACGTGATGAACCATCCCTGCGTACAGTTACCGTTGCAAGGTATCTGCTGTCGTAATTATACTGTACACGGGCAATCTGCGAAAGCAATGAAGTACGACGATAAGTCTCAGACATATTATTCAACACAGAAGCATCTGAGAAACTGTTCAATATCTCGTCATCTGCAAAGACACTTGCAGACATTCCGTAAATAGTCATTTGGTTTCTCTCCATAGATGCAGTCAAAGAGGCAGAGATATCGTTTTTGCCAAATTTCTTAGTATACAACAATGTGTTGTCCCATACTTTGGTATCTGATTTTGGTCTGCTCCAATATCTAGATGCAGCCACATCTGTATTGGTACTTGCATAGTGTCTGCTCAATTCATATTGCAAAGTCTCACTGTTTGAATAGTTCACATTTGCCCTTGATGTAAATCTGAAATCTTTGAGGAATTTATACTCAAACTCAAGGCTTGCAGCAATACTCTCACCAACGCTGCGGTTGGTATTCTGCAATGTAAGAAGAGGATTTTGTGTAAACTCGTCGCCTGAATAGATGGTACCATCCTCATTATAAAGAGGAAGATCTGGTCTTACATCTTTGATTTTTGATATCAGATTGTCTTTATTTGATGCCTTTCTGCTGCTTCCACTTACATT
Source organism: Bacteroidales bacterium (assembly GCA_017935505.1). Taxonomy (GTDB): domain Bacteria; phylum Bacteroidota; class Bacteroidia; order Bacteroidales; family UBA932; genus Egerieousia. Next base: position 94,362 of record JAGBHM010000026.1, on the reverse strand, counting down.
AATTCTGAAAGTCATGTTCTTGTTGACATTTGCCTCCAGTCTCACCCTTCCACTGAATGTTTTGTTGTATCCTCCTTTTACAACACCAATATTATCATTATAAGCAAAAGATGCCAAATAGTTCATATTTCTCTGACCTCCCCTTACACTAATGTTATATTGCTGTTGGATAGGTTTCTGAGTAAGGAAATCAAGCCATTTTGTATCGCTTGAATAGAATGCATTAGGTGCCATTTTCAAATCCGCTGCAGTCCACTCACTTCTGTGAAGAGTATTCAGATGATCCTGATCTATGAACTGCTTAATAACATTGTCCTGAACTCCTTTGTTTGTCATTGAGTAATGTATAGCTGCGGTCATAAACTCTTTATACTCTGCAGCATTGAAGTAATCGTACGAGTTAAAATCAGGGAATTGGATTCCAACTCTTGAAGAGACCTCAACTGTAGGTTTCATACCATTCTTACCGCTCTTGGTAGTTACCACAATTACACCATTTGCACCACGTGAACCGTAAATTGCAGTTGCAGAGGCATCTTTCAAGATATCTATACTCTCAACATCCTGAAGGTTCAAAGAGTAAAGGACATTTGCAACAGAGCCATCTACACCTGCACTATATTCAGGAATACCGTCTATAACCCATAGAGGCTGGTTGTCACCGCTCAATGAAGACATACCGCGGATAACAACAGAAACTGGAGATGTAGGTGATGCTGATTGAACCATAACATCTACACCGGCTGCTCTACCTTGCAACAAAGAGGTAATTGTTGTACCTACAGATGCCTGCTCAATAGCTTTTGCACCAACGTGAGAGATTGCACCTGGAACATCCTTGATTTTTTGTGTATTACCGTAACCGATAACAACTGCCTCCTCAAGGGCAACGAGATCCTCGGCCATTACTACGTTTTTGAATGGGTTAAGGGATTTGCCAACTGTCATCTCCACATTTTTGAAACCCATACATGAGTATTCCAATTTTTCGCCTACAGTACAGTCGAGCTCATATTTTCCTGTGATGTCTGTAGTGGTTCCACGTTTGGTTCCCATTACCATAACGTAAACGCCAGGAATAGATGTACCATTCTCATCTATAACTACACCGGAGATTTTTACTTTCTGGTTCTCCTTTAGCTCTTTTTGTTGTGGTTGTTGGGTTGCAATATCCTGTTTGGATAGAGATATTGTTTTTCCTGAAACTTTGTAAACAATACCATATTTGCTGAAGAATTCTTTAAAAAACACATCAGAGTCCTGATTTGTCACCTCAACATTAACCTTAATTGAATTAGGGTTAATTGCGTTTGAATAGGCAAATTCATAACCTGTCTGCTGTGTTATCTTCTCTAAAACCGATTTCAGCGATTCATTCTTGGCTTTAATGGTGACATTAGCAGCCATTAACGAAGAGCTGAAGACCAATAGCACAAACATAAGCGCCATCCGTCTAAAACTTTTGTTTTTCAATAATAGCATAGGTTAATAATTTTTTGGGTTTGGCCTATAAGACAAATGAAGAGGCCCACCCCCTAAACAGGTATCAAAAAAAATGGAGAAAAATCTCAGCGATTCTTCTCCATTTGATTTTTTATCAGATAACACCAATTTCTACAACCCTCCTATCTCCTCAACCGACAGGCCTGTGCACTCCGCAATCAGAGCGCAATCCAAACCTTTGTTCTTCATTGATCTGGCGATTTCAAGTTTGCTTTTTGCTTCACCTCTTGCTTCGCCTTTGGTCTCAGCAAATTTTATGCAGCTCATTGTATCTCTGTAGGCCTTCAAATTGGATTCGTAGCGGATACGCTCCTTCTCTGAAAGCGAGGCTTCATCGGCTGTATCCAGTACCTGATAGAAGACCTCTTTAGTTTCTTGCGGTAAATCAGTGGCTGCTACTTCTGCCTTCAACTCTTCTATTGTTCTCATACCTGTGGTCATTTGTTGCAACAAAAATAACAATTTTTGATAATATTCGTTGCACTCTTCCAAGCTTTGCGCCTTAAGACAAGGCAATTGCAACATAATGATGTTCAATTTGTCGGAAAATTGCTGATTGTTCTCTATATCACACAGTTGAATATCTCTTCTTAATTTTGGAGACTCCTCGTATGTGAAGTTCATCAGACAGATTACATAAACCCTCTTTATATAGCCGTAGTTCCACTCCCTGCCCCGTCGGCCCATCTGGTCTATCAACCTGCAACCATAATAAACGATCCTCTCCACAATATTGCCTACCTGATTGTTCTGCATCTCTATAAGATACCGCTCACCATTCCTGTCTTTGCAAAGAATATCAAAAACGCATCCCTTAATGCTCTTCTCTTCCGGCAGAGACTCACTGTTAAGATACTCTATCTCCACAATCGGAGATTGGGGCATAAGCAACAGATTAAGAAAGCCCATCAGATTGGGTTTGCTCTGCTCCGTTCCGAACAGATACTTGAAACTCCAATCTACAAACGGATTAAGAATACCGTTTCTTTTAAATCTACTCTCCATATCAATCCTCCTTTTTTAAGTTAGTCCTACCTTGTAGTTCATTCTCTCTATCTTGTAATTCATCAACTGCAGCAAGCAAACTTCATTGAGTTGCGTATTGTATGCAGATGAGGCAGCGGTAGAGCTGCATCTGTTCGAGCAGAGCGAGTTATGCTGCTCAGCTGTCGAATCAAAATACAATAGCAAAACGAGATGCGTTTGCGACTACAGCTGATGAACTTCAAAGATTTTGAGTTGCACAAGCTAATGGTGTGAAACAAAACCAATAGTGCAGAACAAAACTAACGGTGAAATGCGGAAACAGGAAACCGTAGCGTAAAAAGTTGAAAATTGTACAGCAATATTTAATTCCGGAATTTTTGATGAATTTTTCTGGAATTTCTGAGTTGTTTTTTGAGTTGTTTTTCCGACAATTCTGAGAAAATCAGGACACCTCCGTCGCGAATTGGCCAAAAGACGCCGGAGGTGGGGGAAGGATTGAAATCTTGATAATGCCTTTATAGCTTATCCAGTGAAAGCTTCACTAGTTTACCACCCATATCCAGCACATACAGGTAATCGCCATCGATTACAGGATTTGCCAATACCGGCATACCCATCTCGTATCGCCACACATAAGCACCTTTTTTTACGGTATTACAATATACATAACCGTCGTTGCATCCATATATAATGTTTTCACCAAACTGAACAGGGTCACCTTCTATAGACATCTCATAACTCTTGGTGTATGGCGAGGTATAGATTAGGGCCGGCATGGTGGTAGTATTCCACACTTGTGAGAAATCATCAAACTTATAACCTGTCATACCGTGATTTGAGGTTCCCACTATAACCATTCCATCTTTTATCAGCATTCTGGATCTGGTATTGAAGAGGTGACCATGTTTTACCCTCTTGGTCTCCTCTCCTGTGCGTGGATCCATCTCTACCAAAGTTCTATATGCTGTATAATAGACTTTTCCATCTTTGCAAACAGGCGTACCTGTACTATATTTGCTCTCAGTATCCCTCTTTTCCCACATCAGTTTGCCGGTGGCAATATCAAATCCATATCTACCAATCCAGTAAGAGTTAACGACCAACACTCCATCAGCCACCACATAGGTAGAGACATCTGTGATACCTCCATTATAACCGCTGTCATTTTTCCATATTACCGAACCATCCTTGGCTCTGACAGCGGTCATATTGCTGCCCTGTCCCACATACAATACCCCTTGGTGATATGCAACACCTTGAGAGTTACAAGGATACAACCCGTCTGTTCTGAATTTGTAACTCCAGACAAGTTCACCGTTTTGAGGATTAAATGCATATAAAACTGAATTCACATCACTCACAAACAATAGTCCTTCCTCAAGTGCCATGTTGTTTCTGACCGAACCGGATGTTTTATAGAACCACACCTGCTGGCCACTATTTTTGTCTAAAGCAATCACACCACAATTTTCACTCATTTGATCGTCTACAAGTGGAACAAAGATCAAATCACCTGAAACAATAGGGTTTCCCAATCCTCCCAAGCCGGGCAGATGTCTCTCCCACACAAGGGCTTTCTCGAATTTTAAACTCTCCACCCTTGTCTCAGAATCGCTGAAAAGGGCACTTATCTGATATTTCCCATCACTATATGGGGCTGTAGCACTCCAGGTAAACTGGTTTATGCGCGTCATATCAATTGTTGACTGATTATGAGTGACACGTACATTCTCCACATCAGATTTTCCGTCATATACAACGGCTGATATCTCCACCTTATCCCCTGAAACACGTCCAGTTGCAGCAATGTGTTTTGGGATAGGATAGTAGTGCAACTCATTGGTCATTTCTGAACCATTTACAGTAAAGAGTCTCCATGAGGATGGCGAATGGTCGTTACCACCCTTATTGGGCGCAATGGTGCAGATTATCTGGGTACCATTTTTATTTGTATAGTGGTAGTTCACATGGTTGTGGCCATAGATATAACCTATTACATTGTATTTTGACAAATCTAGAGTCTGTTTGTCGGTACTCAAAACTAGATTTTCTGTATTTCCCAAAATCCCATGATTGAAAATGACCACAGGGGTCCCTTGAGGTATACTCTCCAAATCACTCCTCATCCAGCTGTATACATCGTCTGGTGTATATGAGGCCTTGGCATCTCCTGATAGCATTGGGGTAACCATATAGTGGACCCCTTTTACATTGAATGAGTACCACACGGGGCCAAAGAGATCTTCATACAGTTTTTCACCGTAGTCGCGGCCCTGTGCATCTTTGTATCCTTTTATCAAATCATGATTTCCGAGTGTATATACCATCCTGACTCCAACATTTTCTGTATTGAATGTGGTACCAGTTATCTTCAATCCAGGCTCATAACATATATCTCCTGTAACTGCTACAAAATCTACCTTTTTAACCCCCATATAGGATTTGAAGTCATCCATCCAGTCGAGATATGATCTCTCCTCTATATCGGACATCTGGATAAACTGTCCTGTAAAATCATCGGCAGGAACAAGGCCGAATGAGAGTTGTGCTGGCAGCCCCTCTCGCACATCTATATGGATCGGGGTGGTGTGTCTGTATCCTGAAGGTGTATAGAGGGTAATAAATCTCGATCTGTCGGCAAGCTTTATGGAGAACTCTCCTTTACTGTCACTCTTTACCAGAGTAAAACCATCTGACACCACTACTCCACTCAAACCTTTTTCACCTTTGTCCTTGACACCATTGCTATTGGCATCTACAAAAACTTCCCCGCTTTGGCCATATATTGCACCAGCCATAAACAAGGAAACCAATATTCCCAACACTCTTTTCATATCTTGTGTTCTTAATTGTCTATAATCTTTGTTTTCACAAAGATATATAAATGATGCAATAAAATACATATGATTATTCCACACAAGCCAATGTGGCTATTGATATGCGGCAGTTGAAGTTCTACTGCAGTATGTTTGCACAGGCCTCAAGGGTTGCGCCGGTGGTAAGAACATAATATAAGAGTGATATTAGTATAGTGTAATCCTTATATCCTTATATACTTATATAACTGTTATATTATGTTAGAACATAACATTAGAGTGATATAAGAATAATGATCGCGCCCTACTTCCTGCCATAGCGCACAGAAGGCTCAGAGAGCAAACCGTGATTAGGCGAATTCATCTCTTGGATAATATGAAGCATCTCTGCAGGCGTAACCACAAACGGTTTTTTGGGAAAATGTTTTGTATTGCCGGTAACAAGGAATGAATCTTCATTTGCAAGAGCAACCTCATAGAAAACAATATCCTTTGGATTGGGGAGTTGCTCTTCAGCCTCTTTTCTTGATGAGTTGATACCAAATTTCTTGACAACTTCCAAAGTCTCATCTATAAGCGATTCTGGTAATTTAAATTTCGGTCTGGTTAAAACAGAGTAATACTCCGCCAAAATATCATCATTATAAATTGGTGTAATATCTCCCAGAATCAAGTGCTGCATCAATTGCACAGTGCTTGTATTCTTAAAACGGGACAGTAGCGCTGATACAATCACATTGGTGTCAATAACTGCATAGATTTTCATATTACTCTCCCCTTCTCGCCAATCTTATCTCCTCATTAATCTCCTCAAGACTCATTCCCGCAACGCCATTTTCTTGTGCAATCGCTCTAAGTTTGTGAAATGCGGCAAGTCCTTTTGCCCGGATTTCTTCTTCTGATTCTGTGCGCAACTCAAACGGAATACGCTGCTCCCGCACTGCGGCCTTCATAAAAATTGTCACAGCTGCAGAATTACTTAAGCCTATTTCATTGCATAGTTCATCAAAGCTCTTTTTCAGCTTTTCATCCACCCTAATTGATATAGTTGATTGCCCCATAATTATTACATTTTGTATTGCAAATATATTACATTGTATCAACAAATACAATACAAATATGTTGAAAATAAGGTTATGAAATAAATATTTCACTCCACACACGCCAATGTAGCTATTGATATGCGGCAGTTGAAGTTTTGCTGCAGTATGTTTGCACAGGCATCCAGAGTTGCTCCAGTGGTTACGACATCATCTACGATCAGGATGTGTTTTCCATCGAGATTATATTTTTTTGCACCCCTTCTGTTGAGGACAAATGCGAATTCAACATTTTTCCAACGCTCCATCTTCTCCCGTTGAGTTTGCGTTCCAGTAAACTTGCGCCTACACAGAACCTTAGTCAGCACAACAGGGGCCGACAGATTCTCTTTACTATCATTACTCACACACTTCTGCTCCATCTTGGAGATTGCCGCCATAATTCCTGCCCGTATCCCCTCCGCAATTATCTCCGACTGGTTGAAGCCTCTTTTCCATTTTTTCCTGTAATGCAGCGGTACCGGTATTATATAATCGATATATGACACCCCAATTCTCTCGCCAAGCATCTTTGCCAGATAGTAGCCCAGCCGCACATTTGAGTGATATTTGAATGAATGGATAGCCCTCCTGTATGATTCGGTATAGTAAAACAGAGAGTACAGATTCTCCAGATGCACCCTCCCGTAGAATGATACAAAAGCTCCGTTTTCTTTATAGGTCCAGAAATATGTAAGTGGCAATTCTGCCAGACAATGCATACAGAAATGCTCTTCATACAGCAACAGAGGCTCTCCACAAACTACACACCTCCTTGGAAAGAGCAGATCCGCCACAGCTAGGATGCTGCCCCTGAAAAAAGATAAAAACTTACTCATCATCCCCTCAAATTCTCCCCACAACAGCTACCGGCCTACTGCCGGCAACAGCTACCTGTTTTCAACCTTCTCCCCCTTTTTCAGGGCTTTTTTAATGGAAAATTTCTCCTCTTTGCCATGATACAGGCGTTTGATATTACTCCAATGGGTGAGCCAGATTGTTATACCAACCACAATACTGAAAACTTTTACAGTAAATGTCTCTTTCGGCTCAAGCCACAATGCAAAAAGTGTATTTACAAAAAATGGAAAACATGTTACAGCAGCAATCACACTCACAGAGACATATCTGGTAATGAAGAATACTATGAGGAATATTCCGGTACAGATAAGTACTGCAAATGGATGTATTGCCAACAATACACCGCACAGAGTGGCAACCCCCTTACCTCCTTTGAAATTGTGGTAAACAGGAAATATATGTCCGAGTATCGCAGCAAAGCCAAAGACAATCTGCGTGATTACAAAACTGTTGGTCTCCGGTTTGAATGGCATGAAGAAGACAAGGCATGCTGCCGCCACTCCTTTCAACAGGTCGAACAACAGCACCAGAAGACCCATTTTCCAGCCGAGAACCCTCTGCGTATTGTTTGCGCCCGGATTCTTGCTTCCATAATCCCTCACATCTATGCCATAAATCAGTTTGCCGAGAATTATGGAACTGGATATTGAGCCCACAAGATAGGCCAATATTATAAATAATATATAAATGATCCAGTACGAAAGATTCATCCGAATTAAATTATAATGTAAAGGTATAAATATTTTATCTTTGCACAAGCGTATGGAAAATTATATAAAGATAGAACAGAAACTGGGGTTCAATAAAATAAAGGAATCATTGGCCCTGAGGTGCTCAACCAATTACGCCAAGGAAAGAGTTGAAACAGAGAAGGTTTCCACAAATCCTGGCACAATATTGAAAAGGCTTTCCCTCACCGATGAGATGCGCCTTATATGTATGTTCGAACCCTCTTTCCCTTCAGAAGGATATATCGACAGCATAACATTTCTGAAACCCCTGGAGACCGAATCCTCTGTTCTGAGCATAGAAAACCTGCGCAAGCTCCAGATCTTTCTGGAAAATCTCAAGTCTATACTCGCTTTCTTCAAAAAATGCAAGCCAGAGCAGTACCCCAACCTCAAGGGTATGGCTGAGCCTGTACTCTTCTTCCCTGAAATAGGAAGAAGACTTGATGCAATTCTCGACAAATCGGGTGAGATACGGGAAAATGCATCTATAGAGCTATACAAGATATGCCGCAGCATAAATGAGAAGGAGAACTCCATTTCAAGAAAGATCCAGTCAATTCTACGCAAAGCCCAGGAGGAGGGAATAGCAGACCAGGAGGCCACTGTTTCTGTAAGGGACGGACGCATGCTCATTCCTGTAAGCAGCGGTAACAAAAGGAAGCTCCAAGGTTTTGTATATGATGAGTCGGCCTCTGGAAAAACTGTTTTCATTGAGCCGGCGGCGGTTGTCGAGCTGAATAATGAGGTTAAAGAGCTCTATTTTGCAAAGCAGAGGGAGATCTACAGAATTTTAAGGGAATTCTCTGATTTTGTAAGACCATATATAGCCGATCTTATCAACGGTGCAAGGTTTGTGGGGGAGATTGATTTTATAAGGGCAAAAGGGCTGGTTGCACTCCAGATGGAGGCAGGCAAACCCATTTTGTCGCAGGATAATGAGTTGAAAATTGTAAAGGGACGCCATCCTCTGCTGGAGGCTGCCCTGAAAAAGGAGAAGAAGGAGATCGTTCCTCTAACCCTAACACTTAATCCCAACAAGCATATTCTGGTGATATCAGGTCCGAATGCCGGAGGAAAATCGGTCTGTCTGAAAACTACCGGAATTCTACAATATATGTTCCAGTGGGGCATGCTTGTGCCGGCCTCTGAAGTGAGTGAATTTACAATTTTCGACAATATCTTCATTGATATAGGAGACGAACAATCAATTGAGAATGACCTGAGTACATACAGCTCTCATCTCACTAACATGCGGGAACTCCTGCTTAGGGCAAACAACAGGAGCCTTGTCTTGATTGATGAATTCGGCTCCGGGACAGAACCTGCTGCCGGAGGAGCAATTGCCGAAACAATTCTCTCGCATATAGAGAGCAGGGGTGCATACGGAGTAATTACAACACACTATACAAACCTCAAACTCTATGCAGGCAACAGTAAAGGGACAATCAACGGTGCAATGCTCTTTGATACAGCCAATATCAGACCTCTATACAAACTGGAAACGGGGCTGCCTGGAAACTCATTTGCCTTTGAACTTGCCCGAAAGATAGGATTGCCCGAAAATATCATAAAAGAGGCCGAGGAGAGGGCCGGAACCTCATTTGTGGATATGGAGAAACAACTCCGCAAAATCTCCCGCAACAGGCGTCAGCTCGATGAGAAATTGCTTAAAATAAAGCATACCGACAAGACTCTCGAAAATATTACAGACAAATACCAGAAAGAGCTGGAAGAGATACAAAGCTCTAAAAAACAGATTATTGCCGAAGCAAAGAGAGAGGCTGAAGAGATTCTGTCGCAGGCCAACAAGAAGATTGAGGCTACAATAAAAGCAATTAAAGTTGCCCAAGCTGAAAAAGAGAGGACAAAACTTGCCAGAAAAGAGCTCGAAGAGTTCAACAAAACCCTGCAAAATGAGTCGGAGAGCGTTTCCGACAAGAAAATTGCAGATAAGATGCAACAGCTGATTGAGAGGAAGAAGAGAAAGGAGGAGCGCAAACGCAGAGAGCATCAGAGGCTTGCGGGAGCATCCGGACAGGAAAATGGCGAGGCTGTAACCGGCAATGAGAATATCCCCGATAGTGGTGCCCTCAAAGTTGGAGACAAAGTAAAAGTAAAGGGGAATGACCTTATTGGCGAGGTACTGCAAGTTGGCAAGAACAGCATAACTATCTCTGTGGGAAATATAACCAGCAAGATTTCACAAGAACTGCTTGAGCGTATTTCAAACAAGGAGTTCAACACTGTACTGAGCAAACAGCCAAAACCAATGAGCAATATCCACAGTCAGGATTTCTCCCAAAAAAGGCTGAACTTCAAGCCAAGTATAGATATTCGTGGCGAGAGGTTGGTTGATGCCCTTGACATTGTTGCCAGATTCATAGATGATGCCCTTATGGTAGGTATGGACCAGGTGAAGATTTTGCATGGCAAAGGAAACGGCATACTTAAAGAGGAGATACGGCAATACCTCAAAACGGTTCCTGGAGTTACCTCGTGCAGAGACGAAGATATCCGTTTCGGAGGCTCTGGAATTACTATTGTAGAACTAGATTAATTACTTTCAATAAACTATTATATTATTATGAAATACAATATTTTTAAACTTTTTATATCAATCATCACTTTATTATTTGCTGTCTCTTGCAATATGGGGCCAAAACCAGAAAACATTGCAGAAGATTTCTTGAAAGCATACTTCGCTGCAGATTATGAGAATGCGGCAAAATACTGCACACCGGCCCTGGAGCAGGATCTTCTCGATGCACTTGAAGAGATGAATGCCCTTAATGAAGAGATAAGGGAGAACATAAAGAGACATACCCAATATTATGCTCCTCAGATAAAATCAGCAGAGGCTGCTGGAGATGACTCTGTAACAGTATATTACAATATAGTAAATGCTGCAGCGGACAGTCTTGCCACATCAAATCTCGTAAAAGAGAGCAAACTTGATATTGTGAAAACCGAAGAGGGCTGGAAAGTCTCAGCCCTTAAATAACTGCTCAGAATATAAGCATATAGAGGACCATTCCGGCGACATAGCCCAGGAAGGCTCTCCATGTTATATTCTTGAGATACCAGCCGAATGATATTCTGGTCATACCCATGGCAACCACTCCGGCTGCAGAGCCTATAATAAGAAGGCTTCCACCCACTCCGGCACAATAGGCCAACAACTCCCAGAATATACCATTCTGCACAAAAGCTGCGGCATATGTTCCTGCTTCAACCATAGCGGGATCTACTAGAGGATACATACCCATGGCGGCAGCAACAAGTGGAACATTATCGATAATTGATGAGAGCACACCTATAATTCCTGTAATAAGATAGACATTCTGTGTCATGGAATCAAGCAGACCGGCAAGTTGTTTCAAAATTCCCTGCTCCTGAAGCGCTCCCACTGCCATAAGAATTCCAAAGAAGAAGAGTACGGTAGGGAGATCTATCACCTTGATTACCTTTGGAATACGTAATTTATTGCTCTCCTTTATCTCCTTATGCTTTGTATACATCACCTCTGTTATGACCCACAGCAGACCCATCACCAGCAGAACACCCATAAATGGTGGCAGCCCGGTGACTGCCTTGAATACCGGCACAGAGATAAGACCCAATACACCAACAACAGATATTAACCCTTTTTCAATTCTGGTAACTTGCGGATACAATTTTTCTCCCTCCTCAAAAGCTCCGGCTTCAGGGTCTGCCAAGACATTACCATTTACCTTGCCAAGAGATAACAGTAGCGGAACGGCCAGAGAAATAATACTTGGCAATATCAGGTGAGGTATAATGGCCTCCGCAGTCACATTTCCTTTAACCCACAACATTATCGTGGTAACATCTCCAATAGGAGACCATACACCACCTGCATTTGCGGCAAGAACAATAATTGATGTAAACCACAGTCTCACGGAGGGATCATGAATAAGTTTGCACATTATGGCAATCATGATAATTGTAGTTGTCATATTGTCGAGGGTTGCAGACATAAAAAATGTGAGTACCGACAATATGAGCAGCAGCAATTTCCTGTTCTTTGCCTTTATTATATGGGCAACAAGAGAGAAGCCTCCATAACTGTCTACAAGCTCCACAACCACCATCGCGCCAAAAATGAAACATACAATAGAAGAGACCTCACCCAACTGGTGAAGAATCTGTACAGGCGCCTCAGAGGGAGAGATAAATGAGTAGAGCGACCATAATATCGCGGTCATCAGCAGCGAAACAGCTGCCTTGTTTATCTTTGTAACATGCTCAAGGGCAATTGCCAGATATCCCACAACAAAGAGCAATATCATTGAAAATTCCATATTTGAAACGGTTATAACGAAGGCGCAAATTTATACAATAATAAAACCCAGGTATCTCCAAAAAGATTAATAAAATGTTAAGGTTTTCCTATCTTTGCGGCGGTTTTTCCATTTACAGGAATATTACTCATGAGATTTTACGACAACCATACACACAGCCATTTTTCTCCCGACAGCAGAATGAATCTCGCGCAGAGTCTGGAAAAGGCAGCCAGTATTCCGCTGGCCGGGATAAGCATCACCGACCATCTCGACATTGATGCTCCGGGGAGCAAGGACTTCTTCATATTCGACCCGGCCAAACAGCAGAAGGAGATTAACCAATACACTACAATATATCCTAATTTAAAGATTTTCAAAGGTATAGAAGTGGGTCTTCAGGAGTGTTGCATAGAAAAGATTAAGGAGTTTACAAGCAAATACCGCTTTGATACAGTGATTGCCTCACTTCATTTCATAGATAATGTAGATCCTTATTACGGCGAATATTATATAGGCAAGAGCAAAAGCCAGGCATACGGCAGGGCCTACGAGGTTATGCACAAATGCATCATAGAGTATGGCGATTTTGATATCCTCGGCCATTTCGACTACATAGCAAGGTACGCCCCATATGAGGCAAGGGATATCAGCTACCGTGAGTTCGGTGATGCCCTGGACCCTATCCTCAAATTTCTCGCAGAGGAGGGAAAAGCATTGGAGATAAATACAAATACCTACCGTGAGCGCAACGGATACACACCCCAGCTTGATCTGGAGATATTGAGACGCTTCAAAGAGTTGGGTGGAGAGGCTATAAGTCTTGGCTCTGATGCCCATGAGCCATGGCGCATTGCCGAAAACTTTGAGAAATACACACCAATAATTGAGGATTGCGGGTTCAAATGGTTAGTTCATTTTGAAAAACGCAAGCCTGTTTTCAATAAAATAGAGCAATAGGTCAAAGTCCGACAAATAAAAAATCCCGTCATTTGCGGGATTTTGCTTTTTTCTGTTTGTCGAGTTCCTCTTTTTTATAGTAAAGGCCATCCTTTCCCTTCTTATACTCCTTCCCTTTGCCCACACGTTTGAGGTACATTATATACTGCTGGTCATCAAGGACCTTCTTGAGTGCCTCAAGGTTCTTGTTAAGCCATTTTTCGCTGACATGTCTGTATGAATCTGTGTTCTGGCGGCCGGAGTTCTTCATATCTTCATACTCATCAAACAGAGCCCTGTAGTTATGGCTCAATATTGAGTCCACATAAAATGTCTGTGCAGCATTAAGTTTAAGATCCTCCTCCAGGGCTGTCACCTCCAAAGCGGCAATCTCTTCGGGTGATTTTTCGGGCTGTTGCTGCTGGGCATACATATATGCCGGAGCTACCATTACAAGCAGCAGAAGAATATATTTCACATATGCTTTCATATGAATCTTTATTTGGTATAAACTGAGTATAATATTATATTTGTGGAGCATCCACCCCCTTTCAGGATGCTAAGATAATAAAAAGAGAAAAAAACGACAATTTAAATTAATACCATATAATAATTAGAGACAAATATGAGACAATTAACTGCTTTGATATTGAAAACATTCTCTGCTTTGGCCATAATATTTGCCATCTCTGCAAACCATGCGGGAGCATGCAGCAATGTACTTGTAACAAAAGGCGCAAGCAAAGACGGATCGGTTATGGTAACCTATTCGGCAGACTCACATGTTCTTTACGGAGAGCTCTACCATACACCTGCCGGAGTATTTCCAAAGGGAAGCCTGCTGAAAATATTTGAGTGGGATACCGGAAAATATATGGGAGATATTGCCCAGATAGAGAAGACCTACTCAACCATGGGAAACATGAACGAGCATCAGCTGATTATTACCGAAACTACTTTCGGAGGAAGGGAAGAGCTTGTGGATACCACTGGAATCGTAGATTACGGATCTCTCATTTATGTAACCCTACAGAGGGCCAAAAGCGCCCGTGAGGCCATTAAAGTAATGACAGAACTCGTGGCCGAGTATGGTTACGCCTCGGGAGGAGAATCTTTTTCAATTGCCGACAAAGACGAGGTATGGATTATGGAGATGATTGGCCGCGGAACAAAACTCAACAAAAAAGGTGTAAATCTCAATAAAGGTGCTGTATGGGTTGCTGTTAGGATTCCCGACGGTTATATCAGTGCCCACGCCAACCAGTCGCGCATAACCTCTTTCCCATTGAACGACCCTGAAAACTGCCTATATCATAAAGATGTCATCAATTTCGCACGTGAGATGGGTTATTATGAGGGAAGTGATGAAAATTTCAGCTTCTGTGACGCCTACGCTCCTGCAGATTTCAGCGCAATGAGAGGCTGTGAGGCAAGAGTATGGAGCGCGTTCAATATTCTTGGCAAGGGCATGATTGGCGACAAACCGGCTTCTGATTACCTCGACTTTGCAATGGGTCAGAACCCTGCCAACAAGATGCCTCTATATATTAAACCAGCTGAGAAGGTTACCCTCAAAGAGGTTGCCGATGTAATGCGCGACCATTATGAAGATACCCCTATGGATATGCGCAAAGATATCGGAGCAGGTGGATTTGAGCTACCTTACAGATGGCGTCCTATGGGTTTTGAGGTTAACGGTGTGAAATATACAAATGAGAGGGCCATTGCCACCCAACAAACCGGTTTCTGGCTCCTTGGCCAGGCCCGCAACTGGTTGCCTGATGAGATTGGAGGAATTATCTGGTTTGGAGTTGATGATGCTGCAACATCTTGTCTTACACCAGTTTACTCATCGAGTATAAAAGTTCCTAAATGCTTTGAGTGTGGTAATGGAAATATGACAACCTACTCTCCTACCTCAGCCTTCTGGCTCTTCAACAGGGTTGCTCATGCAGCATATCTGAGGTACAATCTTCTGGCTCCTGAAATCAGAAAGGCAGCAGACGAGCATGAGAATGGTGCTGTAAAAATTATCTCAACTGTTGATAAAGAGGCCCTGAGAATCTACAATACAAACCCTGAGGAGGTTAAGGCATATCTTACCGAGTGGTCTGAAATGTTTGCAGACCGTATGTTCAAGAAGTGGAAAGAGCTGGATGAATATCTTCTTGTAAAATATATCGACGGTAATGTGAAACGCCAGAACCCGGACGGTTCATTCTCCGACAACGGTTATGAAAGGAATATCCCTGCAAATCCGGCACAACCAGGATATTCACAAAAATGGAAAGAGGCTGTAGCTGCCGATCCTGCAGCAGCCCAGACCATCGTATCACAGCCTAAGAAAGAGGAGGCTGCAACTGTAGAAAATGTGGAAAGCACAGAGAAAACCGAGACAGCTGAGACTCCTGTTAAATAGTATACAAATACTTATTATACGATAAAATAAGGTGACCGAATCTGGTCACCTTATTTCGTATTTATATATGGATATTCCGAAGTAAATTTGGATGGTAGGCCGCCCGTAACCTCATTGCAACTACATCAGCGACTCCATGCTCACTATGCCGTCACGGTTCATAACTACACGGTAGCGTTGGCAGAATACCCCCTCATCCCAGCTGATGCGCAATACGAAATTGATATAGTAAATTTTTTTGACACTCACCTCAACAAACTCTTTTTCAGCATTGCAGAGCTTGTACACATTCTGAGGATTGTCCATTTTTTTGACAAAAGAAGAGAGATTCAGCATCAATATCTCATTAATTCCCTCTATCTTGTATTCTGAGGTCTCCTCAAGTTTTTTCTGGTCAAGTCTGATAAGATTCCTGTAAAAAAGGATACTCTCATTATTTATCCTGTTCTCTGCATCCACAATGAATGAACGGTTTCTTATCTCCATTATCTCTTGCGGCACTTTGGATTGAGGAATGATATCAAAGCCTTCCCGACTGTAGCCGATAATAGTATCTTTCACTCCAAGGAGTGTCTTGTTGTCGAAATACTTGATTTTTCTGTTGCTCGAAAAGGCGGAACGTACCAGCTCCTTTATACGGTCTTTCAACATATAGCTCACAACCAGAGCTACAAAGAGAGGCATGGTGAAGTTGCCGTATTTCTGCTGGAATGTGAAAGCCACCGCTGTTGCAAAGATCATTGAAAGGCCTGCAGCAATGCTGTAGTAGACCTGCTCTTTAAGCACTCCGCTCTTGCGCTTGTCTGCACTCAAAAAGAGATCGCTCTCAACATATTTTTTCAGCACACCCCAGCGGTGCAAAAGATTTGCATTTTTCTTGTCATCCCCCTCTTTAAGAACGCCATAACCTCTGCTTTCTTTATAGCGGCCCAATTCGAGCAGCCACTCCGCCACACTTTTACTGCTGTTGGAGACTTCATATATTTTATAAGAGTAGGATTCCGACAGATTGATTATAAACTCCTCGCCAAAGGAGCAATAGTTGTAGAGAGCTGCCTTTACATTATTTTTCAGGCAGTCGCACAGCAGCGCATAATTTTTCAGTATTACGAAGAGATCATTTCTAAACCCCTCAAAATCTGCAGCACCTCCATTCGCTTTGAGAGCATTGTACCTCTCGCGGAGGGCACTCTTGAATATAGCGCAGAACATCTTTATCTGATACTCATACTCAGATACATTCTCTTCTGTAGGATAATTTATAAGATTATATACTGCATTTGAAAGATACCCGAATGGCGAGCCGGCATTGGGGTTGAATGAGACTTTGGTCTCAGATACGGTACATTTGTCACCGTATGCCATCTCTTCGAGAGTATAAACCGGAGTTATAGCCCTGTAATAGTTGGTAATATCTGAATAGAAGTGCTCCCTGCTGTATGTAAGCGCATTTATGTCCAATGTTGCAGGGACAAAAATCCAGCTCTCAAGACGGTATTTGCGGATCCGCCTTGAATCAGCTTTCCGGTTGTTCTCCTGCATATGCCAGATTTTGAACTCAAGGGAGAACTTGTCGTGAATGCGTGTCCTTATCTTTACCATTGCTCAAAAATCTAAAGGTAATCAAATTTTTCCTTAATGCGGATATGTGCCGGAAAAATAAGTATCTTTGAGTTACATATCACCAATTCACGCACCATGATACTTTTCGATTTTCTACAGCAATACAATCTGCAGGGACTTCTGATAGGCCTTGCAACATTTTTAATAATAGGAATGTTCCACCCTCTTGTGATAAAGGGCGAGTATTATTTTGGAGTGAAATGCTGGTGGGCTTTCCTTGTCGCAGGTATTGTATGTACGATTTTGTCGGTATATATAAAAGAGAACACCCTCTCCATACTGCTTGGCGTTACAGCCTTCTCCTGTTTCTGGTCGATACTGGAGGTCTTTGAGCAGCGGGAAAGGGTCCGCAAAGGTTGGTTCCCCAAAAATCCGAAAAGGGAGCATTAGTGCCATGCGCTACCTGCTCCATCTCTCTTCTGTACTATTTTGCTGATGTCAGCACAGCTTTTCCTGTAAATGTTACAGGGAACTCTCCACATTTCATTGAAAATGAGAAATCAGAGTCTGTAACCTTACCCGAAAGGTTTATTATTGTATACATTGGGAACGGGCCGCCCATAGCCTCCGGCACAATATTGTTTCCAGCAATGGTAATCCCCGAACCGGCTATTGTAAAGTCTATGCCTTTCACTGTCATATCCAGCCTGATAGGCATCTTCTCTGCAAATTTCACCTGTTTCACAAGCATCTCCGCTGTATTTGCAACAGCATCGAAGGTAAGTTCTATTTTTACATCTTTGTCGGTATAGGTTGTGCCATCATTCTGATCTACAACAACATCTCCAACATATGCAATAATTCCATCTTCAATAAAGAGCGAATCATCATCATCTGAACATGCTGCAAATGAAAGAAGTGCCATTGAGCAGAGAAGCATTCTGAAAAAAAGTTTTAGTTTCATAATTATCTGTTTTTATTGTCCATTAAAATTCTACTGAAAGTGTCACACCATATTGGGCGGGTTTTCCCTTTGAAAAGAAGGTATTTCCCACGGAGACAAAGTAGAAGGCATTATAATCGGTACCTGTAAGATTCTTGCCCCAAAACTCCAATGAGAAGAGGCCTTTCTGCGCATAAACCGAACCATTCACCAGTGAATAGAACTTCTGCTTCATATCATTTGCCTCATTCCAGTAAATCTCCCCTACACCGTTGTATCCGGCTCTGAAAGAGAGTTTGTCCAGGAAATTGCCCAATTTATAGAGTGTATAATTTGCTGTTGCCGACAGTGTATTCTTTGGAACATACGGAACATGCTTGCCTTTATAATCTGCTATTCCACTGTTGTACTTTACAAACCTGGCATCGGTGTAGCCATAAGAGAGCCCCATATCCAAACCGGATGCAACTCTCGCATTAAGGGAGAGCTCCCCGCCCAAACTTCTTGTACGTCCGGCATTGGTCATCATGCGTCCGGTTGTCTTTCCACTCGGAAATATTGTAAGCTGCTGGTCTGTGCAATCAATATAGAACAGTGCGGCATCCGCCCTCAGACGGCCTCCCCAAAGGTTGAAATGGCCACCCAACTCATAGTTCCAACTATACTCCGGCTTATATGTAATTACCTCTCCTACAGTATAGCCTGCAATGCCGGCATTGTCGAAATAGACTCCAAGATCCGCCATCATATCGGTCTGCATCTGATTCTGGAGGATATCAGAGAACATCTGGGTATTGTATCCTCCGGCTTTAAAACCCCTTGCCACTGAAACATAGAGATTTCCATAATCCTTCAAGGAGTACTGCACCGCAAATTTCGGCAGAGGCTCTATGTAATCACGCTTCTCTTTGCCTTTTAATTGTGTCCTGAACGCCTTGAACTGCTGCATGGTTAAGGTAAACTTATAGCTCAGGGAACTGTTTGAATCATAATCCAGCTGAGAATGTTCATAATCAATCCTCAAACCGGCAGTGAAGGCAAATCGGCCAACCTTATACTCACTCTGATGATATACTGCCGCTCCAAATACAGGTGCCTTGAAGTTGCTGAAAATATCAAATTCATCCTCCTGAAAAAGAATATCATCATTGGGAAAAACAGTATGGATACCTTTATTTATATTGGCAAGTATGAGCTCATTGATACCATCCTGCTTAAAGCGCACAGGTGCTGCCATCTTCATACTTTTATAAAAAAGGGTCAAGCCTGAAAGCCATTGCCACCTCTTATTCTCCCCATTGCGCTTCAATACAATATCCTGAGTTACAGTATGCTCATTCTGAGCCTGCTGCAGAGTAAACATTCTTTTGGGTGTAAAATCCTGGTCAAGGGTCATACAGTCATCCAGATACTGCCATGAGGTAACACTTGAGAGAAGGTAGCGGTCCATCTCATAATTTACAGAAAGTCCGTTTGATATTGTTGTACGCTCATATCCGCACAAATCATTGTAAGAGACAGGAGCTGTTGTTCCACTCTCCGCATCATACAGGGAGTATGTGTATCCACCCTGCTCTACCCTGCCTGCTATAAAGGAGTTGTCTATTGTCAACCGGCTTCCGGGTTTGAAGACCAGACGGAATCTTCCGCTTCCCCCTTTCATCCAGTCACAGTCAGAACCGTCATATTCATTGTCAAAGAAACCGTCGGTTGAATAGTAGTTGCCACCCACACTGAATGCCCATTTTTCACCAGGTTTCCAATATGTGGAGCCCTTTATATTCAAGCTGTTTCCATTGCCATATCCGACAGAGAACCTTGTCCCCTGATAGACCATCGGTGAAAGGGTATGTATATTAATTATACCTCCTATAGTATTCCTTCCATAGAGGGTACTTTGTGGGCCCCTGAGCACCTCCATACGCATAATATCCCAGAGATCAGAGTCAAATCCGTTCTTGTTGAGATATGGTATCTTGTCTACATACAGGCCAACAGCAGGATTGTCTATTCTGCTGCCCAACCCCCTCACATATATCGAAGAGGTTATTTTTGAACCGTAGTCCGGAATATAAAGATTGGGTGTATAGTATGAAAAATCATTCAGACTCGAAATCTGCCTCCTCTCTATATTGCCCATCTTCAGAACGGATGATGAGAGAGGCTCAAGCCTCAAGTCGTTTTTCTGTTTGAGCTGGGCAACAACAGCAACTTCGCTCAAAGAGATGGCAGTATCCCTCACCTGAAGCTTTTTGTCCGATGCATCAGAGAGAATTCTCCCGGAAACCTCTGTAGAGAATAGAGATGAAAGAAGTGTTATTGTTAAAAAAAGTATTGTGCGGCACATGTATTCCCAATTTTTCCAAAACGCAAAAATATACCATATTACAGATATATTTTAGGATATAATATGAAAAAATTAGGACAAATCAATCATTTGCTTAGATTCCTTTATAGCCCCGAGCCCTGTACTCCCTTGGAGAGATGCCTTCATGCCTTTTGAAGCGTCGGGCAAAATATGACTGGTCATGCATTCCAACTGATGCCGCAACCTCTCCAAGCGGCAGAGAAGTTGTCCTGAGCAGACGCTTTGCCTCCTGTATAACCAGTTCCTCTATCCACACCGACGGAGATTTGCCGGTCACACTCTTCACCACTTTATTAAGATGGTTAGGGGTAATATTGAGCTGGCCTGCAAAATATGTCACCGACAACGGGGCCACATCAGCCCTCTCCTCCCCCTCTTTCCTGCAAAAGAGCAACTCAAGAAACTTATTGCAAGTGACATCATTATGCCTGGACATCTGGGTATTCACCTTTTTGTACATCAGATCAGCCTCCACAAGGAATGCCATAAGATAGGCCCTTACAATCTCCCTGTTTGGCTCATGCTCCTCACTCTCCACAGCCAACCGCTCCAGCAGCAGCGCAATGCTGGCACTTGAACGGCTGTCGAGCGCTATTTTAGGATTGCTCCATATCCTCAAAAAATCAAACATATTCACCACACCCTCTGCCGCGACAATATCAACCAGAGAGTCATGAAACCCTCCCATATAGCCCTTGCTGTTTTCGTAATAACGCACCTTGAATGATTTCCCCGACGGAATTATCACAAGGTCATCCTCCTGTATAAAATAGGTAGCATCCTCTATATCAACAAGGACCGACCCTTCGCTCAGATAAAAGAAACTGTGCAGCGAAGAACGGGCAGGATGAACACCATCCTGCCGTTCGTAACAACTTTTATTCAGACGCCTGATTACAAACGTCCTGCCCTGATGTACAGCACTCATTTGCCTCTCCTAGAACAAACCTGTTATCTCACCATCATCTGTAATGTCCATCTTCTCAGAAGCAGGCTCTTCAGGGAGACCCGGCATACGCATAATTTCACCTGTTATAGGAATCAGGAAGCCGGCACCTGCTGCAATTTCAATTTCACGCACTGTAATCACAAAATCTTTTGGACGTCCGAGCAGATCAGGATTGTCCGAAAGCGATTTCTGGGTCTTTGCCATACAGATTGCCAGATTCTCCAATCCGAGATTCTCAATCTTCTTAAGGTCTGATTTAGCTTTTGAGGTATAATCTACCGCAACTGCTCCATATATCTTTCTGGCGATGGTCTCAATCTTCTCCTTGACAGGCGACTCAAGATCATACAATGGTTTGAATCTCTGGCCCTCAGGATTCTTCTCAATCTGTTCAACAACCATTGATGCAAGCTCTTCTGCACCTGCTCCACCTTTGCTCCACACATCAACAATAGAAGCCTGTGCTCCCATACTGTTGCAGAACTCCTTTATATACTCCAGCTCCGCAGGAGCATCTGTAACAAAGCGGTTGATTGCAACTATCGGGATAAGGTTGAACTGCTTGATGTTCTCTATATGTTTCTGCATATTCTCGATACCCTTCTTCACCGCCTCCAGCCTGCGTGTTATCTCTTCAACACTGCAAACGCCGTCGGCACATGCAGTTGTCTCCTCCTTAAGCTCCTTGAGAGACATGCCTCCATGATATTTTATCGCCCTCACAGTGGCTACAAGCACAACAGCCTGCGGATTCAGATCCGCAAAACGGCACTTGATATCAAGGAATTTCTCCGCACCCAGATCAAATCCGAAACCAGCCTCGGTAATTGTATAATCCGAGAGAGCCAATGCAGTTTTTGTTGCAATTACAGTATTTGTACCCTGCGCTATATTTGCAAAAGGACCACCATGTATAAATGCAGGGGTACCTTCGAGGGTCTGCACAAGATTAGGTTTGATTGCATCTTTCAACAATGCAGCCATTGCTCCATTCACCTTGAGGTCGCGGGCAAAAATCGGTTTTTTATCGAATGTATATCCGATAAAGATATTTCCAAGCCTTCTCTTGAGATCTGCAATATCATTTGAAAGGCAAAGTATTGCCATAATCTCAGAAGCCGCAGTAATGTCAAAACCTGTTTCACGCGGAATACCTGAAGTAGTTCCGCCCAGTCCCACAACAATCTTGCGGAGCGAACGGTCATTCATATCCATAACTCTCTTCCAAGAGATTGTGCGCGGATCGAGATTCAATGAGTGTTTCTTGCTCTGTATATTATTATCAATAACTGCCGACAATAGATTATGAGCCTTCTCCACTGCCGAAAAATCGCCTGTAAAATGGAGGTTGATATCTTCCATCGGAACAACTTGTGAATAACCACCACCTGTAGCACCGCCCTTTATACCGAACACAGGGCCCAGAGAGGGCTCTCTCAATGCCACTACCGACTTTTTCCCCAGCCTGTTAAGAGCCTGAGACAATCCTATTGATACCGTTGTCTTTCCCTCTCCTGCAGGAGTTGGGGAGATGGCCGAAACCAGCACAAGTTTTGATTTTGTCAGGTCCTTCTCCTTATAATATTTGAGAGGCACTTTAGCCTTATATTTACCATAAAGTTCGAGATCATCCTCATCTATTCCAATACTCTTTGCAACCTCAACTATTGGGCGCATCTTAACCTCTTTTGCTATCTGTATATCTGTTTTCATAATAATTGGTTTTTCTTCTGTGCTCTAAATTATAAAAATTCTAATTTAAATCCAAATATAATAAACAAATTGATACCAATAATACATTATTAACGACTATTTGCCGTTTTTTGTACAATTTTTTCAAAAAAAAATTTGCATATATAAAATTTTACACTACCTTTGCAATCCCAACCAATTGGTGGATTCGTCTAACGGTTAGGACGGAAGATTCTCAATCTTCAAATAGGAGTTCGATTCTCCTATCCACTACAAAAGAGGATGTCGAAAGGCATCCTTTTTCTTTTTTATATCACCGAATCTCTTCTCTTCCCCAACATCATACCTTTATTCTCACTTTAGGATTGGATAAGCAGAAAATAATACATACCTTTACGACTTCTAAATCTAAATCATCATGAAAAAATTCTTACAGCAATTCCTTGTAGAAGATTGGGTTGTAGTTATAATGTCCATTCCTCTGCTCCTAATCGCAGGCTTTGCATATCATCTTCCCGAAATTTCAATTCCGTCAGATTTGAGGTCTCTCGGAGCGTGGGCCGATATGGGAACCCTTTTTGTAATCGCACTTGTTGTGCTTTTCGCAGGTAATCTGTTGCTTAAACGCCCTGTAAAGAGGCTTCTTGGCGGTTTTATATTTGTGTTCATAATTGCGGCTCTCGCATTGTGGATTGCAAAGATTCCTTTCATCAAATATTATGGATTTGAAGCTGTATTCTTCTCTGTAATATTCGGTCTTATAATCAGGAACTGTTTTCATATCCCTGAATGGCTGAAACCAGCCATCCAAGGTGAATACTTCATTAAAATAGGCGTTGTGTGCCTCGGTGCTACAATTCTGTTCCGTGATGTAATGAAATCCGGTTCAATGGGTCTGCTTCAGGCTATTCTGGTTGTAACAATTGTATGGTTCTTCGCCTATTTCATTGCCCGCAAATTCAAAGTGGACCGTTCTACAGCAATGACCATGTCAAGCGGTCTTTCGATATGCGGTGTATCTGCATGTATCACAGCTGCCCGTGTTGCCGGTACAGACGACAAGAAACTCTCATACATTGTATCTGTAGTGCTCATCGTTGTAGTTCCTATGATTTATCTGATGCCATGGCTTGCTGAAATGATTGTTCCTCTTGTATCATCAGACCCTATAATACAGCAGGAGATTGCAGGAGCTTGGATTGGAGGAACCATTGATACAACAAGTGGTGTTGCAGCCTCTTCAGAGATGGCATTTGCAGAGGTTAGTGACCTTGCCAACAAAACTGCAGTGATTGTAAAAGCTACCCAGAATGTGCTTATCGGTTTTGTAGCATTCTTCATTGCATTGTATCTCTCAACTAAAGGAGAAGATGGAAAATCACAGCGTCCTTCATTGGGTATAGTATGGGAAAAATTCCCTAAATTCATCATTGGTTTTGTAGCTGCATCATTGGTGTTCAGCTTGTGCCAGAGCGGTGAGGTATTCCCTGACTTTGCCAAATCAAAACTTGTTGAGACCTCTTTGGCAAAGACATTCTCGCAACTCTTCTTTTCGCTTGCATTCGTTTGCATAGGATTGGATACACGCCTAAAAGATATCATTTCAAAAGAGAACAGGAATACCCTTTACTCATTCCTGATTGCACAATGTTTCAATATTGTGGTAACATTTGTGCTTGCTTACATTCTCTTTGGAATTGTAAAACCGTCATTCGGACTGTAGAATTCAATATTTAATATATGATAAGAGACATTATGAAGAGGGTGGCACTATTTGCCTCCCTCTTGATTGTAGCAACTGTGTTTGTACATTGCTCAAACCAGAACAATGAGCAGTTTTATAGAGATGAAATTGCCAAAATAATAAGCGATGCCCAGGTTCCGCTAATCCAGCTTGAGTATATCTCGCCCGAAGAGAGAATCTCTCTCCAGGTGGAGAATCCCGCATTCTACGACTCACTCAAAATCGCCTCCGCAGAACCAGCCACACCACAGCCGGCAATATTCCAGGCAGCCTCTTTGAGTAAAGTGGTATTTGCTTATATAGTAATGAAACTTTATGAAGATGGCCAGATAGATCTCGACAAACCAATCTGTGAATATACCGATATCGACCGTTTTGCCGATAAGGAGAGGGCTAGACTGCTTACTCCGCGTATTGTGCTCAACCACAGGACCGGACTGCCCAACTGGAGCGCAAGCCCGTCATCTGCAGAGTGGCCAACCTCAACCATCGAGTTCAAATTCGCCACAGACTCCTGCTTCGGTTACTCAGGAGAAGGCTTTGCATTCCTGCAGAGAGCAGTGGAGGCAATAAAGGGAAAAGACATCGATGCCATTGCAAAAGAGATTGTATTTGATCCTCTTGGCATGGAATACTCTTCATATTCATGGCTTCCAATTTATGACACACTTACTGTTGACGGATATAACAAAAGTGGTGAAAATAGAGGAAAAGGCCGCCATCCGCGTGCAAATGTGGGGTATACCCTTAGAACATGTGCTGCAGACTACTCAAAATTTGTACAGGCCCTCCTCAATGGCACTGGACTCAAACCTGAGACATTTGATGTGATGTTCCAGACCAACAGCGGCCAGGCATTCAGATATCGCGACAACAACCGTGACTGCGACAATAAGATTGCATGGGCTATGGGTATCGGCACAGAGGATAATGCCACTCACGGCAAAATCCTTTGGCACTGGGGCGACAACGGAAGTTTCAAAGCGCTCTTCCTTGTAATTCCTTCTGAGCAAAAAACTCTCGTATATTTCACCAACAGTGCGCATGGACACGATATAATCAATCCGCTGACAGCATTGTTGCTTAAAGACCCTATTCCGCTTACCGTTTCGGACTGGATCAACAAGAAGTAGAGTTACTGCAAAAATAATGATGCCGTTTTCATCTGAACTATTGGCTTTATCCGTTGTTTCAGATAGAAAACGGCATTGCTTTATGATACGAAGATTTTTATTCCCAAATTACGACAACACCTCACCCTACTATTCACTCTTCCTTCTGTTGGCCAGAATTGTATTTGGCATTCTATTCCTCACTCATGGAGTGCAGAAACTTATGGCCTACGGCCATCTTTCAACCACATTTCCCGATCCTTTGGGCATTGGCTCCCAGACATCACTGATTCTTGCCATATTTGCCGAATTCATCTGTTCTGCGGCATTTATTCTGGGGCTTTTCTATAGGCTTGCACTCATCCCGATGATCTTTACAATGGGAATGGCCGTTTTCAAAATACACGCAGCAGACCCTTTCGCAGTAAAAGAGCTTGCACTGGTATATCTGCTGATATTTATAATAATGTACATCACAGGCCCCGGCAGATATGCCGTTGACTATTTCATGTCAGAACGCAAGGATATTGCAGTTCCCGCCCTATAACTTCTATAGCGGATCTACCTTGTAGTGTTTGTTTATGAACTCCACAACAGCCTCCACCAGGGCTGTTGCCGTTTTTTTACGGTTCTCATCACGCCTTGAAACATTATCAAACTCAAGCTGCACGGCATCAATCATGCCTATATCTTCAGAAGAACCGTACATATATGTAATATAGCCACCATTGAAATAAGGCAGATCGCCGGGAGATGTATTCTGCGAATGAGGTACGCAAGCCAGACCATTCTTGTACATCAGAGAACCCAAAGAATATGGACCTCTCAGAATATCAACAAAGCTGGAACCACTTTTGTTGTTGTCTACAAGTCTGTTCATGCTGAAATCAAAAAGATACCTGCTATCTCCAGACAATTGCGAATCTGAAAGGTCAAGTTCTGATGCACTTAAGCAATACCCTATCTCCACCTGCTTCACAGCATGTCCCTGGCCATGAATATCAAGAAGGAGACCCGAGCCGAACTCCTTCTCGACAAACTCCTCCGCCTTCTTTATCCAATTGTGAT
Organism: Bacteroidales bacterium; assembly: GCA_017935505.1. Taxonomy (GTDB): domain Bacteria; phylum Bacteroidota; class Bacteroidia; order Bacteroidales; family UBA932; genus Egerieousia. Next base: position 67,287 of record JAGBHM010000026.1, on the reverse strand, counting down.
AAACATCCCATACATACTCATTGTTAGGGGCATTCCTAGGACATGCATAGAGTTTTTTCCTATTGAAATCAACATATTTTCTGCTGACATTGGCAATAATCATATAGGGATATTTGCCTGTCTTGGCAAAGAAAATAGAATCAATCATATTGGCCAGCTCAACAGTCTTATCATCCCTTACAGTTGCAAAATCAGGATCAGAACAGTTGCTGGAGGTCCTTACCGTAAGATTGGTTCCCTCTGAAGTCCCTCCATGAGGTGCCGAAAAGATTACAGGGGCATTACCAGTTCTATATATAACTCCATTATTTGTATTTTCACTTCGCTTGAATTCTACCTGTGGCTTATCATTACCGCCCTGAGATTGCTGTTCAGGATCTGATTTACCGCAAGAAACAAATATAAATCCGACAAACAGGAAGGTGGTTACCACCAATACTTCTCTAAGTTTTTTCATGACATTCTCTCCATTTAGCGTCCTTTATAAATACACTTCAAACATGCACTACCCCTAAACAAAAAAGCACCCAATCTCTTGAGTGCTTCTCTGTGGATCCAGCTGGGCTTGAACCAGCGACCCCCTGATTATGAGTCAGGTGCTACTAACCAACTGAGCTATGGATCCGTATCACCTCTTTGATGACCGCAAATGTCTTTTCAGACAATTGCGATCGCAAAGATAGTGAATATTTTTATTTTTACAAAAATCAAACTTTGATTTCTACTTCAACACCGCTTGGCAACTCCAACTTCATCAAAGCGTCTACAGTTTTAGGAGTAGAGCTGTAGATATCCAATAGACGGCGGAAAGAATTCAACTCAAACTGCTCGCGTGATTTCTTGTTCACGAAGGTTGAGCGGTTAACAGTAAAGATCTTCTTGTCTGTAGGAAGTGGAATAGGACCGCTAACAACAGCACCTGTAGCTTTTACTGTTTTTACGATTTTATCAGCAGACTTGTCTACCAATGCGTGATCGTAAGATTTTAATTTAATTCTTATTTTTTGGCTCATTGTATATAATTGTTAACCAATTTATAATTCATTATTATTCGTCATCCTCACCAAGCTTCTTGTTGCCAGATTTCTCAATCACCTCTTTAGCAAGAGTTGCAGAAAGATCTGCATAGTGTGAGAACTGCATTGTGCTGGTTGCTCTACCAGAAGAGATAGTTCTTAGGATTGTTACATAACCGAACTGCTCTGATAGTGGAACATTAGCTTTTACAACTCTGGCGTTACCGTTGGCATCCATGCTGGTAATCTGACCTCTACGCTTGTTCAAGTCTCCGATGATATCACCCATGTAATCCTCAGGAGTTACTACCTCAAGGGCCATGATAGGCTCCATGATAACTGGAGTAGCCTTAGGAAGTGCTTTACGGAATGCTTGTCTTGCAGCAATTTCAAATGAAAGGGCATCAGAGTCAACTGGGTGGAAGCTACCATCTTTAAGGATAACCTTAAGTGAAGTAACCTCATAACCTGCCAATACACCGTTTGCCATAGCAGATTTGAAACCTTTCTCTACTGCAGGGATGAACTCTTTAGGAACGTTACCACCTTTTACCTCGTCAATGAACTGCAGGCCGGTAACACCCTCGTCAGCAGGGCCGATCTCAACGATAATATCGGCGAATTTACCTTTACCACCGGATTGTTTCTTGAATACCTCTCTGTGTTGAACTGTAGAGCGGATAGCCTCTTTGTAGTTAACTTGAGGAGCACCTTGGTTAATCTCAACACCAAACTCTCTTCTCAAACGGTCAACAATAATATCCAAGTGAAGCTCACCCATACCGCTGATTACAGTCTGACCGGTCTCATGATCAGCCTTCACTGTAAATGTAGGGTCCTCCTCAGCAAGTTTACCAAGAGCAATACCCAATTTGTCAAGGTCTTTCTGAGTCTTAGGCTCAACAGCCAATCCAATCACAGGATCAGGGAAAGTCATCTGCTCAAGAACGATTGGGTTAGACTCAATACATACTGTATCACCGGTTCTAAGCTCTTTGAAACCTACTGCTGCACAGATATCACCTGCCTCAACGAACTCAATAGGGTTCTGTTTGTTTGAGTGCATCTGGAACAGACGAGAAATACGCTCTTTTTTACCGGAACGTGTATTCAACACATAAGAACCAGCATCCAATTTACCTGAGTAAGCTCTCATGAATGCGAGACGACCAACAAATGGATCGGTTGCAATCTTGAACACCAAGGCACAGAAAGGCTCTTTTACATTGAATTTTCTAACTTCAGTTTCGTTAGTGTTAGGATTAGTACCCTCAACCTGACCTTTATCAAGTGGTGAAGGCAAGTATCTCATAACAGCATCTAGAAGGAACTGAACACCTTTGTTTTTGAATGAAGAACCACAAGTAATAGGAACGATAGCCATATCAATTGTAGCTTTTCTCAAAGCAGCGATAATCTCATCCTCTGTAATGCTGTCTGGATCATCAAAGAATTTCTCCATCAGAGCCTCGTCGTACTCAGCGGCAGACTCAATAAGTTTGCCTCTCCACTCCTCGCACTCTGCAAGCATATTCGCTGGAATATCTCTTACCTCATAGTTAACAAGATCTTTGCTCTCTTGATCGTAGAAGTAACCTTTCATAGCGATAAGGTCTACGATACCCTGGAATTTATCCTCAGCACCGATAGGAAGAGCGATTGGAACAGCATTGGCGCCCAATTTCTCTTTCATCTCAGCAACTACAGCAAGGAAGTCCGCACCTACGCGGTCCATCTTGTTAACATAAGCAATTTTAGGAACTCTGTATTTGTCCGCCTGTCTCCAAACTGTCTCAGACTGCGGTTGAACGCGGCCTACAGCACAGAATGTAGCAATAGTACCATCAAGAACACGCAATGATCTCTCCACCTCTACAGTAAAGTCAACGTGGCCTGGGGTATCAATCAAGTTAATTTGATATTGATTACCTCTGTAGTTCCAGAAAGCTGTAGTAGCAGCAGAAGTAATTGTGATACCTCTCTCCTGCTCTTGAACCATCCAGTCCATTGTAGCACCACCTTCGTGAACCTCACCAATTTTGTGGGTCTTACCAGTGTAGAACAAAATTCTCTCGGAAGTTGTTGTCTTACCGGCATCAATATGAGCCATGATACCGATATTTCTAGTGAATCTTAAATCTCTTGCCATTGAATCTCCTTGATACTAAAAACGGAAATGAGCAAATGCTTTATTGGCCTCAGCCATCTTGTGCATGTCTTCTTTTCTCTTGAAGGCAGCACCTTCATTATTGTATGCAGCTAGTATCTCTGCAGCTAATTTTTCAGCCATTGAGCGGCCTGAACGTTTGCGAGCATAAAGAATCATGTTCTTCATAGAAAGCGAAATCTTTCTTTCAGGACGCACCTCAGTAGGAACCTGGAAGTTTGCACCACCCACTCTGCGGCTTTTTACCTCAACTTGTGGGGTTACATTCTCAAGAGCTTTTTTCCAGATTTCTATTGGAGCCTTGTCAGAATCTTTCATCTTCTCGCCAATCATGTCGATTGAATCGTAAAAAATAGCATAAGCGATACTCTTCTTACCCTGCAACATCAAATTATTCACGAAACGGGTAACCATTACATCGTGAAATTTCGGATCAGGAAGTAGAATCCTCTTTTTAGGCTTCGATTTTCTCATCTTTTTAAAACTTTTAAATGATTAATGACTTACTTCTTAGCTGCTTTAGGTCTCTTTGCACCGTAAAGTGAACGTGATTGTTTACGTCCGTCTACGCCTGCAGTATCCAATGCACCTCTAAGAATGTGATAACGTACTCCTGGAAGGTCTTTTACACGACCACCACGAACAAGAACGATTGAGTGCTCTTGCAAGTTGTGTCCTTCTCCAGGGATGTAGGCATTCACCTCTTTTTGATTTGTCAACCTTACACGAGCTACTTTACGCATAGCTGAGTTAGGTTTCTTAGGAGTTGTTGTGTAAACACGCACACAAACTCCACGTCTCTGAGGACAAGCATCCAGTGCACGAGATTTTGATTTCTCTACAATAACCTCGCGACCGTTGCGAACTAACTGTTGAATTGTTGGCATAATTAATTGTTAATCTTTACTTTATACTAAAACCCGAGTATAAAACGGGTTGCAAAGGTAAAATTAATTTCTTAAACTACAAAGATTTATGCCACATTTTATCGAAAATAAGGAATATCAAAAGCCGCTCAGGGGTAAAAATACGGTAGGAATCAGCAATAAGAATCCCACAAGTACAAGGATGAGGATAAGCGGCAATATCCACTTGAACCATTTTCCGTAAGGTATACGGGCTATGCCGAGAACGGCAATCAGTACCCCTGATGTTGGAGTGATCATATTTGTAAAGCCGTCGCCGAACTGGAATGCAAGCACAGTAGCCTGCCTGCTCACACCTATTATATCTGAAAATGGCGCCATAATCGGCATTGTTATGGCAGCTTTGGCACTGGCTGAAGGTATCACAAGGTTGATGACTGTCTGTATACCATACATGAGCCCCAATGAGCCCACTTCGCCAGCCTCGCCCAGACCGCTTGCCATGGCATGCAGTATTGTATCAATTATACGCCCCTCCTCAAGGATATACACAATTCCGGCTGCAAGTCCCACAATCAGGGCTGCACTAAGAATATCCTTGGCACCGGCCATCAATTCATTCACAATCTTGTTTGCACTCAGATCCATGGCAATACCGCTGAATATGCCAAGGGCAAGAAAGAGTGCAGAAATCTCACCTATATACCACTGGTAACCCAGCACTCCAACGATAAGATATATTATAGTAAACCCGAGGAGTGTCAATATATAAAAGTGCACAGACTTCCTGAGAGCCCCTACAGAGGAGACAATAAAGAGCAGCGCAACCACAGGAAGCAGCCATGGGGTATGGTATTTCCCTGTACCTATGGAGAGTACTGTATCGGCACTATATGCTATTGTAAATATTACCACGGCAACAGCGGCTATTGCAAAGGAGAACCATGAGGCGCCGTTGCGGTAATCTGAGATATTGCCCCCCTGCTCTGCAATATGGTTCCTCCAATGTGCATCAAGTTCATACATCGGAGAGCTCGTTGGATTCCTCTTTACTTTACGGGCATACAGCAACACAAATGCTATCAATATCACATTAAGCACAACCCAGCAGAAAAGCCGGTATTCAATTCCCGAAAAGAGCGGAAGCTGCGCCAGATCCTGGGCAATTCCTATTGTGAAAGGGTTAAGTATTGCCCCAGCAAAGCCCACATGGGCTGCCACATAAACCATACAGACACCCACAATTGAGTCATAGCCCATTGATATTGCCAGAGGAATCACTATTATTACAAATGCGATGGTCTCTTCACTCATGCCAAAGACCGCACCAAAAAGGCTGAAAAGGAGCATTACAAGCACAATCACTATATTTTCCACCCCTATCCACGAAAGCAACCTGCTGTTTTCGAGTTTTGTTACAACTTTCAGAAAAGAGAAGATACCGGCATCTATAGCCCTGCTCTTGTTTACAATCCAGAAAGCCGCACCGATAACCAGAATGAAGACTATTATTCCCGCCTGTTTCACAAAACCGTTATAGAATGTTGAAAAGACCTGCCACCACTGCCCTTGGGCTTGCACATGTTCAAATTCAATGGCACTGCCCGCCTGCTGCCCGGCACTTCCGGATGCCGCTGCAACCGTTTCAGCCTCCACATATTCACCGCCGGGGACAATCCATGTAGCAGCGGCACAAATCAGTATTATGAAGAATATTATCACATATGTATTCGGAAACTCCATCTTCTTCTTTTTTTCCATATTATTACAGTTTTTTTAGACCACAAAGTTAAGAAAATAGTATTTTACGATTACCTTTGGGATAAAAATCAAAACACAAGAAATATTATGGTCAAGAAAATTCTATTGTTGGGCTCCGGAGAATTAGGAAAGGAGTTTGTTATTGCAGCCAAACGCAAAGGTCAATATGTTATCGCTTGCGATTCTTATGCTGGCGCTCCCGCTATGCAAGTGGCTGATGAGTTTGAAGTGTTCAGCATGCTGGATGGCGATGCACTGGATGCCGTTGTAGCAAAACATAACCCAGATATTATTGTTCCGGAAATTGAGGCTATCCGAACAGAAAGGTTATACGACTTTGAAAAACGTGGAATCCAAGTAGTTCCAAGTGCTAAAGCCGTAAACTACACCATGAACCGCAAAGCCATCCGCGATCTTGCAGCAATAGAATTGGGATTGAAGACTGCCAAATATTTTTATGCAAAATCATTGGAGGAGCTTAAAGAGGCCGCTGAAAAAGTGGGTTTCCCTTGCGTTGTCAAACCTCTCATGTCATCCTCAGGCAAAGGGCAGTCTGTTGTAAAAAGTGCAGATGAACTTGAGAAGGCGTGGATTTATGGATGCGAAGGTAGCCGCGGCGATATAAAAGAACTTATTATTGAAGAATTTATAAAATTCGACAGCGAGATAACCCTGCTTACCGTTACCCAACAGAATGGCCCTACACTATTCTGTCCGCCTATCGGCCATGTCCAGATCAGTGGAGACTACAGGGAAAGCTTCCAGCCTGCTCCTATTAGGGCTGACCATCTCGAAGAGGCCCAAAGGATGGCTGCCAGTGTTACAGAAGCACTCTCTGGCGCCGGAATCTGGGGTGTGGAGTTCTTCTTGAGCAATGAAAACGGAGTATATTTCTCAGAACTGTCGCCACGTCCGCACGATACCGGAATGGTTACTCTTGCCGGCACACAGAACCTTTCTGAATTTGAGCTGCACTGCCGCGCCGTCCTCGGTCTTCCAATCCCCGAAATCAAACAAGAGCGCTATGGCGCAAGTGCAGTAATCCTGTCGCCTATTGCAAGTAAAGAGGCGCCCCGTTACAAAGGTCTTGAGGAGGTTTGCAAATTTACCAATACCTACTTGAGAATATTTGGCAAACCATTCACCAAAGTAAACCGCAGAATGGGAGTTGTTGTATCGTACGCGCCAAATGGCAGCGACATCAACGCACTGAGAGACAAATGTAAAGCAGCAGCATCCAAAGTAGAGGTATACTAAACACCGCTACAGCTCTGTCAAAATACCACAAGAGGGCACCCATCCACAAAGGGTGTCCTCTTTTATTGTCCGGTTATAATCTATTTCCGCACCACCTTGCATCTAATTGAAATTTCCTGCATTTTCAACTACAAGATGAGCATAACGACTCTTATTTTTCTCACATGCCTTGAATAGGGTTGTCCCATTCATCGTAAAATTACAAAAAAGTCGTAATAATAAGCCCTATCCAGAGAAATTGTTGCGACTTTTTGCTATCTTTGGAGAGACAGCTTTTTTATAAAACACCTTAATTTTTTTCTCTATGGAAGCGGGTAATTTCAACATTAGCGCAAATGCGCAGAAATATATTGATCTTGAAGACAAATACGGCGCACACAACTACCATCCGCTGCCGGTTGTCCTCTCCAAAGGCAAAGGAGCTTTTGTATGGGATGTCGACGGGAAACGCTATTTCGATTTCCTTTCGGCATACTCCGCAGTAAACCAAGGCCATTGCCATCCAAAGATAGTGAAGGCCCTATGTGACCAGGCTCAGGAGCTGTGTCTCACCTCAAGAGCTTTTTACAACGATTGTCTCGGTCCTTACGAGAAGTTCGTCTCGGAATTTTTCGGATATGACAAGATGCTTCCGATGAACTCTGGAGCAGAGGCGGTTGAAACAGCCCTCAAACTTGCCCGCCGCTGGGGTTATGTAAAGAAGGGGATTCCTGAAGATCAGGCGATCATAATATGCTGCGAAGGCAATTTTCATGGAAGAACAATCTCCATTGTATCAATGAGTTGTGACCCAGACTCATACTCACAATATGGTCCTTTCACCCCTGGATTTGTAAAAATACCGTACAATGATGCCAAAACACTGGAGGCTGTTCTGAAAGAGTGCGGAAAACAGACGGCAGCATTCATAGTGGAGCCTATTCAGGGAGAAGCTGGAGTTTTTGTACCTGATGAAGGATATCTGAAAGCATGTTATGATATATGCAAAGCCCACAATGTACTCTTCATTGCAGATGAGGTGCAGACCGGTATTGCACGTACAGGAAAAATGCTCTGCAGCCAACATGAGGGGATCAGGCCCGATATTGTAATTCTCGGCAAGGCAATTTCTGGAGGAGTACTGCCTGTTTCAGCCTGTCTGGCAGATGATGAGATAATGCTCACCATCAAACCGGGAGAGCATGGTTCTACATTTGGAGGATTTCCACTGGCGGCAAAAGTGGCTGTCGCAGCACTTACTGTTGTAAAAGAGGAGAACCTTGTTGAAAGGGCAGAATATCTCGGCAAGATATTCAGAGAGGAGATGGCCAAGGTCAGCTCTCCATTCATTGAAACAATCAGAGGCAAGGGATTGCTGAATGCAATTGTAATAAAGCCGCATAACGGTAAGGAGGCCTGGGATGTCTGTCTGAAGATGGCAGAAAACGGTCTTTTGGCAAAACCTACCCATAAACATATAATACGTTTTGCTCCGCCTCTTGTAATTACCGAAGAGCAGCTGAGGGAAGCTGTTGATATAATCAAAAAATCAATTCTGTCCCTGGAATAACACTATATATAATATAATTTATTGCCTAAAAAATAGAGATGCAAACAACCGATACTGTATTGATGGTAAGGCCTGTGAATTTCTCATTCAATGCACAGACCGCAACTAACAACGCCTTCCAGCAGGAGGGATATGGAGAGCAGGCCCAGGCAAGGGCGCTGGTGGAATTTGACAATTATGTAAAACAGCTGAGGAAGGCAGGAGTGAATGTAATTGTAGTTGATGATACTCCGGATCCACATACGCCCGATTCAATTTTCCCCAACAACTGGTTCTCCACACATGACGCTGATGAGGCTGAAGATTTTCTCTCCCAAGAGGAGGCTGCAGAGAAGACAACAGCTGTTGTGATATATCCGATGTATGCTCCCAACCGTCGTGAGGAGAGGGGCAAGAATGCTCTTCAGGTGTTGTCTGAGCATTATGGCGGCAACTACAAGATATTGGATTTGTCGGGATATGAGAATGATGAAATGTTTTTGGAGGGTACTGGAAGCCTCATCCTCGACAGGGAGAATAAAATAGCCTATGGTTGCATTTCTCCACGCACAAATGAAGATGTTGTAGAGAAGTGGGCCGATGCCCTCAATTACGACTACTGCCTGTTTGATGCAGTTGATGCCCAAGGCACTCCTATATATCATACCAATGTAATGATGTGGATAGGAAAGGAGTTTGCCGTTGTATGCCTTGATGCAATAGAGGACATTGAACAGAGAATGGGTCTGATTGAGGCTCTGGAAGAGTGTGATAAACAGATTATTGAGATAACGCTGGAGCAGATGAACAACTTTGCCGGAAATATGCTTGAACTGGAGGGCAAGGATGGCAACGGCAATCCGCATCCGGTTATTGTGATGTCAAAAACTGCCTTTGAAAGCCTCGACAATGAACAGCTCTACACACTACAGAACTACGCAACAATAGTTGCCCCTGATCTGGAGTATATTGAGAAGAATGGAGGTGGCTCTGCCCGTTGCATGGTTGCAGAGATCTTCTAGAGCACTGCTCTTCTGCCCTTACAATGCTATCAGCATCATTATCTGGGCAGTGAGCACTCTCAAGAACATCGATAAAGGATATACAGTTGCATAAGATATGGCCTGTCGGTTATTTGGTGATACAGAATTTGAGTATGCCAATGCCGACGGGTTTGTGCAGCTGCCTGCCATAACTCCCATCAATGTATAGTAATTGAGCTTATATCCGAACCTTCCTATTGCTGCTCCGATTATAAGTGGCAAGACTGTTATCACAACTCCATACATCACCCACAGATAGCCTCCGCCATTTACAATAGTATCAATGAATCCCTCTCCGGCACTCAACCCCACAGCTGCAAGGAAAAGGGATATTCCGATCTCTCTGAGCATCATGTTGGCACTTTGTGTTGTATAGGTTACCACCTTGAACTTATATCCGAAACTGCTTATGAGGATCGCTATGATGAGCGGTCCACCGGCAAGGCCCAGCTTTATGGCCTGAGGCATTCCCGGTATAGCAAACGGTATTGAACCGAAAATCACACCCACTGCTATTCCAAGGAATATACCCATAAGGTTCGGATGCCTTAAGTCTTTGACAGAATTGCCAAGAACTCTTGCCAGGCTGTCGATATTCTCTTCTGAGCCCACAACTATCACCCTGTCTCCAAATTGCAGTGCAAGGTCTCCTGCAGCAACCAGATCAACACCCGCCCTGGTCACACGGGTAACATTTACGCCAAAGACAGACCTCACTCTGAGCTGTTCCAGAGTCTTGCCGCTTACATGCTCTCTTGTAATGACAATTTTTCTGCTCACAAGCTGCTCATCCAGCTTTTTCCAGGCGTGTGAATCCATATCCAATGCCTCACCTATAAATGCAGTTACCGACTCTCTATTCTGCTCATCTGTAATAATCAGCAATTTGTCTCCACCCCTCACCTCAGTTCTGCCTGTAGGAATCTCTATTTTGCCATCTGCCCTGCACAGGCGGCTCACAACATAATCCTTGTCGAGAAGCTCATGCATTGTCTCAATCGTTTTGCCTACAAGAGCCTCATTCCTCACCTCAACAGATATCTTCACCGCCGATTTCGCATTGTCAGCCTCCTCAGCCCTCGCATGCTCATTCTCCCTCTCTATCTTCATTCCAAAGAGGAATTTTATAAATACGATGGAGAGTGTTATACCCACAACACCCAAGGGATAGGCTACCGCATAACCCATTGCTATTGAATCATCTACACTCCCTGCCAGAGCTGGATTTATAGAACCTATGGTATCGGCATATGTCTGCTGTGCAGCACCCAAGCCGGGAGTGTTTGTAACGGCGCCAAAAAGGACTCCAACCATTGTGACCATGCTTGTTCCGCTCAGCAAATGGATTATATATGCAAAAGCACAACTCAAAAAGACAATTATTGTTGCCAACACATTTAGGGATACACCACCCTTCTTGAATGATGAGAAGAATCCCGGACCCACCTGCAGACCCACAGAGAAGACAAAGAGGATAAGTCCGAACTCCTTCACAAACTGTATTATGGTATCATCGATTCCCATCTTGTAGTGGCCGAATACAATACCGACAAAGAGCACCCAGGTAACCCCCAATGATACTCCACCGAATTTAATTCTTCCCAACAATACTCCTATTGTTACAACAAGTGACAATATCAATACGGCATGGGCAATATTATTCCCAAAAAAAAGAGTCTCCAACCAAGTCATAAAATACGCTATTTAAATATTGGCCGCAAAAATAGCCAAATTATCTTATCACACCTTTACGATATGCAACAAGTAGCTCTTTCAAATCCTCTATCTGCTCCTGGAGATTCTTTCCGTTGTCGGTATCCCTCACCAGAATACGCTTGTTGAGATGCTCTACAACCTTGGTTTCAGAGATAATATCTATTCCCTGTTCTATTGCCTTTTGCTTTGATTCAAACGGTTCATGCTGAACCAGTTTTAATCCGTATGAGTTGTATACCAGTGTATAGCCGCCGATTCCTGTCTCTTTCTGATAAGCTTTTGAATATCCGCCATCAATTACAAGAAGCTTGCCTTCTGCCTTTATAGGGTTCTCACCTTTAATTGTCTTTACCGGAATATGACCATTTATGATATGGGCATGCTCTGTATCTTCTATTCCGAATTCACGCAAAATCATATCACAGATATCTTTCCTATTTTTCAACACATAATAGAATCCCTTCTCCTCTTTCTGAACCTCTTTGTCGGTGAGCAGGTAGCGCTCGAATGTTGCCATTCTGTTCTTGTCGAAAGGTGGAGAAACCGGACCGCACCACAGGTACCAGATGAAATCCTGGCCATAGAGTTTGCTCGCTGAGTTCTGCTCGCTATAGTAGGCATTGCGCACAAGCTGGTCCACTCTGTCGAACAACTCTTTGCCTGCGTATGATTTTCCATTTATGATGAGAGGCTTGAATGTTCCATCTTCGTTCAACGGCACAGAACCGTGGTAAAGCAGATTATTGTTTCTTACCAGATACAGTGCACCATGGGTGTATATGCAATCCATATGTTTGGCCAGTCTTGCACTTGCAGTAAAGCTCTTTGTAAGCTGTTCTATGATTTCAGACTCCTCTTTTGTAAGTTTATATGGATCAGCAGGATCTATTGTTGGATAGAGTTTGTCCCTCAACTCGTAATCTTTGTCACCTATTCTTACCGTACCTTTCTCAAAATCAATTTTATGCAGCAGGTCTCTATCTTCCATTCCAAACTCTTTCCTTCTGCTTATGATCTGATGTTCAAGTTTGAACTGCATCACAGTTATTGCCTTGTGCATCTTTGCACACAGATTAAGTTGTTTTGGATCAACCAATCCCTCGTCGGAGTTTTTCGGCATAAAGATGGTACAAGGGTCATCTTTGTAGACATCCATTACAAATGTTGCAAGAGGAATGAGATTTATACCATAGCCTTCCTCCAGTGTTACAAGGTTTGCATATCTGAAACACATTCTCAGTACATTTGCCACACAAGCGGGACTGCCGGCGGCAGCACCCATCCACACAAGGTCATGGTTGCCCCATTGTATGTCAAAATTATGGTATTCACACAACCTGTCCATAATTATATGTGCTCCCGGGCCTCTGTCGAAGATATCTCCAATGATATGGAGGGAGTCAATTGTCAACCTCTTTATCAGGTTACATATTGCTATAATGAAGTGGTCGGCCCTGCCTGTAGAGACAATGGTCTCAACAATGGCCATTATATAATTGTGTTTGTTGGCCTCCTCACCCTTTGACTCATGCAAAAGCTCCTCAATTATATACGCATACTCCTTTGGAAGGGCCTTCCTCACCTTTGAGCGGGTATATTTGGTTGAAACATTTGAGCAGACCTTGACAAGCCTCATCAATACAATTTTGTACCACTCCTCAATATACTCCTCCTGCTGTCTTACAATCTTCAGCTTGCCCTCCGGATAGTAGATGAGCGTACACAAATCCCTTTTCTCCGAATCTCTCAATGTGTGCCCGAATATCTCCTCCACCTTTCTCTTTACTGTACCTGATGCATTTCTCAACACATGGTCGAAAGCTTCGTGCTCTCCATGCAGGTCTGTTACAAAGTGTTCTGTTCCTTTCGGCAAATTCAGGATGGCCTCGAGATTTATAATCTCAGTACTTGCGGCCTGAATTGTAGGGAAACTTTTTGCCAGCAATTGTAAATACTTCAAATCCCTTTTCATAGTCTATGCAGTTTAATTTTTATTTGTCCAATTGACGCAGCGCCTCTTTTACAGCCGCTTCAAGTTGAGGGTCTTTATCTTTAAGTCTGTCCTCAAATGTGTTTTTCACATATATGTCGGGTTTCACACCGGTTGCCTCAAGATCCCTTCCTTCCAGAGAGTAACAGCCCCATGCAGGCAGACGTAGTGTTGAACCGTCGAGCAGTCTGCCACTTGTTGTGAATATTATCCAACGGTATGTCTCTGTTCCTACTATTGTAGCCAAACCTAACTCCTTTATACCATTTGAAGTAACCTCGGCATCACTCAAACTTCTCTCATTGACAAGTGCAATCACAGGCATATTTCCAGGTGTTACATTCGGATGCGGATTTGCGGCAAAATCCCTGTAGCTCCAGTTGAAATGTGCCTTCTGGCTGAGAAAATCAAGCACTTCCTTATGCACATTACCTCCGTTATTGTATCTCAAATCAAGAATAATTGCCTCTTTGCCAATAGTTTTAGTATGCATATCCACATAGAAATTGGTCAACTCGCCAACCTGCATATCACGCATATGTATATAGGCAATTCTTCCTTTTCCTCTCTTGTCCACCTCGCTACGGTTCCTCTTCTCCCACTCTTCATATAGGAGATTCTTCATCGAAGAAGAACTGATTGTATGCAACTTGACATCTGTCTCCCGGCCCTGTCGGCTGAATGTAAATTTCACCTCAATCTCTTTTACTGGCCCCGACAGATATTTCTCCCTATTCTCGCTCTTTGAAACCCTCTCACCATTTACGGCAACCAGAACATCACCGGGTTTCACATCTGTATCTACATTGCATGCAGGAGAGCCCTCAACAACTCTCTCCACCACATAAGGGTCTGTATTGCTCCATACAATACCAGTCTCCATTGAATGTGTTTTTGTTTGTGGCTGCTCCTGCTCCCCACCACTTGACTGAAATCCCAAATGTGAAGAGTTAAGCTCTCCCAACATATCATTTATCAATGTTTTCAGATTCTCACGGCTCCTCACATGCGGAAGAAACGATGCATAATAGTCGCGTTTTGCCTTCCAGTCTGTGCCATGAAAAGCCACATCATAAAAGTTCTGGTCCATATATCCCCAAGCCTCGTAGAACATCTGCTCAAACTCATCCTTGAGATTCTTTACTACAGTACCCTTGAGGGCCACCTTTGTAGCAGAAGCGCCGTCTACTTTATATACAGAGCCATTGCTCACTGCATACAAATCATTGTCTGAATGTATAAACTGTCCTCCGCTGAAACCTTTTACAGGCTTTGGCTCTGCGTATGGATCAGATATCTCCAACATGTACATATTTAAACCTGAACGGTAGTAGAGCAGAGATTTCCCCTTCTTATTGAAAATATATGGAGCCTGGGCATCATGACGTACGGTGAGCAGTCTATCATGGATATTATTGAAATCAACTTTAAGTCCCTCTGCCTTCTCGTTTTTCTTCTCCTTCTTCTCCTTTTCCTCCCTCTTCTCTTTTCCATCTTTTTCTACAGGCTCTTTTGCCTTCTCTTCAAACAGCTTGTCATATATGTCGGATTTGAAAGGCTTGGTATTATAATTAAGAAGAGGAAGCTTGTAGAGAATATAAGTTCCTCTTCCGCTCGGGAATGTTGTTCCCAGCAGGTTTGCAGACATGTACATATATTTTCCATCCGCAGAGAAACAAGGAAACCTCTCGCTGCATGCGGAATTTGTGAGGTTATTCAATCTCTTCTCCTTGAAGGAGTACATATAAATATCCCTTTCAAAGAGGTTCATCGCTTCAAAGGCCAGATAGCTGTCATCGGCAGAAAAGCTCAGTACATACTGCCCGTAAGACCAGAACTGGGCATCTGCAATCTTCTCAACGGTATTGTCTCCGGTATTGAGAACCATTACCGAATTATTGCCGCAAATGAAGGCAACCTTATCTTTTTTATTCGACAGTGTCAAATTCTTTATATTGCAAGGCTGGCCATATACATACCTCTCTGTAGAGGAGCCGTCGGCCTTGTTTGTAAATATTGTGGTGAAACCCTTACTTGTGCGGGTGTAATAGAGAGTTTTGTTGTCCGCACTCCAGACTATCTCATCAACCCTTTCATTTGAAGGAGTTGGCAATTGTTGCAGGTATTTGCCCTTTGCGTCACTGATGAAGAGCATTCCACGCATTGCCATGGCAAACTTCTTTCCATCTGGAGATACCGCCACCCTCGACGGATTCAGGTTGCTGAAGCTGCGCTCTATATCAACATTATTGTCGGCAATTGCAATTGCAGGCTGCTCCACCTTTCCGGTTTTAAGGTCGAGACAATGTATTTTGTACTCCAGAATGAATACCATCTTGCTTCCATCAAAGCTTATCGAAGGATACTGTACAGATTGCTGGAACGAGGTCAGCTGCAGTGCCTCGCCCTTTGCTCCTGCCTTTGCAATATTGGACTCCTTGTTGAATCTGTCGGTTACATAGTAGAGATTTCCATTCTTGTCAACCATTGGCCATGTATCCTTTCCTTCATAATCAGTAAGCTGTTTGTAGGACTTCTTTGCTGGATTCCACGATTTTATATCGGGATTGTGCTCTCCTACATATCTCTTGCGGGTTGGAAAGCTTATGCTTTCGCCCGATTCATTGAAGTAGAGTTCCCCTGTGACCGGATTCTCCACCACATTTGTTATGGTATTGAAATAGTGTCCGAAAAGTCTTGTTGGAGTACCACCAGAAACAGCAACTTTGTATGTAGTTCTCTGATTTGCCCTATTGCTCTCAAAATAGATATATCTGGAATCTTTGCTCCATCCCGACGGAACATCACTTCCTTCATGCCATGTCAGACGCTTCACCTCGCCACCTGCGGTGGGAACAATATAAACATCATTGCTGCCCTGTACGGTAGATGAAAAGGCTATATATCGTCCGTCCGGAGAGACCTTCGGATTCCCCTCAACACCACCAAGAGAGACAAGACGCACAGCAAGTCCACCCTCTGCCGGAACTGTAAAGATATCACCATCATATGAGAAATAGATGGTTTTCCCATCTGGAGACAATGCTGGATTATAAGGGAAGTATAATGTACCGGCAATACCGGAGAGAGGAAGAAGCATCAATAATGCCACTAGAAGTTTTTTCATGAGAATTATAATTTGGAACTTTTAGGTTGTATTCAATAACAATTGTTAAAGGTACAAAAAAATCACCTCCAAAACTATAATCCGTAATAAATTTACAATCAAAATCCAAAAACCTCTTTTTTGGCAGTTGCCGTAAGATATACAGTCCTAGCCACCAGATGCGCCATATAAGCAACCCACAAAGACTGCACACCCAGGTGCGGATTTAGCAGATAATAACATATATAGAAGGCTATTACGGCATAGATCATTGAGTTGCGGATTGCTCTGGAGGCAGTTGCCCCAATGAATATTCCATCCCAGGTAAATGCGGCACAACTCACTACCGGCATTATGAGCAGCCAGAAGAGGAACCCTTTCGAACTCTCCACAACCTCAGCATTGTCTGTAAGCATCCTCACCATATGCTCTCCGCCAAACAGATATGCCAATGTGGAGACAACTCCTATGGCAATACTCCATATAAAGATCACCTTCACAGCTTTGTAAAGCATAGGTTTGTCCGAAGCTCCTATATACTTGCCGGTAATGGCCTCTCCTGCATAGGCAAAACCGTCGACAAAATAGGAGAAGAGCATCATCAGCTTCATCATTATTGTACATACAGCCAGAAGCACATCTCCATACTGAGCTGAGAGCGAGGTAAATCCTGTATATATAAAAAGGAAGCATATCGACCTTACAAACAGGTTTGAGTTCAATACAAAAAACTTCTTGATGCTTCCCAATTCAGCGCTCTTTTTAAGATTAATATATTTGAAGAGCCTCCTGTAATTTGAAACCATCAGGAATACCGACAGCAGCATTCCAACATACTGGGCAACGACAGTTCCCATGGCAATACCGGAGAAACCCATACCTGCATACAGGGCAAAGAATACACTGGAGGCCAGATTCACCAGATTTACAGTAACATCCACAACCATAGGACTTACTGTATTCTGCATACCTATGAAAAATCCCTTGAAAACATAGAGGGAAAGCGTTGCTGGCGCCGCCCATATTCTGATAAAATAATAGTCGCGTGCAAGCTGCTCAACTTCAGGCGAACACTCTATAAACTTGAAGGCCAGATCTACATATATGAACTGGATTGCCCATATCAGCATAGCTATAGCTGTGGAGGTAATCAGCCCCTGCACAAATATCCGCATTGCATCCTCAAAATCCCTCCTTCCATAGGCCTGGGCCACCATTCCGCTCGTTCCCACCCGCAAAAAGCCCATATTCCAGTAGAGCAGGTCGAAAAGCATTGTTGCAACAGCCACTCCTCCAATCAGAGCAGCCTCTCCCAACCTTCCGGCAATGGCTACGTCAACCATTCCCACCAAAGGAACGGTAATGTTTGCAAAGATGCTCGGAATTGCCAATTTAAGAACCTGCCTGTTCATCTTTCTGACATTTAATGCACTCCGTTAACGGTATTTTCCCTCCTCCTCCAACATTCCAAGATAGGATTCATACCTTTCATATGCTATCTCGCCATTCTCAACAGCCTCTTTTACAGCGCATCCTGGCTCGTGAGTGTGAGTACATGGTGCGAACTTGCAATTATCCTCAATACGTAGCATCTCCGGAAAATATGTGCTCAACTCTTCTGGAGAGACATCAACAAGGCCAAAGCCCCTTATACCGGGAGTATCTATCACAAAACCGCCGGAAGAGATGGGGTGCATCTCATAGAAGGTTGTTGTATGCTTGCCCTGAAGATGGTATGCGGAGATTTCCCCTACCCGCAGGTTGAGAGAGCTGTCAAGGGCTGATATTACCGAAGATTTGCCCACTCCCGACTGGCCTGAAAAGAGTACGACTTTTCCTTTGCACAGCTCCTTGAGCTCTCCGATATTCTCACCTGTCTCAGCAGAAGTTCTGATAACTTTATATCCGGCACTGCCGTAAATGGCTTCAAAAGCCTCAACCCTCTCCATATCCCCCTCATCATACAAATCAATCTTATTCAGCAATATTGTCACCGGCACATTGTATGCCTCACATGTAACGAGAAACCTGTCTACAAACTGCAGCTTCACCTCCGGAAAATTAACTGTAACTATAAGGAATGCCATATCCACATTTGCCGCTATAACATGAGACTGGCGGCTGAGATTGGTAGATTTGCGTATTATGCAGTTGCGCCTTGGCAGAATTGACTTTATAGTAGCCAGTTCCCCGGCCTCATCCTTGTCATACTCCACAAGGTCCCCCACCGCCACAGGATTGGTTGAAGAGGAGCCCTTAAGCCTCAGTTTACCCTTTATTACCGCAGGAAAAAGCTCCCACTCCGGCAATTTGGAGAGCAGATAATGGCTGCCGGTATGTTTTACCACTGTCGCTGTATCAGATTTGTATTTTTCCATAGGCGCGAATATACGAATTTGTGCAAAAACCATTACCTTTGTATGTGAAATATTAGCAATTAATTTGATGTATACCCTCAACGAACTGCACACTTTTATAAACAAAGGGTTGGCTTCCCTCGATTTCAACATGGAACCGGCTGAGCTCTACAAACCTTTGGAATATATGATTTCAATAGGCGGCAAAAGGCTCCGCCCTGTCACATGCCTTATGGCATACAATCTGGTTTCAGACAGGATAGAGAAACCTATACTGAATCCGGCTATGGCATTGGAGATATTCCACGGCTTCACACTGATTCATGACGATATTATGGATAAGGCCGATATCCGCAGAGGACAACCTACCGTGCACAAGAAATGGAACAACAATATTGCAATCCTTTCAGGCGATGTAATGTCTATCAAAGCCTATGAACTGTTGTCGGCATGCCCATCTGAAAAGATGCCCGAAGTTCTGGCGCTATTTTCAAAAACAGCAGCACAAGTGTGTGAGGGACAGCAGTTCGATATGAATTTTGAGAACATACCGTTCATTACAATGGATGAGTACATCTCAATGATAGGCCTCAAGACTGCTGTTTTGATTGCATGTTCTGCAAAGATGGGTGCAATAATTGCCGGTGCCGATCCAAAAGTATGCAACGCTCTGTATGATTTTGCATATACGCTCGGCATTGCATTCCAGATTCAGGACGACTATTTCGACACATTCGGACAAAGCAATATTTTCGGAAAGAATATCGGAGGGGATATCCTCAACAACAAAAAGACCTGGCTGCTTGTTGAGACATTCAGACGCATCGCACCAAACGACAAGGAGCGTCTGAACTATCTGCTCGCATTGGGAAGCGAAGATGCCAGGGAGAAGATAGAGGGCATGCAGGAGCTCTATATAAACTGCGGAGTAAAAGACGCTGCAGAGGAGGCAATAGCCGTATTCCATAAAAAAGCAATGGAAATAATTGATGGTGTGGAGTTTACCCCTGCTCAGAGAGAATTGCTCGAAGAGTATGCCAATATGCTCATAAAAAGGATAAAATAATGGGAAAGAAGATAGAGATAATGGCGCCGGCAGGCAACTTTGAGTGCCTTATGGCAGCAATACAGGGAGGAGCGGATTCCATCTACTTTGGAGTTGGAAACCTCAACATGCGCTCACACTCTGCCAACAATTTCAATCCGGAGGATATAGAAAAGATAGTATCCATATGCAATGAGCATGGTGTGCGCTCTTATCTCACCCTGAACATTGTCCTTTACAATGACGATATTGAGCCAATGAAAGTGGCTCTGGAGGCTGCCAAGAGGGCTGGAATCACCGCAGTGATAGCATCTGATATGGCAGCTATCTCTTATGCCCGCTCGATAGGGCTTGAGGTTCATATCTCAACCCAGCTCAACGTTTCAAACTATGAGGCATTGAAATTCTATGCCCAATTTGCCGATGTGGTTGTACTTGCGAGGGAATTGTCGATTCCACAAGTCAAGACCATAAGTGAAAAGATAATTTCAGAGGGGATAAAAGGTCCTGCAGGTGAGCCTGTACAGATTGAGATGTTCTGTCACGGAGCCCTCTGCATGGCAGTTTCAGGCAAATGCTATTTGAGTCTGCACGAATACAATGCTTCGGCAAACAGAGGGTCATGCTATCAGTTGTGCCGTAGGGGATACGAGGTTACAGACATCGAAACAGGCGAGTCACTGCATATAGACAACAAATATATAATGTCTCCTAAAGATCTCTGTACCATTGAGTTCATGGACAAGATGATTGATGCGGGAGTCTCTGTATTCAAAATTGAAGGAAGGGCCAGAAGTGCCGAGTATGTAAGAAAGGTGACATCTGCCTACAGAAGGGCTGCCGATGCCGTAATGGCCGACAGATTCACTCCTGAACTTGCAGCTTCGCTGAAAGAGGAGCTTGGCGAGGTCTTCAACAGAGGCTTCTGGGACGGTTACTATCAGGGTGCCAGATTGGGAGAATGGAGCACTGTATATGGCAATAAGGCTACACGCAAAAAGACATATATTGGAAAGATAACCAACTACTTCTCAAATATAGGCGTAGCTGAAGTCCTTGTTGAGACTGGAGAACTCAAAGTTGGAAGCAACATACTCATAATCGGACCATCCACCGGTGTAATAGAGATGAAGGTTCCTGAGATAAGAGTTGACCTCAACCCATCGGACAAGGCTTCAAAAGGAGAATATTGTTCAATTCCTGTTGGGGAGAAGCTCAGACGTTCAGACAAAGTATATCTGTTCGAGTAAAAATCAAGGCACAGGGTCATAACCGCTGCCGCCCCACGGGTGGCATCTGAGCAGGCGCCGTGCTGTGAGATAAATGCCTTTGATGGGGCCATGTTTTCTCAGGGCCTCTATTGCATATTGGGAACATGTCGGGGTAAACCTGCATGTAGGAGGTTTCAATGGAGATATGCATATCTGATAAAAACGCACCAATAATATAAAAGGTATATTAGCGGTTTTCCTCAGCAGCCTTTGTAATTTTTGCCAGTATGTCCTTGATTTTTGACTCAATGTATCTGTATTCCAATATATCCTTGCCTATATAAATGAACATCACATTTGCACAAAGTCCCTCTTCCAGGGCCAGTATCCCCTTGTTGAGCCTATAGCTCTCCCTCACCCTCCTTTTAAGCAGATTCCTATGTACTGCTCTCTTGAAGTTTTTCTTTGGCACGGATACCAGCACCTTGTTTACATCACCGGATTTGAGCTGATATACAGTTCTGAAGGGATAACAGAACAAAGCAGTCCCATCTTTTACAAGTGAATTTATCTCTGTAAAAGAGCATAATCTCTCCTTTTTTGTAAAAGTGCGGGACATCATGACATTTATCTGTAAATCTCACCTATTTCTTTTCAAGGAACAGAGTGAGAGCTTTTGCTATAGAAGGGGCCTCAGGTGTTGGTGCAGCTATTGTTGTCTCAAGACCTGCCGCTTTCACAGCCTTTGCTGTTGCCGGGCCGAATGTTGCTATCATAAGGTCTTTCTGCTCAAACTCAGGGAAATTCTCCTGCAATGAGTTTACATCCGACGGACTGTAGAAGACAACAATCTGATATTTCTTCAAATCAAGCTGTGACAGGTCACTATTTATGGTCTTGATGAAGACTGCAGAGTCATGTTTGAGCTTCGCCTTTACAAACAGTTTGTGAAGGTCGGCCTTGTTGCTGTCGGCAGTGGCCAAAAGGAAATTCTCCTCCTTATGCTTCTGGCCAATGCTCTCTATTATTGAAGCAGCGGTTCCGTTTCCAAAAAAGATTTTCCTCTTGCGGTATACTATATGTTTTTGAAGATATAATGCAATCGCCTCCGAAACACAGAAATATTTCATGGTTTCAGGAACTGTAATTCTCAACTCCTCACATAGACGGAAGAAAGCATCTATAGTAGTTCTTGCGGTAAAGACTATCGCGGTAAAATCAAGGATATTGATCTTCTGCAATCTGAATTCTTTTGCCGACAACGGCTCTACTCTAAAAAAGGGATGGAAATCTACATTCACCCCGAATTTTGCAATAATGTCTGAATATGGAGATGAATTCTGTGGTGCCGGTTGAGATATTAAAATATTCTTAACTTTCATTCTATGAGAGTATTACGTGCCCTAAAACAACCAAGGGCAAAATTTCAAGGGTGCAAAGATACAAAATCCAGAAAAATTGTGAAAATCCATTTGAAATTATTATCTGATTGCCTCTTACAAAATAGATTAGCAGAACTGCAGCTAGTGCTGTCACACTATAATATTTGAGGATATCAGCACCTATTTCGGGGAAAATCATATAGAGGACAAATCCAACTGTTATCAGCAGCATTCCCAATATCGCATGCGTATAATATACCCTTGCAAGATATTTGAAGAAGGTACGCCCATTCACCCAATTGAGAAGGAAGCAGACCACATATCTAAAGAGAAAATAGGAGGCAAAGAGCAGCAGTGTGTAGATGAATGTCATCCTCACCGGAAGGTTATCACCAACCAGATTGTACTCAAAATTTATATTGGCAAAGAGGAATGCAAAAACCACTGTAAGGAAGAGCAGCGATGTGTTCCTGTTATTGTACAGATTTGCCTCCACCTCTATCTTCAGAAGATTCTTATAATTGAACAGGCCCATAAGGGCACACTGCAATCCTCCGGCAATACGCACAAATGCAAGAAGAAAGAAGGCAATTATTGCTACAACCACCACCATATTTGCCACTGTATCTGCAAAAGAGAGTACAGAACCGCCAACACCGGAAGCAGCTCCTCCCAGTGCGATATAGCTCTCGGGCCATATCCTCTCAACAACCTCAGACAGAGAGACAGGCATATCAGTTGCCACGTTTGGCCTTGTAGCCCATTGATGTGAGTATTGCCACAACCTTATCCCTCATGTCGCCCTGAATGAGAATCACACCATCCTTGGCAGAGCCACCTGTGCCACATTTTGATTTAAGTTTTTTGCCAAGATCTTCCAAATCATCCGAAGGCCCTACAAAACCTTCTACAACCGTAACCTGCTTGCCACCCCTATTGCGGCGGTCTATTCTTACAACAAGTTTCTGTTTTTCAGGAGGCAGCAATTCAGCTTCAGGCTCATCCTCCTCACTTGTGTAATTAAAATTGGGATTAGTTGAATAAACCACCCCCAGTCTGCTTTTCCAATCGTTTTCCGCCATATATAATTAGCATGAATTTTGCTGCAAAGGTAGTTATAAAATTTAAAATGTTATATTTGTCGTTTAATTACAGATAAAGCATCTATACAAATCATATGGAGTTAAAAAAGTTTAACAGAATAAACAACATAATTGCACTTGTTGTACTGTTTATAGCCTCTTTCACTTACCTCTCCACAATTGAACCGACAGCAAGTTTCTGGGACTGCGGAGAGTTTATTGCCTCATCATATAAACTTGAAGTGGGTCACCCTCCTGGAAACCCTGTATTCCAGCTTATTGCCCGTTTTTTCACACTATTTGGAGACAATGAGCATGCAGCAATGCTCGTAAATGCCATGAGCGCAATGTGCTCTGCTTTTACAATCTTCTTCCTCTACCTGACAATTGTGCATCTGGGCAGAAGAATAGTTGAAAAATCATCAAGGCCGCTTGATTGGGCAAACAGCATTGCTGTTTATGGCGCGGGCGTTGTGGGTGCCCTTGCTTATTGCTGGTCAGATACTTTCTGGTTCTCGGCAGTTGAAGGCGAGGTTTATGCCATGTCTTCACTCTTTACGGCAGTGGTCTTCTGGGCCATGCTCAAATGGGAGGAGGAGGCTGACAAGCCTTTTGCCAACCGTTGGATAATACTCATAGCATTCCTCATGGGTATATCCATAGGTGTACACCTTCTGAACCTTCTAACCATTCCGGCACTGGTGTTCATATATTATTATAAAAAGTATGAGGTTACAACAAAACGGACATTCTGGGTACTTGCAATTTCAGGTGTGATACTTGCAACAATATTGTATGGCATAATTCCTTACCTGCCTAAAATTGCGGCCTATATCGACCTCTTCTTTGTAAATGTGCTTGGGCTGCACTACAATATCGGAGCCTCACTCTTCATTCTGGCACTGCTTGCAGCATGTTTCTGGGGAATATATTACACCTACAGCAGAAACCGGGTACTGCTCAACACAATATTGCTCTGTGTAACAGTTATAATAATAGGTTACACATCATTTGCTGTTGTAGTGATCCGCTCTTCGGCAAATACCCCTACAAATGAGTATCAGCCCGACAACCCATTCACACTTGTCAGATATATCGGACGAGAACAGTATGGTAGCAACCCTCTCATTTATGGAGAGACCTTTGCCAGTGTTCTGGATGACATCAAAGTCCCACAATATTATAATGTATATAATGGCAAATATGTGAAGGTTGACTCTCCAGCCCAGCCTGTATACACCTCCGATTCCAAAATGCTCTTCCCGAGAATGTGGAGTGCCGGTGGAGGTGACCAGTATGTTCCTTTTTATGAAATGTATACAGATGGTAAGGGAAGAAGTATTCCTGGAGCAAAATACAAAAAGCCTACATTTGGCGCAAACTTGAGATACTTCTTTGATTATCAGGTTGATTTTATGTATCTGAGATATTTCATGTGGAACTTTGTGGGACGTCAGAACGATATCCATGCAACACTTCCGGGAGACCTGTTCAAGGGCAACTGGGAGAGCGGTATCAAATTCCTCGATGAGATGAGGCTTGGCGACCAGAGTGAAGGTCCTGACTATATCGTAAACAGCAAGGCCAAGAACCATTTCTATTTCCTTCCTCTCATTCTCGGTCTGATAGGTCTCTTCTACCAGCTCCAGAGAGACAAGAGAAATTGGGTTGTGACAATGCTGCTCTTTATCCTCACAGGTATCGCAATTGTTGTATACCTCAACCAACCGCCAATGCAGCCAAGGGAGAGGGATTATGCCTATGCCGGCTCATTCTACACATTTGCAATATGGATAGGACTCGCTGTAATGTGGTTGGCCGACCTTCTTAAAAAGGCTGTGAAATCACCTGTTGCCTCTGCGTCAATTGCCTCTGTTATTGCGGTACTCGTACCGTTGCAGATGGTTTCCCAGACTTGGGATGACCACGACAGGAGCGGAAGATATTTTGTGAGGGACATGGCCTACAACTATCTTCAGCCATTGGGCGAAAATGCTCTTCTGGTAACACATGGAGACAACGACACATTCCCATTATGGTATAGCCAGGAGGTTGAAGGTGTGCGCAACGATGTCCGCATAATGAACACCTCACTCCTTGGAATGGACTGGTATATCGATCAGATGAAGTGCAAAATGTACGATTCAGATCCTGTACCGTTTACACTCGATAAAAAACAGTATTTCTACGGCACAAACGATTTTGTACAGATATATGAAAGGTTCAACAGGCCTATGCTGTTGAAGGATGTCATGGATATTTTCAAAAATCCTTCGATAACAATCCAATTGTCGGACGGCAAGAACCACAACTATATCTCAGCAAAGAGACTGCTCGTTCCTGTAGATAAGGAGAATGTTAAAAAGTACAAGATTGTTGAGGAGAAAGATTTCGACAAAATTGCAGACACCATTGAGCTGGTTATTCCTGAGGGCAAGAATTCCCTCGACAAAGTTGAACTCACTATGCTTGATATGTTGTCGAACTACAAATGGGACAGACCTATATACTTCCTGCAGAAGGGTGGTGACCTCAACATAGGCATCAAGGATTATCTGCAGTATGAAGGTTTTGCATACAAACTGGTTCCTATCAAGAGCGCTACAGGTACAGACTCCGGCTCTTTGGAGCAGACTGCAAGCGGTGACCAGATGTACAACAGAGTTATGAATCTGTATAAATGGGACAACTTCAGGGATACTACCCTCAACATGGATTATCAGCACATCATGACATTCAACTGTCTGATCTCTCCTCGCGACATCATGGCCCAGACTGCAAAGATCCTCTACCGTGAGGGGCAGAAAGAGAAGGCCATTGAGGTGCTCGACAGAATGCAGGAGCAGATTCCATCAGCTACACTGCCTTTGAATACAGCCATCATATCCGGTTTGAATGACAGGGCAATATTGGATGCAATAAGCCTATATTCTGCCATGGGCGAGAAGGAGAAGGCTTATAAGCTTGCCGACGAGTTTGCCAAGGAGACAGTTGAGGCCATCGTCCTCTACGCAAAACCATACCGCGGTTCTCTGCTCTCTTACGAAGGACTCAACCAGGCGTTTACCTATCTGCTTGTATTGCAGGATGTCTTCAAAAACAACAACGACATCGAGAAATCAAATGAGATAGGAGAGCTCATAAACTACTATCTCGAGCCTCTACAAGGAGAATAACAACCGCTACATTCGTTTTAAATAGCGCTTATTTACAGATGTTTACGCTGCAAATAAGCGCTACTTTCTTCTCAGAAGACCCCATCACATCCATTTTAAGGCCCTATTTCCTAACTTTGTCTCACTTTACATTTTAAAGATAAATTATTAATCAAGTAAGGTTAGTTTTATGTAAAAAGGGCTTCGGCCCTTTTTTTATTTTGCACATATCATTAACTTTGGGAAAAATCTCAGATGAGACTCCATATACGATTCACCAATTTGCTGATGGCTGCGCTACTGTCACTGATGGCTGTATGTGCATGCAGCAATGATGCAGACCTGGCAACTGATATATATCTTGCACATCTTGACTCACTTGTAGACAACAACAGCAACTGCAGCAGCATACTCGATACTCTCAATCCGGATCCATACTCCGTGCTAAAGACAAAAAAGCAATCGGCCTACTACAATCTGATATATTCGGCAGCCCTGTTGAAAAGCAACCGAAAAATAGGTTCAAATGCTGCAATATTGTCGTCATATCAGTTTTATAAGGAGGAGCAGAATCAGAAACCGGACAGCACCAGTATCTCGAACTATGCAAAATCATGCGTTATCCTAGCCATCACAAAGTATTATAAAAACCACAAGGACTCTCTGGTATATCCGCTGCTCAAGGAGGCTCAGACCATATTTGAAAGATTGGGGGAGCATAACCATTATCTGGCTCAGGTATATATAAATCTTGGCTATTTTACAAATTTTGCAGGAAACCGCTCCTCAATCAGATACTACAACAAGGCCCTCAAAGAGCTCTTCCTGCTGAATGACACCATCCTTGCTACAAATCTTAAGATAAAAATTGCCACATCATACACCATATCGGGCCAAAACATTGATGTGGCCGACAGCCTTATCCTCTCAATAAAGGAGAATCATCTGACCAGCCATAAACTCCGGTACAACTATTACAATTTGCGCGCTACCCACTCTGCAATAAAAGAGGATTATGGCAGTGCCGCCAAATTTGCCGGGTTGAGAAATAGTGTGCCACTTGAGAGCAAGCCCAAAGGGATGGACCTTGCCCATGCAGCATTCACCATTTCAAAATATCACTCACTGCTCAGACAGGCCGACAGCGCACTGCATTATGCGAAAATTGCGCTCAGATCTGTGGTTGAGAGCAGGCCGAAATACCCCAGAATGCATATATACATCAAAAATTTGGGTGATGCCTATTATAATATGGGAGAATACGAGCTCGCCTCGGATGTATACAACAGAGCATTTGAAAAATCTGTCGAGCACAGCATTACAATATACAGGAATCTCGCCTCAACCATTGAAAACAACTATCGCCAAATACAGGTAATCGACAATATCAGGCAACAGAAGGCAGATTTGAAAATCACAACCCTTTACATATTGACAATACTGCTTCTGGCACTGCTCTGCATAGGCCTTCTGCTCTACAAGACAAGAATCGACAAAAAGATAAAGGAGAACATCGCCCTGCAACACAAAGCTCTGGAGAAAGACCTGAAACAGTCGAAGACATTGATGGATGTGGTCTCAATATCTTTTGGAATACTCCCCAAATTCATTGACAAGGTAAATGACATCTCCTCAAAGATATTCTCATCAGACCCGCACCTCTATGACTCTTTCCAGGATGAGATAGGTACAATAAAGGCAGAGATGCGCAAGCGTCTGCTCGAACTTGTAAACCAGAAATCGTTTGCAGAGAATTACCCTATCCTGGAGCACCTCGACAGTCTGAGCAACCAGGAAAAGATGATTACTCTGCTGCTTGACCAGAAATACAACACAAAATATATCGCAGGAATACTCAATGTCTCCCAATCGAGTGTCAGAGCAAGCAAAGTGAAAATCAAATCAAAAATCACCGAGGCCGATATGCCGGATCAGATTAAGGAGCACATCATCTCTCTTCTGTAGAGAGTTGTACCAGCTCCTCCACGAATCTCAAATCTCCATACAATCTCGGAACTTTGTTCTGGCCGCCCACCTTGTTGCGCTTTTCCATCCATTTCATGAAGGTGCCTGGTTTTAGGGAGGCTATCTCCAGCCTCACCATAGTGGCATCACCGGATCGTTTTGCCGCATAATCAGAATTATACCTGCCCAAGGCTGCATCGAGCGTCATGGCAAAGTGGTCAATACTGTCTGGCAAATTGGAAAACTCCACTGCCCATTTGTGATACCCTTTTGAATCCACAGAATCCATAAATACAGGTGCCACAGTAAATTCCGACACACTGCATTTGCACTCTCTGCATGCATCCACAAGAGCCTTCTCTGCATTAGAAATCATGAGCTCCTCACCAAAAGCATTGATGCAGAGCTGTGTACGTCCAGTTATCTGTATCCTGTGAGGGAACAACGATGTAAATCTCACACAATCACCTATCAGATACCTCCACAAACCGCCACAGGTTGTTATGACAACCGCATAATCAACCCCAACCTCAACATCTTCCAGCGTTGGAATCCGTTTCTGCTTTCCGGAAATGACATCATCAAAAATATCCATAGGTATGAATTCGTAGAAGATGCCGTTATTTACAGTAAGCAGCATTGAATCAACCGACAGATCATCCTGAAATGCAAAGTAGCCCTCAGAGGCGTTGTAGTTCTCGAGATAATGCATTCCATCTGTTGGGATAATTGACTTATAGATATCTCTGTATGGGCCAAAACCAATTCCACCGTGCATAAACAGCTCCATATGTGGCCACACCTGAAGTATATTCTCTTTACCGGAATATTCAAGAATCTTATTGAGCAGAATCAGGTTCCAGCTCGGCACACCACTTATATTTGTAACATCTTGATTTACACACTCTTTACAGATCGCCTCCACCTTTTTGTTGAAATCGGCAATCATGGCTGTCTCTCTCTTGGGAGTCCTCACCACTTCAACCAATGATGGAGAATTTTTTAGCAATATTGCCGACAGGTCTCCATAATAGCACTCTCCATTGCCCTTTTCATCAATCTGCACACTTCCCCCCAGAGTAAGCGCCTTTCCATGAAATATACGGCTGTCCGGATTGTTGGCCACATACCACGACAGCATTCTTCTGAAACCGCCGTAGTGGGTTATTTTCAAAGAGTCAGGCGTAATTGGTATAAACTTGCTTCTGTCGGAGCTTGTTCCGCTTGATTTTGCAAACCATTTGACCTTCTGGTTCCACAATACATAATTTTCGCCTCTCCTCAACCTCTCGATATATGGCACAAATGCATCATAATCCCTTATCGGAACATTATTCTGGAAATATTCAAGTTTTTTGGAATACTCTCTCTTATTACTGAAATTGAATCTGTTGAAACAGTGCTCCTCTCCAAAAGAAGTGCTGCTTCCCGCATCCAGAAGTTTGAAAAACCACTCTCTCTGATAATCACAGGGGGCGCTTTGGGAAATCTCAATCTCCTTTATAAAACCTCTGGAGGCTTTGAGATATATGTTATTTATCAAAGACATGTCAATATATTTAATTATGGATATCAATTGAAAACCTCATGCAGTACATCATGCGATTTCATTTCCAAATTCATGCCCAAATGGTGTGACAAATATCTTATCATCTGGTTTGAAAAGGAAAATCTCAACTCTCCATTGCATTTGATGTCACAGCAGCGTATTGCAGGTGTATTCATGACCAGATGGAGCAACTCCGATTCCGACTTTGAAAAACAGCAGTTTGCAGCACTCTCCTTCACCCTGCAATATTGCCCGTCAAAGAAGACCTCCCCTTCACAAAATCTGGCCGAAGATATATTGAATAACGGTTCAGAGGCAGAATAGTTGTCCATAGGCATAAAGCCGAGCATCTTGCTTAAGTGCACCATAAAGTGAATATGGAAATTGGAAACTCCCTCCTGCATATGCTCCAATATACTGATTGAAGAGGTCAGAAACTGGTACAGCTGCAGGTTGGCCTCACTCTCCTTGATACACCTTACAAGCAGTTCACTCAAGAATATGGCAATTGTATTTTTATATATGTTTGTCCTGACAGAATCGAGCCTTACCAGAGGTTCCATCTCCTTCACAATTGGCATAGATGAACCTCTATTATAAGTTACAACATCTAAAATACTCAATCTATGCAAATTGGATATAACAAGTTTATTCTTTGATGAGACTTTCATATATAGTGCAGTCCTGCCGCTTGTATTTGAGTAACACTGCAGCACAAGACCGTTGTCTCCATGCTTTATGGTATGGAGCACTATTATCTGACTCTTAGACAGCATCTGCCAAAAACTCCTTCAATGCCCTCATAGCCTTCCCTCTATGTGAGATTGCATTCTTCTCCTCCATTGATATTTCGGCCAGAGTCTTTCCTTCATAACCGTCGGGGACAAATACAGGATCATACCCAAAACCCTCAGAACCGCTCTTCTCTTTGGCTATAACACCATTCAGGATACCCTCCAATGTATGCACAGCCCCCTCAGCATCTGTATATGCTACAACGGTCCTGAACCTGGCTCTCCTGCCATGCACCTCTTCCCCATTCCTCTCCATCTCATCCAGCACAGCCAGAAGCTTGTCCATATTTGCCGACGGATCTTTGCTCTCACCAGCATATCTTGCCGTATAGACTCCCGGACCTCCGCCGAGTGCCTCAACCTCGAGTCCTGTATCATCGGCAAAACATGGTCTGCCCAGTTTTTCCCAAAGATAAAGGCTCTTCTCCTTTGCGTTATCCTCCAGAGTATCACCGGTTTCCGGAATATCCTCCGTAATACCCAACTCTTTTGGCATAATTAGTGTTATTGTATTGCCGAGAGCCTTTTGTGCCTCGGCTACTTTATGGGCATTGCCCGTAGCAAAGATTATCTCCATAAACTTTATCTAAACTTTGCACCAAAGTTACTAAAAGTTTACTTTTGTATAAATAAATAGAGCATAAGAAAAGTACCAATAAAATATGAAGCAATACAACCGAATATCCACAGCTGCTCTGCTGGTTACAGCCTTGCTGCTTTTCCCGTTGAATATCAATGCACAATCAAAGGATTTCAAGACAGCAAAGAATCTGGAGATACAACACCACATTCTTGGAGAACTCTCCACAAGGTTTGTAGATACCCTCGATTTTGAACAGCTCATCACCACCGGCATCACTGCCATGCTCAAATCGCTCGACCCCTACACAGAATATATTCCGGAAGAGGATGACGAGACCATAGAACTCATGACAACAGCCACCTATGGAGGTATAGGCTCGGTTATTAAAAAGATTGATACTCTGGGTGTTATTATATCACAGCCGTATATAGGCTCCCCTGCTGTAAAATCAGGCCTTGAGCCAGGAGATATAATCTTTAAAATAGACGGGGAGGATGTATTGCCGCTTACTGCAGACCAATGCAGTTCAAAGATGAAGGGCCAGCCTGGCACCGATGTTGTCTTTCTTGTAAAAAAGGCCAGAGGAGGCGAGTTGAAGGAGTACACCATAACAAGGGAGAGAATACATATTCCGGATGTGTCATACAGCGGTATCATTGATAAAAAATATGACAAGAGCCCTTGCAAAACCGGCTATATAAAACTCGACAGCTTTACTGCAAACGGAGCAGAAGATGTAAAATCGGCACTGGTTTCCCTAAAAGAGCAGGGTGCAGAACGCATTGTCCTCGATTTAAGAGGAAATGGAGGTGGTCTTATGGATCAGGCAGTTGAGATAGTTTCTCTCTTCGTTCCAAAAGGGACAACCGTTGTATCACAGAAAGGAAGGACCCCTGATACAAACATGTCATACAAGACAATGAAGGAGCCTGTAGATACAACCATACCACTGCTTGTACTTGTAAATTCATCAAGTGCTTCATCCTCGGAAATTGTTGCAGGAGCCCTCCAGGATCTCGACAGAGCTGTAATTGCCGGAACCAGGACATTCGGAAAAGGCCTTGTACAGGCAATCAGACCAGTAGGATATAATGGCTCACTCAAACTCACCATTGCCAAATATTATACACCAAGCGGACGCTGCGTACAGGCAATTGACTATTCTAACAGAAACTCTGATGGAAGCGTGGGTACAGTACCTGACTCCCTCAAAAGTGCATTCAAAACAAAAAATGGGCGCACAGTATATGATGGTGGCGGAATAACACCTGATACAACCATAACCTTTGAACCATTCAGCAGGATTGCAGTATCACTTATTATGAATGATATTATAAACGATTATGCAATGCAATACTATGCAAAACATGAGCATATTGCCCCTGCCGGAGAATTTATCCTCACAGACGCAGAATATGAAGAGTTTGTAAAATTTGCTTCAACAAGAAAATTCGATAGCAGAAGTGCCGCCCAAGCCCAGCTGGAACAGATGATCAAATCTGCAAAAGAGGAGGGGCTTTATGATATCAACAAAGAGGAGTTCAAAGCCCTTGAAGAGAAATTGTCGGTATCAAAAGAGAAGATGCTTGCACTCAAAAAGGCAGAGATAAAGCCTATTGTGGAGGAGGAGATTGTAAATAAATATTACTTTACACCCGGACGTGTAGAATCCATGCTACGCAACGATCTGCAACTGCATAAGGCCCTGGAGTGCACCTACTCGACAATTTTGCCGAAATAGGCGAATATTGCCGCTGCACTCTTCTTCCCTACAACCCCCACAAGCTCCTCAAAGGAGCTCTCCTTTATGCGCTTCACACTCTTGTAGTGGCGTAGCAGTTTCTGTGTGGTGACCTCACCTATACCTTTTATTTCGGTAAGAGCAGAGGAGGTCTGCCCCTTCAGCCTCTTGGCCCTGTGATGAGTTATGCCAAAACGGTGAGCCTCATCCCTGAGATGCATCAGAAGCTTCAGGGAGAGTGAGCTCTTGTCTAGGAACAGAGGTGTCGAATCACCGGGAACATAGAGTTCCTCCATCTTTTCGGCAATACTTATGAGTTTTATTTTATCATGCAGGCCCAATTCCATAAGGGCATTGTGGGCAAAATGAAGCTGGCCTTTACCACCATCTATCAATATCAGTTGAGGCAGCTCCCCATTCTCCTCCAGAAGACGGGAGTATCTTCTGTATACCACCTCTTCCATTGAAGCAAAGTCATTTGCACCCACAACAGTCTTTATATTGAAGTGCCTGTAATCCCTTTTGCTCGGGCGCCCGTTCTTGAAGACCACGCATGCCGCTACCGGATTTGTACCCTGTATATTGGAGTTGTCGAAACACTCTATATGCATAGGCAGCACATCCATATGGAGATCACTTTTAAGCATTATTACAGCCTTGCTGATCTTGCCTCCATACCCCTCAGCTCCCTCATGCTCCTCTTCAAATTTTGCGGCATCCTGCTTCAGTCTCTGGAACTTGAAGGCATTGGCATTTTTTGTACTCAATTCCAGAAGATTAAGTTTATCTCCCCTTAACGGAACATGTATATTCTTGCCATTAAACTCCTGGTCGGGCATAAAAGGTACAAGAACCTCTCCTGTTGCATTTTTATCACCAGTAATATTGTAGATCTCAACCATGAAACGGGTAAGCACCTCCTCCTTGGCCTCCTCTATATTCATTCTGAACTCGAGATTAAGTGCCTTTATTATACAGCCATTATTGAGTTTCAAGAAATTACCATATACTTTATACTCCTCAAATACAAGGGAGAAGACATCCACATCCGTAATGCTCGGGTGCACAATCAATGATTTGCTGTAGTGCTGCTGCAGCATTTCAAGACTGTTTTTGTACCGCTGTGCATCCTCAAATTCAAGATTTGCTGCAGCCTGCTGCATTTTTGCTTTGAACTCCCTCATAAGAGCTCCTGTATTTCCCTTGAGCAGATTCTTGATACTCTCTATCTGGGCATCATACTCATCCCTGCCGATATTGCCTATGCATGGAGCATCACACTTTTTTATATGATAGTCCAGACACTCTTTATATCTTCCCTTTGCTATCATCTCCTCCGACAGATTCAGCTGGCAAGTACGTATTTTATAGAGCGAATTTATCAGATCCAGAAGATGACGGGCATGCTGCACAGAGCTGTAGGGGCCAAAATAGAGGGAACCATCCTTCACAAAACGCCTTGTAAGGAATATCCTCGGAAACGGTTCACTCTTTATACATATCCAAGGATAGGTCTTTCCATCCTTTAAGAGTATATTATAACGTGGCTGATACTGTTTTATAAGGTTGTTCTCGAGCAGCAGTGCATCCTCCTCACTTCCCACCACCGTATGTTCCAAATCTCTTATTTTAGAAACCAGCACCCGTGTTTTGCGGGTAAGCCTGTCAGGATCCGTAAAATATTGTGAAACCCTCCTTTTGAGGTTTTTTGCCTTACCAATATATATTATGGATCCCGACTCATCCAGAAACCTGTATACCCCAGGTTCATCAGGAAGTGTTCTTATTTTCTCTTTAAGATCCATATTTTTTATATCTTTGTTATATATTGTTATTCAAGGAGAGTTATGAAGGCAAAATTAGTCAATAATTCCCAAGTTAAAAGCGCCCTTAAGGTAAAAGGCTTCTCAGGATCGATGATTGCCTCTGCAGCTATGGCTGTGTGCGGCATCAACAGGATAAATAGAATTTATGCCCATATCTCAGACTATAAAGGTATTGAATTTGCGGAAAAGCTCATAGAGCATCTGAATATACAGTGCAGTATAGACCCAAAAGAGCTGGAATATATACCAAAAGAGGGGCCTTTCATAATTGTATCAAACCATCCCTATGGGGCTATCGACGGTCTGATAATGCTAAAGACTATCGGCAGAATAAGGCCTGATATCAAGATACTTACCAACTTTCTGCTCTCATATGTGCCCAATTTGGAAGAGTCGTTTTTCCCTGTAAATCCATTCACCGACAGGCCCGGGCTGAAGAGCAGTTTCAAGGGGCTGAAGATGGCAACCGAACATCTCCGCAACGGAGGTGTGCTCGGGCTCTTTCCGGCCGGAGAGGTCTCTTCAAACAGCAATCCGCAAAAAAAAGTAAAAGATATACATTGGCAGGCCTCTATCATTAAACTGATTCAGAATGCAGGGGTGCCTGTAATACCAATGTTTTTCAGCGGCCAGAACTCCGCCATGTTCCACTTTCTCGGTAAAATACACCCGCTCCTGAGAACTGTGCGTCTGCCGCATGAGCTTTCAAACAAGAAGAACAAAAGTCTCTCCCTGAAGATCGGTCTGCCTGTTCCGGTCTCAGAAATAGAGGAGTACAGTTCCATCCAGAAATTGGGCAGATATTTATGGAACAGGACATATGCCCTCGAAGCCAATATTGCAGCGGAACAGGAAAACACTCCAACTGTAAAATCAAAATATACAGTGCCTGTAAGCAATTCTGTAGAGAGGGAGAAACTGGTGGAGGAGATTGCTTCAATAAAGGATGAAAGGCTCTTTGAAGTTGGTTCTTACGAGTGCTATCTTACCAACTTTGAAAGAATACCATCCATAATAACAGAACTGGGTATCAAACGTGAAATTGCATTCAGAGCTGTTGGTGAAGGTACCAACAGAAATATGGATATAGACAAATATGATACCTACTACAAACATCTGATCCTTTGGGATAAGGAGAAAAAGGCTGTTGTAGGTGCATATAGGCTCGGATTTGGAAGAGAGATTCTCAAACAATATGGCCGCAGGGGATTTTACAGCCACACTCTGTTCAGATACAAAAGGGGCTTCAAGCCACAGCTCAAACGCTCAATAGAACTTGGAAGATCTTTTGTCGCACTGGAGTACCAGAAAGACCCACTCGCCCTCATGCTGCTAATAAAAGGACTCTTCTACACTGTAATAAAATACCGCCACATCAGATACCTTATAGGTCCCGTAAGTATAAGTTCCTGGTATCCACCTTTTTACAGAAGTCTCATCATCTACTATCTGCAGCGTTGCCACTCTTTGCCTCAGTTCGAAGAGATGATTTCGCCAAAGAATCCGTTCACTCCAGACTATAATAATGTTGATCCCGACGGACTTCTTGAGAGCAAAATATCTTCTCTGGAAAAATTCGACAGGTTCATCTACCGCATAAGCAACAGCACATACAGGATGCCTACACTGTTGAAGAAATATCTTAAGATAAATGCCAGAATTATCGGATATAATGTAGATCCCGACTTCAACTATTGCGTAGACGGCCTCATTATGCTTTCATTGAATGAAGTGCCGCGCAGTGAAGTTGATGCATTGTCGAAAGAGTTCGAAGATAAGAACCAGCTCTACAAAAGATTTGACATTTCATCAGAACAGTGATATGCTTGATAGGAACCCGATATGATTGGGATTGCCAGGGTCATTTGTTCTGGCATACCTCAAACCAAAACTGAACGGTATTCCTATATGGCATATGATGGCATCAAGCAGAAGATCAGCACCATAGGAGTAGAGCCGGCTGTATCCTCCAGAGACTCCTTTTATTCCGGCAACATCGGCAAATGGAATTATCTGCAACCGTTTGAAGTATGCAAGGAATCCCAGGTTGAACCCTCTCAGGTTAACAGGTATAGCATAATCCGCTGAGAATTTGTAATACTCAGAGCCATAGTGGCTTTCATGGCCACGTGGCATCTCAACAAGATTGTCGAGATACATATATTTATCCTCAACAAACTGTTTCTGGTATGTGGCCGACAGGCGTATTCCCTGCCTCTTCATGAATCCTGGCAGGTAAATATATGAATATGCTGAAAATGCCGAGCCGAAATTCTCATGTCCCTCAGGTGAAACCGCCCCTTTTATTGTTGCACTGAAGCCCCATTTCGGGAATATTGCAGAATTTGCAACAGGGCGCATCTGGTAATATTGCAGAGCATATGTTATCTGCTGACGGTTGTCATATTTTCTGGTTTGTCTGCTGTAGAATGCATTGTTTTCGTACTGCCATGCAATTTGAGGAATGAGTCCTCTCTGCCAACCATGGCTGCTGAGATTCACAGGAATATATGCCTGTGCCGAAAGGTTGAACAGAGGAATACCCCTTCCTGTCACAGAGAGTCTGCTTGTATCATTTACTGTCTCGATCTTATACTCATAACTATCAGAAGTGTTATAGTCGGCCGATATCTTGAAGACCGGCAAAAGCCCTGAATACTCAAAAGAGGCATGAGCTGCATGTCGGCCCTTTCTGTATGAATATCCCAACATGGTTACAGCTGTTCCCAAAGAGTTCTGAGAATATGCAGTTGCACCCAGCGACACCAGCTCATAGAAATGGTCAAAACTCATACTCATGATCTTGTCCACATTATAATATACAGGAGCCCATGAGTGGAACCTGAAGAGATGAGTACCCTTGCGATACCTCTTCACCTCCCACTCAGCAGCAGTTGTATCGGGCACAATACCATTCTCTTTAAAATACCTGCCTGCCTGGCCAGAAAGGCTGTCGGCAACAATATATTTGTAACTATTGAAGAGCTTGCCATCCTTCACATAGGGAGCATGCCCCGGCTTTTCAGCAGGCATTCCCAGTTCTGAAAAAGAGGGCTGCATACTGTTGGACGACAGGTTGGAGTAGTAGACCCTGTTGCCTGAAACATACGGATCATGTGCTCCGAACTCAGAATTTACAATACGCACAAGTTCTTCTGTATCAGGATCAAACTTATATATATTATTTACTCCGTCGATATCCGATTCAAAATAGAGCTTGCCACCTGAAGCCTGCAACGATTTTATTGTTTTTGGCTGCTCAGAAATCACACTACTCCACTCTCCTGGAGTCTCCATATCCATACTGAACAACCCCAACCCCTGTCCGGTAATTGCCAATGCGTAGAGTTTGCTGCCAATCCAGGCACACTCGGTGAGCTGTCCATTGGAAGGTGCTGCTACAGAGTATAGTTTCTCTCCAGTGCGGGAGTCGAGTATCACAAGGTTTGAACCTCCCTCCAAAGGATATTCAACCACACTCAGCGAATCTCCGGAGAGGCTAGCCCTCGGATTATTATAAGAACTCTTATTTGAAAGTTTTGTTATTTTTCCGCTAGTGAGATCATAACTATAGAGGTTATTGAAACTCTCCTTGCCCCATCTGGCATCTGAAACGGTCTCAGTCCAGAACAGTTTGCCTGCCGCCAGTTCCAGATTGCTGGTAGAGTTGCTGAATGGCCTGATAAGTTTCTCCCCGCTCCTGTGCCTGTGCCTGAACTTCTCATTTGAGCTCAGCATAACCAGCGCTGTAGGGTTGTCATAACTGTATTTTATGCAAACAACGGTATCTCCATTTATCGCCACCGGAGAGTTGTATTCATAATAATAACCACTGCCTTTATGTGGAAGAACCTGTGATTCTGTATAAGGTTTCCTCTTCTGATAATCATCCCTCCACATTTTGGCATGATACTCCATTCCCTCCTCAAAAAGGCCCTTAGGCTTTGCCCCAGCCACTTTTTTCGAAGCCATCCCAACAACATTCGGGTTATAGAATCTCTTCACATATGTATTGAGCAGCTCTCCCGTATAAAGGTAATTTCCAGATTTTAAGCGTGCTGTAGAGTTTATCATATATCCCAATGCATAAACATTTGGCGTATAGTGTTTATAACAGCCATATCTCCATTTGTACCAGCTTCTGCTCTCCCCCGACAGCAGTGAGGCTCTGTAATGCTCAAAGAAGGAAGCACTCCTACCTCGGCCACCATCTGTAAGTTCTGTCTCTGCAACAACTGCATCACCCTCCAGAAGCCATCTGGAGGCAAAAACGCCCACACCAAGGCCTGTAATCTGTTCTCCCAAAAACCAGTTCAGTGGTTTGTAGATACCCTTTGTAAAGTGGCTCATCTGCCCCACATGTCTGCTCTCATGGAGCACAAGCTGCCTCTCCCAGTTCTGGCAATACTCACCATCAGCCGGTGGCATTGTATACAGTTCCGCCCTTTTGGGAGCCCACACCACCATACCGTTGCTCACAGTTGTATAGGGGTGCAATATTACAGGAATGGGCTTTGGATCGGCCAACAGACCAGCCATAACCATAGGCCTTGCACTCTCGAGCAGACCGGCATATCTGCGGGCCAGTGAATCTATTCCCTGCGGATAGATGACTTTATAATGCGGTGTCTTTATCTGATTCCATTTTGCCCTTGCAGGACTTTCGCCTGTAACATAAAATTGTGCACGGGCAGTCTCTATAAAGGCAATGGAGAGTAATATTGTCAATATATATATGTATAATTTGCGGGCCATTCCTGAGTATTCCAACCTGTTTTAAAAAAAATTAAATAATTGTTAAATATTTGTTGCATAGTTTACAAAAGTAGAATTGTTTTTTATAAACTCCAAGATATGAACTATATTTGCCAAAATTAACTGTTAAGCATGGATGCAATTTTTCAAATTCTGACACTCCTTGGCTCACTCGGTCTGTTCCTCTATGGAATGACTCTGATGAGTGAAGCCCTTCAGAAAGTAGCCGGAGACAAACTGAGAAATATTCTGGCTGCAATGACATCAAACTCAGTATCTAGAATTCTCACCGGCCTTTTCATTACAGCTGTTATTCAGTCTTCAAGTGCAACCACCGTTATGGTTGTAAGTTTCGTAAATGCCGGACTTCTGTCATTGGTTCAGTCAATTGGAGTAATCATGGGTGCCAATATCGGTACAACATTCACCGCATGGCTCATCTCTCTCCTCGGTTTTAAAGCCGATATTTCAGCACTTGCAATTCCACTTATCGCATTCGGTTTTGCATTTATGATGTGCAAGGCCAAGAAGAAGAAGTCAATCGGTGAACTTATAATAGGTTTTTCACTGCTATTCCTTGGATTGAGCACTCTGAAAGCCTCTGTTCCTGATTTGCAGAACTCACCTGAGGTCCTTGCATTTATCCAGAACTGGACAGATCTTGGATTCCTCTCAACCATAATATTTGTAGGAATTGGAACCATACTCACAATTGTGCTCCAATCTTCAAGTGCTACCATGGCCCTCACTCTGGTAATGTGCAGCAACAACTGGATTCCTTTTGAGATGGGAGCGGCAATGGTTCTTGGTGAAAATATCGGAACCACAATCACTGCCAACATAGCTGCGTCGGTTGCAAATGTCTCTGCGAGAAGAGCTGCAATGGCACACTCTGTGTTCAATGTATTTGGAGTGGTTTGGGTACTTATTCTTTTCCATCCGTTCCTGCTTGTCGTATCAAAGATAATTATGGCGATGGGTCTCGACAATCCGCTTGTTCCTGGAGCCTCATCCAACTCAACACTGTATGCAATATCAATGGTGCACACTTTGTTCAACATATGTA
Source organism: Bacteroidales bacterium (assembly GCA_017935505.1). Lineage (GTDB taxonomy): Bacteria > Bacteroidota > Bacteroidia > Bacteroidales > UBA932 > Egerieousia. Next base: position 26,326 of record JAGBHM010000026.1, on the reverse strand, counting down.
ACACCTTCATCCTTGTTTGGTTTACCAACCAGATTGCACAGCTTGTAACAAAAATTATCAAGAACAAGAACGAAGAGGAGGTATTCCGCCTCAAACATATTTCAGGAGGTCTTCTGAACACTTCTGAGCTCTCTTTAGGACAGGCAAAGGCAGAGATTGTGCATTATGCGCAGCTTTGTAAAAGGCAATATGCCTATGCAAAAGAGGCCCTCAACACCAAAGATCCTGCAAAATTTGATGAGCTCTACAAGAAGCTTGAGCACTATGAGCAGATTACAGACCGTATTGAATTTGAAATTGCAAAATATCTCAACGAGATTGCCGACGGCCAGATAAGTGAAGAATCGGGTCGCAGACTTCAAGCCATGTACAAGATAATCAGTGAGCTTGAGAGCGTTGGTGACTCCGGCTTCAACATTGCCCGCATATTGCAGCGCCGCAATATACACGACAAGACATTTGACGAGTCTATGATTAAGAAGCTCAACTATATGACAGAGCTGCTTGAAACAGGATTCGATGCAATGATTACCAACCTCACATTGGGCTATGACAAGATTTCAGATATTTCAAATGCCCAGAATGTAGAGCAGGATATCAATGAATACCGCAACAACTTGAGGGAGGAGCATCTTCTCAATCTGGAGAACAATGTCTACTCATACCTCACAGGTGTTTACTACATGGATCTTATTTCTGAGTATGAGCATGTTGGAGACTTCCTCATCAACATCTCCGAGGCAATAATCGAGATCAAATAAGAGCGCTCTATAAAGCTGGCTCCAAATAATACAAAAAGGGTGATTCGAGAGTGAATTGCCCTTTTTTGTTGCCCTGCAGGATATGGCAGCAATTGTATATAACAAAAAAGGAGCTACACTTTCGTATAACTCCTTTTTGTCGGGGTACTCCGACTCGAACGGAGGACCCTCTGCTCCCAAAGCAGATGCGCTAACCAACTGCGCCACACCCCGATTACCGTTAAGAACTCGCTTTATTTTGTCGTAAAGCGGATGCAAAGGTATGAGTATTTTTTTATTTTGCAAAAAAAATGTGAGTTTTTTGATAAAATCATGCAAAATATCCTCTAATACCTACATTTTTCTCAACGCGGTAAGTACTCTGCCTGCCATTTCTGAGATCTCCCTGATATTTATTGTCCCCTTGAATATTGTTGGAGTGCTCTTTACCGGGCAGAGATAGACTACCGGAAATTTATCGGTTTTGAGAGCCTTTGCAAGTTCCTCATCTGCCGAAACATCAATGTAGTAAATACCGTAATGGTCCTTGTTCCTCTTTGCCATTATCTCCAGCGCCGGTTCCAGCTCCCTGCAGAAGATGCTTCCCGATGAGCCTACCACAACTACACATGGCGAGGTCCCGATATAGATGAATTCATCGGGATACTGTTTATAATTATAAATTCTGTTCAGGAACTGGTGTCTTGTCAATTGGCTCAAATGCTTCATCACTATTAATTTTCTATCTTGTTAATATTCCAATAATTACTACACATAAACACTTCTGTTTTTTTATGGTTTAAGATACTCTTTCAATATTTAGCACTATATTTGTGACCATATCGGTTTTAAGGGAGATTAAATTTTACAAATACCATGAAGTATTTTTGGATTATATTGTGTCTTGGTCTCATCTCCTGCTCAAACGGCAACAGTTCAAAAGAGAGGGCCAAAGAGAATGGGGGAAATTTTCCCTATGTAGAGATTCCAACCTATATTCAGGATAGGGACGAGGCCATCAGATTCTTGGCAAGGAACTTCTGGAAACCATATTTTAAAGCAGCAGCCAAAGAGAACTCACTATATAATCTCGACAGCACAAAATTCGAAGAGGCATATGCCAGATATGCCAGTGCAATCAACTTGATTGAAGGGAGCCGTAAAGGAAAAGATGCAGCATCTGCCCAGAAGATATTCAGTACCGTTGCCGCTTCACAGAAAAATCTCTTCAAAATGGCAGACTCCCTCTATCTGGCCGGCCATAAGAGACTCTTGGGAAGACTTCTGGAGATAAGTGAAAGGTATCTGTACAACCCCAACTCCCCATATCTCAACGAAGAGACCTACATACCTGCACTGGAGGCCATTATGGAGCTGAAATCGATGGACAATACAGCCAAGATGGCCTATAAATGGCAACTCGAACTTGCCAGTATGAACCGTATAGGAACAAAGGCGGCTGATTTTGAATTTTTGCAGAAAAAGGGAAATACCTTCAAAAAAGGCACACTACACAATATTGATGCCCAATACCTTTTATTATATTTCAATAACCCCGATTGTAACAGCTGCCGCGGCCAGCAGAGCATATTGCTCTCCGACCCTGCCTTTGTAAATATATTTGAATCGGGTAAAATAAAGGTCCTTTCGATGTATATTGACGAACAGGCAGACCTTTGGGAAAAGCACTACAACGAAGCGCCACGCTCCTCAAACTGGATTTATGCCCGTGACCAGCAACTCATTTTGCGCAATAACGAACTTTACGGCATAAGGGCTATCCCGAGCATGTATCTGCTCGACAGAGAGAAGAATGTTATCTTAAAAGATGCAACTGCAGAAAAAGTTGTGCAATATTTCAATATGATAAACCGCAATTAACACTCTATCCACCCCATTTTTGGGTGATTTTCTGGGTGGACAGCAAAAAGAAAGCGTCGCAAGTGATTAATAATTATCAACTTGCGACGCTTTTCTGCGGTGAGAGGGGGATTCGAACCCCCGGTACGGTTACCCGTACGTCAGTTTAGCAAACTGGTGGTTTCAGCCACTCACCCATCTCACCAAGTCCCCTCAACTTATGGGTTTATTGCTTAAACATTCGTTGGGACTGCAAATGTATGTAATTTTTTCTATAAGAACAAACTTTTGACAAAAAACTATTTGGCAATGTTCTCGCGCATCTCAGTATCTGCCTGTATGTTCTTTATTTTATAGTAATCCATAACACCAAGATTTCCGCTTCTGAAAGCCTGGGCAATTGCCATAGGAATCTCAGCCTCGGCCTCAATTACTTTTGCGCGAGCCTCCTGTGCTTTTGCCTTCATCTCCTGCTCAAGGGCAACAGCCATTGCGCGTTTCTCCTCAGCACGGGCCTGTGCAATATTTTTGTCGGCATTGGCCTGGTCTATCTGAAGAACAGCGCCAATATTCTTTCCTATATCGATATCTGCAATATCAATTGAGAGAATTTCAAAAGCAGTTCCAGCATCCAAACCTTTGCCTAACACAACTTTTGAGATCGAATCAGGATTTTCAAGCACCGATTTATGTGAATCTGCAGAACCGATTGATGATACGATACCTTCACCCACACGGGCAAGAACTGTCTCCTCACCTGCTCCACCAACCAGCTGTTTGATATTGGCCCTTACGGTAACCCTTGCCTTTGCAATAAGCTGTATACCATCCTTTGCAACTGCTGTTACAGGCGGTGTATTTATCACTTTTGGATTTACCGACATCTGCACAGCCTCAAAAACATCCCTTCCTGCAAGGTCAATTGCTGCCGCCATATTAAAATTGAGGGCAATATTTGCTTTATCGGCAGAGATGAGCGCATTCACAACTTTCGGAACATTACCTTTTGCCAGATAATGTGCCTCAAGTTCATTTGCATTGAGCTTCAATCCGGCCTTTGTTCCGGTAATCATAGCCATCACAATTGTTCCTGGAGGTACTTTTCTCCAGCGCATAAGCACAAGTTGCAGCAAAGAGATCTTCACACCAGAAATCAATGCCTGAAACCATAATGTAATTGGGAAGAACCAAAGAAAGATCATAAGTGCCACTATCGACACTCCTATCCAGATAAACAATGTGTATTCCATACCTTATATTTATTATTAATTATTTTCGGCCTTTACAAAAATTCTGTTGTCTGCAATTTCCACCACCTCAACAATGCTGCCGCCATTTATTATGGTATCCCTGCAGAATGCCTCAACAACCGCATTCTCAAACTCCACCTGCCCTGCAGGAGCCAATCTGGTTATAGCCCTACCCTTCATTCCAACCTCTATGCCCTTGTTCTGCGGTAACTCATCCACTTTAGAATCTATATTGGTATTGAGCGTTATCTTGCGCCATGTTTTTGATCTGAGCACCAGCACTATAAATGCTGAGACAAGTACAATCTCTGCTATCAGCACAGCCACTCCTGCCGTCACACCGAATGTAGCAAAAGAGAAATAGCATGAACAGACAAATGATACTATACCCAGAATGCCTACTACTCCAAAACCGGGAATTACCAGCAGTTCTATTCCAAGCAGCAGCAATCCTACAATAACGAGTGTTGCAATAAGTGCCCACATAACTTCAATTATTTTACTTTTTCAACCTCTATAACCTTATCGGAGACAGCCCTCAACCCGGTCACAAGAATTTTCGCATCCTCCTCATTTCCAAACGGACCTATCACATATCTCACATTGCCTCCATTCGCAGTCTTTGCAATATCCTTCTCTGTTATTCCACGTATCACAGAGAGTATCTCCTGAGGCAATGAATCATAACCTTCAATGCACACCTGATATACTCCGGAGTTCGCAAGCTCCTTCTCCAATGTCCGGGCACTCTTCAAATTCATGGATTTTCCATCCTTGTACGCGGTTATTATTGCCGAAGAGAAACCTCTCTTTTTCACCTTACCCAAATTCGACAGAGCTTCATCATATTTTCTGAACGCACCCACCGAATATATATATTTGCCACTCGGATATTTTCTCTCAAACACAGGCGAGAGCCCTTTCAAACTCTTCAATGAAGCTTTCTTTGACACAGCAAATAGCTGGATCTGATAGACAAGTCCTTGAGGAAGCTCCTCCATACCAACAATCTGAGCCTCATCCAATATCTTGAATGCCAAGTCAATTTCAGGTTCCGGTTTAAGCACATTCAACTGAGGAGCCTCATTCAGCACCATATCGGCAAATGCAGGAACTATTTTCTCTTTGTTGTCGGGTTCTGCTTCAACCGGCTCCTGTACCATTTCAACCTCAGGCACAAACATTCCCTTTGCGAGGAACATAACCTCCAGTTTCTGCAGCTCAAGCATTGCCTCGTTAATCTCATTCTGCAGCGCCATTGTTGCTGTCTCCTGCTCAGCTATCTTCTGTTCCAACAGGCGCAGATCATCTCCATTGTTCAGCATATTGTACAGTTCCCTATTCTGGGCCTGACGGTTGAATGCCTCCACCAGCTGCTGCTGCAATTTCCTCACCTTATTTACCGCCAAAGTATACTCGCTGAATTCACTATTTTCTGCACCTTTATCCGCAGCTACCACACTGTTGTCTTTACTTTTCTTCCCCGACAGTTCAAGTTTTGATATTCTTGCAGCCTCCGCAGGAGTCACACTCTTTTTCAGGGGCACATTCTCATACTCCAATATATATATTACAACAGACTCCTTCTCGCAGTTGCGGTTTGAGGCAAAAACAGAGTGGAAACCGTCGGGAGTGTTATAAAAGAAGAGGTCATCCTCCGGCGATGAATATGGGAAGCCCATATTTTGGGGCATGCCCCAATCCTTGGTCTCTGGATCCCATTCACACATATACAAATCATATCCGCCTACTCCATAATGTCCGTTTGAGGAGAAGTAGAGGTTCTTTCCACTGGGGCTGATTACTGGAAAGATTTCATTTCCTGAAGATGTAATGTTTTCATTCAACAAAGCAGGGACGCTCCATAATGTATCACCAAGCAATGTTGAAGTATAGAGGTTCCAGGAACCGTTTTCATCTGGAGCACTGAATATCATCTTATCTGACGAGCTGCTGTACTGCATCACAGGAAACTCTCCTGTTGAAAGATCTTTTTCAGGTGCAAGCTGCTGGGGAAGTTTAACCCAGCTTCCCTGCTCAAAACCCGGATAATGGAGAAAGAAATCCTTTCTCGGATACTGTTTGGCAGCCTCCACTACCGGCTCAAACGCAAATTCCAGCAGGCTCATACCGTTCTCACTCTGTATCAACTTTTTCTCCAACACAATACGCTTCAACGAGTCTGTACATTTCTCCAACTCCTTTTTATATAGTGATGCGGCCTGTCCAAACTCATATTTGCCATGCAGACGGTCTGCCTTTGTCTCATCATTTTTCTCTGTTTGGGAGAGAGATATTATCGGGCAAAGTGAAAAGATTAAAAAAATGGCTGATAAACCTATATGCTTTTTCATGAATTTACGCAAAAATATACCAACAAAGATATGAAATACTTTATATATTAGGAAAAAATTGTACATTTGCACCTTATTTTATCATAACCATGCTTTGGTTTGAAGTGAAATTCAAATTTTAAAAACTATAAAACATGCAAAGTAAAGGAGCCATTAAGTTTGTGGCAATTTTAATCGCATTAGCCTGTGTATATCAGTTGTCATTCACATGGGCTACATCGCATCAAGAGAAAAAAGCACAGGAGTATGCCAATGCAGCCGTTGCTGCAATGGAGCAAAGTGCACAATTTGCCAATGTACCTGAGGTAGACAGAGCATTCTTCCTCGACTCTTTGGCAAAAGAGAAAAACAGATTTTATATCGATTCCATCTCATCGGAGAAAGTCTTCCTTGGCTTTACCTACAAAGATGTGAAAGAGAAAGAGATCAACTTGGGTCTCGACCTGAAAGGCGGTATGAACGTTATGCTTCAGGTTCAGTTGAGAGACCTTATCAAAGCTTTGACCGACAACAGCCAGGATCCTGAGTTCCTTCAGGCATTGGAGTTGGCCCAGCAGAAAGAGCTCACAACACGTGAGGATTTCATCACTCTTTTTGAGCAGAGCTGGGAAGAGGTTGCTCCGGGCAAAAGAATGTCTTCGGTTTTCGGAACCTACGAAATGCGTGACAAAATCACTCCGGAATCAAGCAACGCAGATGTAATCAAAATTATCCGCGAGGAGTCTGAGAGTGCTATTGCAAACTCATTCAACGTATTGAGAAACCGTATCGACCGTTTTGGTGTTACCCAGCCAAATATCCAGAAACTTGGAAATACAGGCAGAATCCTTGTTGAGCTTCCTGGTGTAAAGGAGCCTGAGCGTGTTAGAAAACTGCTTCAAGGAACTGCTTCACTTGAGTTCTGGCCAACTTTCGACAACACTGAGGTTTATCAATACCTTGCAGATGCAAATGCTGCACTTAAAGACATTTTGAATGTTGAAACAGAAGAGGCTAAGGCTGATTCTACAGTAAAAGATGCTGCAGCTGAGCTTTTGGCAGCAGATAGTCTTAACGCAGATGCTGCTGCATGGGCTAAAGAGAATCCATTGTTTGCAGTTTTGAACCCTAGCGTATACGGTGGCCAGTTGGCTCCTGGTGCTTGCATCGGTAGAGCACACTATAAAGATACTGCACGCATCAACTCATACTTGAACCTCCCTCAGATCAAATCATTGTTCCCAGCAGAGCTTGCTCCTATGTGGACAGTTCATCCAAGCCAATTGGATCCTTCAGGAATCATCTTTGAGTTGGTTGCCATCAAAGTGAATACCCGCGACGGCAAAGCTCCACTTGACGGTGGTATGGTTACAGATGCTTCTGTAGGTTACAGAGAGAGCGGTGGATCACCTGAGGTTGATATGCAGATGAATGCAGAGGGTGCACGTATCTGGGCAAGACTTACTGCCGACAACCTTCAGAGACAAATTGCAATTGTATTGGACGGTATGGTTTACTCTTACCCTACAGTTCAATCAGAAATCACTGGCGGACGTTCTCAAATCACTGGAAACTTCACAATTACAGAGGCTGAGGACTTGGCTAACGTATTGAAATCAGGTAAACTTCCTGCCCCTGCAACCATCATCCAAGAGCAGGTTGTAGGTCCTAGCTTGGGTTCAGAGTCAATCAATGCCGGTTTCATTTCGTTCGTACTTGCATTCGTCCTCGTACTTGTATATATGATATTGTTCTACAACGGTGCCGGTGTTGCTGCAAACGTAGCATTGCTCTGCAACGCATTGTTCCTGTTCGGCGCACTTGCTTCATTCGGTGCTGTACTCACATTGCCAGGTATTGCAGGTCTCGTGCTTACAATGGGTATGGCTGTGGATGCCAACGTTATCATATATGAGCGCGTGAAAGAGGAGCTCAGAGCTGGAAAACAGTTGAGAGCAGCCATTAAAGACGGTTACAGCAACGCTTACTCAGCAATTATCGACGGTAACTTGACAACCATCATCACTGGTATCGTATTGGCAGTGTTCGGTTCAGGTCCTGTACAAGGCTTTGCTACAACATTGGTAATCGGTATCATCACTTCAATGCTTACCTCAATCTTTATCACCCGTTTGATCTTCGAGGCAAGATTGGCAAAAGGCAAGAACATTACTTTCGACAACAAATTCTCAAGAAACTTCTTGCAGAATGTACATATCGACTTCGTACAATTGCGTAAAACAGCTTATATCATTTCAACTGTTGTTGTAGTGATCAGCTTGGGTTCAATCCTCTTCAAAGGCTTCTCTTACGGTGTTGACTTTACAGGTGGTAGAACTTATGTATTGCGTTTCGACAAAGATGTAACAGCTGAGCAGATTAGAAGTGCTGCAAATGCAGAGTTCGGTGAGACTGTTGAAGTTAAACAGTTCGGTGGTGAGAGCCAGATGAAACTTACAACCAAATACAAAATCAACGACAACTCTACAGAGGTTGACCAGGAGGTTGAGGCTAAACTTTACAATGCATTGAAAGGTTTCTACAATGCAAAGATGTCTCTGGAAGACTTTACCTCTACTGTTGACAACCCTAACGGTATCATCAGCTCGGATAAAGTTGGTCCTACTATTGCAAACGATATCAAGAGAAATGCTGTTATCGCAGTAATCCTCTCATTGATTGCAATCTTCCTATATATCGCAGTACGATTCAAGAACTGGACATGGGGTGCCGGTGGTGTGATTTCATTGGCTCACGACACCATCATCGTAATCGGATTCTTCTCATTGTTCTCAGGAATCCTTCCATTCAGCCTCGATGTAGACCAGACATTCATCGCTGCAGTTCTTACAATCATCGGTTACTCAATCAATGACTCTGTGGTTATCTTCGACCGTATCCGTGAGTACAATGTATTGTATCCTAAACGCACACTCAAAGAGAATATCAATGGTGCGTTGAACAGTACTTTGGCACGTTGTGTGAACACATCTGTATCTACATTGGTAGTTATGGTGGCTATCGCACTCTTCGGTGGTGAGGTTATCAGAGGTTTTGCTTGTGCCCTTATCGTTGGTATCATAGTTGGTGCTTACTCTTCAATCTTCGTAGGTACCCCTGTAGTTTACGATATGAACATGAGAAAAGAGAGAAAAGCTGCTGAGAAGAAATAATCAGCATCTTTGAAATTTATATGGGAAAGACGACTCTGAAAAGGGCCGTCTTTCTTTTTTAGAGTATTTTCATTATTTTTGTAACAATCCGTAACACACTGAAATACTTTTATTATACTATGGAACTACCTTTTGCAGAATCTTGGAAAATTAAAATGGTTGAACCAATCCGCAAAAGCACACGCCAGGAGCGTGAGCAGTGGATAAAGGAGGCAAACTACAACCTCTTCCAACTCAAGTCAGACCAAGTTTATATCGACTGCCTTACCGATTCGGGTACAGGAGCCATGAGCGACCGCCAATGGGCCGCCATGATGATGGGAGACGAAAGCTATGCCGGCTCCTCTTCATTTTTCCAGCTCAAAGAGACAATCACACGCCTCACAGGGTTTGAGTATGTAATACCTACACACCAGGGAAGAGCTGCAGAAAATGTGCTTTTCAGCCACCTTGTAAAGGCCGGCGACATTATCCCCGGCAACTCACATTTTGATACAACCAAAGGTCACATAGAGAGCCGTAAGGCCGTTGCACTCGACTGCACTGTAGATGAGGCAAAGGATACCCAGCTCGAAGTGCCGTTTAAGGGCAATGTAGATCCTGCAAAACTCGAAAAAGCTCTTGCTGAAAATGCCGATAAGGTACCTTTTATAATAGTAACTGTTACAAACAATACAGCCGGAGGACAGCCTGTCTCTATGCAGAACCTGCGTCAGGTGCGTGAGATTGCAGACAAGTACAACAAACGTGTAATTTACGATTCTGCCCGCTTTGTGGAGAACGCCTACTTCATCAGAGTCCGCGAAGAGGGTTATGCAGAGAAGAGCATCAAGGAGATTGTAAAGGAGATGTTCTCATATGCCGACGGTATGACAATGTCCTCAAAAAAGGATGGCCTTGTAAATATGGGAGGATTCATTGCAACCCGTCACGAAGATTGGTTTGAGGGGGCAAAACGCTTCTGCATTCCATTTGAGGGCTATTTGACTTATGGAGGCATGAATGGCCGCGATATGGCAGCCCTTGCAGTTGGTCTTGATGAAAATACCGAACTCGACAATATTGAGACCCGCATCAAACAGGTGCAATACCTTGCTGCCCGTCTTGATGAATATGGAATACCTTACCAGAGACCTGTAGGTGGCCATGCAATATTTGTAGATGCCGACAGAGTGCTCTCAAACATCCCTAAAGAGGAGTTCCCTGCCCAGACGCTTGCAATTGAACTCTACCTTGAGGCCGGTATCCGTGGCTGCGAGATTGGTTATATCCTTGCCGACCGCGACCCTGTAACCCGCGAGAACCGTTTTGGAGGCCTCGACCTGCTTCGCCTGTGCATTGCCCGCCGCGTCTACACAAACAACCATATGGATGTGATTGCTGCAGCGCTCAAGAATGTCTACGACCGTCGCGACCAGATTAAACGAGGCGTAAAAATAGTGTGGGAAACCGAACTCATGCGCCACTTCACAGTAAAACTGGAGAGACTGTAAACCACCCTCCATTAAACAACAACGGCCCTCAGGAACACCCTTGGGCCGTTTATTTTTATATTGGACTAGTATTATTCTACAATTAAATCAAACAATATCAGATAGGCCAGCAGTGTTGTTTTGCGAAGCTTTTCCCAATGAAGTTTGTCGGGGGTATCTGTTGGTTTGTGATAATCTTCGTGCATAAAATCCTCCATCCAGGCAATGAAGGGAATATCCTGTGCTGAGAAAGGGGCATAATCGGAGCCTCCTTTGCCATCACCTCTGCGCTCATCCAATAATACCTGAAAAGGCTTTGAAATACTCTCCTGAGCCTTTTTGCAGATATCGAGCAGATATGGGTAGTTGTTGTTCCATGCAAAGGTAACACCCGGATTCTCAGGAGTTATTGTGCGTCCTACCATGTCAAAATTCATATAGCATACCACCGATTCCTTCAGGGATGCCCCACATTCAGGCACTATAAGATCAGAAGGCCATGTATTCACAAAATATTTTGAACCGAGCAGCCCCTTCTCTTCGCCATCCCAGGCACAGAAAAGAAGTGTGTACTGAGGTACAACACCCGAAGCTTTCATCATTTTGGCCAGAGAGAGAAGTGCCACAATTCCTGAAGCATTGTCATCGGCGCCAGGATGAATACCTACCCCCTCCTTGTAGCCCAAATGGTCGTAATGGGCACCTACAACTATATACTTGTCTTGATTTTTACCCTTCAGTTCAGCCACAACATTACACTGCTGCAACGGATATGGCTCCTTCCCCTCTTTGGGTTTTCCTATGGCATCGGCAAGTTCCTCATTACTAAATTGCTGTAGTATAGGCTCATATCCTACCTTTTTGAACTCTTTTACAATAAATTTCATTGCCTTTACAGCCTGCTTTGTACCGGCTTCACGCCCCTTCAGCCTCTCTGAGGCCAAAAAATCAACAACCTTCTCTGCATACTCTGTAGTATAAACATCAAAGTAATCCGACGGATTAATATTTTCTTTCTGTGCAAAAGATACTGCCGGGAGAATGGCCCACAGCATCACTGCAAAAACAGCAGATATGAAACAGTCCTTTTTCATCTTCTTCATATTTAGGTTATCCAGACTGCTGGAGCTATTTTCTAGCTTTGGACTTGGTGTTGGCTTTGGATTTGGCTGCAGCCTTGCCCTTTGTTTTTGCCGGGGCTTTTGGTTTGGCTTCGGCCTTTGCCTTGGTGCCCCTCTTTTTGGTTTTGTTGTAGCTAGGATCCCAAACCAGCTCGTAATCAATAAGTTTTTGCTCTATATTAACTTTAGAGACCTTAATTTTCACCTTATCACCGAGGGTAAATTTCACACGCGATGATTTTCCAATTACGCAGTAGTTCTTCTCATCAAAAATGAAGAAATCATCCTTGATATCACGCAACGAAACCATTCCCTCAACCTTTGTAGGCTCTATTTCAACATATATTCCCCACTCTGTAACACCGGAAATTGTACCTTCATACTCATTGCCAATCTTATCCTGCATATACTCCGACAACTTATATTTTATACTTGAGCGTTCTGCATCTGTTGCAACCTGCTCACGCTCCGAAGAGTGTTTGCAGAGCTCCTCATATTTCTTTTTGTCAGCACTCTTTCCTTTGTCGAGGTAATGGGCAAGAAGGCGGTGCACCATCATGTCGGGATAGCGGCGGATAGGAGATGTGAAGTGAGTATAGTATTGGAAACCAAGGCCATAGTGACCCACATTGTCGGTTGAATATTTGGCTCTGGCCATAGAGCGCAATGCAATTATCTCAATTGCTCCACATTCGGGTTTGTCCTTCACTTTGTCGAGCAGCAGATTGAGCTCCTTTGCAACCTCGCGGCCATTGTTTGTAGAGCCCATGGTATAACCGAAATGTTTCACAAAATCCCTGAGGTTCTGTATTTTGTCGTAATTAGGCTCTTCATGGATCCTGTATACGAATGTAGGCTCCTTCATTCTCATGCCCATTGTTACATAAGTTGCAACTGCCTTGTTCGCAAGGAGCATAAACTCCTCAATAAGCCAGTTTGCCTCTCTTGTAACTTTTTGACACACATCAATCGGCTTGCCTTTGGCATCCACAATCACCTTCATCTCCGGTCTCTCAAAACTTATTGAACCGCTTTCAAAACGCTGCTTGCGAAGAATTGCCGCCAGCTTGTGCAGAGTGATTACAGCCTCCTTTATCTGCGCCTCAGATGCAGCTCCACGAGGTTTTCTTGCAGGTTTGTTGTTTGGAATATTGGCAGGATCCATTCCCGACGGCTCTGCCAATCCTGCCTCCTCAAGTATCTGCTGGGCCTCCTCATAGGCAAAACGTCTGTCGGATTTAATTATTGTGCGGCCAAACCAGCTCTTTATCAGCTTTGCCTTATGGTTCATCTCAAAAACAGCCGAGAAGGTGAGCTTCTCCTCATTCGGCCTCAATGAACACAAATTATTTGAAAGGGCCTCCGGAAGCATCGGCACAGTTCTATCTACCAGATAAACCGATGTTGCCCTCTCTATCGCCTCTTTATCAATAATGTCTCCTGGTTTTACATAATGTGTTACATCTGCAATATGCACGCCAACTTCAAGATTGCCATTATCAAGCACTTGCAGTGATATTGCATCATCAAAATCCTTTGCGTCGGCAGGGTCTATAGTAAAGGTACAGACCTTCCTGAAATCTCTGCGGGAGTCTATCTCTTTCTTTGGAATTTTTACAGGAATCTTTGCTGCAGCCTCCTCTACCTCCTTCTCAAACTTGTATGGCAGTCCATACTCGGCAAGTATTGCGTGCATCTCGGTGTTGTTCTCGCCAGGCTCTCCCAGCACATCAACAATCCTTCCTTTTGGAGCATCCATTCCGGCCCTCCACTGCTCTACAACAACTGCCACCTTCAAACCTTGATACTCATCTTTTACATCCTCTGCCGGAACCTGAATATCATATGGCATGAATTTGCTCTCCACAATAACCCATGCCTGCCTTCCAATTATCTGCAGAATACCGATATATGGTTTTTTCGAACGTTCGAGCAACTCCACAATCTCACCTTCCATCTTGTGGTTGTCATCCTTAAGTTTAGTGACGGCAACCCTCACTTTATCTCCATGCAGGGCTCCCAGCAGCTTCTTTGCAGGAACAAAAACATCATCATCCCTGTCGGGTATATTAATGAAAGCATAACCTTCCCTACCCATTATTACAGAACCTTCGAGCAGCTCCAATATCTTTTTTCGGCCTGCTCCGCGACCTCTTTTGGAGCTCACACTTTTTCCTTTACCTCTTGCCTGGCCCTTTTGCCTCTCCCTTTTGCTTTTGTTGTTTCTATTTTTACTCATATTGATTAACTTTGTGCCCCAGAATTTTGTTCATTTTTATCAGAAAACAAATTTAGTAAATATATAGTTTTTATGGAGAAAAAAGTACTTTTAATGATTCTCGACGGATGGGGAATCGGAAAACATGACAACACCAACGCAATATATACAGCAGGACAACCAAATATTGACGCCCTTATAGCCAAATACCCTAATTCACAGCTATCTGCAAGTGGCGAAGATGTAGGTCTTCCTGCAGGTCAGATGGGTAACTCAGAGGTAGGTCACCTCAATATCGGTGCAGGTAGAGTTGTTTATCAGGATTTGGTAAAAATCAACAAGGCTTGCCAGAACAAGACCCTTCTCGAGAACAAGGAGGTTAAGGCTGTTTATGATTATGCAAAGGAGAGCGGAAAAGCCCTGCATTTCATGGGACTCCTCTCGAATGGAGGTGTACACAGCTCTATCGACCAGCTGTTTGCATTCCTTGATGTTGCAAAAGAGTATGGTCTGGAGAAGGTTTATGTACATTGTTTCATGGATGGCCGTGACACCGATCCTAAGAGCGGAAAGGGCTTTGTAGAGCAGCTGGAGGCTCATATGGCAAAATCTACAGGAAAGATTGCCTCTGTAATTGGCCGTTTCTATGCAATGGACCGCGACAAGAGATGGGACCGTGTGAAAGTGGCTTACGATCTTCTTGTAAATGGCGAAGGTGAAAAGACTACAAACCCTGCCGCTGCTGTTGAGGCCTCATATCAGGCAGGCGTAACCGACGAGTTCATCAAGCCTATAAAAGTTGAGGGAACTGCCACCATTTCTGAAAATGATGCCATTATATTCTTCAACTTCCGTAACGACCGCGCACGCGAAATCACCAGCGTACTTACACAGGCAGACATGCCTGAAATGGATATGAAGACAATGCCTCTTTACTACTGCTGTCTCACCCCATATGATGATAAATTTACCGGTGTACACATCCTCTTCGACAAAGAGAATGTTCAGGACACCCTTGGTGAGGTTGTGGCAAAAGCAGGTAAAAACCAGCTCAGAATTGCCGAGACCGAGAAATATGCCCATGTGACATTCTTCTTCTCAGGCGGACGCGAAGCTGCATTTGAGAACGAAGAGAGAGTATTGGTAAACTCACCAAAAGTTGCAACATACGACCTCAAACCAGAAATGAGTGCTCCGGAAGTTGCTTCTGAACTTATCAAAGTACTTGACACAAAGAAAGAAGATCTTGTGATCCTTAACTTTGCAAATGGCGACATGGTTGGCCATACAGGTGTATATGAGGCAATTAAGAAGGCAGTTACAACTATCGACGGCCTTGTTAAAGAGGTTGTGGATTCTGCTGTTGCAAATGGTTACACTGTTCTCATCACAGCAGACCATGGCAATGCCGACAACGCTGTAAACGCAGACGGCACACCAAATACCGCACACTCGCTCAACCCTGTTCCATTCATTGTTGTAGACAACGATATCAAGAGCGTGAAAAACGGAATTCTTGCAGACATCGCCCCTACAATTCTCAAACTTATGGGAATTGAGCAGCCTGCCTGCATGAGCGGAACTCCGCTTGTATAATGTTGTACAATATACGTTATATATCAACTCCCGCAACTTATTTGCTGCGGGAGTTTTTTTACTGATTGCATCATATCTTTGTGAAAGATTTTTCTTATTTGTAAATTTGCACAAACCTCAAAAATACCTGCAACCATGGCATTTGTTCATTTACACGTACATACATATTATTCTATACTCGACGGTGCTGCGCCCATCTCCAGCCATTTCCAGAAGGCTCAGGAGGACAACCAGCCTGCACTGGCCATCACAGACCATGGCAATATGTTTGGTGTAAAGGAATTCCTGAAAGTTGCAAAGGGCTTTCCGGATATCAAGCCTATTATTGGTTGCGAGGTTTATGTAAACCCTGAGGGCCGTTTTACAAAACGAGGCAAGGAGGACCAGAGTGCCCACCACCTCATTCTGCTGGCAAAAAATCTGGCCGGATATTACAATCTTGTAAAACTGGTCTCTTTAGGATATACCGAGGGTTTCTACTATAAACCAAAAATCGACAAGGAGCTGCTCGAAAAGTACCACGAGAACCTCATCTGCTCTTCGGCATGTCTGGGTGGTGAAATTCCACAAAAGATAAGGAGGGGTGATATAGATGGGGCCAGAGAGAGCATAATGTGGTACAAAAACCTCTTTGGAGAGGATTATTATCTCGAAGTGCAGCTGCACAAGACAGAGATACCGGGTTATGCCGAGGATGTGTATGAGCAGCAGGTAATTGTAAACAAGGCAATTTTTGAACTTGCCCAGGAGTGCGGAGTGAAGGTGATTGCCACCAACGATGTCCATTTTACACGCAAGGAAGACGGACCTGCGCACGACCGCCTGATCTGCCTCACAACCAACGCAAACTACGACGATGTAAAGCGACTCAGATATACCCAGCAGGAGTATCTGAAGACCGAGGAGGAGATGGCAGCACTCTTCCCAGACCATCCGGAGGTAATTTCAAATACCATTGAAATTGCCGATAAAATTGAAAAATATAAAATCGACTGTGACCACATTCTCCCTATTTTTGAGATTCCGTCGGAATTTGCAGATTCAAATGAATATTTGAGGCATCTCACATACAAAGGTGCTGAAAAGAATTATAAGGAGATTACCGATCAGGTAAGGGAAAGGATTGATTTTGAGCTTGCTACAATTAAAAGAATGGGATTCCCAGATTACTTTTTGATTGTGCAGGACTTCATTGCCGCAGCTCGTGGAATGGGTGTTTGGGTTGGTCCGGGCCGTGGTTCAGCAGCAGGCTCTGTTGTTGCATACTGCCTTGGAATTACCCATATCGACCCTATAAAATATGACCTTCTGTTTGAGCGTTTCCTCAATCCGGAACGTATCTCAATGCCCGATATCGATATCGACTTTGATGACGACGGCCGCGGCAAAGTGCTCCAGTATGTGGAGGGCAAATATGGTAAGGACCACGTTTCACATGTGGTTACCTTTGGTACAATGGCGACCAAGAGTGCCATAAAAGATATTGCCCGCATACAGCAGGTACCTCTTGCAGAGTCAGACAGGCTTGCCAAGCTTGTTCCCGACAAATTTCCTCCTGAAATCATAAAGAAGACCGGTGAAAACGGCGAGGAGATCATTGAGGAGAAGAAGGTGAAGGTTAATGTGGGCAACTGTGTAAAACTGGTGCCCGAAATGAAGGAGGCTCTCGAATCCTCAACAATTCCGGGTGTGAAGGAGACTCTCCAGTATGCCCAGAAACTCGAAGGAACCGTAAGAAATACCGGTGTACACGCCTGTGCCATAATCATTGGCCGCGACAATCTCACAGAGCATATTCCGATCTGCATTGCAAAAGACAAGGAGACAGGCGAAGATATGTGGGTTTCGCAATATGAAGGCTCATTCATTGAGGATGTCGGTATGCTCAAGATGGATTTCCTTGGCCTGAAGACTCTCTCCATCCTCAAGGAGGCAGTTTCAAATGTGAAGAAGGCAAGAGGCATTGATGTGGATGTAGATACAATTCCTATTGATGACAAGCTCACCTACGAACTCTTCAGCCGTGGCGATACTGTTGCAATATTCCAGTTTGAGTCGCCAGGAATGCAGAAGTGGCTCAGGGAGCTCAAGCCAACAAGGTTTGAAGATCTCATTGCCATGAATGCCCTCTACCGTCCTGGCCCGATGGATTATATTCCAGACTTTGTAGACCGCAAGCAGGGACGCAAGAAGATTGAGTATGACCTTCCGCAGATGGAAGATATACTTAAAGATACCTACGGAATTACAGTATATCAGGAGCAGGTGATGCTTCTGTCGCAGAAACTTGCAGACTTTACCAAAGGCCAGGCCGACGGACTCCGTAAGGCTATGGGTAAAAAGCTCATAGACAAGATGATGGAGCTCAAAACCCTTTTCTTGGAGGGAGGTATTAAGAATGGCCATCCGGAGGAGACTCTGGAGAAAATATGGAAAGACTGGACCGCCTTTGCCGCATATGCCTTCAACAAATCGCATGCAACATGCTACGCATGGGTGGCCTACCAGACTGCATATATGAAGGCGCACTATCCTGCAGAATTCATGGCAGCCAACTTGAGTAAGAACCTCAACAATATTGAGGAGATTACCAAGCTAATGGATGAGTGCAAACGTATGGGAATTGCAGTTTTGGGCCCCGATATCAATGAGAGCGAGCGCCGGTTTACAGTGAACAAGGCGGGCAATATCCGATTTGGAATGGCAGGTGTAAAGGGTGTGGGCGGAGCCGTTGTAGACAGTATTGTTCAGGGACGCAAAGAGAGACCATACGAAAATGTCTTCGATTTCATTGAGCGTGCATCAAAGTGTGGTGTTGTAAATAAAAAGACCATTGAATCACTCGTATATGCCGGTGGATTCGACTCTTTTGAGAATATCCGTCGCGACCAGTATTTCCTTCCGAATTCAAAGAATGAGATATTTATAGAGGCCCTCTGCCGATATGGTTCAAAACTTCAGAGCGACTCCTTGAGCAGCGGCAATTCACTCTTTGGCGATGCAGATGAGGGATTCAAACCAACCCCTCCGGAGATTCCAGTACCTTCACCGGAGTACAATCTGCTCGAATTCTTGAAAAAGGAGAAGGACTTTGTGGGAATGTACCTGTCGTCCCATCCTCTCGACATGTATAAGTTTGAAATCAACAATTTTGCACAATATACTATTACCCAGCTCCAGGAGCTTGTTTCACAAGCATCTACAGATGATACCCTCCATAGGAAAGAGGTATATATTGCCGGCCTTATAAGCGGTATAAGCAAACGTGTTTCGCAAAAAAGCGGAAAACCATGGATGAGCTTTACACTTGAGGATTATTCGGGAAGCATAAACTTCAGCCTCTTTGGAAAAGACTACGAAAACTTCCTCCAATTCGTTGAAGAGGGCAATGCCCTGTTTGTGAAATGTGCAATAATGCCAAAAATCTATTCTAAACCGGCAGACAAGGATAATCCTGCAAATAAAGAGAATGCCTCACCGGTAGAGTGCGAACTCAAAATCAGGAAGATAACACTGCTGGCAAATACCAAGGATGAATTTATAAAATCATTCACCATAAACCTGCCTACAGATAAAATAGACAAAAAATTCAACAAAGATCTTCTGAAGGCAATAAAGGCCAACAAGGGAAAAAAGATGCTCTCCATAAATGTACTTGATTATGAACACCAGATTGCTGTAGAGTTCTTCTCACGCAAATATAAAATTGATGTAACACCGGAGTTCATCGACTTCGTTGAACACTACAACCTCAACTATAAAGTAGAAACGCAGGTGCATCTATAATTTGCACCTGCGGAATTAAAACTGCAGTCTTGAATCATCCACCGGCAGGCTTGCCAAATCTTTATATTTCAACTTATAGGCCACATATCTTGTTGCAGAATGCAGTTCGTTACTGTTCAATTTATAAATCTCCCTATCAAAAATTATCCGATCCTCCTCTACAGAAACTAACTTAAGAGGAACCGGCTCTAAAGAGGTAACCAATCCAGGAATTGTTCCGCAAATCAAGTTGCCATCCTCTACTCTATAACTCCGTTCAGATGATTGGCAACCTTGATTGTCACTGGCATAAACATTATTTGACCATCCTTCATATCTGTTTGGTATATAACATACATATTTATTGTTGTCGTAAAATCCTACAATAGCCAATTTGCTAACATACGAAACGCCACCTAGTATAAATTTACCAGGAGACCACTCCTTTATAGTCTTTACAAAAATTCTTTTATCTAATTCATCATATTTATAGTTATATATCTCACTTTTAAGTTTTCCATGTAGTATTTCATACATATACCAAGCTTCATCCTCTCCACACCTGAGCATCTGATACACCTCTTCTTGAGTAAACTCTGTATTGCCCACAACTATAGAATCACATAAGGCCACCTCATTTACAGCCAGATTTTCAGGCTCCGGATAATACTCATACACATTTTTCGTGTTTTCCTTCTTCTCACATGCAGTCACAGCTATTAACACCATGAACAAATATATCAATCTCTTATAACCCATATTTACATCTTTTAAAATTTTCACTAATTTTTTGGATAACTTATATCACTAATAACTTCTACTATCGGATATGCAAAATCGCCTATAGATACGGTATTATCAGCTATTCCTCTATTTAAGCTACTAAATATATTGGAATATACATAAGTTTGGGAAGGGTATCCTAGCGCTTCATATACCCGTGATATTGTATAATCACCATTGGCATTGCCTAAAGACCATCCAAAATTACAATGAAAGTAATTGTATGTAATATCATAATTATAATCGGTAAGAGGTGTATTTTCCACAATATTACCTTCTCCATCATATGTCCTATATTCATCTACCACTTCTTTGTATCCATCAATAACCCACGAATGTCCATTAGCTCCATTCATATCCCACCCGTTTGCTAAAACTGCACAAGAATCTAGCAATGCATTTTTAACAAGCGTCATACTATAATTTTGAAATTCAGAACAAGTAAATCCAAAACTTCTAATGCCAGATAAAACATTATTTCCGGGAGGCGTTGAACCTACATATGCTGTAATGGTGCTATCATATGAATATGTTGTTCCTACAGCTTGCCCTATATAATAAAGCATTTCAGAGACTTCACACACATTTGTACCATAATTACCCGATTCAGATTCATGGTTTTGGTCGTCTTCAGCATCTGCCTTATTTTTAATCTGATTAATATATTCCATATTAAACACATTACCACTATATTGGACAAACATTATAAAATCTCTTTGTGCCACATAATTGAATATCTGCCCTATGGCTAATGGCGTGCATCCAACATTACAAGCACAATATGACGGTATCTGTAATCGCTCTCTCAAAATCTGATTAAAAGGATTTCCTTGCTCCCATCTTGTTGTAAGATACGGTCCTCTTTGGTAAGCAACAGATCTCGTTATTACTAATTCTTCATCTTCTGCGCCTTTAGTCAACAATGGTTCTCTATATTGGGATATTACAGAGCGCTGATATTGGTTTACACATTCATATAGAAAGTTATATGGAGATGATTTGTCTGTCAACAACTTACTATCCAAGTTCCCTTCTGTTGACAATAAATAGATAGTATTTTCGTCTCTTTTATCTGCAGATATCAATGCAAAACCTTCTGCATTATCAAAATTAAACAGAAATAGCGGAGAATTGACGTCGGATTTAGTTGGAGGATTAATAATATCAACGCTTCGCACACCATAATGTTTGCTTTTTGTGCCAACACATCCATTGAACAGATTCATCTGACTAACCACCTTTTCGAGAGCTTTTTGCTCACTTAAAAAGATTGACGAGTCCATATTATACAAAGACTCTTGATTCTTTTTAGATTCTCTCATAGAGTCCTCTTTTTCACATGCAACTATTGCAAGTGAAAGGATAATCAAAGCAAATAGTTTTTTCATGACACCGATATTATAATTGTTTCTACAAAGATAGTTCTTTCTTTCTCAAAGAGCAGCTAAAAATCAATTCTTATAATATCACCGCCATTTACTGCCCCAAAGACTCCTAAGCCGCCTTGAATATTTGAAACTGTCATTACAGCCAGAGAACTATGTAAGGTTTGTTTTATATACTCATAATAATCTTCAGAGAGTTTGTCAATTCTTAACAATGCATAATGCCTCTGTTCCAATATTTTATTCTCCTTAAGGAAATAATCGGTCACAACTTCCTTTGAAGGACGATGCTGTTTTCTGATATACTTTGGGAATTTGATAATAAACTCATAATCTCTGCCATTAAACGATGAATCATCAAATAACGAGTTTGTATAATACTCACTTTCAGAGGGTTTGCTGTTAATAAAAAAATGTTCATCTGAATAGAAATAGTCTAGGTAATGGTGATCCCAGTATACTGTATCTTTCAATGTGCCATACTGCTTAAGTAGCATATACCTTTCCATTAAATAATCATATGGGAAATGTCCGGTCTTGAGCAGAGAATCGTTAGGCACATCATTATATCTCTTTTCAACCAACATATCTGTACCAGAGTATATGTTAAACATATAATAATCCTTTTTTGCAGCAGCATCTTTTATCTTCACTTTTACTACACACAGAGAATCATATACTTGCGAATTACGTGGATTTTCCTCACAACCAATATACTCAGCTTGAATTTCAGGCTTGTCCGGCATAATTACAGTAGATCTTATTGGTGTATATATATCATTATAACTGATGCTCAGATCTATTTTATCTCCAGCCTTGAAAGGGTAAAATGATTCCAAATAAAATCCGTAATTGTAAGAAGGCTGTGAGTACTCCCGCTTTTCAAATTTTATCGGATCCCCATCATTTACCGAAAAGGTTGCCAAAGATTTTAGAGCCATACTGTGGCTACTGTTTTTATTAAAGGTTGGGTTCAAGTAATCTATAACCGGCCAAACATCTCCGGTTATCAGAGAGTCTGAATAAACAGTTACTATGGTATACATCTCATTCTTCTCTCCAGTATCGTAATACCAAGGTTTTTCACAACTTATGATGCAGAGCATCCATGACATCATCACAAATATTTTAAACAAATTCCTCATACTGCTGCTTTTAGAAATTGTATGAATATGATAGAGAAGGCATTATTGGAAACATGCAAATTCTTGTCAAAGGATCACCACCTCTAATGAATGATATATTATAATTATTGTACAGATTGGTTATTCCCACATTTATTGTACTTTTACCTGTATTGTGGACTATCCGATAGTTAAATGCCACATCAAGCTTGTGATAATCAGCTAATTTTACATTATTTCTTTCACTAATCAGTTTTGATCTGTAGCTATGCCATAAAAGATGTAAAGGGATAATACCACCTTTATTGGCATGAGGCCTCATCTCATTTATATTAATATCCAAATTATACATGGTCCTGTAACGTCCTGTATGGTATGAAAATGTTGCTGAGAAATCGAGGTTTTTCCCTATTTTCTGCGTTATGTTCAACGTTATGCTATTTCTGCAATCATGCGGTGCATAAAATGCATTCCCATAATTGAGAACCTGATTCTCCCTATCGAATTTTTCCAATGATTTGCTCCAGGTATAAGACAACCATCCTGTTGTTTTCCCTTTATCCTTTCGCAACAAAAATTCTGCTCCGTATGCCCAGCCTTTTCCAACCGCTACACTCTCTTCCCACTCCTCTGCGCTGAAAGCAGAAAAGGATATATCTTTATATTCCAGAATATCTGTCATATTCTTGTAATATCCCTCCAAGGAGATTGAGAGCCCCTTCTTATCTTTAAAATCATAAAATACTCCAGCTGCAACCTGACTTGATACAGATGGCTTTATCTCTCTCCCTGCCGGCATCCACACATCAGAATCCTCTATAAGGTCAGCCGTTGAAACTCTATGCTCTGCCTGGCTGATAATACTGTATGAAGCTTTAAGAGAGAGCTTGTCTGTTATATCCATGGCAACATTAACTCTTGGCTCCGGATATAAATATGCTTTCCCCTTTACAAAGTATGCAGAGCCTCTTATACCTATATCAACTTGCGCAAGACTGCCTATACCGAAATTGTATGCAGCAAATATGCCTGTTGATATCATGTTCCTCTTTCCACCTTTAAATGAAACACTCTCCTTAGATTCTCCAAATAGTTTTTCAAATTTATCAGTACTTCCATAATATGGATGATATACAGCATAGCCTGCATCAAATCCAAATTCAAGCCCTTTCGCTATTCCTTTCTCTATTTTATTGATGCTCGAAAATTGTATTTTGTCTATAGCTGATTTATATTGGGATGTCCAAGTTCGTATATCGCCCAGTATCTGAATATGGTCCGGCTCTGAGTATGTATTATCTTCAGTTCTATAATAATATTGTTCATCAAAAAAATAGGATGAATAAGCCAGGTTGTTGTTAGACTCTATAATACCTTTGGAATAATTCCAGTTGGCACTTAACAGCAGATTGCCCCACTTTTCCGATGAGTTTTCTATATAAATTGATTCGCGGCTCGAGAGTCTGTCGTCACTTACAGTTTTATTCACCCTCTTCAGATCATTCAATTTGTTTATATCCCTGCCCTTGTAAAACGACAAATCAATCATATTGCAGGCATTTGGCTTGTATGAAAGTTTGGCATTCAAATCATAAAAAGAGACCTTCTTGAATGGGAAATTATATTGCACTCCATCATCATTCTCATCGGCCTTATCATAAAGCCAATCCGCAATTTTTGATGTAATTTCTTGATAGAAAGACCTTCTCGCAGAGACTGATACCGAAAGTTTGTCTTTTATAATGGGGCCTTCCACCATTGCCGATGCCGACAAAAGTCCCACATTGACAGCCCCATGCCAATTGTTAAAATCTCCTCTTTTCAATGCCACATCCACTATGCCTGAGAGCCTGTTCCCAAATTGGGCCGGAAATCCACCTTTGTACAGGATGAGATCACTCACCGCAATGGGATTTATAGCAGAAACATAACCCTTAAAGTGTTCGGGATTATATAACGGAGCTCCATCTACAAGATACAGATTTTGAGAACTGGCACCTCCTCTGATATAAAGCGAAACATTACCATCTCCTCCACCCTGAACACCGGGAAGCATCTGCAATGATTTCAGCACATCAATCTCCCCCAATGTTGCCGGCATTGCAAATACTGCAGATGCAGGAAGAGCTACGGCACTTAGCTGTGTCTGCTTAAGCGCACGTTTTGCAGAAGCAGAAACAACCACAGAATCCAACTGGTGGACCTTTCCTTTGTTCTGGCTGTACAATAAACAGGAATTGCTCCAAAAGAACAGAATCAACAAAAACAGTTTTTTCATGCCAATCTTTATTAAAAATCTACTGCACCTCTACAGCGCCTTTATCTCAATCATGCCTCCTTCAGGAGTTACGAGAGCGGCACCGGCCTCTTTGGCGCAGAGGTGACCTATGATATCCACATTAGGGAACTCTTTGTGGAACTTTTCGTGCTCGGAGATAGGTATTACAAAGAGGAATTTGTAATCATCACCACCATTGAGGGCTGCTGTTACAGCATCCATATTTATCTCCTTTGCCATATCCATTGTCTGGGATGCGATAGGAATCTTTTCCAGATATATTTTTGCCCCGCAATCCAATTCACTGCAAAGCTGCTTTACAGCCGATGCCAGACCGTTTGTTATGAATTGGCCCGCCGCAGGCAACAGTTTGGCCTCAACAAACTGGCTTGTGGTTTTTGGATTTATCTCAGGGCTCAGGTACTGGCTGAGGATATATTTGTATTTGCTCAAATCGGGCTGCACATATTTCGAAGCCTCCTCCTTGGTAAGCCTGTTAAACATAATCTTCTCACGTTCAAGAACATGCAGTCCCATATATGCCGCACCAACATTGCCTGTTATACAAATGAGAGCATTTTTGTCGGGTTGTGGAACGGTATCCAATACCCTCTTTTTCTGCACTCCCTGTGATGCAATTCCAACAGAAAGTCCTGTCATGGAGGCCTTCAGTTCAAGGGAAAGGCTCTCTATCTTATGCTCCTTTGCCGCAGCAACCACGCCTGTCCAGAACTCCACAATATCCTCAGCTGCAAAACGGGCTGAGATTCCTATAGTGTAGGAGAGTGAGTGTGGATTGTAACAATTTGCATACAGCGGTCCTATTGCCAAAAGGGCAGATTTGTATCCCAGATGTTTCAAAGGTGTATAGACAAGATCAAAATCAACACCTTCGAGCATAAGCTGCGAATTTGACATTACCACAGAGCCGGGAAGAGCTATTTTGTGCAGATTGGAATTGACATATCCTGTCCCCTCAAAAAGTCTTCTCATCAATTCATGCTTTCCTATCTGGGAAATTTCTGTTCTTTTTGCACCTTTTGGCTCTTTTTTTGCACCTTTTTCTTCCATATTCTTTTTTTTCTTAAAAAATCGCAGAATTTGCAATTATCTTAGAATTAAACGGTTATTCGGATTGCATGGAAATTGGGTAACGAGATGGCAACCGTTCCTATTTCAGAGTTCTTTATTGTTTTGCATCAATGACATAACTCCTGATACACAAAGG
>JAGBHM010000025.1 GCA_017935505.1 Bacteroidales bacterium | reverse complement strand
TCCAGAGTGTATTTACCGTCAAAATCGGTAGATGTTCCTGTAGTGGTTCCTTCAACCAATACGTAAACACCGATAAGCGGCTCACCGGCATTGTCTGTAACCGTTCCGCTTACTTTTACATTCTGTGCCCACATTGCTCCTGCTGAAAGAATCAGCGAAGCAACTGTCATCAATACAAATCGTAGAGATCGACTTGAAATTTTTTGAATGAACATAAACTAAATTTTAGGTTAATAAAAATTGTTAATATAATATTAGGTTTAGTATTCTGAGATATCTTTAATATTGAATAAATATCGATAAGAAACATAAAGCCCTCTGGAAACTATCAGAATGATGTTTTCCAGTTATATGTAGGAATTAAACGCTCGTTTAAGTTGAGCAAATGTCTTCCAAATTAAGTTGCCTTTTCATAATCTATTTTTACAGTTTGTCCAATCCAGCTGGATTGAGGCAATATTTCAACTTGCAAATCTAAGGTATTTTCTTTATATGCCAAAAAAAAATTAGGATTAGCAACTTTTAAACATAAAAAACGGATGACCCTTTAAAATATCTCTCTGGGTCATCCGTTCTCAATTTGGCAACAATGTTTCCTGCTACCATCCCGGATTTTGCGGAAATTCAACTCCTTTTAATATATATAGTGTCTGCTGGCCTGTTGGTATGGGGTCGAGATAATTTTTAGGTATCTCAACCTCCCTTTTGGCATTTGTGCCATATGGGAGAATATATCCTGCAGCATCTGTTGCGGGCCCGTTATCGTCCTGAGGTACGGGAACCTTTGCACCCATGAATATTGCAGGCTTCAACAATGGATTCAGATACTCCAGCTTTCCCCAGCGTCTGATATCCCAACTGCGGAATCCATCCATCATAAGCTCACATCTTCTCTCTCTTCTGATCTCCCATAGTAATGGCGACACATCTGCATCCCTCATAGGATCATCGGGTATCGAGGCCAGGGAGAGAGCAGCCACACCAGCCCTTATGCGCAAAAGGTTGATGGTATTGTCCAGATCAGTCTGGGTAAGTTCCCCGAGTTCTGCGGCCGCCTCCGCATAGTTCAGATACACTTCGGCAAGCCAGAATATCGGAGCATCTGTAGGATTGTTTGGTGCAAGAATTTCAGAGGCCGTCAAGTCGGCATTGTCGAATTTGGAAATTTTATATCCTGTACTTGATGTGAATCCTTTTTCATTCGGAGTGCCGATATAGGCCAATGTATTCTCTACCGATTGGGCCAGCCTGAGATCCCTGTTGGCAAGTGTATTTTCAATATTATCATCTCCTTTATACAGAGGGGAGAGTGTGACAGGCAGCCCATCGGAGCAGAGATATGAATCAACTGCATCCTTTGTAAGTCCGGCCATCATGGTGCTACTGTTGGTATACCCCACAACAGAGTGTGTCATAATGCCTGAAATGTATGATTTATACAGAATTACCTCATTATTTTTCGACAAATCCAGAGAGCTGTACACATCTTTATACATCGGAGAGAGCTTATACGGCAATAAAGCATTGGCTACAAAATTTGATGCGGCATCTTTTGCAATCCTCAGCAGTCTCTCTGCCTGGGCTGCATCTTTTGCTACATACTTACTGTAAGTCCCCTCATAGAGTGCCACCCTGCTCAGATATGCCCATACCGCCTCTTTTGAGAGCACATTCACATCGCCCAAGGCTTTGCTCCTCTCAACAGAGCGTATATTCCGGGCTGCAAACAGCAAATCCGACATAATACTGTCCACAACCGCTTTACGCGGAGTTCTCGGTGTATATATCATCTCTGTCTGACCTTGGTCGAGGTACTCATTTATATATGGTACATCTCCAAAATGGCGCACCATATTTGCATATTCGTATGCTCTGAAAAACCTGGCTACACCAAGATAGTGGTTGACCGCCTCTGTACTCATAGGTACTTTCGGAGCCCTTATGAGCAAGAGGTTTGCCTTCCTTATATAAGTATACTCCCAATTGTTGTCGGATGCAGGAGCTGCAGTAGGAAAAATATCCATTCCAGACGCAGCCTGATCATCATTGAATGTGGTGAAATAGAAATCACCTGTTGTACCGGTTCCAAACCCTCTGAATCTGTTATAAAATTCCCAACAATAAGACTTCACATTATTTTCACTTGTCCAAAAGTTTGTATCGTCAAAAATTATTTGAGATCCTCTGTCGAGAAAATCTTTTGAGCAGGATGAGAATATGGAGAGAGCTGCTATATATAATAATGGTATAATCTTTTTCATCTTATGTATGCTTTATTTATTATTTAAATATCCCGACAGTTACATGCCCAACTGCACACCAAATGAGATTGTCCTGAAGAATGGGGCAGTGCGTCCGTAGAAATTGGAAGTTGAAGAGCCCGCTGTTATTTCGGCATCTATTGGAATCTTTCTCTGCGCTATCTCAAACAGATTCTCTCCGCTGAAGTATACCCTTATCTTTTCGAAATGGATTCTGCCAGAAACCTCTTTTGGAAGAGTATATCCTATTGTCAGATTCTTCAGCCTCAGATATGCAAGGTTGAGAAGATATTTTGTCTGAGGATAGAAATTGTTTCCGGAATTTGCCGCGGCATCAGCCATTTTATACATGTTGCTTATCGCCGAAACACCGTTTCCGGTATATGGGCGTGGGTACTTGGCATTCTGATTCTCCTCTGTCCAGAAATCCATCTGATGCTGATACATCACATCGGCGCCTCTATAATAAGGGATTGCCTCATTTCCTGTGGCCCAGAGATTACGCTTGCCTATTCCTTGAAAATATATATCTACATCAAATCCTTTGTGGCTTCCTCCAATTCTTACACTATATTGATAACGCGGCGTGGTATTTCCAATCTTCACAAGATCGCCATGCTCCTGTAGTGTTGATTTTCCGGCATCAATCACATTATCACCACTCATGTCCCTATATTTGATATCCCCAGGGCCAAAGACAAAATTGCCAGTCTGCAGTCCCACCTGACTTGGAGAAGAGTCAACATCCTCAGCTGATGTAAAATAGCGATCTGTCACAAATCCCCAAATCTCTCCCACGGTCTTGCCTTTATAATTGTCTGTGAGCAAATTGGCACTATTGCTGTTCCATTCTGTTATTACACTTTTGTAATCACTTATATTAATGTTGGTATAAATGTTCAGGCCATTGGCAAAAGTATGGCTGCCGTCAATTGTAACCTCCCAGCCTCGTGTGCGCAACCTTCCGTCGTTTATCATTGCAGCTGTTGTGCCGAATGTTTCTGGGAGTGTCTGACCAATACTCAACATATTTCTGTTTGTACGTTCATACCAGTCGAAGGTGATTCCGTACTGATTTTTGTAAAAACGGATATCCGCACCAATATTGAGAGTTGCTATATCCTCCCAATACAGATCGTTTGAGACATTTGCAGGCAAGCCTGTATACAGGACTCTGGCACTTCCTGCAATCCAGTTTGCAAGAGCGGTTGACATCTTTGGAATAAATCTGTCGGAACCTACATTCTGATTGCCGATAAGTCCGTAGGATCCCCTTATCTTCATATCAGATATTACCGGTTTTAACGGTTCAAAGAATTTCTCCTCCGATATTCTGTAACCTACAGAAAATGAAGGAAAGAATGCCCACCGGCTGTGCGCAGGGAAGTTGGAAGAGCCGTCGTATCTGCCGCTCAACTCCACAAGATATTTGTTTTTGTAGCTGTAATTTACACGAGCAAACCACCCCACAACTGCCCAGTCACTTGCATCGCCATTTACAGTTGGTGTTCCATAGGCAAGAGGTAATTCACCTTTATTTTTATCCATCAACCCCAGTTTTTTTGAGAATTGTTCTGTATAAGCACCCTTCTCGACATTGAGTCCTGCAGTCACCTTCAAATAGTGTTCATTGAAGAATTGCTCATATGTTGCAAATGTATTTGATGTTACCTGGGTTCTTTTTGTCGCTGTAAAATCAGTTTCATCAAATGAAGTGCCCGGCAATTTTGCATTGTAGCTGAGGCCTCCTCCCCAGAAGTCCCACAAGGCCACATATCCTCCAGTTTCATGTCTATCTCCATGTGTAGATGAATATGCAAATTCGCTCCTTAACGCTATATTGTCTGTAATTTTTGCGGTACCGCCAATCTGCATATTTATATATGTTTCATTGAATGTTGCATAATTTGCATTGTGCAGATAGCCTGGAATGTGACGGAAATATGCATTTGTGCCATTTTCATCGGTATATTGTCCATAAGGAAAATATGTACCCCACCGCCACATATAATAATATGGATCCTGATAAGCATATGGATATTTAAAATCATACTGCCTCATATTCACCCTTGTATCCACATCAAGCCACTCTGTAACCTTTGCGTTCAGGCTCAGTGAGAAGTTATATTTGTTCAGCTTGTCCGGTTTAATTTTGAGAAGACCTTCTTGATACTGATATGCACCGCTCAAGGCAAAGCTTATACGCTCTGTTCCTCCGGTAATCTGCAGATTATGGTTTTGCTGTGGTGTCCAATCCTGATACATCACATCCACAGGATCCCAAAGACGGTAGAAATAGGTTACTCCATCCAGTATTTCAAAATCTTCACCCATTATCATCTGGTCGCCTTTCCGATTGTGGGAATAATTCTGCTTCCAGTTTGCAATGCCCTCCATCAATGGTTGTGCCTTCATTCCAAACATATCGAACGATTGTTTTGCCCTCTCCATAGCCTTCTCCATAGCAGCAATCTCCGCTATCTGATCTTTTGGAAATTCAGGCAATACAGTAGGCGTGCCCCATGAAAAGTTATTGGAGTATGAGATAGAGAACTTGCTCTCCATTTTTCCTGTTTTGGTTTTTATCAGAATCACTCCAAAGGCAGCTCTGGCACCATATATTGCTGTGGATGAGGCATCTTTAAGCACCGAAACAGACTCTATATCATCAGCATTCACTACAGATATGTCGTTTACAACCACATTGTCCACCAATATTAATGGTGACCCTCCATTATCCGCATTAAGGGAACCCATACCTCTTATGTTCAGAACAGGTTCCTTATTGATTGCTCCATTTGAGAAGGTGATAGTCAACCCCGGAATAGCTCCTTGCAATCCTTTGGCCGGATCTGTAAATGGTTTGTTTTCCAAAGTCCTCTCTACATTTACAGTGGAGACAGCACCCGTAAGGTTTTCTTTCTTTTGCGTGCCGAAACCAACAACCACCAGTTCATCCAGCAAAACTGCATCATCCTTCATGGTTACATTTATCACACTTCTGTTATTGACTGGAATTTTTTGGGAAGCCATTCCCATAAGAGAGAACTCTAAAATTGCATCAGATGGCACCTGGATAAGGTACTTTCCATCAATATCAGTAGATGTACCATTCTGTGTGCCCACTATCAGCACATATACACCTACAAGCGGTTCCCCCTGAGAATCAGTGACAATGCCCCGTACTTGGATCTGCTCCACGGCAAATGATTCAACCGCCGCCCCACAAAGCATTAAAAACGAAAAAAGTGCAAGTGAGATCCTTTGCACAAGCACCCTGTGTTTATTTGAGACATACATGAAACTTTAATTTTAAATGTTTCTGTATGTAACAAAAATTGAGCAGGTTAGTTTATAATGTCAATATAATACTATCATATTTAAACGAGCGTTTAATTTCGACATAAATTCATCTTTCAGCACCATTCGATAATTCGTATGTAAGGGTCTTTGCCCCTCCTCTAATATACTGTATATGAATTATTAGAATGATATTATCTGAATACTAAACCTAATATTATATTAACAATTATTATTAACCTAAAATTTAGTTTATGTTCATTCAAAAAATTTCAAGTCGATCTCTACGATTTGTATTGATGACAGTTGCTACTATGGTTTTGTCTGTAGGAGCAATGTGGGCACAGAATGTAAAAGTAAGCGGAACGGTTACAGACAATGCCGGTGAGCCGCTTATCGGTGTTTACGTATTGGTTGAAGGAACCACTACAGGAACATCTACCGATTTTGACGGTAAATACACTCTGGA
>JAGBHM010000024.1 GCA_017935505.1 Bacteroidales bacterium | reverse complement strand
TACAACGAGCTTCGCATTCGTGGATTGATGGTAGATGTGGGTGTTGTAGTGGTAAACACCAAAGATGAGGAGGGCAAGAGCCAGCGTAAACAATTGGAAGTTGATTTTGTATGCAACGAAGGCAGTAAACGATGTTACATACAATCAGCTTTGAGGTTGCCTAATGAGGAAAAACGGGAACAGGAACTACGCTCGCTAACGCATATATCGGACAGCTTCCAGAAGTTTGTAATCACCGAAGACCCAATAAAGCGTTATCAAGACGAAAACGGAGTTGTGTTTATGAACATCTATGAGTTCCTGCTTGACAGAGATAGTTTGAAAGTTTAAGGCAATAAACTGCAAGCCGAGCGCAGAACTCAAGCTTGCTTGAAGATATGCCGAGGCGCCGCGTGATTGTAAACGAAGTTTAAAATAAAAACCATGCGATATATAAAATAAGGGTGGCTGAAAATCAGTCCACCCTATTTATTCAAGCACACCGCCACCGCGGCGATAGTGTCTATTTTTTTACATTGAAAGTATCTTTCAAACCTGTTGTCTTGTTAAATACAGGCTTCTCATCAGTTGAATCCTTATCGGCAACAAAATAGCCAAGGCGCTCAAACTGAACAGCAATACCGCTCTTATCTTCAAGAAGTGCAGGCTCTGCATAACCGGTAATTATCTTCATTGAATCAGGATTCAGATAATCTTTATAATCCTTACCCTCAGGTATCGAATCCATGAACGGCTCGGTAAAGAGACGGTCTACAAGTCTTATCTCAACCTCTTTGGCATGCTCTACAGATACCCAGTGGATTGTACCCTTAACCGAACGCCACTCACCTGCTCCAGGTTTGCTTGTAGGGTCATATGTACAGCGTATCTCAACAATATTTCCATTCTCATCCTTCACAACCTCTTCACACTTAATAATATATGTATATTTCAAGCGCACCTCTCCACCCGGTTTCAAACGGAAATACTTTTTAGGAGGCTCTTCCATAAAGTCGTCGCGCTCAATGTAAAGTTCACCTGTAAATGGAACAATACGTTTTGGGCCATCCGGATCAGCCGGATTAAGCGGAGCTGCAAACTCCTCAACTTTACCCTTCTCCCAGTTTGTGATTACAAGTTTCACAGGATCGAGCACAGACATGTAACGGTTTGCACGTTTGTTCAAATCCTCCCTTACACACCACTCAAGGAGAGAAAGGTCTATTGTATTGTCGCGTTTTGCAACACCAACTTTCTCTGCAAAGAGTCTTATACTCTCAGGAGTGTAACCTCTTCTGCGGATACCGCAAATGGTAGGCATACGCGGATCGTCCCATCCTGTAACATAGTTATTTTTAACAAGTTCGAGAAGTTTTCTCTTACTCATCACTGTATATGTAAGGTTCAATCTTGCAAATTCATACTGATGCGACGGGAATATTTCGAGTTTCTCAATGAACCAGTCGTAAAGCGGACGGTGCACATCAAACTCCAAAGTACAGATTGAGTGTGTGATATTCTCTATTGAATCACTCTGGCCATGGGCATAATCATACATAGGATAGATACACCATTTGTCACCGGTTCTGTGGTGGTGCGAGAAGTTGATCCTGTACATAAGCGGATCGCGGAACATCATATTCGGATGGGCCATATCAATCTTTGCACGCAAAACCTTCTCACCCTCCTTATATTTGCCTTCGCGCATCTCCTGGAAAAGTCTGAGGTTCTCCTCAACGCTTCTGTCGCGGTAAGGGCTGTTTGTACCCGGTGTGCTCACAGTGCCACGGCCTGCTCTAATCTCCTCCTGAGACTGGTCATCAACATATGCCAGACCTTTCTTTATCAACTCACAAGCCCACTCATACAACTGCTCGAAATAGTCTGAAGCATAAAACTCGTTGGCCCACTCGAAACCAAGCCATTTTACATCTTCCTTAATTGAATCAACATACTCAACATCCTCTTTTGTAGGGTTGGTATCGTCGAAACGGATATTTGTCTTTCCGCCATATTTCTTTGCAAGACCAAAATTGAGGCAGATACTCTTTGCATGGCCTATATGCAGATATCCGTTAGGCTCCGGTGGAAAACGTGTAAGGACAGTCTTGTGCTTTCCTGTTGCCAAATCATTCTCAATAATCTCTTCGATAAAATTCAATTGGCGCTCAGCAGCCTGAGCTTCGGTGTTCTTTAACTCTTCCATTTTTCAAAAATTAACCCACAAATATAGATATTTTAAATCATACATTTCACAAAGAAGGAATAAATATGTACCTTCGCACACCAATTTCTCCATTAACTTTAATTATATCGACAAATGGCAAAATCAATGACTGGCTACGGCAAGGCAGAATGCCTGCTTGATGAAGGCAAAATCACTATCGAGATAAGATCACTCAACGGCAAAAATGCCGACATAGGAATAAAGACATCCCTCATCCCAAGGGAGAAGGAGCTGGAGGTAAGGCAATTCATTGCAAAGGAGCTGTACAGGGGAAACATTGATCTTTTTGCCACATTCGAGCAGAATGCCTCAAGCGGAGCCAAAACAATCAACAAGGAGATTTTTCTGGAGTATTACAAACAAATCGCCGCTTTGCAGAACTCCCTCAATTATGAGTGTGACGACAGCGGCCTTTTTTCCACAATCCTCAAGATGCCTGATGTAGTGGAGACTCCCAAGCAGGAGATGACAGATGAGAATTGGGAAAAGGTATATACTGCCATAAAAGAGGCTGTTGCGGCCCTCAATGAGTTCAGACAAAAGGAGGGTACAATACTGTACAACGATGTTACAAGCCGCGTAGCCCTTATAGAGTCATTTGTAGCGGAGGTGGAAAAGCATGAGCAGGAGCGCATAGATGCTGTAAAGGAGAGAATCCGCTCACGTATTGCAGAGCTTAATGCACAACCGGATGAGAACCGTCTGGAGCAGGAGATTATATTTTATATAGAGAAGCTCGATATCAATGAGGAGAAGGTGCGCCTGCGCCAGCACTGCAAATATTTCATGGACACCATCAACAACGAGCCTAACCCGGGCAAGAAACTGGGATTCATCGCCCAGGAGATGGGACGTGAGATAAACACAATGGGATCAAAGGCAAACCACGCCACAATACAGCAGTGGGTGGTGAAGATGAAAGATGAGCTCGAGAAGATAAAAGAGCAGTCTCTCAATATTTTATAGAGACTCTGTACGCTCTTTTATATACTCATACATCATAATGGCCTCTCTGAACCTGTACTTCTTCATAGAGAACTCCAGCCATTTGCGGGCCAGTTGGAACTGCTCCATCATTTCACAACCTACAGCAATATTGTAAGCGGCAAATGCCGCTTTTTTTGGATTCTCAGACTCCGTAAGATTCATCCACAGTTCCACAGCCTCTTTCCATTTGAAATCCTGCGAAAGCAGATACGGGGTCTCCCATTTCGAATCGTCCTCGTATGAAATCAGCATCCTCTCCTGTGTATCCCACTGGGTTGAAACATATGAACCGAGCTTCTCCCCTATTTTGCCCGATATTTCCGGCAGGTATCCGGCAATCACGCCTCCCACATTGCCATCCGAAACAGAAGAGGAGACCATCTGCATGTAGATACTATCCTTAACCTCCTGTTTGTAGAGCAGTTTGTCGGATATTGCGTCATAAACATTAAAATCCACGAAATATGGTACAACAACATTCAGATTGTCATACTCCGAGGTTGTTACACTATGCTGTATGCTATACTGGCCAAAGCGGAGATTGTCTACAAAGAACATCACATGTGCCCCACTGTTCAACAGCAGCTGCGACAGATAGGCAGTATCAACAGCAGCAACTTCATCATTCATTTTTGAAGGGAACCCTCTAAACTCTATCTTGGGCACAGAATATACTGCGACATCGCCTCCAGCAAGCCCCCTATCCTTCTCTATCTTTTCGGCAAGGCCAACAGCCACATTACCGCATCTTATACTATCTGCCTTATTCTGTGTTGTAATTGAGAAGACAGCCGCCTTCCTACCCTCTATCGGAATCTCAACATGTCCTTTGCTCCTCACATCAACATTAAAATAACGGGCCTGAGGGGCACATGATGCCAAAGAGAATAAAAACAACGCTACAATCAGAATACTATTTTTCATAAATCCATTTTTTATAATCAGTATATAAGCCCTACAAATTTAATGCAATTTATTTTAAAACCGATTCCCAACAAAAAAGAAGCTGGCCCAAATGGGTCAGCCTCCAAGAGTTTTCACATTTAAATATTTGTATCACAACAAATTACATCTGCATACCGCCGCATACAGAGATAACCTGTCCGGTT
The DNA here is from genome assembly GCA_017935505.1 of Bacteroidales bacterium. Taxonomy (GTDB): domain Bacteria; phylum Bacteroidota; class Bacteroidia; order Bacteroidales; family UBA932; genus Egerieousia. Next base: position 98,646 of record JAGBHM010000024.1, on the reverse strand, counting down.
ACATAGCTTGAGAGTTCGCTTCCAAGGAATACGCAAACATTTGCAATATCCTCAGGAGTACCGCCTCTACGGAGCGGAATCTTCTGTGCCCAACCTTGTTTAACCTCTTCAGGAAGCTGGTTGGTCATCTCAGTGATGATAAAGCCAGGAGCCACTGCATTTGCACGGATTCCACGTGAACCCAACTCCTGTGCAATTGATTTTGCAAGGCCTATCATACCTGCTTTTGAAGCAGAGTAGTTACACTGGCCTGCATTACCGTGAACACCTACAACTGAGCTCATATTGATGATTGAACCACCTCTCTGACGCATCATTACAGGAGTTACAGCGTGTACAAAGTTAAATGCAGACTTAAGGTTTACAGCAATAACTGCATCCCATTGAGCCTCAGACATACGCATCATAAGACCATCTTTTGTGATACCAGCATTGTTTACAAGGATATCCAATCTGCCAAACTCTTTTACAACCTGTTCTACAGCTGCGTGAGCCTCATCAAATTTGGCTGCATTTGAAGCAATGGCCAAAACTTTCACGCCATAAGCCTCTATCTCTTTTTTTGTATTTTCACCGTTCTCGTCAATTACCAAATCGGTAAAAGCGATGTTCGCGCCTTGCTCGGCATATTTGAGGGCAATGGCTTTGCCAATTCCTCTGGCTGCGCCTGTGATAAGCGCTACTTTTCCTTCTAATAATTTCATATCTATATTGTTAGGTTTTAATATATTAATCTTGTCCACAAAATTCGGCAATCAGATCATACTCATTTGCCCCCACAATCTTAACCTTTGCAAAGGTACCTATTAATGAGCAAGGGTCAAAATCTGATTTTCCTCCGGTCAGTGCGACAAGGCTCTCCTTGCCTACCAGTATCTCGCCGTCAACCTCAGGACTCTCCTGTTGCGAACGGGTTACAAATACTCCGTCGGAATATGAATCTATTATAACTTTTTCAATTGATCCAATGCGGCTTTCATTGTATGCAAGGGAGATGGAACTCTGCAACTCCATAAGCTCCTCGTAGCGTTTCTGCTTTGTGCTTTCGCGCACTGTATCCTTAAGGTTCTGAGCACCATAGGTGCCTTCTTCCTCGGAATAGGTAAATGCACCCAAACGCTCAAATCTGTTTTTCTCTACAAATGCCAGCAACTTCTCAAATTCACGCCTGTCTTCTCCCGGATGGCCTACTATCATTGTTGTACGCAGAACCACGCCAGGAACTTTAGAGCGGATATCATCTATTATTTTTTGGGTCTGTGGCCCGTCTATCGAGCGGCGCATTGCAGAGAGCAGTTTTGATGAAGCATGCTGCAGCGGAATATCAAGATATTTGCACACCTTTGGATTTGATGCCATTACATCCAGCACATCCTGAGGGAATTGTGCCGGATATGAATAATGTATCCTTATCCACTCTATACCTTCAATTGCGCAGAGTCTCTGCAAAAGCTCGCCCAATGCACGTCTGCCATACAGGTCAAGACCATAATAGGTGGTATCCTGAGCAATGACAATCAGCTCCTTTACCCCTTTGGCAGCCAGGTACTCCGTCTCTTTCACCAACTTTTCCATTGGTACGGAGATATGCTTGCCCCTGATCATCGGTATTGCACAGTATGAGCATGTTCTGTCGCATCCCTCGGAAATTTTAAGATATGCATAGTGCTTTGGAGTAGTGAGATACCTCTGCTCGTTCAAATCACTTTTGTTCATGATGCCCATAACCTCCAATATTGAGGCAGTATCAAATGCCCCAAAGAAGCCATCCACCTCCGGAATCTCCGCAACAAGCTCATCCATATAGCGTTGCGACAGACATCCAAAGACAAACAGATAATCGGCACACCCCTGCTCCTTGGCATCTACAGCGGCCATAATGGCCTCTATCGACTCCACCTTGGCATCCTTGATAAAACCGCAGGTATTGATGATTACGGCATCCACCCTGTTCTCAAGCAGATCGTTATTCTCAGGAACAAGTTCAACCCCGGCATCCTCCAGCTTTCGCATAAGATGCTCGGAATCGACCCTGTTTTTGGAACAACCCAGAGTCACTACCTGTACTTTCTTAGGTCTGCAATATGTATATTCAACTGTCATAAATTACTCTGCAGCAGCCTCTTCCTGCTCTTCGTCCTGAACAAAATCCAAAGTTGCGTAATTTTTCAGGCAAGAGTACCAGTCTACAACTTTCTTCATATGTGAAACGTAGAAACGGTCTCTGTCATAGTCTGGCAATACATTTTCAAAAAGCTCTTTAAGAACCTTTGCATCACTTTTGCTCGACGGAGCATCGTTCTCGCCAAGATATGCCTTCATCTTCTCAAATACTTGCTGAAGACGGATTTCATCAGTTTCAGTAAAGATAGAGATATCGGACAATGCTGTAATTCTTGCACTCATTCCACAACATGTTCTCTTTTTAGTGACAATCGACTCCACTACAGCGCCGGTATTTGCATGTGACAAATAGAGGAACAGACCGGGCTGTCCGCTGATTGACAAAATTTTCTTCAAATCTGTTTTCATTTTCGTATCTTTTTATCTTTAATGTTTATATCCTTTTAATTGAATCCCCTCTCCTTCTTTATGGTTTCATATGCGATAGATATCGCCTTGAACTTCTCTTCCGCAGCCTTTTTTACATCAGCGCCCAACGACTCAACTCTGTCGGGGTGATGCTTGAGGGCCATCTTCTTATATGCCTTTTTAACCTCTTCGTCAGTAGCCTCCGGAGAGATCTCCAGCACTTTGTAAGCATCCTCAAGTTTATCTCCGAACATCGCAAATACAGATTCACTCTCCCTCTGCGAAATGCCCAGATAGAGAGCTATATTCTTGAGTGTTTCCAGCTCCTGCGAGCTTACATGACCGTCGGCCTGGGCTATGCCAACAAGGTAGTGCAGAAGCTGCAGCCTCTGCGGCATGTCCATATATAATTTGATCTGGGCACAGACCTGAGGCAGGTCTATATTCTTCTGCAGAAGATCCTGAAGCACCTTAAGAGCCTGAGGAACTGCACTCTCTCCAAAATTGGAGCGGATAAATCCCTTCACATAATCGAGTTCAGACCTCATTACCCGTCCGTCTGCCTTCATTACAGCAGCAGAGAGGACAAGAAGCGAAACCATAAAACTGTTACGCTGCTCAGTATATGCCCTCCCAGCACCGGAAGTACCGGTATTTGAGGTATATGTCCTGTCATCAGAAGCACTTTCAAACAGAGCTCCCAGAGAGTAACCTATAAGAGCCCCTATAGGACCTCCCAAGGCCCATCCTATAGCACCTGATATCCACTTTCCAATACCCATCTTTACACTTTAGTTAATGCCCGTCGGGCAATTTCAAATTCTGCACATGGCATTATATACAGCCTCTATCTGAGGCAACAATGCCCTCTTTCCATCTGCAAAGATAATAAAATCGGCCAAAGCTTCCCTACACTCATCGCTCCATTGGGCCGCAATTCTTGCCTGAACCCTCTCACGGTCTGTATTGTCGCGGGCCATAACTCTTTCAATTCTAAGCTCCAAAGGGGCCGACACCGTAAGAGAGCGGTGTACATGACTTCTGACCAGAGGCTTCTCCAGGAGAATAGCCGATTCCATAATGACAAACGGAACATCTGCAGCATTCTCCTTCCATCTGCAAAAATCGCGCATTACAGCAGGATGGACCAGCTCCTCCACCTTTGCAAGCAGCTGTGCATTGCCAAAAATCTTGGAGGCGATAATATCCCTGCGTATAGTGCCGTTTTCTATAATTTCATCACCAAGAAGCTCCGTCATTTGGCTGCGGAGCTGCATATCTGTATCGTAAAGAGCCTTCGCCCTCTCATCCGAATTGTATACAGGAATACCCATCCTGCCAAAAATTGCGGAGACATAAGTTTTGCCGCTTCCTATACCTCCGGTACATCCCAAAACTTTCATGTCAGATCAATTTACAATACACTCAACAAACATAGGCTCCATCTTTACAGAAAAAATATTGTCGGGACTCTTTATAATATAAGGTCTTGCAATATTTGAATCCCCTATTTTATTATAATCCACAACAACCTGGAAATCAGAAGCATCCATCTCTTTTTTATTCTCAAAAAGCATTCTATAGCTGAGCTTTATCTCTTGAGGAATCACTATCAGGCGCGCCGAAGCAGGAGCATTTATCACATTCACCTTTGCAGTCACCTCATCCTCGAAATAACGTCCCACTGAGAGCGAATAATAGAGATGATCCTCCGAAAAACGCACACCATCCACACCTTTCAGCCTAACAACCCCCTGAATGGGAGAATCTGCATTTTTCACCACAATCACCTGGGTATAAACGGAGTCTATATTTTTTATCAGAGCCTCGTTGCCATATACAACCACAGAGTCGGGACGGAGCTGTATACTGCCTATAGATGTGTACTGCCCTGCAAATTCTATATCTTTCCTTACAGCGACAGGTACTTTCTTATTCGCCTGACGCGGAAACTGGAAATATAGAGTATCTGTGGTTATGCTCTCCAGTTCAAAATCATTGCCCAAAGCCTCCTGGACCTTCTCCTTTATCTCTTCACTGCGTATATAGAAGAAATCCGGACGGCCGGTCACCGGTTTCAACTCTTTTGCATCAATCGACAAATTGATATTTCCCATATCTGCCCTTTCTGAAAGACGCTGCTGAAGAATATAGAATCCTGTAGCCTTACCCCTCATTACCAATGAGTTGTATGAAACGGCACTCTTTGCTCTTCCTCCTATATTACTGTCGGCCTCTATCTTATAATCAAAAAAGGTGGAGTACTTCTGGGTAAAGCGGTGCATTCCCCACATAAAAAAAGCCAAAAGAAGAGAAAACACCAGAATAAGCAGGTCTCCTCCCCTTTTAGCAAATAGATTATTTAACCTTTCAGGCAACATTATCTTGCAGCAACATCTGTGATATCCTTAACAATGGCGCTCTTGTCCACTCTAAGTTTCACATTATTGTCTACCTCTACAATTACATACTGCTCCTTTACATCAGAAACAACACCGTAGATGCCTCCGATTGTAACAACTTTATCACCTTTTTTCAAAGAGTTCCTGAATTGAGCAAGCTCTTTCTGTTTTTTCTGCTGTGGCCTGATCATGAAGAACCACATAACTACAAAGATAAGAAGCATCATTATAAGGAAGCTCCAGTTGCTGCCGGCTGCAGGAGCCGCTTGCTGTTGTAAAATTGTCATTATCATCTCTCAATCTTTTTAAATTATATACTTATATTAACATTGTACAGAACAAGTCAAAATCATTCGGAGCCCACAAGACCGCGTCCAGACTTGACTATGGTTCCCTCCCTGTACATCTTCTGAAGCATTTTGTCGAGCAATCCGTTTACAAAGATACGGCTATTTGCTGTACTGTAATACTTTGAAATATCCACAAACTCGTTAATAGTAACCTTTAGAGGAATTGTTTCAAATGTAACAGCCTCTGTTATACCCATTACAATAAGGGCAAGGTCTGTTGCCACAAGGCGCTCCATATCCCAATTGGAAACATGCTCAGAAATCAGCTTGGTATATTCATCATACTTAACAAGCGACTGTGTAAGAAGTTTTTTGGCATAAGCCTTGTCATCCTCATTCTGGAACACATCAGGCACTGCCACAGTACCGCTCTTTGAAATGGCTCCCATATTTTTAAGTATCATATTGAGCACATATCCCAAATCATCCATCCAGAAGAGGCTTGTCTCCTCCAGAATATCCTCCAGAGCTTCATTATCCTCAAGCTCCTGCTCAAAAATATTACGCCAGAGAGCACAATCCTCTTTGAGGCTGCGCTGCTCATTTGCCATATACTCCTTAAAATATTCGCGCGATGATATGGCAGCATACAATCTTTTTACAAAAGTCTCATATTCTCTCCACAACAGTCCGCGGCTTTCGCACAATTTCAGAAATTTCACATCATTCTCCAGGATTGAAACAAATCCATTTTCCACAAATTTCCTGTTTGGATTAGCCTCTTCAGGGGTAGGATGGAATTTTTTCAAACCTATCTCTATGCGCTCCTCTGCAGCCTTTTTAAGTGCAAGAGGCAACTGCAACATCATACAGTAAAGGTCCAAAGTTTTCTCACAAGAGGCAATAAGTTCATTCTCAGCACCAATAAGAGAATCTGACCCCGCAATAATCCGCCCGAAAAGAATTTTAAAGACCTTAACTCTGATTAATCTTCTACTCAACATGTCCAAATAAAATTTAAAATATTTTGCAAATATAGATTTTTAGGTCAAAAAAATTTTATCTTTGTAGAACTTTTAAAAAAAATAACACAAAAATTATGTACTTCGAAGATTTTGATAATGCGGGAGCGCAAGAGCGTAATGGCGATGATGTTTTTTCAAAGCCGGTAAGGGCTGGTAAAAGAACTTACTTTTTTGATGTAAAAGCTACAAAGAACAATGACTACTACCTTACAATCACTGAGAGCAAGAGGAAAGTAGACAAAGATGGCCGATTCAGCTACGACAAACATAAGATTTTCTTATACAAAGAGGATTTTGACAAGTTTACCGAGAGCCTTCAGGAGGTCATCGACTTTATAAAAGAGAAATGTCCTATGACAGAAAATCCATTTGAGAACCAGCCTGCCGAGGAGAAGGCAAACAGTTTCTCTGATGTAGATTTTGATCAACTATAATAAAAAAGGTTGCCGCACGGCAACCTTTTTTATTGCAGAAGTACATATTTGTCAAATAAATTTGGTTGCAAACAAAAAATATTATACATTTGCAGTCCCAAACCACAACGGTACCATGGCCGAGTGGCTAGGCAGCGGTCTGCAAAACCGTGTACAGCAGTTCGACTCTGCTTGGTACCTCAAAAGGACAACTACTAAAGTGGTTGTCCTCTTTTTTATTTTTATTAACTTTACGCCCGATTAATAGCAAAGGAAGTGGAAAATCATGTGCTCATATTTATAGCAAATGCCTTTCTTATCACCACACTGCTGATAATGGCCCTGTTGCTCTGTTTTGCAGCCAGATTCAAGGGATACAGCAGCTATGCAGCCATATTTATGTTTCTGATTACACTTCCTGACTTCATCTACAACACCTGCGATACGTTCAACTGGTACAATACAGCCTTATGGGTGGCACCGGTTGCATACTCGGTGGATCTGCTGTTAATGCCTCTTATGCTGCATCTGGCCCGCCGAACATTCAACCCCAAGTACAAATTCAAGTTTGTAGAAATGCTCCATTTTCTGCCGGCCATTGCTTTTTGCGCTTTGGTGGCAATACATGTCTGCACGCTCTCCGGTGAAGAGGCAAGGGATTTTGTTGTAATAGAATCTGCAACAGAATCAAATGCCACCTTGTCAATCATCAACCTTATAATGATTGTAGTGCAGCTGATTGTCTATCTCTATCTGATATTCACCTATCTGCGAAAAGTAAGGAAGTATGTTTCCAGCAATCTTTTGCATGCAGGATTTTTAAGGAGTGTATGGGTGCCACGCTTCATTACTTTTGTAGGTATCCTTATTATATTATCCATTATAGGAGGGCACTTCAACCCGCTCAAAGGATTGAGACTCTACTATTTCGCCAATACCATTGCAATGGGGTATCTGCTCTACCATGCATTGAACAGGGCTTTTACAGCCAATAATCAGCCCGTTATACAACAAATGGATATAACAGCGATGGAGGCGGATTTTCTGGTATCCGAAGAAGAGGCCAAGTCTAATACGGAGACCAGGCCTGCTACCAAAGAGAATATGGAACAGCTGCAGCAATATGCAAAAGAGATAGAGAAGTATCTGCAGAGTTCTCAGGCATTCATCAATCCCAATCTCTCCCTTAAGGAGATGGCCACCGCCATGGGCGCATCTGCCAGAAATCTTTCAAAAGCAATAAATATTGTATTGGGGAAAAACTTCTTCGATCTTATAAACGGTTACCGTATTGAGAAATCAAAAGATTTGCTACTCTCGAAAAAAGAGAAAAATCTCACGCTCGATTCTATAGCGGAGATGTGTGGATTCAACTCCAGATTTACATTCAATACAGCATTCAAAAAATCAACCGGACTTACCACTTCAAAGTGGCTGAATATGCAACAGCGTCCATAAATACACAGACTTTTCTTTTGCTGAGAGCATCTATTCAACATCAAAAAAAAGTGATGATTTAAGTATTTAATGCACGAATCACCACTTTTTAGCCAGAACTTTTTTGTGATGATTCGCGCAACGTTACAAAAAAATAGTGATATTTTCACGCTATCTTTGTACGTAAGTACATAGATAACATATTATTATTCAGTATTTTAGCACAGAAGGTATTTCACAAAAAATTCTTTGTATTTTTTAACGGTCAATAGTAGTTATATCTTTTATTTTTTTATAAATTTGTTCTCCATTTTAGACCCACCTCAGGCGTGGAAAAATTATAGAATCTGCAAACTATTAAACTATTGGATATGAAATTAAAATTTTATCTCTTTCTACTGTTTGGATTATTCCTTACTTTGGGAGCGAAAGGGCAGGATTTTGCAATCAAGACCAATTTGCTTTACGACGCCACAACAACAATAAATCTTGGCGTGGAGGCAGCGTTGTCCGAGAAATGGACACTTGATCTGTCGGGAAACTGGAATCCATGGCAATTTAAGGAAAACAAGAAGTGGAAACACTGGATGGCACAGCCGGAGATCCGCTACTGGACTTGCCACAAGTTTGGAGGACATTTTCTGGCGCTCCATCTTTTGGGTGGCCAATACAATATGGGTAATATAAAGAACCTTCCCGATTTTCTGGGATCCAATTTCTCCAATCTCGAGAAACACCGCTACGAAGGCTGGGGTGCAGGAGCCGGTATAGGATACGGCTATGCATGGATGCTTGGCAAACATTGGAATCTCGAAGCGGAGTTGGGACTTGGCGTAATCTATACAGATTATGAAAAGTTCTATTGTCCTAAATGTGGAGAGAAGATTGGAAGCGACCACCATCTCTATTATGGTCCTACCAAAGCTGCAATCAGTTTAGTTTACCTGTTCTAAAAAATTCAAGCCATGAAAAGATTTATACCTTATATAGTAATAGTAATGCTGCTTTCACCGCTCTCATTGGCGGCACAGCAGATAATGAATGGCAATGGTGAAGTCAAGAACCTTGAAGTTGTGCGCGACAACGGTCGTGTAACTGTAAACATGCTAATAGATGTAACCAATGCCCAAATTGGCAAAGATGGCACTATAATACTAACTCCTGCAATTGAGAAGGGAGAGCAGTCATTGGATCTTCCATCGGTTCAGGTAATGGGAAAAAGAGCTCATATGTACTATTTGAGAAATGGTGTTGAAGTACTTCCTGAAGAATCACCATATCTCGAGAGAGTTGCAAAGCGCAAAGACCGCAAACAAGGTAAGGAGCAAGTGATTGCGTATACTGCAGAGGTTGGTTTTGAGCCTTGGATGCGCGGTTCGGATGTTGTAATCAAAGAGGGAAGTTGCGGTTGTGACCGTACTGTAATTTCACAGAATGGAGAGGATCCGCTTGGAAGATTCATCAGAGATATCTACCAGCCTCAATATATACTCTCTTTTGTGGAGCCTGATCCGGAGCCAATCAAAGTACGCCAGGAGTCTCGCAGCGCATATATCAACTTCTTTGTAGACAAATATGATATCCGCGAAAATTATAAGAACAATGCGTCGGAGTTGGCATCTGTAATGAACTCCATCAAACTTGTGGATGATGATAAAGATCTCACTATCACATCAATTACAATTGAGGGTTGGGCTTCTCCAGAGGCAACTGAACAACATAACAAGAAACTTTCTGAGAACCGTGCAAACTCACTTGCTGATTATGTGACCAAGAAGACCGGTATAGATCGCAGCATAATAAATGCTGTTGGTTGCGGTGAGGACTGGCCAGGTTTGAGAAGAGAGGTTGAGACCGCCAATAAACTTCTCAAGAGGGAGGAAATCCTCTCAATCATTGATGAGCAGGGCATTTCTGTCGACAAGAAAGAGCAGAAGATCAAAGACCTCTATCCTCCAACAATTTATGAGAGATTGTTCAATGAGTTCTATGGTAAACTCCGTAGGAATGACTACAGGATTGTGTATAATGTAAGGAATTTCAATCTTGAAGAGGCCCGTGAGCTGGTTGACAAGAATCCTAAACTGCTCTCATTGTCTGAGTTGTACAAAGTTGCCGGCTCTTATGAGAAGGGTTCTCCTGAGTACAATCATGTAATGCAGGTTGCGGCTGAAACCTACCCTACAACTGTAGCAGCTGCTGTAAACCATGCAAATGTGCTTATCCAGAACAAAGAGTACGACAAGGCTATAAAAGTTCTTGAGAAGAGCGACAAGGATGACGCAAGAATAATGAATGCTCTTGCATACGCATACGCAGCCAAAGGTGATATCCAGAAGGCCAAGGAGTTGTGGGAAAAGGCAGCCAAATTGGACAATAGCGATGCAGCACACAATGCACAAGAGTTGAACAAGCATCTCGAAACACTATAACACACTGAAAATAAGCAAATTAAAATAAAACAACTAATTAATTATTCACTAACTAAAACTTTTTCTGTTATGAAAAAATTACTACTATCTCTCGCAGCGTTGGCTATGATAGCTGTTGGTTGCGAAAAGAATGAGGGTCCTAACGTTATTGAGTCTAACAAAAAATCTGTGGACATCACTATCGTGAATGGAGTTCAGGCAACAAAAGCTGTTGCAGAAGTTACACCTACCCCAGTTGGTGGTGCCGGTGCTATCCAAGATAGAGAAGATAAACAAGCAGCTGCTTCAACTAAAGAATTGACAGTTCTCTTTGCAAATGCTGCAGGAAACGTTGTTGAGGCTTACTCATTTGCAGAAGCAAAAGCTGTTGAGAATGAAGATGGCAAATGGAATTACAGATTCCACGGTGTACATGAGTCTGTAACTCAAGTTGCTGTTGTACGTAATAATGCTAAGGAATTTGTTGGCACAAATCTTTCTGTATATGCAAATGCTGCTGCAGAGGAGGTTCTCGTTGCTGATTTGGGCGCATTGAATCTATATGGATCAAGCGACATTGCTTGGGATGGCAAGACAACTTGTACAGTAACAGATGCTAAACACAATATTGAGTACACTTACAATTTGTATACAGCTCAAGTTGATGTAGTTCCTACATTGGCACGTGTTGAGATTACCGCTATCTCTTGTACAGATTTGGGAGAGACTACTTTCAAGGCATCTACAGATCCTACAGTAACAGGTGGTTTTGATGAGTTGGCTCTTCAAAAAATCGCTTTTGGTGAAGATGAGGCCTACTATTATACATTTACAGCTAATGATATCCTGAAAGGTGTATACAAAGATGAAAATGAAGCAGACCGTACAACCAAGCGTGATCTTGTACCTTACAATCCTGGTGAGAATCAGGTTATTGCTTGGAATATCGCTCCATCTGTAGCATATCCTTCAGATAATGTTCCTATGACCCTTTATGTAAAAGCATCTGCTTATGACTATGATGTTAACACTGCAGACAAGACTCTTACTATCAACGGTCTTACTGGTGCTGACAAATTTGAGAGAAGCAAGATTTACCGTCTTGCTATCAACTTCAAAGAGAGCAATCTTGATGAGTCAAATGAGGCTATCTGTGTTGACGTAACTGTTAAAATTGCAGACTGGGTAATTGTAGAGGTTGATCCTGAATTCGCTACTAATCCAGTGGTTCCTGCAGAGTAGTTATAAACAATATCAAATCTTCCCCTTTTCCATCGGGGTTAAGGGGAGGATTTTGAAAAAAAATTAATCAGCTTAAAAACTGGCGCCGAAGCGGTGCCCAAAATGTAAATTCAAATGAAAAAACTTCTACATATAGCAATGCTCGTCTCTATCGTTCTGCTCGCGGGCTGCATTAAGGAGAACTACGATGATTGTGAGAGATGCAAACTCACCTTCAGTTACACGGGTGATGTCAACTACGACATATTCCAACAAAAGATTTCGTGCGTCAGCCTGTATGTGTTCGACGACAAGAATTCTCTTGTCCAGACCAAACGTATCGAGCAGAGCGATTTAAAAGCATATCAAGGAACGAAACTGAATCTTTCTCCAGGTTCTTATAGAATCGTGGGCGTGGGTAATGATATGGATCTTACCGAAATTGAGAGTGCCCAGAACCACGACCAGGCAATTTTCTTAAACCCGGATACTAAAAACACAAACAGAGTTGTTGGTAACGACTCGCTCTATCTGGGTACCAAAATGATTACCATACCGGAAGACTACTGGTATGAAGACGATGTACCTTTCCGTTCATCACACCTTAAAGTATCATATACAGTAATAGGATATGTTGATGCAGCGGAGGAAAATGTAAAATCGAGCAACAGTATTCTTGAGTTAAAAGTAAAGAATCTGTTGCCTCAGACAGACTTCACAAACAAGGCTCATGGTAACAAGACAACTTATAATCCGGTACTTGAAGTAGAGAAGAATACCGGCAACCATATCGGCCGTTTCAATATAATGCGCCACGCAAAGGACTCAGATGTAGTATTTGAGTTGGCCGACAAAAAGACAGGCGAAGTGGTGCACACATTGGCTCTTGCGGATTTCTTGAACAAATATCCGCAGATTGATGTATCAAAACAGGAAGTACTTATTCCAATTGTAGTGGAATTCAAAAATATAGGCGTAACCGTAACTATTCCGGACTGGATGGTCAATGATGTAACTCCAGATTATGGTAACAAAAGTATTAACGAATAATAGGATACGACAATGAGAAAACTATTTGGATACCTAACACTTTGCGCTCTGATTGCCGCATCCGTAACCTCTTGTATCAAAGAAGAGGCATACAAGGTTGATCAGGCTGAGGTTCAAGTGACTCTATCTACCAAAGCTTCGTCATCAACTCAACAGGGCGACGGTATAGAGGATGTCATGATCTGGGCATATACCTGCTCGCTGAATCAGGACGGTACAGTAAACAGTGTCACTCAAGATGATCCGGTAGGCTGGAGGACAGCCACCATGCCGGGCGGCACATATACCTCAACAAATGTTCATGTACAGCTTCCGATGTGCGAAGGCAGCCAGTCTTATGTGCTTGTTGCTGTAATAAACAAAGGTAAATTCGGCTCTATAGTTGATGCCAACGGTAATCCTTTGACACTCGGCAGAACTACCAAATACTCGGAACTGATCAGTGCAAAATTTGCAAATGAGGCCCTTATCAACTCTTCGATAACAGAGACAGTGAATCCGGCAACCCCTACCCTTATGCCGGTATCACATTGGGCAACATGCACTGTAACAGACCAGCATATCCATCCTAATTGTCTTAAATTGGATATGCCTGTATTCAGAGCTGTTGCAAAGACACAGTTCTTCATGGCCAAAATGAGCAGCAATTTCAATCTCAAGGTTACCAACCTCGAGCTGCACAGTAATAAAATTCCTGTGGATGGTGTGGTTCTTTCATCACATATTCCATCTACCCTTAACGATAAGAGTATGACAGCAACTCCGGCATGGCTTGGAAGCACAACTCCGTCTGCAACAGCTGCGGGTTCATATGATCTGGTCAATTCTGATGTTACAGTAACAGAAGTACGGGAGAGCAGACCAACCATCGGAACAGGCGAGACTGCATACAATTATTATACACATGTTGGAGCACACTTCCTGCATGAGACAACTGCAGCAAGCACCAATGCTGCGGATTATGAGACCAACGGCAACGCCGTTCCTACAGGAGACGGTTTCTACTATAAAATAGAGTATACTGTAGACAATAACCAGTCGATAACAAGATATGTTGCAATACCTAATGCAATTCTGCGTAACCGCGACTATCAGGTACATGCTCTTGTACGTGCAGACGGCCAGATTGATGTAAATTATGTTGTGGCTGAGTGGGATGATGTAGAGTGGAATCTTGATTTTGATGCTCCTGTACATACACAATTGCTTACAAGCGCTGATATAAATGCAACACCTCCGAATTCTGACCCTGTTGTATACTTCGACAACAGCGATGATACAGGTGAGAAGGGAGCATTTACAGGCTACTTCATGATGGAAGGTCCTCTTGGAGTTACCTGGAAACCTACTTTGACAAATGCCAGCGCAGATGACTATCAGGTGCGTGTGTATACAAATATCGACAAGAACGGCGCAGCACATGCAGACTATGATATTCTCGTTACTGATGCCAATATTGAGGCTGAAGATAACAGATTCTACAAAATTGTGGTTGTTGCAAAGAACCAGAACAATATAAATAAGGTAGTGAAATTGGGTATTACCTACGCTCCTATCTGGAACGAGGAGGCCAGTCCGCTACTGATAATAAATAAAGGTGATGGCGAGGGTGTTTGTTATTATCCTTGGACCGCCACCGGAAATACAAAAGACAATCCTGACATGTTCTGGATTTCAATAAAACAAGTTAGCAGCAGTAATAACCAATAACCTTGAAGAGAGATGAGAAATCTTAAATATTATATAGCTTGTTGCATATTTTCGGCACTGGCCGCCTGCTCCGGTGTGGATGAAATTGACAATGTAGCTCCCGACAAAAACAATGTCATTATATCTGCCACCACAGGCGCAAGCGTTGTTACCAAATCTGCAGATACAGATCCTGAGCAGAAAGTTGCCTGGATAGATGTATTTGTCTTCAACGATAATGATACCAAAACCATCTTCCACTACGAGCGTATCGACAAAACCGGCAATCCCGATTTTGGTGGAGGTACATTCTCTATAGCAAAAAGGCGTAATGAATTTGGTGCAAACCAGAAATATTATGTATACCTGATTGCCAACTGCAAAAGCACTCCAGAGCAGTTGCAAGGTGTAAATGCTGCGGCTGATTTGCAGCGTATTATCCAAGAAGATGTAAATCTTCATCTTACAGGTTTTACAGAGGATGGAAATCCGGTTTCGGAGAATGGCGTAGCCGCTCCTGAGCTCTTCCTCATGGATGGTGTGGCCTACTCGGGCACATCAGAACCGGAGAGCCCAACAGCAGTTGTGCTATACAATGGCAACAATACCGAAAATACAACACTCTCAGCAACAATCCGCAGAGCTGCTGCAAAAATAGTTGTAAACATCAAACAGGGCGAGGATGTTGAGTTCCACAGAACTCTTCAGGCTGATGATCAGTCGGGCAATGCAGGAAGTGCGATATATTCGTTCTACCAGCTTCCTGTTGCAACATATATTCTTGAACCTGCAAACAGACAATATCCTGTAAACGACAAAGTTACAACAAGAGACAGGGGCATCAATGATTACTCTTACATCTGGTCTGAGGCAAATGATCAGATAACTGTAATCGGTTATGCATATGCAAATGACTGGAACGATACTGAAATGACCAAAGAGACCTCTTTGATTCTCAATATTCCTATGAAATGGAACAAAGACAACTCTGCAGACCATTCAAAGGAGTCTGTTCATCCAAACAGCTGGTATAAAGTTCCGCTAAGCAAAGAGAATATCTTTGAGCGCAACACATGCTATATTGTGAACATTACAATAAATGCTACCGGAGCTGAGAACAGAAGCTCTGCAATAGACTTGCAAGACATTGAGTATGTGACAATTCCATGGATTGAAACAGAAATCAAGGTTGGAGATAACTCAAATGCTCCAGAGTTTTTGATGCTCAATAGAGATACAGTGCGCATCTACAACGCCAACGTCGATGCCACCTCTCTCACATTCTCATCATCATCTCCAATTACAAGCATTACATTGGAAAACATAAATGGCAGTGAGAACCCGTACGCAGCATACTATTACAACAAGTACAATGAGCCGAAGGAGTTGAGCGACGCCATTAAAAATACAATTTCAGCAACAGCTGAGGCAAATGTACTCAATGGTGGAATAACAATCAATTCACCGATTGTTGATGCCAATGGCAATCCTACCCATTACAATACAATCCGTTATCTGGAGTTTAAAGTTACAAACCAGCAAGGACTTACTGAAACCTTCTATGTAGAGCAGTATCCTACCATTTACATAACCAACACTCCGGGCTGGTATTCGTATCGCGATGATTTCAAATTAACTCCAAACTCATCTTCGCATGCCACAACTTATCATATAAGAGGTGACAGGATAAGTGCCATCAGTTATGATGATGGTGAGTATTCTATGCACCAGGCAATTAGATGGGGAGCCAACACATCTGGTTCATTCTGGTATTCAAAAGTATCTGCTTCGCCAAGTGCAGATCACGAAGGAACTGCACCATATAGTACATATTATTGGTCAAGTACTAATGCCGGAAGTGTATCCACAGGAGATAACTCTTCAAGTCAAAACACTCGTATGTACCATATCAGAGTAACATCAACTTCCGGAGAATATACTGTAGGTATCCCGAAGATGGTAACCAGAACAAAAGAGATTAATTATGGTGGCACCAATTATTCTATGACATACGAGACTACTGATGACAGCCCGGCCAATGCTAATCTTGTATCACCATCATTTATGACAGCTTCGCGTCTTGGCGTTCTAACGGTTGATAATCTGAATTATCTTGCCACCTCAGAAGCGGCTGTTCTGAATGAAATGTACGATGTATTGTCTTACCACTGTGCCAACTATGTAGAAGTCAAGCAAGTAGTTGTAAATGGCGTTCAGAAAAAAGTAGTTTATGACGATTGGCGCCTACCTACTGAAGCAGAACTCAGCATTATAATCGGATTGCAGAGTTCGAATAAAAATGATGCTACTGCGGCTATTGACTATCTATTGAACGCGGGTTTCTATTATTCAGCAAGTGGACCTGTCTTCAACCCTAAAAATGACGATGGCGTGCAAAATGCAAGTGGCTACAGCAATGTATCGGGTAATACCTCTGTCCGCTGCGTAAGGGATGCATTTAATGAACCAACTCCTATTGGATTAACCGAATAAAAAGGAAAATGACAATGAAAAACAGATTATTTCAAATAGTTATGACAGTGGCACTCCTTGCCTCTATTGCGGGATGCCAAAGAGAAGAGATTATTCCTGACATTCCAGGTGAGACCAATAGTGAGGTTGGAGTATTCGGTGATTTCATAAAGATGAAGCTGAATGTGGTTGCTCCAGATCCTATAAAGGTGGGAACTAAAGCGGTTGACCCAGACGGTAAGGGTGTGCAGACCATGACCCTCTTCTGTTTCGACCAGCATGGACTCTTCATCTCAACAGCCACCGCTTCAATTGAGCAGGAGCTTGATGACATAGAGGCTGGCGGTATTTTCGATGCTTTCATTCCAAATACCACAAGAATTATGCATCTTGTAGGAAACCAGAATATGACCCCTTTCAAGGAGGAGGATTTCCGCCAGAAGTCAGAGGATGAGGTAATGTCCATTCTTGAGGGTAGTGCCGGTATGATTATCTATTGGGCCCGCGTTGTGGTTCCTGAAAATGTAAATGAGCTTTATCAGGACAATGCTTTAAGTGCAGGCAGATCTACATCACAAGCCATTCTCGACTGGATTACAATTGAAACCAATCCTAAAACTGACAGCTATACTGTAGGTCCTGAAGGAAGCACAAAAACTTATAATGGTGAAAATAATCCTATTGTACTGCTCAGAAACCAGGCAAGAGTTACAGTTGTTTCACAAGGTGCGGAGACTGAGGCTAAGGATGATAAGGAGTGGGACGGTACATACTTTAAAGTAACCGGCTTCACCGTATGTAATACACAAGCATTCGGAACCGTAGCCCCTTACCATAATTCATACGGCTTCCCTACTTACAAATGTACTACATACGATCCTGAATATGCTGTTATCTCAAATGCAGATGGTTCAAATATCCATTGGGCAAAAGAGAATTACATTACATTGCCAGAGAACAAAGACAAACTGAGCGACATTATGGATGTAAGCACAGCTCAGGAGCTCTTTATTTTTGAGTCACAGAACTCGAGTGCAGACCCTGTGGATGTGATAATCAAAGGCCAGAATATTGTAAACAATACTGCCCAAGGTGAGATGTATTATAAGGTAAGCCTCACCAATGATGATGGCGAGCAGGTACTTGTACGCAGAAACCACCACTATGAGATCAATATTGTTGGAAACCTCAGCTACGGTGTACCTACATTTGCACAGGCATTGGATGCCCCTGCCACAAACAATATATGGCTCTCAATATCAGACGAGGTAAAATCTGTGCAGAATGCAAGCTTCAGACTCACTGTAGACCAGACAAAGATTGTTGTAAATGCAGATGATATAGAGGACAACAACACTGTAAACCTCACATTCCTTGTTGAGAAATTGGGTTCAGAGGCGTTGAATGCCGACGATCTCTCAATTACTTGGGTAGAAGACGATCAGAGAGTATCATCTACACTCAACCCTGATCTTGCCGGATCGGCGGTTTCATTCTCAACAGCAAACGGCCAAGGCACAATAACTCTTAATTTGAATACTCTTGGTGATGATGTGAAACGCGAGGGAACATTGCTCGTGAAATATGGTCACCTGCAGAGAAAAATTAAGGTTGTAACTGTAAAGACCCAGCAATTTATCCCTGCATGGGTAAGTACTGAGGTGTATGGAGCTGTGGCCGGCGACAAAGGCTCAGGAGAGAATGTAACATTGGTATTTACAATTCCTGAAACCTGCCCTGCAGAGCTATTCCCATTGAATGTACTCGTATCGGTAAATGATTTGGATATCCGCTCTGAATCGGGCCAGATACTCCCTGTTATCAGAAGAGGTGAAAGCGGTTACGGTACTACAGACCTGGATGGTGACGGAACTAGCGACGATTTCGGATACAAATATGTATACACTGTAAACAAAACCGGAATCCATCGTCTCTACATGGAAAATATCATTGGAACCACTCAAGACGAAGTAAAATATATCACTCTGGAGGCAGAAAACTTTTACAACCTTCAGAAACCTGTAACATTTACCGAGGAGAAGAATGTACTTGTTGTGGAGAATATGTTGTCGAAGAATGCAGAGGCAGGTACAGTTGAAGCCATCAACTACATCCTTGTTCCACAGAAGCGTTATGCTCCAATTACATTCAATATTGCAGCCCAAAATGCTTCTAATGCAGGTGTAGCATTGGCAACAACTGATGAGTTCCTGCTCTTCTCATCAAATCTCGACAATTACACAGACTCAGATTCAAGAGTGGATCCATCCCAGTTTGACTGCAGTTTCAAACCTTATGATGAGGATGTATGGGGAACAGGAGGCCGTGTCTTCGGATTCTACCCTCGTACAGCAATTTCTGATGGCAAGTTTGCAATATATATGGAGACAAATAAAGCTCAAAGTGCAGAGGTTGTGCGTGTTGCTTCAAATCATAAAAACTCGAAATCTGTAATTAATGAAAACAATAATTATAATGGACAGACATTCCGATCAGTTACATTTGAACTTGCAAATTACCGTCCTTTCAGATTTGCGGCACAAATTAACAACTCTGGAAACTTTGTAGATAACGATGCAAATTTGGCAGAGAATGTAACACCTGCAAATGAGGTTTTGGATGATATACAGTTTACATATCTGCCCGACCAGAAAGTTGCCGTTTCATTCGACATTACCAGCTTTGCTGCCAAAAATGGAGAGAACGCTGTATCTGTAGATCCTTTCGGTACAGGATTTGAGATTTATATCGATGCTCCTATGCTTAAACTTGTCTCAGGTGACAATACAAATATAGAGGGCAAAACTGTTGCAATGTTTGAGAAAAACGCAGATGGTTCTCTTCCTGCTACAGTAGCTTCAAAAGCAAAATTGGAAGATCTTGGCAACGGCAAATTCGTCTACAGAGTTGACCCAGACAGAGAGACCGAGAGAGCCTTCTGGAATAATTCTGCTGTAAAAATAGCCGATGCTACCGGAGCAAACCAGGCAGGTGAGCGCAAGACTATAATATTTGAGACAAAAGATATTGTAAGCACAGGAAACATTACAATCAGTTCAAATAATGATCAGGTTGTATACCATTCCAAAACATTCCGAGTTTCGAATACGCCTATTACCGGCACAATCAAATATGGCACTGCAGATGTTCCTGCCGGACAGTTTATCTCATTCACACGTGAGTTCAACGGAAGCCGTATCGGTTCTATGAATGTTACAGAAGATGGCAAATATGAGTTGAAGCTCCGCAAAGAGTATGAGTTCTACTGGATAAATGATCCTATAAAGCTCATCACATCAATCGGAGGCAAATACTACTCTGCAACAATAGACAGCCTTGAGGAGTTGTATAACAATTCTAATGTTGTACTTACCGAAGAGGTTGCAGCAGAATAGTTGGAGTTACATATAAACAGAGCGGCCGGGTCAAGTGATTTTGATCCGGCCGTATTCTTTTATTGGTATAACTCTTATTTTCCTAATGCTTTGTTGAGCTCACCACTGATCTGCTCATAGGTTGGCGGAGGGGAATCTGTAAAGAGAGCCTGCACTGTTCCGCCTTTGCAGATAAATACTCTCGGCACTGTATGGGTTGCAAAGAGATTGTAGACACTTTTGTCTGATTGGGCAGAAAAAGGCATTGTATAGCCATTTTCATTCCAATGTGCACTCACCTGCTGCTGAGGCTCTTCGCGGCTTATAAGGGCAAATTTCACCCCTTCAGGAGCATATTTATTATATACAGGCTGCATCTGGGTGAGAGTTTTGCTGCAGTCGGGACACTCTGTATGAAAAAACATTATACAACTCACACCGCTCCTCAGAGAAGAGCCGGTTACGGTTGTACCATCATTCATCTGCACAGAGAAATCGGGAATGGTATCCCCTACTCCCACTATTGTTCCGTCGCCCTCCATAGTTTTGTCTGAAATGCACGACACTGCCAAAGAGAGGGCTATTGCCGCAAATATTTTTCCTACTCTATTCATATTCTACAATCAAATTCAAATCATCTGTGCAAGCTGCTCCAGATAGAGGGCATCAGTCTGGTCAAATGTAGAGAGCTCCTTGCTGTCTATATCAATAACTGCAATAACCTCGTCCAAAAGGTTGCCTGCTCCATCTTTTGCAAATACCGGCACCACTATTTCTGAACGCGACAGCGAACTGCACGCTATATGTCCCGGAAACTGCTCCACATCGGGTACTACAAGGCTCTTTTTCTCCTTCCAGGCACTTCCGCAAACGCCTCTGCCATATTTTATACGTGTACAGGCCAAAGGGCCCTGGAACGGTCCAAGAACAAGTTCTGAGCCATTTTCGGTACTGTTTATACTGTTCTCTCCGCTCGGCTTTACAAAATAGAAACCTACCCAGAAAAAGCCGAAGGCCTCCTTGAGGATTGCTGCAATGTTTGCGGTATTTGCCACAATATCACTCTCACCAGAGGTGATTTCCTTTATTTGAGGCAGAATCTCTTCATAAATTCCGGCCTTGTCGGATGCTGTTATGGTAAGTGATTCCATTTTACACTATTATAGGATTGCTTGATAAAATATTATTCTACATATAGCACAAGGCCCTTCAGGTACTCACCTTCCGGATGATAGATATTTACAGGATGGTCTGCCGGCTGGGTTAGGCGGTGCAATATCCTCACCTTTCGGCCGGTCTGTGCTGCTGCAGAGAATACGGCCAGGGCAAAGGCATGCTTGTCAACCACCTGAGAGCAACTGTAGGTAAATATTATACCTCCGCTCTTTATCTTCTCTATTGCCAGGGCATTGAGTCTCTTGTATGCACGCAAGGCATTGTCGAGCGCACCCCTGTGTTTTGCAAATGCAGGCGGATCCACAATCATCATATCATATTTGTCTGCCCCGCAGTTGCGCATGAATTCAATTGCATCATCACAATAAGAGGTATGCTTTTCTACATACCGGCTGCCGTTCAGCTCCACATTACGGTCTACAAGTTCCATTGCCTTTTTGGAGCTGTCTACCGAATCCACACTCTCCGCTCCACCGGCCAGTGAATAGATTGAAAATCCTCCGGTATAACAGAAGAGATTGAGCACTCTCTTTCCTGCAGCATATTTGCCCACAAGAGCCCTATTGTCGCGCTGATCGAGGAAAAATCCTGTTTTCTGACCTTCTACCCAATTGACAATAAATTTGTTGCCATTTTCATATACAACATCCTCAACAGGCTCCTCAATGCCATCTGCTACCCACAAAAAACCATCATTCAAATCAAGTCCGGCCTTGAATGGAGCAGTTGCCGCACTTTTATCATATATTGCCGACAGTCTGCTGCCATATATCTTTTTGAGTGCTTCCGCTATTTCGTTACGGCTGAGGAACATTCCTGCAGAGTGAGCCTGAATTACAGCCACACTACCGTATATATCAATTATAAGTCCTGGAAGAAAATCGCCCTCTCCATGAACCAGACGGTATGCTGTTGTCTTTTGTGGTCCCTCTTCTGCAAAGGAGAGAGCCTCTCTCTCCCTATATGCATTCAGGAGCATATTATACCAGAAATCTGAGTTGATTTCAACATTGTCGAATGTCAATATTCTAACAGTAATTGAGCCTACCTGGTAATGTCCCTTGCCCAAATACTCATTATCGTGTGAGTATACCTCAACTATATCACCTTCAGAGGGTTCCTCTTCTTTCTTTCCAAGCACCATCTTGTGTACGGCGCCCGAGAATACCCAAGGGTGGAATCTCTTTAATGATTCACCCTTTCCTTTTTTCAATACGATTTTTGCCATCTGCCAAACTGTTTGCAGTTTAAACTGATTTTTACGGAATGCATTTGAGCTTCTTGTACATCTGAAGACACACCCATGCATCTATTGCTGCATATTTAAGCTGCGCCTCAGAGAGCTGCGCGCTCTCCCAATTGGAAAGCTGCTGCGACTTGGAAACCCTTTTTCCAATGATTATTGCCGCCATTTTCCTCACGCTCTTTTCCTCAATGCCATACTCTCCGGCAAGTCTCTGAAGATCTACAAAACCGTCGGGTTCAAAATCATTGTAGCTGCGCAGACCTTTGATATCATCATGTACAGCCGCTCCGATTTTAAGTATTTTCTTGTCTGCAAGCAATTGTGCCAGCTTGTCAGGCACACCTATCTGCTGCAATCTGAAAATATAGGCCCTCTCCTCCCCTGCAAGCTGCAGTATGGCCATTTTATTGCGTGGCACCTTTGGTACAAAGCATGGTTTGGTTTCGGTATCGAAGCCCAATACCTTCTGCGACGACAGATACTTGATTGCAGCATCAAACTCCCCATCCTTCTCCTCTATAACATGTATGCTGCCGGGAAAAGAGACAAACTCCAATCCTTCAAGCTCTGCAGAGGTTATATTCTTAGCATAAGCCATTATAATGTTACTCCATCATTTTACTTATGGCACCATATGAATATGGAACCAATGCCTCCAGTCTGTTCAAGTTCTCTTTGCTTACATACCTTCTGGAGATAGGTACAAATACAGTTGTCATATCCTCTGTGCCGTACTCCCTGCCATATTTGAAGTCATAAGTGAGGTTACCGGCTTCATCAACAGAGCCTGGAGTAAGGCCGTAAGCAGGAACCGATATGTAGGCGTCAACCTTTCCGTCAACTGTGCGCAATGCAAGATTCTTGTCGGCTCTAAGGGCCTGATAACACTCAATTGCAGTGAACAATGCAGGATCTATAAACTCAAGATCTTCTGCAAGCAACTCATTATAAATATGTTTTCCATTCACCTCATATGCTCTCAACTCTTCAACAGCCTTTACAAGGGTATCAAGAAGAAACGGATAGTGTGTACAGCCGAGAATTATATTTTTCATAGGCACAGTGTTTCCGCTCTTACGGTGTTTTTCGAGCAGTGTAACCAGATGGAAGCGGGCATAGTTGGCGGCTGAATTCAGCTGGAACGCTGTGTAATTGTCGCCCTCTTTTGTGTAGAGGATTGCATTGTCGGCATAAGAGAAGTTGTATACAGGAAGCAGCTCCCTCTTTATATCATCATCACCGGTACCCATCTTAGGTCCTCTGTAATCAGCTCTTGGAGCGGTGAGTGAAACATTTACAAAATCCTTCTCCTGATCTACAGATTCTGCGAATCCTGCACAGGCATGGTTTACAACATTGATTGTGCCTTCATACTTCTTCTCCGGCTGCAGTTCGCGGATTGTCCTCTCATATGCATTTGATGATATTGTACCTTTTGTTGCAAGCACACCAACGGTTGATTCTGTTGTATTGCTCTTTATCAAATTTGAATAAAGTGCATTTACACCGGCATTTATCACACCTATCACTTTAATGCCTGTACCGCTCTGGTCGAGCATTGTCTGAATATCGTCCAATCCCCATGCAGTTGCTGTATTACAAGCAATTACAAGAATTTTAACCTTTTCTTTCTCTCCTTCAGGAGCCTTGTCCATAGGGTTTTTATAATATTTGTCGCCCAAAAGGAAGAGCGCATCCTTCACAACAAGTTCCTGGAAGAAATCCTCTTTATGTTCGGCAGCATAGTTTCCGTAAGGCATATTTGCCATATCACCGAGGAACTGGAAATTTTCTCCTGAAAAGTCAGGAATACCATCTGATACAAGTTCTCCAGTTATGTTATCCATCTTATCCAGCGACAGCATGACCTCCAGCACTGTAAGTCCGCCTGTACCCGAATCGAACACTCCAATCGGCAACAGTTTCCTCTCTGCAGGGAACTGCTCAAAATTTGCATAGAAACGCGACTGTTTGTCGAACAGGGCCTTCTCCATTATTGGTGTAAGTTTTACCTGCTCATCTGTTTTCGTTTTTGCATTGCAGCTGCATAGCAGCGCTACAAGCGACAATATGGCCAAATATCTCATAACTCTTCTACTTTTTATAAATAAATTTACCATGACTGCTGGTGAGGACAACTTCTGCCTCTGATGTTTGTGAAGCCTCAACACGACCTATAACTTTTGCATCAATTCCATATTTCTGTGAAATTGCAATTATATCCTCTGCAATCTCTCCAGGAACATAGAACTCCATGCGGTGTCCCATATTGAAGACTTTGTACATCTCTTCCCAAGTTGTGCCGGACTCTTGCTGGATTACCTCAAACAGACGCGGTGTCTCAAAGAGGTTGTCCTTTATAATTCTCAAATCATCCACAAAATGGAGAATCTTTGTCTGGGCACCGCCTGAACAGTGGATCATACCGTCGATCTGTTTTCTGTATTTGTCGAGCACCTCTTTAACAACAGGAGCATAGGTTCTTGTTGGTGAAAGGACAAGCTTACCGTATGTAAGGCCGGTAACAGGATCGATTTCGTCCAACTTTTTGGTTCCCGAATATACAAGTTCCTCAGGAACAGAAGAATCGTAACTTTCCGGATATTTTTCTACAAGATATTTTCCAAAGACATCATGACGTGCCGATGTGAGGCCATTGCTACCCATTCCACCATTGTACTCAGTCTCATACACAGCCTTTCCATAAGAGGCCAAAGCCACTATAACATCACCTGCCTTAATATTTGCATTGTCTATAACATCGGAGCGTTTCATTCTTGCACAGACTGTGCTGTCTACAATTATAGTGCGTACAAGATCTCCGACATCTGCGGTCTCTCCACCTGTAAGGATCATGTTCACTCCATGTCCTGCCATTGTTTCTGAGAATTTCTGTGAAGCCCCTATCAGGCGGCTGATAACCTCTCCTGGCACAAGTTGCTTGTTGCGGCCGATTGTTGACGAGAGCATTATATTATCAACAGCTCCCACACAGAGAAGGTCATCTGTATTCATCACAATCGCATCCTGGGCAATGCCGTCCCATACACTCATATCACCGGTCTCTTTCCAATACATGTAGGCAAGTGACGATTTTGTACCGGCACCATCTGCATGCATAACCAGGCAATACTCGGGATCCCCGCTCATATAGTCAGGCACTATTTTACAGAAAGCCTTGGGGAACAAGCCTTTATCAATATTTTTAATAGCTGCGTGCACATCCTCTTTCGCAGAAGAGACTCCGCGCAGTGCATATCTGTTGTCTTTAGAAGTTTGCATAAAAAATTATTTTTCGCTTTAACCCTCAAAATTAGTGTTTATTTCTCAAACACATAAAAAAAAGTGGAGCATCGCCCCACTTTTTATCAATATCTGTCGTGCCTATCTGAAAAAGAGCATCTCCCTATATTTAGGCAATGGCCACAATTCATCATCAATTACCATCTCCAGTTCGTCGGCAATGCGCCTTATTGTATCCATATGAGGGAATACTGTCTGGTAATATGCGGCAGCACGCTCTGTTATAGCCTCTATTCTGTTGGCAACCTTTCTGGCTTCCACTATATCATCCACATCCTTATGCAGTTGGTTTATATAGCCTGAAATTTTTCTGATGAGCTCAAGCTGCGTTGCACACATCAGGGCATATTCATCAGGGAAGAGCTCCTTTATTCCCTTTACATTATTTATCAGCGAATTCTGAAATGATATTGCGGTAGGAATCAGGTGGTTGGTTGTGAGATCACCCAGAACCCGCGCCTCTATCTGCAACTTCTTCACATAAGTTTCATTGAGCACCTCATAACGGGCGTGCGCCTCCCTTTCCGAGAGTATCCCTTGTCCTGAAAACATTCTCACCGAAGATTCCGATATATACTCTTTGAATGCATCAGGAGCATTTTTTATACCTCTGAGGCCACGTTTTTCCGCCTCTGCATGCCACTCCTCACTATATCCGTTGCCCTCAAACCTTATTTTCTTTGACTCGACAAGGAATTGTCTTATAACCTTCATCATCGCCTTGTCCTGACTCAGCCCCTCAGCCATTGCAGCATCCACAAGCTTCTTGAAACGCTCCAGCTGCTCAGCCACAACACCATTTAATATAAACATGGATGAGGCCACATTGCACGAAGAGCCCACAGCCCTGAATTCAAACCTGTTTCCGGTAAATGCAAATGGTGAAGTACGGTTACGGTCTGTATTGTCGGGTGATATCTCAGGTATCTGATTTACAATGTGCAGTTTGGAGCGCACCTTCACCTCCTTGTCCGAGACACTTGTAAGATTCTTTGAAGTAAGCTTCTCTATCGACTCAACAAGCCTCGACAGGGTCTCTCCAATAAAGACACTCATCACTGCAGGAGGCGCCTCCCCTCCTCCCAACCTGTACATATTGCTCAAAGAGGCCACACTGCCCATCAGCAACGCATGATGCTCATAAACACCCCTTATCACTGCTGCAAAAAAGCTGAGGAACTGCAGGTTTGTTCTCGGAGTCTTGCCCGGAGAGAGAAGATTAACGCCGGTATTGGTAACCAGACTCCAGTTGCAGTGTTTTCCCGAACCATTGACTCCGGCAAAAGGTTTTTCATGAAAAATCACCTTGAGCTTATGCTTCTTGGCTATCTTTTTCATGATAATCATCATCATCAGATTCTGGTCTACAGAGATATTTGCCTCTCCATACACAGGAGCAAATTCATACTGGTTTGGAGCCACCTCATTATGTCTGGTTTTCAAGAGAATACCCAGCTTATATGCCTCTGTCTCAAAGTCTTTCATAAATGCCATCACACGGTTCGGAATTGCCCCGAAATAGTGGTCCTCCAGCTGCTGGTCCTTTGCTGCAGTATGTCCAATAAGTGTTCTGTTGCAGATCATAAGGTCTGGCCTGGATCTGTAGAATGCCTCATCAACCAAAAAGTACTCCTGCTCTATTCCGAGCATATTATTGACCTTCACAACATTCTTGTCGAACATTTTGCAGATTGCAACCGCAGCCTTATTGAGGGCATGTATAGATTTGAGCAGTGGTGTCTTCTGGTCGAGAGACTCTCCGGTATAGGCAACAAATACTGTTGGAATACAGAGTGTCTGGTCTATTATGAATGCAGGCGAACCGGGATCCCATGCTGTATAACCCCTCGCTTCAAATGTATTCCTCAAACCTCCGTTTGGAAAACTTGAAGCATCCGGCTCCTGCTGTATGAGAGTGCTACCCTTGAAATTTTCAAAAACTCCGCCGCCTTTCAGGGAATCCACAAAAGCTTCATGCTTCTCTGCAGTGGCATCTGTAAGCGGATGAAACCAGTGAGTATAGTGTGTAGCACCCATCTGCACCGCCCATGACTTCATTCCGGAGGCAATCTGATCGGCCAGTGACGGGTCTATCTTCTCACCAAATTCAATTGCATCAACAACCGCCTTGTATGCTTCACCCGACAGATATCTCTTCATCTTCTCCAGGTCAAATACATTTTGTCCGAAAAACTCGGATATGGGACGCTCTTCTACATAAAATCTCCCGGCATTTCTGGTTGTAAACTCTTCCAACGCTTTTTTACGGATATTTGCCATATGCTTCAATATTAAATATTGGACAAATATATGCATATATCGCAAAAAATATCCCACAAAACCACATATTTTTACAAAAATTGATATATTTTTTCAAAAACATACCCCAAATAACAGCCCAATCACCCATTTTTATATATATTTTTCCAAAAATATACTAATAAGAAGATTTAAAACTATAATTCGCCTTTTCAAATAAATTCTG
Source organism: Bacteroidales bacterium (assembly GCA_017935505.1). GTDB lineage: Bacteria > Bacteroidota > Bacteroidia > Bacteroidales > UBA932 > Egerieousia. The sequence continues at coordinate 70,120 of JAGBHM010000024.1, read as the reverse complement.
TTAACTTTGTAAGATAATTTGTAATCGATTCAATATGAAAAAATTTCTATTTGTATTTTTGCTTCTATCAAGCTTTGCCACAGCTGCTTTTGCACAGAGCAAGGCACAGAATTACATCGACAAGGAATTAAAGACAGATCCTTTCTTCAAAAATGCCATAATCGGAATACTGGCCGTTGACCAGAACGGAAACAAAGTTGCCGAGTGGAACTCAAACCTTCCGATGCTTACCGCATCAACAATGAAAACCATCACCACCGGTGTGGGCCTGAATGCTTTGGGCAAGGATTTCAAATATACAACAAGAATTGCCTATACTGGAAAAATTGCAGACAATATCCTCGACGGTGACATCATAATTATAGGTGGAGGTGACCCGACACTCGGTTCATCAGACACTTTGGCATTTGCCATAGATTCGATTTTCGGTGTTTGGACCAAAGCCATCAAAGATCTTGGAATTACCAAAATCGACGGAAATATCATTGTAGATGATTCATATTTTGTACGTGAGCAGATGCCGGACTCATGGTCTTGGGGCAACTTTGGTGCATCATACGGCCCGGCAGCCAGCGGTCTAAGCTTCTATGAGAACCGCCAGAATTTCAAACTCACCCCTGGCGAAAAGGCTGGAGACAAAGTGGTGGTAACTGCTGTTTATCCGCAAGTTCCTGGTCTTGAGGTTATAAACGACTTGGTTACAGGAGAGGCCAAAACCGGAAACCAATGTGCATATTATGTTCAGGATATGGTTTGCGCAAGCCAGTATACCGGAAGCCTTGCCGTTGACAAAGGCGTTGTAAATGAAACCAATTCAAACCGTTTCCCTCACCTCAGCTGCGGATACCACTTCAGAGAGTATCTTCTCAAGAACGGCATAGAGAGCCTTCCTGAGATATTGGACATCAAAGATATTGAGCAAAAAGCAGATCAGGCAAGAATTCCTATAACCGAGACCTACTCTCCTGAATTGTGGAAAATTGTGAATGTAACAAACCGCATAAGCAACAACATGTATGCTGAAACAATCCTCAAAACCATTGGAAAAGAGCTTACAGGAACAGGCAGCTACGACTCTTCAATTGTTGCCCTCAACAGAGTTCTTGAGGAGATGGGTGTTGATACAGAGGGCTTCACAATGGAGGATGGCAGTGGTCTGTCGAGACAAAATTATGTTTCTCCAAAGTTTTTCTGCAATTACTACGAAAAAATGCAGGAAAGTGGTATATTTGCTGAATTCTTTAACAGTCTCCCTGTGCCTGGCGGCCCCGGAACTTTAAAGAGTGTTCTCAAGGATGAAGACCAGAATATAAAAGGAAGGATACATGCAAAGAGCGGTTCGCTCGCAAATGTACGTTGCTATGCAGGTTATGTTCAGGGGAACAAGAAACAGGGCCTTATAAGGTTTGCTATCCTTACAAACAATTTTGCGGCACGCACATCTCAGATGCAGCCAAAAATTGAGGGTTTCATGAAAGCTCTGGCAAACTGGAAATAGATTTAAAGACAATAACGGAAACTATTAACTGATTTAATAAATACTTAAAACAGATTATACACTATGCTTACACTTTCTAAAAAAGCTCAGGCAATGCCTGCTTCTCCAATCAGAAAATTGGTGCCATATGCTGATGCAGCTAAAAAAAGAGGAGTAAAAGTTTACCACTTGAACATCGGACAACCTGATATCGAGTCCTCTCCACAAGCTCTTGAGGCTGTAAAAAATGCAGATCTTAAAGTTATTGAGTACTCAAACTCTGCAGGAAACCTTTCATACAGAGAGGGTCTGGTTAAATACTACGCAAGCGTTGGCATCAACATTGAGGTTGCTGACCTTATCGTTACCTCTTCTGGTACAGAGGCTGTTCAATTTGCTCTTGCAGTTACTTGTGATCCTGGTGACGAGGTTATCGTTATGGAGCCTTTCTACACAAACTACAACGCATTTGCAGTTCAGAACGACGTAAAATTGGTTCCTATTTCATGTGAGATCAAAGAGGGTTTCAAACTTCCTGCAATTGAGGAGTTTGAGAAACATATCACTCCTAAGACAAAAGGTATCCTCATTTGTAATCCTGGTAACCCTACCGGTACACTTTATACAAAAGAGGCTCTTATCCAACTTGGTGAGATTGCTAAAAAACATGGTTTGTACATCTACTCTGATGAGGTTTACAGAGAGTTCTGCTACACTGAGGAGCCTCACTACTCATGCATGCATATCCCTGGCCTTGAGGAGAATGTTATCCTTTTGGATTCAGTTTCAAAAAGATACAGCCTTTGCGGCGTAAGAATCGGTGCTATCGTTTCCAAAAACAAAGAGGTTATGAAAGGTGTACTTAAATATGCTCAGGCACGTTTGTGTTCTCCTTCATACGGTCAGATCGCTGCTGAGGGTGCTCTTGCTACTCCTAAATCATACTTCGACGCTGTTAAAGCTGAGTATATCATGAGAAGAGATACTTTGGTAAATGGTCTTAACCAGATCCCTGGCGTATTCTCTCCTATGCCTATGGGTGCATTCTACACTATCGCAGAGCTTCCAGTTGATGATGCAGACAAATTTGCACAATGGCTTCTTGAGGAGTTCTCATACGAGGGTCAGACTGTAATGGTTGCTCCTGCTGCAGGTTTCTACGGAACTAAAGGTAAAGGTACCAACCAAGTTCGTATGGCATACGTTCTTAAAGTTGAGGATTTGAAGAATGCTTTGAAATGTCTTGAGGAGGCATTGAAAGTATATCCTGGCCGTACTACAAAATAATTTGAAATCAGATTACATAAACTGATAAAACAAAGGAGGGCGATATTTAGTCGCCCTCCTTTATTTTATAGTACTGTTATAATGCCGATTATAATTTGTAGTGTTTTTCCATATACTCAAGTACAGCTGCCACAAAGGCTTCAGCTGTATTCTTGCGGTTCACCTCTTCTCTGGCATTCCTGTTGAATTCACATTGAATAGCATCTATTACGCCACTTCCTTGCGAAGACCCATGTCTTTGAGTTATCTCTCCACTGCTAAAATATGGAGAATCTCCTGGGGAAAGATTTGCCGAATGAGGAATACAAGCCAAACCATTTTTATACAGATAAGAACCGAATGAATATGTTCCTCGCAAAAGAGCTGTAAATGTAGAACCGCTCTTATTATTTTTCACAAGATTATATATACTCGACTTATATGCATAATTTTCATCTGCTGCAAGAGTTGCATCATCAAGATTCAAAATTGATGATTTGAGCAGATAACCAAGCTCTATCTGCTGTATTTCATGCGAATGCCCATGTATATCCAAAAGGAGCCCGGCTCCATTTTTTTTGCTTATAGAATCTGCAGCCGCCTTGACTCTGTTATGGTAGGTATTGTATATTCCTACCCCTTTTGTAGAGCCTGCCACAACTGCATATTTCTGCTCCCTATTGAAATCAACATACTTACGGCTCACCCTGCCTATAACCATATAAGGATATTTTCCTGTTTTAGCTCTAAATACAGAGTCTATCAGATCAGCCAGTTCAGTTGTATAGATATCTTGAGCTGTTGAAAATGATGGGTCCGGACAATTTTCTTTTGTCCGCAATACAAGTGCAGCATCTGTAGTTGTCCCATCATGAGGCACCGAGATAATCAATGGAGCATTTCCAGTCCGGTATTCCACATAATTTGTCACCTCAACTCTACGCATAAAAGCATCAGAGGAACCTCCCTGCGAACCATTATTTTCAGGGAGAGTATCAGATTTTGAAGAACACGACACAGCCACAAACAAGATGCTCCATATCAGCACGCGTCTGATTAGCATACACGTACCCGCAATATTAGCCATATACTTATACATAACCATTAATAATACCGGAATCCGGCCTTTCTCATATCGTTGTATGATTTGAATTTGAATGGAGGATTCAGGTACTGCTCCAAGAATTTCCACGTTTTGTAACGTATCTCACAAGCCTCTTTTGTATCGATTCTGTCAAATTGGTGCGCACCTGGCATTTTAGGGTATACCTTATACTCAAACTGCTTATTGTTTGCCTTGAGGGCATCAATCATCCTCTGCACTTCTGTATGGCTCACATCATCGTCATTCAGGCAGGTTGTTATCAATAACGGTACCTGCAGATCTTTTGCATATGTAACCGGTGAACGGCGTGCATACTCTTGCGGATTCTCAGCAGGAGTGGCTCCTACATGATACTTAGGAGTAAAATTATCTATATAATCGGCTGCCTGATATGTAAGGCGATATGCCACATCACTTACCGGAACTCCAGCAAAACCTACCGCATATTTTTGAGGATATCTCAATACATTCATGAGAGTTATCATACCGCCATGACTCCAACCCATTATACCAACTCTTTCGGGATCTACGATTGAATAATTTTCAACCATATAATCACGTGCTGCAAGAACATCCTCATTTTCAAGTCCACCATAATCTATAGCCCGATAGAATGATTTTCCATATCCTGTACTTCCCCTATAGTCAGGAGCCACAACAATATAACCCTGGGCAACCATCTCCCTTACTATATGAATATATGATGTACCGAATGTTCCGTGAATGCCACCATGAGGAAAAACAAGTAACGGATATTTCTTGTTCTGTTTTACCTTCTTTGGAATGAATACATATGAGTAAAACTTAAGCGGATTACCTTTCAATGTATCCAGAAATAGACTTGAACGTTTTGGCTGTACTGCTTTTGGAGGGCCGGCAAGTCTCACAATATCCATATAACAAATATCAGACAAATGCTGGTGCAGTATGATATTTATATCACTCTTTGCAACTTGCTGGAAATCGCTGAATTCTTGTGCGAACAGTTTGCCTGTCTGCAAATAGCAGCAAACAAGCAATATAACAGATACTATTACTTTTCTCATAGCTTGAATATTTTTAATTCTGTCTACTAAGATAGCTATTCTTTCTGATTATATTAACTATATTCCGTCATCCAATGGGTTCTGGTCTACAGCAATGTCCAATGCAGCATTTCCATCAAACTCTTTCTGTGGTATAGGCAGCACCCATGCATAAGTGTCCGGATTGGTAACATTTCCAATAGAAGCAGACGCTGCGGCTGTAAGAAATCCCTGTTTGGTAGATCTTGTAAAACCTTGTTTGAGTCGGCGAATATCATAAATTCTACCGAATTCACCCCAAAGTTCAATACGTCTCTGGATAATAATCTCCTCAAGCAAAGAACCACTCCAGTCATTGGTCAGAGCATTCATGGCTGTGCCTGATTTGTCACACTTATAATCGGAATCACGTTTCGACATAAGCTCCATAAGAAGACCTTTTGCAGCTGTTTCATTACCCAAACGGCACTCAGCTTCAGCCTCTGTAAGCAACATCTCTTCATGTCTCATAAAGATATAGTCACCCATATATGTTTCAGGTTTTGCATATAAGAATTTATATTGCTGGTACTGATAACCTCCCTCTATTTTTGAATTGGCCTCAGCTTTGAACCAGTCTCTTCTTATATCATTTTCACCCATTTTCACATAAAGTTGTGGGTTGATATGCTTAGGCTGACGGGTTCCGTGCTGTCCTCTTGTATCCAAATGTGCAAACAGGTTGCGTTGATAATCGGTCTGGTCTTCTGTAATTACCGCACCCCACATTACATTTTTCTTATCCAGGCTATTCATACCCGACAAAATATCATCCTTCTCACCTACGCTGGTTTTGCTTCTTGCAATTCTCGCGCAATCCCTTGCTGTGGTCCAGTCATTGGTTACAAGGGCAACTCTTGCCTTGATTCCATTGACCGAATAGTAGTCGAGATGTGAAATATGTGTATGCTCGTAACTGTTTTTCAACCTTACAATGGCACTGTCAAGATCTGAATTGATTACATCATAAACTTTCTGTACTGTTGCACGAGGCTGTCCTTGTGTTCCAGCAACACTCGGACTGAGATATATAGGGACACATGGATCACTCTCATGACCTTTATAAGTCCTTGCAAACCACTGAGATAACATAAAGTAGCTCATTCCTCTAATTGCATAAGCCTGTCCTATTATATAATTTACATCAGCTGTAGAACCCTGCATAGTCTCTTTTGCTGCAATTATATAATTTGCATTTGTAATGTATGTATAGAACTGTTTCCACAAATCGTATGGACGCCATGTAGTTGTATTCCACTTCACTTTAATAGTATAGGTATGTTCATTATAGAACCAGCCGCCACCTCTCTGTTTTGCAAATACTATATCTTCGCCCATAGCATCGGCTGCAAAATTACAGGCTCTGAGGGCAAATGCCTGTGTATGGTTACCGGTTGTACACCAGCCATGCATGTGCATTGAAGCATAAATACCATTTAGAGGAACAAGTGCAGCTGTTGCATTGTCAAACATACTGGAACCAGAAACGGCTGTTGTTGGGGCCGTCTCCAATTTATCCTCCGAGCATGAAATAGACAGGCTCACTAAAGCAATGCCTGTTAATATATATGTAAGTAACTTTTTCATATGATTCATATTTACGTGTTCTTATTTAAAATTCAAGATTCAAACCAATTAATGAAGTCCTGCTCGGAGCATAGATATAGGTTGTTGAACCTCCTATATTGTATTGAGGATTCATACCATTAAGGTGCGAGAAGGTCTTCAGATTGTCAAGAGATGCATATATCCTCACCTTTGAAGCTCCTATTTTCTTTGATATCCTCTGAGGCAAGGTATAACCGATTGTTATGTTCTTGATTGTAAAATATGAAGCATTTATCAAGAATCTGTCTGAGATATTAGCCGATGCTGAAGTTATTGACATTCTCGGTTCATCTGTAATATCACCTGGTTTCTGCCATCTATCGAGGACATCCGACGAAATTGCGCGTGCATATTGGCTAGGATATACTAGTTCTTTGTATACCGAATCATAAACTTTTCCGCCCAAAGAAAAAGTTGTAAGGATGTTTATATCAATATTTTTGAATAGTTCGAAATCCATTCCGAACGAGCCGTTGAATTTAGGAATGCGACTGCCTAAATAGTAGCGTGATGCTGTGGCTTTTGAATAATCCTCAGTAATATACTCCCCTACTGCATTACCATTTTCATCCATACTCTCATAAGCATACCACTGCTCTGCTCCTGTCTCAGGATTCACACCCGCAAATCTTGGCATATAGAATGTATAGATAGGACGGCCCTCTTCATATCTGTGCTGTCCGCTCTGATAGCTCGGAGACTCAGTTGTAAGTTCCAGAATTTTGTTCTTTATTGAGGTTCCTATCACAGTTGCACGCCACAGTATATTCTTTTTGTCGAGGAGAACTCCTGAAACCGAAAATTCAATACCTTTATTTATAAGACTTCCTGTATTTGCGTCATATCCGCTAAATCCTGTAGAAAGGGCCATAGGATAATTCAGGAGCATATCAGTAGTCTTGCGCGAATACCATTCAACATTCAAATCAAGTCTGCTATTAAACATTTTCGCCTCGATTCCGACATTGAAGTTTGAGTTTTTTTCCCACGAAATATTGGTATTTTCAAGTGAAGAAACCATTGCACCAGTCATACCGTCATTTGAGTAGTTCAGATTGTAAAAACTCTGCCATGCGTAATAGGTGTCAAGATCATCATTACCCTGCACTCCATAACTTGCTTTCACATTCAAATTGTTAATCCAATTGACATTCTTCATAAACTTTTCCTGGGTGACACGCCAGTTTCCTCCCACTGACCAGAAGTTTCCCCAACGATAATCTTTGTGAAATCTTGAAGAGCCATCCCTTCTTGCTGAGACAGAGATATAGTATTTGTCTTTGTAGCTATAGTTCAATCTCGACAAATATGACTCAATTGTATATCGGTTGCTGTATGAATCATTGTCGATATTTGATGTTGCAGGACGCAATTCAAGAATACCGTCCACCAAATTTGTCTTTGTTCCATACAGATATTTGTACTGGTACTGATAATACTCGTGACCTGCCACAAAATCAACACTATGATCACCGAATGTCCTGTTATATGTAAGCAACTGGTTTATTGTGAAGCTCTGGGTTCTCTTTGCATATTTCTGCAAACGGCCATTTGATGCAGCATAACTTCCGTTATACATATTATTATAGTTTGTCTCATGAATATCCCGGTTGTCAGCACCAAAATTTACAGTAAATTTTAGACCCTTTAAAAATCCTGCTTTATCATCATCTGTACCCAATGTAAGGTATGTCCTCACACTTGTATTTACATTTTCCTGAGTATGCGAATCGTCATAAAGCAATCCCACAAGGCTCCAACCAGGCCAACAAGTTCTTGTATCACCATAATCATATACCTTGTTGCCAAATTCATCATAAATTGTATTACCCTTTTCATCTTTCTCATAAACAGGATAGATCGGACCTGCGAGCTGTGCATAGTAGAATTGGTTACCATATGAGTTTCCTGAGTTCATCAGACCTTCATATGTAGCTTTAGAGAACGACATATTCAATCCCATTGCAAGCCATTTTGTAGGGTTTGCATCAATATTTGCACGACCACTGTACCTTTCAAAACCGGTTGTGCTTACATAACCCTCCTCATCAAGATAGCCGAGCGACAACATTGCTCTGATGTTTTCACTTCCTCCACTTATTGTAACGACATGCTCCTGTCTGAGTGCACTATTATTAACAATACCATCTTCAAGCCAATCCTCATCCCATGCTGAGACTGCATCTGAACGTACATATCCGTCATCACCTATAATTGTCTCCCAAGTATAATTTTTAAAAGGATTATAAATCTCCCCTCCAAAGGTGCCCGACAGCTCTTTTCTTGCCAAATCCATACTTTGTTCCCAAGAATAGCTTCCGGTAAGGAAGAAGTCATTCCTCAAAGATTCATATGTCAATTGAACAAAATCCTTCTGAGAAGTTCTGTCGTAATATGGCAATGCATTGCTGGTAAGACCTACAGTTCCGGTATACTGGATCTTTACCTTTCCGGCCTTACCTTTCTTGGTTGTAATCAAAAGCACTCCATTTGCACCACGAGCACCGTACAATGCACCCGAAGAGGCATCCTTCAATACGGTAATACTCTCTATATCATTTGGATTAATACCAGCCAACGCTCCATCATAAGGTATACCGTCCAGCACAATCAGCGGACTCTTTGATGCATTTATCGAACCATAACCTCTAATAATGATACTTGATCCCTCTCCTGGTTGTCCGGAGCCTGATGTCATCTGTACTCCGGCAACATTACCCTCTATAGATTTAGTAACATTAGCTACAACTCTCTTGCTCAATTTATTATTATCGACAACTGCTGCAGAGCCGGTTATTGAACCTTTCTTAGCAGTACCATATGCCACAACTATTGTCTCCTCCAGAAGGACTGTGCTGCGTTTTAGAACTACATCAATTATTCCTTTTGAACGCACATCAACAAGAAGTGTCTCATATCCCAAGGCCTGTATTTTCAACCTGCCATTTTCAGGCACATTACTCACTGTATAACGACCATCTTCTGTAGCTTCAACTCCGGTCTTTGTACCATCAATTATAACACTGGCATAAGGTATAGGCAGACCGTCTTCCTCTGCAGTAATCCTTCCCGAAACCTTGATATTTACAGCTGGTTTCTGTTCTGCTTTTTTCAAAACAATAGTCTGCTGCACAATTTCGTAACTCAAACCCACCTGCCTGCATATTGCATCAACCACATTTTCAATATTACCATCACGTACAGTATATGTTACCGACGGAATATTACGTAATTCATTTTTCTGATACACAAATGAGTAATTCGACTGCTCTTCAAGTACTGAAATGACTTTATCCATAGGCATGTCAACGCATTCAATACTTATACTTTGAGAGAATGCTGTGATTGAACACAGTACAGAGATTACCAGAATGAGTAACCTTCTGAAATGAAGTGTTTTATCCATAAGCTCGCGTTTTAGGTTAATAATTTTCTATTTATGTGATATTATTATCTGCTTTTTATTTACTTCAAGTTTTATATTACCGCTCTTTTCAAGTATCTCCAGAACATCTCCAAATTTTCCATACCTCGGGATACGTCCCATAAAGACGGTATTGGCAACTTTATCATCCGAAAACCGATAAGAGAAATCATACCAGCGGCCAAGTTGCTTCATTATCTGGTCAAGAGTTTTGTCTTCAAAGACGAACATTCCCTCTTTCCAGCTGGTGACAATATCTGTCTTTATGCTCTTTATGGATGTAGTACTATCTGTTCTAGCATATACAGCCTGATGGCCGGGTGTGAGAAAAAGCTCTGTACCGCTGTTGTTTTGCGGTTGCAGTGATATACTGCCGGAGACAAGTGTGGTATATACAAACTCTTCATCATCATATGAAGAGATGTTGAACTCCGTTCCATATACCTTAATTTTATGCCCTGCACTGTTTACATAGAAAGGTCGTGATGCATCTTTCGATACTTTGAAGTAGGCTTCTCCTGTAACCGCCACTTCACGCACATGCTTGTTGAAATATTCAGGATACTTCAATGAAGATTCTGCATTGAGCCAAACTTCAGTACTATCCTCCAGTATTATATGGAACTCCCCTCCCCTTGGGGTCTCAAGATTACTTAAGGCAATCCGGTCTGCATTATTATTTTGAGTTTTTGCGACTCCTGCATTTTTGACTTTATTCAAAGATTTCATTGCCTTTTCGTTTGATTCTGGGCTATCTCCCAACACAACCTTCTTGCCAGTGTCTGTTGTCAGTGTAGCCTTTGTCTGTCCATGGTGTATAGAAGAGAGATATTGCTCAGTCTCCTGCTTTGCCAATAGCGCCTCATACCTTTGGTTGCTGAAATACAAACAATAGGAGAGTACACCAACAAGGACTACCACAGCAACTGCTGCAACATTCTTTGCCATTTCCCGGAAATTACTTTTATCTCTACTGATTCTCACCAGCATAGCTTGCCTGGATTCATGCGAATTACTCTTTATGACTCTCCATTTTTGGTACTGGCCATGCAAATAGGAAGTATTGGAAAGTTTACTATAGAGTTGACTGTTTTTAGGAGAACTGTCAATCCAATTCTGTAAGACTTCCTCTTCTTCAGGAGTTATACGCCCCTCTATCTTCTTTAGAATCAACTCTGATATTATTTCAAAAGAGAGATTTTCCATATTATTGTATCTAGTCTATTCAATAATTAAATGCATTCCTTAAACTTTATAACGCAATTGCCTTCCAAAAGGACACCTTTTATTTTTGAAAAAGAATTAATACTTTCGCTTCGTGAAAGGTGATGTTTTATATAACGACTTCATGTCTGGCTCTATGGAGGTGGTATATGATAGTGTATATCCCGCCCTTATGTCATATGCCATAAGGCTTTTGGGATATGACTACTCTTTTCTAGCCGAAGATTGTGTACAAGACTCCATTTACAAGACATATCTCAATAGAAAGCAGATTGCAACATCCTCACAATTAAAGTCATACCTATACACATCGTGTAAAAACAAAGTCATAAGCATTCTTCGTAAAGCCTCTTCAAAGAAAAATTTTCTTAAGGCAGTAGAGATTTCGGAGCATGATTCTTTAACATTCCTTATAGAGCAGGAGACCCTCAGGAGGCTCTTCAGTGCAATCGACAATCTGCCAGAATCTTATAGAGAGATTGTTGAGATGAGTTTTGAAGAGGGACTCAAAAATACTGAAATAGCCCAGCGCCTTGGAATATCCGAGAGTGCAGTAAAAAAGCGCAAGGCCAAGATGATTGAGAAATTGAGAGCATTTATGCACGACAGACATAGGTATGAAATGGTAATTGCATTCATCTACCTCTCTGTCTGGTGGTTCAAACACTGGTTCAAATAGCAGCCAAATCAGACTATATGCGACAAACTGCCCAATAGCAGTGCCGTCATCAGCAGCAACATTTCAACATTTGTGCGGCTGGTTTTTCCGCAATTTTTAAAATAGTAGGCAAGGATGACAGCTCCCGGAAAGTAGAGCAGCGAAAGCACCGGCATGCAACTTTTACTGAATAGCAGGAACAATATAAAAAAGAGAAAAAGCGATACTGCATCGGTTTTGAGCATAAATGCAAGCATACCCATCGGATTTTTTGCCATAATGAATGAAACAGCCCTGTAGAGCACATACAGCAAGCATAATATAAAGAAATAGTCTGGCATTCCAAGTTGGTGGAAAGGGGTGCAGATAGCTGTGGCCTCATGTGCGAAATGGTAGAGGTAAACATCTGCATCATCAAATCTTATCCATCTGAATACCAATACATATATGTGTGGCAAAAATGCTCCCGACAATGATTTTACAAAACTTCTCAACCGTTCCGGCATACCGCTGAATGCCCCCATCAAAAGAAACGCCGGTACGAGCCATATGGCTGGAGCATAGAAGAGCGATGCCAAAGACAAGAGCATATAGCAGACAAATATCTGTCTCTCCAAAATACAATATTTCGCCCACACGATACAGGCCAGTACCAGATAGATTGTATTGAAATGCAGCGCATGCGGGTTGGAAAACAAAAGCATGAGTAGCAGAGCAGCACAGCGTCCGAAAGGAATTGTATTGGTCTTCAGCAATACCAGATAGAGACCCGACAGTATTACGCCCACACCTGTCACCATCAGCACCACCGACAGTATCCCGCTGACCCACTGGCATCCATCAACCAGACCGCCGGTGAGCGGAATCCATCCGGTACTGTTCTTCTCCACAGGTGCAAATATTGCTATTATCACCAAAAGGAGAAGAGTACAGTAAGGCAATACCGTCTGGACTATCTTATTTCTCATATTTCAACAGGTCGAGTCCTATATCAGATCTGTAATATTTGTTGGTGTACATTATCTTGTCTATCTCAGGGTAGACAACCTCACGGCTCTTCTCTATACCTTTTCCATTTACAGTTACCGCAAGAACACGGCCGCCGGATGTTACAAGTTTACCCTCTTTCATTGATGTTCCTGCATGGAATATCTTGATTTTATCCTCGACAGATGATCTCTCCAGATACTCTGAACCGAATATCTCATACCCTTTGCCGTATGACTGCGGATATCCGCCCGACACACACACTACAGTGAGGGCTCCCTCTTCTGATATCACAATCTTTTCGCCGGAAAGTTCCCCTTTTGCCACAGCCTCAAGGTGAGAAAGAAGATCTGAATCAATTCTGGTCATCACAGCCTCTGTCTCAGGATCTCCCATACGCACATTATACTCGATCACATAAGGGTCTCCATTGCAATTCATGAGACCGATGAATATAAATCCTTTATAATCAATACCGTCGGCAGCCAAACCATTCACTGTAGGTTTAATTATGCGCTCCTCAACTTTTTCCATAAACTGAGCATCTGCAAACCCTACAGGTGAAACTGCACCCATTCCTCCGGTATTCAAACCTTTATCCCCTACACCTATACGTTTGTAATCTTTTGCCTCAGGCAGAATCAGATAATCCTTGCCGTCTGTAAGGACAAATACCGACACCTCAATACCTCTGAGGAACTCCTCTATAACCACGGTATTGCCGGCTGCTCCGAACATTCCGCCCAACATCTCCCTGAGAGAGGCCTTTGCCTCCTCCAAGGTTTCAGGGATAAGCACACCCTTTCCTGCTGCAAGACCGTCGGCTTTGAGCACATATGGAGCCTGCAGCGACTCGAGAAACTTATCGGCCTGGTCGATATCGGTTGATGTAAAACTTCTGTATGAAGCAGTTGGTATTCCATGTCTGCTCATGAACTCCTTTGCAAAATCCTTGCTGCCCTCAAGCATTGCACCTCGCTGTGAAGGGCCTACAAAGAGTACATTGGCCAGCTGGCTGTCTGCAGCAAACTTGTCGCGCAATCCATTTACAAGCGGATCTTCAGGTCCTACAACAACAATATCTATGGCATTATCCAGCACAGCCCCCTTGATTGCATCAAAGTCATTCACACCTCCTGCAAGGTTTGTTGCTATCAGAGCTGTTCCCGGATTGCCGGGCATACAAAATAGTTTTTCACATTTTTCGCTTTGCTTTATTTTCCAGGCAATAGCATGCTCCCTGCCTCCGGAGCCCAATACCAGTACATTCATATTATAATTCTATTCTTTTACAGATAAGTCCTTTATTCTTTATTGCTTCCAGCACCAGAGGAAGCGCTTCAAACAAGTTTGGTGCACATTTTATCGAGTCGTGGAACACTATTATATCACCCGCCTCAATATGGGGAATCACATTATTTGCACATGCCTGCCCCGAGAGTGCCCTGTTATAGTCTCGGCTCAATATATTCCACATGATTGCGTGGTACCTCTCATTCAGCACCCTTGCCTGGTTGGGGCCGATTCTGGCATATGGAGGGCGGAAGAGGTTGGATTTTATCATATCCCCCGCAATATCGATATCCCTCACATAATCGCCTGTAGGCATGCCCCACCCTTTCACATGACTGTATGAGTGGTTTCCAACGGCATGTCCTCTCCTTTTCACCTCCTCAAAAAGTTCAGGAAACATCTCCACATTCTTTCCTATGCAGAAGAATGTAGCCTTTGCATCATATTTGTCGAGAAGATCAAGCAACCACGGAGTTACCTCAGGTCTTGGTCCATCGTCAAATGTCAGGAAGATTCCCTCTTTTTCATCAGGGAAATTCCAGATGAATGTAGGGAAAAGTTTTTTAATGAATTTGGGTGGTCTGATCTTCATTTTACATAGTTTGAATTGGCAAAAATAATAATAAAATTTAACTTTGCAGTTTATATAGAGAGGTTATATGCAACACTTGTCCCATATTTTTCACATTACCGCTGCAGCAGTAATATTTTTGCTCTCCTCATGTTCAAATGGGAAGACAATTATACCGCAGAAAACGATGGCCGGCATTATAGGAGAGATGTACCTTGCAGACCAATATATTGAGGAACATCCCGAATTCAGGGCCCAGATGGATACATTACTGCTGTATGAGGCTGTAGTGATGAGGCATGGATATACATTCAACGATTACCGCAACTCTGTGGAGCACTATCTCCAAAAGGGTGATGCCCTAAAAAAGATACATGTAAGGGCTAGAAAATCCATTATCAAACAGAGGGATGAGCTCAATGAGCAGCTCAGAAGGAATCCTGTAACCCGAGAGAGATGGTGGGCAGAAGACAGCATAATGGCCAAACATGTGAACCAGCTCTGGAAAGAACCTTACCTGAGGAACTTCAAATGGTTGTCGGATACAGAGGCAAAAGAGGAGTGGAATCCTACCGACAGTGTTGCTTTTGACACTCCTGCAAATGCAATATGGTGGGAAAACACTATTATGGCCAATACCGGCAACTCTCCGGCAGACTCACTCTATCCTATACTGCAGCGTGATTATCTGATTTATACCGAAAGAATTGAGCGACAAAGGCTACTGGAAAAAGATTATACTCCCCAACAGAAGGCGAGAAAAAGGATACAGGAGATGAGAAAGGCAAAGCCGGATATGGCCAAATATGAGATTTCCAAGAAAATGGAGGAAGAAAGATTGAAAAAAAGAACAAAATGAGAAAGATAGCAGCAAATTATATATTTCCTATTGCATCAAAACCTATAAAGAACGGCTATGTGGTTGTTGATGATAACGGCACAGTAACAGAAATAGGCCAGCTCGACGGCGAGTGCCAGGATACCGAATTTTATAACGGAATCCTCTGCCCTGGCTTTACAAATGCCCACTGCCATATTGAGCTATCGCACCTGAAGGGATTGTTCAAAGAGGCAACCGGCATGAGTGGATTCATCAACCAGATAAATGAGCTGCGCTCTTCTGCAGAGAAGCCGGAACGCATAAAGGCTCTTGAGGAGCAGTTTGATCAGCTGTACAGCCAGGGTGTAAGCGCAATGGGCGATATAAGCAACTGTGACGAGAGCTTTGACATAAAGTCCAAATCGCCGCTCAAGACAAGATCGTTCATAGAGCTGTTCGGAACCCTTCCAGAAGAGGCAGAAGAGGTGATAGAGAGCGGAAAGGAGCTCGAGAAGAAGACTGCAGAATATGGCATAAATGCCGCCATAACTCCGCATTCATGCTACACAATGAGCCCTCTGCTTCTTGCCCGCGCGGCCCAGGAAGGACTTAAAAGCGGTTTTCTGTCGTACCACAGTCAGGAGAGCCAGGAAGAGGAAGATCTCATTATCTCAGGCACAGGAGCTTTGGCAGACAACTATAAGGGAAGAAACCTGCCAACTCCTCCGGTTACCGGAGAGCCTGCCCTGCTCTATTTCATCGAGAGACTTCTATCCTTCTCATCAAAACCGGTACAGGGAAGAATAATGCTCGTGCACAATGTTGCAACAAACCAGAAGAGCATTGATGCGGCACTTGAAAATTTGGCAGAGCCGTTCTGGACAATTTGTCCGCTTTCAAATATTTTCATCCACAGGCAACTGCCACCTCTCGATTTGATGAGGAAAAACAATTTGGCAATATGTCTGGGAACCGACAGCCTGTCGAGCAACCATATCCTCTCCATTGTGGAGGAGATAAAGTGTCTGCACAAACATTTTCCGCATATCGGGCTTGATGAAATTCTCACATGGGCCTGCCTGAACGGAGCAAAGGCCATCGGTTTTGAAAATGAACTTGGCAGTTTTGAAGTTGGCAAGAGACCTGGCATTGTTTTGATAGACAATATTGATTGGGAGAAGTTCCAACTTACTGAAAAGAGCCGTTCAAAGAGACTTGTATAACAAAAAAAGAGAAAGAGATGTCTACAATTCTGTTCAACCATATAGTTTTTGGTCCAATTAAGAGCCGCAGACTGGGAAATTCCCTGGGAGTGAACCTTCTGCCAAAATTCGGCAAATGGTGCAGCTTCGACTGTATATATTGCGAATGCGGATGGAACAAGGATGGAAAAAATGATACCGTACTCCCTTCAAAAGAGGATGTGTATGCAGCACTGGAGAGTAAACTGAGAGAGTGCAAGGAGGATGGTACCCCTATCGATACCATCACATTCTCAGGCAATGGTGAACCCACACTTCATCCTGATTTTGACCTTATAATAGATTTTACTTTAAAATTGAGGGAGGAGATCTTCCCTAACGCAAAGGTTTCCGTACTAACAAATGCCTCACAGTTGGGCAAGGAGAGGGTAAGGAGAGCTCTGATGAAGATAGACAACCCTATCCTTAAAATAGACTCACCGCTCGAAGAGATGGTGAAGCTGATTGACCGTCCTAATGCCGCATACTCGCTCAAGGATGCCATAGAGAACATCAAACTCTTCAACAATAACTTCATACTGCAGACCATGTTCCTTAAAGGTGAGGTCGACGGCAAGATAATTGACTGTATCAATCCTGAACATTGCCAAGCATGGAGAGAGCTTGTAAGAGAGCTCAAACCACGTGAGATAATGATGTATACCATCGACCGTGAAACCCCTGCACAAAACCTGCAGAAAGTTACAGTTGAGCAGATGAAGGAGATTGCTCAGCCTCTACTTGATGAGGGATTCAATATTCAAATAAAAGGGTAAAACACAAACTGGAACGATTATGCGAGTTGTCATACAACGTGTTACAGAAGCAAATGTAAAAATAGAGGGCAATATTGCCGGAGAGATCGGGAATGGTCTGATGATTCTTGTTGGAATAGAGGAGGCCGACGGCGCCGAAGATATTGCATGGCTCACAAAGAAGATTGTAAACCTCCGCATCTTTGATGATGAGGACGGAGTAATGAACCGCTCAATATTGGATGCAGGCGGTGATATTCTGCTGATAAGCCAGTTTACCCTGCATGCACTTACAGCAAAAGGCAACAGGCCTTCATATATAAAGGCTGCAAAACCTGAGATATCAGTTCCTTTGTATGAAGCATTCATAAAGAGCCTTCAGGAGGCTATGGGCAAAAAGATTGAGACCGGTGTATTTGGTGCCGACATGAAGGTTTCACTCATAAACGACGGCCCGGTGACAATACTGATAGATTCAAAAAGAAAAGAGTAACAAGAAAATATAATACAGTAACTGATTATGAAAGAGTATTTTGACAGATTCGGATACACTCCGGACATTGAGGAGATTGATAAAAAATTGTCGGTAATACATGCAAATCTCGACAATTGGAATACACGGGAGAACCTTTCAGCATGTCTGGGGATTATGGACCTCACTACACTGAACAGCTCCGATACTCCTTCGAAAGTTTCGGCACTTGCTCAAAAAGTGAACAAATTCAAGAGCCAATATCCCGAATACCCTACACCGGCTTCAATCTGCATATATCCCAACCTCGGCAAATATGTAAAAGAGTCGCTGACTGCGCCTGATGTGAATGTTACAGTTGTGGCTGCAGTTTTTCCAAATGCACAGAGTTTTATAGAGGTAAAGGAGCTTGAGTGCAAAATGGCTATTGAGCAGGGAGCCGATGAGGTTGATATTGTATTGGCCCTCAATTCATTCCTTGCCGGAGATTACCAGAAAGCGGCCGATGAGATAAAAAGAATAAAGGCGGTTGTAGGCAACAGGCACCTTAAAGTTATCCTCGAAACAGGTGCATTGGCCACTCCTGAAAACATTGCTGCAGCATCGTTTCTTGCAATGGAGGCCGGCGCCGACTTCATAAAGACTTCAACTGGAAAGCAGGAGCCTGCCGCAACACCTATGGCTGCAATTGTAATGTGTGAATGCATAAATGCATACTATAAAAAAACAGGCAAGAAAATAGGTTTCAAGCCTGCTGGCGGTATGGTGGCCGCAAAAGATGCTCTATGTTATTACGCCATAGTTGATACAATCCTTGGCAAGGAGTGGCTCAACAAGGAGCTGTTCCGCCTCGGAGCAAGCCGTCTGGCAAACAACCTGCTCAGCGAGCTGGAACAGAAAACCGTGAGCTATTATTAGAATTTAACCATCTCAACCGGCTGTTCAAGCCTTGCATCAAGAGGATGGAACTCATACTTTACGCTGCTGAAATCTATTGAAACCAGATCGATGCAGCGTATATTGCTGTTATAGGTTGTCCTGTAATATAATTTCAAACCCGACAGATCACTTACAGCGGTGCATGGCGTTGCACTCGGCACATCGGGAGCCTCTCCAAGAGGGTGCTCCACCCCTATCGGAATATCAAAATTATTGAGTATGTGGAAACACTGCATCACTGTTTTATAGGAGGTTGCCAATTGCGGAGCAGTTGCCTTAAAATAGGCTATCCTCACAAATCGAGATGGTGATGTCATGTCACCAGGGAGTCCCAAAGCACCGGATCCGCCGCTTATAGGGGCAAGCATATAATCTCCCCACTCATTATCCTTGGCAGCTCCCGGATATATATTTATATAATTGCTCAGATTGGTCAGATGCCAATTGAACGAAGGGCCGTTTGTAAGCACGCCAACCGGATTTTCGTAAAATACAGCTTTGCCATCTATAAATTCAAGAACTACCTGACGGCCGCTCTTTTCGCCTATCCTCCAGTGCACTGTAGATGAATCTCCGCCAACCGAAACTGAAACAACGGTCACTCCATCCAAAGCCTCTTTCACCTGATCTATTGAGGAGAACTGGCTCAAAACCCATGAAACAAACTGCAGATCGGCCAGCGTACGTCCATTCTCTGCCGCATTATACTGGGCATATTTTCCAAATTTAGGGAAATAGAACAATCCTGCCGAAAGTCCTGTCTCATTTAAGCCTTCAATAATAAACTCCTTCTGTTGCGGAGCAATGCCTGCAACACCATATTTAGCTTTGAAATGGAGTCCGTTCTGTCCCTGCGGAGTATAGGAGACAATCTCCTCACCTCTTGGAATTGTAACATATCCATAAGGGACATAAGGTCCTGCCCACTCCATTGTTCTTGCCATTACATAGCCTCCATCTTTAGCCTTCAAACCAATTCCTGTACAGGCCGGCAGATGGAACGATACAGTCATACCTGCCACAAACAGAACTCCTGCCAATAGTTGCTTTTTCATACTCTTCACTATTTTTAAATAAATAATCCCGACAGTCTTCTGCAACTGTCGGGATTTAAACAACACTTATGGCAGGTTAGTTCAAAAGCAACTATCTCAATGTTGCACCAAACTTATCCTCAAATGTCTTGAGCAATTTTGCCATGATGGCCTCCACTGCCTTGTCGGTAAGAGTCTTCTCAAGATCCTGCAATACAAAGCTTACAGCATACTGCTTCTTGCCCTCAGGAATCTTGTCACCTGTATATACATCAAACAGAGTTACGCTCTTGAGCAACTTCTTCTCAGCTGCAAATGCAGCTTTGCGGATCTCTGCAAATGAAACATCCTTGTTGAGAAGCAATGCAAGGTCTCTCTTAACCTCAGGATATTTAGGAAGCTCCTTATACTGCACTTTGTTCTTTTTGATAAGTTTCAAGAGCACATTCCATCTGATTTCAGCTGCAAATACAGGTTGTTTTATGCCAAACTGTTTCAATCTTGCAGGAGCTATTGTTCCCATTGTAGCCAGCTCTTTTCCGTTTGCCATGTATGAAAGGCCTTCAGAGAAGAGGTCTGCAGGAGCAAGGGCATACTCAAGGTTCTGCACATCAACTCCAAATTTTCTGAGCATCAGTTCAACATATCCCTTCAATGTGAAGTAGTTTCCGCTTGCTGTACGGTTTCTCCACGACTGCACGCCGTTTCCTGTAATGAATATTGAGAAGCGTGGCTCCTCTGAGTATTTCTTCAATTCTGCATTTTTGCGCAAAGGAGCACCGTTCACATTGAATTCAGGTTCCTTGATATTCTCCGGCTGCACATAATCTTTATCGAAAGAGTATACATTTCCATACTCAAAGAGTTTCAGATCAGGCATCTGTCGGTTTATATTATATGCTATAACTTCAAGACCGTTGAGCAGAAGTGTCTGGCGCATGCAGTTGAGATCAGAGCTCAAAGGATTGAGGATCATGGCACATTTCTCCTGAGGATAGGTTTTCAAATGTGCATAATAATCGCTCTTGGTAAGCGAGTTGTTCATCATCTCCATGAATCCGTTTGCAGCCATGAACTCAGAAGCAAGGCTCCTTACCCTCTCAGGATCCGGTTTTGGAGTGGTATTGATTGAAGCTTTTACTGTAGATGGCAGCTCAACATTGTTGTAGCCGTAGATTCTCAATACATCTTCAACAACATCACACTCTCTGTATACATCAACACGGTATGTAGGAACCTTCACTGTAACACCCTGCTCCGACTCTTCTACAAACTCCATTTCAAGTGATGCAAGAATATTTTTGATTACATCATTTCCTATCTTCTTTCCGATAAGTCTCTCCATTCTTGCATAATCCAGCTCTACAACCTTCTTCTCTACAGGTATTGAAACTATATCCTCAATATCTCCTATTATCTCACCGCCACCATACTCCTGTATAAGCATTGCAGCACGTTTGATGGCATATACTGTGATCATAGGGTCACAACCTCTCTCGTATCTGAATGATGCATCAGTCTTGAGTATATGTCTTTTTGAGGTCTTCCTTACATATACAGGGTTGAAGTATGCGCTCTCAAGGAATACATTTACAGTATCAGTTGTAACGCCACTCTCAAGTCCTCCAAAGACACCGGCAATACACATAGGTCTGTTCACATTGCATATCATGAGGTCTTTGTCATCCAGTTCACGCTCCACTCCGTCGAGTGTGGTGAATTTTGTACCCTTTGCACAGAAATCCACTACAACCTTTCCGCCCTCAATTTTGTCTGCATCAAAAGCATGCATAGGCTGTCCCATCTCCTGCAGAACGAAGTTTGTAACATCCACTACAAGGTTTATAGGACGCTGTCCCACAGCCTGCAGTTTTGCCTTCAGCCAATCTGGAGACTCGCCAACCTTCACACCCTTTATAGTGAGGCCTGAATATCTTGGAGCAGCCTCTTTTGCCTTCACCTCTATCTGTATGGCCCCCTCATTCTTCTCTCCTGGTTTAAAGCCATCTACACTCGGATATGTAAGTTTTCCACCTTTTCCATTCAGTGAAAGATAGGCGCTCAAATCTCTGGCAACACCTATATGTGAAGCGGCATCAACTCTGTTTGGAGTAAGGCCTATTGTAAATACTGTATCGGTTTTAAGATTCAGATAATCTTTTGCCGGAGTTCCAGGAACTGCAGAAGGATCGAGAATCATAATTCCCTCATGGTTATGGCCTATTCCCAGCTCATCCTCAGCGCACAACATTCCAAAACTCTCGACTCCACGTATTTTCGACTTCTTGATTTTTATCTCAGAACCGTCGCTATAAGTAAGTTTTGTATTTAGTGTTGCGAGCATAACTTTCTGGCCTGCAGCTACATTAGGCGCTCCACAAACAATCTGCAAAGGTTCGCCTTCGCCTGTATTTACCTTTGTTACATGAAGATGGTCCGAATCTGGATGATCATTGCACTCCAACACTTCTGCCACGATAACACCAGCTAATCCACCGGGAATCTCCTCCCTCACCTCAACTCCCTCTACCTCCAAACCGATAGAATTCAAAATTGTCTCAACCTCTGCCGGTGCAAGATTGAAATCTACATACTCCTTTAACCAATTGTACGAAATATCCATATCTTTAGAAATTTATTAGTCTTTAAATAATGATGCAACAAATGCCTTCTTGTCGAAGACCTGCAGATCTTCTATCTTCTCGCCCACACCAATGAACTTCACCGGAATCTGGAACTGGTCTGCAATACCAATCACAACTCCACCTTTTGCAGTTCCATCCAGTTTTGTCACAGCCAATGCCGTTACATCGGTTGCCTTTGTAAACTCCTTAGCCTGCTGGTATGCATTCTGACCTGTAGAACCGTCGAGAACCAGAAGTACCTCATGCGGAGCATCAGGAACAACTTTACGCATCACATTCCTTATTTTTGTGAGCTCATTCATCAGATTGATTTTGTTATGCAGGCGGCCTGCGGTATCAATAAGCACCACATCCGCATCCTGGGCAACAGCCGATTTGAGGGTATCATATGCAACCGAGGCAGGATCGGCACCCATTCCCTGCTTTACAATAGGCACACCAGCCCTTTCACTCCATATTACAAGCTGATCAACAGCAGCAGCCCTGAAAGTGTCGGCAGCACCAAGCACAACCTTCTTTCCCGAATTTTTAAGCCTCGACGCCAATTTTCCGATAGTTGTGGTTTTACCCACTCCATTCACTCCAACAACCATTATCACATAAGGTTTCTTTGAGAAATCAAACACCGAATTCTCTTGTACCTCATCATCCCCATCAGCAGCATCATCTTTATGCTCAATATTCAGCAACGCCTCTATCTCCTCACGCAAAATGGAGTAAAGCTCATCTGTATTCATGAATTTGTCACGGGCAACCCTCTCTTCAAGGCTATCAATGATCTTAAGAGTAGTCTCCACACCTATATCAGAGGCAATAAGGGCCTCCTCTATGCCGTCGAGCACATCATCATCCACTTTGGACTTGCCCACAATAGCACGCGATATCTTATCAAAAATACCGGTTTTGGTCTTCTGCAGACCTTGATCCAATGAGGCTTTCTCCTCCTTGCTCTTTTTACCGAATAATCCGAAAAATGCCATAATATGTAAGTTTGCTTAGTAACTTGCAAATATAGCAAATAAATGAAAAAATATGACAACAAAAAAGCTGCAACCCATACTGGATTGCAGCTTTTTCATCTATTCTCAACGCAAAAATTATTTCTTTGCGAAAAAGTCCTTTACAAGAGCTGTTGGTACCATCTCTTCATTGAACATGTAAGCGCCGGTCTTCTCTGATTTCACCATGCGGATACATTTTACGAAATTTCTCAACTGTGATTTGTCACCACTAAAGGTAGCTACCGCTTTCTTTGCCATTTCTTAAAAGTTTTTAAAAATTATTTAATCTCGCGGTGCAAAGTAACCTTCTTCAAATAAGGATTATACTTTTTACGCTCTAATCTTTGTGTTGTATTCTTTTTGTTTTTAGTGGTAATATACCTTGACATGCCTGGTACACCACTTTCTCTTTGTTCTGTACACTCGAGTATAACTTGAACTCTATTACCTTTCTTTGCCATATCTCAATATATTTACACTATGTTTATTAAACCTTTCTCAGAAGCAGTTTTCAAAGAAGCAGCCAAACCATTTTTGTGGATATTTCTCATACCAGCTGCTGTAACTCTCAATGTTACGAATCTCTTCTCTTCCTCCAACCAGAACTTTTTAGTTCTCAAGTTGAGGGCAAACTCACGTTTTGTACGACGCTTAGAATGGGAAACATTGTTTCCGATCATTCTTTTTTTACCTGTAATTTGACAAATCTTTGCCATTTTTATATTGCGTTTTTATTATTATTCAAAATTTTAGAGGGTGCAAATATCACTCTTTTTTTTCTAATATACAAATGTTTTTTTATAGAAACTTAAACAGTCTGTTCCATCTTATATTTGACGGGAATGACTCATACTTATCTGTAGAGAACCAGAGCATTGCCGGCTTTCCTACTATATGGTCTTCAGGAACAAAACCCCAATAACGCGAATCCAATGAATGGTGTCTGTTATCGCCCATCATAAAGTAGTAATCCTGTTTAAATGTATAGGAGTCCGACTTCTCGCCGTTGATGTAAATTTCACCATCTTTAACCTCCAGACTGTTCTTCTCATAAGCAGAAATTATTCTCTGGTACAGAGGTAGATTCTCCAAAGTGAGTCCAACAGTTGCCCCTTTTGCCGGAACCCATATCGGTCCGTAGTTGTCTCTTGTCCATTCAAAGTTCTCAGTGAACGGGAAGAGAAGTATAGGGGAATCGGGATAATCAGGCGGATAAACATCTATATTCTCCCTTATCTCAGCAACAACCGCAAGATCCTTGACCTTTGCCAACTCGCTCTTTGTAAGAGTCATGTCGGGATATCCTGGTAGCGAAGGATCGAAATATACCTCTTGAGGTGTAAGTCCGATCTCCTTCAAAATCTTTGGGTTAATGGCCGAGCCATTTGTATAAACGGTATAAGTGCTCTGCAAACCTTCGAATTCCGGTTGTGGAACTCCATTTACAAACACATTACCGTTGACTACGCTTAAAGTGTCTCCGGCAACTGCCACGCAGCGTTTGACATAATTGTCTTTTTTATCATTAGGCCTTACGATAACGGGACCATACATCTTCTGGGTATACTCCCTGTTGTTATCATTCATCCTCACCAGCTGGTAGTAGTCGTCTTGAGGCAGTGCTTTAAGAACTGTATCTCCATGTGGAAATCCAAATACCACTATATCATCCCTCTTCACATTTGAAAAACCTTTCAGTCTCCTGTAGTCATTTTTTATGATCTCAGAATATGATTCTCCTCCTGTAATCGGCATCACATTGTGAACCAACGGGAACGATATCGGAGTTTCGGGAACTCTCGGGCCATAGGCCACTTTGCTTACAAACAGATAGTCTCCAACAAGCAGGGTCTTTTCCATTGAACCGGTAGGGATTGTATAGGCTTCAATAAAGAACATCCTGATAAAAGTTGCCGCAACCAACGCAAAAATCAGTGCATCCAACCACTCAAGCCATCCGTTACTTTTACCACCCTTCTCCGGTCTCTTTCTCCAGAAGGCCCACTTTACTTTTTTTGTTATGTAGAGATCAAAAATTACTGCAAGGCCCAAAAGCCACCAATAATTTCCGAGCCATATAACCCATAACAGATAGAGGCCGCCCCAAAGGGAAAATTTAAACCATTTGTTATGTAAGAAACCGAAACTCAATTTGGACCAACTATTTTACAGAATTGATGATAGCCTCAAATGCTTGAGGATTATTCATTGCCAAATCAGCAAGAACTTTACGGTTAAGACCAACATTGTTCTTTGCCAATTTTCCTATAAATTGAGAATAATTCATACCGTGAGCGCGAGCTGCAGCGTTGATTCTCTGAATCCAAAGCGCACGGAAATATCTTTTTTTGGTCTTACGATCTCTGTAAGCGTAAGTTAAACCTTTTTCATAAGTATTCTTGGCAACTGTCCATACATTAGCTCTTGCCAAAAAATTACCTCTTGTCTGTTTGAGAATTTTTTTTCTGCGGGCTCTCGAAGCAACCGCATTTACCGATCTTGGCATACTTTTAATGTTTTGTGAATGTCAGCGTTCTTCCCTTTAAGAAACTTTTCTGCTGATCATCCGGTTAATAAATAATAAATTTAAGCTAAAATCAAAGCCTTTACTCTCTTTTCATCTGCTGAAGTTACAATAGCAGAGTAAGTAAGATTTCTTTTTTGCTTAGTTGTCTTTTTAGTCAAAATGTGACTTTTGAAAGCGTGCTTTCTTTTAATTTTTCCCGATCCGGTAAGCTCGAAACGCTTTTTAGCACCGGAGTTGGTCTTCATCTTAGGCATTGCTTAAAAATATTTTATGGTTAATAAAAAAGTTATTTCTTCTTTGAAGGCGCTATCATCATTATCATTCTCTTACCTTCGAGGCGTGGCATCTGCTCTGCTTTTCCGCAATCTTCGAGTTCAACTGCAAATCTCAAAAGCAACTTCTCGCCCTGCTCGGAGAACAATATCGAACGGCCTTTGAAAAACACGTAAGCTTTAACTTTGAATCCGTCGGCAAGGAAACCTTTTGCATGTTTGAGTTTGAACTGAAAATCATGCTCATCAGTTTGAGGACCGAACCTGATCTCCTTGATGACAACCTTGCTGGCATTGGCTTTCATCTCCTTTGCCTTCTTTTTCTGCTGGTACAAGAATTTCTGGTAATCGATAATCTTACATACCGGCGGATCTGCATTAGGAGATATTTCCACCAAATCCAATTCCTGCTCAACCGCCATTTTCAGAGCCTCTGCCAACGGATATACCCCTTGCTGTGGTACATTCTCTCCCACTACTCTCACCTGAGGCGATTTTATTTCTTCATTAATACGGGGGCCATCATCTTTTTTATGCTGCCCATTGGCAGGCCTTGCACCTTTCTGAAAAGGAGCTGATGAGGTGTTGTTCGGTTTTTTAATACCACCCCCTGGACGCGGTTTAAATGGTGTTGCGATAAGAAATCCTCCTATACTTTATTAGTTATTACTCAATTGTTTTTTAATCTCTTCATTAATATAAGCAGCGAAATCCTGGATACCCATAACTCCAAGATCTTCACCACCTTGCTTTCTTACAGAAACCTTATCCTCAGACGCCTCCTTCTCACCCACTATCAACTGATAAGGCATTCTCTTAAGTTCGTTTTCCCTAATTTTCTTACCGATAGTCTCGTTACGGTCGTCAATTGAGGCGCGAATATCGCAATTATTCAACAAATTACAAACTTTTTTTGCAAATTCGTTATATTTTTCACTTACAGGAAGTACCACCACCTGATCTGGCGCAAGCCACAAAGGCAATTTGCCGCCAGTATGCTCCAACAATACAGCCACGAACCTCTCCATAGAACCGAACGGAGCCCTGTGGATCATAATAGGACGGTATTTCTTGTCATCGGCACCTGTATATTCAAGGTCGAAACGCTCAGGAAGGTTGTAGTCTACCTGAATTGTTCCCAACTGCCATTTTCTTCCAATTGCATCCTTAACCATAAAGTCGAGCTTAGGTCCGTAGAATGCAGCCTCTCCATACTCCACTACAGTATTGAGACCCTTCTCTTTTGCAGCCTCGATAATTGCATTCTCAGCCTTCTCCCAATTTTCGTCGGTACCAATATATTTCTCCCTGTTGTTAGGATCCCTCAATGAAACCTGTGCTGTATATTGGTCGAAATTAAGGGTCTTGAATATATAAAGCACGATATCGATTACTTTGCAGAACTCATCCTTCAACTGGTCTGGTCTTACAAAGAGGTGGGCATCATCCTGAGTAAATCCTCTAACCCTTGTCAAACCATGCAACTCACCACTTTGTTCATATCTGTATACAGTTCCAAACTCAGCAAAGCGGATAGGAAGATCTTTGTATGAACGTGGTTTTGTCTTGTATATTTCACAGTGGTGCGGACAGTTCATAGGTTTGAGCAGGAACTCTTCACCCTCCTGTGGAGTGGTGATAGGTCTGAATGAATCTGCACCATATTTTGCATAGTGACCAGAAGTAACATAAAGCTCTTTCTGTCCGATATGAGGTGTGATTACAGGAAGATATCCGTGCTGTTTCTGCACCTTTTTGAGGAAGTTCTCCAATTTCTCACGCAAAGCGGCACCTCTTGGCAACCACAAAGGAAGACCCTGGCCCACTCTCTGTGAGAATGCAAACAGTTCAAGCTCCTTGCCAAGTTTTCTATGGTCACGTTTCTTAGCCTCTTCGAGCATCTGAAGATACTCGTCCAACATCGATTTTTTAGGGAAAGTCACACCATAAATACGGGTAAGCATCTTGTTGTTCTCATTGCCTCTCCAGTATGCACCTGCAATTGAAGTGAGTTTTACAGCCTTGATTACAGATGTATCAACCAAGTGAGGCCCACGGCACAAATCGGTAAAGTTTCCGTTTGTGTAGAATGTGATTGTACCATCCTCAAGATCTTTGATAAGGTCACATTTGTACTCGTCACCCTTCTCTGTATATGTCTTCATGGCCTCCTCCTTTGAGATATCCTTTCTCACGAAAGTCTCTTTCTGACGGGCCAGTTCAATCATTTTATCCTCTATTTTCTTAAGGTCAGCCTCTGTAATGTTTCTCTCTCCAAGGTCTACATCATAATAGAAACCTGTTTCGATAGCAGGTCCTATACCAAATTTGATACCAGGGAAAATAGCCTCTAGAGCCTCAGCCATAAGGTGTGAAGATGAGTGCCAGAATGTCTTCTTGGCCTCAGGATCTTCCCATTTGTGCAATCTTATAGAAGCATCCGAATTTATTGGTCTGAGCAGATCATAAATCTCATTGTTTACAGAAACTGCCAACACATCAGAAGCCAACCTTGGGCTGATGCTTTTTGCAATTTCCAAGCCATTTACGCCAGCTTCATATTGGCGTACGCTACCATCAGGAAATGTTATATTAATCATATTGTATATGTTATTGTCAAAAATATCGTACAAAGATACAATTTTTAAATAAACTACAGCAAAAATACTATATACATCATCAATTTATCCTCGACAAATCCCTTCCTGCAGGGCTTTGGAACACCCTTAAGCCAAACTGAGGAAGCACCGCCAGGATGTGGTCGAAGACCTCAGCCTGCAACCTCTCATAATTAATCCACGCAGTATCGGCCGAAAAGAAATAGAGTTCCAAAGGCAGTCCTTCAGCGGTAGGTTGCAGTTGCCTCACCATCATTGTCTGCTCCTTATTCACCTTTGCATGGTTGCCCAGATAGTGCTCCAGATAGTGGCGGAATATGTAGAGATTCACCTCTTTATCGCCTATTGGTTCAAATCCTGCCATCCACGGCTGCTGCCTGAAACCGGCCATCTGTTCCTCAGTACAGAAGGTTACAGTATTCATATCTATATTTATGGACCTCTTCACCCTGCGACCACCGCTCTCAAACATTCCCCTCCAGTTCTGGAAAGAGTCATTCACCAGTGCAAATGGAGGCACAGTGGTGATGGTATTGTCCCAGTTGCGCACCTTCACAGTTGTGAGTGTAACCTCAATAACAGAACCGTCGGCACCATATTTTGGCATTGCAATCCAGTCTCCCGGTCTGAGCATATCATTCACAGTGAGCTGTATGCCGGCCACAAGCCCCTTTATGGTATCTTGAAAGACCAGCATCAATATAGCTGTTCCAGCACCGAGTCCGGTAAGTATTGCCAGAGGATTCTTGTTTATCAATGTGCTTATGACAACTATTACACCGATACATATGGTCACCAGCTTTAGCATCTGATAAAATGCCTTGAGAGAGTGATTCCTGAACTTCTCATGCTCGCTAGAGATTCTGTAGAGGGCCGAAAAGATGCCACATATGAGCTTTACGGTGACAATTGTAATATATATCCAGCAGATATCCCCGATAAAATCCGAAAGGCCTCCCGCACCATAGAAGGCATGCGGGGCAAGAGCCGAGACAACTACAGGGAATACCAGATGGCATACATTTCCAAGCACCTCATCGCCCAACAGATAGTCATCCCATACAGACTGAGTCTTTGCCGTCACCTTGCGTATCACAGGGACAAGACATTTGCGGCAGATCTTCTCCGAAACATATGCCAATACAACTATTATGAATATGAGTGCCACTCTTTGCACAAAGGTCATATATCCATCTTCAACACCCAGATATCTCAAAAGTGTTTCCAGTTTTTCATTTATTGTTTCCATAAAATAAACATCACTTTACCGCAAAGTAAAATGAATTTCGTTATCTTTGCAAATAGCATTAACCAATAAATGTATAAAAATATGGCAACCTCAAACAAATGGAACACTGCCGCAACCAACGGCCTTTTATTGTCACTGATAACAATCATAGCATCCCTTTTGCAGTCGGTATTCAAAATAGAGGGGCTCTTCTCAATGGTTTTGTGGGCAGCAAAGTTCGGAGGCTGCATATATCTTCTCCACTATTTCATGAAACAGCACTCACTTCAGGAGCAGAATGTTTCATACGGGGAATCTTTCAAATATGGTTTTCTTATATGCTGTTTCTCTTCAATTGTATGTGCAGCATACCTTTATATAAGTATGACACTTCTCTTCCCGGAACAGATTGATGCAGCCATAGAGCAGGTAAATACACTCCTTGCAAGTGGAAGCTACTCAAGCGAAGAGGAGAGTGCAGTCATGTCTATGATGGGAAAACTTCCTCAAATCACCCTCTTCTCAGCATTCTTTTATTATGTGCTGATTGGAGCTGTAATGAGTTCAATCATTGCTAACTTCACAAAAAAAGATGACCCTTTTGCAGAACAAGGCAACAACTGATTTTATGGATATCTCTATTGTAATTTCTCTATATAACGAAGCAGAGTCGCTTACAGAACTTGTAGCAGGCATACACAATGTTCTGGACAAGATGGCTGTGTCATATGAAATAATTATGGTAAACGACGGCAGCACAGACCCTTCGTGGAAAATAATCAAGAAAATGGCAGAGACCGACAGCCATGTGCGCGGTATCTCCTTCAGACGCAATTACGGAAAATCCGCCGCCCTCTACTGCGGTTTTGAAGCGGCACAGGGTGATGTTGTGATTACAATGGATGCAGACTTGCAGGACGATCCTAATGAAATTCCGGAGCTTTTCCGCATGATAAAGGAGGATGGCTACGATCTTGTAAGCGGTTGGAAGAAGAAACGTTTCGACAACAAGCTCTCGAAAAACCTTCCTTCAAAAATATACAATGCAACCGCCCGTAAGGTTACAGGCATAAAGCTGCACGATATGAACTGCGGCCTCAAGGCCTACCGCAACGAGGTTATAAAGAATATTGAGGTATACGGGGAGATGCACCGTTATATCCCGTATCTGGCAAAGAATGCAGGATTCGGCAATATCGGGGAGAAAGTTGTACAGCATCATGTACGCAAATTCGGCAAGAGCAAATTTGGTCTGGAGCGCTTTGTAAACGGTTATCTCGATCTGATGAGCCTCTGGTTCCTCTCGAGATTCGGCAAAAAGCCTATGCACTTTTTTGGGCTGATGGGCTCCCTTACCTTCCTTGCAGGATTTGTAATTGCAATCTGGCTGATTGCCGACAAGGTTATATCCCAGTCACAAGGATTGAAATTCAGGGCAGTTACCGACCAGCCTCTCTTCTATCTTGCACTTGTGGCACTGATTGTTGGAGTGCAGCTCTTCCTTACCGGCTTCCTTGCTGAGCTTGTAAGCCGCAACAGCAATGACCGCAACAAATATCATATTGCAGAAAAGATTTAAGACAAAGCTTTTAAACACTACATATTATGAAACGTCTGCTGATTATCTCTCTGCTGGCAATAAGTTCCATATTGCAGCTTAATGCCCAAGAACACCCGTATATGAACTGTTTTGCCGTAATTGCAGGAAAAGATGCAACAACCGACGGCTCTGTTATGCTTGCCCATAACGAAGATGATTCCGGAGAGCAGATGCTGAATATATATAATGTACCGCGCAATGAGGCAGCCGGTACAAACAAATATCTCTGGATAGAGTTTCCGGGCATGGCCGTTGCTGATGCCTTCCTTAACGAATATGGCGTAGCTGTTGCCTCCGATGCCTGCAAATCGCGCGAAGAGAGGCTTGATGTAACAGACGGAGGAGTATTATATGAATTGCGCACAACTGTAGCCCAAAAGGCCCGTTCCGCACGCCATGCAGTGGATCTGCTCAAAAAGTTGGTTGAGGAGCGCGGATATAAAGACAGCGGACGCACATACCTTGTTGCCGACAGCAATGAGGCCTGGGTCTTTGCCGTTGTAAGGGGACGCCATTGGGTGGCGCAGCGTGTTCCCGACGACTGCGTGATGGCTATACCGAACTATTACAGCATAACTGAGGTAAACCTTGCCGACACCGCCAATTTCAAGGGCTCGCCAGATCTTGTCACCTATGCAATCGAACGTGGCTGGTATAACCCTGAGCGCGACGGAAAATTCTCCTTCAGAAAGGCCTACTCGGCTCCATCAACCCTGAATTCTGACAGAAATTACATACGCCACATCTCAGCGCTCAATCTCCTTACAGGAAAAGACTACCCTATTGCGGAGCCTGCCTCCTATCCATTTGCTGTGAAAGCAGACCGCAAGATAGGACTGCAGGATATGATAGAGATTCTGTCGAGCCATGGTGAGAATGTGGAGCAGAAGGTAAAGTCAAAGGCTCCGCAACAACATAATGGCTGTATCTGTATCGACCGCACCATCAATGCCTCCATTTTCCAGCTCCGCAACTGGCTGCCAACCGAAATAGGAGCGCTCGTATGGACCACAGGTGGCCGCCCTTGCTGCGAAGCATTTATCCCATGGTATTCAGGCATGACCGCCTCTCCACAGGGATTCACCCGTTTTGCAACGCCACAAGAGGCCTTTGAAAAGCACTTCAGCGATGCAAAAGAGATGCGTCTCAACTATCCGGATGCCGCAGCATGGAAATTTGTAACTTTCTGGGAGTGGCTTATTGAGGATTACGATGGCCGCATTGGAGATGTAAAGAAGAGAAAAGAGAAGCTCCAGCAGAAACTTTTCAAAAGCCAGGAGGCATTTGAAAGGAGCCTCAAGCCTCTTTACAATGCAGATACAAAGAGTATTACCAAACCTTCTGAACTCGGAGAAAAGCTCAATGGTTACACTGCCAAATTGTACAGAAAATATCTCAAAAGTATCTCTGTAAAATAGTTTCACTTGTGGCTGCAGCTCTTTAAAGAGTTGTATCCAACTATAACCAGGAAGAGAGTAACAAATATATATGAATATATACTAACAGAGGGCAACCCTTTTGGATTGCCCTCTTGATGTATGTTGCAAAGCAACGGTTACTCTTTAAAATACTCTGCTGAAATGGCAGCAAACTCATCTTCGGTTATGATTCTGCAATTTCCACTGAAAGCAGCACCCATCTCTATACAAATTTTATTTGTTTTGAGATTGCCCGAAAAAGAGGCTGTACTCTTGAATGTTATAGTATCTTTGGCACAAAGCTCCCCCTCAACATTTCCCCAAATATCGGCACTTGAGCAGATGATATTGCCCCTTATGACAGCACTATCACCCAACACAAGCTTGCCGCTTGTAACCATGTCTCCCTCAAACAGACCATCGATTCTTATATCTGATTTGGAGATAAGATTTCCCTGAACCTCTGTCCCTGCAGAGATACGGCTTACTTCATTGATTGAAGCGGATGCATCGTGCTTTGCCATAATCTATTGTCTATTTATTATATGTGAATAACCTCATTGTGCGCTGCCGCAGCTGCCTCCATAATAGCCTCACTCATTGTAGGATGAGGATGGATGCTCTTTATAATGTCTCTTGCGGTTGCTCCAAGATTCATTGCAAGTACCATGCCCGAAAGCATCTCGGTAACATTTGCACCAATCATGTGCACACCCAGGAGTTTGTCGGTCTGCTCATCAATAATAAGTTTTACAAAACCATCCTTCTCTCCTGCTGTAGTAGCCTTACCACTTGCTGTGAATGGGAATTTTCCAACCTTATATGCAATACCGGCCTCTTTAACCTTCTTCTCAGTCATACCCACTGAAGCAATCTCAGGAGATGTATAGGTTGCACCAGGAATCTTTGTGTAGTCAACAGGGGCAACATCCATTCCGGCAATTTTCTCAACAGCGGCAATACCCTCAGCAGAAGCCACGTGTGCCAATGCAGGGGTTGCGATGATATCACCAATTGCATAGAGACCTTCAACTTTTGTTCTATAGAACTCATCTACAGGAACCTTGCCTCTATTAAGCTCTATTCCAAGACCTTCAAGTCCGAGGTTCTCGGTGTTAGGAACAACTCCAACAGCTGAGAGGACCCTCTCCACCTGAATCTCCTCAACACCTTTCTTTGTCTCGACAGTAAGTTTGCAGCCCTCACCGGTTGTATCAATTGCCTTTACACCAGATGAAACCATAACTTTAATGCCCGCCTTGCGGAAGCTGCGGCTGAGCTGTGCAGCAACATCTGCATCCTCAAGAGGAACAATCTGGTCCATGTACTCAATCAGATAGACCTCTACACCCATTGAACGGTAGAAGAATGCCAACTCACTTCCTATGGCACCCGAACCTATCACCGCCATGCTCTTTGGAAGAGTTTCTGGCACAAGAGCCTGTCTGTATGAGATGATTTTCTCACCATCTATCGGAGCAAAAGGAAGAGAATTTGGTCTCGCTCCAGTTGCAAGTATTATATGTTTTGCCTCAAACACCTCTTTATTTCCGGCATTTTCGCCATCATTGAAGGTTACCTCAACCTTTCCTGCCTCAGGCAAAAAGGCCTCACCTTTTATTACTGTAATCTTATTCTTTTTAAAAAGATACTCGATACCTTTGCTCATTGTTGCTGAAACACCCCTCTCACGCTCCACAATCTTCTTGATATCGGGCCAGCCCACAACACTTCCTGCCTCGATTTCATTTCCCTGAGCATCGCCAAGTACAACACCGTAATCGGCAAGATGTTTTGTATAATTCAACACCTGAGCACTCTTGAGCAATGCTTTTGTAGGGATACAACCCCAGTTCAGACATACTCCACCAAGCTCAGCACGCTCCACAACGGCTGTATTGAAACCAAGCTGTGAAGCCCTGATTGCAGCAACATATCCGCCAGGACCGGCACCAACAACTATTACATCAAATATATTTTCCATATCGTATTTTAAGTTTTAGTATTGTTAATTCTCTTTACCGTGGCAGTTTTTGTATTTCTTGCCGCTTCCGCAAGGACATGGATCGTTTCTACCAACTTTCTTTTCAACTCTTACCGGAGCATTTGACTTAGGCTCACCTCCATTTGTAGAGAGGTCTGAGCGGCTTGTCTGCATCTTGCTCATATCGGTTCTACGGCGTGCCTGCTGTTCCCTCAAGTTTATATCTGGATTATCATTCTGCTTAATAGGAATATATGCCCTCACCAATACAGATATCACATCGCGGCTTATCTTCTCCAAAATTCCTTTGAAGAGGTTGAAGCTCTCAAATTTGTATATCAGGAGCGGATCTTTCTGCTCATATGTGGCATTTTGTACAGACTGTTTCAATTCATCCATCTCACGAAGATGTTCCTTCCAGTGCTCATCAATCATCGCAAGAGTTACCGATTTTGCCAAAGCTCTTGTAATCTCCTTGCCCTCAGTTTCGTATGCTTTTTTAAGGTTTACTATGAGATTCAATCCCTTCACACCATCTGTAATAGGAATTGCTATGTTGGTATACTGGCTCTGGGTTGTGTAGACATGCTCAATGATTGGCCATGCCTGTTTTATCATAACCTCAGTTCTGCGGGCTATCATCTCCCTTATGCCATCTGAAATCTTGTCGGCAATTGCATCATTAGATGCTCCTTTGAAGAATTCTGCATCAAAATTGGGCTCCATTGAGATCTGACGTATCAGTTCATACGAGAACTCTTCAAAATCATTTCCACGCGATGATGAAACCACATCTGCATAATCAGAGATCATATTCTTCAAATCCACATCAATACGCTCGCCATAAAGGGCATTCTTCCTGCGGGTGTAGATAACCTCCCTCTGTGAATTCATCACATCATCATACTCCAAAAGTCTCTTACGGATACCGAAGTTGTTCTCCTCAACTTTGCGCTGCGCCCTCTCTATTGCACTTGAAAGCATTGAGTGCTGAAGAGCCTCACCCTCTTCCATACCCATCTTGTCCACGATTTTTGCAAGACGGTCAGAACCGAACAGACGCATCAGATCATCCTCCAATGAGACATAGAATACAGAAGATCCAGGGTCTCCCTGACGTCCTGCACGTCCACGCAACTGACGGTCTACCCTTCGGCTGTCGTGTCTCTCAGTACCTATGATTGCAAGACCGCCGGCATCTTTCACACCCGAACCGAGCTTGATATCGGTACCACGGCCTGCCATATTTGTTGCAATTGTTACAAATCCAGGTTGTCCTGCCTCTGCCACAATATCAGCCTCCTTTGCATGTTGCTTGGCATTCAACACATTATGTTTGATACCTCTAAGTTTGAGCATACGGCTGAGCAGCTCAGAAATCTCCACAGAAGTTGTACCCACAAGAACCGGTCTTCCCTCATTTTTGAGTGCTACAATATTGTCGATAACAGCATTGTATTTATCTTTCTTTGTTCTGTAGATAAGGTCATCATTATCTTTTCTTATAACCGGACGGTTGGTTGGAATGGTAACCACATCCAATTTGTAGATCGACCAGAACTCACCTGCCTCAGTCTCTGCAGTACCGGTCATACCGGCAAGTTTATGGTACATTCTGAAATAGTTCTGCAAAGTGATGGTTGCAAATGTCTGGGTAGCTGCCTCAACTTTCACATTCTCCTTTGCCTCGATAGCCTGGTGCAGTCCGTCTGAATAGCGGCGGCCCTCAAGGATACGGCCGGTCTGCTCATCCACAATCTTGATTTTGTTGTCCATTGTAACATACTCAACATCCTTTTCAAACATTGTATATGCCTTCAACAACTGGTTTACAGTATGGACACGCTCAGACTTCAATGCATAGTCGGCAAGGATCTCATCCTTCTTCATCTGCTTCTCCTCTGGAGTAAGGGTGAGTTTTTCAAGTTCTGAGATCTCTGCACCCACATCCGGAAGAATGAAGAATTTGCTGTCGCTCACATTCTTTGCAATAAGCTCGTGGCCCTTGTCTGTAAGCTCAACGCTCTTCTGCTTCTCATCAATCACAAAATAGAGTTCATCTGTGATTATGTGCATATGCTTGCTGTTCTCCTGCATGTAGAGATTTTCAGTATTGAGCAATATCTGCTTGATTCCAGGCTCGCTCAAATATTTGATGAGAGGATTGTATCTAGGCAAGCCCTTGTATGCTCTGAGAAGGATTTTTCCACCCTCTTCCTGATTTCCTTCCGAAATAAGTTTTTTTGCTTCGTTGAGCAGTTTGGTGACCTCACTGCGCTGGATATTGTAGATTCTCTCAACAAATGGCTTGTACTCCACAAACTGCTGGTCATCACCCTTTGGAACCGGACCT
Organism: Bacteroidales bacterium; assembly: GCA_017935505.1. Taxonomy (GTDB): domain Bacteria; phylum Bacteroidota; class Bacteroidia; order Bacteroidales; family UBA932; genus Egerieousia. Next base: position 32,536 of record JAGBHM010000024.1, on the reverse strand, counting down.
GAAATGATCAGAGGAGTACGGGCATCATCAATCAATACTGAGTCGACCTCATCCACAATTGCATAGTGATGCTTTTTCTGAACAAGATCATCAATATCGATTGCCATGTTGTCCCTCAGATAGTCGAAACCGAACTCATTATTTGTTCCGAATGTAATGTCTGCCCTATATGCAGCCTTGCGCGCCTCTGTGCTCGGCTGGTGCTTGTCAATACAATCCACCTTAAGACCATGGAACTGGTAAAGAGGTCCCATCCACTCCGAGTCACGTTTTGAAAGGTAGTCATTCACAGTCACAACATGCACACCCTTTCCGGCCAATGCATTCAAAAATACAGGAAGGGTTGCAACCAGTGTTTTTCCCTCACCTGTTGCCATCTCAGCAATCTTGCCCTGATGCAGAACAATACCTCCGATAAGCTGCACATCATAATGCACCATATCCCAGGTTATCATATTTCCACCTGCCATCCATGAATTTTTCCAGATTGCATAGTCACCTTCAATTGTAACAAAATCTTTGGTAGCGGCAAGTTCCCTGTCGGAATCGGTAGCCAGCACCTTTATCTGGGCATTCTCCTTAAATCTTCTGGCTGTTGATTTCATTACGGCAAATGCCTCCGGAAGAACCTCCATAAGCACATCCTCAATCTGCTCATCTATCTTCTTGGCAAGATTGTCCACCTCTGTTGCAAGCTTCTCTTTCTCATCTGCTGTGATACTCATATCCTCCAGCTGCTCTCTCAACCCCTTCTTCTTCTTCTCATTGGCAGATATCCTGTCAGCTATCACACCCTTTATCCTCTGAGCTTCAGCCCTCAAATCATCATCAGACAATTTGTCTATCTTTTCATATGCAGCCAATATTTTTGTAAGAATAGGCTGGATAGCTTTCATATCCCTATCGGCCTTAGAGCCGAACATTTTCTTTAAAAATCCTGAAAATGAAACCATTATGCTATATTATCATTTTATAGTTCAACATCTTGTTCAAAATAACTGACAAATATAATCATTTAGATGACAAAAAAAAAGAGGCCTCCTCCCGGAAGCCTCTCTTTGATCTCTTTAAGCTATAATTACGCTTGAGCAATTGCACCTACTGGACATGCTGCAGCACAAGTACCGCAATCAGTACACATGTTAGGATCAATTTTGTAGATATCACCAGCTGAAATAGCACCAACTGGACATTCGTCAATACAAGTTCCGCAAGCTGCGCAATCTTCTGAAATTTTGTAAGCCATAATTGTTTGTATTAATTGTTGTTTATTGATTGTTTATTGTCTTCCAACTAAATTGGCTGCAAATATAAATATTTAAATTTTAGTAACCAAAAATATCTTCCAGAGAAACTCTCTCCACTTTTCCGTATCCGCCGTCAACAAGAGCCTTGATGTCCAAATCTTTTTCTGATCCCAAAATACCTGTCACATACTTGCGGTTCTTCACCTCATTCTGCTGGAAATCTATAACATCCTGCAATGTAAATTGTTGCACTTTTTCAAACAAATTCCTGTTCTGATCTTCAGAAAGTCCCATCCTTCTCAAATTCAAGTAGTAGTTAATCACACTTTCACCAAGGATTCTGTTTGTCCTCAAATTTGCAATGATATTCTCTTTTGCAATATTGAATGCACCCTCAGAATGAGGCATATTGTCGATAATTTCATCAAAAGCCTTCACTGCATCCATCATCTTGTCGTTCTGGGTTGCAATGAATGTTGTATACTGGTATGTACCCTCTTTGTCAGCTGGAGCGCCATATGTTGCACCAGCTGAATATGCAAGACCTCTGGCCTCCCTCATCTCCTGGAAGACAATAGAGTTCATTCCTCCACCAAAATACTCGTTGTACATATTGATAATTGGAGCCCTTGACGGATCATACTCTTTTCCGGTATTTGAATATGAGAGCATATAGATCTGTTTTGCATCATAAGGGGCAATCACAATCGCATGCTCATTTACAGGCTGCTGTTTGAAAGCTTCGCTCTTGGCATATTTTTCAAGTTTCTCAGGCACATTATGGTACTTTTCAACCAATGCAGCAACCTGCTCCTGCTCCATCGGACCATAATAAGTGAGAGTCTGCTCATATTTGAGAAGATCCTTCACCTGCTGCAGCAGCTGCTCCGATGTAAGGTCCATTATCTGTTTGTCGGTAAGGGCTGTTGCTGTGCGGTAATTGTTTTTGCCATAAACCACATACTCATTGAGCATTGAGAAGCATGCCCTCTGGTTTGTCTTGGCATTCATTCTGCTCCTTATCACATTTGCCTTGTAGTTTGCAAGTACAGATTCATCACCTTTCACATTGGCAAGTTTATCCTCTATAATGGCAAGGGCAGCCTCCATATTCTCGCTCAATCCAGAAACTGAGATGTATACTTTCTCTTTGCCTGCAGTTACAGAGGCATCACAAGCCAATGAATACAACTCATTGTTAATCTGGTCTATTGTTTTTGTATCAGTTCCGAGATATTCGAAATAGTCTGTTGCATAGGAGATAAGTTTGTTGTCCTTGTCACCAAAATCAACAATAAAATTGAGACTGAACAGACCGTTTCCTGTATTCTTTTTATAGAGGAATTCCATTCCCGATTTGGCAGTACCTTTACACATATCCTTCTCAAAATCAACAAATACCGGTTCGATAGGCTGTACAGCAGCTGCCTCTGCCTGTATCTGTGCAAGGAAATCACTCTGCTTGTCTCTGTTGGTGAGGATAGGAGTGATTGCAGGCTTGCTCATGGAAGCGGTCTGAGGAGCCTTGCCCTGCTCTTTGTGGATGGAAACATATCCGTTTGTAAGATATTTATTTGCAGCGTCAACAATATCCTGTTTGGTAACCTTCGACATATTATCAAGCTCTGCAACCATATTGCTCCAAGGAATGTCATATACAAATGATGTTACAAAGAGGTCTGCACGGTTATCATTGCTCTCCAGGCTGTTCATCACATCCCTTTTGTAGTTATTCACTACACTCTTTATCATCTGCTCATCAAACTCACCCCTCTTCAGAAGCTCAACCTGCTCAAGCAGCAGCTCCTGCACATTTGCCAATGTCTGGCCCTGCTTAGGTCTTGCCATAATCAGGAAGCATGAATGGTCTGCAAATGACTGCACTCCACCACCGGCTCCTCCGAGCACCTTCTGTTGCTGGTTTATATTCACATCAATCAATCCTGTCTTGCCGTTTGCCAAGATGCTCTGCAATACATTCAGCACAGGCATCTCCTCAGAGTTCGCGGCAGGCAGTCTCCATGCAAGGTAGATGAAAGGAGCCTCTTGTCCAACCACTTCAACCTCAATAGGCTCAGTAATAGGCTCCTCAGCCTTAAACTCAAGCTTCTTAAGATTTTTGTTAGGCTGCATGTGACCGAAATATTTATCTACAATTGCAATGAATTCATCAGGGTCAAAATCACCTGAAGCACAGATTGCAATATTGTTTGGAACATACCACTCCGCATGGTAGTTCTTTATATTTGTTATCGACGGATTCTTTAGATGCTCCTGTGTTCCAAGCACAGACTGCTGGCCATAAGGATGGTTAGGGAACAATTTTGCAAGCATTGTTTCAAGCACTCTTCTGCCATCCTGGGTAAGTGACATATTCTTCTCCTCATAAACGGTCTCAAGTTCTGTATGGAAACCTCTTATGACATTGTTCTCAAACCTGTCTGCCTGAATCTTTGCCCATGCTTCAATCTGGTTGCTCGGAATATCCTCTACATAAACTGTCTGGTCGTATGATGTATATGCATTGGTACCTTTTGCACCTATTGTGGCCATAAGCTTGTCATACTCATTTGGAATGAAATATCTTGAAGCTTCATACGAAAGGCTGTCTATAACTTTGTATGCGGCAGTTCTTTCAGCCTCATCTGTCAAAGTCCTGTATTTCTCAAACTCAGCCTCAATCTGATCGAGCAGCGGTTTTTCAGCAGCATAGTCACTTGTTCCGAATTTCTCAGAACCTTTGAACATAAGGTGCTCAAAATAGTGGGCAAGACCGGTAGTCTCTTTAGGGTCATTCTTTGCACCCACCTTCACTGCAATATATGTCTGAATACGTGGAGCATCCTCATTTACTGTAAGATATACTTTAAGACCGTTGTCCAGAGTGTAAATTCTGGAAGCCATAGGATCACCTTCTACAGTCTCATAGGCATATTTGCCCGAACATGCTGCAATAAAAGGTATCATTATTGCAAGCAATAAAAGTTGTTTAAGTAATTTCATAAGCTATTTTGTTTTATGGTTACAAATTTAATAAGTATTGTTGTATCTTTGTAAAAAATTGACAGCCATTATGAAGTTTAATTTTAAAATATTGTATTTCAGTATTTTATCGGCCTTATCATTATTAATTTGCATGAATGCGGATGCACAGTCGGCTCCAGTACAGCCGCTGAAATTCAGCAAGACATCGCATAATTTCGGCAAAATATCAATCAAGGCAGGAAAACAGAGCTGTACTTTTGAATTCACCAACGAGGGGGATTCTCCCGTTGTAATATACAATGTTATCTCCTCTTGCGGATGCACCAAACCAGTATGGCCTAAGGCACCTGTGATGCCTGGCAAAGGAGGAAGTATTGAGGTTACCTTCCTCAATGATCAGGGCCCCTATCCTTTTGAGAAGACCCTTACTGTTTACACTTCTGCCAGCAAAAAACCGATACTTCTGAGAATCAGCGGAATCGTGTATGAAAAGGAGAAGTCTGTTAAGGAGATGTTCCCAATTGCAATAGGTCCGCTGGGTGTGATGAACAACAATCTCAAACTCGGACAGCTGGAGCAGGGACACGCAAAATCAGGCAACTTTACAATTGCAAATCTGTCGGGAAAGGATGTGAAGATAGAATTTGCCAATCTTTCGGCAGGACTCCATATGAAAGCTGGAGAGAGCCTGATAAAGGCGGGTGAAATTACAGAGGTCACATATACGGTAAATACTATTGAAAAGGAGAACTGGGGCAACACCGTATACTCTGCAGATGTTGTCTGCAATGGTATAAAAGCACCTAAAAGTCTGAAGGTTAACTGCATGATTATAGACAATATCTCAGGAATGACCAAAGAGCAGAAAAACCGCGGTTCAATGGTACTTGCCAAGAATAGCTCTGTGAGCCTCGGAAACATACAGAAAGGAAAGAGCGCAACTGCCGAGTTTTCACTCAGAAACACTGGTGTTGGAGAGCTCAAGATCCATAAGGCAGATAGCAACAACAAAGATTTTTCGATAGAAGTTCCATCCGTTGTAAAGCCTGGTGAGGAGTTCAAAGTAAAGGCAACAATTGACACAAATAAATATAAAGGGGACGAGGTGTTTACAATAACTCTGATAACCAATGCTCCCAACCGTCCGCTTGTAAATTTGTTCGTATCAGCAAATATAAATTAGACAACACGCATTATTAACCCGACAAACCATTCAAAAGATGAGCTTAGATATTAATACAGACTATAACAACACAGGTGCCACAACCGAAGATTGGCCACCTAAAGGCGAGCAGCACCCTGACACTGCATTAGTTGTAAACGAAGGTGTTGAACAGCAGCCTATAATAAATCCATATATAAAAAGATTCTTCAAGAAAAAACCGGCCCTGCTTTCAGTTGATGAGTATATGGCCGGCATCACCTCCGGCAACACTACAATTCTCAGCCAGGCAATAACCTTGGTAGAGAGTTATCTGCCAGCCCATAGAGAGGTGGCGCAGAAGATAATTGCTGAGTGCCAGAAATATTCGGCAAAGATGAAATCTATGCGTATAGGTATTACAGGTGTACCGGGCGCAGGTAAGAGTACATTCATTGAGGCCTTTGGAAGCTACATCACATCAAAGGGACACAAACTTGCAGTTCTTGCAATTGACCCGAGCAGTGAGAAGAGCAAAGGAAGTATCCTTGGAGACAAGACCAGAATGGAGACTCTCTGCAACGACCCGAATGCATTCATACGTCCCAGCCCGAGTGCAGGCTCACTTGGCGGAGTTGCCCGCAAGACACGCGAGACAGTGCTGCTTTGTGAGGCTGCCGGATATGATGTAATCTTCATTGAAACCGTTGGTGTAGGACAATCGGAGACTGCAGTACACTCTATGAGCGACTTCTTCCTTCTGCTCATGCTGTCGGGTGCAGGAGATGACCTGCAGGGAATAAAGAGAGGCATTATGGAGATGAGCGATTTGATCGCCATAACCAAAGCCGACGGAACAAATGTGGAGAAGGCAAATATGGCAAAGGCCCTCTATGCAAATGCTCTCCACCTCTTCCCTCCTACAGAATCCACATGGGTACCTACAGCACTTACCTCTTCGTCTGTAACAAAAGAGGGATTGCCTGAGATACTCGAAAAGATTGAGGAGTATTTTGCACTCGTAAAGGGCAACGGATACTACGAGCACAAACGCAGGCAGCAAGCTGAGTACTGGATGTACGAGAGCATAAACGAGACATTGAGAAACAATTTCTATGAGAATCCTATTATAGAGGCAAAACTTGCTGAATACAAATCGGCAGTTCTTTCCGGCCAGATGGATTCATTTATGGCGGCAGGTGAACTTATGGAACTCTATAACAAATTGCTCAAATAGAAGGCAAGTATGAATCTGGAAATACTTACTGATGTACTACGCAACAGCATCCTTATAACCGGTCTGGTAATTATAATGATGCTGTTGATTGAATATTTCAATATACAGTCAAAGGGCGAGTGGTTTGCAAAGTTGCAGGGTTCAGGCATCAAACAGATAGTGCTCGGTTCGGCATTAGGCCTCATACCTGGCTGCCTTGGAGGTTTTGCAGCAGTATCACTCTTCACCCACCGTCTTATAAGTTTCGGAGCACTGGTTGCAATGATGATCTGCTCCTCCGGAGACGAGGCTTTTGTAATTCTGGCAATGATTCCCTGGCAGGGGCTTCTGTTGTTTGCAATCCTCTTTGTCATTGCAGTATGCACAGGTATAATTGTCGACAAGTTCATCTTCAAGAAACCGCAGATAAATCTGTGTCCCGACAATTATGAGATACACCAGCACGAGGACAGCACCATTCCCTCCATTTTCAAGGCCTCATCATATAGGGCAATGCTCCATCCTTCAAAAAAGAGAATTGCAATACTGGCCGGTGTAGCCATCTTCATTGCCGCAATCATAGGAGGATTGCTTGAACATGACCATGCCCATCTGCACGAGACCGGCGGCGAAGTTCATGGCCATCACCATATTGAGAATATCTGCACCCACAACCATACAGAGGCAGAGGAGCATCACCATGAAGATTCCCACACTGTCGGGTTCAATATTCTTGATGAGAGATGGATCAATTGTCTGTTTGCTCTATTCAGCATAATGACACTGCTCTTCACTGCCACAGCAAAGGAGCACTTCATTGAAGAACACATCTGGAACCATGTGATAAAGAAACACCTGCTTCCAATATTTTTATGGACAGCCGGAGCTCTGCTCATATGCCAGATAGGAATACAATATCTCGACATACAGCACTGGATCAGCAACAATATGCTTCTTGTAATATTGCTTGCGGTTGCAATAGGCCTTATTCCGGAATCGGGACCGCATCTTGTCTTTGTGACACTCTTTGCACAAGGGATGCTTCCATTCTATGTATTGATGGTCAATTCAATAGTTCAGGACGGACACACCACTCTGCCGCTGCTTGCCGAGAGCAAGGGGGCATTCTTCAAGGCCAAAGCCATCAATATGGCAGTAGGATTGATTATAGGTATAGCCTGCTGGCTGGCACAAACATGCCTCTGCAGCTGATACCTCTCGTATAATTATATATATGGAAAACCCAAGAGGGGTTCCTTATCCGTTCATTGAGATAAGGAACTCCTCGTTGTTTACAGTCTTCTCCAATCTGCTCTTCATGAACTCCATCGCCTCAACACTTGTCATATCTGAGAGATGGTTGCGCAGAATCCATATGCGGTTGACATCTTCTGCCCTATAGAGAAGATCATCTCTACGGGTTGAACTCAATGTAACATCTACAGCTGGGAATATACGTTTGTTTGCCAGTTTGCGGTCGAGCTGAAGTTCCATATTGCCTGTACCCTTGAACTCCTCAAAGATAACCTCATCCATCTTTGAACCGGTCTCAGTAAGAGCTGTTGCAAGAATTGTAAGCGATCCTCCGTTCTCAACATTACGGGCAGCTCCGAAGAAACGTTTTGGTTTATGCAGGGCATTTGCATCCACACCACCACTCAACACTTTTCCAGATGCAGGCTGTACAGTATTGAATGCCCTTGCAAGACGGGTGATTGAATCGAGCAATATCACAACATCATGGCCACACTCTACAAGGCGTTTTGCCTTCTCAAGCACAATATTGGCAACCTTCACATGCCTTTCAGCAGGCTCATCAAATGTTGACGCAATCACCTCAGCCTTTACACTGCGGGCCATATCGGTAACCTCCTCAGGACGCTCGTCAATAAGGAGAACAATCATATAAACCTCAGGATGGTTGTCGGCAATTGCATTTGCTATCTCTTTAAGAAGCATGGTTTTACCGGTCTTAGGCTGTGCCACGATAAGACCTCTCTGTCCTTTTCCTATAGGGGTGAACATATCCACTATACGGCACGACAGGTTATTGTGTCCCTTTGATGTAAGTTCAAATTTCTCATCAGGGAAAAGCGGTGTAAGGAAATCGAAAGGCACACGGTCTCTTATGAACTCCGGACTGCGTCCGTTGATCTGATTCACCTTTACCAATGGAAAATATTTATCACCCTCACGTGGTGGCCTGATCTCTCCGAAAAGGGTGTCACCGGTCTTCAATCCAAACAACTTGATCTGCGACTGTGAAACATAGATATCATCAGGGGAGTTCAGATAGTTATAGTCTGAAGAGCGAAGGAATCCATAGCCGTCGGGCATGATTTCCAATACTCCATTTGCCTCCACAATGCCCTCAAACTCTATTTTAGGAGCTTGTGGCTTCTTCTCTGCCTTATTATTGTTCTGCTGTCTCTTTTCGTGTGAATTCTCATGCTCAGCAACCTCATCAGCTGTATGGACAGCATCACTCTCCGGTTTCTCATCCTTTTTACCCTCTTCTGCAATATTTGCACTCTGCGATGCCGAAGCCTCCTCCTGCTGGCCTTCACCCCTCTTCATCTCCTCTCTCTGCTGGGCAGATTCTCCTTTTGTTCTCTTTCTCTTTCCTCTCTGCGGTTTTGTCTCAGTTGCAGCCACCTCTGCAGCCATCTCCTGCGACACTGCAGTTTTCTCAATCTCCACAGCCTTTTCAACTGGTTCCGCTACCTCTTTTTTGAGCTCTTCAACCACCTCAACGGCCTTTATAGCCTCATCTGCCACCGCTTTTCCAGCATCACCATCTTCAGCCTTTGTCACACGCTGTCTGTTTTGCCCTTTCTGCATCCTTATTCTCTTTGACTGGGCACGTTTAGCTGCCTCCTTGCTCTCAACCGGAGCCTCATTTGTCTGTGCCGGAGCACTCTCTTCCGCTCTATTTGAGGCTACCTCAACAACAGGAGCCGCAGCAGGAGCAACCTCCATAACCTTCTGCTCCACCTTCTTTGATGTGGCAATTCTTGCACGTGGTTTTCTTGCAGGTCTTCCCACTCCCTGAATTGCCTGTTCATCCAGAATCTTATATACAAGATCCTCTTTTGAATAGGATTTCACCTTAGAAATGTTCAGAGTTGCTGCAATGGTATAAAGTTCTTCCAAACTTTTATCATTTAATTCTATTATGTCGTACATGTAAATTTATGTAAAAGGATTTCTCTTTAAGAACCGCTTTCCCAGATCCGGAAAGCTGGAACAAAGGTATAATTAACTCTTGAATAAACAAAATAAAAGTAAGATTTGTTTACCCTTCACAAAAGAAAAAGAGGATGGCCGCAATGACCACCCTCCCTATAGAAATCTGTTGCAGACACAATTATTTTACTGCAATTACATCGATCTCAACTCTTGCTGCTTTTGGAAGAGCTGCAACCTGATAAGCCACTCTTGCTGGATAAGGCTCTGAGAAATACATTGCATAAACCTCGTTCAAAGTTGCAAAATCAGCCATATCTGCCAAATATACTGTTGTCTTGACAACATCCTTGAAAGAGTAACCAGCCTCTTCAAGAACATAACCCAAATTTTTGAATACCTGATGAAGCTGCTCTTTAACACCACCTGGCACAAACTCACCGGTGTTGGCATCAATTGGAAGCTGTCCAGAAACATAAATAGTACCGTTTGCAACAACAGCCTGGCTGTAAGTTCCTACTGCTTTCGGAGCCAATGGGCTCGCTACAATTTTCTTTTCCATATCTTTATCAATATTATTAATTATAGTAACAAAATCTGTTTTGCGACACTCTCTATCGGTCCCAGAAGCTGGCATTTTTCTTATACTGCAACAAGTCGGCAAGGGCAGAGGCTTTGGCATTTATCCTGAAGCTCCAGCTCTCCCACTGGCCATTAGGAATCCATGAAACGGATATTATAAAACAGTGCAGATCATAAGAGGCGCTGAACTGGGTTGTTGTCATCTTCATTTTTGTGAGGTCGAAACCTGAGTTGAGGTTGAAGTTGAGTGACGGTGTCAACTTCATCTGCGCCGATACTCCAAGAGTCATGTTATGGTTATGCTTGGTCAGCAGCTGCTCATTGGCATACTGATAGTTTCTGCTGTAGGAGTAGCTGAAGTTGAGGTTTACCGACCACGGAATATCAGGATCCATATAGTATACCCAACCTCCTGGGATATATTCACCTGTTACAGGATGGTAATATATCTTCTGATACATCTCTGACTGCGATTTACGCACAGCCCCGGGAGCTGATGACGGATCATAATTGCTACCCAGACGGCTCTTTCCCTCACCGCTGAACTGATATGATGTGGAGATGCTGGCATTTGTCAGACGCGCCAGTCTGAAACCTCCCTCCTGCGCAATATTGAACTTGTTTATTCTTGTTCCATATTGGTTTACAGCATAAGGGTCGAGTGAGGCATTCGCCGAGATTCCCATCTTTCCAAACACCGTTGTATTCATGCTCACACTGATATTGGAGAGCTTCATTGAGTCTGCAAGGAAGTTATATGAACCACCTATCGACAGCTGGTCTATCAGTTTTATCTTCTTCACTCCGGTACCTGTAGTATCTTTCTTATCCCTCACCTTGGCCTCCACATTGTTGCCTATGGAGAAACTCATGCTCGCAGATTTTCCACGACCAGGAGCAGAGTATATCTGACCCTCATACTTATTATAGTTGACAACATGCTGCACACCGTTTGCATCAACATAACTCATTGAGGTATAACCATTGGCTGCAGTTCCCATCTCCGGTTGTGCACTTATGCTCAATGAAGGAGTTATCATATGCCTGATTGCCTCAATTCTCCTCTTCTTTCCAAAATTGAACATACCGTACAGGCGGGTGCTCAGAGAGAGTCCGGCCGAGAAGTTCTGGGTTATGCCAAATGTACTGAACGGATCGGAGTAGTTGGTTACCACCTTCTGCGTCTCCTGATCAAAAACTTTTTCCGCATCCGAGAAGAACCAGTTCATGCCATAGGAGATACTTGGGGATGCCTGGATATATTTGAATAGGGAGAATGTAGGCAGGCTTATACTGAAATTGTGCCTCATTCCATTCTTCATCTTCTTGAACAGATCGGGATCCTTTGTATCTTTTGCCTTGAAGTTTATCTTGTTCTCAAGGGTTGTATTGTAGTTGAATGCAAAAGACTCATACCACTTCTCCTTTCCCACTCTCTCCTTCTGTCTGAAAGGATAGATCCTGTTCACAGTGAAGGTAAGGTTAGGGAATGTGATAGCGTATGAGCTGTCTCTCGAGTTCTGGCTATGCAGAGCATTGACAGTTAGACTGAACGGAGATCCAGCCCAGGTCTTTCCATAGGATATTGATGATGATATCTGGTTCTGCAACGCCTGATCAATCGACTGAGAGTTGTATTTGCTGTTTGACGGGCTTGAGAAGTTTACGGATGCCCTGAATGTTGTTCCGGGCCTTGCCTTCGAATCCTGTGAATGGCTCCAGCTTACAGCAAAGTTGGTTGTCTCAAAATAGTCTGGAGAGCCCTTCTCTCCACTCTTGTCATTCGAGTAGGTGAGCCCGAAGTTACCGTTGAACTTATACCTTTTATTATAGCGTGAATTCAGTTGCACTCCCCACGAACCTCTTGAATAGATATCAGCCGTTGCCGACAGGTCAAAATGTTCACCAAAGACAAAATAGTATCCCAGACCTCTCATGAAGAATCCGCGCGACATCTCCTCGCCATAGCTCGGCATAAGGAGACCACTGCTTCTGCCCGACATTTGTGGTACAAATCCAAACGGCAAAGCCAAAGGTGTAGGAACATCTTCAACCACTACAAAGGCGGGACCGAATACAGTCTGTTTCTTGCCGTCGCTCTTGTTGACTACTTTTGCAGCAGTCATCTTGAGATAGAAGTGTGGATGCTCATGGTCACATGTCGTATACTTTCCTTTTGATATGTTAATGGAGTTGTCGGGCATCTTCTTCAAGAACTGGCCATGGAGAAATCCGTCGCCCTCCTGAGTTATCATATTCTTGATTTTTGCCTTCTCCGTATCAAAATTGTAATAGACACTCTCCATCTCATATGTCATCTCCCCTTGCGTCATTACTGGATTTCCAACCACAACACCGCTTGTATCGGGAAGACCTTTTGCAAATACAGTCTTGGACTCCACATCATAAGCCATGTAATCAGACTTTATCTCAAGATTGTCATATTTTACAGAGACATCTCCATAAAAGTAGATCATTCTCTTGCCATCTGTAAAATCCTCAATAATTGAATCTTTAGCTGTTGAAAATACTGGAAATTCGATGCTCGCTGTGTTCCTGGCCGAATCTGCCGCCATCAGAGAGTCTGAAACCATCAGGGAATCAACTATAAAGAGAGAGTCTGCTGCAAAAATGGAATCTGATGCAAAACGCGGATCAACTCTCAAAAGTGAATCGCGAGGATGCAATATACGCCTGCCAAGTGTATCCGCCAAACCGCCCTTTCTGTATGGAACAGAGGGCTTTGCCTGCAGCATAAAGACAAATGAGAATGCTACGGCTGTCAGAAAAATATAGAGTATTTTTTTTAGCGGCATTTATTTTTATTACTTTTGCAAACTGCAAATTTAATACAAATTTTGCAACTAATATGCCATTGTTCAACAATAAAACTACAATACTCCTCATTCTTGTGCTTTTTTTGGCAGGCACAAGCGGAGCCGTATATGGCCAGGAAAGTTCCGTATCAAAAATAAAATGCGTTGTGATAGACCCGGGACACGGAGGTCATGACCCTGGTACTATAAGTGGCGGAGGCAGATATAAGGAGAAAGAGATCGTATTGTCTGTGAGCCTGAAGCTGGGAAGCATGATAAAAAGCAGATTTCCAGAGGTAAAAGTATTGTACACAAGGAGTACCGACAAATTCGTACCGCTGGCCGAACGCTCGGATTTTGCCAACAGAAACAATGCAGACCTCTTTATATCAATACATGTGAATGCTGTAAAGGCAACAAGTGTAAACGGTACCGAGACATTTGTAATGGGTACCCACAAGAGCGAGTCCAATTTTGAATTGTGTAAGGCAGAGAACTCCGTAATTGTAATGGAGGACAACTATACCGCCAAATACGAGGGTTTCAATCCCAACTCTCCGGAATCGTATATAATATTCTCACTCCTGCAGAACACCCATCTGGAGCAGAGCCTCAAATTGGCAGAACTTGTACAGAAGAACTACAAATCCGGCCCTATATACGGAAACAGGGGCGTTAAACAGGGAGGACTTATCGTACTTTGGAGAAGTACCATGCCGGCAATCCTCACAGAGATAGGATTTATATCAAATTCAAAAGACAGGGCTGTACTGATCTCAAAAGAGGGTCAGAACAATATTGCCAAAAGGCTCTTCAACGCTTTCTGCGACTACAAGAAGAGTTACGAAGAGGGCAGTGCCGATATAAATCTCCCTTCCGACGTTCGGGAGCAGCAAAAGCCACAACAGCCTAACCCACAACAGACAAAGCCACAGCCCCAGCAGCAACCACAAAAGAGCCAGACACAGACCAACAGAGCGTCGGCAGAGGGTGGGGAATATTATAGTATCCAGATAATGTCTGTCGGCAAAATATTGAAAAAGAATGCGCCCGATCTCAAAGGACTCCAGAACTATAAATATCTGAAGTCTGGAAATGCATATAAATATATGACCGGAAGATACTCTTCGTGGAAAGAGGCAGCCAAGGAGCTGCCTGCTGTACGCAAGAAGTTCAACGGCGCATTTATAATACATATAAAGAACAACCAGATCATAAAGTAAAAGAGATATGAAAAAATTCACACTTACCAAAACCCAAGGCATAGGATTGTTTGTAGTGGTTACACTTGTAGCAATATATGTGGTGATAAATTTTCTTAAAGGCGAAGACATTTTCAACGGCAGAACAAGATACTGCACAGTATATCAAAATGTTGAAGGCCTCACAGCCACCAGCCCTGTATACATAAGGGGTTTGAAGGTGGGTATGATCGAGAAGATTGTCTATGATGCTGTAAAGGATAACTTTGTTGTAAAATTTGCTGTAAAGTCTGAGTATGCAATACCTGCCAACTCTGTAATGGAGATCTATAGTTCAGACATTCTTGGCAGCAAATCCATAAGGATCAATCTGGGAGACTCACCTCTTCATGCAAAGAGCGATGACACATTGCAGAGCAACATAGTCCCTGACATGATCTCCATGCTTACCGGAGAGCTTGCTCCAATGAAAGAGCAGTTGTCACAGGTGATGACCAATGTGAACTCAATGCTTGCAAATATCAATGCCATACTCGACACCAATGCAAGAGTAAACATTTCCCAGACATTGGCCAACCTCAACAAGACATTGGAGAATACAAAAGGTATTACCGGCAATCTGAATGAGCTCTCCCCTCAGATCAAATCTGTTGTTGAAAACTTGAGCAAATTGTCGGCTGCACTTGGAGAAAACAGCGGCAACATCACCTCTTCTCTGGAGAATATTAAAAATATTACAGCAAATTTGAGCGAATCAGACCTGAATGCCACTATTGAAAGTCTGAAAAACTTACTGGAAAAACTGCAGGATCCAAACGGAACAATCGGCAAGCTCATGACCACCGATTCTATGCATAATTCCCTCGACAGCCTTGTCCAGAGCCTGAATTCATTTGTTGAGAAGATGACTGAGAACCCTAAAAAGTTCATAAAAATATCCGTTTTCTAAAAAAAACGTATATTACAGATTATTAGTAATATAGAGTATAACGCACTGATTTTCAGCGCGTTATATTTTTTGAAAATTTTTTCACATTGATTTATAGCACATTATAGTGTTTTAATAAAAAACAATAGTTTTTAGATTTTTTTATAAAAATCTTTTCACCAACTTTGCACTGCAATCCAAAAGAACTGAAACTACCGAAAACAGATGAAAGAGACCCCACATATACAGGTATGGAATAACTGTCTTCAGATAATAAAGGACGTTATTCCGGCTGCCAGCTTCAAAACCTGGTTCGAGCCTATCAAAGCGGTCTCGCTGGAGGGAGCCACATTCACTATTGAGGTTCCGTCTGAATTCTTCAGGGAATACCTTGAGGAGCATTTCATCGATTTCATAAGCAAGGCACTCAAAAGGGAGATAGGAAGCAATGCAAGGCTTCTTTACAAAGTGAGAGTTGCAGACAGCGTAATCACATACCCGCCACAGAGCAGCCATGAGTTGAAGAACAAGTCCATACCTTTTCCACAAAAGGAGGGCTCGATTCCAAATCCGTTCATAATCCCCGGTCTGCAACAGTTGGATATCCCAACACAGTTGAATCCGAACTATACATTCGCCAACTTCGTAGAGGGCGAGTGCAACATTTTGGGCCGTACCGCAGGAATTGCAATTTCAAACAACCCTGGAGGCAACTCCTTCAACCCGCTCTTCATTTACGGAGGCCCGGGACTTGGCAAGACCCACCTTGCCCAGGCAATAGGAATAGCCATAAAGGAGAAATATCCCGACAAGATCGTATTGTATGTAAGCGCCAACCGCTTCCAGACACAATATATGGATGCTGTAAATGTGAAGAACAAGCTTACCGACTTCCTTCACTTCTACCAGCTGGTTGATGTACTGATAATTGATGATGTGCATGAGTTTGCGGAGAAACCTGGCACACAAAATGCCTTCTTCCACATATTCAACCAATTGCATCAATCAGGAAAACAGCTTATACTTACATCAGACAAGGCTCCTGTTGATTTGCAGGGATTGGAACAGAGACTGTTGTCGCGTTTCAAATGGGGATTGTCGGCAGAATTGTGCCCGCCATCTTATGAGACAAGGAGAAAGATCCTTATGGCAAAGAGTTTCAAGGACGGTATTGAGCTCCCAGAAGAGGTGCTGGATTTCCTTGCATCAAAGGTAACAGGCAATATCAGGGAGATTGAGGGAACACTCATCTCGTTGCTGGCACATGCAACTTTGAAGAAAGAGAGGATAACCTTGTCTCTTGCACAGAGACTGATTGAGAAGATTGTAACTGTAAACAATGTGGAGATCACATTGGGCAAGATACAGAGTGTGGTGTGTGAATACTTTGGAATAACCCCGGAATCACTCATCTCAAAGACCAGAAAAAGGGAGATATCCCAGGCCAGACAGATAGCAATGTACCTTGGAAGAAACTTCACCAAAAAATCACTCGCCTCTATAGGCGCCGAGATTGGAGGAAGAGACCATGCCACAGTCCTGCATGCCTGCAACACTGTTTCAGACCTGATAGAGACAGACCGGAATTTCAGACAATATGTGTCGGATATAGAGAAACAATTGAGACCTTCATAACAAAGTGAAGGTCTTTTTTTATCATTCCATAATTATTTTTATTAAATTTGTCATCGTACAAAAAATATGATAATTATGACAACCGACAGAATTCTTGAAATCTTCAAAGAAATCCTTACAATACCCCGCGAAAGCGGACATGAGGAGCATATAATTGCATATCTCCAGAACTGGGCAAAAGAGCACAATCTTGAATGCAAAACAGATGAGGCTGGAAATGTCCTAATAACCAAGCCCGCATCAAAGGGAAGGGAGAACTCCCCTACTGTTATCCTCCAGAGCCACTCAGATATGGTTTGTGAGAAGAATGCAGGCGTGCAGCACGACTTTGCCAAAGACCCTATCATTGCCGTTGAAGAGAATGGCTGGCTTATTGCAAAAGAGACCACTTTGGGTGCCGACTGCGGTATAGGCATTGCAGCACAGCTGGCAGTACTCGAAGATGAGAATCTTGAGCATGGCAAGATTGAGGCACTCTTCACCACTGAGGAGGAGACCGGACTCACCGGCGCCATGTCGCTCAAACCTGGATTCATTACAGGAAACACCCTCATTAACCTCGATTCAGAAGATGAAGGAGAACTCTTTATAGGTTGTGCAGGCGGAATGGACACTACTGCAGAGTTCAAATATACCACAGTTCCTGCCACAGAAGAGTATATGAAATGTGAGTTCAAGATATTTGGAGGACAAGGTGGCCATAGCGGTGACGATATTGACAAAAACAGGGCAAATGCCGTAAAAGTTCTTGCAAGATTCCTCTACAATGCTCTCGACAAACATAATATAGAGCTGTACGAAATTGATGGCGGAAACAAACGCAATGCCATTGCACGTGAGGCATACGCAGTAATAGGATTCAAGAAACGCGACAAAAATTCAATTCTGAAGATATTCAATACACTGCTTGCAGAGGTTAAGGATGAGTACAGAATTACCGACAGCAATATTGATGGAGCTGTAGGCGAAGTTGGCATTTGGGATGTTAAAGAGGGCAAATGCATAGGTGGTCCGAAGAAGGCTGTCGACCCTAACACCGCAGCATGCCTGATATATGCACTATGCGCTGCTCCACACGGTGTTCTTGGTATGAGCAATGATATGCCGGGACTTGTTGAGACATCTACAAATCTGGCATCAGTAAAGATGTTGCCTAAAAATATAATAAGGATAGGAACCAGCCAGAGAAGTTCTGTAAACAGCTGCAAAAACTACGCTGCCAAACATGTTGAGGCCTGCTTTGCACTTGCTGGAGCTGTTGTAAAACACAACAGCCAATATCCGGGCTGGAAACCTAAACTCGACTCGCACATACTCGAAGTTTCAAAGGCTGCATATAAGAAACTATTTGATAAAGAACCAATTGTAAGGGCCATCCATGCAGGTTTGGAGTGCGGACTATTCCTTGATATCTACCCAAATCTCGATATGATTTCATTCGGTCCTACCCTGCGCGGAGTACATGCCCCAGGCGAGAGACTTGAGTTGGCCTCATTGGACAAATTCCGCAAATTGCTCGAAGAAGTTATTGTAAACCTCAAATAATTATAGATTGCTATGAGTATTATTGTTGCCCCATCAATGTTGTCGGCAAATTTCGGCAACTTGGACAAAGATGTGGAAATGGTCAACCAGTCGGAGGCCGGATGGTTTCATCTCGACATCATGGATGGCGTTTTTGTGCCTAACATCTCTTACGGTTTCCCTGTAGTGAAGGCTATGGCCAAGAATGCAAAAAAACCTATGGATGCCCATCTGATGATCATTGAGCCCGACAAATACATCGCCCAGTTCAAGGATTTGGGTGTAGAGTGGCTGAGTGTGCACTATGAAGCATGTACCCATCTTCACCGCACAATACAATCTATCCATAATCTGGGCATGAAGGCTGGTGTTGCCCTCAACCCGCACACCTCTGTGACTCTATTGGAGGATATACTACGCGACCTTGATTTTGTCTGCCTGATGTCTGTAAATCCAGGATTTGGAGGACAGTCATTCATTGAGCACTCAACCGAGAAGGTAAAACGTCTCAAGGAGATGATCCTCAAACGCAATAGCAACTGTCTTATTGAGGTTGACGGCGGTGTAACTACAAAAAATGCGAGAATGCTCGAAGAGGCTGGAGCAGATGTACTTGTAGCAGGAAGTGCTGTATTCGGTGCTGCAGATCCTTACGAGGCTGTAAAACTAATCAAAGGATAGTAACCATGCCATAAAGTGGCAAATATAGTGAGTTCATGAGGCTGGCCATAAGGCCGGCCTCTATTGTTTCATGTGGTATTCCGACAGAAATTTAGCTATAAAGTCCACAGTGTCAGCACGGACTTGTCGTGGATTGGTTCCGCCGGAACAAGTTCCGGCTTCATCCCTCCCACAGCTGCGCAGTGGGCCCCTCCCGCTTACGGAGCCGCGGGTGGCTACGCCATCCACAACAAGTCCGTTACCGGCACTGCATCCTTATATTATGTATCGTATCTGCTGGAAAGCATATTCAGAAGAGGTGCCGTCGCGTTTCTCCAGTACGAGGCATCCGTAAGTGTTAATTCCAACGATCTTTGCCTCAAACTTCAAATTGCCGTTTGCTGTAACCTCCAGAAATTCATGAAATTCACCGAGCCGGTAGAGATAGGAATGATATTCGGCATTTATATATTCAAGTCCCTCAGCTTCTGAAATATACTCATATAGTGAAAAAATCTGCTGCAGCACGCAGACCAGTTCATCCCTCCTCTCAAGATTTGCCAGGTCAATATTGTCCGGAATATTCCCGGGCTCCAGATTGTTCATGGCCAGTAATATTGAAGTGGGATTTGGAGCATCTGAACAGAATTGGACCTGGTTAACATTTATACCAATCCCCACTATACTTGCTGACAAATTGACACCCGACACACTGTGCTCTATCAGAATTCCACAAATTTTCCTATTATTTATGTAAATATCATTAGGCCATTTGATTTTAGGAGATAACCCTTTGGTTTCCAGATATTTTACAACAGCCAATGCTGCAATCTGCGATATTGCGAACTGCCTCTGGACATTGAGGAATTCTGGTTTCAGCAGAACAGTAAAAAGGAGGTTCTGACCATCACCGCTCTCCCACGAATTTCCCCTCTGACCGCGACCAGATGTCTGATAATCAGCCACCCAAACTGTTCCCTCGCATGCTTCACCAAGTTCCCTGTGTGCCTGCATGTTTGTGGAGTCGATGCAGGGGTACCATTTTATATCAAGTTTTTTATCCATCGTAATAATTGGCTGAAAATTTGCAGTATATTTGTAAGTTAAAATGCCGCAAAGCGCAACGCTTTGCAAAAATAAAGATTATCGGATTACATTTAATAAAATTTTACACCGTGGCTACAAAAAAAGAGACTGTAGAGGTTGCAGCACAAGCAACTGAGAAAAAGAAAACAACAAGGAAACCAGCAGCCAAAAGCGCAGCAAAGAGAGTTTCTTCAAAAAAGGCGGCAGCAAAAGAGGAGAGCACAATAAAGATAATTGATATCGACAAATTCGAAGTAAATACCATTGCCCAGGCAATGCTCGACAAAAAGGCGAAGAATGTATGTTCGCTCGATTTGAGGGAGGTAGGTACCAGCATCTGCGACTATTTTGTTGTATGTAATGCAGACTCAACCACAAATGTGCTCGCAATTGCAGACAATATTGAGGAGGAGATGATTATAAAATGCAACAGGAAAGTTGCAAGGGTGCAGGGCAAGGAGAATGCTTTCTGGATTATTCTCGACTATTCAAACATTGTAGTCCACATTTTCCAGACCGAATACAGGGAGTTCTACAGACTGGAGGATTTGTGGGCAGACTCAACCATTACAAAATATTCTGACGAAGAGTAATATAGAATTATCAAGTAGTTTTTATGCAGACACAGCAACCGAATAACAATAATATAGGAAACAACAAGAACAAGCCTTCGAAGTTCAATCCTATCATGTGGATATATTTTCCGCTGCTGGCACTGTTGATGTTCATGTGGTTCAACGGAACCGGCGTAGGAGATCCTGTAAAGACAGAGTGGTATAAAGTGAAGGAGGAGATGATTCCACAGGGAGATGTGGAGAAGATTCTTTTTGTCACAAATACCCATGAGGCAGAGGTGACCATAAAGCAGGACAGCGTCAAAAAGTACAAGAACCTTTTTGGCGGCAGAGAACCTAAAGTAGGCCCACATTTCTTTTTTGGAGTTTCAGAGAGTTTTAACCCCGAGCAGCAGTTTGAAGAGGCAAGAGCATCACTTCCTGCTGACAAGAAATTTGAAATCGTAACAGAGAAGAAGGCAAATTACTGGGGAATACTCGACTGGATCATTTTTCCGCTCCTTCTCTTTGGATTGTGGTTTTTCATGATCAGAAAGATGACCAAAGGTATCGGTGGCGGTGCCGGAGGCGGCGGTGGAATCTTCAATGTGGGCAAATCACAGGCCCGTCTGTTTGACAAGGACAATAATACAAAAGTTACATTCAAGGATGTGGCAGGTCTTGAAGAGGCAAAAGTTGAGGTGATGGAGATTGTGGATTTCTTGAGAAATCCGAAGAAATATACCGCTCTTGGAGGAAAGATTCCTAAAGGTGCGCTTCTTGTAGGCCCTCCAGGAACGGGAAAGACACTCCTGGCAAAAGCTGTTGCAGGAGAGGCCGATGTTCCGTTCTTCTCTATCTCAGGATCTGACTTTGTGGAGATGTTTGTTGGTGTAGGTGCCTCGAGGGTGAGAGATCTCTTCAAACAGGCAAAAGAGAAGGCCCCATGTATCGTATTTATAGATGAGATTGATGCAGTTGGAAGGGCCAGAAGCAAAAATGGAGGATTCTCATCAAATGACGAAAGAGAAAATACTCTTAACCAGCTTCTTACAGAGATGGATGGCTTTGGTACAAACTCAGGTGTCATCATTTTGGCTGCAACCAACAGGGCTGATATTCTCGACAAGGCCCTTATGCGTGCCGGCCGATTCGACAGACAGATAAATGTAGACCTTCCGGAGCTTAAGGAGAGAGAGGAGATTTTTGATGTACATCTGCGTAAATTAAAACTCTCAAAAGATTTTGACAAGGCATTCCTTGCCAAACAGACACCCGGCTTTTCAGGTGCAGATATAGCCAATGTATGTAATGAGGCTGCCCTGATTGCTGCAAGAAGAAATAAAGAGAGCATTGAAAAGCAGGATTTCCTCGATGCAATAGACCGTATCATAGGAGGCCTTGAGAAGAGAAGCAAGATAATCTCACCGGAGGAAAAGAGGACAATAGCATTCCACGAGGCAGGACATGCAACTGTAAGCTGGCTGCTGCCAAATGCGAATCCACTGCTCAAAGTTACAATAATCCCTCGCGGAAGAGCTTTGGGAGCAGCATGGTATCTTCCAGAGGAGAGGCAGATTACAACCACTGAGCAGATGATGGACGAAATGGCCGCCACAATGGGTGGAAGGGCTGCAGAAGAGATCATAAACGGAAGAATCTCAACAGGTGCCCTCAGCGATCTGGAAAAGATAACAAAACAGGCCTATGCCATGGTGAGCTATTTTGGAATGAGCGAAAAGGTTGGTCATATCTCTTTCTATGATTCACAGGATGCCGGCTACAATTTCAACAAGCCTTACAGCGAAAAAACTGCAGAGCTTATTGATGCAGAGGCTAAAGAGCTCATAAACAGAGCCCATGAAAAGGCTATCGAGGTGCTCAATGCAAATATGGCCGGATTTACAGAGTTGGCTGAGCTCCTTCTTTCGAGGGAGGTGATCTTCTCTGAAGATATGGAGAGAATTTTCGGACCACGTGCAAAAAAAGCTGGACAAGAAGAAACTATTTCGAATGAAGAATCTGATAATAAGGACAATTAGCGGTTTGGCATTCATCATTATAATGATTGGCGGCATTCTTTGGGGAGTGCTGCCTTATGCCGTAATCATGGGGCTGATTATAGCCATGATGATGAATGAGTATATAAATATAAGTGTCGGCAAAAAATTTCTGCTGCACAAATGGCTGGCCATTGCAACAGGAGAGCTGTTTTTTATTCTCCTGCTGTTTGTAAAGATGCAGTATCTGGAGACAGAGTACCTTCTGCTTGCCTTTGTACCTCTCATCTTCATATTCATTGCAAACCTCTATGTAAAGGATTTCAACAGACATCAGGTTGAGGAGTGCAACGGAGCTGAGAGAAGAGTTGCAAATGGCTTTGAACTTACTCCTTTCATCCTCTCATCAATTCTGTACATCGCCATCCCGATGAGTACATGCAATTTTGTTATTGCAGGCATTGGAGAGGAGGTAGGATACTCTGGAGCGGTATTGCTGTCGATGTTCATAATATTGTGGGCGACAGATGTAGGAGCATATTGCCTTGGCTCTACATTGGGACAAAGATTCGGCAAAAAGCTCTTCCCGTCAATTTCGCCTAAAAAATCATGGATAGGTTTTTTGGGAGGCTTGATTTGCGCTGTCCTCGCCGCCTATTTGCTACAGTTTGTCGATTTATTGCCAATTAGCATGTTGTCGGCTGTTGTACTTGGAATAATTATTTGTATCTTTGGCGTCTGGGGTGATTTGGTAGAATCCCAGTTAAAAAGAAACTTTGGTGTAAAGGATTCGGGCAGCATAATGCCCGGACACGGAGGCATGCTCGACAGATTTGACGGTGCCCTTACCGCATTTCCAATGGCTGTCATTTACCTGAGTCTCTTTGTATAAAGATAAACCTACAAAATTTTTCATATGCGTATTCATAAAGAGGGATATGGAGTAATAGCAAAGTCTTTTGCCATTATCGCTGCTATTTTCCTTTGTATATTCCTGATTTGTGGCTGGAATATGGCCACAAAAATCTCTTTGGGTGTAGGCCTTGTGCTTTTCTTCTTCATAATCAGATTCTTTAGAAGTCCAAAAAGAGTATCTGTTATAGATGAAGGCTCCGTAATTGCAGCTGCAGACGGAAAAATTGTCATTGTTCAGGAGGTTGAAGAGAACGAATTCCTCAAAGAGAGATGCATACAAGTCTCTATCTTCATGAGTATCTTCAATGTTCATGTCAATTACTACCCTGTAGCGGGAAAGGTGTTGTACAGCAAGCATCATCATGGAGAGTACCTTGTTGCATACTATCCGAAAGCTTCGGAAAAGAATGAGCGCACCAGCATTGCAGTGGAGACACCTTGTGGCAAGAAGATTCTTTTCAGACAGATTGCAGGCTATATTGCAAGGAGGATTGTCTGTTATGCAAAAGAGGGCGACCAGGCAAACCAGTGCAGCCAGGTAGGTTTTATCAAATTCGGTTCGAGAGTGGATATTTTTGTTCCTCTGGGATCAGATGTAAAAGTCAAAGTCGGCGACCATGTGCGCGCCTGCCAGACCGTAATAGCAAAACTGGCAGAGTAACAACAGCGGCAAGTATCAGAAGATATTTCAAATATACAGATGGAGTTGAATTATCCACAGAGCTTATCTCTACAGGATTTTTCAGCTCCTTCTCCTTTATATATCCTGCAAAGGAGAGCCATTCGGGTATTGTTGAAAGTAATCCGTCGGGGCCTTTCTTATAAACTACCAATTGCTCAAGATCTGCAACAATATTGCCATCCTTATCTTTTGGCTCAACCGATAGCAAGCCATAAGAAGAGCTCTTCAACATCCCCATAAGCCTTGCGGTATAGAGCCCTGTAACAACCGGATAGAGCCTCTTCTTGTCAACAGCCTTTCCATTTACAAAAACCTCTGTAACCCGCGTAAAAGGTATGCGGCAACGGTTGTATCTGTAGACCATTCCACTGAAGAACAGATGGGCATCCTCCATTCCTCCTGCAACAGTTGCATTGAGTTCACAGATATCATAAAGTTCCTTGCCGGTTACCCACGCAAGAATAAGAGGATAACCTGGAGTACCCTCATCATCCATTCCAAGGGAGAGGATATCAAAGACATCATGATTGGTTATATAACCTTGTGAAATACCATTCCTCAATGTTCCATAAGGCACTATGGCGACAGGCTTTTCTCCGTTAGAGAGAGAGTCTGCAACTGCCTCTCTGAAACTTTCGGCCACATGATGGCCTAGCTCCATATTTCCTTCGGCATCTATATCCAGTGGCAGTGCCTTTTCTGAAAATGCAATTGTATCGTCCAGCATGATTCCACTACGGCTGCTGAATTTCTCCACAATATGCCCATAACTGCCTTCAATATATCTTTGCATACGAAGGTCCGGCTGCAGCTCCTCAGATATCGAAACAACTCTGTACTCCACCAAAGAGTCTCCGGTAAAAACCATCTTGCCCAGATATCGGTTTCTGCTTCCGGCAGAGCCTATGACAGTATTGCCATATATCAGAGGCTCCTCCAGAAGTTCGTGGTCATGTCCGCTTATTATCACATCAGGAGCCGAGTGCGATTGTGCCAGTTTACCATCCTCGGTAAATGATTTACGTTTCACATAACCATCACTGCCCACATCCACTCTCCTGCCCTTTGCCCACAGGGTTCCTCCATGTGAGATGCAGACTACATAATCGGCCCCTGCCTCACGCAGAGCCTCCACAGCCCTCTGGGAAGATTCTACTCTATCGGAGAAAAGAAGTGATTCATTATCAACAATGCACGAATAGGCATGCTCCCCCATGAGTCCATAAAGGCCTATCAGCAGCTCCTCCTCCTTATCCCCTACAACTACACTTCTTCTCAACATCAAAGTGTCTGATATTCCCAACTCCACAAAATGGGGCGGAAGTTTTGAATCGAGGTTGGAGATAACAAATTCAGGAAGCCCTATTTCCATGGAGTCAGCCGCCACTCTGGCAGTTTCCAACATATTTCCAAAGGCTTTGAGTCCGAAATCAAAATCATGGTTTCCGCATGTCACGGCATCATACCCCATCATACCCATTGCAACATACTCAAAAGCATGATCGGTAAATATGGTCTGGTAGACAGAACCCATGGCAATATCTCCGGCATCAACCAAGATGAGTGCAGAGCCTTCGGAAAGAGCCTTGTTGCGCTCCTGTTCTATTAATGTTGCCAACCTCGCATAATCTCCACTCGAATGGCCGTCGTTTGTAAACAATATTGTAAGCTTTCCATTTCCAGCCTTTGATCTCTGCAGAGTCTCTTTTCCAGCGAGGGATGAAGGGCTGCACAAAACAAAAAGGAGGAGTACCGCCACAAGCAGTATCCTCCCTTTTATATTATAGAAAGCTCTTGCCATACCGCACTAAACGTATGGTGCCATCTGCTCTGCAAGTTCACGTGCCTTCTCACCGGCCACAACTGCAAAGTTCTCACTGCTGTCGGCAAAGATGATTCCACGTGATGAGTTTACAAGCAGGCCGCAATGTGAATTCAGGCCATACTTTGCCACCTCTTCAACAGTACCGCCCTGTGCTCCTACGCCAGGTACAAGGAAGAAGTGGTCAGGACAATACTCCCTTATCTCAGCCAGTTTCTCAGGGCGTGTGGCTCCAACCACAAACATTGTATTGTCCTTGCTGCCCCATGTCATAGCCTCGCATATCACCTTTTTATATAAAGGTTCTCCCGATTCAAGCTGAAGCTGCTCAAAATCATTTGCGCTCTTGTTTGAGGTAAGAGCAAGCACTACAGACCATTTGCCTTCATATTCAAGGAAAGGTTTCACAGAGTCACTTCCCATATATGGTGCAAGAGTCACAGCATCAAAGTTCATCTTCTCAAAGAAAGCCCTTGCATAACGGCTCGCAGTGTTTCCTATATCACCGCGTTTTGCATCTGCAATAACCATTATCTCAGAATAATTTTCATTGAGATATTTGAGGGTCATCTCCAATTGGATCCAACCTGCAACACCCTCCGCCTCATAAAAGGCAAGATTAGGCTTATATGCTACAGCATACTGCGCAGTTTTGTCGATTATGGCCTTATTGAACTCATAAATAGGATATTGTACACCTTTCAAACACTCGGGTAACAATTTAGGGTCGGAATCCAGACCTACACATAAAAAGCTCTTTTTAGCCTTTATCTGTTCGTATAACTGTTGATAATTCATCTATCCAGAAATTTATCGGGTCAATAATATATTCCAAACTGCTGTACAACTATTTTGTATAGTACTTGTAGAAGAGCGCTATCGACTCCATTCCTTTATAGAACTGACTCAACAGATAGCTCTCATTTGGTGAGTGGATTGTATCCCTTTCAAGGCCAAAGCCCATAAGAAGAGGATTTACACCCAAAATATTCTGCAAATCTGCAAGAATTGGAATACTTCCACCGCCACGGCTAGGTACAGGCTCTATACCATAAACCTCCTCAATTGCCCTTGCAGCTGCCTTATATGCATTTGATGAGATAGGCATCAGGAATCCATTTCCGCCATGATGAGGGATAACTCTCACCTTCACGCCCTTAGGTGCTATTGAGAGGAAGTGCTCCTCAAACAATTTTGCAATCTCATTGCAATCCTGGTTAGGGACAAGTCTCATTGATATCTTGGCATGGGCAACCGACGGAAGTACAGTTTTGGCACCCTCTCCGATATAACCGCCCCAAATTCCGTTCACATCAAGGCATGGACGTATTCCGGTCCTTTCAAGAGTTGAATAACCCTCTTCACCTTTAACCTCATCAATATCAATTGATTTTTTATACTCTTCCATATCAAATGGAGCCCTTGCAAACATCTCACGCTCCTCTGCAGTAAGCTCCACAACCTTATCATAGAAACCTTTTACAGTAATTCTGCCCTTATCATCAATCAATGAATCAATCATTGAACAGAGAGCATTGATAGGGTTGTTCACAGCTCCGCCGTAATGGCCTGAGTGAAGATCTTTGTTAGGTCCTGTAACCTCCACCTCAACATATGCAAGACCGCGCATACCACAGTTGATTGAAGGAACTTTCTCAGAGATCATTGTTGTATCCGAAACAAGAATTACATCACAAGCCAGCATCTCTTTATTTGCTTCTGCCCACTCAGCAAGGCTTGGTGAACCAATCTCCTCCTCACCCTCAAGGATAAATTTGATATTGTGCTGCAATTTGCCCTCTGCAACAAGATATTCAAAGGCCTTCACATGCATGAAGAGCTGTCCTTTATCATCATTGGCACCACGTGCATAGATTGCACCATCTCTCACTTCTGGCTCAAAAGGCTGTGATTTCCAAAGATTTATAGGATCAACTGGCTGCACATCATAGTGTCCGTAAACCAATACTGTAGGAAGTGACTCATCTACCTTCTTCTCACCAAACACAACAGGATGGCCCTTTGTATCATACACCTTTGCAGTATCTGCTCCTGCAGCCAATAGCTGCTCGGCCAGTTTATTTGCACATGTGTACATGTCACCTTTATTCGCCTCAGATGAACTGATTGACGGAATTCTCAGAATTTCAAACAATTCGTCAAGGAATCTCTCTTTGTTCTTTTCTATATAAGTCTTCATGTTAATATGTTTTAAACTTTGTTTACAATCACGCTGCGCCTCGGCTTGCAGTTTATATCAAAACTATATGAGGGTGCCGGTAAATTTGGCAACCTTCTCTTTTGCATAAGGGAGCTTTATTGTGAGGGTTTTCTTGTTCTCAGACGGAGCATTGTACATTGCATCCAGCATTATTGCCTCACAAATTGAGCGCAATCCCCTCGCGCCCAAATTATATTCAATTGCAGTATCTACAATGAACTCAAGCACATCCTGCTCTATCACCAGCTTTACGCCATCCATCTCAAAGAGCTTTTCATACTGCTTTACTATAGCATTCTTAGGTTTCACCAATATATCAAGCAGTGCCTCTCTTGTGAGCGGATGCAGATATGTGAGCACCGGAAGACGGCCTATAATCTCAGGAATGAGGCCATACGATTTGAGATCTTGAGGAGCCACATATCTCAAAAGATCCTTTTTATCAATATGTTCAGTCTTCTTCTGCGCACCATAACCCACAACCTGTGTATTAAGGCGTTGGGCTATCTTTCTCTCTATGCCTTCAAATGCACCTCCGCAAATGAAGAGGATATTTGTAGTATCCACCGCTATCATCTTCTGCTCCGGATGCTTGCGTCCTCCCTGAGGCGGCACATTCACCACATTTCCCTCAAGAAGCTTAAGCATTGCCTGCTGCACACCCTCACCCGAAACATCTCTGGTTATTGAAGGGTTGTCACTTTTACGGGCAATTTTGTCTATTTCATCAATAAAAACGATGCCTCTCTGGGCAAGTTCAACATTATAATCGGCCTCCTGCAAAAGCCTGGTAAGGATTGTCTCCACATCCTCTCCAACATATCCGGCCTCTGTGAGTACAGTTGCATCAACTATTGCAAAAGGGACATTGAGCATCTTTGCAATACTCTTTGCCAGAAGGGTCTTTCCTGTTCCGGTAGGGCCTACAAGCAGAATATTAGACTTCTCTATATCAAGGTCCAACAGATTCCCATCCTGCTCTCCAGTGGCCTTTTTCTTGCCTTTGCCTCTGTTTCCGCTGATATAGTTAATCCTCTTGTAATGGTTGTATACCGCAACCGAAAGGTATTTTTTTGCCTCCTCCTGGCCAATTACATAATTGTCGAGAAATTCTGTTATCTCTTTTGGTTTTAGAAGTTTAAGGCCTTTTGCATCCAATGCCTCACGCTGCTGCTCCGCAAGCTGCTCATTTGCATAGTGGTAGGCCTGTGCCGCACATTCGTCGCAAATATACCCATACATGCCGCCCATAAGCAGCTTCACACTATTCTCCTGTCGCCCGCAAAACGAACAGACAGCCATCATTTCATCATTATGCTTCTTGGACATATCAAACTTGTCTCTCTTGATTTACCTATTTAACTGATTTTTTGCTATTGCCCCCTTTGCCGAGGATTTCATCAATCATTCCATATTTGAGCGCCTCCTGAGCAGTCATCCAGTAATCTCTGTCGGCATCCTTCTCTATCTGGGCCAATGATTTTCCGGAGTGGGTTGAGATAATTTCATACAACTCCTTCTTCAATTTTATGATCTCCCTCGCAGTGATTTCTATGTCGGATGCCTGACCCTCCGCACCTCCAAGAGGCTGGTGTATCATAACTCTTGAGTGAGGCAGTGCGCTTCTCTTGCCTTTTGTTCCTGCAGTAAGGAGGACTGAGGCCATAGAGGCTGCAAGGCCTGTACAGATGGTTGCAACATCAGACTGTACGAGCTGCATTGTATCGTAAATGCCCAATCCGGCATAAACAGAACCGCCTGGAGAGTTTATATAGAGCTGGATATCCGACTTCGAATCTGTCGAATCCAAAAAGAGAAGCTGTGCCTGTATGATATTTGCCACATCATCAGAAATGGGAACTCCCAAAAAGATGATCCTGTCCATCATCAACCTCGAAAACACATCCATCACAGCAACATTCATCTGCCTCTCCTCAATAATTGAAGGATTGATGTACGCGGCATTTACAGAGTTGAATCTATGTAATGTCAATGAGCTTATTCCCAAATGTTTGGTAGCATATTTTTCAAATTCACTTGCCATATTCCAAAGTTTAAATAAATAGAAAACAAATATAATAAATTATTCAGGCAAAAACCATACTCAAACAAAAAATGGAGACAGCTTTTGGCCATCTCCATTTCAATATTAAACTCCTTAAAGGATTAGTTGTTCATTTTCTGAAGGTCATCTATTGAGATAGACTTTTTATCGAGAGTTACAACACTCTTGATATATCCGATAACCATATCCTCCTCAGTCTTCTCATAAATTCTTCTACCCTCTTTCTCATTTGAAAGGATAGAGTTTGCGTAGCTGTTCAACTGCTCCTCTGGAACATCATTCAAACCATACATTGCAAACTGCATCTTTGCAACTCTCTTGGCAGCCTCAACAAGAGCCTCTCTGGTAATCTCCATCTTCTGCTCTTTCATGATGTACTGACGGATAAGCTGCCAACGGAAATCTTTCAAGAACAACTGGAAGTCCTTCTCAATCTCCTCCATAGTGAATTTGCCCTCATTGATTGTATACAACCATTTTTTGAGGAACTCCTCTGGAAGCTGGATATTTGTCTTGTTCAAAAGGTACTCTCTTGAATCGAGCATAAAGCGGTAAGCGCTCTCCTGCTCATACTCCTGTTTGATACGCTCTGCGATTTTAGCCTCAAAACCTGCCTCATCGGTAACAACACCCTCACCGAACATTCTGTCGTAAAGATCCTGGTTCTGCTCAGCCTCAACAAAGGTCTTCACCTCTTTTATAGTTACCTGCCAGTTAGGATCCATATCTGCAAGCTCCTCTTTCTTCACTTTCAAAAGAGCTGCTCTGTCGGTCTCATTGGTGAAAGTCTTGTTTACATCAACAGTAAAGCTGCTGCCAACTTTCTTGCCAATGAACTTCTTCTTCATTGTCTTGCTCTCGATTGTTCTCAAAGTGATGTAAGTACCCTCGATCTTGGTCTCACCCTGCTCAAGGTCTGCAATGATGAAATCCTCCTCACCTACTTCCTCAACATTCTCCAATTTACCGAACTGTTTGAGCATGTTTGATTTGTAAGTCTTTACAGAATCCTCTGCAACCTCAACATCATAAGAGGTAATCTTGTCATCTGCAGAAAGGGTGAAATTCACCTCTGGAGCAAGTGCTATATCAAATACGAACTCATAAGAGTCGTCGCTCTCCCAGTTGATAGGTTTCTGTTTATCCTCATTTGGAAGCGGCTCGCCCAAAATGTTCAATTTGTTCTCAACAATATAGTTCTGGATAGACTCCGAAATCATATTGTTTACACTCTCCACCAATGCAGATACACCATGCATCTTCTCAATAAGTGACATAGGGGCCATACCTTTACGGAAACCCTTGATATCAGCTCTGCGACGGTATTCGCTCAAAGCTTTTTTTACTTTTTCGGCACAATCTGCCTTCTCGATGCTGAGATTCAACTGATATGTCAAATCATCAACTTTTACTTTATCTATCTTCATTATATATAATTGATTATTTCTTTTTTCCCAAAATAGTGCGCAAAGTTAGTAAAATAGTAGAGATTAGCAAACTTTAAAGTTTTTTTACTTATTTCGACAAGTTTTTTTGCAATTGTAAAAAATATGCATACCTTTGCAATCCCAATCACGGACCTGCGGGCGTGGCGTAATTGGTAGCCGCGCTAGACTTAGGATCTAGTGCCTCACGGCGTGGGGGTTCGAGTCCCTTCGCCCGCACAAAAAGAGCTTTAATTCTTAACTAATTAAAAGTTAAAGAGTTAGGGCTCTTTTATTTTATTGAGGTACAAGAGAGGTACAAAAATTTCGTTAAATTTCCGTACGGTTTCCGATACAAAGATAAGGTTTTTTGTATAGTTTTTCGGTATAGTCCCAAAATATCCTACTGATTTTTTACGGTGATTTCTGAATTGAATCATCTGATTTTTTTATGCATAAAACCCCGCAGCGGATGTGTGACCGTTGCGGGGTTAGTCGTAATCAGTAGTTGGCCATTGATTAGCCGAGACGTGCCATTGCCAGCATCTCTCCGGACTTTTCACCGGTCACTGTATTCACAAAGAAATACTTCAGGAACACCTTCGGTGCTGCCTCTGTAACTTCTCCGTGTACTGCGATGTAGTC
>JAGBHM010000023.1 GCA_017935505.1 Bacteroidales bacterium | reverse complement strand
CCTGTACACTATACATATCCATTCCTGAATATGCTGCTTGTCTTTCATCATTTCAATCAACTCATCCCGTCCTAACCGAACGGGAGCGCAAAGGTACAAACTTTTTCTCCACTTCCAAATTTTATTGCAAAAATTTTTACCCCTTTTTGTCAATTTTTTTTGCCCAAATACCGCAAAACACTGAAAGTCAACCAATAATGAAAATGATAATTTTTAAGATTTTTTTGAGGATTTTTCAACACCAAACACAGGGTCAAAAAAAAAGAACTGACCGTCGGGCCAGTTCTTATTATATATAGTATTTAGTTTTCAAGCAAGGTTGCCTGCCGGACATTACTTTTTGCCATTTACCTTATCCAGGATCTCCTGAATCTTTCCTTGACAACCGCCACATCCAGTTCCGGCATTGGTAACATACCCGACATCTTCTACGGTTTTTAGCTTCTTTTCACGGATGGCATCTTCTATTTCGCCTCTCGATACCAAAAAGCATTCACAAATAATCTCTTTCCTATCCATATAGCGTATATTTAAAAGGTATTGCAACTCTCTTTACCTCTTAAACAGACCAATGGAGGGTTTGTTCAGCCTACTTGCCTATATTGTCAATCCACTCCTGATTTTCGAGATACCAGCGGACTGTTCTCTCTATTCCCTCTTCAAACTGAAGGCTCGGCTCCCATCCCAGCTCTTTCTGGAGTTTGGTTGAATCTATGGCATAGCGCAAATCATGGCCGGCCCTGTCGGTAACATATGTAATCAAATCGAGACTCTGCCCCTCTTCATTTCCCAACAATCTGTCGACAGTCTTTATTATTACCTTTATAAGATCTATATTTTTCCACTCATTGAAGCCACCTATATTATATGTCTCTGCAATCTTACCCCGATGGAATATCAAATCTATTGCCCTGGCATGATCCTCAACATAGAGCCAATCCCTCACATTCTCACCTTTGCCATATACCGGAAGCGGTTTGCGCTGGCGGATATTGTTTATAAATAATGGGATGAGTTTTTCAGGAAACTGGTACGGCCCATAGTTGTTGCTGCAGTTGGTCACTATGGTTGGCATTCCATAAGTGTCGTGATATGCTCTCACAAAATGGTCAGACGCAGCTTTGCTGGCACTGTATGGGCTGTGGGGATTATATTTGGTTGTTTCGTAAAAGAAATCCTCGCCATATGCCAGATGATGCTCGCCGGATGAGGCTGTGGTTTTGAACGGGGGCTCCACACCTTCAGGCCTTGAGAGTTCCAATGCCCCATAAACCTCATCTGTTGATATATGATAAAATCTTTTGCCATCATACCTTTCCGGCAGTGACTCCCAATATAGTTTTGCCGCCTGGAGAAGAGAAAGGGTTCCCATTACATTGGTCTGGGCAAATGTGAACGGATCTTTTATGCTGCGGTCTACATGACTCTCAGCTGCCAAATGTATAATTCCGGTAACCTGCTCATCCTGCATAAGCTTCAGAACTCCCTCAAAATTACAGATATCCATCTGCACAAATTTATAATTGGGCTGCTGCTCAATATCCTTCAGATTGTCAAGATTGCCGGCATAGGTAAGTTTGTCGAGATTAATTATCTTATAATCTGGATATTTATTTACAAAAAGGCGGACTACATGACTGCCTATAAATCCGGCACCACCTGTAATTATTATGCTTTTAGTATATGATGACATAACTGTTATTTTTTCAAATTTGCAATACAAACTCTCAATGAATCGGTCCAATACGGCACTTTCACTCCAAAGGTTTCCTTAATTTTTGTCTTGTCAAGCACCGAATATGAAGGTCTCTTCACACGACTCGGGAATTCATCGCTATGACATGGCTGGATATTACATCCGGTTGTGCCGCTATATTCTGCTATTGCCTTTGCAAAATCGTACCAAGAACAGACGCCCTCATTGGAGTAGTGGTATATTCCGTATTTTGGATAATCTACAGACCCCATATAATCTTTATAATCTGCAAGGACAACAGATATTGCTTTTGCCAGGTCAAGTGCATAGGTAGGTGTTCCCACTTGATCAAAAACAACTTTCAATTGTGGCTTTGTGGCCGTAAGGCCCATCATTGTCTTGCAGAAATTCTTTCCAAATTCTGAGTAGAGCCATGCAGTGCGTATAATTACATATTTGCCACCCTGTGCCATTATCTTCTGCTCTCCATGCAATTTTGTAAGGCCATATACTCCGGTTGGAGTACCCTTCTGCTCCTCCTTACAAGGCACATTATACGGTTCTTTTCCAAAAACATAATCTGTGGAGATCTGCACAAGCAATCCGTCCGACTCCTTCATCACCTTTGCAAGATTCTCCGGAGCCTCTGCATTCAACTTCTCCGCTAGCTGCGCATTGCTCTCGGCAGCATCAACATTGGTATAGGCAGCACAATTCACCACAGCATCTATATTGTACTCAGCCACAACACGGCGTACAGCCTCCAGATCTGTTATATCGAGGTATAGAGTCTCCACTCCCTCAACCTCATTTACATCTGTAAAAACATACCTGTCATTGCTTTGTTCTGCAATGATTCTCATTTCATTGCCCAACTGCCCGTTGGCCCCTGTTACCAATATGTTCATAGATTATACTATACTATTATATATGTCAATATGAGACTGCACAACTGTCTCTATTGAAAATTTTTCTTCAGCAAATTTTCGTGCATTGCATCCCATTTCTCGACGCAAAGCCGCATCATCAAACAGAATACGCAACTTTTCAGCAAGCGCATCGCTATCCTTTGCTGGAATAAGGAAGCCTGTCTTGCCATCTATTACTGTGTCTCTGCAACCAGTAGAGTCACATGTAATGATAGGACGCCCCACCGCCGCAGCCTCTATGCACGACTTGGGCAATCCCTCTTTATAATATGACGGAAATGCAAACAGATGGCAACTCTCCAACAGCTGCTGTATATCATCTCTTCGCCCTAGCCACTTGATATATGTTCCGTCACAAAGAGCCTCCAGACGCTCTCTGGTTATTGCCAACGGATTTGTATCCAATCCGCCGCAAAGGAAGAACTCAACTCTATCCTTATATGAGTCCCTCAATTTATTCGCAGCCTCAATGAGTGTAAGAACCCCTTTGTCTTCAACCATTCTGGCTGTAAACAGCACTCTAAGTCTCTCCGCCTCAATCTCTGGTTTATAGGAATATTCTTTCAAGTCAATTCCTGAACCCATTGTGCGCACACAATGTCCCTCATCAATTATTTTACTTGAAATGAACATCTGCATATCCTCGGTATTATGAAAAATACAATAAGTATTATCATTCCGATGGATATATTTCATCACAAATAGGACTGACTGAGATAATATCCTCTTCAGACCTTTATTATACTCAGGAGAAAACATTACTCCCAACCCACATACTGCACTTACAAACCTTTTTATACCAGACAGGCGCATAGCCAATCCTCCCCACAAAATCGTTTTCATTCCCACAGCATGCACAATATCCGGACCTTCCTTTTTAAAAAGTTTGTACAAATAAGAGAAGGTCTTCAGCTCCTCTAAGAGATTAAGACCTGCCTTATTTATAGGAAGGTTGATGAAGTTTAGCCCGAGACCTTTAATTTCATCGCCCTTCCCTGTATCTTTTGCCACTATTGTAACATCAAACCCTTTCTGACGCGCCCGCAAGGCAATCTCCTTGCGGTGCGACAGAAAAAAAGTATCTAAATTTACTATAATAAACAATTTTTTCATTAGAACTCAATTAACAATGCCTCACCGGCAGGAATTACAAGTTCCAGTCTGCCATCTGCAGCTTTCGAGAGCGAAATACCTTTCTCACCATCAAATGCAACAGAGGTTAATGTGGTCAGATCAACCTCTTTTGAAGTATTGTTCTGTGTTGCAGTAATCTTTGATACTGAAGAGACAAGAGTAAGACGAGTCGTAATAACTGTATTTGGTTTATGTGCAACCACCAATACTTTGTATCCCTTATAATTCTCACCATTCTCTGAACGGCGTGCATCACGGAAACAACCTACAGCCACATGCTCGCTAACAGCTGAGACATTCTGAACCGGACCATATTTAGTGCGGCCTGCGCCATTATTATCAAATAACGGATAATATCTGGTTGTAGAGGCAATTAATCCATCAGCGTGGCAAGGAAGCAACTTCTTACCGATAGTATTGATATCAGCATTGATACGCTGAACATAATAATACATATCAGTTTTATTGCCTTGCAAATCAATCATATAAGGCAATGCATCAAAGGCACCACCCGAAGGAGTCCAGTAACAGAAGTATGAGATTCCCTTTGAACCGCCAGCAATAGTTGACCATACCGACCAACGTTGCTCAACCTCATTTGGCATTCGGCAAGAACCCACTTGACCTGCCTGAGTAATTACCCAGAAAGGCTTCCTGACATCCAAAGTTTTTGAACGGACAAGATCCAAATTAGTGTAATAACTATTTGTCACATTGCCATTCGCATTAAGTCCATAGTAATCATACGACAACGCCTTTGTATCAACCTTTTCAATATACTGGTCAATATGCGTCTCATAATCAGGACTCTTCAACTGCGTAGCTGGATTTGCGTAATCAGGGAACAGATTTACATACACAGCCTTGTCAGGCATCTGCTTCTGGAACTCCTCTACATACGCACCAATTTCTTCAAATTCAGGAGTACCCGGTTCATCTCTAATATAATCACCAACATAAGCGGATGAAGTAGCAAGAGTCTCTTTTATCTCAGGAATTACATCAAGGCTAGGAACTGTGCCACCACCAGAAATAGTTCCGATAAACTTCAATCCAATATCCTCGCAAATTCCCAATAGACGCATTTGCTCAGCGATTGACCTATTAGTTGAATGGCCATAATATACGGTGAGATTGATACCTGCATCCTTCATCTCCTGATAACGGGCCTTAGTAAGTTCATCATTATAAGATCCATCTGCATTTGTATATGCCCATGGCTCTACAGTGTACCAATGTGAAATCGGGAATTCGCCAAGACCATATACATCGTAGTTGGTATCATCCGGTTCTGTACCAATACCAGTATCATCCGGATTAGTAATACCATCCTCATAGTTATTAGGCGTAACCTCAACAAGGATTTCACCAATTACCTGCATACCTTTACAAACCTTGTCATAAGGTCTTGTAAATGTAAGTACATCACCCTTTCTAAGATATGTCTCAAAAGTGAGGTCATAATATTGCTGATGGTGAGCATAGTCGTTTTCTGTAGCGCCACCATTGTTAGCAGCCCACTCTGTAGGATACAACTCACGAACATCGTAGTCCACTACCTTTACAATATTCTCACCTCTATAATGGGCAATAGTAGACTTATATACCAATTCGCTCTCTAGCAAACTGGTAGCACAATATGCTACCTTTACTTTTACAGTAGTTTTGATACCTATATCCTCACGCAATTTGTCGGAATTGAATGGTGGTGTTGTCAATGAAGCAATATTGGCATTGGAACCACTCTGCCCCAGACGGACAGCACCAAAAATTGGATACATATTACGCTTCTCGCTTGTACCTTTAACTGTCCAACCTTCAAGACTACCTGCCAAAGAGTTCAACTTATTTTCAGAATTAGCCACAAAAGCGTTATCCATAAGGCCCAAGAAGTCTACACGTATAGTCTTAGAGAAGGCCTGTGCACTCCACTTGTGCTCGTTTGCAGGTTTTGCCAAGAATGCAGGGAAAGTGGTCTTCATATTCACGTTGCAGTAAGTATCCCAATCTATACGTTTTTGCTCCAAATCTGGTACAACAGCAGGAGCCCAGTTCATATAGTCATTAGCAACCATAATATCATCGAATCCCTCGTAGAGAATCTCATTCTCTGAAGCAACGTGAGCCGCATCGGTAGAAAGCTTAATCAAGTTAGACCAAGCACAACCGCCACGCTCAGACTTCAATAGGTAGGGATAAGGCTGGTCTGCAGAGCCATCGTTATAATTACCATTTGTTTCGTCAAATACGACAGGCTCATCCAAAGTCTTAACGCGGAAATAGTAATCCTTACCTGGCTCAAGATAACCAAATGCCAATGCAGTAGGAATCATAATATTACTATTTCCAACCTTGCCAAGCCAAGAGCTGTCTGAAAACGCATTAGTAAACGCCGAATGGCCATCGAAAGGAATCATATCGTAGATTACAGTAGTCTGGTCAGCAGCCAAAAGCTGAACATGATAACCGCGTTTCTGGTGTAGTTTCAGACCTGAACCATCATCGGGCATAGCATCCTTAGAGACAACTGTCCAACGCTGCTTTGCGTTATCCCACTTAGGGCCCCATCCTACAGCCACATCATCCCAACCAACAGAGACGAACTTGGTACCTGTATTAGCTACGAGCTGACGAATGTCTGCTGTAGTAAACTCAACAGCCTCTGATTTTGATGCCTCAACAACACTCTCGCCAACAACTTTGGCTACTGCAACTTTATGTACTGTGTTATGGCTGAATGTTCCACCTATCAAAGCACCGGACATATCATCCCAATCCTCTGCCTCAACAATTACAGGCTCTTCTGCACCATCTACATAAAAGGCATATTTCTCAACACCCTCATATTTACTGAATACAACTCTTGCATCAACAAAGAATGGCCATACCTCTGAGATTACCATAGGGCGTTCAGGCAATTCAAGCTCTTTCATATTGAGGAGAGTCGCTCTGTTCACTCTATTTTCTGCACTGTAATCTTTGCTCAATAGAACGTTCCCGTCTGCATCTGTTACAGATACGTTAAAGTTGTTGTATGTTGAGGTAGGAACCGGAACATTGAATGTAGCAGTCTGACCATCGACATTCGAAGAGTATGATATGGTCAATACAGATTTTGCATCGCCTGCAACAATGCTCTCCTGACCAAGTTTTGAAATGTCAATAGGGAATTTGCCTGTAATGGTCTTGTCGTTCATTGTGACAACAAATTTTGCCTCTGTTGGCATATTCTTTACAACAAAACGCATCACACCTCCTATCTGTTTGAAGGACATGTCGGCTGATCCCTCAGGGAATGTCGCTACCATTGGCACATTACTCACCTCTGCTGCATATGTCCACTCAACAGGCAAAGTGTAATCGAGTATGTTTCCATTCAGGATAGTGTTCTCTGCTCCATTTGCTGCAACTCTTGGATATGTTGCAACTGTAGTAATATTTGCAGTTGTTGGAATTGAACCTGTGAATTCTGCAAATTTAGCTCCTGCTCCACTTACTAATATAAAATCATAGAACTTGCCATCAGTTGCAAGAACCGATATCAGGTCACCGCTTTGCCATGAGAAGGCTCCGGTTTGGGAGTCAAGAGAGGCTTTTGTATCATCTCCTTGTATCCCGGCAGAAAGAGTAACCTCTTTCATCTCAATTTGGTCCTCTGCGGAGATACTGAATTCTTCTGTCTGACAACCGAAAAGTGAAAGAGCCAGACAAAGTGTTAAAAATAAAAACTTTCTCATAATTGTTGTGCAATAATTGATTACTCCCCAAACTCAGGAATTGAATTTTCTCCAGAAGCTGCAAGGATTGCATTTTCTGCCTCAAATTCTACAACTTCAATAGCTGGTGATTTGTAATTTTCGTTTGTTTTCATAATAAATAGTATTTAAAATTAATATTTGTAAAGTCCATCCATATAGTTGAATTTTGTCTCATAGTAACCCTTCATTCTGGCAACGGCATCTTTGACAGAGAGAGCGTCATCCCTATTTATATTCATAGACAACGGCCACAATGTGGCATTATATTCAGCTGATTCACGGATTGCCTCATATTGCCTGTCGATCTCCTGAATGATATCCTTATATTTTTCACGCGAATCATTCCATCTTCTTAAAATCGCAGGGCCATTGGCGGCATCATTGATAATTCTGTCGTTCCAGACA
The DNA here is from genome assembly GCA_017935505.1 of Bacteroidales bacterium. Classification (GTDB taxonomy): domain Bacteria; phylum Bacteroidota; class Bacteroidia; order Bacteroidales; family UBA932; genus Egerieousia. Next base: position 138,633 of record JAGBHM010000023.1, on the reverse strand, counting down.
GCATTTGTGTTGATCAGACTGTAATTATAATAAGGCTGGAAGGTAAAATAATCAAAATCCCATACCGGACCTGCATGCATCTTTCCACCTCTGTCTTTCCACATATATACAGATTTAGGATGTGTAGGCTCGCCTGTACTTGTGAGTTCATAAACCAGCCAGTAATCAATAAATGAGTCAAGATCGATATACTTCAGATACCCTTCTGTTGTAGAGCCGGCTCCATACAGTGCATTCTCTATCTCTGTAACATGATTCTGAATATATGCAAACTGCTCGGTAGTGAGTGTCTCTTCATCTTATAATCTCACAATATCCAGGGTTTAAAACTCAATCAATAATGCCTCACCAGCAGGGATTACAAGTTCCAGCCTGCCATCTGCAGCTTTCAAGAGTGAAATTCCTTTCTCACCATCAAATGCAACAGAAGTCAATGTGGTCAAATCAACCTCTTTTGAAGTGTTGTTTTGTGTTGCAGTAATCTTTGATACTGAAGAGTCAAGAGTAAGACGTGTTGTAATAACCGTATTTGGTTTATGTGCAACCACCAATACCTTGTATCCCTTATAATTCTCACCATTCTCTGAACGGCGTGCATCACGGAAACAACCTACAGCTACATGCTCGCTTATGGCTGATACTCTTTGGATTGGGCCATACTTAGTACGCCCTACGCCATTATTGACGAACAACGGATGGTATGTTGTAGTAGATGCAATTAAACCATCTGCATGGCAATACAAGAGTTTCTTTCCAATAGTATTTATATCCTTATTTATAGTCCGCACCCATGTATACATTGGATTTTTATTACCATTAATGTCAATCATAAATCCATTTTCATTATACGCTCCACCAGAAGGTGTCCAATAACAGAAGTATGAGATACCCTTTGAACCTCCAGCAATATTGGCCCAAACACTCCATCTCTGTTCAAGTTCTGTAGGCATTTTTGCAGAACCTGCAATACCTGCCTGTGTAATTACCCAGAATGGCATTCTGTTGTCAAGTGTCTTTGAACGCGCCAAATCAAGATTAGAGTAGAAGTCACTAAAGATTCCACCATTCTTGTGAAGTCCATAATAATCATATGACAACGACTTGGTCTTAACCTTCTGCAGATATTGCTCAATATAATTTTCATAATCAGTTTTCAACTGAGTAGCTGCATTTGCATACTCAGGAAAGAGATTGATATACACCTCTTTGTCCGGCAAAGCTACATTATATGCATCTACAAATGCTCCTAAATCTTCAAATTCATTGGCACCCGGCTCATCTCTTAGAAGTTCTCCGACATAGGTCTCTGAGTTTCCGAATGTCTCCTTGATTTGCTGTATTCTTGTAGCATCGTCTGCAGCCCAGCTATTACCGATAAACTTCAATCCTACCTCCGCACAGATGTCATGGATTCGCTTGTTCTCGGTAATTGACCTATCAACAGAGTGGCTATAGTAGAGGGCAATATTGATTCCGGCATCTTTTATCTCCTGATATCTGGCTTTGGTCAACTCATAGTCATAAACACCATCCTTTATATATGATGACGGCTCAACAGTATACCAATATGAGATGGGGAACTCACCGAGGCCATATACATCATAATTTGTATCATCAGGTTCTGTACCAACTCCATCATCAGCAAACTCATTTACAGTTGGATCTACCTCAATTGCAACTTCGCCGATAGTTATACAACCTCCATAAAAATCCGATACACCGTCAACTTTAGGATTCGCTTTCTCAAATCCTATGACATCACCTTTTATAAGGTTCATTTTAGTTTTCACTTCAAACCATGTAGGATAGTGTGTATAGTTGCTTTTATCAGTCCAAGTATAATTCGCACTCCAATCAGATTTTACATTACCATTTTCATCGAGATTGAACTGTATTGTGTTTTTATTGTCAATAGTCTGATCACCACGATAATGATAAACGCCCAATACAACATTAATATTCTGTTCAGTTGTAGAATGAGCCGAAACCTTAACTGTAACAATACAAGGCGTAGCTACAGTTTCTGAGAGTTTGTCGGACATGATAGGGGCTGTACGGAGCTCTGTTTTACCAGATGCTGTTCCACTCTCTCCCAAACGTACAGAGCCGAAGTTAGGATTCATGGTACGGGTCGGTTTGCCATTTGTTCCGATAACAACAGACCATCCCTCAAGAGAACCGGCATACTTGTTCAGGTAGCTTGGTGTATTTTTGGTGGTAGTCTCGTCATCAGTCATACCATAATAGTAAACACCAAGCATAGTATTGAAGCCCTGCTCTGAGAATTTCATATCCTTAAGTGGCGTAGTTGCCATCTTATCTGCCCATGCCCTATATAAAGCTGCACTACCTATTTTTTTATAGTTCTTTGCTTCATTTGTTGTTGTTACGAATTCAGGAACAGCAGCAACAGACATATTCATGATATCGGAGTTGTGCATCATGTCATCGAAACCCTCAAAGAAGACCTCATTTGCAGATGAAACATGAGGTGCATCAGTAGTCATTGGTGTCAATTCTGACCATCCGCAACCTCCACGTGTTGAGTAAACTTTATAAGTATCGCCCTCAGGATCAAACGAACCGGTTTCCGGTGAATTAAATACTACTGGCTCGGCAAGAGTCTGAACGCGGAAATAATAGGTCTTGCCAGGCTCAAGCCAACCAAATGTAAGGGTAGTAGGAAGCAATACATTGGCACCACCAATCTTACCAATCCATGATGAGTTACTTATACCTCCTCCATAGTCAACCTGGCTACTGAATGGAACTTCATCATAAAGAAGAGTAGTTTTATCTGCTGCGTAGAGCTGTACACGATAGCCACGTCTGTCTCTTTCGCTTGCAGATGTCTTGGCAACCATGCTCCATTTTTTGGTTGCCTCATCATATACGGTACTATTTTCAACTCCGATTGCCACATCATCCCAACCTGCACAAATGAATTTTGTACCTGTATTATATGTCATCTGCATTACACGTCCTGTAGTGAACTCAACAGCCTCTGATTTTGACTCTGCAACAACTTTGTCATCAACCACTTTGGCAACAGCTACACTGTGAGTTGATTTATGGGCAAATCCACCTCCAATCAATGCTCCGGCCTTGTCTCCGAGATCCTCAGCAGCCAATATTACAGGCTCTTCTGCGCCATCTACATAAAAGGCATATTTTTCTACACCCTCATATTTATTGAATACAACTCTTGCGTCAACAAAGAATGGCCATACCTCTGAAATAGCCATAGGACGCTCAGGCAATACAATCTCCTTCATATTAAGGAGAGTTGCACGATTAACCTTATTTTCTGCAGAGTACTCCTTTGTAAACAGTACATTATCCTCAGCATCCTTAATGGCGAGGGTGAAATTGTTGTATACACCCACAGGAACCGGCACATTAAACTCTGCATATGCTCCGTCAATTTCTGAAGAATAGTTGATTGTAACTACAGAAGGGGCTTCACCTGCATTCATGCAAGCTGTCCCCAGATTATTGATATCTACAGGAAATGCACCGGTAACGGTCTTATCCTTCATAGTAATGACCAATTTTGCCTCTGTAGGGAGATTCTTTACAGGGAATCTCATCACACCGCCAATCTGTTTGAATGCCATATGTGTAGCAGCTTCACCAAATGCAGCAACCATTGGTACGTTACAAACATCTTTCACATAATCAAACTCAGCAGCAAGTGTATAGCTGAGAGTTGTGCCTACGAGCACTGTATTATCAGCACCGTTATCTGCAATCACAGGATATGTTGCAACAGTTGTAACCTCTGCTGTCTCAGGAATAGATCCTGTAAACTCCGCTTCACGTTCTCCAACTCCACTTGCAAGTACAAAATCGTAGAATTTGCCGTCTGTTGCAAGAACTGAGATAACATCTCCATCTTGCCATGAAAAGGCTCCGGTTTGAGAATCAACAGAAGCTTTTGTGTCCGAAGCCATTCCGGCAGAAAAAGTAACCTCTTTCATCGGAATCTGTGTGTCTGACATTACATCAAACTCTTTAGTCTGACATCCGAATAAAACGGATACCAGGCAGAACAATAAAAATAGTTTTTTCATCTTTGTTCCTTTATTATTTTATCAGTTATAAATTGTCTTCCTAAAGTAAAATCAAACTCATCCGGAGCAAACTTTACATACCCGCTCCAAGGATAAAAAGTAAGCTCGCCAAAATAGACCCTTCCATTCACATAATACAGGTCCACTCTGACAAAAGAAAACTCTGTTGAAAGCATTTCTGCCGCCTTCAACATCTCATCCAACCCCTCCGGATATAAACCACAAATATCGGAAAAATTTGGACAATCACTTAAAATATTGAGATTATCCCACTTAATATCGTAAAAATTACGTTTATGCTCTGTGTAACATTGATATCGTAGGCTATGCAAAAATAGAAAATTTAGTCTCTCTATTTTTATAATCTACGTTATCAAATATTCTTCATATCATTGATTATAGTATCAAAAAAATCCTTCCGTTTCAAATCTAAAACTAAATTATCATACTCAGAAGCTTTCTTTACATTCCTGAATAACTGTCTTTGCAATATATCTGGAGTAATTTCTTTTAAATATTGCACTATCTGTCCTACAGATTTCTTCTCAAATAAGAATTCATATTCCAACAATTCAGGAATACCACCGACTCTACATCCATAGCAAGTCAAGCCTCTGCTCATAGCCTCAACAACACTGCGAGGTAATCCCTCTGTAAGAGAAGACTGAATATAGATATCCATTTCATCCAATATGTCAGGAATTTTATCTAATGGCTGCAACCCCATAAAGAAGACATTATCTGCCACACCGCTATCTTCAGCTATCTTTTTCAAATATTTATTGTCACCTCCACCTATAAGGTAATACTCAAACGCACATTTCCCTTCACGTTTCAGCCTTCCCAAAGCTTTTATGACATACTCCTGTCCTTTATATCTTACCTCAACACTACCTATTGTTGCAATTTTTTTATACGGCCTCTCATTTATTGACTGTATCCTCTGCAAACGAGCCGATAAAACAGACTCATCCGGCATTGAAATATATACATCAGAACAGCCGGTGTTAATTTTATTGTTGGGATACCTACCCTGCAAAAACTTTTCTGTTACATACAGGACATAGTCTGACATTCTGGTTACGAGCCTCACAGAGAGGTACCTCAAAGGAACAGCAAGTTTCCCGAACAGACTATGATACCATAATGAGCCCCATGCACAGGCAACCAGATAAGTCATATATTTTTTTCCATACCGTTTTGCATACCACAACGCAGCCTCAGCATTTACACAAGGGTTATATCCAATGACCATATCACTCCCAGCAACTGCCTTCTTCAATACTTTACAATTGGAGAGCAATGGAACCACTCTTGCTTTTTCTACGTAATGTACATTATCCGGCAAGACAAAATCAAGCTCTATATATGTAGAAGCCTCTTCTCTTGGCAACGCACAGAGGGAGATTTCTCCCATATAGCTGAACCTCCTCAATATATGATAGAAATTTGGATCACAGTAACATTTACCATCCTTTTTTATTACGTAATTATTGGAAATAACAAGTAACTTCATTATCAAATCATGTTAAATATAATTCTAAGTCTCAGATATAAATTTCGCAATGTGCTCCCCATTGTATATCTTCCATCTGAGAAAAAGACAATTTTATCTTTTAAAGACTCTCTATAACTGGTAACAACTGAACATATACTCCTGCTCTCCGCCGGAAGAATATCCCCAAAACAATATAAAATCTCTTTTGCCTGTTGCTCCCTTTCATGTCTTCTGTTCTTATTCAGAAGATGTTTTATTCTCCTTTTCCAGATATCCAATCTGCCCACTTTCTGCCCTATCTGATTATTGTCGTGCTGTCTGTAGAGCATGGTGGGCGTAAAATCATACACGACTTCTCCAAGCAGCATCGCACTTTGGAAGATCCAGAAATCATGGGCAATCAATCTTCTTGGGGGTGCTGCCGCAAGAAGATCTTTCAAGCGACGCGAAAATACCATTGAACAGCCTGGTGCAATATTCCGAACCATTGATGTATATTTGTCAAAAACGGGGGCCTGTTTGTGGATTCCTCCATAAGTCTTTCCATTCTTGTAATAGTATACATTCGAACAGTACAGCTTTATGTCATTCTCTATCTTGCTGAGCATATCAACAGCTCTTTTCAACTTCTCCGGCAGCCATATGTCATCTTGATCACAGAAAGCGTAATATTCATAATCTCCTGCTCTCTGCACAAGATCCATAAAACTCTTTGCAAATCCGAGATTTTCCCCTTTGTACCATTTAAGCAGCCCCTTATTCTGCCACTTGTCGAGAATCTCATGGGTCTTATCGGATGACCCATCGTCCCTTACCAATATATCAGCTGCCACCTCTTGCTGTCCGACAAGGGATTCCAGCTGCTCTTCTATATATTTTTCGCCATTATATGCCGATAAAAGAATACAAATTTTCATCACTCCTCATTAAAAAACTATTTCGACCTAAAGATATACTCACTCTCTTCATTATAATCTTCGGTAAAAATTGAGTTGTACGGTATATATCTGTTATAGGTTTTATAATCATATACAGAATCTGTTTCAGGCTGGGTAAGTTCATAATTTCTCAAAACAATCATACCGATAATCATAATCCAGGTCAATGCTGTAACATTATACCCTCCCACTTTTGTCCGGACAGAAACAGCCTGCGTCATTCCAATAATCATCATAACTTCAAAATAGTTGTAGAATCTGAAGAAAATTGGCATTTCCATACGCAGCAAAATTACAAACATATAGCAGAGCAGATATGGTATAAACACATCTGTCTTAGGATCCTTATTTCTGTATAATACAAATGTTATGTATGCAATAGGCACCATCCTACTCAAAATCAAAGCAATAATTCCCGCAATACTCAGCGTTGATTCTCCATATATGTCACTCTCTATATATTTTGTGGCTTTAGCCGAAGCTGCATTTTCCATTATAGACATCCCCTCCACAAGTGTATTTACCAAATCACTTATAGAAAAGAGCACTACTAAAAACAGCGCAAAGATAACGGGCAGATACTTATTGATTTTCAAGTATCTGATCAGTGGAAAAAACAGTGTTACAAAGCCAAAAGTATGGGCAAATATTGCCGGCCAAACTCTCAGATAATAGTGTTTCAAACTGTTTTTGCAGATAAGAGCATCAAGTGCAAACAGATAAAATGCTATTGCAATACTCTCCCTCATTGCTTCAAAACAGTAATTCCACCACTGGAAGAGGAAGAAGAGCAGAATGGCGAAAAACTGTTTGGGAGAGTGCCTCTTTATAAACCAGAATACCGCAATATTTACTATTGCCGCCTGAATGAACTGCACCGTATAAAAACCCCAAGGAGAACTCTTGCCTATAGCATTTATAAATACCCATAATATATCATTGCCATAATCGCCACTAAAACTGAAATCAGAGAGTCTGGGATAGAACGGTGATTCAAAGCTCTCCATGTAATTTATTGTATCAAAGCCTATCCTGTAACGCAGAGCGGCCACAAGAATCAGCAATATACAGGCAAACCAATAATTAACGCTCCTGTATCTGCTTCCCAAACACATATCATACCTGATAAACAGGAACAACAAATATATAAGTATGACCAAGTATATGCCCATTCTTTATTATGCTTCTTTTGACCAATGTGTAGATTGTGTTACACTATTTATATAATATATCTCTTCCTCCGACAAATTACCGGAATCTTCATACCATGGCAAATGTTTTATTACATAAGGGAATCCTGTACGGTATGTCTGATGATACCGATCGGCTTTACCACCACAGAAAGGCTTGTATAGAGCAAAAGTTGTATCGATTTCGGCCTTGTACACTCCTTTTTCCATCTTGTGGCTCCAGAACCTAGATTCGTGATCAATTACTTTTCCCTTATTTTTAAAACAATCTGGCAAATCATCAATTCTCAAACCGAACCCAACTTTTTGGGCCATCTTGTATTTTTTATGCAATTCAAGAAAATGTTGCATAAAATTGTCGGGACACCCCTCATCTATACACATGTCGGAATCTGTATATACATAGTATGATCTGCTGAACTTCTTGAAAATACCGGTTTGCCACAGAGCCAGATACCCCACATTCTTTTTTAGTCGGAATACGGTATACGGGCATCTCTGATAATAATCCAACAGTGGAGGGTAAGTTGAGTTATTGTCAATTATATAGATATTATTATAGCCTCTGGATGTGAGAGAGTCTATTAATTTTTGCAGATATGTAAGCCGATTATAGTTGTTTATGATAATCGGAATCTGCTTTGGATCCGCTATTTCAACTCCATACATCAAGGCCCTTAATCGCCCGAAAAGCACAACTGTCGTGCACCTTGTCTTATGATACAGTCTAATCATCCAATCAGGAAGGATTCTGCGTAATATCTTTTTGATTCCCATTATTTTCCAACTATGCAATTAAACTTCCGGCATATAATGCCTCTGATCCGGGCCACAAAATACTTCATACCATCTGTAAAGATAAACATTATCACACCAAGTATCAACAATGCAATAAAGGTATATGCACAGGCATGCAGCAGCCACGATAATGCTCCGTTTATTGAGTCTCCTACAGAATTTTTGTAACACATTTCAATAATCGGATATGATACCAATGCCAGGGCAAAATGGACAGCATACATTTTCACATACCACAATATGCTCTCTTTAAACCCTTTATAAAACAAAAAGTACTGTTTCCAACAGAAAACGATAATAAACAGACTCACAAAAACTCCCATCAATATACCTTTCAGTCCCCATAAGCAACCAAAGAGGATAGACAGCCCTATATTCAGAAGAGTTTCCACAATTGGCGACCATATATCACCGAACAGACCATAGGCATTTATAAAAGCATCAGGAGTCAAACGGTTCAGATTTATGAATGTGATGAGTACAAAAAGTATTACACAATCATCATCCAGCATCAATGATTCGCCCATCCACAACTCCATAAAAGGCTGTGTGAGTTCATATACACTGAAACATATTGTTATTGTAAACAAAAACCTCACAGAGAAGAGCTCCTTAAATACACGCGTTATCCTCTCCTTGTCACCTGCTGCAACCAAATGGCCCACACCGGCATTCATACTATTGAATATGGCAGTTATCAAAGATGTTACTCCTGTCATAATCAACATATAGTTGCCATATATTGCAACAGCTTCAAGAGTTGCTATACCGTAAACAATTATTGGAGAGACTCTATTCAGGGCAAATCCGCCAATCTTATGGAAAAAAAGTTGCTTTGTCTTTACCAGCACTTCATTATGCTTTTCAATAAGCTCTTTACCCCCCAATGAACTGCCCTTCAAATAGGGATATGATCTCTTGATTACATAATTAAGTGATATAGAGGCAATTATAGCGAATATCACCTCCAATACAAGCCACCATATATATCCGTTGTCGAACTTGTAGATACAGATAATCTGAAATACAAGTTTAAGCAAAATGGCAGTTTTATAGGAATATTGTATTTTATACTCTTTCTGGTCTGCCGACAGCACTATCTGCCTATAATTGACAAAATAGCTCAACAATGAGGAGAAGAGTAGTGCCAGAAATGTAGCATAGGAATACCACAACGGCAAATCAGATTTCTCAAATATCAGGGGGAAGAAAAACATAAGCACCACACCTGATGCAATAATAACGAGGGCTATCCTCTTATAAAGCCACCCCTGAAGCGCTACAACCTCATTGATTTTTTGAGTATCGTTTTCGAAAAGAGGCTTATACAATGTATAGCCAATTGCTGAGCCTATTCCAAGTTCTGCAATATTCAAAAACTGCAACAAACTTGTGATTGTTGTGTTGAGGCCCAATAATTCTTCACCCAGATAATCAATAAATATTTTCCTTGACACAAACTGCAATGCAATATTCAGTATATAGAACACCAGTGCTACGATACTGTTTTTTGCGCTCTTTGATGTTAAAGATTTTGCCATGCCCTCCAGCTGTTTTATCCAGAAAGAATATATTTACCTCTAAAATTTTCTACCTAAAATAATACTGAAGAATGTTTTTAACAGAATCTTTATATCAAATATCCAAGAACGGTGACCAAGATAATAAAGATCGTATTCTAATCTGCGCAACATCTTTTCCATTGTATCGGTATATCCATTGTAAAATGTGGCATATGATGTAACCCCTGGACGTATCTGATAAAGATATTCGTATCTCTTATCATACTCCAAAATCTGGTCAATATAAAATTTGCGCTCTGGACGATGCCCGACAAAAGCCATATCTCCAATAAACACGTTCCATAATTGAGGAAGCTCATCAAGATGATGGGCTCGCAAAATTTTCCCTATTTTGGTCAGACGTGGATCATTAACGCCACCTCCATGACTCAATTGCGGGCCCATGGCCTCGGCATCCAACCTCATCGTCCTGAACTTGTATATATAGAAAGGTCGCCCGAAACGGCCTATCCGCTCCTGTTTATACAAAGCAGGGCCACCATCTTCCTTCCGAACTAAAATTGCACATATCAAGAAGATCGGTGAAAATATAATCATCACTATGAAAGAAGATATCATATCAAAAAGTCGCTTCGTATTACGGGCAAAAACACTCATTCCATCCTCAATAAACTTATCTTTTGGCACCAAGTAACTTATATGGGTTTGGGTATCAAATCCATTAGTGGCGTCAAGCTCCTCTTTCAATTTATTTACCCATCTTGTATAGTCATTAATATCAAATTCTAAATCAACCGAAACTATATAATGCTCTTTGTTGACACTTTTCTCTACAGCATGGATTCCAATTATATATTTCAATACATTTTCACTTACAAAGACATAGGGTAATTCAAGCGCTGTTGAAAAGCCTCTCACACTATCAACATTCATAGACTTAATAACAAGCCGCAGAGAATATGCAGAATATCCATACGAAATGCCAACTTGCATCTCCTCGTTAAAATAAACATGAATCGTTGAACGGTTATTGCCCGCTTCGTTCCGCTTTATAAATTCATTATCCATAATAATGTGTGATAAGATCTATCAATAAATTACACATCCTTTATCTCCTTCCATACTTGACTACCAAAAAGTGCCCATGCCACAGCACAAACTCCTGCAAGGAATGCAAATCCTACCATATATTTGAGTTTGCTTGGAGCCGCTTTCCTATTTGGTATAACCACCGGATCTATAATTACAAAAACCGGCTTAGCCTGTTGCTCCTGTATTCTGGAGCCTTCGAGTTGGGCTGCAACTTGCGAATAGACCTGATATGCCAGGTTTTTCTCCTGCTGAAGTCTCTCGCTCTCAACCATTGCACTCTTGCGTGACAGATTTTGGTTGGCATCTACATATGCAGCATAAGCCTGCTGGGCTTTCTGATAATCCTGCTTGCGCTGCTCACATATAATGGAAAGATTCTCTACATCCTGCCGTGCTTTTGATGTGCGGTAGTCCGACATAAACCTCTTGAGATTTTCCACGATTGCATTCATTACATCCGATGCCACCAGAGGATCCTGCAGTTCTATAAACATAGAGAGTTTTGAAGTTTTTTTATCAATAAGCACCGCTATATTATTGGAGAAAAACTTAACAACCTCCCTCTCCTTCTTAGGCAGATTCTGAGGATTCAATGCTCCCTCCTGCATTGGAGCATCTTTTCCAATTGACATCACCCATCCTACCAGTTTGAATGGCGCCGACACAACATAGCTCCACCACGGATACTTCTGATAATTAAGCATATAATCAAGTAGTGTGGTATTGATAGTACTATCCCTCCTTACAAACTGGACAGGCAAATCAAACAACTCATATATAAAAGGAGTTGAGTGTACAACATCAGGATACATCTCCACACTGATTGCATCAACACTGTTGTTGAGGTTTATTCCCATCATTGAAGCAATGGAGCTCACTCCGGAACCCATTTTCTGTTCAACTTCAGGGGCCAATGTCACAGAGGCCTTATATGTTTTAGGTATGCTGAATGCAAGAAAAAGACCCACAATTGCACCTATAACACCCCATTTGATTATCATGCACCTGCTCTTCCATAGTTTTACAATCAACTCTGTAAAATCGGGCTGCAACATATCTTCTGTATTAGTTTTATTGTCAGTCATCAGGTATATTTTTAAATGTTCATATCAAACAGCCATCCGGCATCTTTCAACCTTGGGTGATGTTTATCCTTTTCGCTAAGAATAATCTTATCTGCAGGCACTCTCCAGTCTATTGCCAAATCCGGATCGTTCCAGATGATAGATCCTTCCGAGCCCGGTGCATACAAATTGTCACATTTATACTGGAATATAGCCTCATCACTCAAAACTGCAAAACCATGTGCAAATCCACGCGGTATGAAGAATTGCCTATGGTTCTCCTCAGTAAGTTCAACAGCCACATGCTTGCCGAAAGTTGGGGAACCTCTGCGGATATCAACAGCCACATCCAATACAGCCCCTTTCACAACTCTCACCAATTTGCTCTGCGCATGAGGAGGCTTCTGAAAGTGGAGGCCCCTCAACACTCCATAACACGATTTGCTCTGGTTATCCTGCACAAAATCTATATCCAATCCGGTTTCCGCAGCAAAACGTTCTTTATTGTAGCTCTCATAAAAGTATCCACGCTCATCGCCAAATATTTTTGGCTCTATTATGAGTACTCCCTCTATCTCTGTCTTTATTACTCCCATACTCTTTAAAATCTAATTTTGATGAAGCTTGTCGCTCATATTAATTGTATCCCTCCGGATTTTTCTTCTGCCAATTCCATGCATCCCTGCACATCTCCTCCAAACCATACTCGGCACTCCAACCCAACTCATTCTTTGCCTTTTGAGGATTGCTGTAACACTCCGCTACATCTCCATCTCTACGTGGCATTATCCGGTATGGGACTGCCACCCCATTTACTTTTTCAAATGTCTTTATAACATCCAGAACCGAATATCCACGGCCGGTACCAAGATTATATATACCCAATCCACACTTACGTTCTATTGCAGAAAGAGCAGCCACATGCCCTCTTGCAAGATCTACCACATGTATATAATCACGTACACCTGTACCATCCGGAGTGTCATAGTCATTCCCAAATACTCCCAGACACTCCCTGTTACCCACTGCTACCTGAGTAATATATGGCATCAAATTGTTTGGGATTCCATTGGGATTCTCTCCCATCTCCCCACTTGGGTGTGCCCCTATCGGGTTAAAGTATCTCAAAAGCACAATATTCCACTCTTTATCTGCCTTTTGCACATCCATCAGAACATCTTCCAACATACTCTTGGTTTTACCATAAGGATTTGTACACATACCTTTGGGACACCCCTCCGTAATTGGAATTGTTTCAGGAACACCGTAAACGGTTGCTGATGATGAGAAGATTACATTCTTACAATTATGTTTTACAAGTTGCTCTATCAGTACAAAAGTGCCACCCATGTTGTTGCTATAATACTCTAGTGGCTTATTCACTGATTCTCCAACAGCTTTCAGACCGGCAAAATGGATGCAAGCAAAGAATTCATATTCTTCCATCACTTTTTCCAATGCCTCAGCATCGCGTATATCCAAATTGTAAAAAGGAATCTTTTTGCCTATAAGTTTTTCAACACGCCTTATAGATTCTATATTGGAATTTACCAGATTATCCACAACCACCGGTTGATATCCAGCCTTGTCCAGTTCCACCAATGTATGGGAACCTATATACCCGGCACCACCTGTTACCAAAATTGTCTTCATATGCATGCAATATTTCATTCCGTCTCTTTCAAACAGGCTATGCAAACTTTATGACCTACTCTCAACGTTCTCCAAATCTCACTCCATAACCCTCTTTAACCCAATAGAAACATCTGCACGCCCCTAAATGTTCAGTTCTTCAGAATCAAGGCCTAATATGCTATGAAGTACAAGTCCACCTGCCTGACCGCATGTGTACAATTAGCATGCGTTACTTACAAATATAGCCACTTTTGGGCAAGAAGTGAAATTAATTTGACAAAACATGCCCTGCAATCCTCATCAAAAGAATGCAGGGCATATTCAATTAACCTAAACTAAAACTATTACCTATGAAAAACCATTGTTTAATTCACTCCTCTTTTCACTATTAAAAACACATTTCATTCCAAAAGGTTTAATCAGATTCCCATAAGTTTTCTTATTTCAGCTTTAGCATCTTTCCAACGTGGAATATCCACTTTCGGGCCTATAACCTCCACCACTTTTGATGATATTATAGAGCCAACTTTTCCACAAATCTCGATAGGCATATCCAATGAGTGCGCATAGATGAATCCGGCAGCATAAATATCTCCGGCACCTGTTGCATCAATGGTCTTGGCAGGCCAAGCCTCTATTTTGTAGAATTCGTCTCCACATTTTACCATAGAACCGTCGGGGCCTAATTTTACAACAGCTATTTTGCACATAGCGGCAATTTCATCGAGTGCCTCACGAGGCTCCTTGCCTGTAAGAGCCTTTGCTTCTGTCTCATTGGCAAATACAATATCCACATAATCCTCTATGATATCATGCAGGAATGCTTTGTTGCTCTCCACCACATTATAGCTGGCCATATCTATTGAAATAATCGATCCGGCCTGTTTTGCCAACTCCACAGCCCTTCTCACAAGAGCTTGGTTCTGAACAAGATAACCCTCTATATGAAAATAATCATACCCCTCAAAAAAGTGTGGTTTAAGATCTTCAGGCACAAGCTCCAAAGCAGCACCCAAATAGACTGCAAATGTCCTTTCTGCATTTGGAGCAGTTACAAAGACCATGGCACGGCCACTTGAAAGAGTGCCTTTCAATAGTGTCGGTTTTATACCTATATTCTCCTGTCCTGTCTTGAAAAGGGAGCCAAGTTCATCATCACCAACCTTCCCTATAAAACCGCTCTCCATACCAAAAATTGAAGCGCCGGCAATTGTATTTGCTGCAGATCCTCCAGGGACATATTGCACACCCATAGTCTTGAGCATCTGCCAGATCTTGTCACCTGTAGCCTCATCCACATGCTGCATGCTTCCCTTTGGAAGATGGTATTTTTTTAAAAATTCATCATCCGGCAATACGGCCAGAATATCGGTCAAAGCATTTCCTATTCCAAGTATAGACTTCATATATAAACTTATATTTTATTATTGTCCCCTATTATCTTCGTCCGCTCTCCTTTACAAGCCCCTCAACTTTACGGTTAAATTCCTTTGCAGAGATCATCTCCTCCAATGGAATATGAATCCTGTAGCGCCAATAATGATTCGGATTCGACGGATCATTTATTCTCTCACTATCCACATACTTGCTGCGCACCTTCTCATCAACCGACAACCAGTCCTGTACCGGAAGTATTGCCAGCATACTCGGTGCTGCCAATGTTCTGCGTATTATATCGGCACAATCCTTTGGCAATGCATCGGTAATAGGCACTGTGGTTGTTGAGTCCACATTGGCAACAGCTCCCATTGTTGTTCCAAGACGCTTTCCTAGCCACATTCTCAATGTTTCACAATCGTGTGTGCTGGTTGTACAGACACTAAGGTATGGATATCCTGCAGGGTCTCCGAGATCCTGTCCAAACTGTTTAGGCATTATCATCAGTTCGAGAGAGAGTATCCTCAGATTATTCATGCATCTGGTTACAGACTCAGAAAGCATTCCCAAATCCTCACCGCATGCAAGCATGTTGGTAGCAGCTATCAGCTGCTGAAGCTTCTTCATGGCATTGTTATACCACAACTCATTGTGTCTGTGGAAGAAATAGTTGTAATGCAAGTGGTTAAATGCCTCCTTTTCCCATTGCGGCAGGGCTCTGTACATAGCTCCGTCGTGGGCAGAAATCATCGGATGGTAATGTCCTTTTTTATACGGATCCTCAATAAACAGCCCATCTGGGGTAGGATTTCCATCATTGCCCACACCTGCCATCTCAACCGGATTTGTAAAGCGCACGCCCATCTGCCGTATCTGCTCAGGAGTATATGGCATTGTTGGCGAAAGATGGCCCAGACGGCCGTCTGAATACTCAATCGGAACCTCCCATATTCTGAAGAATCCAAGTATATGGTCTATTCTGTAGGCATCAAAATATTTGGCAAACAGGGTAAGCCTCTGCTTCCACCATGAATAATTGTCTTCTGCCATCTTGTCCCAGTTGTAGGTTGGGAATCCCCAGTTCTGGCCAGTTTTTGAGAAGAAATCAGGCGGAGCTCCGGCAGACTGTGAGAAATTGAACAGATGAGGATATTGCCATGCCTCAACGCTGCAGCGCGAGATTCCTATCGGAATATCGCCCTTTATGGCAACTCCGCAAGAGTGTGCATACTCTTTAGTTTTGCACATCTGCTTGTAGAGATGATATTGAAGGTATACATAAAAATATATATCATCACTCAAGGTGCCTGATTTGGCCGAGAGTTTTGAGACAAGTTTGTCGGAATATACAGAGCAGTCCACTCCATCAACTTTGCCCCATTTCTTGAATTCTGCAGTTTTGAAATGGTCGCGCAATGCCGAAAAGAGTGCATAAGGATAGAGCCACTCCTTGTTCTCTTTTGAAAAAGTGTAATAGGCAGGCTCTGCAAATGTATTCTCCCTCTCCTGAAGGTACATATAGCGGCAATAGCGCATCTTGCTCTCCCAAACTTCTGTATAATCAAGGAACATCTTGTGGTTCAACAGCTTCCCTTCCCGCGCAAATTCCTTGTACAATTTTTCGTCCTTCATCTCCCCCAGTTCTGCCAAATTTATGTACAATGGATGCAGTGCCAGGGTTGATATGCAATTGTATGGATATGAGTCTTTCCACGACATATATGCCGTAGTATCATTTATAGGCAACAGCTGTATCACCGACAAACCTGCAGCCTTTGCCCAATCGGCCAGCAGCCTTATATCTGCAAAATCCCCCACGCCATGGCTCTTTTTTGATTTGAGGGAGAAGACAGGGACTGCACATCCTGCAAATCTCGGATTTGAAACTCCAAAACGGGCAGAGGAATGTTCCATTATTAGGGTATTATGCTTGCCGACCTCCGGCACAATGAGAGTACGATTGTCGCCCTCTTCCCAAATATAGCTGTCGGAAACATTGTTATAATCGACAAATTTATACTCCCACTCTTCTCCGGCATTCTCACCGACAGGAATATAAGCCTCCCAGCGCTGGCCCTCAACCCTTGTCATAGTTATTCCCTTTTCAACATTCCACTCTCCTAGTGCAGGCACATTACCAACAAGCCTGATTTGGTTGCTGGCTGGTATATTGGGAATTATAGCCCTGATTATCAATTCATGATGACATCTGTGCGTATTGCTGTATTGCGAAGCCGTCTCAGAGAAGAAGACATCAGAAAAGGGTGCCGACAAAAATGGAGCATCAGCCGTATTGCCAGTCCACTGGTCACGGGCTTCGATGTGTGAAGTCTTGCTGTTTGCCACAATGGAGCGCATCCTTCCAGCCTCATAATACCTCTCCCCTCCAGCTCTTCCAACAAAATACCTGTATGATATTATCCTCTCTTTCCTTGTATTTATATTGAGCTCTCTGCTCCATAGAGAATCCCCCTCGTACTCAAGAGGAAGAGCCCCTTGCGCCAGCTCCGCAGGCATAATGGCAGAAGAGAGTCCCTCAATAAAAAGTTTTTCATCCCCTGTCGGGGTAAAATGTATTGTAAACTTTATCGTCATAATCCAATTTTTTATCACCGTTTGCCTGTATTCCTGCTCCACAGGCTGACACTTATCAGAGAGACAACACCACACACAACCATGGCCAATGCCTGTGATTCGTGCGAGATTGTTGCAAATATTACACCTGTGGTCTGTGGAATGGAGTAGACGCTCCACAATGCAAGACTAACTATAAAATGGTATGCACCCAAGCCCCCCTGTACAGGAACAACCCATCCGAGACCTCCTACAATCATAAGGAAGAGCGCATCAGAACCATCGAGATATGAGACAGATGGAAATGCTTGTATTGTTGTGTAGCTTGTAAGCCAGTATGTGCCCCAAATGGCGGCAGTGTAGATAAAAAACAAGCCTTTGCCCTTCATCCTGAATGCGGCCAGCACTCCCTGCCATAAGCCTTTGGCAATATCATACAGCTTTGCAAACAGTTTTACCTCCAGAAGCCTTTTGCGATATCTCCAAGCCACTGCACAAGCAATTGCAGCAAGCAGGAAAAGTGCCGCCAGAATCCATACAAAACCAAAGCTGAACCGCTGTGAAAACGGCACAAGCAACTGCTCATTCATAAAACTTCCGAACTCATCCCACTTGAATGCAAGTAAGGTGACAATCCAGAAAAGGAGACACAGCATATCAAAGCTGCGCTCAAGGACTACTGTACCCAAAGCCCCCTCAAAGGTAACCTTTCCGCTTTTTGCAACAACTCCACAACGGGCTATCTCACCAGCCCTGGGAATTGCAAAATTTGTGAGATACGCTATTGCGACACCATCATATGCCTCCCTGAATGTAACCTTTCCATTAAGCGGAAGCAGCAGGAGTCTCCATCGTAATCCTCTGAATATAAAACCTATAATTCCAACAACAACAGAAGCTGCAATCCATTGGAAATTGCAGCCCTTAAGTCCGTTTACAAAGTCGTTCCACTTGACCCCTTTGAAAGAAAAATACAATAATAGACCTGCTAGAGCAAGCAGTAGAAAATATTGTATCAGTTTTTTCATGTTTTACAACTTGTTTCAGCTGATGAGCCTATTGGTTACAGAGTCTGGAAATACCACTTTAGGCTTAAAGTTTTTTGCCTCCTCGGGAGTCATCAAAGCATAAGACATTATGATAACCAGGTCTCCCACCGCAAACTTGCGGGCAGCTGCCCCGTTAAGACAGATCTTTCCGCTACCTCTCTCCCCTTTTATAACATAAGTCTCAATCCTTTCGCCGTTATTTATATTTACTATCTGTACTTTCTCATTTTCATACAGTCCCGTTGCATCTATAAGATCCTCATCAATGGTAATGCTGCCAATATAATTCAGATTGGCTTCGGTTACACTTACTCTGTGAATCTTGGACTTTACTATTTCTAAAAACATCTGTATGAGTATTTAGTTATATTTTCTAGTTATTACAATCCGATATTGTCGATAAGCCTTACCGGACGTGCATACACTGCACACCACAAACGGAGATTTTCCGCATCATTCCAGTTCTCAATAGGACGGAGTGTATCAGCATCAATAATCTCTATGTACTCTGTTTCAAGTTCAGGATTTTCATCAATCTCCTTTGCAAGAATGGCGGCAACCTCCTTTGGAGAGTACTTACCCTTCAATTCCACAGCTTTGCAGAGAGTTTTGTATATATGTGGAGCGGCAGCACGCTGTGCAGGAGTAAGGAGTGTGTTCCTTGAACTCTTTGCCAAACCGTCGCTCTCTCTTATAATGCTGCAAGGCACTATTGTAAGTGGATAATTTAGATCCTTTACAAAATACTTGATTATGGCCACCTGCTGGAAATCTTTCTCTCCGAAGAAGGCATATGCAGGTTTGACAATGTCAAACAAACGGGTAACGACCTGGGCTACACCATTGAAATGACCCGGACGGCGAGGTCCTTCACCATAATTGTCAAGCCCTCCAAGATCAAAGACTCTGGTATCCTCCTGCGGATATATGTCTATGACTCTTGGAGCAAATACTATGTCAACCGCGCACTCCTCCAGAAGCTTGCAATCAGCCTCCAGAGTACGCGGATATGTTTCGAGATCCTGTTTGTTATTAAATTGGGTAGGATTTACAAAAATGCTCACAACAGTATGCGAACACCTCTTTGCAGACTCCTTAACCAAAGATATATGCCCTTCATGCAGGGCTCCCATTGTTGGAACAAAGCCTATATCGGCCTTATTTTCCAGATTGCTGTATGCCTGTGCAAATTCAGCAAGTGTTTTGGCAACTATCATTGTTTATATATGTCTGTTTCTATCAAAAAGATTTGCAAACCTACTAAAAAATATAATAACTGCAATTTATTTCTTTTCTGCCGCTTTATTCACAAGGTGTTTGAATATGCCCAAGAAGCTGTCGTCACCCATTGAAACAAAACCTTCAGGATGGAACTGCACACCCCATACACAGTCTGAGTCAACTTTCTCAATAGCCTCTACAATGCCATCTGGAGATACTGCTGTAACTTTAAAGCCAGGAGCAACATCCTTAACCGCCTGATGGTGGTATGAGTTTACTGCAATTTTATTCACTCCCAGCATTTTGTGCATCAATGAGCCCTCTGTGATCTCAATTGAATGGGTTCCGTAATTGCGTGGAGCCTCCTGACGGTGTTTTATATAAGATGTCTTTACCTGAGAAGGTATATCCTGATATAATGAACCGCCAAATGCCACATTCATAAGCTGCTCACCACGACATATTCCCAATACAGGAAGACCTTTTGCCACAGCCATTCTGATAAGCATCAAATCAAATTTGTCACGCTCCGGAACAATCTCTCCAAGGGCACGCAAAGGCTCCTCATTATAACCTTTAAGAGGATCAATATCCTCACCACCTGTCATTATAACACCATCAACAATCTCAAGAACAGCCTCCAACTGAGCCTTGTCTGAAGTCATTGGAATTATAACCGGCACACCGCCAGCCCTTTTTACAGCATTGACATAAGTGGCAGGGGCGCTTGCTGGAGAAGACTCCGCCGCAGAAATACCAATAATTGGCATACAAGCCTCTACTGTTTCTGTTGCTTGTTTTACCTTTTTTCCTTGAGCATCAACATTGCCAAAACTTGCCATCACCAACACCATAATGGCTACCAAAGCAAAAATCTTTTTCATATCCTTATTTTTTTAATTTTATTTTATCTTTATAAATTATTGCATGTCAGGCTATTCGCGCATCCATCCGCCTACAGACTTCTCTTCACCCTTTCCAAGCTCCAGTATAAACCCAACAGATTTCTTACCTTTCTCATCCATATCAAAATGGATTGCAAACTCATATCCGTCGCTCCAGAATGTATAAGTATTGCCCTCCTTATGGTTTAGCCTATTCTTAAATGCCTTCTTTCCTGTAGTGATATAGAGGAGACCTTTCTCCGCCTCTACAACAACATCACCCCAAGGCTCATCTTTCACATACCTACCCACAATAGCAGATGCTTTGGGCGCAGGCAGATTCAAAGCTTTGCCTGAAGCCTTCTCCTCAGCCTCCTTGGCAGCGGCCTTCTCAGCAGCACTCTTCTCAGATGCGATGTAGCTTTCAAATGACTCCTTGCTGTAATCCTTGAATTGGTCTGTAAACTCCCCTACAGGAGCACCCATCATCAAATCAATGAGGCGGCGCATAATTGCATAGCGCGGCGAAGCACCCACCTCACAATTCATAAACATTATACCGCTAAGCTCCAACTCCGGCACAAAGAAGCAAAGTGTTGAAAATCCCCATGTTGTGCCTGTGTGGAAATACAATCTGTAACGGTTATTCTGCTCCACAAACCAGCAGTGACCATAGAGGGTTGTACGGTTATCATCCTGTGATGTAATTGTAACTCCTTTATGGAGATATTTTGCACTCTTTTCAGAGATTACCTGTTTTCCGTTTTGGGCAACACCATTCAATCTGTGGAACTCGGCATATTTGATCATATCACCCACATTTGAATTGATTGAACCGGCCGGTCCTATTACAGTAAGCCACCATAATGCCTGGTCATCACCATACAGAGGCCTTATTGCTATCGAATCTTTGTATAGATATTCATGTGGCACTGCTTTGTTTTCAGTTGCAATGTAACCCTCTCCATTCATAGAAGTTGAAGTCATGCCAAGAGGGTTGAAAATACGCTCCTGCACATTCTCCTCCCATGTTTTTCCTGTAACCTTCTCTATAATTTTGGCCGCAATTATAAATGTGATGTTATTATACTGATAATCATTTCTGAAACTGTAAGCAGGCTTTATCTGGGCCATCATTCTGTAGATATCATCCCTGTCGTAGCCCAAATTTGGAAGATATGTACCTACTTGTCCGCCAAGGCCGCTCTTGTGCGTCATCACATCCTTGACCTGCATATTTGCAGTAACCCACGGATCATACATTTTGAAATCTGGCAGAATGTTCACGACGGTATCCTCCCAGCTCACCTTGCCCTCATCAACCAGCGATGCCATAACGGCTGCTGTAAATGATTTTGAAACCGAACCTATCTGAAAAACAGTATTCACATCTATAGGCTCCGTCGATGTCATATCCTTAACACCATATGCCTTAGAATAAAAAACTTCCCCTCCTTTGGAAAAAGCCGCTGCCACTCCAGTCAACTGCCACTCCTTCTGCACTTTTTGGATATAGCTGTCGATACTTTTTACAACTTTTTCATCTACATTCTTACCGCAGCATTCATTATCTTCAATACCATAGTTCTCTACAGAACCTGACGCCCAACCGGCCGATGCCGAGAAAATAGCCGCAACCAATAGGATACATAATTTCTTCATACGAGATCTGTTAAAACATTAATCAAACAAATATAGTGAATACTTTAAACAAGTCCAATTTCTGTCAAAATAAATATAAAACCTGCAATGTGTTAGTTCTACACGAAGATACAGCAGAAATTGATGATTGAGACTAAAATGACATTCCATGTAGCTCGTCACACCTGTGCCACTCTATTATGCAATCAGAGTATTCCCATAACAACAATACAGAAGATATTGGGCCACTCAAAAGTTACAACAACCCAAATATATTCTGAAGTTATTGAGGATACTATTATAAAGGATTTGATGAATGCAAAAAGTGGTACAAAATAGTGTGGAGTATATTTTGGGTAGATATTTTTAAATCTACCGATAATCTACCGTCGATATATAATAATGTCAATTCTTTTCTAATTTTGTATCAGGTTTTATAAAATGAAAATTATGGCAAAAATCAAAAAAGCATGGTTCTGCACTGCTTGTGGAAATGAGAGTGCAAAATGGATGGGAAAGTGCCCGGCTTGTGGCGAATGGAATACTATGGTGGAGGAGATTGTGGGCAAAGGTGATGATGGAAATATAACATCACGGAACCGCGCTTTCTTGGAGAGTATTGCCGGTACGCCACAACGGCTGTCTGAGATAAACTCAACAAATGAGAGCAGGATTACATTGGGTAATAGCGAATTGGACCGGGTATTGGGAGGTGGATTGGTTGAAGGATCCCTGATTCTTATTGGTGGAGAACCTGGAATAGGAAAATCGACACTCTCTTTACAAATTCCGCTATATTGCAATCATCTTAAAACACTCTATATCTCGGGAGAGGAGAGCGTAAGGCAAATTAAGCTGAGGGCCGACAGGCTAATGCGCCAACCTGATTTTGGAGATAATACCAACATGTATCCGGAGAGTGACACCGGCAATATGTCAGATGCAGACAATTGTCTGATACTATCGGAGACATTACTTGAAAATATTCTTACACAGGCAAAGGTTGTAAAGCCACAGTTGCTCATAATTGACTCGATACAAACAATTTATTCCCAGAATATTGAATCATCTGCAGGTAGTGTCTCGCAGGTGAGGGAGTGTGCTGCATCTCTGCTCCGATTTGCAAAGGAGAGCAATACTCCGGTGATTCTCATAGGACACATAACCAAAGACGGAAGTATTGCCGGACCAAAAATTCTGGAACATATAGTTGATGTGGTTTTACAGTTTGAAGGAGATACGCGCCACTCTTACCGTATTTTAAGGAGTATCAAGAACAGATTTGGTTCAACTGCCGAACTTGCCGTTTATGAAATGACCTCCCAAGGGCTCAGAGAGGTTCTGAACCCTTCTGAAATGTTCATTCCAATGCACGACAATAATCTCAGTGGAACTGCTGTTGCGGCAACCCTCGATGGCACCAGGCCTTTTCTGATTGAAATCCAAGCACTTGTGAGCACGGCGGCATATGGCACTCCGCAGAGATCTGCCACAGGATTTGATGTAAGGAGAATGAATATGCTACTTGCAGTGCTGGAAAAAAGGGTTGGTTTCAAACTAGCCCAGAAAGATGTATTCCTCAATATGGCCGGCGGCCTTAGGGTTTCAGATCCAGCATGCGATCTGGCAGTTGTAGCCTCTATTCTCTCTTCGAATTTTGATGTGACTCTCTCAAATGATACCGCATTTGCTGGTGAGATTGGGCTTAGTGGGGAGATACGTCCTGTAAGTCAGGTGGAACGGCGTATAATAGAGGCTGAAAAACTGGGGTTCAAGCAGATATTAGTCTCCTCTTTCAGTAAAATTCCGTCGGGCCTTGAAAAAGGTATCCAAATAATGAGAGTGGCAAATATCCAGGAGCTGGTAAAAGCTGTTTTTTAACCGACAAATATCCAAAACAAATGGCCCGACTCATGAGAAATCATTGTCGGGCCACTTTTATATTGGAATTATACCTACTCCTCACCTTCTTTTAACAATACAGGAGGTGCAAGAGGAATGAAATCGTATGGCACACCACCCCAACCAGGATAATAGGTGTTGCTCGATTGGGTTGAAAGATATGGATTTGTCTTCTGTACATCTTTTTCTATAAACTTATCCATCAATGCTTTCAATTTTGGCAATTTCACTGCCTGAGGATCTGACATCTTTATAGGCTCTATCTCACCGGCCATTTCAAGAATTCTCTTTACAATATAGAATCGGCTTGGAGAGTTGAAATATGGCAAGTTGCTTATCATACAGCTGGTCTGCTCAGGTTTCCACACACCCTGTTTGTAGCCGGCTGCTCCTTCAAACATATCCACGTGTGAGTAGCCCTCCACATCAATGAAGTGTGCCCAAGGTGAATCTGCGATGTTCGGCTCTACAGTTACATTCAAATATGTGCCATATCCCTGCCACTCTCTCAGACCTGCCTTGCTATCTTCCGGATAGAAACCCGAAGAGGTTGTATACTCATCGGCCAATCTTCCTATACCATGTCCACCCAG
Source organism: Bacteroidales bacterium (assembly GCA_017935505.1). GTDB lineage: Bacteria > Bacteroidota > Bacteroidia > Bacteroidales > UBA932 > Egerieousia. The sequence continues at coordinate 113,581 of JAGBHM010000023.1, read as the reverse complement.
CTCATGTTTTACTGTGTTTACAAACTCTGTCTGGACAGAACCGGCATTTCTGTTGTAGGTCATCAATGCAATACTCTCACCGTTGCTCCACATTGTACAGGTTCCGGCATATACATCGGCATTTATGATAACAGCCACTGCTGTATGCTTTTTGGTTCTGTTCTTGAACTCCGGAATCTTCTCGCACCACTCATATATACCAGCCCTCTTGGCTGTCGTTCCAAGATATGTACTATTACCACCACTCCAGTAGCTTCCGAATTTGGTATCTACCTCAACACCTGTCTTATTATTTGTCACACCCGCCTCGTTACTGAATGCAGCAATCTTGTATACAGTAAAATACTCCCTGTATGTCTTGTATGGCTCAATTTCAAACAATCCCTCTATTGAGGTATTCATATCTTGGTCGAACAATCCTCCATATCTGTGGTGCTCAGGCAAGTAACCATCTCCAGTAAAGACAACTACAAATGATTTGTCCTCACCTTTTGTACTCTTCATATATAGTTTGTACTCACCATCTGTATATGCATCCTTCTCAGATGTTGTAAATTTAGTTATTTCAGAGTCTGTGATACCTCCATTGTAGTTATCGTTGGCTGTAACTTTATAATAATATGTGGTATTTGGCTCCAATGGCTTGAATGTTCCGGAATGACTCAGTTTTGTAGCCTTTCCTGCAGGGAACTGGTCCCAAGTAGTTCCATCTTTAGATACCTGCACATAATAATCTATAGCATCACCCTCTACATCTGTAGCAGCCTCCCATGTAAAGTCTGGAATAACAGATACTCCAGTCGCATTATTGGCAGGAGTGAGAATTACCGGTTTTGTAGGAGGATTGTTATAAGCAACCTCTTGTATAATTCTAATCTGTTTTTTCAGGGTTCCTGCATAGATAACCTCCAAATCCCAGTTATTGTTGGAAACTCTGTCTTTGTTCTCTTTTACGGCAACGGCAATTGTTCCGTTTCCTGTCTTTCCTGTAGCCTCAATTGATTTGACCCACTCTGGATATACGTTTGTATTGAGATCCCAGTCTACATTTGCTGTAACATTAACGGTTTTGGTAGCCTCTATAGGCTCAAATGTAAGCGTATCAGGAGAGAATGAAATGGATGCAACTGGCTGTACAACATTTACTGTCTTAACCAGATCCCCAGCTGTAATTGTAACAACAGACTCTCTGTTAGTTCCAGAGTCATTGGCAGCATAGGTAATGCTTACCTCTGTTGTGCCAGAATTACCATTTGTAGGTGCGATTCTAAAATTATAGTTTCCTTTTTTGCTTAATACCCAAGCTCTGTTTGAAGTGACGGTAAAAGTAGCTTTTGGACTAACAACCTCCACTTTAGTTGCACTGACCTCCAGTTTCGCAGCTTCTTCCTTGCTACATGCTATTGTAAGAATACCAGCGGTCACAATCAGTATAACCCGGAGTATTTTCGCTGTAATTTTCATAACGTACCTTTTATTATGTTATAACTATAGTTTTTTAGGTTACACTTTCCCTTTAAATAACCCTAAAAAGTTGCGGAAAATTTCAATAGAAAAGAGGCCTGAAAGCACTTTTCAAGCCTCTTTTCAAAGTTTTCTAAGTTATAAGGGTTCTACCTGGCCGTAGCAACTTCTGTAACCTCCATCCAATAGCCTTTGCTGTCCTGGAATCTGTAGTTTATGACCAGTTCCTCTCTATTGTAGTTATAGTAAGAGTCCTGGCCAGGGGTCAATTCCAAAGTAGCAGGAGAATTCTTCGATCCCAGATCCTCCACTTTGATAAGTTCAATATCATAATGGGTCGGGTCATCTGTAGGGATAATCTTTATTCTCATGTACTTATTGGCAAATGTTGAACTTGTTCCGGTTTGTGATGTTGCTCCAGCAATTGTCTTACCGGTTTTAATTATCATCATCTCAATGATATCATTGTCATAGCTTGTAATGCTTTTGCTTGCTGAATAAGTTGCAGTTCTTGTCCATCTGCTGTTAAAGATGGTGAAACTACTTGAATATGTCTTCTCATACTCATTCTTGAGCTGCACCTTCACAACAAGAGTGCTACGGCTCTCATCTGCCTGATATGCAGAGGTGCTTGTAATGGTCAAAGGAAGATAGTATGTATTGTTGTATTCGAGACCATCGGCTTTGAATTTCACCTCAAGGTTTGGAGTTGAGTGCTCGTTCTCAAAGACAACACTAGAATTAATTATCTCAAATGCGCTCTCAGGAAGAACGGTACCTGACTCATATTTGTCCAACAAATCAGGAGTATACTCAACACTTACAGTATATGATCCCTCAGGAATACCTGTACCAACAACCATATATCTCATAACTTGCTCAGAACCGTAAATGACCTTGCAATCTTGTGTTGCCTGTCCGTTTCTGTTGTTATAGAAGTAGAACAGAGGCTCCTTCAAATTGATTGCATAGAGAGCATTGGTATAGTTCTCATCATTATGAAGGTTGTATTTTGATGTAGAGGTAAGTCTGATTGGAACCACATAGTATTCATCTGCTTTGTGCTCCAGTGCCTTGATTTTTGCGATATCAAATTCAATAGGAATCTTGGCCGCTGTCTCACCTTTGAGAATCTTTGCTGAGGTGCCGGTTACACGGTAGCAGTCTGCAGGCAACTCCTTAACCTGACCTGAATACTGTTGTGTAATATCATCATTGTAGGCTGTAACCAATGAAGGATCTATCTGATAACCAACCTCAATCTCATTGCTGGCGCCGCTGAACAGGCCGCTGCAGTAAACATTCAGATAATGGCTGTCTGTGCCTCCGTCCAATGCCCAGATCTCATTCAATGAGAAACCGTACCTTGGAATATATACCAGCGGATTGTCGTTGTCCTTCTCCACTGTCTCATTATTGCAGGCAAATGCCGCAAACAGAAGGAATATGTATATAAGTTTTTTCATATCTATATTCTTTATATGCTTAATATCACTTTAAGATTACCATCCTGGGTTCTGCTCAAATTCGCCTGCAGGATATTTTACAATCTCCTCCTGAGGTATCGGCCACCAGTACATGCAGTCTCTCCATACGCGGTCCTCTACTTTCTCCACTTTGTATGTGAAGCCGGTAGGTCTGTTCTTGCTGTCGAAACCTGTAGGGGTAATTACTACTCCGTGGATAGGCTCACCAAGTTTGTCACCTTCTTTCCATCTTCTCAGGTCATAGAATCTGTGGCCCTCAAAGCAAAGCTCAATCCAACGCTCATGTTTGATCTTCTCCCTCATCTGATCTTTAGAGAGACCTTTATCGAGAGGTGGCATATTAACCCTTGCACGGATTGCATTGATTGCACCCTCTGCAGTGTTAATGCCGTCGATTCTCAAAGCACCCTTTGGATCCTCTCCGTAAGGGCCGTATGCCTCATTCATTGCCTCCGCATAGTTGAGAACAAGCTCAGCAAAACGGAACTCATGGCGGCGACGGCTTGGAGTAGTATAGTATCCTGATTTATATCTATAGAATTTCTCAGACAAGAACTTACAATAGTAGTATCCTGTTTTTGTAGAGTTAGGCAACAATCTGTTTCTGTGAACACCACCTTCGTATGTATCTATGTAGTAACCCTTAGAGCTGCTGGATCCCCAGAACTTACCATTATAGTTAATTGAAGCATAGAAACGTGGGTCTCTGTTTGCATAAGGATCTTTTGCATGGTCTGGATTGTTCCAGTCAAAAGGTACAGCTTTTCTGTCGGCGCCTGTTCCTGTTACAACCTCAAACTCATCCACCATCTCCTGAGTAGGGTTGGTATATCCATAACATCCGTCAACTCCGGCAGGAAGAGAGTAAAACTCATTTCTTCCAGAATAATAAGTTGTTTTACCTGTTGCGAAGATGATCTCCTTATTCTCCATATTTGCATTCAGAACAACAACATCATTATAAGAGCCACTCTTGTTATAAGAGTATGGTCTGCCGAATTGTGTAACCTTTGTCAACTGATAGAAGTCATTATCATTGATAGCTTCACGTGCAGCATCTGCAGCATCAATCCATCTCTGAACATCACCGGTGGTGTTCTTTGGAGCACCCCAGCCTTCCCAGTTTCCTTGATACAATGGAGATGCATAATATAGAAGAACTCTCGATTTCAATGCCTGGGCTGCGGTGCGGTCAACACGACCCCAGTTTGCCTCATCCCACAGTGTAGGCAGACTGTCTATTGCAGCGTCACAATCTTTTACAATCTGAGCAACACACTCATCAATTGTATTTCTCGGACGGAGCAGTGATTGCGGATCACTAGGGTCTTCCGGTACTGTAGAGATTACAAATCTACCATAAGCCCTGAGCAACCAGAATTGGAGTAGTCCTCTCCAGAAATAGGTCTGACCTTTGAAATACGTAAGCTCTTTTGCCTTTGTAGGGTCACTTGGGTCATCAATCAACAAATCTGTTTTGTGTACATTCTGTAGGAAGATGTTTGCCCTTCTGATACCTACATAAGAGTTAAGGTATGGGCTTCTGCTATATCGTCCGCTGTTCCAAGGGCCTCCATATAGGAAAGTAGGCATATTGGTAGGGTTCCATACTCCATTGGTGAAGTTCTGCACAGCACATGTAGATACAGAGTGCTCAGACTCATCGGTTGCAGAGGATAACATACCGTAACCGGTAATATCATATATGTATGGGCACATTATCTGGTCGGCATAGAGCACATCCACCATACCTTTGGCATAATCATATGTATTCCATACATCCTCTTCTGTTCTTGCAGCATCTGGTGGCCATGGCTCCAAAAACGGTCTCTCACACGAGGCCAAAGAGGCCACCATTATCACAGATAGTATAAATATATTATAGAACTTTTTCATAACTCTTAGAATTTAACTTGTACACCAAAATTGAAAGTTTTCAAGAACGGATAACTTGAAATTCCAGATGCTGTATCCTCAGGGTCAAAATAATCCAAATTAGAGAATACTGCTGCATTCATTGCCTTTGCATATACTCTAAGGCCATAAATCTTAACTTTTTCCAGCATCTGTTTAGGGAAATTGTAGCCCAACTCTATGTTTTTCAATCTCACATAAGAGATGTTTTTTGCCCAATATGTTGAGTATCTCCAGTTGTTGTCATTGGCAACAGTTGTGAGTCTTGGATATGTTGCAGTCTCCCAGTTATTGGTACCATCCTCAAATGTCTGGTATCTGCCCAATGCTATATCAGAAATCTTTCCATTTCCTTCAAATGCCCACATAGCATTGTTATTAAGGTAGCTGCTGCGCAATGCACTTCCCTGCAACACTACTGTAAGATCCAATCCTTTATATCCGAAGAAGAGGTTCAATGCTCCGTTAAGTCTTGGAAGAGTTGGCTCTGCGATGCGTGTATAGTCATTACTGTTGATGACACCGTCACCATTTATATCCTTATATTTGATATCACCAGGCTGGTATGAACCGAACTCCTGAACAGGACTGTTGTTGACATCTTCCCAATCCTTGAACAATCCCAACGATACAAGTCCATATCCTACCATAACGCCATCACCGGTCTGTACAAGATTCTCATAGGCACGTAGAGGCTCACCCATCTCAATGATCTTGTTCTCGTAGTAATCTACATAACCTCCGATACCGTATGTGAAATCACCCACTTTGTCCTGCCAGTTCAAAGTAACCTCAAAACCTTGTGAATCAACTCTACCGTCGTTCATAATTGGCAAACGTGTATCAAACATACCGATTATTGTAGGAAGAGAACCCTCACTCACGTTGAAGATTTTGTCTCTCTTCTCTTTCCAGAAATCAACACCTAAGCTCAATCTGTGTCTGAACATCTCAGCCTCGAGTCCGATATTCATCATCATGGCCTTCTCTGTCTCTATTCCAAAGTTAGGAATTCTACCCTCCTTCATGAATACAGCTTCTTGAGCCAATGAAGTTCCAAAGTATTGCTGATCTGAATAAGTCCACCATCTTGCTCTTGCAGGATATCTCTCTGCTACACTGTTGATATCAACATATGTATATGAATCATTACCTGTTATACCCCAAGAAGCTCTAAGTTTCAAATAATCTAACCAGTTGGCTTTCTTCATGAAATTCTCCTCAGAAATTACCCATGCCGCACTAACTGCAGGATAGAACTCTTTCTTGTTTGCAGTGTAGAAGAATTTGTCACTACCTGAATAGTTTCCTACAAGGTCGAGGAACAATCTGTTGTCGTATGAATAGTTTATACGCGCATTGAAGCCCTGCCATTTCTCATCTGAATAGCTACCTTGTCTGAACTCAAGGCGGGTATGATCATATGATATGAATGCGGAGATACCATGTTTGCCGAATGTGCGGTCGTAGCTCAATTTTGCATCGAGTCCATTCTTACGGTTTACATTATAAGAACCCTCTGTTGAGAGTGAAGATTCAGTACCATAACTTTTATATACAGGGTTGCCGTCTGCATCTTCTTTGTACTCCCATACTCTGAAAGAACGGTCTTTGGTTACTGTATAAGTATTGTATCCATCCATGTAGTAACGGAACTGGAATTTCAAGCCAGGAGTTATGAACTGGCCCAAATCGCCGTTCAATGTTGCGGTTACCTGGTAATATCTTCTTGTCTGGTCGCTATAACCATTATATGAAGTATAACCAAGCGGGTTGTTTTTATACAATGAGTTACCTCCAAGCATCAGAATCTCTTTGTTCAAATCTGGCTCAATACCCATAAAACTGAGCGGGAATGCATTTGAAGGGTAAGTTGAGAGAATACCGAACAATCCGTCCATACCGCCGCTAGGATAACGTCTGTCCTCTATTCTGCCTGCGATATTCGCATTGAGTACCAACCATTTCGCCAAGTTAACATCCACATTGGATCTCATGTTGTACCTGCTGTAACGGTTTCTTGTCTTGAAATCAGGGTTCTCATCATCACGTTTGACAAGGGCCTTCTCCAAAGTGTAACCCAAGTGTACAAAATATCTTACTGCCCTGTTTCCACCCGACATGCTCAATGTAGTCTTGTGCTGGAAGGCTGATTTTGCAAGGAATTCACCATAGTAATCTACGTCAGGGTGAGTAAGAGGTGATGACTGTGTTCTGTATTTGTCCAAATCCTCCTCTGTATACATAGGCTCTTTACCATCATTTATAAGTGCCTCATTGTATAGTCTGGCATAATCGTAAGAACCGAGGAAATTAGGAAGTCTGGTTGGAGTTACAAAGCCTGAACTGATATCAAGATCAATTGTTCTTCTGTTCAACTGTCCTTTCTTTGTGGTTGCCATAATAACACCATTAGCACCTCTCAAACCGTAAACTGCTGTTGCTGCTGCATCCTTGAGAACGCTGATGCTCTCTATCTCCTCTGCATCAAGCTGGGTGAAATCCCTCTCAAAGCCATCTACTATAATAAGTGGAGCATATGAACTACCCTTATCGAAAGAGTTCATTCCACCATCCAACAAGGTTCTTACGCCCCTCACTTTCATTGTTACGTTGTCAACGCCAGGAGCTCCTACTGCATCTTTTACCAAAAGGCCTGGAGCCTTACCTGAGAGGGCGCTGCCCAATGATGAAGTTGGAGACATATTCAAAGTTTCCGATGACACAGTTGTCACAGCGGCTGTATTGGCCCTCTTTGTTGTTACATAATACGGCATGTAGATATCTACATTCGACATCTCCTCCGCTTCAACCATGGTTATGTTCATGAACTCGCCATCCTTTACTACTACCTGAAGATTTTCGTAATATGGCTCGCTGAATACCAATATCGAACCTGCCTTTGGTACTGTGATAGTGAAATGTCCGTCATCATCTGTCTCTGTGTAGATGAACGACTCCTGCACTGTAACCTCAACGCCTACCATCTCCATTCCCATTGCATTCTTCACAATTCCCTCTACGGTAACAGGAATATCCTTTTGCTTTTTCTGCCTCTTGGCCTGGGCATCTGTTCCTAAAAACGAGAACAAGATGCATAATATCATTATTTTACTTATAAAATTCTTCATTTCAGTCTCGTTTTAATTGTTACCAACCAGGATTCTGCTCTACACCCAGACTGTATACATCGTCTTGTGGGATCGGATACAGATACATCCTCGATTCGTCAAACTGTCTCTGCTCAACCTCTTTCCTTGTGTAGGTGAACTCATCGCCTGTCTTCACTACATCAACGCCGTAGATTGTGCCGCCGATATGTTTGCTGCCCTCTTTCCATCTGAGGATATCATAGAAATAATGATCCTCGAAACAGAGCTCAACAACTCTTTCGTTCCTGATTCTCTCACGTGCCTGATCCTGGCTGAGGTTGGTTGGAAGAGCCGGCATACCATTCTCCAATACAGGGAAATCCGGGTTCTCATTTCTCTCCTCTTTTACATACCAGTATGGATCAGACTCTCCGCCGATGCTGCTGCTCTCAGGACATACAAGGCGTGCTCTCAACTCGTTGATTGCATCAACTGCTGTATATTTCTCTGACATGCCCAAACCGTCGGTATAAGGTCCATAAGCCTCATTCATCGCCTCTGCATAGTTAAGGTAGATCTCACCCAATCTGATGTAGAATGATGACAAGAATGCGCCACCAGGGTTTTTCTCATCGAAACAGCTGCGTGGCCAATATTTTCTCAAATAGTAACCGGTTCTTGAGAAGTTGTGGTTCTTAGGATCGATATCCGGTCCATAGTTGTTACCGTCGCGCCATACACCAATAGCTCTCTTGATCCAGAACCTATTGTTGTAAAGTACTGTATAATAGAAACGTGGATCTCTGTTCTTGTAGATGTTCTTCACATGCTCAGGATTACTCCAGTCAAACTGCTCAGTTCCGACAGCCTCACCATTCTCGTCAAATTTGATCACCTCAAATCTGTCGACAAAGTTCTGAGTAGGGTTGTTGCTACCGCCACCCCAGAAGTCCTCACCTGGAGTTGCCTGCTGTCCGTTTATAAGTTTTGAGTTGAAAGTAACGGTTGGGTTTCCGGTAGTTTTATATACTATGATTTCATTTTTTCTATTGGCATAACCTCTCATAAAGATATTCTGCCAGTCATGAGAAAGCTGATAATTTCCAGTTCTCTTACAGAAGTCTATCAACTCCCTTGAAACCTTTGCTGCAGCCTCCCATTTGCTCTTGTCATTGGTAGGGTTGTTAAGTGGTGATGCTGCATAGAGCAATATTCTTGATTTTACTGCCAGAATCCATGCTTTATTCACGCGTCCCACATCATCACCTGTCCAATGCTCAGGCAATAGGTCATACGCCTTATCCAAATTCTCGACAATAAAATTCAATGTCTCCTCATATGAGGCTCTAGGGATCTTGAGATCATCTTCAAGGGTAAGAGCTCTGTCTACAATAGGAACACCACCATATCTGAAAAGCAACTCATTATAGTAGTATGCCAAGAAGAAGTAAACCTCTCCTTTCATAATCTCTTTTCTGCCTTCAGGATGGTTGTTGAATTTGTCCATATTCTCCAACATCACCCAACATCTGCGAATCTGGTTATATGAAGCAGCCCATTTTGAAGTGATTTCACTTGCTACAGAGGCATGTCTCCAGTTACCCACATTGAAGCTTCGGTTGGTGGCTCCGGTTGTCGATGAGTATTCACTCATGTCTGTTGCAGACTCTAGAAAACCGTAGTAGTCTCCGAACTTGCCGGATCCTGTCCATTTAGCCGGCATATAGTAATAGAGCATGTCCAGATATCTCTGCGCTCTGGTATAGTCCTCAAAGATATACTCCTTATCTTCCTCATTGGTAGGTGCTTGGTCCAAAAAGTTATCACAAGAGAAGAAGAGTGCTGATGAGACTATAAGTATTAAAATGTATATACGTTTCATAATCTTTCTCATTTTAATTAGAATGTGAAGTTAAAGCCAAGGCTTACACCCATTGTTTGAGGATATACAGCTCCTGTTGATCCGGTTGGAGTCTCAGGGTCTACCACTTTCAGTTTATCCCAAGTCATAAGGTTCACACCATTGATGTATGTTCTCAAACTCTGAAGACCAACTTTCTTCAAACCTTTTGATTCCAATGTGTAGGCAATCTCCACCGATTTCAGACGCAAATAAGGGTTGTCTTTCTGGTAGAATGTATTGCGCACGTGGTTCTGGCTGGTTGCTCCGATATGGAGTGCAGGGTAAGTTGCAGTCTCCGCTGTTTCAGGGGTCCATCTGCCTTTGTGGATATCAAGTACTTTTCCTCTGTTGTAGAACTCATACATCAGGTAGTTCGACAAGAAGACACTGCTCTGGGCACTGCCCTGGAAGTGGGCGTCGAATGAGAAACCTTTGTATGCAAATCCCAATGATACACCATATGTGATGCGCGGAATTTTAGGGTAACCGATGATAACCTTGTCATCCTCATTGATGATGCCGTTACCGTCGATATCTTTATATTTGAAGTCACCTGGGATAGGTGCACCACCGACATTCTGTGCTGGTGAGTTGTTAATCTCCTCCTGATTGCGGAAGAAACCTTCAACTACATAACCCCAATACTGGCCAAGGGCATGTCCCTCTGCTTTCAACCACTCTGGAGTATCCTCCGGCTCATCCTTGAAGATGATCTCATTCTTTACAAATGAGAAGTTGCCTTTTGCATAATATGACCAGTTCTTGCCTACATTCTGGCGATAACCAAGTTCAAACTCCCAACCATCTTTGTTTACCTTACCGATGTTCATGTCTGATACTCCGATACCAAGTAGTGACGGTGTAGAGTTAGGCGACATAAGGATACCGGTACGTTTCTCGAAGAAGCGGTCTACTGTAAAGTTGATTCTCTTCTTGAAGAAGGTTACATCCAAACCGATATTGGTCTGATATGCGGTCTCCCATGTTGCTCCAGGGTTGGCAATAACTGGCTCTGTAGAATAACCGTACGATGATCCAAGCTCATCTCCGAAATATGCATATCCACTTGTACCTGTTTTCCATTTACCTTCTTTATAGATGAAACGGGTGTTTGCATAGTCGTTACCGGTTACTCCAAATGAGGCCCTGAGTTTCAGGTTGTTGATGAATTTAACATCCTTCATGAACTTCTCGTTGTGAACATTCCAACCTGCAGATACTGATGGGAAGAATCCAAAACGGTGACCTGGGGCAAAGTTCTCCGATCCACGGTATGCTCCGTTGGCCTCAAGGAAGTATTTCTGTTTGTAGGCGTAATTAATTCTGGCAATGTAACTTATCGAGTTGTAAGGAGTTGATGTTGTAGTCCTGTACTCAGACAAGTTGGCAATACCCAATACACTGATTGAATGGTTCTTGAAAGTTCTGTTCCATTTCAAGCTCGCCTCACCGTAGATTTTTCTTGTTGATGAGGTTGAACCTGAACCTGTTCCAAAGAATTTCCTCTCAAGGAGCTGCTCATATTTCTCCTCCTTGCCTGCTGGAGAAAGCAACTGATAGGTAGGAACTGTTTCTGTCCAGGTCTTCTGGTTACCAAAGTTGGAGTCATATGCTGCCCTAACTGAGGCTGAAAGACCTTTGATTACACTTGAGAAGTCATACTCAAGTTTGATTGAGCTGGTGATGGTATTGTTCTTTACTCTGTAGTTACCTCTTGTATTCAATCTGTAGTAAGGGTTCTCACTTGGGAAGTCGGTTGTACCGGCATACGAACCGTCTGGGTTGGTAGCAGGCATAATCCATGAAGGGATTCTGTTCATGTATGCGAAGATATCGCTACCGTCAGATGGCTGGGTACGGTCTGTAATACCACCGCCCAAGTCGAGTGAGATGGTAAAGTGTTTGGTTACCATAATATCGACATTCGAACGGAAGGTGTACCTCTCATATGAGAACTTAGGGTTGTAGATACGGCCCTGGCTGGTCTTCAACTGTCCGTCCTGGTACATATATGAACCCGAAATAAAGTATCTTACAGTCTTTGAACCGCCGCGGATATTGGCCGATACGTTAACCTGTGGAGTGACCTCTTTCATCATCAGGTCATACCAGTCTGTGTTAGGATATCTGTAAGGATCGTCCTGGTTCTTGTAGTGCATCAAATCCTCCTGGCTGTACAATGGCTCGCCTCCGTCATTCACCAACGCCTCATTGTACAATACCAAGCTCTCGTATGAGTCCAAATACTCAGGAGTTCGTGTAGGAGTATTCAATGTAAGCGATGTATTTACATTAATTCTCATCTGACCCTCTTTACCACGTTTGGTTGTAAGCACGATTACACCATTCGCAGCTTTTGAACCGTACAATGCAGTTGCAGCAGCATCCTTAAGGATTGTGAAAGACTCTACCTCACTAGGGTCAATTCTCAAGAACTGTGCTTGGTTACGCTCAACACCGTCAATTACATATAGAGGCTCCGAAGAGTTCCAAGTACCTGCTCCACGAATATACATTGTAGATTCATCGGAACCAGGCTGTCCACTACCCTGCATTGTGGTAAGACCTGTAACCCTACCTGCAAGAGCATTGGAAATATTGGAAACCGGAGATTTCATTATCTCATTGGATTTCACTGTTGATACGGATGAAGACATGGCTGCTTTTCTCTGCTCACCAAAAGCAACCACGACAATTTCATCCAAGTTTTCAGTATCGGGCTCTAATCTGCAATCCACGACACTTTTTTTACCTACATTAATATCAACATCTTTATAACCTATGAAAGAAAACCTAACTGCATCGTCTGTGGTAAGTTCCAGTGTATACTTACCGTTATCATCTGTCATTGTACCATTTTTGGGATTTTTGGCACTCATAACAGTAACATAAGAAACCGGCTGATCATTTTCATCAGTTACGGTTCCGGTAACTTTTACCTTTCTTACAATATCCTGCTGCTTTTGACGCGACTGAGGAGTCTGCTCTGCAACTTTAAGGATAATTTGTGTCCCTTTTATTTCATAAGTGACATCTACACCTTTGAAAACCTCTTTCAGCACATTGCTGAGATCTTCATTGGTTAGTGATACTGAGACTTTCTTGCTCAGTTCTACAATGGAAGGAGAATAAACAAATTTGTAACCTGTCTTCTTCTCAATCTCTGACATGGCCTTTACTATAGGCTCATTCTTCAAAGAGATGTCCAACCGTTTCTGCGCAAGAAGAGTTGTGGCAGAAAAAACGAATAGGGGTATTATAATAAATAACACCTTGAAGGACAATCTTTTTGACCATTTTTGAAGTCTATTGTTCTCCATAGCTCTAGTTTTAAGTTTTTTTAGGATACACTTCACAATTCAACAACCCTAATGTTGTCCATAATTTTTTTTTGCTTAAATTTGTGTAAATGTTTTTTGATAAAACTAGCTCCCTACCCTATAAAAATGCATATAATGCCTGAAAGCCAGGAATATATATTAGTACAGAGGTTAAAAGAAGGAGAAGAAGCTGCATTCAAGGAGATATACTTGTCTTTTTATAATGCAGCCTACTATTTCATATCAAAATATCTCGAAGATCAGGACGTCATCAGAGATTTGACTCAAGAAGCATTTTTCCTGCTATGGAAAAACCGGGACCGATTAAACCAATCCATTGGATATAAGTCATATCTGTTGAGTATTGCCAAGAATCTTATGCTTAATCATATCCGTTCCGGCAGATACAACCAGAAATACAAGGACACCTTAATAAAGAAGGCTCAGGAAACATCGTTGAAAAATGAACTGGAGAGCCATCTGTTCAATCGCATTGAAAACAACAATCTTCTCTCGATTGTATATTCTGAAATAGACAAGCTGCCACAAAAACAGAAGGATGTTGTTATACTAAGCAAAATGAAACACTACACAAATAAGGAGATTGCCCAGGAACTTGGAATAAGTGTAAAAACCGTAGAATACCGCCTGATGTGCGCTTTAAGGAAAATCCGAAAAATTATAGAGTGCTGATTTAGGGTTAGTCCTATATTGAGTGTAAACTATGTGAAAGATTATGAAAAAAAGAGACCTTCTGAAATACATAAATAATGAACTCACCCCCGATAAACGGCTGGAAGTTTCCAAATGGATAAACAGGAGTGATTCAAACAGACAATATTTCAATTGTCTCCGTGAGAGCTTTGTCCTGATGACATTGCCAGAAGATAGAGCCCCTGAATCGGAGTATGACCTCTTCAAAAAGAGATTCAGTCTAAAAGAAAATAATAAAACGGCTGGTCTATTTACCAAGAAATCTTTCATCGCTGCGGCTGCTGTAATTTTATTATTCATTGCCGTAGGCCTTTCTGTATTTGAAAAGGAACATGACAATTACACCAATATAATTGCCAACAACACCTCAGAAATATTATTGCAGAATCTGCCCGACGGTTCAATTATAGGACTGTCTCCAAATTCTGAGATACGCTATACTCCACATTTCAACCAAAAGAACCGAGAGATTATTCTTAACGGCACCTGCTACTTTGATGTAGAGAAGAACAAAGAGCTACCATTCAGGATACACCCTTTTGACAACTGTGCAGGCAATTGCGAAACAAACAAATCTGCCAAACTTCATAAAAATATACTTATTGAGGTTACAGGAACTCGCTTCTACACAACAACCACATCTGCAGATTCCAACCTATTGGAGCTTGCACTACAGGAAGGAAGTGTCAATGTCAAGACCAGCCGCAATGGTTCAATGAAAAGTATTTCACTCAACGAGGGTGATTATCTGGAGATTCCAAGCAGCATGGGTCACCTCAAGTCCAAAATTGAGGAGCATGGCAATCCAATGGCCTCTGCAATGAAAAGTTATTTGCATTTCAAGGATACCAAACTTTCAGAAATTATAAAAAGAATTGCACTTATACACCACTGCAAATTCAATATTACAAATCTCAAAATAGCAGACAATCTTCTCACTGCTGATTTGTCCCAAAACACGCTCGAAGATATATTGACAATATTTGAAGTCACAATGGGGGTTCAATCATCCCTTAATGATAATGGCGTAATTGAGTTATACTAATTAGATTTTACACATATTATAAATATAAAGCCGGATTCTGTTCTCTCAGAATCCGGCTCACTTTTTAGACACCGCCAATCACTCTTAGAATGTTATTCCAAGAGTGAAATCGGTATATACACGTTTGTCAAATGCTGAATCACTCGGACTGTAATATTGGCATTTAGCCTTTAAGAAGAGGGAAGTCTTTGCCCCTACAAGTGTAGAGAAGCAGAGTTCTGCTCCAAACTTTACATAATCAGATGACATGTAAAGGATATCATTTGCATACATCTCTGTTACAACACGTGAATCGGCATATGAACCACTGTAGTTGTATTCGCCTTCAAGATTTGCATTATAGCCGACATTCAGACCTGCCAGCAAAGCACTCTTCTTGCAAAGGGAAAAGTTCTTCTTTCCATATATATTAAAGAAGAGGTTTTCGGCTTTCAGTGTTGATGCAGGAAGATAATACTCGTCAAATTTGTCTGAGTACTGGCCGTCGAATCCGGCTCTCCAACTATAATCATTACCCTTTTTACGGTAAATTTCATAGTTTACAGCCGCCTCCTTGTATGAATAACCGCTTCTCACGTATTTTGCAAGGGTTATCCACTCCGAAACCACTCCAGACTGGTCGAGCTCCTGAATATACTCAATACCGTCGGTAGTCTTATCCAGATATGAAAGAGTTACTTTATTGAGGAAAGAGTCGCCGTCGTTCATGAGCTGGAGTTTGCCGCTCCACAAATTCTGGACAGTAGAACCCATATTTTCCACTTTTGTAGGAGTCTGGAACACATCCTCCACTTTGTATGAGTACTGGGCATCCAACAGGGCAGAAAAAGCGCCATTGCCATTATATCCATACTGCAGACCTCCACCAATCCTGTTGCCTTTATAGAAGAATGTACCAACACCAAGAGAGCCCGAAACCATATCAGAGGTATAGTTGCCCAAACCTCTCATGATAAATACCGGACAATCGGCCTCTGTATCACTTCTGTTGAATGTGCTTCTCTCATAAAGATACTCATAATTGACATTCAATCCCAAATGATGGTTTTCAGAAATTTCAAACAAGAATGAAGGCTTTGCAGAAACTGTCAGATAATAGGTTACAGAACGAGGATCAAGCTGTTTTGCACCTGTTCTGGTTGTATATTTCACTTCGCAACCCGCTGTTAGGAAATCCCACAACTGAGGAAATGCAACTTTCACATTAAGGTCGTATGACTGTTTTTTGAACTTGCTCAAAGTTGTATCGCCAACATAATAAGGCATATCCCTATGCGGATCATATAAGTTGGTAACAAATCTCGAGTCCTTCTCAACTATATTCTGATAGCCAAAAGAGCCCCACAAATATGTTTTGCCGATATTTGTCGCACCATTTGTATTAAACCCTATTGTATTCTCCTTCTCACCATTCTGACTCTTTTTGAAATCACCGGAAACCATTTCATATCCCAAATTTACAATGCTGTATTTATTCAGGGGCATGATGTTAATTCCTGCAGCATTGTTGCTGTTGAACCAGAGCGAACGGCTGAGGTTCATCTCTATACCGGATTGTCGTACCGCTTCAGAAGCCACAGCCTTCTCCTGTGCTACCGCCACAAACGACACAGACAAACCAAGTAACATCAATATTATATTTATTTTTTTCATCTCTCTAATATTAAAAGTCCATAATTAGTTTGCCCATGTATTCCATGATGGGATACCGGCTCCATCACGTCTTAGAACAGGAGTATCATTTACCTGAAAATCCTCCAGACTATTGTTTGTATCCTGATATACCACACGGCCATCCTCTGTTACCTCTTTGATCTTTCGGCTCACGCTCTTTGCAAGATAAGTTCCGCCAACCCAGGTTGCACCTGCATCAAGCACAGCCGGCATTCTCTTTTGGGTAATTTTGCTCTCATTGAGCATAAGCTCTACAGCATCAACTATCCATGAAATTGGAATATCTTTAGCCTTATTTGAAGTATACTTAGGATCTACCACATAGGTATTAGGATCAATTTCACTCTCCGGATAGAAGATCACAAAAGCACCGCCATTGATTGTTACCATCCACTGAGCCTGTGTTTTGCTCTTTGTATACCAGTATGCCATATACATATTGATGGAGTTTTCATTATCGGTTGTATTGGCAGTTGTTCTCAAGTAGGTCTCAAACTCGGCACATCTCAAATTCACCGGACTGTCCGGATTCAAAGCCTCCCTCTGGTGATTGTCGGCCATCTGTGCTATTATCACAGACTCGCCCGGATTCAATGGATATTTTTTATCAACTCCAGGAGTTCCAGGCACTTGCCAGATAGTCTGCAAATAGACATAATCCTCATAATTAGGTCTGTCCCAAACATAAATCACCTGAGAAGTGGTTGTAGGGTAAATATTTCCGATACATAATCCGTCGAGATACTGCACTTTACTGCTATTGTTGTAGAGTTCATAGTACTGGTCTCTGAAATAATTTGTTTTACCGCCAATCTTGCTGCCGCAATAATAGATCTCCTTAAACAATATATTGCCGGATTTGGCAGCCTGCATCTCCAAAGGCATCACCTTGTTATCTTCAAGCAAATTTATATTCGACAAATTGCCATTGAAGTTATAGGTAAATGTTCCGTCATTGGACTCTCCTGATATGGAGATTGTATAAATGCCCGGTATAATATCATCTATTTTCACCACATCTCCGGCCTCCACGCTCTTTATAACCTCTATATTCTCGGCATAGTTATTAAGTTTTACCTTATAACTTTCGGGAGCCGGCACATTGTCGTCCTTTTTGAGTGTAATCTCTATACCCATAGAGATATTCTCAACCATATCTGTACCTTTTACCTGATCAAACTGTTCGCAAGAGATTGCGGCAAAGGCAATTGCTATAAATAAAATTATCTTCTTCATCTCTGTCGCCTCCTATTTAATGTTAATTTTAAGATCGAATCCAAAGAATGTAGGGATACCGAGTTCATAGTAAGAGCCCGGATACATCTTACGCTCATACAACGGTCTTGTATTGAAGATATTGTTTGCAAAGAACGAAGCTGTGAGGAAATCGCCAATCTCTTTGGATACATTTATATTGAATATCATATACGGATGATACTTCTCCTTAATGAACCTGTTTTCATTTGGAGTATCAAACAGATATGAGAACTCAGGGTCATCTTTCATTGCAGGATTGAAGTCGTAGATCTCTCCTGCTTTATATGATTTGCCATCAGCACCTGTAAAATCTTTGCCTGCAATAAATTTCTCAAACATGGTATCATTGCCATACTCTGTCCATGTTTTGGTAAACCAGTTTGCCTGAGCAGCCAAAGTAACTACAAAACCTATCTGCGGAATGTTGTGTGTGAAACGGAATGTTGTATTCATCATTTCATTAAAGCTTCTCGAAACACCCTTCTCGTAAACTCCAATATGGTGCTCCAGATTATTTCCGCTTGTTTTTGAACTGTATGAATAGTTGTTGTTCACCTTCTTCATGTGCATATATGCTCCATTAATGTTAATCTGGGTTCTGATAGACTCTATTCTGCCCAAATTAATCTCATACTCAATACCTTTATTAATGGTCTCGAGCGAGTTCATAGGAGTTGTATGGCTCACGAATATGTTGTACGACTCGTCTACCTCCAAAGTATATCTTCCTTCTGCATCTTTTTGAAGATTCTTGTAGGTAACATACGGAATGAGGTGATAGCCGCTGTAAAGATCTGTACCCATCGAATAACCATTCTTCAACCTTTCATGATATGCTGTAACTGCAACACTCATTTTGTTATGATTGAATTTGAAATCGAAACCGACCTCAGCTTTACGGTTAGTTGCTATTTTGAGATCTTTGTTCTCTGTGTTGAAAACACGGGTAGTTCCCAAAAGCAACTGCATATCCTCTGCATAAGATTCATTGCCATAAGTGTTGTAGTTTACAATCTCATAATAAGCCTCCTGCGGATTCAGATACAATGTAGTAGGAGCTTTTGCAAGAATACCCCAACCTCCTCTCAAGAATAATCTCGACGGAATAAGTTCGAATGAACCGTTAAAACGTGGAGTTACTATGCTTTTGCCGTTAATCCAGTCGAAACGGGCACCTGCAGTGAGTTTGAACTCATGCTTTCCGAGATTCTGGGTAAATACATCCTCAACATAAGCACTCAACTGATTTACAAAAGGAATATCTTTGAATGCACGCGGACGGTATGCAGATGAACTGCTGGTACTCTGTGGAGGAGTCTCTATATCGTATACAGTACCTTTACCTAAGTTGCCGTCCATTTTATAATCGAAACCAACCAGGATACTGTTGTTTCCTTTCTCCCACATCTTGCTGAAATGGGCTCTCAACGATCCCTGGAAGTTGAGCTCTTTACCATAAATGTCATACCTTGAGAAGTAGCTGTATGGAAGGTATGAACCATAATAAGACTCTTCTCCTACAGGAATATTTGTTATCTCCGTGCCTGTAGTGCCATCTTCATTCCTTTCATATATCTTCAAACCTGGTCTGCTGGCAAGAATTGCACCGTCTGTAGAGGTCATCAGGTATGGGCCATAAGCATTTGAGGCCATCTGCTCCCTATAAGAGTGCTTGTCGGCAAATGTAAATGACAAAGTATAGCTCAAACGTTTCAGCCAGCCTGCCTCAGGAGTTGAGTATGAACCGTTGCTATTGAATCTGAAACCAATCTCTTTAGCACCGTATGCAATCTGAGAACGCTCGTCATCAGGGTTCTTCTCGCGGGTATCTTTGCGGTATCTCAAATCGAGAGAGGTGTTTGTAGTTAATCTGTCGAAGAATGTCTTTGTCCACAATCCTCTCAATGAAAATCTCTGATAATACTGGTGAGCCATCTCCTGCTGACGTGCATCATAGGCATAGTCACCGCTAATTGAGAATGCACCGCCCTTCTCTCCCAACTGCATACCTTTTGATGCAGATACCGAGTAGGTGTAAGGATTCAGGTTCACTTTAACTCTCAAAGGATCTCTACCGGCTTTGGTTTTGATAATCACAGCACCTGAAGTCATATCACCATATTGTGCCGACGGAATACCTCTGATTACCTCAACACTCTCAATATTATCGGTAGAAATACCCCTCATATCGTAGCCTGCTGCAGGAGTACCACCAACACCAACATTGGCATTCTCGCCCTGCATTGTTGCAGAAAGAAGCTGCATGTTGGCATTATTTGAAAGGGCAGCACCATCCATGATGATTGCAGTACCCAAACTGTTCATGTTTGCATGGTCATCATCAGTTGCAGTAGTTGCACTCCTCGAATTGCTTGTAGGGGCAATTGTTCTGATGTAGATATTGTTTGCCACAGACATGTTTGAGTTCTGCAGGCTCGCTCCTGGAAGAAGCTGCATCACATCTTTAAGAGTGCTCGCCTGCAAGTGCTCAATTGCCTGTTTTGAGATATTTGAAGCAGTGGCGCTACCGGCTTTGCTGTTCTCTGCAAGCACGGTAACCTCATTCAATCTGAACGAAGTCTGCTTCATTTTAAAATTCAAAGTATGAACCTTGCCTGCAACAAGGTTGATTGTAGTATCAATGGTCTCCATTCCGATAAACTGGATAGAGAAAGTAGTCTTACCGGGCTCAACATTCTTGAACTCGAAATTTCCGTCGATATCTGTAGCTGTATAGATATCCTGAGGCATGATATAGACTGTAGCAAATCCTACAGGCTCACCTTTGAGACCATCCTCAACTACGCGACCCTTTATCTGGGCATATTTGGAGCCTCCAGAACTCTGCTGAGCATTCAACCCAAAAGTGAGAAGCATCAGCACGGCCGCAAAAACAAATTTTAATCTGTACATATAATTAATGTATTTGTATGGCATATGCCATTATTATTTATTTCAATCGGTTGATTGCCTTCTGGAACTCTGCCTTTACCTGCTCGTCTTTCTCAACTTCATAAAGTTTCTCACACTCGGCAAGTACATTTTCCCTTACGCTTGAATACTCATACCAGCCCAGAGCATCTGCAGCAGCCTTTCTTATCTGCTGGTCTGTAGAGTTGTTGAGCATGTAGATAATAGGCTCCACCGCTTGTGGCTCAAGACGGTTTCTGCGATATTTTGCAAAATTCCTCATATCTTTTGCAGACATTGAGCCATCCTTTATAGAGGCTATCTGAGCATCCATATCCTTCTTGGCATTCTCAACAATTCTTACGATACGGTCAAAAGCCTCTTTGCCTGCCCAGTAAGGTTTTTCCTCATTAATTCTCTTCATCTCTTCAACAAGGGCCTGGGCATCAAAACCTGCTATACCGCCCTGCAATTGGAATACAACCCTACCAGGAGTTGTAGGATCCATCCAGGTCTTTGCAACAACAGGTATCAATTCTGATGCAAAATTCTTCACAGCATACTGTGCGCTCAAACGCTGCATAAGTTCATAAGTATCTTCCAATCCAAGAGCTATGGCCTTGCAAAGATTTTCATCGCCGATTTTCCTGTTGGCATTAAATGCGGCAAGCCTTACAATACGGCTATTGCTGTTCTTTTGGATTTCAATAAGTTCATCGGATGTAATTGCATCATTCAACTGAAGCATTTTAATTGCAAGAGACTTCATATCACACATCATCTCATCCTCTGCTGAATTTTTCAAAACACCTTTCCAATAAGCTACATCATCCTTTTTCTCAAACATCACAGTGTTTATATCAAAGTTGCCACCCATCGGATCTGTATTCTGAGGGGCAAATGTGAATGTAGGGTCACCGAACAGATGTGACTCAAGAGTCATCTGGCCTTTTGCCCAGTTGCCGGCACATGCGCCCCAGTTGAGCAGACCTATAAGCTCAGTTGTCCAAGTATCCTGCAATGTATTTACACTGTTCGCCTTAACCACTACAGTATTGCCAGGGTTGAAGATATAGTGCGAAGCCAAATAGTCATCGTTACAGAAACTTCCATTGAAACAAGCATCCAAAATGACCATCTGGGCACCTGATGAATAACCTGCCAAATCAGGAATCATGATATCCATGCCTGCAGCATAGAGACTGTCTTCGAGAATTCTGTCGGCACTAAAGGCATCATCCATCCATGAAGATGGTATATCAAATTTTGCTTTGAAACGTGCTTTTGTCTCAGCAGGATTCTTTGCATCCCTCACTTTGACCCTGAAATAGTTTCTTGCAAGATTAATCCAACCTGCAGGATCTGCCTCATATGGAGAACCGTTAAGATATTGTGCATCATCTCCACCATGATGGTGCAGGATGGCAAGATCAAGGGTTGTATCTGCCACAGCTGCCATAAGTCTCTTTTTGATTGACTTGTCAAATGTAAAGTCGATATAGTCCAATTTGCCTTCATTATTGTTGAGGAACTGGAAATGCTCTGTAAGGGCCACTGCCTCATCAATTCTGGCATTCATCGACTCTGAGTTGTATCCATGACCTGCAAAATGGAGCACTTTGTCCATTTTTTTCACTTCACCCTTTGCCGCTACAGCTTTCTTCAGATAATCAGCCACAAGCTGGTACTTATTCTCCCCCTCCGGAGCCTTGATTCTTGCAGAATATATATCACATGCAATAGTCTGAGGACAATCCGGTCTCAATGAATAATAGAAGAAAAGTTTCTTGTTCTCATCTTGCTTGATAAAATCGAAAGCCAAATCAAAATCATCATAAAAACGGTCCGACGGAACTGAGGACCAATCCATTCTCCTGTTCTGATCCATTTTGAATGCAGTAGTCATGTGTTGGGCATCCCTTACCATTGGAATAGGAATGTCGCCAATAAACACAGCACCCTCCAGGTTGTTGTTCTGATACATCTCAAACAATACCGCTTTGATCGAGTCTGGATTGGCCCATTTGTCAATCACAAGTACTCCTGTGCGGTTTTCGTCTGCTACAGAAGCTACATAAGCATCAACCTCTGCAGCTATTTTACCGTAAGTTGTCTGGTCGACAACAATTGCCACACTCCTCTTCTCACCGCCACAGCTTACCATAATAAGCGCCAGGAGTGCATAAAAACTTTTACAAATAATTTTTTTCAGTGTTTCCATTATATTTTTGAAATTCGTTTTCAATATATTCTACTCTTCTACAAGTTCAAGACCCCAATCTATGCCTTTCTTTGTTGCAGGCACTCCATATTTCATCCATACAGGCATCGGTGCACCTTTGAGGAAGTGGTCCATAAACTGTGACAATCTTATAGTATAGTCATATGCGTTCACATAACCGCTCAAATTATGGGTCTCATTGTTATACTGCAGCATCCAGGCCTGTTTGCCCATACGGCGCAATGCTGTGAAGAACTCAATACCCTGTGTCCATGGAACTGCCTCATCTTTATCATTATGCATAATGAGTACAGGAGTCTTCACCTTATCTACGAAAAACAATGGTGAGTTTTCGATATAAAGGTCAAGGCCACCCTCATCCCAAAGAGTACAGCCTATACGGCTCTGTGTATGCTCATACTGGAACTGCCTTACAACGCCGGAACCCCAGCGGATTCCGCCATAAGCACTTGTCATGTTCGCAACAGGCGCACCGGAACCGGCACATTTGAACATGTCGGTCTGGGTAATCAGATATGCAACCTGATAACCTCCCCAACTCTGGCCCTGTATTGCAATATTCTCTCTGTCAACCCAGCTGTTTTTGCAGAGTGATTCCACACCGGAAACTATACAATTGATTGCACTCTTGCCAGGATGTCCGGTTGTATAGTGGATATCCGGAAGGAATACCAGATAACCGTTGCTCACAAAATAGGTGATATTTATTGTTGAGCGGCTTACAGCAGGTTTGCGGTATGTATTTTTGTATTGCGAGGTCTTCTCATAGAAATAAACCACCATCGGGTATTTCTTTGTTGAGTCAAAATCCTCAGGTTTGTACAAAAGACCCTCAACATCTCTTCCATCGTGAGCTTTCCAATATACAGACTCTACAGTTCCCCAATTGTAATCCTTCTGCTGAGGGTTGCAGTCTGTAAGTTTTTTGGCACTCTTGAACCAGTCTTTTGTTACCCAAAGGTTTGGAGCCTCCTCAAAATTGCTCTTTACAAAAGTTATGGTATTGCCCTCTTTTGCCTTGTGGAAATATCCCAAAGTATAGTCAGGCTCCATTATGAGTTTCTTCATAGGCTGCAGTTTCTTGCCTTTGAATTCTCTTGTATAATATCCATAACCCTTTGATTTGTTGCAGAATGCTGTGAAATAGACACTCTCCTTGTCTTCAATAGGATCCTCTTTTATACCAGGAGTTCCGGCAGGAAGCTCAAGCTCTTTGATGCGGATCATCCTGAATGTATAACCCAACTCACGGCCTTTACCCTGTGTAAGCATCTGTGGCTCTTTTACACCATCAGGATCCACCTCCCAAACATCATACTTATCATATATAAAGAATGACTTGTCACCTTTTCTCCAGCCACCATTGCCATAAGCAGGTGCCATCTGAGGAGTGTCATGAAGCTCTTTCCAAAGCGGAACAGTTATCTTTTCTGTAATATTTTTAATTGCCCCGGTCTCTTTGTTCCATGAGAACCAATGCTTTTTAGCCGGATCATACCATGTGAGATATTTTCCTTCTGGTGATGGTGAGAGTGATTTTATCTCAACTCCGTCGAGCAGCATCTTAGCTTTGCCATCCTCAAGTGAAATAATCCACACATCAGCCTGGTCATTAGAATCCCACTGAGTCTGTATAGCAAACCTCTCTCCACTCCAAGAGTAGGCCCAATCGGCGCTCCAGTCATCAGCAACACGTGCTACCGGATACTCCGGAGCAGCAAGCTGAACCATTCCCATCTCCTCAACAAGAGAGCCGTCATCATTCAAGTTTACATACGAAACATAGCTTCTTTTGGTATCCTGACCGATGGTCATATTCTGTTTTGTCTGGATATACGGATCATTATAATGCCATACATCAAGCGAAGCCTTCTCCGGCTGATATTTTGCAGTATCTTTCTGAGGCATCACCTTTGAAACTCCAAAGAAGAGTCTTTTTCCATCTTTGCTCACTGTAAGTCCTCTGTTTCTTGAGACACGATAGCCCTCTTTCAGCCCTTTGATGCTGTTCGAAACAACTTTAACTGCACTTTCAGGATGACTCTTCCAACCGTCGTTACCAAATTTGTATGTCCAGATCTCAACATTCTCATCATACTTCTTTGTTGTATCTGTATTGGCGTAGAAGATCATCATATCCTCCTCTTTAGAGAGGACAGGCCTTACAAATGTACATTTTGATGTACCCTCTATAATAGTCTTGATCTCACCGCTTTGCAGATTATACAAAAATATTCCGCTTTTGCTGCCTTTCACTTTTTTATCTGCCCTCTTCACACAATAGAGTTCAGTTCCCATTTTATTGAAGTTGAAAGCATCAAGATTCATGAGAGTATCAACCACTACACCTTTTGCAAGGTCATAGATGAATATACCATCTTTTTTGAGGGAATCATTCTCAATTCTTGCTTCAAATGCAATGAAATTACCGCCATCCTTTGGTATTTCACACCTTTTTACCATAGGGAACTTTGTCTGTTTTCCGGTAATTGCATCCATTATGCAGAGAGAATCTTTAGGCACCTTGTCTCCTTTGAATTTCTTTATCCTGGCCTCTTTCTGCTTCGCATAAAAAGGTTTTATGAAACAGATCAGATGCCTGTTATCTGGTGCAAATTTTACCTTTGAACCCCTGTCTATATTCACAGAAGTTCCATTTTCGAGATTAATCAGCTGCAAGAATCCGTCATTTTCTGTACGATTGTTGTAGATTGCAGTGAATTTGCCATCAGTTGTCATGGCATATCCTCCAATTCCATACCATTTGTCATATACAGAATGGTCAAGCGGTTTCTTAGAAATGCCTGCTTCAGATGCCTGCAAAAGCGATGTTGCGCCAATTGTTGCTAACAAAATGAAACATGCACAAATTAAGTGTTTTCTACAATTCATTATATGATGTAATTTATTAATAAATATAATCTTATCTAAACAAGTATTTTTTCCTTTGCCTATTTTTGAGCTGGCAAATATAAGACATTTATAAGTAAATATTACAATTCATTATATAATACTTCGATAAATACAAAAATATAACCTCCACTAATTGCAACAAATCCCCAATATTTGGTATTTTTGCAGAAAAATTACCTAAATGTATAGATATCTGTTACTGGGCCTGGCTGCCATTGTTCTTTTTATCTCCTGTAATTCAAATGATAAGGAGCAGATTTTTACCAAAGAGGAGCTGGCAATAATAAATGACACTTTGTCTCCTCTGATGAAGGTATTTGTAATCACAGACAAATCCGACAGCCTTCTGCTGCGCCGCACAACTACAGAACTAAGCAATGCGGAACTGCAGAGCAAAGCCTATGAAACACTATGCAAAAGAATGGTGAAAACCGTAACAGACAGCACCGTTGATGGAGTGGGAATAGCCGGACCGCAAGTTGGCATATCACGCAGAGTGGTGGCAGTGCAGCGTTATGACAAAGAGGGGGCTCCATTTGAAGTGTATCCTAACATATATATAAAAGAGTATTCAAAAGAGACTGTACCAGGCAGGGAGGGTTGTCTCTCTGTGCCAAAAAGCACATTGAGTGAGCAGGAGATGAAGTGTGGAGTTGTGCGCTCAGAATGGGTAATTATCTCATATACAGATGCAAGAGAGCTGAAAACTGTACAAGACACAGTAAAAGGGTATACAGCCAGAATTTTCCAGCACGAAACAGACCATCTGGAGGGAATACTTTATACAGACAGAATCCAACCAACAACACAGCCATGAGAAGATTTCTATTGATAGCCATTGTATTATTCATGGCATCATGCAGCAAAAGTGAAATGCCATACGAATATGGAAATGTAAGGCTCTCCATCGGGCACAATTCATCTGTAATTGTAAAAAGTGCCACTGAAGAGATTCCAGGCACATATATAGTATCGGCTGTCAATCTGCAAGGTGAGAGCGTGCCGGAGCTAAATGGAGAGTACAGTTCCATAAAAGAGCAGGATATAGTGTTGCCGGTTGGCTCATATACCGTATCGGCATACAATATTACAGAGGAGGAGGCAGAAATGGAGCGTGGAACCCAGAGGTTCTTTGGTTCAACAAGTTTTGATGTAAGGACAGGAGAGCTGCATCAGGCCTCTTTTACATGTACAATGGAGAATGCAAGAGTTTCTTTTGTCTTTGATGACTCATTCAAGAGCATATTTGATGTAGAGAATGCCGAGAATCCCGCAAAGGTAACAGTATATACAGCGGCTAATCCGTCGAGGAAAATTGAGTATACAAAAGATGCCACACTCTCCGAGGATGATCCGCAAATTGCCTATTTCAATGTAGACAATTCTGATTCTTCCCTCAATTTCACAATCACAGCCCGCAGAAAGAGTGATTCTGCAGACAAGAGCTATTCAAAATCATTTGCCTTGCAAAAACAGAGCTGGTATAAGGTAACAATAAAGGCTGCATCCAATTCGGGTTCCGATGAGGTAACCGTAAACATGGATGCAACCCTATAATATTGAATTGCCAATTATCAGAGCAATCCGTCGAGGAACATATCATAGGTCTGTAGCTCGATAAGGCCATGACCCGACAGATTGAAGAGAATTACCTCCTCTTTGCCCTCCTCTTTTGCCTTCAGGGCCTCCCTTATGGCAAGGGCAATGGCATGTGTAGACTCAGGAGCCGGAATAATACCCTCTGCCTTTGAGAAGAGGATACCTGCCGACAGGGCCTCATGCTGGTCTACAGGATAGGACTCTATAAAACCATCCTGTTTCAACTGGCTCACAATCTGGCCACCACCATGGTAGCGCAAACCAGCTGCATGAATCTGGTCTGGCTGGAAATCATGTCCCAAAGTGTACATAGGTATTAGTGGTGTCATTCCTGCGGTATCTCCAAAGTCATACTCCATCACACCCTTGGTGAGTTTTGGACAAGATGCCGGTTCTGCCGCCATAAATCTGGTATTTACAGCCGAAGATGGAGCGCCACACGAAACAGCCCTACCGTTGAGAGCCTCAAGTTTGTGCCTCAAGAATGGAAAGGTTATTCCTGCAAAATTGGATCCTCCACCAAAACATGCAATAACCTTATCTGGATAATCACCAGCCATTTCCAGTTGTTTCTCCGCTTCTAGTCCTATAATAGTCTGATGCAAAAGAACATGATTCAATACACTGCCCAATGTATATCTGCAGTTCGGAGTTTTGAAGGCCATCTCCACTGCCTCCGAGATAGCCATACCCAAACTTCCCTGACAATCGGGATCCTTTGCAAGGGCATTGCGGCCAAACTCAGTTAGCATCGATGGAGATGCATGCACATTGCCGCCATATGTTCTCATCATCATTTTTCTGTAAGGTTTCAGATTATAGCTGTTCCTCACCATAAATACATTCAGATCCAACCCGAAGTGAGTACAGGCAATGCTCATTGCTGTACCCCACTGTCCGGCACCTGTCTCTGTTGTTATATGTTTTATCCCCTGCTTTGCATTGTAATATGCCTGCGGAATTGCAGAATTCAATTTATGCGATCCTACAGGACTCACACTCTCATTCTTGAAATATATTTTGGCCGTAGTATCCAAGGCCTTCTCCAGACCGGACGCTCTCACTAACGGTGACGGTCTGTAGATTTTCAGCAAAGTCTGCACTTCCTGCGGTATCTCGATAAACCTCTCCTTTGAAAACTCCTGCGCAACAAGTTCTTTGGCGAACAGGTCCTCCATTTCCTCCGGTTTGAGCGGCTCTCTTGTCTGTGGATTCAACAATGGCTTGGGAGCATTGGGCATATCAGCCAAGATATTATACCATTGTTTTGGAATTTCACTCTCAGGAAGAGTAATTTTTTTAGTTGTTTTCATAATATTCACCATTTTAATCAAAAAGGCCCAACGCAATGAGCATTGGGCCTCTATTTATTTTGTTATGTAGTTATTTCCTTTCCATAAAATTAAATACTAAAAGCAATGCTCACAAGATTATCTCCTGTGCCACCACCAAAATTTAGTATTTAATCCGTTTATGTTCATATCGGATGCAAATTTATGCATTTTATCCTACCGTTATTCCGTTTTTTTCAATTTTTTTTGCCTTCACCATCCTCTCTTTTCCAAACATATCCTTTACAACTTCACATCCCGAAAAGCCATTTCGCCCCAACATTGAGGCAACTTCTGCCCCAAATCTCTCATTCACTTCAAAATATAAACTGCCTCCCTCTTTCATCACTCTGCCCGACAATTCTGCAATCCTTTCATAAAAGATCAACGGCTCATTATCAGAAACAAAAAGGGCCTCTTCCGGTTCAAAATCCAGCACATTAGGACGCATCTGACTTCTCTCTCCTTCACACACATATGGAGGATTGCTTACTACTATATCAAACTTCCCTACCTTGGCAATGGTCTCCAGTGCGTCGGCAGCAAGCAGATCGCATCTGAAGAAATTCACTCTGTCGGCAACCTCATCCTCTATTTTCTGAGATTTTGCAATATCCAAAGCCCTCTCCGATATATCACACCCCCACACATGGCTTCCAGGAAGTGCCCCGGCCAGACTCCATGCAATACAGCCACTTCCCGTACAGAGATCCAGAATTCTCATATCTCCACCTAATGCATTTACCTCTGCCTCAGCTATTACATATCTTACAATCTCTTCAGTTTCGGGACGCGGAATCAGGACTCCCTCTGAGACATTAAACTTATCTCCGCAGAAATACTCATACCCAAGGACATACTGCACCGGCCTTCCCTTTGCCATCTGTGCGGTGATATCCTGCAATATGACAGAGACAGTCTGGCCGAGCTCCAGCTCTGGTGATACTATTATTTTATATGATTCTATCCCGGCAACCTCTTTGAGAATGTAGGCAGCCATAGTGCGTATCTCTCTGGCATCATACCATCCAAGAGACGAAAGCGAAGCTGAGAAACTCTCTGTAAATGCCTTTATATCCACTTGAAGTCCTCTTTATCTTTTGTCAGCCTCCTCTATGAGGGTTGTGAAGAAATCTTCCATATCTATTCCTGCAGCCCTCACTTGTGCCGGCACAAGGCTCATGGCAGTCATTCCGGGAATAGTGTTTATTTCGAGGAAATATATGTCATACCCCTTCACAATATAATCTATCCTCACAAGGCCGTCGCAGCCCATATATTTATAGATCTTTGCAGTAAGTTCCTGAATATCTTTTGTAAGTTCATCAGATATTGGAGCAGGACATATCTCATTGCTCATGCCGAGATACTTGGCCTCATAATCAAAAAACTCCCTGTTGGTAACAATCTCAGTTACAGGAAGAGTAACCACTTCTCCATTTTTCCGATAGATGCCATTGGTCATTTCACGTCCTGTTATGCACTCCTCTATTATTATCGAACTGCACTCCTTGAAGGCACTCCTAATGGCCTGGTCAAGCTCCTCCTCCCTCTTCACTTTGGTAATGCCGAAACTGCTTCCTCCATTTGTAGGCTTTACAAAGAGTGGAAGCCCCAGCTCCTTCACGATGCTGTTCACACAATACTCATGACCTTCCCTCAAAAAGACATCCTTGGCCATCTTTACCCCTGCAAAATCGAGGAAACGCTTGCAGGAGTGTTTGTCGAAGGTAATTGCAGAGACAAATGAAGAGCATGTACTGAACGGAACACCCAGCATCTCAAAATATCCCTGAAGCAGACCATTTTCACCGGGGGTACCATGTATCATTATATAAGCAAAGTCAAACTTCACCTTTACTCCATTGTATGTAAAAGAGAAATCGGTCTTGTCAACCTCCTCCTGAGAGATTGCCTCTCCTCCATCCTTACCATACAATTGCACCTTCCAGCTGGCTCCACGCAAGAAGACTTCATAAACATCATAGCGTTCCCTGCTTATATATGACGATACATTTTTCCCGCTCTGTACAGAGATTTCCACCTCAGAAGAGTCTCCTCCGTAGACAAGTGCTATCTTTTTTTTCATACAACCTCCTACATATCAAAAAACGACTCCGTTTCAGATGCCATATTCATGTCATCATCACTTCCGTCACAATTGAGATTGGCCTTGAAGCCCTGTGGTGCCTGGAATTTGTCATATTTTGTAATGCCCAAAGTGCCGTCATCCACAACTTTTTTCATGAAAATACCCCAAATTGGCAGGGCCATATTTGAACCGCCGCCCAATGCCAGACTTGCAAAATGGACCTGACGGTCTTCGGCTCCAACCCAGACTCCAGTTGTGAGTTTTGGTGTATATCCTATGAACCATCCGTCGGACTGGTCATTTGTTGTACCTGTTTTTCCTGCAACTGCACCTTCCGGAACATATCTTGCCCTTATCCTGTAGGCAGTTCCAGAATTTACCACACCCTCCATAAGGTTTACCATAAGATACGCAGCATTTTCACTTATCGCCTCTTTCCTGTTTGGTGTAAATGTGGAGATGACATTACCCATCTTGTCTTCAATTCTCAAAACGGCAAGAGGCTCTGCGTAAACTCCTTTTCCAGGGAATGTATTGAATGCTCCAACCATTTCATATACAGGAACATCTGCAGAGCCAACACATAATGAATGGACCGGATCCAGCCAACATTTCACACCCATTGTATGCGCTATGTCAACAAGTGCCTGCGGGCCGAACTGCTTCATCAGATATGCCGAAATATTGTTCGAACTCTTTGTAAGGCCCCATTTGAGGGTAACGGTCTGTCCTATCCATTCCGGCTTGTCGGTACTCTTTGGTGTCCATATGTCATCTCCGATAACAAACGATTGCGGAACATTCACAACTTTGTCACATGGAGTAAATCCCTCCTGCATAGCCAGTGTATAGAGGAACGGTTTGAATGTGGAACCGACCTGTCTCTTTCCCTGCCTTACCTGGTCATATTTAAAATAACGGTAGTTGCCACTGCCTACATATGCCCTTATATAGCCTGTACCTGGCTCCAGCGCCATCAGACCTGCCCTGAGGAACGATTTGTAATAACGTATGGAGTCGTTCGGGGTCATTGTTGTATCAACATAATTATCCTTGTTCCAAGCAAATACTCTCATTCTTACAGGTTCATCAAAACTCTTGAGGATCTCCTCTTCGCTTGCACCACGTGCCTTCATGGTACGGTAACGGTCGCTCCATCGGCGTGCCTGCTTCATTATTGCATCAATCACACTCTTTGGCACTTCATTGTCGAACGGCCTGTTTCTCTTATATTTGAGCTCACGGTTGAAAGTTGGCTGCAATGTACCGCCCAAATGCTCTACAACAGCCTCTTCCGCATATCTCTGCATCTTTGCATTGATAGGTGTATATATCTTCAGGCCATCTTTGTCGAGATTATATTTTGTACCGTCGGGCTTGAGGTTCTTGTTGAGCCATCCATAGAGCGGATCCTCCTCCCACAAAAGGGAGTCAGCCCTGTAATCCTCCACTCTTGAATACTTTGAAACCGACGGTTTCTTTGCACTCATCACCCTCTTGAGCATATCACGGAAATGAGGTGCAAGTCCGGAGTTGTGGTCCTGCCTGCTATAAGAGAGTGTTATAGGGAGTTTGACTATCGAATCATATTGAGAAGCTTCGAGATATCCATACTTTTTCATCTGGCTGAGCACATGGTTCCTCCTTTTCAATGAAAGGTTGGGATTCCTCACAGGGTTGTATCTTGTGGGCATATTTACCATTCCCACAAGCAGTGCGCTCTCCTCAACGTTCAGATCCTTAGGATGTTTGCCAAAGAAAGTATTGGCCGCAGCCTTTATTCCATATGAGTTGCTTCCAAAGAATACGGCATTGAAATACATGCTCATTATCTCCTCTTTAGTATAGTTTCGCTCAAGTTTTACAGCTGTAATCCACTCTTTGAGCTTGTTGTTGACAAGAACAAAATATTTGGCCCCGGGGAATTTTGACTCTACAGTGTCACGTGGGAAAAGGCTCTTTGCCAACTGCTGTGAAATTGTACTTCCACCACCACCGGAGCGGCGGTTGCCCATAAGTACCGACTTCACTACAACCCTGGCAAGGCTTCTGAAATCGATACCGCTGTGGTTATAGAAACGGACATCCTCTGTGGCAATGAGGGCATCCTTCAAGCCGTCGGACAGCTCATTATATGAGGCATACGACCTGTTCTCAATATGAAATGTGCTCAAAACCGTTCCATCTTCCGCTATAATCTGGGTTGCAAGATTGCTCTTCGGGTCTTCGAGCTCTTCAAATGATGGGATGTCTGCAAAGATGCCGACCATCAGGAGAGAGAGTAGAATTATGAGTACTGGAGAGAATATTACAATCCATACCCATTTCACTAACTTCCTATTATCTTTTATTTTAAAACCAAACTTCATACTTTTCTGTTTTTGTTCAAAAAAGATTCCAAAATGCAAAAATACTAAATAAAATTTGCATAATACGATGTTTTATACCTTACTTTGCACATTCTTTTTGAATATAGGTGTATATAGATTATGGGAGCGAATTTAGTTATTGTGGAGTCGCCTGCAAAGGCAAAAACGATTGAGAAATTTTTAGGAAAAGGATATACTGTAAAGTCAAGTTTCGGTCATATCAGGGATTTGTCAAAAAAGAATCTTGGCATTGATATCGAAAACGGATTCCAACCCGATTACGAGATATCAGATGATAAAAAGAGAGTTGTTTCGGAGTTGAAGGCCCTTGCAAAGAAATCGGACACCGTATGGCTGGCATCCGATGAGGACCGTGAAGGAGAGGCCATTGCATGGCACCTGCAGCAGGCGTTGGAACTAAAGGATGAGAATACAAAAAGAATTGTTTTTCACGAAATTACAAAAGATGCCATTCTAAACGCGATAAAAGACCCGCGGACAGTTGACCTCAATCTTGTAATGGCACAGCAGGCCCGCAGAGTCCTCGACAGACTTGTCGGTTTCGAGCTCTCCCCTATCCTTTGGAAAAAGGTTGCACCAAAACTCTCAGCAGGAAGAGTACAGTCTGTAGCACTGAGGCTCATCGTTGACAGAGAGCGTGAGATTATGGCTTTCAAATCCGAGCCATACTATAAAGTTACAGGAATATTCCATCCGCAGAGCCTTGCAAAATCGGTAAAGATGGCCGGTTCACTTGACACCAACTTCAATACAAAAGAGGAGGCTGAGGATTTTCTGCAAAGATGCAAGGATTCAAAATTCTTTATCGAAAAAATTGAGAAAAAGGAGATAAGCCGCACCCCGGCACCACCATTTACAACCTCTGCCCTACAGCAGGAGGCTTCACGCAAATTGGGATTTTCCGTTTCACAGACAATGCGCATCGCTCAAAAACTGTACGAAAACGGTTTGATTACCTATATGCGTACAGACTCTACAAATCTCTCACAGCTTGCCATAAACAGCATCAAGCAGGTTATCTGCGAGCAATATGGCTCTGAATATTCAAAAGTAAGAACATACAAGACAAAAAGTAAAGGAGCCCAGGAGGCTCATGAAGCTATCAGGCCTACATATGCTTCAAACCTGACAATAGATGGTACCCCTCAGGAGAAAAAGCTATATGCACTGATCTGGAAAAGAGCTGTTGCATCACAGATGTCTGATGCAAAACTTGAAAAGACCAACATAACCATAAGCAGTGAAAAACTTGCCGAGCGTTTCATATCGCAAGGTGAGCAGGTGATCTTCGACGGCTTCCTCAAACTCTATCTGGAGGGCAAAGATGACGAGCATGAAGCTGAAAATGAAAACCAGATCCTCCCTACCATCAACGAGAACGAGCAACTCGACACTCTGGAGATAGCGGCAACGCAGAAATTCACACAGCGTCCGCCCCGATACAGCGAGGCAAGTCTGGTGAAAAAACTGGAGGACCTTGGCATTGGAAGGCCATCAACATATGCACCTACAATTACAACCATCAGCCAAAGAGGCTATATAATAAAGGACAACAGGGATGGCGAAGAGAGGAAATATACAAAGCTCATCCTCAAGAATGGAGTCATAAAGGGCAGCACCCTAACTGAGAAAACAGGTGTCGAAAAGGGAAAACTTTTCCCTCAGGATATCGGAATCCTTGTAACTGACTTCTTGGGCGAGAACTTTGAAAACATTCTTGATTATGGCTTTACCGCCAAAGTTGAGGAGACTTTCGACAAGGTTGCAGCCGGAAAACTTGTATGGAATGAACTCATCAAGGATTTTTACACCGATTTTCACGAAAAGGTTGAAGAGACCCTCAAAGAGTCTGCGCACACAAATGCGGAGAGGGTATTGGGAACCGATCCTGCAAGCGGCAAGACCCTCATTGTGAGACTCGGAAAATTTGGTCCTCTTGTACAGAAGGGCGAGAATGATGACCCTGACAAACAGTTTGCCGGACTCCCTAAAGGGAAACTCATTGAGAGCATCACCCTCGAGGAGGCCCTCAAGCTATTTGAACTGCCTCGTACCGTGGGAGAGCATGAAGGCAAGAGCATAGTAGCTGCAGTGGGCAGATTCGGTCCTTACATAAGATACAACGGCAAATTTGTCTCTCTCGGCAAATTGTACAGTCCATATACCATTACTGCAGAGGAGGCTGTAGCACTTATCGAAGAGAATGCAAAGAAAGAGGCTGAAAAATTCATAAATGAGTTCCCTGAGCTTGATATCCAGATACTCAACGGACGATTTGGTGCCTACATCAAGCATGCCGGAGAGAATTACAAGATACCTAAGGGAAAAGAGGCAAAAGCTCTTACTGCAGAGGAGTGCCTTGAGATAATAAAGGGGACAAAACCGTCGGGAACAAAGAAAAAAGCTGCAAAAAAATGATGTACCAGGAGATCTCTGCAGGGGCAATTTCCCCGCAAATGCCTCCATGCAAGGCCATTGTTATAAATGTAGGGGCAGCTAAAGAGATCTGTCCGGCACTGAAGGAGCTGCACTCTTTTCAGGAATATACAGTATATGTGGCAAACATCTCATTGTCAAAACTTGCCCAGGTGCTGGAGAGATGCAGGGAGGTTGGTGTACCTGCCATAGTAAACTGCGGAGAAGAGCTGCCGGAACCATCTGTATGGCATCCCGGGACAAAATATGCGGCAGCACTCATCTCTCCGGGCAGTTATCATTCACTGTCAGCAACAGATATTCTCTCATATATTGTAAATGATGAGAATGCCGACACTTTTTCAAATATAGGATATCAGGGCTACAGATACGATCCGCAGATATTGCATAAGCTTCAGAGCAGATATTTTGAAGATATGAGGCTCGGCTCTTTCAGAGATGGGATGAGTTTGTGTGAACCGCTTGTAAGAAACTGCCAGTATGCTTTCATCGACATGAGATCGGTAAGATATTCAGACTACCCATACTCAAATGAGGCAAATCCCAATGGAATGTATGCCGAAGAGATCTGTACGGCTGCACGATATATAGGGCTTTCAAAAGAGATCCGCAATATCTTCATTTTTGGGCAAAATCATTTTGAAAAACAACTTACAGTTTGTAATAAGTTGGTTTCGGAGGTTATATGGCATATATGCGAAGGTATAGTCTCAAATATTGCGGAAGATCCTGAAAACCAACCATCTGACGAATATTTTCAGAGAAAGATGGTAAGCATGGGAGAGAACGGTGAAACAATCACATTTTTAACTAGTTACACCACAAAAAGATGGTGGATGGAAGTACCTTCAAAAGAGGGAAAAAATACCCTTGTACCATGCTCAATAAATGACTATCAGTGCGCCTGTGCAGGGGAGATTCCACTTAGATGGCTATTTTTTTATCAGAAACAGACCTTGTAATTAAAAGTTTTTTATATTTTTGTGCCATATTTTTAAAAAATATAAGAGATGTCCAAGTATCAAATTGACGAAACTGATCAGAAAATTCTCTCATTTTTAGTAAAGAATGCGAGAATGCCATTTTTGGAGATAGCCCGCGAATGTGGTGTTTCTGGTGCTGCAATACATCAGAGAGTAAAGAAAATGGAACAATTGGGAATTATTACCGGTTCCCGTCTTTTGGTAAAACCCCAGACCCTCGGTCTTAATGTTTGTGCATTTGTTCAGGTGAGCCTGTCGGAGGCAAACAAGTATCCAGAAGTGATCGATGCTCTAAAAAAGATCTCAGAAGTTGTTGAGTGTCACTTTGTAACAGGAAAACACTCGCTGTTGTTGAAAATCTATTGCTTTAATCACGATCACCTTATGGAGATCCTGATCAATACAATCCAGAATATACCTTCTGTAAAACAGACCGAGACGCTGATTTCACTGGATCAGGCAATTGAGCGCCAGGTTTGGGTAAAAGATTACCCTAACAAAGGCAAGAAAGAGAATCCTAAACATTCATCTTAAGGATAATTTCAGCCATCTCCAGATCTTCAGGAGTCGTTATCTTTATATTGAAACGGCTTCCGTTACAGAAGAGAATCTTATAACCCTTACTCTCCGCGACAGATGCATCATCTGTAAATGCCGGAGAGTAAGCTTGTTTATAGGACTCCTTAAGGCGGGTTGAATCAAAGACCTGCGGAGTCTGCACAAATATGTACTCATCTCTGTCTACAGGCTCAGCCCCTACGGTATGTCCCTCATCATCAAAGATTTTCTTTCTCATAGACTCAACAGATGGCATTACCGGTATCACACCTGCCACATCCTCTCCCGACAGATCATATCCAAACAGCTCTTCCAACATTTTTTCAGGAACAAATGGTCTCACTCCGTCGTGCACGGCAACAAGAGCTCCGTCGGGGACAAATTCCAGAGCATTCCTTACAGAATGGAACCGGGTAATTCCTCCAGAAACAAGAGTATGCTTGAACCAGAGGTTATTCTCCATACAATAGCTCTTCCAATACTCCTTATACTCTCCCGGCAGAACCAGGATAATCTCGGTCCTGAATGGAAGATTCCTGAACATATCTATGGTTCTCAGCAGAATAGGTTTGCCGCCCAGCTCCATAAACTGCTTTGCAATGTTGCCTCCCATCCTTTTGCCTACACCACCGGCCGTTATGATCACATATAGCTGCTTATCCATTATGTTGAGATTATGTTTATATCTTGCGCAAATTAATACAATAAATTTTATTAAAAATAGCATATATTTTTTTATTTTTACAAAAATATTTTTTACAACTTATCCAATCGTATAACATGCAATCAATCAAAGAGATAAAAAGAGCTCTCATCTCTGTTTACTATAAAGACGGACTTGAGGAGATAGTAAGGGAACTGGACAAGAACGGTGTTGAAATATTGTCAACAGGTGGAACTTTCGATTTCATCCAGAATCTGGGCATACAGGCAAAGACAGTTGAATCGGTGACAGGATATCCGTCGATATTGGGAGGCAGGGTAAAGACTCTCCATCCAAAGGTATTCGGAGGAATCCTCAACAGAAGGGAGAATGCAACAGACCAGAACCAGATTGCCGAGTACGATATCCCTTCAATTGATCTGGTTATCGTAGACCTTTACCCTTTTGAGGAGTATGTTGCCGCAGGCGCTTCAAAAGAGGAGATTATCGAGAAGATAGATATAGGAGGCATCTCTCTTATCAGAGGTGCTGCAAAAAATTATAATGATGTTGTAATAGTTCCGTCCAAGGAGTCATATGCACCGCTTCTCAATATTCTCAAGGAGAATGGTGCAAAGACAACTCTCGAGCAAAGGGAGTATTTTGCCACACAGGCATTCCTTGTGAGCTCGCATTATGATACAGCCATATTCAGCTACTTCAACTCAATTCAGCCAGAGCCTACAAAATCATTCAGCAAGAGCATCACCGGAAGCAAAGAGCTGAGATATGGAGAGAATCCTCACCAGAAGGGCTTCTATTATGGTGCCGACAACTCTCTTCCTGCACAGCTGCACGGTAAGGAGATATCATACAACAATCTGCTTGATATTGAGGCTGCAGTTGAACTCATCTCAGATTTTGAGGATACAACCGTGGCTATAATAAAACATAACAATGCCTGCGGATGCGCCTCAGCACAGACTTTGCTCGGTGCTTGGGACAAAGCCCTTGAGGCAGATCCGGTTTCTGCTTTTGGAGGCATTATTATTGCAAATAGAGAGATTGACCAGGCAACAGCAGAGCAGATGAACAAGATCTTCTTTGAAGTTGTAATTGCCCCTGCATACTCAGCTGAGGCACTTGAGATACTTAAGAGCAAGAAGAACAGAATTATTCTTGAGAACAAGGATGTAAAACCTTCTTCAGTGAAATTCCGCTCACTTTTGGGAGGCGTACTCGAGCAGGCGAGAGACAGTTATGTTGAGACCCCTGCAGACCTTAAACCTGCAACAAATGCCCAGCCTAAGGAGGAGGAGATTGATGATCTGATTTTTGCAAACAAACTTGTAAAACATTCCAAATCAAATGCAATTGTTCTTGCCAAAGGAAAACAGATGTTGGCAAGCGGCATCGGACAGACATCAAGAGTAGATGCATTGAAACAGGCTATAGCAAAAGCCAAATCATTCAACTTCGACCTGAATGGTGCGGTAATGGCCTCTGATGCATTCTTCCCATTTGCAGACTGTGTTGAGATTGCAGCGAATGAGGGAATAAAGACTGTTATACAGCCGGGCGGTTCGATAAGGGACAACGAGAGCATCGAATGGTGCAACAACAATGGTGTTGCCATGGTATTTACAGGCATCCGCCATTTCAAACATTAATATAAAGAGGAGGAGAATAATGGCTTTTTCATTTTTGACACAAGAGTTGGCTATTGATTTGGGTACTGCAAATACTGTCATCTTTATGAATGACAAGATTGTTGTGGATGAGCCATCAATTGTTGCCATAGACCAGAATACCGGCAAACCGATAGCATTTGGTCACAGGGCAAGGCTCATGCATGAGAAGACACACCCCAACATCAAGACTATCAGGCCATTGAAAGACGGAGTGATTGCAGACTTCAACGCTGCAGAGCAGATGATCAGAGGTTTTGTGAAGATGATCAATACAAAAAGGACATTCTTTTCACCAAACCTTAGAATGCTTATATGTATACCTTCAGGAAGTACAGAGGTTGAGATAAGGGCCGTAAGGGACTCTTCGGAGCATGCCGGAGGCCGTGACGTATTCATCATTTACGAACCTATGGCGGCAGCTATCGGTATCGGACTGGATGTTGAGGAACCGAAAGGACATATGGTTGTTGACATCGGAGGTGGTACTACCGAAATTGCGGTAATATCATTGGGCGGCATTGTATGCAAAGAGAGCATACGTGTTGCAGGAGATGTATTTACAGCTGAGATTCAGCAATATATGCGTCAGCAGCACAATATCAAGATAGGTGAGGTAACTGCTGAAATGATTAAAATAAATGTAGGTGCAGCCATTGCTGAACTGGATGAGCTGCCTGAACCGTACATTGTAAGAGGTCCTAATCTCATGACTGCGCACCCGGTTGAGGTTGCTGTTACAAGTCAGGAGATTGCACATTGCCTCGACAAGTCTCTTGCAAAGATTGAGACTGCAGTCCTTGCTGTTCTTGAGCAGACACCGCCTGAGCTCTATGCAGATATCGTACAGGAGGGAATATTCCTCACAGGAGGAGGAGCCCTTTTGAGAGGTCTCGACAAGAGACTGCATGAGAAGATCAACATTCCGTTCCATGTTGCGGAAGATCCTCTTAGAGCTGTGGCACGCGGAACAAGCATTGCCATCAAGAATGCAGACAAACTTCCATTCTTAATGAGATAATAATTTATGAGAATACCTCCTTCTTTCTACTATTCCATGGGGAGGTTTCTCCTTTTTATAGCCATTGAGGCTATCTGTATTGTCATGGCATCCAACAATGGAATCGTGCAGCAATACAAGATAGTTGGAAAGATCAGGGATATCCAGGCCCTTTTCTGGGAAGCGGGAAACAATGTGAAGGCCTACTCGAAGCTGAAATCTGTAAATACAGAGCTGGCAGCCCAGAATATGAAGCTGATGGAGGAGAACATGAAGCTCCGCCAGCATATCTTCAAGATGAATGGTGACTCTCTCACCGGCATGCTGCTGTCGCAAGGGGTTTTGTCCGACACATCTTTCAGTTATGATTGGGCGAAGGTGATAAAGAACAGCCTCAATACTACTCATAATTACATAGTTATAAACAAAGGACGCAACCACGGTATTACCGAAGACATGGGTGTTGTGACTCCAAACGGTGTTGTAGGTATAATAAGGGCTGTGGGTAAAAACCACTCCTATATACTTTCGTTCCTCAACCAGAAGCAGCAGATAAGTGCCAAACTGGGAGACAACATCACATTCGGTCCCCTCTCATGGGATGGCAACAGTATCGGATATGCCACTTTGAATGAAATTCCGCAACATGTACCGGTCTCTCCTGGAGACACCATCTACACAAGCGGATACTCTTCCTTCTTTCCGCCTGACATACCGATAGGCATTGCGGAGTCATCAAAGATTGTAAATGGAATGCACAGGGCTGTGAAGGTAAAGCTTCTGCAGGATTTCAGGCTGCTCGATTATGTAATTGTTGTAAAGAACAACCACTTTAAGGAGATTGACAGTCTGTCGGGAAAAATAATAACAGAATAGCTCATGAACAACTTGAAATATGTGATACTGGGGATATTCCTGCTGCTTATACAGCTGCTCATCAGCGGATATATAAATATCTGGCCGATGCTCTACATTGCTGTATTCCCGCTACTGGTCATAACACTGCCCTACACATGCAATCATATTGTCTCCATCCTTACGGCATTCTGTTTCGGACTGCTTGTTG
Organism: Bacteroidales bacterium; assembly: GCA_017935505.1. Lineage (GTDB taxonomy): Bacteria > Bacteroidota > Bacteroidia > Bacteroidales > UBA932 > Egerieousia. The sequence goes on along the minus strand of JAGBHM010000023.1, from coordinate 71,860 downwards.
ATATCCTCTCTGATGGGGTTCTGGGGCTGAATGCAGCCGCAATTGTGGCTATTGCCTATTTCAGGCCTCTCCTTTTCAAGGTAGCAGTAAGCAAAACCACACTTGAAAACACGATAGAGATAACCCAGCGTACAATCGGCACCACTCAGTTCCTCCTGGTAACCGCCTTGTCCTATGCCATCTTCTTTACAATTTATATAGCATTGGATTCTTGGGGCTATTTCTCATTTATATATACCATTGCAAGGTTCCTGCTGAATATCATCATAAATACAGCTGTCGCCCTGCTTCTGTGGAAGAGTATAAATTCCCAAATATTCAGATAAAGGAGGGACAAGGTGAACAGAAAAAATATTCTTATAGCAGGAGTATTGGCTGTTGGGTTAATCCTTATCCTACAGCTGTTCAATCTGCAGATACTCAATGAAGAGTACAAGATTACCGCAGAGAACAATGCTTTCAAATATCTTGTGAGATACCCAGTGAGAGGGCTTATCCTCGACCGTAACGGCAATATACTTGTCGGGAACAAGAATACATATGATATCCAGATAACTCCAATAGAGGTAAAGCAATTCGACACCCTTGCTCTGTGCCGCATCTTCTCCCTTGATCTTGAATATGTAAGGGAAAAGATGAAGGAGTATCGGAAAAATCGCAGAAAGATAGGTTACCAGACCATTACATTTTTAAAGCAGGTATCCAGCCAACAATACAGCATTTTTGCTGAACAGGCCTATAAATTCCCGGGATTCAGTGGTCTGCCAAGGACATCGCGCAACTATCCATTCAATGCAGGTGCAAATCTTTTTGGTTACCTTACCGAGGTTGACAATGATTTCCTCAAACGCAATCCGGATTACAAAAGGGGCGATTATGTTGGTGCAAGTGGTCTGGAGCAGGCATACGAAGATGTACTCAAAGGGCAGAAAGGATACAGTATCCTGCTCAGGGATGTGCACAACCGGATCCAGTCGAGCTTTGCAGATGGAGAGTATGATATTGATGCAGTTCCCGGAGAGGATATTATCACAACCATCGACGGCCATCTGCAGCAATATGGAGAGCAGCTCATGCAGAATAAAGTTGGAAGTCTTGTGGCGATTGAGCCCTCCACAGGAGAGATTCTCACAATTGTATCGAGCCCCGGCATAGATATCGACAAATTGGCCAATATAAGCAAATATTACCAGGAGATCGTTACCGACCCATACAAACCCATGTTCAACAGGGCAGTAATGTCGGCCTATCCACCAGGTTCCGTATTCAAACTTGTAAATGCCCTTGCAGCCCTTCAGGAGGGGGTCATAACACCTGAAAGCAGGGTCTCCTGCAATATGGGATACCACTATGCTGCAGGCAAAAAGGTAGGGTGCCATGCCCATCCCTCTCCTGTAGCCTTGACACAATCCATCATGATGTCGTGCAATGCCTATTATTGCGATATTTTCAGGGATATTCTCGACAATAAAAAATACGGCAGTGTATCGGAGGCATTCAACAGATGGAGAGATATTGTTACAAGTTTCGGATTCGGCCACAAACTGGGAAGTGATTTCCCTGCAGAACTTGGAGGCAACGTGCCTACAACTGCAACATATGATAAGATACATGGCAAAGGCAGATGGAAATCACTCTCTGTAATCTCTCTCTCCATAGGGCAGGGAGAGATGGGAACCACTCCTCTTCACCTTGCAAACCTTGCAGCAACAATAGCCAACAGAGGATACTATTATATTCCTCATATGGTAAAGAATACGCCAGATTCAGCGGCACGGGCACGCTTCAACGAACGCCACTATACACTGGTTGATACAACCCATTTCCATAAAATAATAGAGGGCATGTATCTTGCGGTGAACAGCAAGTCTGGAGAGGGAGGTACGGCAAGAAGAGCTCATGTCGACGGACTGGATATATGCGGCAAGACAGGTACCGCACAGAATCCGCATGGCCAGGACAATGCAGTCTTCATCTGCTTTGCACCGAGGGAAAACCCTAAAATAGCAGTAGCTGCATATATCGAAAATGCCGGATTCGGTGGCACATGGGCCGCCCCTATCGCATCGCTTCTTGTTGAAAAATATCTGAATGGTGAGATTTCGCGCACGGATCTGGAGAAAGAGGTGAAGAGCTGGAATCTTTTGAGAAATGTTCCTATAAAAAAACGGTAGAATGGGATATAATAATTATATATACAGGAAACTCGACTGGTGGCTGATAATAACATATCTGCTTCTTGTGTTTATCGGATGGATGAACATCTATGCAGCGGTCTATACCGAGGAGCACAGCTCGATTTTCGACTTTTCACAGCGCTACGGAATGCAATTTGTCTGGATTGTAACCTCCTTTCTGATTGCAGCTGCCATACTTTTCATACTCAACCCAAAAATATACAGTGTACTGTCGCCTCCGATATACCTCTTTGTATTGCTGCTCCTTTTTGCAGTAATATTTGTAGGAAAGGAGGTAAATGGCTCAAAATCATGGTTTGTTATAGGGCCCGTAGGGTTCCAGCCGGCAGAAATTTCCAAAATAAGCACCTCCCTCTTTCTTGCCTACATAATGAGCCAATATGGGTTCAAACTCTCCAGATTGCGCAATGCCATAACTGTAGCATTGATACTGCTGATACCGATGCTCTTCATTATACTTGAGAAGGAGACAGGATCTGCATTGGTATATACCGGATTCATATTTATGTTCTACAGGGAGGGTCTGAACGGGTGGATACTGGCATTCGGTTTTCTCTCCATATTTCTTTTTGTAATATCACTGGCAATTGCTCCATTTGTGGCAATAATATGCCTGATGGTGATTATGGCCCTGCTCAACGGCCTCACAAGCCGCGAAGTGTACAAACACCTGGCCTTCGTCATTCCGCTCACACTATTTCTGGCCTACCTGCCAAAAATCCTGCAGATGGAATTTATGGACTTCATACCTGAAATCAAAATTGAATATTGGGTATTGGGCATCATTCTCCCATTTATGGTCTATGCTGTAATCAGAGCTGCAAAGAAGAGGATGCCACATACAAAATATATAGCGGCATGTTTCTGTTTCTCCGTAATGTTCATCTTCTCTGTGAACTTCATATTCAATAACATTCTGCAGCCGCACCAGAGAGCGAGAATTGAGAATCTTCTGGGAATTACAGAAGATTTGAAGGGCGCCGGATATAATGTCCACCAGTCGAAGATTGCAATAGGATCGGGTGGATTTGCAGGTAAGGGTTTCTTGGAAGGGACTCAGACAAAGTTCGATTTCGTTCCTGAGCAGAGTACCGACTTCATATTCTGTACAGTTGGAGAGGAACACGGTTTCATTGGGGCAGCATCGGTCATCGCCCTCTACATGTTCCTGATAATACGCCTTATTATTCTCTCCGAACGTCAGAAAGACAAGTTCGTAAAGATCTACGGCTACTGCGTTGCATGTTGTTTCTTCATGCACGTATTCATAAATATAGGTATGACCATGGGACTGGTACCGGTAATAGGAATACCGCTTCCATTCCTCAGTTATGGAGGCTCTTCGCTCTGGAGCTTTACAATACTCCTGTTTATATTTATAAGATTGGATCTGGAACGGTGGAACTGATTGGAGCAACCTCTCCTGCCACTATTTCAATTTCTTGAAGATAAGGCAAGAGTTGTGTCCACCAAAACCGAATGTGTTGTTCAAGGCTACATCAACACTTCTGTTCTGGGCCTTGTTCAATGTAAGGTTCAAGTTGTAGTCAATCTCAGGATCCGGTGTTTCAAAATTGATTGTAGGAGGAACTGTTCCTGTTGTCATTGCTCCAAGACAAGCAATTGACTCTATAGCTCCAGCTGCACCCAAAAGATGTCCGGTCATTGATTTGGTAGAACTGATGTTCAATTTGTAGGCATGCTCACCAAATACCTCTTTAATAGCTTTAAGCTCTGCAATATCGCCACGAGGGGTTGCAGTACCGTGAACATTGATATAATCAACATCCTCAGGTTTAAGGCCTGCCTCCTCCAATGCAAGTCTCATGGCCTGTATTGCACCATGACCTTCCGGATGAGGAGCTGTAATATGATGCGCATCGGCTGTCATACCGGAACCTACAACCTCTGCGTAGATTTTCGCACCACGGGCAACAGCATGCTCATATTCCTCGAAAATAAGGATACCGGCACCCTCGCCCATTACAAAACCGTCACGATCTTTGTCGAAAGGACGGCTTGCCTTTGAGTAGTTGTCGTTATTTGTTGAAAGAGCTTGGGCAGAGTTGAAACCGCCTACGCTCGATACTGTGATACCTGCCTCTGCGCCACCTGTAACTATAACATCGGCTTTGCCCAGTCTGATAAGGTCAAAAGCATTGCACATAGAGTGAGAAGATGATGCACATGCCGACACTGTAGCATAGTTAGGTCCCATAAATCCATACTTTATAGAGACATAGCCTGCTGCCATATCAGGTATCATTTTAGGAATAAAGAATGGGTTGAAGCGGGGAACCTTGTTTCCCTCGCTAAAACCCATAACTTCCTGGGTAAGTGTCTCGATTCCTCCAATTCCGGAGCCGATGATCACACCAACCCTATCTTTATTTGTTTTTTCAAGATCCAGACCTGAATCTGCAATAGCCTGATCAGCTGCTACAATGGCAAAATGGCAATATCTGTCCATTTTACGGGCCTCTTTGCGGTCCATGCCATATTTGGTCGGATCAAAATCTTTTACCTCACAAGCGAATCTGGTCTTAAAAAGAGAGGCATCGAACCTTGTTATCGGACAAGCCCCGCTGACTCCATTGTTAAGATTAGTAATATACTCTTCAACACTATTGCCCAACGGATTAATGGTGCCCAATCCGGTAATGACCACTCTTTTCAATTCCATACTCTATTCTTGTAGATAATTATTTCTGGTTAGCCTCAATGAATGAAATAGCATCGCCTACTGTAGAGATCTTCTCAGCAGCCTCATCTGGAATAGTGATTTCGAATGCTTTCTCAAACTCCATGATAAGCTCTACTGTATCAAGAGAATCTGCTCCCAAATCTTTTGTGAAGCTAGCCTCTGGAGTAACTTCTGCTGCATCAACGCCAAGTTTGTCAACGATGATCTCTTTTACTTTTGAAGTAATATCTGCCATGATTGTAAAAATTTAATTAATAAATAAGTTTATATTTTAGTAATATTTTCAAACCCTTACAAGTGGCAAAGTTAATAATATTTTTTAAAATAAAAAATCATATCTTTGTGCCCTCATAATTAACAACATAGAGACACTGACATGAAACATCTCGCCATATTTGCATCGGGTAGCGGCACAAACGCCCAGAATCTCATAGAATATTTCAACTACAAAAAAGAGAGGAGCAATCAGACAGAATTGGGACATAAAGTAGAACTTGTTATTTGCAACAAGCCTCAGGCATATGTAGTTGAGAGGGCAAAGAAGCTGGATGTACCGTCGGTTGTCCTTAGCAAAGAGGAGCTTACCACCAACACTCAAAAGTTGTTCGAACTGCTGTCGCAATACAATATAGATTATATAATCCTTGCCGGATATCTGCTCAAAATCCCTGCAGAACTCATAGATAAGTATCCCGACAGAATCATCAATATCCATCCTGCCCTGCTTCCTGCATACGGAGGAAAAGGAATGTATGGACACCATATACATGAAGCGGTAGTGGCCGCCAAAGAGAAAGAATCAGGCATTACAATCCATCTGGTGGATGAGAAGTATGACAACGGAAAAATTCTCTTCCAGGCAAAATGTGAGGTGACACCATCCGACACGCCTGATGATGTTGCAGAAAAAATCCACCACCTCGAACAAGCGAACTTTCCAAGAGTGGTGGATGAGTATCTAAATTAATCGTCAGGTTATTTATACTATTTGGCAAGAAGATTTGCAATGGTCTCTTCTGTCTTTGGATCAGAAGGGGCGGTTGCTTTTGCCGAGAGGATCTTCCCCTCCTTGTCCAGCAATATAAAGCGTGGGATACCTGTAATTGAGTAGTCATCCATAAAGGTATTTCCAGGCTCAAGGTAGAGTTGTATTCCCTTCACCTCTCCTGCTCTTACAGCCTTTTCCCAAGCCTCTCTGCTATTGTCACAAGACAGACCCACAAAATATATCCCCTCTCCATTGAACTTATGCTCAAGTTCCGCAAGATAAGGAACCTCTTTTCTGCATGGACCGCACCATGTAGCCCAAACATCTATATATACATACTTGCCTGCAAAATCAGCCAATGTATACTGTTTGCCGTCAACATCTGTAGAGTTGAAATCCGGAGAAGGTGCCCCGACAGCACATTTGCCCATCTTCTCCTTGAGCTGTGTCATCTGCTCTATCATACCAGGATCGGTCACATATTTGTCAAATGCTGCAAAATACTTCTCAGCGCCCTCCACACCGTTCTTCTTCACAAAAGAGCATACATGTTTATGTATCAGATACTCAGCAATTTTATTGTCAGGAATCTCCTTTTCTATAAAAAAGACAAGTCTGTCAATTCCACTATAGTTAGGGAATTCCTTTTTGGAGAGTAGCGAAACCGATTCATACAGGAATCCGCGATACTCCTCAATTGAAAGCAAATTACAGTCATAGGTGCACAACTCTTTCAGTTTGCTCCAATATTCCGGTGATTCAACATAGTCAGCCACCTTTGCAATTCTGGAGTGGAAATATCTGAAAGAGGGTAATATCTGATAAGTATAATATTTTAGTCTTAGAGACTCCTTGTGCTTGAACTCTGTAGGAAATTTCTGATTTTCGAGTAGAGCCAGATTTGCCTCCAACAAACTGTCGGAAAGAGTGATATACTCTTTTTCACCAAGCCTGCATTCGTCTATCGTGGCATATTTATACACATTGCTGTTGAGGAATGTGTTGATGTCGCCATTTGTTCCATCAACAGCAATGCTTTCATGAAATTTTCCACTGGCAAAAGAGATGTTTATCTGCGATCCGGAGAGAAGCCATATCAGTCGTGAGGTATATCTGTACCCAAGTCTCACATAGATGCTTTCAATGTTATTTACTGTAACAACACCAGTACCCTCTCCAGAGAGTTCTACAGCTATCTGCTCCTCATCTGGCAGATATAAGACAGGCTGTTCCTTCAAATTGCCGTCGGTTATATTAATGGTTATGACAGAATTGCCCGTTCCTGATGTACAAGCAACAATACCAACCGACAGCAATACAGATACTGCAACAATAAATGCTCTTTTCATACCGACCAACTATTTTGCCACATTTTGTACAAGGGTTCCATTTCCAGGATTGTCAATTGCACCTGAAGGGAACGGCATAATCCACAAATGAGAATCAGGTTTGAGGGTATAAGTTTCTCCATTTACAGTTTTGGTAAGCACTTTAGGATATACAGCCTCTTTATTCAAACGCCTGTAATCGCAGAACAGAACTTGGCTCTGGATATATTCACTAGCTTTATCCTTCATGATCAAATCCATCGCTTCTGCAGTTGTAGATGCTGTAAAATCCTGGTAATACTCAGGAAGGATTCTTGTCTTTCTCACTTTGTTTACAGCATCCATAGCCTGCTGGATACTTGCAGCATCTCCTTTACGGGCAAGACACTCGGCCTTAATATAATACATCTCAGCAGAACGGATACCACCCTTATTTGGCTCTATTGCATAGATTCCATAATAATATGTTCCCAAAGATGATGATGAACGTTTTTTCCAACGCACCATTTTACGCACATCGCCCTGCTCGAATTTGTCACCCCTTGCCTCTGTAAGAGCATATGACGCACTGCCGGATACACCTGTCCAGAATTTCATTGATGAGAAGTGGAATATATAATTCTCCACATTGTCCATTTCAGGATCTCCCGCTACAGTCTGTGTCCAGTTGGCAGGAGCATCATATCTTGCCTTGTCATTCTGATAGAATGATATCCAATCATAGAGTCTGTCATTCTCGCCAAGGGCCAACTCTGCATTCTGCAAAGCCATCTCATAATTGCCCATGTTCAAATAGACTCTGGCCAACATTCCGTAACCGGCGGCCTTTGTTGGATGTACTACAGTCTCTGCAACTTTTGGCAAATATTCCATTGCTTCATTAAGGTCCTGAAGGATAAATTCATATATTTTTCCAATAGTAACCTGAGGTGATGCAGACTCTACAGATGCCGAGGTTACAAGAGGAACCGACAGCTTATCTTTGGTGGCCTCACAATATTGGTCAGCATAGTAATTGGTCAGATAGAAATAGGTCATGGCCCTCATCACTTTTGCCTGGGCAATAAGCATCTGCTTCTGCTGCTCTGTACACTCTGTTGCAGATGGCACCTCCTCTATGATGAGGTTCCAGTAAAACATCTGCTCATATGCACTATAATAGGCATTTTTGTCACCATTATTAATTTTTGTACGGTCTACGCTCTCATCCCATAGATAATGGCATCTTGCCAGTTCATCACTGTTGAGCTTTGAATTGGATTTGAAGAATTCATCCATAAGTATGAATATCTGGTCCATTTCATAATAAGCAACAGTAGTGTTCTTCATGAAGGCATTAAAATCGGCCCAAGTTTTAGGTGTCTTCTGTCCTTTTGGGATATCATTCAGGAAATCGTTGCATGAAGATATTGCAACAATACCCACAAAAAGGAACACCAATTTATATATATATGATAATCTTTTCATTACGCTTTATTTAAAAGTTCAAATACAATCCAAAAACATAGTTAGGTTTTATCTTGCCACCCAGTGCATAATGAGCCTTCTTGTCGAATGCTATAGTTGCAAGATTCTCTACATTAAACTGCACCTTTGCATTTTCCAGCTGCACCTTCTTACAGATCTCCGAAGGGATACGGTACGACAACGAGATATTGTTTATTCTGATATTTGAAGCGTCATATACAAACAGGCTTGAATATCTGTAGAGGTCGTCTCTATATGAATTGTAATTTTGGGTATCATTTGAGAAGAGCAAACGTGGGACATCTGTAATCTTTTCATCACCAGGCTGTTTCCAATAATTCATAATATCCTTGTTTGTGGTGGTTATACTACCGTTGCCCATAGAGATCTTTGGAGGGAACGGATCCCTTATTTTATGTCCGCCTGCAAAGGTTATCATAAATGACAAGTCAAAATTCTTGTAGCTCAACATATTTGTGAATGATCCGCTATGCACAGGCACTGTTGTTCCAAGATATCCGATCGCATCTACATCCTGAATGTTGTCTGATGTGATATTGCCCTCTGCATCATAAACCTGCGGCTCTCCTTTATCATTAAGTCCTGCCCATTCATATCCATATATACCATAATATGGATTGCCCACAGTAGGATATGCTGTAGGAAGAGATAAACGGCTGTTGTATCTTCCTGGAGTCACAAATACCTTTTTCACTTCATTCTTGTTGTATGAATAGATTAATGATGCATCCCATCTGAAGGCTTTACCACTGATTATCGCGCCATTCAAAGAGACATCCACTCCGGCATTCAACATCTCTCCATTGTTTGTGGTAAGACTTGAGAAACCGAATCCCTGAGTAGGGCTGCCATTGATATATGCAAGCAGATCCACACTGTTTTTATGATAATAATCAATTGAACCCGACAATCTGTTGTTGAACATTGCGAAATCAACACCTACATCAATAGTTGTTGTCTTCTCCCAACGGATATCATTATTTGGAGGAGAGGTAACATGGCCATACATGCCATCAACAACCGAAGAGGGATAATATACGGCAATTAAATATGGAGCTGTATTACGGCCTATATTACCGCCAATACCATAAGTGGCTCTCAGTTTGAGCATATCAAACAGGTCAGATTTAAAGAACTCTTCCCTATCAATATTCCAGCTGGCACCAATTGACCAGATTGGTTTATTCTGATATTTAGAACTGGTTCCCCAAAGATTTGATCGGTCCCATCTGATACTTCCGGTAATTACATATCTGTTATCATATGAATACGAGGCATTACCGTAGAACGAAACAAATCTGTTGACAATCTCCCTCTTTGACGTGATATTTCCAGGACTCAACTGGGAAGAGCCGAGCAAACCTGAAAAATATGTAAGGTCATCCGCGTTGTATGTAGGCCATGTAAGGGTCTCTGGATCATATCCATATATTGTATTGTCGAAATACTCTATCTTGGCATCCTTAATCTCCTGACCGAGAATCCATACAAGAGTGTGCTTATCATTGAATGATTTGTCAAAATTCAGCTGTTGTCTGAAATTATAGCTTCTCCTTTTGGTATCCACTGTTGTCAGAGCATCTCCTTCGGGCAAATTATATGTGAGTTCTGGTCCATACCATCCATTCTCCATCGAGGCAAAATTATTCAGAAGCGAAGTTATATAATACGACTCCCTCTCATTAATTGTCTCACTTTTTCCATTGCTGGTCTCATACTGGAACATTGTTGTATAGTTCAGCCATGGACAGAAATCTATTTTCGCTTTGAAGAATGACCTTGTATCAAATGTCTTGTTGTTTGCAATTCCATACCCTAACTCATTCATAGGTACTAGAATCTCCTCCCTCAAACCATTTTCCGCAATAAGATCTCTCCGGTCTTTGCCAATTTGAGAAACAGCCGCTACATAACTGCCATCTTCAGCAACAAGGGCATCATAAGGCAATGCTGAAAATCCTGGAGAGTATACATTGAATGACTGTCTGTTGTCATCTCCAATTTTAAGATATACTCCAAAATCAGCCTGCAGCCATTTGGCAACCTGCACTGAATTGCTCATATTCAATCCCAACTTCTTGCTGTCGGTATTCACATTTTCCTCATTATAATCCCAATAAGTGGCAGAAAAAGTGAAATTATTCCTCTCTGTCGCCTTGCCTACCCTTAGATTGTATTGCTGGGTAAATGGATTGCGTTTTGTATATTTTTTGGCCTGATCGTAATATTTGAAACCACTATCTGCCAATTTTGAAAGTTGTGCATTTGCATCCGCTTGAGATAGCTTTCCTGTGTACATGTCAAGAAGTATATCAACACCTTTACTTGGCCATGCGCCATTGTCCCTCAAGTCAGCTGCAACCTGCTCTGCACTTGCTCCACCGGCAGTAAGGGCACTATGCTGTGCAGCCCAAGTTTTCTGCAGTTCAACAATATCTGCAGAGTTTGTCATATTACCTGTATAATATGAGTATGGCTGAGTGGTCAATGTTGCCGAAAAGCTGATGTTTGTCTTGCCCTGTTTTGCTTTTTTAGTAGTGATTACGATAACACCATTGGCAGCACGGGCACCATAGATTGAGGCAGCAGCGGCATCCTTAAGCACGGTCACACTCTCAATATCCTCCGGGTTGATATCAGGCATATTCTCTGTGGTCTCTCCAATCCTGTTCATAGATGTATTCTCAACAGGGAAACCATCTATCACAACAAGAGGATTTGAAACGGCATTCATTGTTGTCACACCACGAATCTTGCCGTCCACATATCCGGCAACCTGTCCTTCGAGCATAGATGAGAGATTATCCATTCTCTTCATCTCCAATGTCTTTGAAGAAATTTTCTCAAATGCACCTGTAGATCTCTCCTTTGATATTGTCTGATATCCGGTTACAACCACATCCTCAAGAGCTATAAGGTCTGTTGTCATTACTACATTGAGGGCATCTCCATTTCCGACAACAACCGCATAATCAGTCATACCTATAGAGGTGAACAGAAGCTGGTCACCTGTAGCGGCCTCTATTGCATAGGCACCGTCCAGATCCGCAGCAGCAATTGCCCCTGTGGTACGGTTATACACTGCAACGCCTGGCATTGTAACACCGGCTTCATCGGTGACAACACCCTTTATAAGACGCTTTTTACCCGCATCCTGTTTTTTAGGGGCAACTTCCGCTGGTGAAAGGGCTATAATTTTTCCGTCAATCTTATAGACAATCCCTTTTTCACCGAGGATTTTATCCAATACAGACTTGAGGTCCTCACCATTGCACTCTATGGTAGTGGGAACCTTCACATTCAAGACATCTGAATATACGAATTCGTAATTTGTTGCCTTTGTAATTGCCTGCAAAGCTTCACTCAGAGGTTTATTCTTGATATTCAACGAAATAGTCTGAGCGCCGGCAACCACCGATATGGCAACAAATACCATAACATAGACCAATCTACATTTGATCAGTGATTTAATAGCATTATTCATTATAACATCATTTAAATAGGTTATGATGCTATAACAACTTCGCAAAATATATACCCTAAAAAAATTGGAAACAATTCTGAATTTAAAATGTTTCTATTTTTTTCTCGCCGACAAGAAGACCTTGTTGTTCTCTATTTTAAAATCGACAGGAGTAGTGAACTCAAGAAGCTCCATAATCTGCACAACAGACTCAGTACTGAATTTTGCGGTAAAACTATGCTTGAGGATTACAGAATCTTTGACAACAATATCAACGCCATGCCAGCGTTCAAGTTTTTTGATGACATCCGGCATCGGAGTTTTATCAAACAGAAGCTCTCCGTGACGCCATGCAACCTTCTTTGTAGTGTCGGAATTGGATATAAGGACAGCTCTGTTGGTTCCGGTAAAGTTTACCGACTCCAGAGGCTTCATCTCTTTCTCCTTTACAACAACTTTATTGCCGACAACTCTTGATATATTGATTTTTCCAGAAAATAGAGTTGCATGTTCTTCAGAATCATCATCATACGAGCAAATATGAAATTTAGTTCCAAGCACCTTCACCTGCATACCCCTTGGAGTTGTAACTATCATTGGGGCAAATTTGTTCTCTCTCACTTCAAAATACCCCTCACCGCTGAATTTCACCACTCTCTCCTCTTTTGCAAAAACTTGCGGATATGTTATTGAAGAACCTGAATTCAACCATACTACGGAGCTGTCAGGAAGCATAATTTTTGCCTTCACACCATTCTCCGTATAGAAAGTCTGCTCATTATGCACAGTGGAAGATAACGCAATGGCACTGCTTCCAGAGAGATCGGCAGACTCTTTCATATTATTTTTTGAATACTGCAGATAGTTCAAAGTTACAGACAGGAACAACAGTATGACTGCACATGCCGATAATGATGTAAGCCACTTGATCTTTCTTCTGCTGCTGTCGGCAAATGGAAGGGTATGGGCAACTTTGAATCCGTTGATTCTGGAGAGTATTGCCGCAAAGGAAGCCCTCTTCTCCTCTTTGGAAATTACCACATCTGGAGTCTGTCTTGTAACCTTCTCCGCAATGACACTCTCCATCAGCCCCAGATAATACTCCTCATTTCGCTCCGACTCATCTATCCAGGAGATGACCTTCCGCCTCTCCTCTTCGGTGAGACCCTCTCCATTAATATGTTTTATAAGCAATTCTTTATTCATAGTTAAGCAGATTTGACAACATGATAACAACTACCGGGATAAAGTCCCTAAGATTTTTTTTCAAAATCCTCAAAGCTGAAGAGATGCGATATTCTACAGTTTTGACAGAAATCCCCAACTCTTTTGCCACCTCTTCATTTGTCATATTACAAAAGCGGCTCAGATGAAATGCACTCCTTACCGGCTCTTTCATCTGCTCCATGCTCTTTTTGACCAGCTGCTCCACCTCCCTCTCCAATACTCTCTCCATGGTATTGCTCTGTAAGGCTTTGCTCCTCAATTCATACTCTCTTCTGGCATAGTAGTCCCCAAAACGTCCCTCAACGCCATCCCTCTTTATCTGATTAAGGGTCTTGTTCTTGGCAATAAAAAAAAGATAAGGCAGAGGAGTCTTTGAACTCTCCACCTTATCTATATTTTCCCAGAATGCTATAAAGCAGTCTTGTGCTATATTTTTTGCAATTTCTTTATCTTTATAGAAACTGTAGACATAAGCAACCACTCTCTCAAAATAGCAATCAAATGTCTCTTTGAAGAAAGCCTCTCTGTCTATATTGTCCCTATACATGATAATCCATAAATCTGTAAGGACAAAAGTATGAATTATTTCTTATAATTCTTGACTCCCTCCTCAAGGAATGCAACAAATGCATCCGGATTCAGATCATATCCACGAGGCTCCAGAAGCTGGTTCTCAGAACCGTCGAGCAGGATATAATATGGTTGTGCATTGGCTCCGAACTTGTTCATAACAAAGTTTGAGTTGATTTTACCAAGCTCTTTCAGTACTTTGCCATTATCGAGAGTTACCCACTCGCTCTTGTCCAAAGTCTTCTTGTCATCTGCATAGAGAGCCACAACAACATACTCTTCGCGCAAAAGTTTGAGCACGCGTGGGTCACTCCATACTCTTGCCTCCATTTCACGGCAGTTCACACAACCATGACCTGTAAAATCTACAAATAGAGGTTTACCTACCTTCTTGGCATGTGCCAATGCCTCGTTGTACTCAAAGAAGCCCTGCAATCCATGAGGAAGATGCAGAAAATCCGAATATTTAGCCTTAGTAACATCATTCTGTGATGTTGCCGCACTATTTACAGTACCGCCACTGCCCAGTACAAAATCCTGAGTTGCAATAGGAGGCATATATCCGCTCAAGGCCTTGAGAGGTGCACCCCACATGCCAGGGATCATGTAAACTACGAATGCAAATACTATAATTGAAAGGATAAGTCTCTTAACCGACAGATGCTCCTGAGGTGTGTCGTGTGCAAAACGCAATTTGCCCAAAAGGTACAATCCCAACAAAGAGAAGATTACAATCCACAAAGCAAGGTATACTTCTCTGTCGAGGATTCCCCAGTGGTAAGTCTGGTCTGCAACGCTCAAGAATTTGAGACCGAGAGCAAGCTCAAGGAATCCCAATACAACTTTAACAGAGTTGAGCCATCCACCCGATTTTGGAAGATCCTTAAGAAGGCTTGGAGCAAAAGCAAATACTGTAAATGGCAATGCAAATGCAATTGAGAATGCCAACATGGTGATGATAGGTTCCCAAATTTCACCTTGGGTACTCTTGATAAGTATTGAACCTACAATCGGACCGGTACATGAGAATGAAACCAATACCAAGGTAAGTGCCATGAAGAAGACACCGATTATACCACCTTTATCTGATTTTGAATCTGCCTTGTTTACCATCCAACTTGGCATTGTGATCTCAAATGCTCCAAAGAAAGAGGCAGCAAAGACCATGAAGATTGCAAAGAAGATGAGGTTTGGAATCCAGTGTGTAGCCAACCAGTTGAAGATATCGGCTGTAACGGCATCACCTCCTACAAAGTAGGTAATGAATATAATTACGGCAATTGGCAATGTGTAGAGGGCAACAATTGAGAAGCCATACAGACTTGCCATGAAACGGCCTTTTGCTTTTCCACCTGAATTTTTCAAGAAGAATGAAACGGTCATAGGAACCATAGGGAATACACAAGGGGTAAGCAACGCTACAAAGCCCCATGCGATAGCCTCAAGTATCACACCCCACAATGATTTGCCCTCTTCCTCGGCAGCTGGAGCCACCTCTGTAGCAACCTCCTCTGCAACTGCTGCCGACTGCGCATTTTCAGCGGGAGCAGCCTCCTCGTTTTTCGCAGGCTCAGTTGCAGCAACACCAACTGCTGCAGGCAATTTCACCATAACATCCTCATCTGCAGGCGGAAGACAACTTCCATTATCACAAGCCTGCCACTCGATATTTGCAGTAAGAGTAACAGGAGAAGCACTTGAAACCTCTACCTTCTGGGCAAGCACAACACCATTCTCGCATGTGCCTATCTCCATATTGAACATCTCATCAAAAGCCTTGTGCACATCGCTCTTTATATAAGGTGTGCCAACCAGTTTGATTCCGGCCACTTCCTCTATCTTGAGAACGGTAGGATTAGGGCCTCCATCATATGGTCCCAAATCATAAATATGCCATTTGCCCTCTATTGCACCATGGAACTGCATTTCATACAGATTCTCCCCAATTTTTTCAACTTGGGAGCTCCATGATACCGGCTGGTCAAAACTTTGCGCATATACAGCGGTTGTACATGCAAAGAAAATCAAGGCAAAAAACATTTTTGCCAACTTTTTAAAGAAAGGATTCTGTCGCATTTTTCTTTTAAAAAATTATTAATTCGTTACTTTATATAGTCATTTGTGGTGTCAGATATACAAATAACAACCAGGGAGCAATATTCCCTAATTATTTTTAAAAACATGCAACTGATTTTAAAAATTTTAACAAATTATCGCAAAAATATAATAATTTTTCAATAACACAAATAAAAACAGCTACAATTCATAACCTGCAAACACTACTCTCTGCCTCCATACGCTTCTGAATACAAAAGGTACATCGCACCCATTCTTCTACAACAGCATGAAATGGGTAAACAAAAAGTAATGTTTCGTCCCCAAATATTTGGGCCAAAGATAATAAAATTATAAATTTGCTAAAGAAACTTATCCCTGGAAAGTTTAAAAATGAGTTATTACAGCCAGTTCGCCATCGCAATAAAGGAGGGCGACGAGAAGACATTCGAAATATTTTTTAAGATGGAGTTCGACAATATAGTCCACTTCATCAATGCCTATTTGAATAATGCTCAGATTTCCAAGGATATTGCCCAAGAGACATTCATCACATTCTGGGATAAGCGTGAATATATCAATGAAAAACTGAATATACGCTCCTATCTCTTCAAAATTGCAAGAAACAAGACTCTCAACTACATAAGAGACAACCATCTGTCAAATGCAGTTCCTGCCAAGGAATACCTTATGGATTTCTATGCACTGTCTGACGAGATCATCACACAAAAAATTGATGCACTGCATCTTGAAGATCTGATAAATAAAACATACAGCAGCCTGCCTCCGGAGATAAAGCATATCTTCTACCTCAATAGGGTACACGGTTTTACATATGCACAAATTGCTGAACAGAGACAAGTTCCGGTAAAGGCAATCGAGTATCAGATCAAGAAAGCGCTACAGATATTCCGTAAAAAGCTGAAAGGGCATATGGCGTCTATGCTCCTGTTGGCACTTTTCTGTGCATTTTTTTAGGTAATGTCTGCCCAATTGTGTAGATATTATAGAGAGTAAAGCTACAAAAATGGATCCTTTGAAAGAGTATAGTTCAAACAAGGCGGAGGAGGTTTTTAAGACATTTCCATACACAATAGCCAGCGACAAGGATTACCTGAGGTTTCTTAAATACAGGAAAAAGTTCCACAGAAAAAACACCTTGGCCAAGGCTTCGGCCATCTTTATCAAGGTTGCCGCAGTGCTGTTCCTGCCTCTTGCTCTCTACACACTATACAACCACTATGTAACTATCCCAAAAATCATAGACAACGAGCGCAAATCGCTTGTTGCCGAGGTTCCGCAGCAGCAACAGGCCTGTCTCGAGTATGTCACATACTCCGGAATACAGGGGAAGGTCATACTCCCCGACAGCAGTGAGGTGTGGCTCAACAGCTGTAGCAGACTGAAAGTTCCGGCACAGTTTGATTCTGTTGCCAGATATGCCGAACTCGACGGAGAGGCCTATTTTAAGGTAAAATCAAACAAAAAATGGCCGATGTTTGTCAAGACAGCGGGAGTAACTACAAAAGTCCTCGGAACCGAGTTCAATCTGTCGGCATATAATGATGATTCTGCAGTAAAGCTCACCCTGGTAAATGGAAAAGTTGAAATGGTCAAGAGCGACATGTCAACAATTGAGATGAGGCCGCATGAGCAGATAACAATCTTCAATGACCCGTCGAGAAAGGATATAAAGAAGAGGGATATTAATGATTTTGAGAGCGAACTGGCATGGAGGGAGGGCTATCTGGTCTTCAACAATACTCCGATGACCGATGTAATGAAAAAGATGGAGCGCTGGTATGGCGTGTCATTCAGCCCTGTCAGCCGACAGATTCTGAAATATAACTTTACAGGACGCTTCAAGGAGGAGTCCGTTACACGCGTACTCGACCTTCTGAGTATCTCTTCCAACATAAAATACAAATTGGAAAACAATATTGTAACACTTTTCTAGAATATCTCCCCGATATCGGCAAATAAATTAGGGAAGGACCTTTTTTTTAGTGTATTAGTTGTTAGATACAAAGTATTAACTAAACAACAGTAACTATGAAAAGGACCAATGCCGTTCCCAAAATCAGGCTTCTGCTTTTAAGTCTGATTTCCATTTTCTGTTTTTCTTATCAAGTATACGCCCAACAACGGGTAACCATCAATTCTTCACAAGAGAAATTGACCAAGGTACTTAACGAAATCCAAAAACAGACATCCTACAGCTTTGTATACAACAATTCGTTGATTAACGGAAACAATGTTGTATCTGTAAATGTAAAAGATGCTTCTGTGGAGGCTGTACTTGACAAAATTTTTGCCAACACTCCTATAACCTACAAGATCAGTGGCAAACAAGTAGTGCTATACCCTAAAGAGTTCGACAGCAAAGGCGGCTCACAAGCACTCTCCGGAACAGTTAAGGACAGCAACGGGGAACCGCTTATTGGGGTTACCGTTCACAACCTTACCCAGAACCTTATAGCAACAACAGATCTCGACGGTAAATACTCCGTTAAGATGGCCCCTGGTGATGATATCCAGTTCTCATACGTGGGAATGACCTCAAAAACAGTGAAGGCTGTTCCAGGCATGTCATCAAATGTTGTATTGGAAAGCGATGCCACCCTTCTGGAGGAGGCCGTTGTAATCGGTTACGGTACAGCAAAGAAGATTAGCTCTATAGTAGGTGCTGCTACCACCGTAAAGAGCGACGTGTTCAATAAAGTTCCGGCAGCCAGCTCAGGTGACGCACTTCAGGGCCAGGTTGCAGGTTTGCAAGTTTACAGTAGTACCGGTGAGCCGGGCAGTGACGTATCAATGCGTTTGAGAGGTGTAAACTCAATCAATGCTTCGAATACTCCTTTGTTCATTCTCGACGGTTCTCCAGTTGACGTTGCAATCTTTACCTCAATGAACCCTAACGATATCGAGACCATGACCGTATTGAAAGATGCTTCATCTGCGGCTATTTACGGTTCACGTGCAGCAAACGGTGTTGTTTACATTACAACTAAAAAAGGTAAAGAGGAGACTCCTGTAGTGCAGTTGAGTGCATCATACGGTGTTTCAAACATCGCAGACTTCAACATCGATTTGATGAGTGCTTCAGAGTATTTCTCTTTCAGAGAGCTCACAGAGCCTTCACTCAAAGAGAATGCAGAGTTCCAGGATCTTAAGAACTTCCGTCTGAAAAACAACATTAACTTCGACTGGAAAGACTGGATCCTCAGACAAAACGCTCCTACATGGAAAGCCGATCTGAGCATCTCAGGAAGAACCAACAAGATGGACTACTACGTTTCTCTCGGAACTTTCGACCAACAGGGTATCGAGCATGATTCTTACCTTACAAGATATAACCTCAGAACCAATGTAAATGTAAAAGTTACAGATTGGTTGAAGATAGGCACAAACACCACTTTGTCTTACCAGGAGCAGACCTCTGCAGGTTACTCAACATCAATGACAAACTCAAGGAACCCTATCAACATTGCATCATGGTTCTTCCCATGGTCAACACCTTATGAGATTCTTACAGATGCTGCCGGCAACTTCACAGGATATGGTGAGGAGCTGGATTATATGTCTGAAGTTGGTATGTGGAACTACTACAAACTTATGGAAGTTCAGCCAAGATGGAACAGCACAGCAAGAGTAAATGCAAATCTATATCAGGAGATCACTCCGGTTAAAGGTTTGACAATCAGAGCTGCTCAAGCTATTGATGCAAAAGATTACAGATATACAGGTAAAGTTCTTCCTAATGATATGGGTCTTGCAACTGTTACCGAAGAGACTTTCAGCAGATTCTACCGCCTTACTTCTACAAATACAATCGAGTACAAATTTGACATTGCCAAAGACAACCACTTTGTAATTCTTGGAGGTCATGAGTCGATTGTTACAGAGACTAAAGGTTTTGGTGCATCATCTACAGGCCAGACAGACGACAGAATGACAAATGTAGACCAGGGTATCAAGTTTGACAAACCATCTTACAACTTCTCTGAGACAGCACAGAACTCATTCTTTGTACGTTTGTCTTACGACTACAAAGACAAATATTATATCGACGGCACATTCCGTACAGACGGTTCTTCACTATTTGGTGATAACAACAAATATGCAAACTTCTGGTCTGTTGGTGCAATGTGGAACATCAAGGCTGAGAATTTCATGAAAGATGTTGATTGGGTTAACAACCTGCAACTTAAAGCATCTTACGGTACAATGGGTAACTCAGGAATCAGCAACTATCTCTCATACGGTCTTACCGATTCAGGAAGACAATATGCCGGCACACAAGGATGGTATCTGAGCTCTTTGGGAAATCCTAACCTTACTTGGGAGACTCTTGAAAACTTGAATATCGGAATCAACGCAACATTGTTCAACAAACTCACTTTGAATGTTGAGTTCTACAACAAGATGACCAAAGATATGCTCATGTATATTCCTTATTCATTCCAGACCGGTTTCTCAGGTGGTTGGGGTAATGTTGGAAACATGCGCAACAGAGGTGTTGATGTTGAGGTGAAATATGACTTTGTAAACAATAAAGACTGGTATGTTACCGCATCATTCAACATGAACTACAACAAGAACGAAATCACTGAGCTGTTCGGTGGAAGAACAGAGTTCGTAGATGGCAGAAGTGGTATTAAATATCAGGTTGGCAAACCTTATGGAGAGTTCTTCTATCCAAGATTCGCCGGAGTTGACCCTGCAAACGGTAAATCAATGTGGTATGACAAAGAGGGCAACATAACCCCTACTCTTTCTCAGACCAATGCGGTATTCCTTGGCAAACAGAGATTTGCACCATGGTCTGGCGGTCTTAACATCAATGCATCATGGAGAGGATTGTCGTTGAGCGCATCATTTGCCGGTGTATTCGGAAAATATATCGAGAACTACGGAAGATACTTCATTGAGAGCTCAAAATGGGCATCTGAAAGTAACCTTTCAAGACGCATGCTCAATATCTGGACAACTCCTGGCCAAATCACTGATGTACCTCGCGCAGATGATCCTATGAACCACAGTAACAGCTACTGGATTGAGAATGCATCATTTGTTCGTCTGAAGAACTTGCAGCTTGCATACCAGTTCCCTCAGCAGCTGATACAGAAATCACATGTATTCAAAGGTCTGAAGGTTTATGCATCTGGCCGTAACTTGCTTACATTCACAAAATATACAGGTATCGACCCAGAGGTTGACAGCGAGATATCAAGTGCTGAGTATCCTAATACCAAACAGTATATTATTGGTGTAGAGTTTACATTTTAATTAACCGTTAATTGACAGATATTATGAAGAAAATATTATCATTACTATTAATCGTTTTGATGGCTGCATCTTGCGAACTTACAAAGATGCCTCAAGGATCCATCAGCAGCGAGGGCGCGTTGACATCTGTTGATGACGCGTTAAAGTTCAGAACAGATATGTATTTGGATATACGTGACTATCTGAGCTCAGGTTACCCTATCTATATCCAGGAGTTGATGAGTGACTCATTCCACGCTTCGAGCATGTTCGGAAACAGGGATGGTGAGTATCACACATGGAGCATGGTTTCAACAATGGGTTATGTTGAGAGCATCTGGTCAAACTCATATTACAATGTAACACTTGCCAATTATCTTGAGGCTGGTATTGCAAAATTGATGGAGAATCCAGAACTTTCAGCCGATGACAAAGCACAACTGGAGGTTATTCTTGGTGAAGCTGCATTCCTCAAAGCTTTCTCAATGTTCAAATGTGTACAGCTCTACTGCAAACCATACAATGCATCATCAGCTGCAACTGATTTGGGCCTTATGTTAATCAATGAGCCTGTAACTGATCCAGGAAACATCACATCTTATGTGGGACGCTCTTCATTGGCAGATACCTATAAATACATTGAGGATAATCTGGAAGTTGCTGCAACCAAACTTGCATCTATAGCAGGAGCTGAGGGTTCTATCTACATTACAAAAGATGCCGTTACAGCAATGAAAGCAAGAGTGGCATTGGAAAAAGGTGATTTCGCTACAGCAATCACAAATGCTACAGCATTGATAGACGGTGGCAAATATCCGCTTGTAGACAATATTGAAGATCTCGAAGGCTTGTGGTTGAAAGACAGCGGCAAAGAGTGTATCGTACAATATTGGGCAGGTTATACAGAGGGTTCTCTTCCTAACTCAAACTCACGTGGATATATCGGATACAACGCTTCAGGCATATTTGTTCCCGACTACATCCCTGAGCAATGGCTTGTTGATACATACAATGAATATCCAGAAGATATCCGTTTCAAATCTTGGTTCAAACAGACAGATGTAACTTACGGTGCTGTTACCGGAAACGTATATGTATGCTTCAAATTTAAAGGAAACGACGAGTTTGACAAAGCAGGCACAGGATACTCAGAGATCAGCAGAGTAAAAGCATTCCGTATTGCAGAGCAGTATCTGATAGCAGCAGAGGCTTACGCACGCAGAGGCCAGGCTGGTGATGCAGACAAAGCTTGTGAATATTTGAATGTGTTGAGAGCAAAGAGAATTCCTGACTACGCAGAGAAAACTTATACAGGAGAGACACTTCTCGAAGAGGTTAAGAAAGAGAGAGCAAAAGAGTTGTTCGGTGAAGGTTTCAGACTTAACGACCTCAAAAGATGGGGCAAAGGTCTTACCCGTTCAAATGCTCAGGATATAAATATAATAACAATGGCCGGCAGTACATCTTATGAGCTGCTCAATATACCTGCATCTGATTACCGCTGGTTGTGGCCTATTCCTCAAGCTGAGATTGACGCCAATCCTCAGATTAAGGATCAACAGAATGATGGTTATTAACAGTTAAATTCTCAAAAACATGAAAAAAGGTTTTTTACATAAAATATATACACTGACAGTGGCCATTGCTACAATGTTTATGGGCTACTCATGTTCTCAGGAGGATTTCAAATATACTCCCGACAACGCTTGTGTAACTTTCCAGAATGCTCCTGCGAAAGGCTATGAATTGAATGGAGACCCTATCGAAGTAAAGATAATGAGAGGTGTAACCAATACCTCAGAGACCATCAACCTCTCTTTCAATGGTGGTGATACTTACTCTATTGACCAGACTTCTGTATCATTTGCTCCAGGTGAGCACACTAAAGTCCTTACCATAACTTATGAAGAAGAGGGGCTCAAGGCATTTACCGAATATACATTTGAAATCAGTTTCGACAACAAACTGGTATCTCCAACAGGAAAAAGCACATTCAAAGGTAGCGGTATGCCTCCATTCTCACTGGATGCTCTCGATTATCAACCTTATGGAAAAGTATGGTGCGACTGTTCAATGTGGGGTTCAGGCTACGACTGGGATGGCAGAACTTATGAATTGGAGTTGGCAAACCACACCAAGAACTACTACAAGGTCAAAAACTTCTTTGGCGGTGGAGTTGATTTTACATTCATCATGTATCCAGAAGGCAATATTGAGATCCACTCTTTGGAGCCTGAGATGCCACCTGCATTCGTAAACAACTATGAAATGTACAAGATTCCTACAGACCTCACATTTGAGGGAGAGCCTGTAACATTGTGGATTGATACTGATGATTATTGGCAATACAGAGATTTTGGAGAGGGAGACTATCCATTTGTTGTTGATTCATATTTTGGAAACTACGCTCTATGGTCAACTCCAACCAGACTCCTCACATCTGTTGAGACAAGAGGTGACTCTTCAGATGACGGCTGGTGGAGATTGTACTGGAACATTGGAACAATTTATTAATAGTTACAATGAATAGTTTCAATAAAATCATAGCTGTTGTATCGGCATCGCTTGTTGCACTTGCTGCAGTTTTCACAACTTCTTGCAGCAACAATACAGAGAGCAATCTCACATGCAACTATAAAGTGGCCGATATAACACCGAAAGACAGCGTAATCCTTGCGGGCTTTGCCGCCCGCAAGGGTTTGTCTATTGGTATACACAAACCGTTGGAGAGCCGTTGCCTTGTTATAAAAAAAGGTGATGAGAAGATTTGTATAGTCTCCAATGATCTTATGGAGTGCGGCACCTCCACAACTGATTTGTGGAGAGAGGAGATCTCAAAGAAGAGCGGTCTGCCTGTAGAAAACATCTTTATCCACAATATCCACACTCACTCTGCCCCAAGAACAGGCGGATGGTGTGCAAAAGAGGGTCAGCCTAACTACCAATATGCCATTGACACACGTGAGGCTATTGTAAGCAATGCTGCTGCTGCAATATTGGATTCAACCGCTTTTGTACCTTTCACAATGGAAGTTGGTAAAGGTGAGAGCTATATAAATGGAAACAGACGCGACAGCGAGGGCTACTGCAGCCGCGACTGCTATGTTGTGAGACTTGTTGACAAAAAAGGCAAACCTATGATTTCGATGGTGAACTATGCCTGCCATCCTGTAAGCCTCAACCACGCCAGCAATGTTGTTTCAACCGATTTTCCTGGTTTTGCAGCAGAGGTTCTGAAAGAGGCCTGGGGTGGAGAGATCATGTATTTCTCAGGTGCCAGTGGCAACTCAGACCCTTGCGACAGCCTCAGCCGTCTTGCATCATATGCAGAGCAGAAGGGCTACCAGTTGGGCAATGATATAAAAGATATCGAATTTACTCCGGTTAAAGATAATGGAGCATTCAAACTGGTAAGCAAGGAGATTCATCTGCCATTTGCTGCCGACACTATTACAGTGGAGCTCATCGAGAAGCATGTAGAGGAGATAATCCAATGGGAAGGCGTTTCAAATACCTGGCCTAAAGATGTAAAATATTGGGCAAGCTATACAGTTGAGGATATTAAAAACGGATTGGTAAAGAACTATCTGCCATTCAATATCCATGCGCTCAATATCGGAGGCGTTGTACTCTTCTTTACCCAAGGTGAACCATTTATGGAGTATCAGACAGCCCTCAGGGAGGCATTCCCGGAGAATCACGTGATGTTCTTTGCCTACACAAACGGCCAGAACTCATATCTGCCTAGCAAAGAGGCCTATCTGAGCGACAAATACTCTTATGAGACAAAGGAGATGCACATATATATAGGTGCTCCTTATCCTCTTTCAGACAAGATGCCCGACAAATATATAGAAAGTATCTGTCAGGTAACAGAAGAGGCTTTGGCTCAATAGATTATACATACGGGCAAATGTGCCACTTAACAAAAACAGGAATGAAAAAAAACAGAATTAACAATATACTTTACGCATTGCTTCTGGCTCTTTTTTCGGTATCGACAGTTGCACATGCCCAGAATATCATACCTAAGCCTAGAAAGGCCCAGATGAACGATGGAGCCTTTAATATAAATTCCAGAACAAGGGTTGTTGTTGCAGACAGCAACCCCTTGTTTATGGAAATAGCAGAAGATTTTGCCAATACTGTAAAGGGCTCTACCGGATATGCATTGACAATAGAGCAGCAACCGGCAACAGAGACCGGACAGTTTGTCAACACAATAGTGCTTTCAAGCACGGATGGATTGGGCAAAGAGGCCTATAGCTTGAAAGTAACCCCTCAAAACATTACAATTGCAGCAACTGAGCCAAACGGACTATTCTACGGCACACAGACAATCCTGCAACTCCTTCCGTCGGAAATTTATTCGCAGACAAAAACTAAAGGAAAATGGAGTGTGCCATGCTGTGAAATAGAAGACGAGCCTTACCAGGAGTATAGGGGTCTTATGATAGACTGCTGCCGCTACTTCATGCCTAAGGAGAACATCCTAAAGGTCATAGATGTAATGGCAATGCACAAGCAGAATATTTTCCACTGGCACCTCACCGACGACCAGGGATGGAGAATAGAGATAAAGAAATATCCCAAACTCACAGAGGTGGGAGCATACCGCAGCGAAACTACCGGATATAATGGTCCGAGCGACAACACTCCTCACGGGGGATATTACACACAGGAGGATGTAAAAGAGGTTGTTGAGTATGCAAGGAGAAGATATATAACAGTTGTCCCTGAAATTGAACTTCCGGGACACGCATCGGCTGCAATAGCCGCCTATCCGGAACTGTCATGCAACCCGGATAAAGATTACAAAGTTGCAACAGGCTGGGGCGTTATGAAAGATGTATTCTGCCCAAATGCCACCACATTCCAATTCTTTGAGGATGTATTTACAGAGCTGTTTGAGCTCTTCCCCGGTCCTTACTACCATATCGGAGGCGACGAGTGCCCTAGAGATGCCTGGAAAGAGAGCAAATATTGCAATGACTTCATGAAAGTCATGGGATTCGACAATTATGACCAGATCCAGATCTTCTTTGTACAGAGAATCGACAAATTCTTGAGGGAGAAGGGTGGAAAACAGGTTATCGGCTGGGACGAAATCCTCGACGGCGGTGCCGTAAAATCTACCATAGCCCTCTCATACAGGGGCCATGCTCCCGGCAAAAAGGCCATTGACAACGGAATGAGAACCATCTTCACTCCGAACAGATGGTGCTATCTCGATTATTATCAAGAAAATATGGAGACAGAAGAGCATACTCAGGAGATGTTCCTTCCACTGTCGAAAGTATATAAATACAACGCCATAAGTGATACTGTAACTGCCGATATGAGAAATCTTATCCTCGGTACACAAGGCTGCGTATGGTCTGAATTCAACCCTACTCCGGAGATTATGGAGTTCCGTGCATACCCGAGAGCAATAGCCTTGGCGGAATCGGGATGGACAAAAAAATATGATAAGGATTTTGACGATTTCTGCTACAGGATGCATACAAAAGGCTTCAGACGATTGGAGATGAAGAAAATGAACTACAGCAAGGCATTCTACACTGTAATCTTCAAATTCGACCATAAAGAGCCGTTCCCACAAGATGTGGAGCTGGAATTGAACTGTCCGGATACCGAAATAAGGTATACAACAGACGGCAGTGTACCTACAAGAAAATCACCGCTCTACACCGGTCCTTTCAAAAATGTAAAGCCTGGTGATACAATTACCGCACAGGGATATTGCAAGAAGAGCGGCAAAAAAGTGGGAAAACTTGTTACAAAACAGTTCAAGGAGAAGACCCTCAACTAAATAAAAGTACTCACCCCACCACTATCTAAACTGAGACTGTATGAAAAAGATACTTTGGTGCATTGTTGCCGTTGCCCTGCTTCTCGGATGCCGGGAGGGCAAGGTGCGTGAAATTTCAATTATTCCGCAACCGCAGAAAATTACAGAAACTGAAGGCACATTTACATTCAACAGCAAAACAACAATCACAGAGTACTCTGATGATTCCACATTCCTAAACGCTGTCTCATACCTGCAGGAGAGATTCGGCAAGGCTGCCGGCTTCAAGTTTGGATGTGAACAGACTTCTGCAGATGACCCGACAGCAACTTCCGGTGAAAACAGAATCATTTTCAGGAAAGATAACTCTTTGAAGCAGGAGGAGTATAAACTTGATATCACTCCAGAGAGAATTGTTGTAGCGAGTTCCGCTGCAAATGGTGCATTCTATGCTGTACAGACACTTCTCCAGATGCTTCCAAATGAAATATACAGCAATGAAAAGCGCAACTGCAAGTGGAGCGTTCCATGCGCCACAATAGAGGATTCACCACGTTTCAGCTATAGGGGAATGCACCTTGATGTCTGCAGCCACTTTTTTGACACTACCTTTATAAAGAGATATATCGATTTGATGGCCATGCACAAGTTCAATGTTTTCCATTGGCACTTGACAGAAGATCAGGGCTGGAGGATTGAGATAAAGAAATACCCTGAACTTACAGAGAAGGGTTCGGTAAGGAAAGAGACAGTTATCGGCACCCTCTACTCAGGCATTTACGACGGCACTCCTTACGGTGGTTTCTACACCCAGCAGGAGATAAAGGAGATTGTTGAGTATGCTGCAAAGCGTTGCATCACAGTACTTCCTGAAATAGAGATGCCGGGCCACGCCAGAGCTGCAATTGCATGCTTCCCACACTTGTCATGCGGTCTGGAAGAGAGTTACGAACTTGCCACAAGATGGGGTGTGTTCCGTCAGGTATATTGTCCTAAAGATGAGACCTTTGCCTTTTTGGAGGATGTCCTTACAGAGGTAATGGAGCTATTCCCTTCGCAACTGATTCATATTGGCGGCGATGAGTGTCCTAAATCAAGCTGGAAAAAGTGTCCTCATTGCCAGATGATGATCCGCAAACATGGTCTGAAGGATGAGTTTGAACTCCAGAGCTACTTTATACAGAGAATGGAGAAGTTCATAAACAGCAAAGGACGTTCAATCATTGGCTGGGATGAAATCCTTCAGGGAGGCCTTGCTCCAAATGCTACAGTTATGTCGTGGTTGGGCGAAGAGGGTGGCATAAAGGCTGCCCAGCAGTCGCACTATGCTGTAATGGCCCCTCATACAAAATATTATATGGACTACTATCAGGGAGATCCCGATACCGAAAAACTCTGCATGGGCCATTTTGTACCACTCAAGGAGGTATATGATTACAATCCTGTACCTGAGGTGCTCAAACCGGAGGAGAGACAATATATAAAAGGTGTTGAGGCATGTGTATGGACCGAGTATATGGAGAATCCGCAAAGGGTTGAGTATATGGCCTACCCTAGGGCATTGGCAGTTGCAGAGAGCGGATGGAGCAATCC
The DNA here is from genome assembly GCA_017935505.1 of Bacteroidales bacterium. Classification (GTDB taxonomy): domain Bacteria; phylum Bacteroidota; class Bacteroidia; order Bacteroidales; family UBA932; genus Egerieousia. The sequence continues at coordinate 43,187 of JAGBHM010000023.1, read as the reverse complement.
GTCGGGAAAAAATTGGGAAAACTTCGTTGAGAGGCTGCAGGACCATTTTGGAAGACTTGATGCAAGGGGGGTCAACTACTCTAAAAACCTCTACAATGTATTCATAACCATTACGAAGGACGACATCTACTCAAAAGTGGCAACAATCCGCACAGATATGCCTGGAGTTGATATATATTATACTCTCGACGGCAGTGAGCCTACAAATGCCTCCAACCTCTACACCAAACCGTTTGTAATAAACAAATCGGAAGTTGTAAAGGCAAGGGCATTCCTGAACGGCAAGCCTATTGGAGTGACTGCAACAAAAGGGTGGAACTGATTGAGAACATTGAAAATCTATTAATAAATCATTTGACAGTTTAAATATTTTTACCATGAGATTGACAGAACAGCCTTCGAAATATGACAATCTTGAAAAGATGTCGGTGAAGGAACTTATCACAAATATCAACAATGAAGACAAACTTGTGGCTCTTGCCATTGAAAAGGTACTCCCTGATCTGGAGAAACTCATTTCGGCAGTTGAGCATCAGCTGAGAAACGGCGGAAGAATGTTTTATGTGGGCTGCGGTACCGGAGGACGTCTCTCTGTTCTTGACGCAATTGAGCTGCCAAACACCTATGGCATTGAGCCCGACAAAATTATCTGTATCCTCGCCGGAGGCGTAGAGAACCTGGTTCTGGCGTTGGAAGAGAAGGAGGATGATATAGAAGAGGGCTGGAGAACGCTACAATCATATAATGTATCTCCAAAAGATATCATTGTGGGAATTTCAGCAAGCGGAACAACTCCATTTGTGCTTGAGACAATGAAAAAATGTAAGGAGCATGGCATTCCTTGCGGCTCATTTGTAAATAATGAGAACTCACCTATCTCACAATACTCAGACTACCCTGTGGAGGTAATCACAGGCCCTGAATTTGTGACCGGAAGTACCCGTATGAAGAGCGGCACATCACAAAAGATGATCTGTGACATGATCAGTACCACAGTTCTGATCCGCCTGGGCCGCGTGGAGGGCAACAGAATGGTGAATGTTAGGCTCATAAACGACAAAGTGGTTGACCGCTCTGTGAGAATGCTAATGGACCGCAATCCGCAGATGACCGATTATGAATTTGTCAAGAAGGTAATTATTGAAAACGGTAATGTAAAGAAGGCCGAAGAGGCTCTGAAAGCACAAGGCCTGCTCTAATTTCCAACATTTTTTTGTTTAACCTGCAAAACTTTTCCAAATGATACTCATAGCAGACAGTGGTGCCACCAAAACCGATTGGTGCGGCATTTACGATAACGGGGAAGCGGTCTCTTTCAAAAGTGAAGGATATAACCCCAACTATATAACATTGGAGTATATGGTTGCCGATATGCGCAAATCATTGCCCGAAAACTTCCCTACAGATGAGGTTACAAATGTATATTTCTACGGTTCTGGAGTAACCGAGCTGCAATATGGATTTGTAAGGGAGGCTGTAAATACAATATTCCACAATGCCGATGTCTTTGTTGCTATGGATCTGCTTGCATCGGCCCGCGCCCTGCTTGGCAATGAGCCTGGTTTTGCAGCGATTCTCGGCACCGGCACAAACAGCTGCACATACGACGGCAATGAGATCACCCTTAATATTGATTCTCTCGGCTTCATCCTCGGCGACGAGGGTAGCGGAGCCTATATGGGCAAACGGCTTATCTGCGATTACATCAGAGGACAAATGCCTCAAAGCGCACGCGAGGTAGTGTCGCAACATATAAAATATTCAGGTGATGAGCTCATTGATATCATCTACACCAAACCTTTTCCAAACCGTTTCTGCGCCCAATACAGCAAAGTGATTGGTGAGAATATCGGCAAAGATGAGTATTTTTATAATCTGGTTGTTGATTCTATGCGCAAGCTGTTTGAGAATATTATAACCCACTACCCTGATTATCAAAAATATAAATTTAATTGTGTAGGCTCTGTAGGATATGCCTATCGGGATATTCTAAAGAGTGTTGCAGCTGAATTCGGCATGGAGTGCGGCAAAATAATTCCATTCCCGATGGAGGGACTCAAAGAGTTCCATTGCAACAAACAGTAGTCTCCACCAAGCGATTTAAACGTTTAAAAAAAGATTTAAATATCAGCAAATAATCTAAAAACAAATACTATGACTAAAAGCAAAAACTATCTCATTCCTCTGGCCATTATCGGATTCCTCTTCTTTACCGTAGGTTTTGCCCTTGGATTGAACGAGTACCTTGTTCCGCTTCTGAAAGGTTCATTGAACATTACATCCGGAGTATCATACCTGCTCATAGCATGTACATTCTCCGCTTTCATATTTTTCAGCTATCCGGCAGAAATGCTTATCCAGAAAATAGGTTATAAAAAGACAATGTCAATCTCGTTCTTCATCTTTGCATTGGGATTTATCCTTTTTGTACCTTCTGCAAAGAATATGAACCTTGCACTCTTCTTGATTGCCTCGTTTTTCTGCGGAACCGGAAATGCCGTTCTGCAGGCAGCCATCAACCCATATATCACAATATTGGGCCCGATAGAGAGCGCAGCAAAGAGAATAAGCATCATGGGTATCTGCAACAAACTGGCATGGCCTGCAGCTACAATGTTCCTTGCATGGATTATTGGAAAGAGCGCTAAAGATGCCACTCTTGCAGATGTAATCACACCATTCTACATTATCACCGGAATATTCTTTGTTTTGGGTATCCTTGTACTCTTTGTACCGCTCGAAGAGATTGAGGCTGAAGGCGAAAGCGATTCTGATGAGGCTACCGGAAACAGCAGCTATGCAAATGGAAAAACATCTATCTGGCAATTCCCTCACCTGCTTTGGGGTTCATTATCGCTGTTCCTCTATGTTGGTGTTGAGACCCTTGGACTTGCAACTGCCCCAGACTATGCAATTAGCCTAGGACTTGCAAATCCTGAAATGTACTCTGCACTTCCAAGTATAGGTATGGTTGCAGGATATATTATAGGTATTCTGCTGATGCCTAAATACCTCACACAAGAGGGTGCATTGAGAATGTGCTCATGGATAGGTATCATAACTTCAATACTCATTGTTGTTACACCTCCTGCACTCTCAATCTGGTGCGTAGTGCTAATCTCATTTGCATGTTCACTCATATGGCCTGCAATCTGGCCGCTTTCAATTGTAGATTTGGGCAAATTTACAAAGACAGGTGCTGCATTCCTTGTATCATCAATTGCAGGTGGTGCCGTTGTTCCGCTGATTTTCGGTTTCTTGTCTGACGTAATAGGAAAACAATATGCCTACGGAATCTGCATCCCTTGCTTTGGAATTATCATGTATTTTGCATACTACGGATACAAGATCAGACGCAAATAGCCTGTCGGCAAAAAATTTTGGGAGTTTGCAATCATTCATTATCTTTGCACACTCAAACAGAAGCGTCCAGACGCTCTGTAAGTTCTTGAAATTTATGTTCCGTTCTGCTCGGATGGTGGAATAGGTAGACACGCAGGACTTAAAATCCTGTGGGCAGAAATGCCCGTACGGGTTCGATTCCCGTTCCGAGCACAATTGGAACAAAATATAAAGCCGGTTCATCAAATGATGGCCGGCTTTTCCTCTTTTAAGAGTTATCCCCCCCTATTTCTTATATAATTTCTCAAGCACCTCTTTGAAATTCTCCCTTCCAAAACCTATACGAAGGTAGTTGCCGTCGGTTTCAAACAGTGTGGCAGGAATTGTCATTATTCCATATTTTTCAACAATGGCATCACTGAACTCTAATGCTGTCCTTGGTTCAAAATCAAGCAGGTAGGCCGCTTTAGATGGGTTTATCTCCACAAAAGCCACACTACCGGCAACCGGCTCTGCAAACGCCTCAACAAATGGAAGTTTTCCAGCCTCAACAGCCTCTTTGAAAAACGCAACATTCTCCTTTATCTTCTCAATATTGGGCCCGATAAATCTCTCCGCATGGTTGAGAGCTATTGTTGTAAGCACCTCAGATGGAGCGCTGCTGCAGATGGAGAGGTAATCCTTGAACGAATGTATCTCTTTCAGCAATGCCCTGTCCTGGGATACAAACCACCCTGTACGGAGTCCTGCCATTCCAAAAGATTTGGCTGTACCCCAAAGGCTTATACCCTTTTCATAAATATCACTTACAGGGGGCAATGCCTCAACACCATCCTTTATTATAAGTTCCCTATACATCTCATCAGAATAGAGGTATGCTCCGCAGGAGCGGGCAATCTCCACTATCTCATTGAGTTGTCCAGGAGTAAGGTATGCACCGGTAGGATTGTGCGGAAAGTTTATCACAATCAGCCCTGTATCTTCACGCACAAGTTTTCTCAAATCGGCCACATCATAATTCCAGGCAGCACCGCAACTTCTCTCCTCTCCGCAAGCACTTCCGCAGGCTGCCGAAGAGTCTGCCTCACGTGGCTTCCAATATGAAATATCGCAATCCAACGACTCAAGCACCTGATAAAGGGACTGATATGCCGGAGATACCACTACAGCATGATGTTTTTCCTTCCCGCTCATCAGCACATTCATCAAAATGAAGCTCAGCTCACCCGGAGAGGCTACAAGCACATTCTCAGGTTTGGCGTTCGAATAGAAGCGGCAAATCGCCTCTCTCAAAAATGGACTTCCAAGCCCCTCTGTATAGCCCAATGTAAGGTTATTCCAGAGCTCAAGCTCCTCAGTTGTTGCTTGCTGGAGGATATACTCCATAGGAAAGCCGTCGCAATCAGAAGAGGAGAGCATATATTTGGCGGTAAACTCGTGCTTTGCAAAATATTGCTCAAGTTTGAATGGTGCTATCTGCATAAGAATCTGTTAGTTAAAATTATTTTCCAATAAAGAGCAGTGCATTTACAATATGCCTTTCACCCTCTTTATCAAACTTTCTATTATCCGACGGATGATTTATCACTCCACTTTCGCTCTCACCCTCCGCATAAAGTGTTGTTGAACCGCCACCGTCGAGATTTATGGCATCCTCAACACCCAGATAGTGCATGATTGCGGTAAACTCCCAAAGGCTCACACCCTGTGCATGCTCTGCAGAGCGGCCATCAACAGTAATCAGATAGATTTTTTTGCCTTTTGTTGCCACTGCACTGCGCGGATGGCGGTTTCTATTGAAAGAGTTCTCATCCAGACGGGCATCCTTTCCGTCAATCATAAGAACCGGACCGCTGCACATTACATTAGGCTCATCAATACGCTGTGCCCACTTCTGATTCTCCAGAATATTGCCAGGAGCATCCATATCGGCAGCCTCAACATACATTTTGCCCTTTTTGGTTATCACAACCGCACCGTTATCTCTCTGGGCCATCTTTTCGGTATTGTCAAATACCTCCACGCCATTCTTTTTGAAATAGCAGACACAATTGTATGGTGGCCTCATATTATAAAATGTGCCGTTCATGGCCACAATAGCTCCGCTATCTTTTGCAAATTTGCTTGTTGGGGTAATCTTTCCCGGATCATTTGCAAGGGCAAAACGTCCTTTGGCCTTTTTGCTGTCGATCTCCAGTATTGAAATATATTGGTGCGAATCAAAGATCTTGTTATCGCCGGTAAAGTGGAACTGTTTGAGCACTATTCCTTTAGCAAGCTCCTTTACACTCCATGGAGCATTCACAAATTTGAGTGAATCACTTGTCTGCTGAGCTGAGAGCACAGAGCAAAGGGCAACGCCTAATACAATTGTCAAAAAACATCTTCTAAGCATAGTTTATCCTCCTTCAATTACCTAATTTTTCAAATTTATACCCAAGCCTTTTAAGCTGCAGGGCCGCCCCTATTCTGTACATCACCTTTACAGTGCGGGAAAGTACATAGAAGGCCTTTACACTGCCAAACTCTATATTCTCCTTACGGATCATCGAGATTGCCCTCTGGGCACACGAATAGGCAGTTGAAGAGATTTTGTCAGCCGCCTCAGTACCAAGTTTTTCACCCAGAATCTGCTCTACAATATAATCATCCATATCATCAAAACCGTGAGGGCCATAAAATTTAAGATACTCATTATCTTTATTTTGCAACCAGTCCACATCCCACCACTGGGCAACAGCCATTCCCATGTAGAGCGACCACGCAATGGCCACCTCCGGATACTCATTTATCTGCTCTATGGCATCGGCCATATAGCTGTTTGCATAATCGTTCCATTTCTGGTCAATATCATCACTTGCCAGCATTACACCATCGAGCATACCTGCCGATGTGCAGACTTTAAGCATATCCTGCTCCAAAGCCTTCTCAAAATTATCGTAAAATTGCAACTCTTCCATTCTAATCAAAATATTGTTTTACTTGCCCATCTCTACTGTCACTACAAAAATACACAAATAATTGAACCCATACTATTTATATTTGCCAAACGGATTTATCTCCCGTGTCCTGAACGACTCCCGGGCCTTGCGGACATAGAGTCCAAGCACATCTTCCGGCAGATTTGATGTGGATGCAAATGAGCACGTACGGTCGGGAAATTTTGCCAATGCGGTTGCAAGTAGCCATGCCACTCCCATCCTCACATAATATGGTTCCGCCCCCTGCACTGTACCCTGCTGAGGTTGCTCAGGTTTCCGGCTGCATGTAATATAGCGGGAGCATATCTTTTCAAAATCCAGATTGTCAATAATTTCAAAGAGTCTGTCGAGCCACTCTTCCTCCAAAAAGCAGCACATAGAGGCTACTACAGCAAAACGGACCTCAAATTCATTCTCTGAATTGAACCACTGCTGCAGGAAACTCCACAACAACTCCTTGTCGGCCCTCTTCATCCACTTTGCATGAGCACAAAAGGAGTCGCATACGGCCCAGTTGTCAAGTACCGGAACATAGTGGGAGAGCATCTCAAAGCTCCTCTCCAGCGGAGATTTCTGCAGATTGATCAGGAATCCCCAGATAACGGTCTCCTCATAACAGAGAGACTTTTCCGGCACTGCCTCAAAATAACTTATCACCTGCCGGCCATCTTTACATATTTTATATTCCCCCGTAGGCAATGCCACCTGGCAGCCATGCTTGGAAATTTGCTTTGCAATCTGCTTCATTTCAGGAGCATGCAGGCCAAGCACGAGTCTGCCGGGCAGGGCATTGATAATTCTCAAATGGCCCTCCCGATAATGAGGATCGGTTTTAAACCGTCCACACACCAATGGATGCAACAGCTCTTCTATCATTTCATTTTTCTTTTACCAAAGATAAATATTCTGAATTGAATGAAAAAAATCATTAACTTCGCTATGGTTTAACTTACAAAACACCACAGCCATGAAAAGACTTCTCATTGCATTTGCAGCAGCCATTTTTGCTGTTTCTCTCTATGCCCAGACTCCAAAAAATGTTATATACAAATTCACTGAAGCATCAGATCTCAACCTGATAGGCAAAATCCACGAAAATACTCCAAACCCCTACCATAGGGTTGATACTGTAAAATATAAAGGCTTTACCCTCAGCGAAAACCGTCAGGTGCGCAGCTCTGCAGGACTTGCAGTGCTTTTTAAAACCAACTCCACTGTAATTTCAGTAAAGACACAATATGGCTGGGAATACAATGCTGTGAATACCATGCCCATCGCATACCGAGGTTACGACCTCTATATCAAGGATGGCGACAAATGGCTCTGGGCCGCATCCGGGGCAACAAAACCGGAAAAGGGAAAAGATAACCTTGTCCTTATAAAAGATATGGACAACTCCATGAAAGAGTGCATGCTCTACCTTCCTATATATACAGAGGTGAACTCAGTGAAAATTGGAGTTCAACAGGATGCCACAATTGAGACTATGAAATCACCTTTCCGCCACAGAATAGGTATCTTTGGTTCGAGCTTCACACATGGCATAAGCACCAGCAGGCCAGGTATGAGCTATCCTATGCAACTTATGCGCTGGACCGGACTCCAGTTCCTCAGCCTTGGATGCAGCGGAAACTGCAGAATGCAGCCATACTTCGGCAAGGTCCTTTGCGATGCAAATATCGATGCTCTGGTGCTCGACTCCTTCTCCAATCCGGAAGCAAAGGTTATTGAAAAGAGACTCTTCCCATTCATTGAGCAGATCCGTAAGGCCCATCCTGATATTCCGATAATTTTCCAGCAAACCATCTATCGGGAAAGAAGAAATTTCAATAAAAGTTCGGATGAGATTGAGAGAGCAAAACAGGAGACCGCCGCAAGGCTGATGAAACAGGCATGCAAAAAATACAAAAATGTCTACTTCATCCAGACCAACGCCACCGACCAGCTCCACGAAACCTCAGTAGACGGCACACACCCAAGCGACTACGGCTACACCCTCTGGGCAAAATCAATCCAGAAACCGCTGCTCAAAATCCTCAAAAAACATGGGATAAAATAAAAAAGGTAATGCTATGCTATATTTACCTCCAACCTAAGGGTTATGCCCAAAGCGTCGGCAATGCGGATGAACGATGACAGTTGCAGATCTGTTTCACCTTTTTCTATTCTGTTGATGTAAGTTCGTTCCCGTCCGACCTTCTCTGCCAACTCCTTTTGGGTCATTCCAAGCTCTTTTCTACGCACACGCAATACCTCTCCGTAATACCAAGCTCTTGCTTTGGCATCAAACTCCTCCCTTGCAGGTGTCCCGGCCTCACCAACCTCTTTTGCCAGCACCTCTGAGGCCCTTACAAAGCCTTTCTGCGCTCCAAAATCAATTGTGCGCAATTTCTGCAACTCATCTGCAGTCAGTTTGGTATTTGCAGCATTCATAGTACACTTCTTAAAATGTTTATAGCCTTTGTTATCTCCCTATCATAATCCTTAGTGCTTTTTTTCACAAAGCCATTCAGGAATATAACAGTGGTTGCAAGATTTATATTATCATTATCTACCGCAAATAATATTATTCTAATTTCATTATCTACAGAGATCCGCAACTCATAAAAATCTGTATTTATAAGCTTTTTTACAAATTTTGCAGGAATATAGATTACACTTTCCAAAATTGATGTGGCATAATGTAATTTTTCGCGTGTTCTATATGAACATCCTTGTATAAAATCCAAATACTCCTGTGAATAAATCAATTCCCTTCTCATCTTCCCCTCTATTACAACACAAAGGTAACGAATTAGTTTCTTTCCAACAAAGAATATGTAACAAAAAGCACCAGATTTTCATATAATCTCCAAACTTTTCAACAACTATATTGTTATTTATACGAAATAGTTTTTTAAGTTAGGTTAAGTCGGGCAAACCCCGTGGCTTTCAAGGAAAGTTGCGGGGTTTGTTTTTTACATTCTATGGGGTATTGAACTTCAAATTTTTGTCAAATATACTTAATTAGCAACATTGGAGATAAAATAGTTTGGCACCTCAACAAATATATGAAGTGATTACATGAGCTATTCGCATCATTTTTTGATGCGAATAATTTGTTTTTTCACATCATTGCATTATCTTTACATCAAAATCAAAGAGTTATGAGACCTCTGTATATATGGCAGCAGCCTACTTGGGCTGAGTTTACGTGGGATAATGATAAGTTGATAACGCTCCTGTCAGAAGTGCGCAATCACGAAGGACGTATACTTGGGCTGATGGATGGTTTAGGCTTCGGTATTCAGAACGCCACCTCACTTGATGTGATGGTAGAGGATGTGTTGCGCTCATCTGAGATTGAAGGGGAGTTGCTTAATGCAGACAGAGTGCGCTCCTCAATTGCCCGGCATCTTGGCATTGAAACGGAAGGACTACCCGAACCCGACCATTATACCGAAGGTGTTGTACAGGTTATGCTTGATGCAGTACGCAACAGTAATGAGCCTCTTACCCATAAAAGATTATTCAATTGGCATGCCGCACTATTCCCTACAGGTCGTAGTGGCATGTACCCGATTACCGTTGCGGCCTATCGCACAGGTCCAGAGCCCATGCAGGTTGTTTCTGGTGCAATGGGCAGAGAAAAAGTCCATTATGAGGCACCAGCATCGGAGGTTGTACCGACAATGATGGATGAGTTTTTGAGGTGGATAAATGGTGAACAAGGTATAGACCCTATATTGAAAGCAGCTGTGGCCCATCTTTGGTTTGTAGCTATACATCCATTTGATGATGGCAATGGTCGTATAACAAGAACTATTACAGATATGCTACTAGCAAAGGCAGACGGTATGCCACATCGTTTCTACAGTATGTCAGCAGAGATATTGCGTGAACGTAAGGGCTATTATGCAGCTCTTGAAAAGGTTACAACGGGAACAACGGATATAACCACTTGGCTTGATTGGTTCTTGCAGACACTTCGCAGTGCAATACTTCGGTCCGAGAAAATGGTTCAACGAGTAGTCAGGAAGTCATTGTTTTGGCAGCAGCATAGGGAAGTAAGGATGAATGAACGTCAGGTAAAAATTGTCAACATGCTTTGGGATGGTTTTGAAGGCAAACTAACAACTTCAAAATGGGCAAAGATTTCCAAGACCTCACAAGCAACAGCATTGCGTGATGTATCGGATCTTGTGGAAAAGGGAGTGCTTATAGCTGCTGATGCGGGTGGCCGAAGTACCAACTATCTCTTAAAAGATAATCTTGAATAAGAGAGCCTCCCTAAAAACAAAAAAGCCGACCACAACTGTGACCGACCGCAATATATGTTGACCCTCGTCAGGGATGAATTTTCAATAAAAGAGTCAGCATCTCTGCTGACTCTTGGAGCGGAAAACGAGGCTCGAACTCGCGACCCCAACCTTGGCAAGGTTGTGCTCTACCAACTGAGCTATTTCCGCATTATTTAAGAACTGTTGTTCCCGTTTGGGATTGCAAAGGTAAGTACTTTTTTTATATTTCCAAAAAAAATGTGACTTTTTTCGATTTTTTTTATAAAAAACTTGAAAAACTACCTTTTGATTATACTACAGTCTCAAATTCTCTCAAAAATCTTACGTCATTTTCAAAATAGTGACGCAAATCTTTCACCTGCCATTTGAGCATTGCAATACGCTCAACTCCCATTCCGAATGCAAAACCCGAATACTCCTTAGGATCTATGCCGGAAGCTTCGAGAACATTAGGATCTACCATACCGCAACCCATGATTTCGAGCCAGCCGGTACCTTTACATATATTACATCCTTTACCTTTACAGATGTTACAGCTCACATCCACCTCCGCGCTTGGCTCTGTGAATGGGAAGTATGAAGGTCTCAAACGTATTTTTGAATCCTCTCCAAACATCTCTTTTGCAAAGAGGAGAATTGCCTGTTTCAGATCTGCAAATGAGACATTCTTGTCGATATACAGACCTTCAACCTGATGGAAAATACAGTGAGCACGTGCTGATATCGCCTCATTTCTGAATACACGTCCAGGGCAGATGATTCTTATTGGAAGCGGCATCTTCTCCATAGCCCTAACCTGTACAGAACTTGTGTGGGTTCTGAGCAAAATAGGATTGTCGCCACCAGCCTGTGATACAAAGAATGTATCCTGCATATCCCTTGCAGGGTGCTCAGGCGGGAAGTTCAATGCTCCAAATACATGCCAGTCATCCTCAATTTCAGGGCCTTCCGCTACAGCATAGCCAAATTTTGAGAAGATTGAAATTATCTCCTCGCGTGTGATTGAAATAGGATGGCGGGTACCGAGGTCAAATCTGTCTCCAGGTTTGGTATAGTCGAACTTTGCCTCTTCTTGCGAAGGATTCTCCTCAAGTTTCTCCCTCAACTCATCCAATTTGGCAGCAGCAGCCTGTTTCAAGGCATTCAGCTTCTGGCCAAACTCCCTCTTCTGCTCAGGCAGAATCTCTCTGAAATCCTCAAACAATTTGGTTACAGAACCCTTTTTACCCAACAATTTGATCCTATACTCCTCAATATCCTGCATCTTCTGGGCTTTGAGCTCCTCTATTTCGTGCAAAAGTTCTTCTATACGCTCTCTCATATATTTTCTATTTTATATCCCGATAGATTTTTCAAACCGCAAATTTAAACAAAATCCTTTACCAATTCACTACCATGCCACACTTTTTCTGCTTACCGGCATCGTCATGCAGCGTGCACCGCCGCCGCCACGAGGAAGTTCGCTACCCTCAATTGTAACAACACAACGCTCATAATCATTCATATCCCTCTTGCCCTCTATGATATCCCAGGCAGGAATGATCTCAAAACCATTCTTGTTAAGCTCATCAAGCGTGTGGATATTACGGGCATATGAAAGTATCTTGCCTGGTGCAATTGCAAAGAAGTTGGCTCCACTGTGCCACTGCTCCCTCTCCTGGTTCCACTCATCGGTTGATCCGCCGCATATTACAGGCTGCAGGTCCATACCCAGCTTGCGCAATTCAGAAGGTATGTCTGCAACACTTTTTATACTTGTCACCTTGCCGTCCTCAATGGTCATATGCACAGTCTGGTACTGGTTGTTCCCCAAAATTAGAGGCTCAAATACCATACATCTGTCGCGGTCCAGAAGTGTAAAGACCATATCGAGGTGAATGAATGATTCAGGAGTGTGCGGAAGTTGCTGCACAATTACATGTTTCTTGCCCTCCCCTTTATTGCGGCACAGGCGTGAAACCAGCATGTCAATGCCTTGTGTACTTGTTCTTGTGCCGTTTCCTATGAGAAGAATGTCATCGCGGGCAATAAGAATGTCGCCACCCTCCATAAATATATCGGCATTCCCAGGATGGAAATCATGTGCATTTATTATGTTGCAATTAAAGGAACCGCTTCCCTTGAAAATAGCCTCCATTATGAGCGACTCCCTCATTCTCACCTTATTTGCCATACGGCAGATCAGTGCATTGTTGCCGATTGTAACCGAGGCATCCCTTGTAAAATAGAAGTTGTAGAGCGGATAGAGGGCATAATACTCATCATTCAGATATGATGTGAGCGAGTTGATCTTGGCTGGCACGCCCTCAATGAGGCACCTTGCCAGCTCTGCAGAAGGCATACTCATCAGATCATCAAAATAATCTGTTGCGCCCTCCTCTATACATATTTTACCTATGAGAGATTCTCTGTGCCTGTAATCTTCCAGAACTGCAGCAAGCAGATCCATAACCTGGTAAACGGTTGTATATTTTTCAAGCACACCCTTAAGCTGAGCATACTCTCTTTTGGCTATTGAAAGATTCAAAATATCACTATAAAGGGCCCTCTGCGCTGTTCCGGGTGTCATATTTTCAACCTCAGCCCCCGGAGAGTGAAGTATTACCCCTTCGAGTTGTCCTATCTCACTCTGGACATTCAAATTCATTGTACTCATATTTTATTGATACTTGTTCAATTCATTAACAGTAAGGTCTGTTGTTACATTTTTGAAATCAGATTCATTGCGCGGACAGATCATCAGCACATCCGCAGTATCCACAATCATATAGTTCTCAAGGCCTTTGACAACAACTAGCTTGTCTTTACACTCAGTAACTATAAGAGACTTCTTCACACCATCCAACATAGCTGCACCGGCCTGCACCATATTCTCATTCTCATCTCTGCTGCTCTGGCAATAGAGTGAATGCCATGTTCCCAAATCGCTCCAGCCGAATGATGCCTCAAAGACCCACGATTTGTCGGTCTTCTCCATTACACCATAATCTATGGAGATACCGTTGCATGCTTCGTAGATACCTTTTATATAATCCCTCTCTTCTGGTGTGTAGTAAAAACGGCCACCATCTTTGAAAGAGTTTGCAATCTCCGGAAGATGCCTCTCCAGCTCTCTGCTTATGGCTTTGAGGTTCCACACAAAAATACCTGAATTCCAAAGGAATTCACCACTCTCAACCAATACTTTTGCAAGTTCTGCATCCGGTTTTTCGGTAAAGGTTTTCACTCCATAAGCCGCATGCCTGTTGATCTCCATCTTCTCGCCTTTATTTATCTGGATATAACCGTATCCGGTCTCAGGACGGGTAGGTTTTATTCCAAGGGTGAACAGGTGGTCATGTGCAGAAGCATACTCAAGAGCGCTCTCAATTGTCTCCAAAAAGAGATTTTCATTAATTATAAGATGATCCGACGGAGCTACAACCACATTTGCATTTGGATTCTTCTTGAGCAACTTGTAGGTTGCATAGGCAATACAAGGGGCCGTATTCCTTCTGTGGGGCTCCAACAGTATATTTTCATCCTTCATCAACGGGAGCTGCTCTTTCACAAGAGCTCCGTACTGTTCCGATGTCACAACAATAATGTTCTCAACCGGAATTATCTTCTGGAAGCGCCTGAATGTGTCTTGAAGGAATGAACTCCCCGTGCCCAAAATATCGAGGAACTGTTTGGGTCTTGAATTTCTGCTTATCGGCCAGAATCGGCTTCCGATACCCCCGGCCATGATAATACAATAATTATTCTCTCTACTCATACTCCTTATATTAACTTTTTACTCACCATTCCGGCAAAAAGGCATTTTCTATATACTCCAACGAGTAAAATTCTCCATTTACCACAACCGACACTATATCAAATGCCACTTCATTTACAATACCATGCTCTGCCACAAATCTTCTGGCAGCAGCCATGATCTTTCTCCGCTTCATTGGGCCTATGCTCTCTGCAGGAGGCCTTATATTAGGATAACACAATGTGCGTACCTCAACAATCCTCAAGAAGAGGCCGTCATCTGCAATAAGATCCAGCTCTTTGTGTCCGCATCTCCAATTGCGTGCCACTATGCTCATTCCTCGCTTCTGAAGGTACTCCAAGGCCAGATCTTCACCCTTTCTGCCCACTTCTGCTCTGTCTCTGCCCAAATTCTCCTCCTCCATCGGCACACCTCTCCTAATAAAAACAATCGAAGTTAAGAATTTCTTTACATCTCACAAAAATATAAATAAAAAAGAGAAGCAACAGCCTGCTTCTCTTTCAATTTGAAACTATTCAATTATAAGCACCGGTGATCCCAGTGGTACAAAATCATACGGAACTCCACCCCAGCCGCTCTTTGTATTTGAAGAGTTCTTGTCTGTCTTTTCAACATCCTTGGCCAGGAACTTATCCATCAATATCTTCATCTTCTGCGCCTTCACCTGATCCGAATCATCCTTTTTAATAGGATCCACCTCTCTTGAAATTTCCAGAATCCTCTTTACAATGTAGAAACGGCTTGGAGAATTATAGTAATTTCTATTGTCCTCCATACAACTTATAACCTCCGGACGCCACACACCTTTTGCATAATAATGTCCGCCCTCATACATTCCTACATGAGAATAATCCGACAAACCTGCAAAGTGGGCCCAAGGGGAGTCACTCATAGCCGGATAGAGCGAAATATTCAGGCCATATCCGAAGTCTTGCCATAGGGCTGTATTTTCTTTTTTACTTTCGGGCATCTCGCTCTGATAATTCACATACTCATCCGAAAGCCTTCCAAAACCGTGTCCGCCCATCTCATGACGTACAACATTGCCGAATTTTGTCATATTTGAACCAGTCCTCAAATATGGAATCATTGCAATGCTCTTTCCATTGGAGAAGCTCAGGCAGGTTCCGGCATATACATCTGCATTTATGACAATACCTATTGCCATATCAGCCAATGAAGCATCACTTACACCAGGAATCTTCTTGCACCACTCGAATACTGCAGCACCATCATTTGGACAGTTGATACCTGTAGAGTTGCCGCCATCCCATAGAAGACCGAATTTTGTATTCTTGATGCTGTTTGTGCTTTTATTGGAGAGACCTCTCTCTGGGCTGTATGCAGCAAGTTTATATACTGTAAAGTACTCTTTATAAGATCTGTATGGCTCTATATCAAAGAATGCCTCAATGGCCTCGTCGGTATCTGTATCAAATGCTCCTCTGTATTTATGGTCTTCGGCCATGTATCCGTCGCCGGTAAAAATCAATACTACAGGATTGCTCTTCTTGCTCTCCATGTACAATTTGAAGTCGCCGTCGGCATATGCATCTTTTTCTGAAGTGGTAAATTTGTTTATATCAGACTCTGTAATGCCTTTGTTGTGGGCATCATCTGCAACCACTTTATAATAATAAGTAGTATTTGGCTCCAGTATGCCATAAGAATTTGGCAGCGCCACAGAGGTAGCCTTTCCGGCAGAAAAGCGCTTCCAGTTGGTACCATCCTGCGAAAGATATACATAATAGCTGATTTCATCCCCATCCGCATCGGTTGAGCCTGTCCATGAAAAGTCTGGCATAACCGAGATTGATGTTGCATTATTTTCAGGAACCAGCCCCGACGGTTTTGTAGGAGGGGCATTATATGCAGCAGACTGCATAATCTCAACTGTCTTGCTCAAAGAACCTGCATAATTTACCCGCAGCAGCCATGTATTTGCAGAGATTCTGCTTGTATTCTCCTTTACAGTTATAACTATCTCTCCATTGCCTGCAGGATTTTTGGCACTTATGGATTTTATCCAGTCAGGAACAGTTATTCCGTCGATATTCCAGGCGGCATTTGTAGTTACTATTATTGATTTTGTACTCTCTGCTGCCTCAAACTCCAGAACTTCGGGAGAGAGTGAAAACTCCAGTGCCGGTTGGAAAACAGATACGTTTTTTGTCTGGCCATCGGCTGTAATTGTGAGGGTAGAGCTTCTCTCCTTGCCTGTAGTATTTGGAGTATAAGATATGTTTACAGCTGTTGTACCGGCCATACCGCTCGTTGGAGAGACACTGAATGTGTAATCTCCGCTCTGGCTCAGTGTCCAGGCCCTGTTGGATGTAACATTGAAAAATGCCTTGGGCATCACCACTTCAACTTCTGTGGCACTTAATTCCAGCTCCACCTTCTCCTCCTTGGTACATGACACTGATACCATGCAGAGGAGTGCTGCCAGCATACAAAAATGTAGAATCCTTCTGAACATATCTATCTTATAATTTCGATTAGTTTAATCAAATCTGCTGGGTCACCCCATTTGATCTTATTCTTTTTTATGAAAGCTTTGTACTTCTCCTGTCTGTCGAGCGGCAAGAAGTCTTTGAGGCTCGACTTGTTGGCCGGATATACACGCCCATTTGCCACAAGATAGTAACTTTTTTTCAATGGTAAAATTTTTCCATTCTCTTTATTTGCCATCTGCATCATGTGGTTGGTAACAGAGCCGAAACCCTCTATTGAGGTGAGTGCCCTGGTTGAAAGGGTATTCGACGATCCGCCATAAGCGCCACCGGTTTCATTGAGCTTTGTATAATCGGGCTCCTGAAGCATTGCAACAAAGCCTTCATCGGTCTGTTGAACAATTTCCATGAGCGAATTGTTCACATTCATAAACCTTTTGCCACCAATTTCAACAATGAGGATATCTTTAAGTTTCGCCTCCTTTATATTTTCGCCGTCAATATAATGCAAATAACTGTGAGCCAGATGAATATTCGCAGTGTATTCTATTTTTCCGCCACTGGTCAGATATATTGTGGCAGGAGCAAAATTTTCAAAAATATAAGGCCATGTTGTTGTAGGACCTTTTGCCTGTAATGCGCATATACTGAATAAACAAGAGAGTAATATCAGAAATAATCTTCTAGTTGCCATAATTGATAAAAGGTTCGTTTTATATAAGAAAGAGGCTCCTTTTCAAGGAAAAGGAACCTCTCTATCAAGTAATTTGGTTAGTCTTTTACTGCTGTAATGCCTGGCAGCCAAGTTCCGATACTACCTACACCGCTAATTAAGAAGTAGAATCCATATTTAGGGTCTACAGTGAGTGTTTTACCTCCGTCTGAAATGTTTACTACCACACTGATATTGTCATACACCATAAAATCAGCATCGAGAGCATGTATTTTAACAGGTGTAGAACCTCCATATTTATATTCAGACTCCTGTCCCATAGGTATGGTGATGGTAGTCTTTTCTGGATTCACAACACCATAATAGATGATATCCATTCCAGCCCAGCTAGGATTACCCATCAAATCATAGAACCATACTTTAGAATCATCAGCAGCATCTTTAAGGATTGTACAAGTGTATGATGATGGAGCAGCTGCACCATATTTTGTGCCTGTAAATGTATAGTCACCCAAAATGAATGAAAGCGGATGGTCTTCATCATTAATAGTTACTGATACTGATGATCTGTTTCCAGCATTCACGCCACCGAGATTCTCAAATGTAACAGTAAATTTAGTATCACCGGTATACTCACCAGCTCTGTTTACAATTTCAATCTCAACATAAGCAGTTCTTGTGTCAGCATTAAAATCCAAAGAACCTTTTTTAACATTGAAATCTACACCAGCCTTAGCTGTTCCATCAACAGCCTTCACAGTTACTGTAGACTGAATACCCTTTACAGAGGCTAATGTTACAGGAATCTTGAGAGTGCCACCTTGCTCAGAAATAGAATAGCTATTTCCATCAAATGCTACAAAGGCATCTTTATCGTTGAATGTCGCATACTCGTTAGGGTTACAAGCCACCAACAGTGAGAATACAACAATGTTTAGTAATAATATTATCTTTTTCATTGTAATTCCATTTTTAATATTCAGGATTTTGTACAAGGTTAGGATTTATATCCAACTCACTTTGTGAAATAGGCAATGCCCATTTGTAGCTTGGGAAAGGTATGTCCTTGAAGTTGTCACCTGCTGTGAAATCTTCTCTTACCACACCGTCGCCCCAACGGCCCAAATCCCATAGATAATGGCCTTCGTAAGCAAGCTCGAGACGACGCTCAAGTTTCATATCTGCAAAGCCCAAAGATGTAAGGGCATCTACACCACGGTTTGCTCTGATGGCATTTACATCTGCAATTGCAGTTGTACCGCTTATGCTTGCACCATTAAGGATAGCCTCTGCTCTATTAAGGTACATCTCAGAGAGACGCAATACTATAATATTGTTACAGTCTGGTGTACCGTCACCTTTACCGGCATATTTGGTGGTCCACATCAAACCGCCTGAAACATTCTCTTTGTCGGTTCTATGCAATGTTTTTCTCACATCATTGTCTGCGTAAAGTTTGTACAAGTCGTTACTTACGCCACCATCTGCATAACCATTAGGATTGGTTACATAAGAGATGTCCGACCAAGAATTGTAATAATCAGCAGTCTTTTTACCATATATCTCAAAGATAACCTCACCGCCGTCGCCTGCTACATCTTTTGTCCATACTGTAGGAAGTTCCTCTGCTGTCCAAAGCTCATATGCCTCATTGTTTATAACTTTAGTTGCATAATCAGCTGCTTTCTGCCACTCACCCATATAGAGGTAAACCCTTGAAAGAAGTGCCTGGATTGCAGGTTTTGTAATGGTAGCTTTAGCATCGGTGACACCTGATCTCTGGTAATCATCTGCCATTATCTTTTCTGCCTCAAGAAGGTCTTCTACAATTTGAGTATAAACCTCTCTTGTAGTATTTCTTGCAGGGAAATAGTTTGCATCACCAGGCTCAATAATATTAGGAACACCCAAACCATCAGGCTGATAAGTGAATGGTTGTGCATAATAGAGAACAAGAGTATGGTGGCAAAGAGCTCTTATGAAGAGACACTCTGCTTTAAGATTATCAAGATCCTGTGCTGTAACGCCCTCCTCACTATCTTTTCCTTCGAGGTTTGCGATAACACTGTTTGCAGCGTGGATTACATAGTAGCAACTTCCCCACATGCCTGAAGTTGCATCTGCAGAATAGTTCCATACATACTCAGAATAGAATCTTCCGCTCTGGAAAGTTCCTGAAGCCTCTCTACGTCCGTTACCAGAACGCATCTCATTTGCAAGAACATAAGAGGTGCCATACCAGTCGTACATTGGCATAAGTGCGCCATATGCCGCTTTGTTCAAACCATCAAAGTTGCTGAGGGTAACCTCTGTACTTTGAGAAGTTTTAGGAGCTTTTTCAAGGAAATCGCCACAACTTGCCATTGAAAGAGCTGCAACAAACAAAAATAATATCTTAATATTTTTCATCTTCATAATTTTTTAGAATGTAATCTCCAATCCACCAATAAATGATTTAACCATTGAATAAGCTCCACCATAGTCGTATCCCAATGAACCGAGCTCAGGATCAAATACACCGTCTACATCGTGGAATGTATAAGGGTTAATGGCGCTTACATATACTTTCACATTCTTCATACCTGCCTTTTTAGTTATATTTTGAGGCAAGTTGTATGACAATGTAACGTCTTTAATTCTCAAATAACTTCCATCCTGAATAAAGCGGCTTGAATAACCTGCATAATATACAGAAGATGAGCCAACTACAGGCTTAGGATTGGTAGCTGTATCACCTGGTTTCTTCCAGTAGTCTTTTGCAAGAAGGTTGTTCACAGGCACATTGATATCATCATCGTACCAACCGTAAACATTGTTTATCAACACATCATTTCCTATTGAATACTCAAAGAAAGCGCTGAGTGACAAGCCTTTCCATGAGAACTGTGTATTAAAACCACCATTTGCCTTAGGCTCTGGAGAACCAATATAAGCGTATCTTGCTTTTGTACGGTCATTTGTCAATGAACCATCCTCTGCATACCACAAACCGTCACCGTTTGAAGGGTTTACACCATACCAGTCCCTTACATAGAAGTTGTACATATTTTTGCCCTCAACAATTCTTACAGGAGTATCGTATCCACTACGAGGGTCTGCTGCAGTCAGGAACTCAGAACCTGCAAGATCTTTAACTTTAGATCTGTTGAATGCAATATTGAATCCTGCAGTCCAGGTGATGTCATCTGTTCTTATTATATCACCTTCCAACATAACCTCCACACCTCTATTCTGTACAGAACCGATATTCATGAGGTTAGATGAGAAACCTGAAGTTTGAGGAGTACGTTTGCTCAACAACATATCTTCGGTATTTCTGTTGTATACCTCAATGCTACCGTTAAGTCTGTCGAGGAATGCAAAGTCTACACCAATGTTCCATGTTCTGTTCTTCTCCCATGAAAGTTCCTTGTTCTCAACTCTCGATGGCAACATACCTGTTACACCGTTATATCCTGCAGTGGCATAAAGGCCATATGCGCGGTATCTAGGGATATTGTTGTTACCATTAACACCATAAGATGCTCTCAATTTCAAGGTATTCAACCATTTAACATCTTTAAGCCAATTCTCATTGTGCAAGTTCCAAGATGCTGAAGCACTCCAGAACAATCCCCATTTGGTATCGGCACCAAATAGTGATGAACCATCATAACGAATAGATCCCTGAACATAGTATTTTGAATCGTAGCTGTAATCCAACTGGCCGAAGAATGAGAGCAAAGTCTCTTCACTTTCATTATAATAAAGGGCATCTTTTTCTGCTGATGAGGTATTTGGATAAGGCATTGCAGGGTCTACATCAGGAGATTTTCCTCCAAGATAGTTGTAACCGTCATACTGTGCCTCCTGACCTGCCATAAGTCTCAATGAGTGTTTGTCGGCAAAGATATCATTATATGCAACGGTATTTGAGGTGGTGAGTCTGTATGATTCCTGACGATACATCCAAAGGGTTGTTGTTCCCTCATTTGTTTCAGGAGCCCAATACTGCCTTGCATTGGTCAAGCTCATCTCGGCACCGTTTGTAGTTTTGATTGTAACTTTATCGATAGGCTTGTACTCTACATACATGTTGCCTTGGAAACGGTATTGTTTATCGTTGTACTCATCATACTGAGCAATAGCTCTAGGGTTGGTATCAGCATTGTTAGGCAGATCCTGGTTGTGGTTTCCATCCTCATCGTATGCTTTCTCAAATGGAAGGATGTTCCACATTGCATATGCACCGTTTGCATAGTAAAGGTTACCCATCTGACCTGAGTTCTGGTCTGAATAACCGGCATTGATTCTCGCACCAGCTCTCAACTGTTTGAGCAATTGGTAATCAGCATTTACACGTGCTGTGAATCTCTGGTAATCTACACCATAATATATACCAGTCTCCTTGTGGTATGCCAATGAAGTATAGAAGCTTCCTTTCTCATTACCACCCAATGCATTGATCTCATACTCCTGCATTTGTCCTACACGGGTAAGATGGTCATACCAATCTGTATTGTCATTGTCCAAAAGTGAAAGAGGACGGTAGTAGCCACCATCAGCATCATCCGGATCATAACCGGCATTGATAATCGCGTCGCGCTGGAAAGTCAAGAGACTCTCAACATCTGCTGGACGGAATTTTTTATCATTTGAAAGCTGGGTTACACCAACTTTTGCACGGGCTGTGAATGAAGATTTACCCTGTTTACCGCTTTTTGTTGTAACCAATATTACACCGTTTGCTGCACGTGAACCGTAAATCGCAGCAGCTGCAGCATCTTTCAAAACTGTAATGCTCTCAATATCATTAGGGTTGATAGATGCCATTGTTGTACCGCTTCCGGCACCTACATTCGACATCATGTTCTGGTCTTCAGTCATAACCGGAATGCCATCTACAACCCAAAGAGGCTCGCTGCCTGCATTGATTGAAGAGATACCACGGATACGAATTGTAGTAGGAGCACCTGGCTGGCCTGAATAAGAAGAGATCTGCACACCGGCCATCTTACCGGCAAGCATCTTCTCAACAGAAGCCACAGGAGCATCTCCTATTGACTCTGACTTGATAGTTGTTACCGATCCTGTTTTAGCCTCTTTACTGGTTGTACCATAAGCAACAACCAATACATCATCCAACTGTTGGGTAGACTGCTCTATTGTAATATTTACTACAGAACGGCCATTTACAGGCACTTCAGCATCGGCATAGCCTACATAAGTAACAAGCAAAGTTGCATTACCTGGGGCCAAAATGGTATAACTACCGTTCAAATCGGTTGTGGCAATCTTTGTAGTTCCTTTTACCTGCACTGTTGCAAATGGAATTGTTTCACCGGTGCTTGCGTCCGACACAACACCTTTCACTTGAATATCCTGTGCATAACCGGTTATGGCTGCAAGCAATATAACAAGTGATGTGAAAAATAGTTTGACACTTTTCATTTGTTAAAAATTAAGTTAATATTAAAGTTATTTATAGGTTGTAAGTTGCTTTGTTATAAAGCTGTGTCGGAAAAAAACCTCCGTTAAAAAATTTTACGGCACAAAAGCGAAACAGCCCCCACGCAAGTTTGCGTAGAGGCTGTTTTCAGGACGCGAGGTTACAGATTGATATCTGAAACAGATGTATGTTTAAAATCTCCGTTAAAAAGTATCTGCTTTCAGGAAAAGAAAAAGGCCCTGTGGAACTCTTTCCACAAGGCCTTTTGTTATATGTTGTTACAAATTGTAACTTGCTTAGCATCTGTCACCGCAGAGAGCAACAAGGTTTCTGTCGCCATAACCGTTGTCAACACGGGCAACTGCAGGCCAGAATTTATTCTCTCTAATCCAGTCGAAAGGATATGCTGCAACAGTTCTTGAGTATTTGTGGTTCCACTCATCTGCAGAAACCTCTTCTGCTGTATGAGGGGAGTTTTTCACAGGGTTATCCTCTGCATCGTATTCACCGCTCTTGATTTTTTCACACTCAGCCTTAATCTGTTTCATTGTATCAACAAATCTGTCGAGCTCTGCAAGAGGCTCACTCTCGGTAGGCTCAACCATCAGTGTCTCATGAACAGGGAATGAGAGAGTAGGTGCATGGAAACCATAGTCCATCAAACGTTTTGCAAGGTCTGTTGCATCAACGCCATACTCTGCTTTAAAGTGCTGGCAATCAACAATACACTCGTGAGCTACACGGCCAGTTGCACCACAGTACAAAGTCTTGAATTCAGGAGCGAATTTAACTGCCATATAGTTTGCATTCAGGATTGCCACCTGAGATGATTTCTTAAGTCCGGCAGCTCCAAGCAATTTGATATAAGCATGTGTGATAGGCAACAGAAGCGGGTTACCATAAGGTGCAGCAGAAACTGCCTCAACACCATTGCCACCACACTCAGCATCTTCAGGATGACCTGGCAAATATGGAGCAAGAGCTGCTGTACAGCAGATAGGACCAACACCAGGGCCACCACCACCATGAGGCATTGCAAATGATTTATGGAGATTCAAGTGGCATACGTCAGCTCCAATATGTCCAGGATTTGTAAGACCTACCTGTGCATTCATATTGGCACCGTCCATATATACAAGACCGCCATTCTCATGGATAATATCTACAATTTCTCTAATTTTTACCTCAAATACACCATGTGTCGACGGATAAGTTATCATCAGTCCTGCCAAGTTCTCTTTATTGGCAACAGCCTTCTCACGCAACTCATCCACATTGATGTTACCATTCTCATCACAACCTACAAGTACAATTGAGAATCCGGCCATAGCCGCACTTGCAGGGTTTGTACCATGAGCAGAAGTAGGGATGATCATGATATTTCTGTTTGCACCGCCATTTGCATTATGGAAGCCTTTGATTGTCATAAGGCCTGCATACTCGCCTGCAGCACCTGAGTTAGGCTGCAATGAACATGCATCGAATCCTGTAATAACAGCCAAATCATTCTCCAGCTCTTTTATAAGCTGCATGTAGCCCTGAACCTGATCTTTTGGTGCAAATGGGTGGATATTGCCAAGTTCGCTCCAGCTTAGAGGCAACATCTCAACAGCGGCGTTGAGTTTCATTGTACAAGAACCGAGCGGAATCATTGAATGTGCCAAAGAGATATCTTTGCGCTCAAGTTTCTTTATGAAACGCATCATCTCAGTCTCTGAATGGTAGGTATTGAAGACCTTCTCTGTAAGGATAGGGGTCTCTCTCTTCATAAAGGTATCAGCCTCTTTATTGCATCCGCAACCATCTGGAGTTACACCAAAGATTGCAAGAACTGCCATAGCCTCTTTGCAGTTTGTAAGCTCGTCAAAGCTGATTCTGATGCTCTTGTCTCCATAATGGAAATTGTAACCTGCAGCCAAAGCCTTCTCCTTGATACCGGCCATATCCAATGCTGCACCTGATTTTCCGGTAATCTCGATAGTATCGAAGAATTTGTCGGTAGCCAATTCATAGCCTGCACCCTTGAGGAATGATGCTATTGCATGTGCATAATGGGCAATTTTTGAAGCAATATCCTTCACTCCCTCAGAACCGTGATATACAGCATACATACCGCTCATAGTTGCCATCAGGGCAGTAGCTGTACATACATTTGAAGTGGCTTTCTCTCTCTTGATATGCTGCTCACGTGTCTGTAGGGCAAGTCTCAATGCTTGATTTCCAAGACGGTCTACAGAAACTCCGATGATTCTTCCAGGGATTTGTCTCTTATATGTATCCTTTGTTGCCATAAAGCCTGCAACAGGACCACCAAAGCCCATAGGCAGACCGAATCTCTGTGAACTTCCTACAGCAACATCAGCACCCCATGCAGCAGGCTCTTTAAGGACAGCAAGTGCCATAAGGTCGCAATATGCAGTTACAAGACCACCCTGAGCATGTACTTTCTCGCAGAACTCAGCATAATCCCTCACTTCACCGTTTGCAGCAGGATATTGTACGATAGCACCGTAACATTTGTCACCATATTCGTATGTACGGAAATCACCTGTCTCAATCACTATACCCAAACCTTTTGATCTGGTCTTGAGAACAGACAATACCTGTGGATATATATTCTCATCAACAAAAACTACATTTTTACCTGCCTTTACAGCATCCCTGCTTCTGAGCTCATACATCATTCTCATTGCCTCACCTGCAGCCTGAGCATCATCAAGCATACTGCAGTTTGAGAGAGGGAAACCTGTAAGACTGCTTATCATAGTCTGGAAAATAAGCAAAGCCTCAAGACGACCTTGTGATATCTCTGCCTGATATGGGGTATATGAGGTATACCAGCAAGGGTTCTCAAAAATATTGCGTGTAATTACAGGAAGAACTCCTGAGCCGAAATATCCGCCACCAATCAGTGAACGGAACGGTTTGTTCTGGGCAACCATCTTTTTCAGGTTTGCCAGATATTCATTTTCAGAAACTGCAGGAGCAAGGTCCAACTCCTTGTCCAGCAAGATGTCAGAAGGAACAACCTGTTTTGTCAGTTCATCAATAGATGCAACATTCAAAACATCCAGCATGGTCCTGATATCTTTTTCTCTAGGACCAATGTGTCTGTCGGTAAAAGTAAATGCCATATTTATATATTTAAGTGTAATTATTTTAAAAAGGTAACCAACAAATATAGTTAAAATCTTCAAAATTTTGTAATTAAAAAAATTATATATATCCTTGCAAAAACAAAACCTACAAATTATGAGCTTATTAAGTAAGAAAATCACTGAATTGCAGGAGAGGACGGCAAGGGCTGTCCAGGGTGGAGGAGACAAGGCTATCGCAAAACAGATAGCAATGGGCAAACTTCCTGCAAGAGAGAGAATTAACAAACTTCTGGACCCGGGTTCATTTTATGAATACGACCTGTTCATCGAGCACGATGCAAGGGAATTCGGAATGGAGAAAAAGAGTCTGGCGGGAGATGGTGTAGTTATTGGCACCGGTACAATAAACGGAAAACCTGTTGCCATTTATGCTCAGGACTTTACAGTTGCAGGTGGCTCTTTGGGATCTATGCATGCAAGAAAGATAACCAAAATCATGGATTACTCGTTGAGAATGCGCATTCCTCTTATAGGTATCAACGATTCGGGCGGTGCCCGCATCCAGGAGGGTGTAAATTCACTGGCCGGTTATGGAGAGATATTTTTCAGAAATACACTTGCGAGTGGAGTAATACCGCAAATATCTGTAATACTCGGCCCTTGTGCCGGTGGTGCAGTATATTCACCTGCTCTCACTGATTATGTTTTTGTGGTTGACAAAATCTCAAAAATGTTCATTACAGGTCCTGAGGTTATCAAGTCTGTTTTGGGAGAAGAGATTGATATGGAGTCTCTTGGAGGAGCAAGAGTACATTGCGAAACAACCGGTAATGCCCATTTCTTTGCAGAGAGTGAGGAGGAGTGTTTCCAACAGATAAAGGAGCTGCTTTCATATATTCCGGCCCATAATCAGGAGAAACCTGAGATATTGAAGACAAAAGAGCCTCTCAAAAAATATAAAATCGACAAGATTGTACCTGTGGATCCAACTGCTCCATATGATGTGCGTGATGTTATTAAGGCACTTACCGATAACTCTGAATTTATTGAGATACAACAGATGTGGGCGCCAAACATCGTGATAGGCTATGGAAGAGTCGGCGGACGCACCGTAGGATTTGTGGCAAATCAGCCTATGGTCCTTGCAGGAGTGCTCGATTGTGACTCTTCAGACAAAGCTGCAAGATTCATCCGCTATTGCGATGCATTTGAAATTCCTATAGTAACATTGGAGGATATGCCGGGATATCTGCCTGGAGTAGATCAGGAGCATGCGGGAGTTATCCGTCACGGTGCAAAATTATTATATGCATACTCTGAGGCTACCGTACCTAAAATTACAATTATATTGAGGAAGGCATATGGTGGTGGATACATTGCCATGAACTCACGACACCTGCGTGCCGATTTTGTCTTTGCATGGCCTACTGCAGAAATTGCAGTTATGGGTCCTGAAGGAGCCGCAAACATTATATTCAGAAAAGAGATCATGGAGGCAGAGGATCCTGCACAGATGAGGAAACAGAAGGTGGCTGAATACAAGGAGAAGTTTGCAAATCCATATGTAGCAGCATCAAAAGGTTACATAGATTCTGTAATTCCGCCTGCTGATACACGCAAATTCATATTGCATGCCCTCGACATTTCGGGCAATAAAGTGCTCAAGCGCCCTGCCAAAAAGCATGGAGTTCCACCATTTTAACAGATGGAGAGCAGTATATTGTAAACTACAAAAGAGCGTATATGACAAAAAATACAAAAGAGATAGCATTGTTGAATGAGGTTGGGGATGCGGTACTCATGTCAAATGACCCGCATTTTGAATCAACCCATATTCAAGTGGCAGTAGAGGGGAGAAAATACCAGACCACTCTTACAAAAAAATTTATAGAGAGGAAGCAGTGGTCGGCTCCAAACCCAAATGAGATAAAATCCCATATACCGGGGGAGGTTGCACAACTGATGGTCAAAGAGGGAGACAAGGTCCATAAAGGTGACAAGATCATGATTTATGAAGCCATGAAAATGAAAAATATCATCGCCTCGCCATTTGATGCATATATTGAAAAGATATATGTAAAGGAGGGGGACAAGTTACCGAAAGGGGCCCTGCTTCTTACAGTTTCTCCAATTCTGAAAAAATAACGGCAGATGCCATAAAAATGGAAAGGTGCGGCTTACAGATTGTAAGTTGCACCTTTTTTTTAACTAAAATTACACAGTTTGATATCCTTTGAATTTTCAACAAGAAATCGTTAAAAGTTATCACAAAATGTGTAATCGGCCACTAAAAAGAACTTTTTTATAAGGTTTTCTTTGATTTTAAGCATATTTGGATTATCTTGCAAGTTGTGGGTTTTTCCCCTCAAAAATTTGTTTAATTAAAAACTGTTACTACATTTGTAGTTACTGTCGGATTTTAACGGAGGTTTTTTTCCGACACAGCCCCCCAAAAACAGCTCCACAACCTAAATATTTTATTATTAGGCAACTTACAACCTATAAATAACTTTAATATTAACTTAATTTTTAACAAATGAAAAGTGTCAAACTATTAGTGACAGTTCTGCTTTTGTTATTTGGCGCAAGCTCCGTTTTTGCACAGAATATAAAAGTATCGGGAACTGTAAAGGACTCTGCAACAGGCGAGACTGTGCCTTTTGCTTTTGTCCAGATTAAAGGGACCCAGCAGGGTACTTCAACTGATGTTAATGGAACTTACACTTTGCAAGCTTCAGCAGATGCAACCCTAGTTTTCACATCAGTGGGTTACACATCACAGGAAATTGCTGTAAACAACAGGGCTATCATAGATGTTGCATTGTCTCCTGAGACTGTAGCATTGGATGATGTGCTTGTTGTTGCTTACGGAACAGCAAAGAAGGAGTCTTTCACCGGATCAGCAGAGGTGATCAAATCTGAAAAACTTGAGAAAAGGACTGTTTCTAATGTTACAAAAGCATTGGACGGTATGACAACAGGTGTCATCACAAACTCAGGTTCAGGACAGCCTGGTGCAGGAGCATCGGTTGTAATTCGTGGTTATGGTTCCCTCAACGCATCAACAACTCCACTTTATGTAGTGGACGGTATCCCTTACGATGGAAATATCAATGCCATCAACCCTAATGATATCGAGTCAATGACCATTATCAAAGATGCTTCGGCTGGTGCTCTCTACGGTGCCCGTGGTGCAAACGGTGTGGTTATGATCAACACCAAACGCGGTAAAGAGGGTACTTTGAGTGTTCAGTTCAAAGGCAACTGGAGTGTGGCTTCACGCGCAATCCAGCGTTATGAGACAATGAATGCATATGAGTGGACAGAAGATTTGTACTCAATGTTTTATATTGAGGGCAGAAACAGTGGTCTTCTCGGTGAGAATATTGCTGCTTATGCTGCCGACCAGCTGTTGCACAGTGCTGATGAGGTATTTGGTCCGGACCAGATGTACAATCCGTTCTCACGTGATGTTACCGATCTGATCGATCCTGCTACCGGCAAGATCAAAGAGGGTACAAACCTGAAATGGGATGAGGACTGGCTCGATGAAGCTACCGCTAAAAATCCTCTACGCCAGGAGTATGTATTGAGCGTAAATGGAGGTTCATCAAAAACCAAATATATGTTCTCTCTCGGATACCTCAACCAGGAAGGTCTTGTGAAGACTACCAACTTCAGAAGATATTCTGCACGTGCCAATGTGGATACTCAAATTAAAGAGTGGTTGAAAGCAGGTTTGAATACAAACTTCGCAAACAATACAACCAACTCAACTACATTGGGTTCAAGCGCATCATCAAGCAGCGGATATTCGAATGTATTCTACTCTTGTGCTAATATGGCCCCTATATATCCTGTATATGAGAAGGATGCAAGCGGAAAAACCATCTATGATGAAAATGGTGAGCCTGTATACGATTGGGGAGATTACCGTCCTGCAGGTGCAAATACCGGATGGAACCCTATCGCCAACCTTTATGCCGACAAATATCTTGGTTTGTCAGACAACTTGAGCGGTAGAACCTATATCGACTTGGGCGGAATGAAGGACGGAGCTATCAAAGGCTTGAAATTCAGCGTAAACTTCGGTTTCGACTACGTAAACTCAAAATCAACAACATACTATAACCCTGAATTCGGTAATGCCGTTACAATCAGAGGCTATCTTGGACAGGGCATAGGCCGTACCTTCAGCTACACCTTCAACCAGTTGCTCAGCTACAACCGTACATTCGGCAAGCACAATATCGAGTTCTTGGCCGGACACGAGTTCTACGATTACAACTACCAATATCTCTCAGCTACAAAAACCGGTACTGCAGGAGACAACTTGTTTGAGCTCGACGGTTTTGTAACAAACGACAGTATCTCAGGCTACTCTCAAGACTACAGCGTAGACTCTTGGCTTACCCGTTTGAACTACGGTTTTGATGACAAATATTACTTCTCTGCAAGTTTCCGTAGAGATGCATCTTCACGTTTCCACGAGGCAAACAGATGGGGTAACTTCTGGTCAATCGGTGCAAGCTGGAGAATCTCACAGGAGAAGTTCATGCAGAATGTTGATTGGGTAAACAACCTTACTCTTAAAGCAAGTTATGGTGTGCAGGGTAACGACTCTATCGGTTCACTCTATGCATGGCAGCAGCTTTACGATTTGAGCTACCCTAACGGTGGATTGGGCGGTGCAATAATCTCCAAACTTGAGACTAAAGATTTGAGATGGGAAAAGAATGGCAACTTGAATATCGGTATCGAGGCAAGATTGTTCAACAGATTGTCTGCTACAATTGAGTGGTACAACAGAAAAACCGATGATATGCTAATGGATTATCCTATGGCTGTTTCACTTGGTTTCTCAGGATACAACAAAAATATCGGAAGCATGCTCAACAGAGGTTTTGAGATTGCCTTGTCGGGTGATGTAATTAAAAATGACAACTTCTTGTGGAACATGACTCTTATGGGCTCTACCGTTCATAATGAAGTACTTAAGCTTACTGAGTCTGGTACTCCTATCAAGAGTGGAAACTACATTATCCAGGAGGGTGATGCAATCAACTCATTCTATCTTGCAACTTCAGCTGGTGTAGATCCTGCAAATGGTGACAAACTCTACTGGGCTTGGGAAGAGAATGAAGAGACAAAAGAGATGGAGGCATTCATAACCAACTCGCCTTCAGTTGCATCTGCAAACCGTCACGTATGCGGAAGCCGTATCCCAGACCTCTACGGATCTATCACCAATGATTTCAAAGTTGGCAATTTCGACATCAACTTGTTGTGCACCTACTCAATCGGAGGTAAGATTCTTGATGGAACATACTATTCATACTTGTATAATATGTATACCGGTACAACTGGCCATATAGACAGAAAGAATGCTTGGAAACAACCTGGCGATGTAACATCTATCCCTAGAATTGACCTTGGTGGAGAGACCAATATCATCTATACCGAGGATGACCTTACAAGTGCTTCATATTTTGCAATCAAGAGCTTCACTTTGGGATATACACTTCCTACAAGATGGACCAATGCAATCAATATGAAATCTGTAAGATTCACCCTTTCTGGTGACAATCTGTACTTGTTCTCGGCAAGAAAAGGAATGGACCCTCAATACAACTTCTCAGGAAGCACAGGATACACTTACACTCCTGAGAGAACAGTTTCATTCGGTGTAGAAATCAACTTTTAATTAAATGAGCATAAAGATGAAAAAATTAATATATCTGCTTTTATCGATAGCTGTTCTCTCTGTTGGAAACAGTTGTGAGGATCAGCTAAATACAGCACCTACCGCATCGGTGGGCAGTGAACAGATATTCCAGTCTGCAGAGAGTGCCCTCACTGCTATAAACGGAATATACAGGGCTATGTATGTTGCAGAATGGGGTGGAGCATGGCAACATGAGAATGGTGGTATCATGGCATATATTCTTGCCAGTGACCTCATGGGAGAGGACCATATACAGAACAAATCGGGTTCCGGCTGGTTCTATTACGACTACACATACGGAATCTCTTCTGACTATACATATTCATACGGCCGTCAGGGACAATGCTGGAACTTCTTCTACACATTGATCTCAAATGCAAACAACATCATTGCAAATGAGGAGAAGATTCAGGACGATCCTGACAAAGCAAAATATGTTGTCGGCCAGGCATACGCAATGAGAGCATATTGCTACATGTGGCTGGTACAAAACTTCCAGCAGAGTGATCCTACCCTTCCTGGAGTACCTGTTTATACAGAGCCTACTACCATCGAGTCAAAAGGAAAGGGAAGAGGAACTGTTCAAGATGTTTATGACAGAATCAATGAAGACCTTGAGTCTGCAATTGAAAGACTTGAAGCAACTTCTGTAGAGCAGCAGCATCCTTCACATGTTGATGTATATGTAGCACAAGGTTTCAAGGCCCGCGCACTCTTGATGCAGAAAGATTACGCAGGTGCCCTTGTAGCAGCAAAAGCAGCTCTTGAAAAACCAGGTGCAGCAATTCTGCCATTCTCTGAGACCAACAAAGTCAATGATGTTGCTAAAAAGAATGTAATGTGGGGACTTGCTATCCAGAGCGACCAGTCTATCAGCAACGCAGGTGTTTATGCACATATAGATGCTGATGGCGGTGGAACATACTCAAATGGCGCACAATTCCTCATCTCTTCTTGGCTATATGCTCAAATCCCTGACACAGATGCCAGAAAAGCATGGTGGACAGCACCGCTTCCACAGAGCGAGTGGGTTAACGGAACATCTAAGAAATCATATGTACAGGTGAAAATGGTATATAAAGATGCTTCACTCGGAACAGGTGATTATATCCTCATGAGAATGGAGGAGATGGCACTGATTGCAGCAGAGGCAGCATGTCACCAAAAAGATTATACCGCAGCCCGTGAATATGTAGCAATGGTAACATCTCAGCGCGACAGCGAATATAAAGAGAACCTCGACGCAGTTCCTGATGGATTTGACTACAACACCAACACTTGTTCTACCATAAATAACCTTATGGATTACATCCTGCTCCAACGCAGAATAGAGTTGTGGGGAGAGGTTTCCAGAATACATGATCTCAAGAGATTGGGCTTGGGTGTAGATAGAACTTACACCTACCCTGAGAACAACCATGTTTCAAAAGTAAACTATGCAGCAGGCCACAAACGCTTGATTTATGCTATTCCTTTGTCTGAGTTCGACGGAAATACAGCATTGGACCCTGTTGATGACCAAAATCCACTTTAAAAAATGCAAATTATGAGAAAATTATTGATATATAGCCTGTTGGCACTATTTGTATGTGCAATGGGTTCTTGCTCAAAAGAGGAGATATTCTATGAATTTGCAGAAAATGAAATTGCTGCAACATTCACAGCCTCAAAATTAAAATATAATGATTTGACCGATGCCGACAACGGCAAGATCTCAGTTCCTCTCTATAGAGGCAATACTAAAGGCAAAGCCTCTGTAGCTGTAGAGATAGAGGGTGGAGAGGGTATTTTCACTCCATCTGCAACCTCTTTCAACTTTGAGGATGGCGAGAATGTGGCATATATTGATTTCACATTCGACTACGCCACTTTGAGTGCAAAACCTACAACAATTTCAATTTCAATTACAGATGAGAAAGCCTGCTCTATAAACTCTATTCCATCAACCAAATTTACACTTACCAGACAACTTACCTGGGAATTGGTTGGTGAGGGTCTCTACTACTGCGGTTTGTTTGATGAATCATGGCCTCAGGATGTCTACAAAGCAAAAGAGGGCAATTTCTACATGCTTCCCGACTGTTGGGTAGGTGGAACAAGCTTTACTTTCTTCTGCGATGGAGAGACTATCGACTGGTATCCATTTGAAACCGGTTACAACTACGGTTCATATGGCCAGTTTGCATTTGAGGTGCTTGACAAGAGTGTTATATCTTTGGAGGGTACTCCTGCAATCAAGATTGACTGTAATTACAGACTCCCTTCTTACTACAACTATCTGTTTGATACAGCATATGAGTTGTTCATGTTCCCTGAGGGATTCCAATTCTAAGAAGAGATTCCAAGAGTTCTGATACAAAAAGAGACTGGCAGATTTTTTTGCCAGTCTCTCTTTTTTACATCCTTTTTATATTTATCTCTAATATAGGTCGAGGAATTCCCACTCTCCTCCCCAACGCTCGAGATAGCGCATAAAATCTTCATTTTTAACAACCAGACTCGCGGTATTATCATTTGGATGAAAACTCAGAAGCGGAGCATCTTTAAGATTTTTGTCAAGGAAAAGCTTAACCTCTCTCTGCTCGTCATTTATAAGCCCAAAGGGCGAAACAGAGCCTGGTCTGAGGCCTAAATACTTGTCCATTCTCTGCTCTGAGGCAAAACTGAGTTTTCCTTGATGAAGCATCTTTTCGATATCATGAATAGCCATCTGCTGGTGGCACTCAAAAACAACCAGATAGTGTTTGTTTCCCTTATGATTTCTGAAGAAAAGATTCTTGCAATGTGTTGCTGTAATGTTTTTCCAATACTCCAATGCAATCTCAATTGTAGGGAGCGGCGGATGCTCATACATGGTAAACGGAATTCCCCACTCATTAAGGGTATCCAGCACCTTCTTGCGACGGCCAAGATTTTCGTTAACTTGATTTTCCATAATACTAAAATGAAATTATCCGCCTACTTTAACCATTTCAACAAATATTTGGCAAATCTGCTGAAACCAAGATCTGTCATATGCACTCCATCAACAGTGCCCTCGTGGTCGGGACCAAGCGGAGACTTTTTCATATTGCCATTTGCATAAACATCAATATACTTGATATTTTTATATCCCTCTTTCCTGAATTTATCACAAAACTCTTTCCAGAGTTTGTTCTCTGCAGCAGCATCTTTCTGGAATTCCGCATCAAAATCCTGATATGGATAGCAGTAATTTGATACCATATATATTGGAGTCTGAGGGTTTGCCTGGGCAATGGTGCGGATAAAATACTCTGTACTGTCTTTTACAACAGAGTATGTACAGTTGGCAAGGCAATCTATAACATAGGCAGAGGCTGGAATTGTTGCAATTTTGTCGGCCATAATCTTGTCCATTCTACCATTTCCGCTGAAACCAAGGTTTATAGTCTCTTTATGCAGAGCACGCTCGATAAGTGCAGGATATGCCATGCCTGGGCGTGTTGCACAACCTCCTTGTGTTACACTTGTTCCATAGAATACAATTGGAAGCTCCTCAATATCTGCATTGCCAGCAGCTGTTGCAGACGGCCTTACCGGCAAAAGGTCGTCCACATGCGGAAGCTCTATTACAGCACTACTGTCTATTCCTATTTTCAGATCTATAACCCCATCATAGAGAGGCAGATACATCAAATATTCACGCATAGATCCATCCATTTTCCTAATGAAGATATTGCGCGAATTCTTGCCATTAGGCTGTGCTGTACCAGTAAATCTCCACTCACCGTCTGTAAGAGCATATAAATCTAGGCCCTTCACTCCTGTTGCAGCCATATGCGACATGCCAAAGTTATTGAGGGGTTCCCACTCTGCCCCTATACATTTTGAATTTGTACGGAAACGTATTGCCAGACCTGCCGAGTTCTGCCCCAAATCCCAGACAGCTTTTCTCACAACATTCTGGATATCTGCCGGCAGACGCGTATAAAAGCCATCACTTACAGTATCATTTTTCCTGATACAGTCATCAAACCCCTTTCCCAATACGGGCAATCCAAGCTCTCTGGCATCATAATACTTCAATTGCGAAGATTTCTGTGCAAACACCTCAGGTGCAATTGAAACCAATAGCACTACAAGTACAATTCCTTTTAACAAAACATTTTTTCTCATTATCGATAATAGTTTATAGCCTAATCCAATTTATCTCCACACCCTTGCGCTCCATTCCTCTGAACCATGTCATCTGCCGTTTTGCGAACTGATGAATGGCAATTCCCAGTTTTTCAACCATCTCATCATAACCCAACTCACCTATTATATATTGGGTGAGAAATTTATACTCCAGACCATAATATATAAGGTCCTCAGCAGCAATTCCTCTCTCCAACAACCCCTTAACCTCATCAACCATCCCCTCTTCAAGACGGGCCTGCAGACGGGCATCAATCTTCTTGTTCCTCAAATCGCGGTCGATATCAACACCTATATAATATACCTTTTGCGGCAATGGCAGCATCTGTTGCTGTGGTACTCCTTTTTCCAGAGCATACCTCTCTATTTCAATTGCCCTTATCGCCCTCTTTTTTGTATCGAAATCGGTATTATTGTGCGGCTGCTGCCCGCGCTGTCTTTTCAGCTCCACAAGTATTTGGGCCAGCTCTTCGAGACTTTTTTTTTCGAGCTCCTCCCTGAGCACAGTATCCTGAGGAACATCCTGCAGGAGGTATCCACGCGTTGCAGCCTCTATATAAAGACCTGATCCACCACATATTATAGGAACATTACCCCTGTCACGCACCGATTGCCATGCTCCTGAAAAATCGCGCTGGTACTGAAAGATATTATACTTTTCACCGGCATCAACAATATCAGTCAGATGGCACGGAATGGCAGCATCCACTGTTGCATCGCCATCTTTTACTTTTAGTGAATATTCTCCCAAATCCTTGCCTGTACCTATATCCATTCCCCGATAAACTTGCCTTGAATCTGCTGAAATTATCTCAGCACCCGGAATAAAGATACCATCCTCAACTCTGCTGAGTTTCAGGGCAAGTTCCACTGCAAAACGGGTCTTGCCGCTTGCTGTAGGGCCGAGAATGCAGATTGCATCATACTCTTTTGCAATTGATTTTATATTCTCTTTGAGGGTGTCAAAACTGATACTTGCCATCAGATTATTGATTATTTGTTTGGGCAAACAAATATAGGGCAAAAATCGTTATCTTTGTGCCCAATTATGCCAAAAGCTAAAAGCAACATAGAGATCAAGAACAAAAGGGCAGGTTTTGACTATGAGTTCCTCGACAAATATACCGCAGGTATTGTCCTCACAGGAACCGAGATAAAATCTGTAAGGGCAGGCAAAGCCTCGCTCGTGGATAGTTATTGCTACTTTGCAAACGGGGAGCTATATGTAAAGAACATGCATATTGCCGAGTACTGGTGGGGCAATCTCTTCAACCACGACCCCAGACGCGACCGCAAACTGCTCCTCAACAAGAAGGAGCTGCGCAAACTGCAGCGTGGTGTAAAGGAGAAGGGCCTGACTATCGTGGCAATAAAGATGTTCATTGCCGAGAATGGCTATGCCAAACTCAACATTGCCCTTGCCAAGGGTAAGAAAGAGTACGACAAACGCGAATCAATCAAAGAAAAGGATATGCGCCGCTATATAGAGCGCATGTAGTGGTCGTTTCACTACGGCAGGCGCCTAAATTCAGCAGCCCGGCCTTTTATTGTTGCCCTTCTGCTCCAGTGCAGCCGGAGTCTTTATGATGAAACTCCTCACAATGAGGCATATTCCCATTATTATAAATGGTATGCTGAGAAGCTGCCCCATATTCAGAGCCATTCCCTCCTCAAATGCCACCTGAGGCTCCTTCACATACTCTATAAGGAATCTCGAACCAAAAATTCCTATAAAGAATATACCCAACAGCAGGCCTCTCTTTATTTTGTCGAGACGGAACCAGTAGAGATATGACATTATTATACCGGTGCCAAGGTAGCACAGTGCTTCGTAGAGCTGTGTTGGATGTTTAGGAAAAATCTCACCTCTTGTCTCAAATATGAATCCCCACGGAAGATTTGTAGGGTTGCCGTATATTTCTGAATTCATGAGGTTGCCCAGACGGATGAACATTGCTGCAAAGCAGACCGCTACTGCAAGTCTGTCGAGAATCCACAGATAATCAAAATCATATTTGCGGCCATATTTCTTTACAAACCACCACATTCCAATCATTATGGCGATGGTTCCACCATGGCTTGCAAGGCCTCCTTCCCATACTTTGAATATTTCGATAGGGTTGGCAAGATAATACTCTGGCTGATAGAAGAGCACGTGTCCCAGACGCGAACCCACAAGGGTACATCCCAGCAAAAGATAGAGCAGTGTATCGAGGAGCTGGAGCGGAAGCCCCTCCCTCTTGAAAAATTTTGTGAACATCCAGTAGCCCAATATGAAACCCGACATGAAGAGCAAACCATAATATCTCACATGTATGGGGCCGATGCTGAATATCTCAGGATCTACATTCCAATGTATTGCGTATGGTAGCATTGCAAATATATTCATCACTGTTCTTCTCTTTTTTATACTTCAACTGCTGTTTTTTCCTGCATATTATCTTCTCAAGCGTGAGAATACGCTCAAAGGTATTGCCTTGCCAAGTTTGTCCCTCAACACAAGTTCACCGAACCCGAGGGCAACTTTTCCCGGTTCAAACTGGTCTATTCCCACGATATTCTCCTGTTTCAAGCCAAATGCCGTACGCACCGCTGTATCTGCCAACAGAGCCGAATAACCGTTCGAATAGAGGTTAAGCACCATAAATGAGTCTTTTGGAGCAACAATCTTTGAACAGTTCTGCAACAGTTCAAACAGGAGCTCATCAAGTTTCCATTTTTCACCGTCGGGACCATGTCCATAAGCAGGAGGATCGAGGATAAGGCCATTGTACAACTTGCCCCTTTTTGCCTCCCTCTTCACAAATTTGAGGGCATCTTCCACAACCCAGCGTATATTGTCGAGGCCGCTGCTCTCCATATTTCCCTTGGCCCATGTTACCACCTGCCTCACAGAATCCAAATGCGTAGTATCAGCACCTGCCGCCTTTGCAGCAAGAGATGCGGCTCCGGTATATGCAAACAGATTGAGCACTTTAGGCAGCTCTTCCCTCTTTTCTGACTTGAATTTGTTTACAAGTTGTCGGGACTGGCTGTATATGAAATTCCAGTTTGGAGCCTGCTCTGGGAATACACCAACATGTTTGAAAGAGGTGAGACCGAGCCTCAATTTGAAATCAAGGCCTCCTGCATTATACCTTATATACCACTGCTCAGGCATCTTCTTGAGCATTTTCCAGGTTCCGCTGTCTTCCTTGCCGGAACGGCCAAATCCTGCACCTGTTACAAACCGTGTATGGGCAAGCCTGTCCCACTCACCGGCCGAAAGGGTCTTGTCCCACAATGCCTTTGGTTCAGGACGGGCCAATATGTATTGTCCGAACCTCTCAAGTTTCTCAAAATTACCGGAATCAATCAGTTCATAATCACTCCAGCTCTGCGGACTTTCCAACAACATATATTCCTCTGTTTTGTTTTTACTGTTATACGGGGTTATGAAACTTCAAAAATAGTTAAAATTTATTATTTTTGCGCCGAATTTAGAATTTTAAAAAATTGTGGTTATGCAACAGAGTATTGACACTTACAATTTCAGCGGCAAGAAGGCTATCGTACGCGTTGACTTCAATGTTCCGTTGAATGGGCAGTTCGAGATTACAGACGACACAAGAATAAGAGCTGCCATCCCTACATTGAAAAAAGTATTGGCCGGCGGAGGATCTTTGATTCTCATGTCTCATTTGGGCAGACCAAAGGGAGTGACTGAGAAATTCTCACTGAAACACATTATATATAGAATAGAGGAGCTTTTGGGCGTCAAGGTAAAATTTGCAGAGGATTGCATGAAGGCAGATGCTGAGGTAGCTGCTCTGCAACCAGGCGAGGTACTTCTTCTTGAGAACCTTCGTTTCTATGCAGAAGAGGAGGGCAAACCACGCGGATTGGCAGAAGATGCTACAGACGAGGAGAAGAAAGCTGCAAAAGCTCAGGTTAAAGAGAGCCAGAAGGAGTTTGTAAAGAAACTCGCTTCATATGCAGACTGCTACATCAATGATGCATTCGGCACTGCACACCGTGCACATGCCTCAACAGCCCTTATTGCAAAATATTTCCCTAACGACAAGATGTTCGGCTACATCATGGAGGGAGAGATCAAGGCTATCGACAAAGTTCTCCATAATGGCGAGCACCCTGTAACCGCAATCATTGGCGGAGCAAAGGTTTCATCAAAGATTGGAATTATTGAGCACCTTTTTGATGTTTGCGACAATATGATTATCGGTGGCGGTATGGTCTATACATTTGTAAAGGCACAAGGCGGCAAAATTGGAAAATCACTTTGCGAGGATGACCAGATGGAGCTTGCTCTCAACATCATCAAGAAGGCAGAGGAGAAGGGTGTGAAACTCTACTTCTCAAAAGAGGTTGTAATTGCCGACGACTTCTCAAATGAGGCAAATACCCAGATTGTAAACAACTACGAGATTCCAGACGGTTGGGAGGGAATGGATGCAGCTCCTGCAACACTTGCTGTTTGGGAGGAGGTTCTGATGAACTCAAAGACAATTCTATGGAATGGTCCTGTAGGTGTGTTTGAAATGCCTGCATTTGCAAAAGGTACAAACTACATTGCTGAAATTCTTGCAAAAGTTACATCAGAGAAGGGTGCGTTCACTCTTGTTGGTGGCGGTGACTCAGTTGCAGCAGTTACCCAGATGGGCTATGCCGACAAAGTAAGCTATGTTTCAACAGGCGGCGGTGCAATGCTTGAGTATCTCGAGGGCATCGAACTTCCTGGTATCAAAGCAATCAGAGAGTAATCAACTGCTTTGTAGATATAAAAAGAACCGTCGGTACATTATTGATTTGTACCGACGGTTTCTATTTTCTGCATACTGCATTATACAGTCATGATCTCTTTCTCTTTTGCTGCGATAGTCTCATCAACCTTCTTATTGAAAGCATCTGTCTCTTTCTGGATAGCAGCCTCTGCATCTTTGCAAACATCCTCAGGAAGACCATCTTTCTGATACTTCTTATGAGCATCCACAACATCACGACGGGCGTTACGAATACTTACTTTTGCATTCTCACCAGCAGCCTTCGCCTGTTTTACAAGCTCTTTTCTGCGCTCCTCAGTAAGTGCAGGAATATTGATTCTAATCTGCTCACCGTTGTTTTGTGGAGTAAAACCAAGATTTGCATCCATGATAGCCTTCTCAATAGCTGCAATAAGTTTTTTCTCCCATGGTTGGATAAGAATTGTCTTTGCATCCGGAGTTGTCACACTTGCCACCTGAGGAACAGGTGTTGGAGAACCGTAGTAGTCAACAACAACTGAATTGAATACAGCTGGATTGGCTTTTCCAGCTCTGAAATTTCTCAACTCATCTTCCAAATGTGCTAAAGCTTTAGCCATTTTCTCTTTTGCCTGAGCAATACAATCTTTTGAAACACTTATATCCATAATATCTAAATTTTAATTTTTAATTCTACTAATTGTGGACGAGGGTACCAATCATCTCGCCTGAAAGCAATTTCTGCAGATTACCTGCAGTATCCATATCAAATACCATTATAGGGCACCTGTTCTCCTTGCATAGTGTGAATGCAGTGAGATCCATTATCTTAAGACCGCGCGAATAGACCTCATCAAAGGTAATTGTATCAAATTTAACGGCTGTAGGGTCTTTCTCAGGATCTGCTGTATAGACTCCGTCAACCCTTGTACCTTTGAGCAGCACATCGGCCTCTATCTCACATGCACGCAATGCTGCAGCCGAATCTGTTGTGAAATATGGATTTCCTGTGCCGCCGGCAATAATGGCAACACCACCCTTCTCCATAACCTCTACAGCCTTCTCTTTTGCATAATAACGGGCCACAGGCTCCATCTGTATTGATGTAAAGACCTCCGCCTCAACACCTTGTGACTTTATATGCATCGACAATCCTATACTATTTATAACAGTTGCAAGCATGCCCATCTGGTCGCCCTTTACACGGCTCACACCCTTGCCTACACCAGACATTCCTCTAAAGATATTTCCACCGCCGATGACTATTGCAACCTGAACTCCTTTTGCGGCAACAGCTGCAATCTCTTTGGCATACTGCTGCATCATTGCAGGATCCAATCCTACTCCAGACTCCCCTCCGAGGCTCTCTCCGCTAAGTTTCAATAAAACTCTTTTATATTTCATTTTCCTCTACAGATAAGTTGAATTTATGATTTTTTTTGCTCTTAAAGCCAAACAAAAGTAGCCAAATATTATGATAATTGCAACTAAGA
Organism: Bacteroidales bacterium; assembly: GCA_017935505.1. Classification (GTDB taxonomy): domain Bacteria; phylum Bacteroidota; class Bacteroidia; order Bacteroidales; family UBA932; genus Egerieousia. The sequence goes on along the minus strand of JAGBHM010000023.1, from coordinate 1,060 downwards.
GTATATCTTTGCGTAGCAATTTGAAATTATTGCACAAATAACTACGATTTATAAATAATTTAAATAATTGATATGGCTAATATCTTTACATCTTCTATCGGAAAGAAACTTATAATGAGTATAAGTGGTCTGTTCCTAATTCTGTTCATGTTTATACATGCTTTTGTAAACGCATTGTCCCTCATCAGCGATGAGGCATTTGATGCAGGTTGCGAGTTCATGGCATTACCTATTGTTACAGTAATGGTTCCTGTTCTTGCTGCCGGTTTCATCATCCACATTGTTTACGCATTCATCTTGAATTTCATGAACCTCAAAGCACGCGGTCCTCAAAGATACGCTGTTGCAAACAAGGCTAAAACAGATGATTGGGCATCTAAAAACATGTTGGTTTTGGGTATCATCGTACTAGGTGTATTGGCATTCCACCTTACACATTTCTGGGCTAAAATGCAGTTGCCAGAGATGATGGGCGGCCATCCTGAAGTTGGTTCAGTTCTTATGAAAGAGACTTTCAAACCTCTTTGGGTTGTTATAGTTTATATCGTTTGGTTTGCAGCTCTTTGGTTGCACATCAACCACGGTTTCTGGAGCGCATTGCATACCCTTGGTCTCAACAACAATATCTGGATGAAACGCTGGAAAGTTGTGAGCTTGGTTATCTCAACTGTTCTTGTAGTTGTTTTCGTTGCTGTTGCAGTTAAAGCTCATATCGTTGCAAACGGCTGCTGCGCTTGCTGCTAAGAATCGGCAATAATAGCGATATTCATAAAACATTATAACAGAAAGAGGGTGACTAATAAGTGATTTAGTCGCCTTCTTTCGTGTTTATATGGCTATTACGACAGTGACGATAGGGTAAGTTTGGCTTGGTTCCGTCGGAACAAGTTCCGACTCCATCCCTCCCAACGCTTCGCGCCGGGTCCCTCTTTTAGATTTGCACCATAATTCCAATATGGAGTTATGGTGCTCTTTTATTGTACCTTTGACGTAGGTCTGAATGATGTGAACTATGGGTCCCTCTAGGTATTCCCTTTAACGGGTATCAGACATGTTCAGG